>DGVD01000011.1:113359-251867 GCA_002395835.1 Bacteroidales bacterium UBA4293 | reverse complement strand
CACTCTTTGGAGGCTTTGCGCCTCCAGCCGTTTGGCAAACCTCCGCAGTGTTTTTCATAGTTGTCAACCTTTTCAGGAAAATGACAACCTTTTCAGGATGGATGTCAACGATTTCAGGAAATTGTCAACCTACCCAGTAAAAAGACTGTCAACTGCATCAGGAAAGAAGCAAAAAACTGTCAACCGAAATCAGGAAAAGACAATGGAAAAATAAGGTGTCAAAGGTGTCAGGTGTCAAAGGTGTCAAAGTCTTTTTCAATATACCCACTTTTCGAGGGTTATAGTGAAAACACAAAAATAGCCAAAATATGATTAATAATATAATATATATATATATATTATATTATTAAATTTTTGTTCGACATTTTTTTGCACTCCCCCATTTTGAGTTTGACACCTTTGACACCTGACACCCATGACACCTACTTGACTTTTCCTGAATTAGGTTGACTCTTTTTATGGTTAAATTTTTAACATAATCCTATCCGTACGGAAAAAGTTGACCATCCGTACTGGGAAAGGTTGACTACTTTTCCTGAAAAGGTTGACTCTTTTCCTAGAAAAGTTGACTATGTACTGAAAAAGTTGACTCCTCATACTAAATTAGTGACCCCTTCCGCAAACTTGACAAAAATCCGAAAATAAAATGACCATGACCCCAAATGACCACTTCTGGGGAAAAATCTCTCCCCAGTTAGGAAAAAATTTCTCTCCAGTTGGGGAGAAATTTTTCTCCAACGAATACCCCTTAAAAACCTCATTCTGCAGCACGCTGATTTTCAGTAAATTATCCTTACAAATCGAATTATTTTCAGTTTCCCGTCATTTTTCTGCGTTTTGCGGGCTGTAGAATTTTGAAGAAGGCGAAATATGTAGTAACTTTGTAGTAAGATTTCAAATCAGGGGCTACATAAAGCCGGCAAAGAAAACCCTTGAGGGAATAAATCTCCAGCTCTAAAGAAGGAGCTATACAAATACAAATAAAACCTAAATTCCAAACAATATGACAATGGATATGGTACTGCAGCCTTGCTGCATGGAGCATGTGGAACGCTACGGGGAAATCTATGCCGATGCGTTCTCTGGGGAACCCTGGCACGATGCCTGGACAGTGGAGGATGCCACAGTGCATGTGCGGGAAATACTGGAGAGCCCACAAAGCTACGGACTGGAATGTGTGGTGGGCTGCGATGTGGTGGGGTTCATACTGGGGTCTTCCATGCTGTTCCACTACGGGCGCACCTTTGAAATAAACGACCTGGCCGTAACCCCGGAATTCCAGGGCCGAGGCATTGGGAAGAAACTGCTGGAGGGGCTGCTGGCACAGCTCCGGAAAAAGGAAATAAAAGCGGTGCACCTTATTACGGCTGCCGAGGGTGATCTGCCTGCTTTCTACGCACGGCACGGCTTCTCCCAGGAGCACCGGGTGATGCTGATGGGAGTAGAGCTGTGCCCACTGGAGGGGCTCAATGGAGATTAAAACTTACGCTGGCTGTTGGCCTGAATAATGTCGCCCAGCTTTACGTTAGGGTTGCGGTAGCGTGCATTGCGGTTGGGCTCTTCGGGCTCTGGAGGGGTAGGAATAATGCTGATGGCCTTGGATGGGCAGTTGTGCACGCAGGCAAAGCAGGTCTCGCAATCGCCTTCGGGCTTGCCTTTCCCGTCTACCACAGACCAGGACTCATGTGGGCACACAGACTGGCAGACGCTGCAGCCTATGCAGGCATCGGTAGTAAAGAAAATCTTTTCAGAGCGGGTAAAGGTGGGGTTCACCCGGTCTCTTCCAGAATGGCGGTAGTAACCTTCGCAGAAACCTTTCTCCTGCTCGCTCACCGGGCGAATGAAATTAGTGCGGCTGTTGATGGCTGCCTTCACCTCGGCCAGTTGCTCTGGGATGTGCTTGTCCTCGGCTTTCTGCTGATTCATATCATAGTAAGGCAGGTAATTGTCCACCATGCGAATGGTATTGATGTAGTTCATCTCTTTTCCGTGCTCCTTGCACAGTTTCTGCGTGTATTCCGGGAAGATGGTGGAGTTTGCGCCATACGTTCCTATGCAGAAGAGGTACTGCGCATGGAAGGTGGCTTTCTTTATGAACTCCTGCACTATGGTAGGGGGAATGAAGCAGAAGATGGGGCACACGATGCCTATCTCATCGGCCTCATACACGGGGTTCTCCCGGTGAGTCTCCTGCGCGATGCTGAGCAGTGTTCCGCCTTCGCCTGCCAGCTCACGGGCTATGTAAAGGCTGTTTCCGGTAGCCGTGAAGAAGAGGATGAGTCTTTTATACTTCTTCTGAAGGGGCTCCAGGGGTGTTTCTGGTTCACTGGCGGTTGCGACTCCACACCCTGCCAGGAGGGTGGTGGCACAAGCAGCGCCCATAATCTTAAGGGCATCTCTACGGGAAATTTTTGGGTCTTTCATAATTGTCTCTATATATTTTTTGCAAAAATAGTGCTTTGTTTTCTAAAATAAATTATATTTTTTGCAAAAATAGTGCTTTGTTTTCTAAAATAAGTTACCTTTGTGCCACGTAGAAATACCAATTTTTCTACTCTGGATTCATAAAACTACTAGTATGGAAATAACCCATCTGAATACCTTAAGGGATTACAACGAAAGATTTGGTTTTAAAGGAGGAAACCACCTGGTGAATGTGGTAGATTTCCGAACGGCTGAAAAGTGTGAGAACGGGAGTTTTACCATAGGCTTCTACATTGTGAAGCTGAAACTGAAGCGATGCGGGGATATTCTTTACGGTAAGACAGAATATGACTATACGGAGGATTCTATATTCTGCTTCGCTCCGGGGCAACTGGTGCGGATTAACCTGATGGAGGATGAAAATCCCAACTCGGTGTGTCTGCTTTTCCATCCGGACCTGCTTCACGGAACGGAACTGGGCAAAAACATTCGTACCAAATACCCTTATTTCTTTTACGATACGCACAAGGCCCTTCAGGTTTCTGAAGAGGAAAAGCACTTCCTGCTGAAGGTGATGGAGCGCATACAGCGTGAAGCTGACGCTGAGCAGGATGCCCACTCCATGAATATGGTAAGAATCTACCTGGAACTGATTCTGGAATTCCTGCTCCGACTCTACGACCAGCAGTTTGAGCTTCAGGCTCCGCAAAGCCAGGAGATGCTGAGCAGGTTTGAGAACATGCTGCACGACTACTTTGCCCAGCGCTTGAGTAAAAAGATGGGACTGCCCAGGGTGGAATATTTCGCAGGACAATTCGGGTACACGCCGAAGTACTTCAGTGATCTGATCAAGAAATCCATAGGGATAGGCGCCCAGGACTACATCCTTTCTTATACCACGAATCTGGCCAAGCACATGATGCTGCTTCCAGGCGCCTCCGTGAAGGAAACGGCCTATGAGCTGGGGTTCCAGTATCCGCAGCACTTCACGCGGTTCTTCCGCAACCATGTGGGGTGCTCTCCGAAGGAGTTCAAAAAGCTGATGGGGGAACCTACCTCACCGGAATCTCCACTCTTGACGGATGCTGAGGGTCTACATAGATAGTCTGGTGGGCCTTGCGGGTAAGACGCTGATGGGACCACACTCCGGCATAGTTGCTGTGGATGGAGTACTCCGGGAAATTACTGCTGGTGACGTCAATGCGTATTCTGTGCCCTTTCTTCACCTGCCACAATATAGGCAGGGCCTCTAGGTTCAGCTCTACCACTTCTCCGGGTGTGTACTTCTGACGGGCTCCCAGACGGTTGTTCCGGTAAGCCAAGGTGGTGACTCCAGTGCGGATGTTATACGCTGTACCGTCGGGGAATACTTCGCTCACCTTGAACATCAAGGCGGTATCGTCCACATCGGTGCTCATATACACCACTGCCCGTATCTTTCCGTCTATGGTCATGTCCTCCGTGAGGGGCTGGGAGATGAAGGAAATCACATCGGGGCGGTACCCCATATCGGGCTGAGGAAGGCTGCCGCGGATTTTCTCACTGGTGAAGAGGGTCTCCCCTCCTACACTCATCACGGGGTTCTGGGGGTCGTATGTGAACTGCAGCAAGGCTTTCTTCTTCAGCTCTTTCTCACTGCGTGCCAAGATGTACGGTTTCCCGTTCTGCTGATGCTGTGCCGTGAGGTAATACACTTCTTTCTGACGGGGTTCTACAGGCCACTCGTCCAGGTGGAGCCACTCATCCTGCCCGATGGAATAGACCAGGACTTCGTGCTTCGGCTCTTCACCCTTCACTAGGAGGGAGTACATGTACTGGAAGGCGTCTACATCGATGTTCACGTCCTTATCGTGCACAGGTTCATGCACAGTGGGGGTAGTCACGAAGGAGTGGTTCCAGCTGCCCACAATGAGCCGGCTCTTCGCCTTGGTTTCCGGGCTGAGCAGGGTGTAACCCAGGATGGTGCCCTCATTGTGATGGTCGAAGTGCCCGGCTACCACGGTAATGGGGACTTTTATCTTAGGTGGAATGCTGCGCAGGGTTTCCCACACGCCCTGATGCCAGTACGGGTCGGTATAGTCCGTATGCGTAATCCAGTCGCGATACCAAGGCAGCTCATAGCCCAGCATGTCCACGTCCATGGTTTCCTGAGGCATGTATTTCTCCTGTTCATAGTACGGGGCATCGGGGTTCTTAAAAGGTCGGCTGATGGGCTCACGGGCATTATCGATAGCCCAGGCCGTGAGAATGTCCTGACGGAAGAGTCCGCTGTGGTAGGCAGAGAGGTGACGGTCTATGCCGTAGTGATGCAGGTGGATGGCTTTTACCTTGGCTGGGAGGTCATCGGCTATGATCCAGCAGGTAAGTCCCATGTACGAGGTGCCTGTGAGACCTATGCCACTGACCCAGGGCTGTGCATCGAGCCAGCGCACCAGGTTCAGACCATCTTCCCTTTCATAGATATTAGGCTGGTAGGATCCCTTGCTGCCTCCGGTACCTCGGCAGTTCTGCACCACATAGCCTATGCCTCGTTCTGCAAACTGCCGCATGCCAGGCATGACCTCCATCTTCACGTTTTCTGGCATATACGGAGTGCGCATCACCACCACGGGGAAGGGTTTCCCTGCGGTACGAGGAAGAAGCATCTGCGTACGCATGGGGATACCGTTTCCAAAGTCTATCAGCGTATCTTTAAACTGGATGCTGTGGCTCTTAGGGGGCAGCTTATCCTCCGGCATGGGAGCAAACTGGGCCCTGAGCTGCACGGGGAGGCACAGCAGGAGCAGCAGGAAGAGTTCCCAGAGAGGCTTGCGCCACGGGTCGGAGTCGTTGAAATAACACAGACAACGGTTGCAAAAGTATTCTCCTACACGGACTTTCTTGGTGTCCGTAGAACCACATTTAGGACATCGCATGAGGGATTTAATCTAATAGTTTACCTTTATGTTTCTGCTTTCTAGTATAAATCTTGCTGGAACGGTGTGCACGGTCCTTGCTGTGGAATCCGGGGCCCAGCAGTTCTTGCTCGGCCTCTCGGTTTCCCTTCTTCATGGACTTGATGTAAAGGTCCAGTGTAATAGCGGTTTTCTTCTTTTTCTTCATGAATTACATGTTTCTAATCCAGATGTTCCGGAAGCTGATGGGGGCACTGGGGTCTCCGTGAGACTGCAGGCGGATAGGGCCTTCCTGATGCTTTACGATGCGTGGGAAACCGATGTACTCCGTGGTGCCCTGAATGGCCGTATGGTTCTGCACCACTACCCCATTATGGATAACGGTGACGTAAGGGGGATACAGGTAGGTGCCGTCTTCCCGGAACAGGGGTGCGGTGAAAATAATATCATAGGTGTTCCACTCTCCTGGGGCACGCATGGCATTTACCAGCGGTGGGGTCTGCTTGTAGATGGAGCCAGCCTGACCGTTCACGTAGGTGGGGTTGTCATAGCTGTCCAGAATCTGCACTTCATACTTGTCCTGCAGGTATACTCCACTGTTTCCCCGGGCCTGGCTCTCTCCGGTGATATCCTCCGGGATGCGCCACTCCAGGTGAAGCTGGAAGCTGCCGAATTTGCGGCGTGTAAGGATATCGCCTTTACTCTTATCCACGGTAAGGATGCCGTTTTCTGTTTTCCATCCGGCTGCCTCTCCCTTGTCGTTCTCCCACTCCTTGAGGTCTTTCCCTCCGAAGAGCACGATGGCATCGGAAGGGGCTGATGCGTCTGCTCCAGGGATGACCAACTTAGGCTGTGGGTTCCAGTACTCCGACATGCCAGGGCGCATGGCTTCCGTCTGGGGGAAGTCCTTCGCTTTCAGGGCTGTCTGCACGAAACGGATGGACAGGGTGGCATCGGTGAGCATCTGCTGGGAACCGTAGTGCTCCACTGTGTACCAACCGTTGTACCCGGTGCTCTGCAGGCTCTGGATGACGGCTGTCATAGGGATGACTCCGGTACCTACGGCAGGAGAAGATGGATGACCAGGGGCCAGTCTATCTTTCAGGTGCACGTGCGAAATACGCTTCTGGAAGTGGGTCAAGGCAGGCATCACTTCATCCCCCGCAAAGAGGTAATTTCCAGTATCGAAGGTGTGCTCCGTGGTGGGGCAAGCCTGGAAGAGCTTATCCAGGTTCTGCTGTCCGTAGCAAGGAGAGGAAGGATTATCGAAGTCCTCCACCATCACCTTCAGCCCCAGTGCGTTGGCTCTCTCCGTGAACTTCTTCAAGCGGGCATAGGCCTTCTGGTCGGCATTCTTCGGAGCATTTCCCGGACGGAAGCCCGGAACCACCAGCACCCGGTCATATCCATGCTTCTGCATGAACGCCAGGGTCTGATCCTCCAGCTCCTTCTGCTCCCCTTTATAATAGTCCATCCAGGAGATGGCACAGGCATGCTGGAAACCCAGTTCGTCCAAAATTTTCAGTTTATCTTCACTCAGGGAGATGGATACATCCAGTCCCTGGTAGCCCAGGCTTCGGATTTTCTGAGCAGCTTCCCGGAAGGAAATGCCTTCCTGCTGGGCTATACTCTCTACATGGTCACAGAACAAGGAAATTTTAGGCTGTGCACTCAGGGCCAGGCTAAACATCATAAGGATAAGAGATAAAAAATTTCGTTTCATAGTAAATTAGGTTATTTTTGCAAAAATAGGAAAATAATCGGGAAAGAGAAAAATTTAAGGGGAAAAAGCAATTGTGAAGGAGCACAGTAAAAAAAGACTATTTTATTTTTTGGAAATAAAGAAAAAAGCAGTAAGTTTGAAGGGAAGAATAAATTAATTTAAACCTAAAAACTAAAACTATGCAAAACATTCCACTTGTTTTCTGGCTCATTCCCGTGGCCTCTGTTTGTGCTCTGGGAATGGCGTGGTACTTCTTTCAGAGTATGATGAAGGAAGATGAGGGTACTCCCCGTATGCGGGAGATAGCCGAGTATGTGCGCAGGGGTGCCATGGCGTACTTGAAACAACAGTACAAGGTGGTGCTCTATGTGTTTATAGCCCTGGCTGCCCTGTTTGCGTTCATGGCCTATGTGCTTCATGTGCAGAACCCTTGGGTTCCGTTTGCGTTCCTCACGGGTGGTTTCTTCTCTGGTCTGGCTGGTTTCTTCGGCATGAAGACAGCTACCTATGCCAGTGGGCGTACAGCGAATGCGGCACGTAAGAGTCTGGATGCGGGGCTGAAGATAGCGTTCCGTTCCGGAGCAGTGATGGGACTCACGGTGGTGGGTCTGGGACTGCTGGATATAGCGGTGTGGTTCCTGGTACTGAACGGTCTCACGGACGAGAATCTGATAGCTATCACCACTACCATGCTGACCTTCGGTATGGGTGCTTCTACACAGGCACTCTTTGCCCGTGTGGGCGGTGGTATCTATACCAAGGCTGCCGATGTGGGAGCCGACATAGTGGGAAAGGTGGAAGCGGATATTCCGGAGGATGATCCTCGGAACCCGGCTACCATAGCTGATAATGTGGGTGATAATGTGGGTGATGTGGCTGGTATGGGAGCCGACCTGTATGAGAGTTACTGCGGGTCTATCCTGTCTACCGCTGCCCTGGGTGCTGCAGCCTATGCCCTGGTACCTGAAATGCAGTTGAAGGCAGTCATCGCTCCGATGCTGATAGCTGCCGTGGGTGTGTTCCTGTCCCTGCTGGGCATCTTCCTGGTGCGTACCAAGGAGGGAGCTACCATGCGTGATTTGCTAAGGTCTCTGGCTGTGGGTACGGATGTATCGGCTGTGCTCATTGCGCTGGCTACTTTCCTGATTCTGTATCTGCTGGGCATGGAAAACTGGCTGGGGCTGTCGTTCTCCGTCATCACGGGTCTGGCAGCCGGTGTCATCATCGGTATAGCTACGGAATACTATACTTCGCACTCTTACAAGCCTACCCAGAAGATTTCCGAGGCAGGTCTTACGGGCTCTGCTACGGTAATTATCAAGGGTATAGGTACGGGTATGATTTCTACGTGCATTCCGGTGATTACCATCGGTGTGGCTATCATGCTGAGCTATATGTGTGCCAACGGGTTCGACCTGTCTATGTCTTCTGAAAGTCTGGCTCACGGGCTCTACGGAGTGGGTATAGCTGCAGTGGGCATGCTGTCTACCCTGGGTATTACCCTGGCTACGGATGCCTACGGACCGATAGCTGATAATGCAGGTGGTAATGCAGAGATGAGCAAGCTGGGTAAGGAGGTACGTCACCGTACCGATGCGCTGGATGCGCTGGGAAACACCACAGCAGCTACGGGCAAGGGATTTGCCATAGGCTCTGCTGCACTTACAGCGCTGGCGCTGCTGGCATCCTATATTGAAGAAATCAAGATAGCGATGGAGCGGGCCGATGTGATGATGACGAACGTGAAGGGTGAGGCTATCCAGGCTGCTCAGGCTACTATCCCAGACTTCATGAACTTCTTCCAAGTGAACCTGATGAACCCGAAGGTGCTGGTGGGTGCCTTCATCGGTGCCATGGCTGCCTTCCTGTTCTGTGGTCTCACCATGGAGGCTGTGGGACGTGCTGCCCAGAAGATGGTGGTAGAGGTAAGACGTCAGTTCCGGGAGATAGCAGGTATTCTGGAGGGTAAGGCTACTCCGGACTACCGCCGGTGTGTGGAGATTTCCACGCGTGCGGCTCAGCATGAGATGATTCTGCCTTCTATCCTGGCTATCGTCATCCCTATCGTAGTGGGGTGCGTGCTGGGTGTAGCAGGTGTGCTGGGACTGCTGGTGGGTGGTCTGGCCGGTGGTTTCACCCTGGCTATCTTCATGGCCAACTCCGGTGGTTCCTGGGACAATGCGAAGAAGAACGTGGAGGAAGGCAACTTCGGTGGTAAGGGTTCCTTTGCGCACAAGGCTACCATTGTGGGTGATACCGTGGGCGACCCGTTCAAGGATACCAGTGGTCCGTCACTGAACATCCTCATCAAGCTCATGTCCATGGTGAGCATCGTGATGGCTGGTCTGACTGTGGCTTTCGTGTAAACTTCGTGTAACGTGATAAAGAAACCCAGGTAGTGTGTGCTGCCTGGGTTTTATTTTTAGCTGGCTTTCTCCAGTCCTTTCTTTCGGTAGAGCCAAATCTCTATGGAGTTAATGGTGTTCTGCCAGAGGATGTAGCATCCGGGCCCCACAGACGAGAGGGGGTTCAGGAAAGCGGTGGCTACCCAGATGGCAAAGGCGGTATTCTTCTGCCCCAAGCTCTGCCCGGCCTCTATCACCTTATCGAAATAGTGCCCGATGAAACGGCCTGTGGCATACTGCACAATGCAGAGCAGGAGGCTCAGGAAGGCTATGGCTACCAGGAAGAACACGGAGGTTCTTTCCCAGGCTTCTACAATGTTCATGGCTGTGGTTCCGGATACGATGACCAGGGAGCATCCCCACATGTAATAGCTCAGATCTTTCACGTGGATGAGCCACTGGTGGAACCGTTTGAGGCAAAGCTTGGTAAAGAGGGCCAAGGCCATGGGGAGCAGGAGCACGGTGCTCACCTTCCAGAACATCTGCAGGAAGAGGGGCAGGAACTCCATGTGCTGGGAAGCACTGGTAGCTTGAGGAAGCAAGGGGAAGCACAGGGGGATGAGCAGGGCGGAGATGAAATTGGACACGAAGGTGTAGGTGGTCATCTCTTCCAGGTTTCCTCCCAGCTTGGCAGTGACCACGGCAGCAGCTGCTGCACAAGGGGCTATGATGCACACCAGAATGGCTTCCAGCATAATGAGGGCATCGCCCGTAATCCGGAACCCTAAGATAACCCCCATCAGTCCCAGCACGAAGAGAATCTGCTGCAGGCCTATCCAGAAATGCCACTTCACGGGGAGGAGCTTTCGGAAATTCACCTTGCAGAAAGTGACGTACAGGATGAGGAACATGAAATCCGGGAGGATGTCCTCATTGTACGGGGCATACCACTCCCCTAGCGGCCTCAGAGCCGGGGTGAAATGTACCAGCAGGTAGATGCAGGTACCGGTGACCATGGCTACGGGCAGGGTCCAATCCTTGATAAATCTGACTACTCCCATTCTTTTTTCTTTATTCGGGTGCAAAATTACATAAAAAAAGGGAAGCGCATTCCAAAACAAAGAAGTATATTTGCACGTCGTAACGCAGAAAAGGGCCTAAAGCATGATAAAGAATATCGTTTTCGATTTTGGTGGAGTCCTGGTGACTTATGATTTCTACCGTTTCTTCCTTCCGCATTTCCAGAGCCACGAAAAGACGGTGGCGTTCATGAAGGAGGTGCTGACGAAGGAGGTTGGCGACGACCTGGACCGGGAGTTGGTTCCGTTCCGTGTGTACATGGCTGGGCTGAAGGAGAAATGGCCCCAGTATGCCGAGGCGCTGGACCTGATGGACAGGGACTATGTGCACATCGTAACGGGGGAAATGCCGGGAATGACGGAGCTGATGCAGAGGCTGAAAAACCGGGGGTACCGGTTGCTGGGACTGTCCAACTGGTCGTCTAAGGTCTATGAGGTGCTGGAGAAATACCCCATCTTCGGTCTGCTGGAGGGGTCGGTCATCTCCACGGAGGTAAAGCAGCTCAAGCCGGAGGCCGACATCTACCACACGCTGCTGGAGCGTTTCCAGGCCCTTCCGGAGGAGTGCGTCTTTATAGACGACAAGCTGCCGAATATAGAAGGGTGCAGGCAGGTGGGCATGCACGGTATTCTGTTCCAGAGCACCGCACAACTGGAGGAGGAGCTGAGAAAGCTGGGTGTGCTTTAGGTTTTATGAATGACGTAGGACACCACTCCCCAGATACGGAAATCCTGATCTTCGGTAATCTTGATACGAGGGTATCGGTCGTTGGCCGGTACTAGCCAGATTATGCCTTCCTGACGCTGGCTCAGGTCCAGCAGTTTCACGCAGAATTCTCCATCCAGATAGCCCACTATCATGCTACCATCCACCGCATCCCGGCTCCGGTCTATCACCAGGAGGTCGCCTTCATGCACATTGGCATCTATCATGGAGTCTCCCACTACCCTACCTATGAAGGTAGCTGCAGGGTTGTGTATGAGCTCTTCGTTCAGGTTCAGGGACTCCTCCAAGTAGTCCTGCGAGGGGGATGGGAAACCGGCACGGATGCCTCCATCGGCATACGGGAGTTCCACTTTCGTGCTGGTATCTAGATTATATAGAATGACCTTATTCATCTTATTCATCGGGCATAGACTTTTATTACATCGTTGATGTTCGTGGTATAGCAGGGCGAGCGGTGATCGTGCAGGATGCTGTTCTTGAAGACAGCAGCCTTACCGGTCTGCCGGTCCACCGGATACTGCTGGGAAGCCACCACCAGGGTATCATCTCCATTCTTGTGGTTCACCTTATCCATGAGGCAGGAGAGCTCCAGGAACTGCTTCCGTTTTTCCGCAGGGAGGTCCCACAGGCTGCCCTGCACGGCATAGTTTGGGGTGATGCCAGAGACGATGACTCCTGCCTTCTTGTAATGATAGCCCTCCCGAAAGATGGTCTGCAGACCCTGAGCTGCTGCCATAATGAGCTCTGGTGTGGTGGAGGTGGGTGTGGGAAGGGTCACGGAGACGGAGTTCCCGTACTGGGGAAGGTCGTCACGGAAGGGGTTGGAGGTGACGAAGACGGTGACGAGCTGGGCCACCCCATGCTGCTTCCGAAGCTTGAAGGCACAATGCGCTGCATAGTTGCTTACCTGCGTGCGGAGCGACTCAAAATCGGTGATCATGTGGGGGAAGCTCCTACTGGTGCAGATGCTCTTCTTGCTTTCTATCACATCGGGGCCTACACAACTTTCTCCGTGGAGTTCCTTCCAGGTGCGCAGTCCGGTGATGTGAAACTCGTGCTGCACTCTCGCAGCCGACATATTATGAAATTCCAAGGAGGTGTGTACTCCCATGTAGTTCAGTTTCTCCGTGTACCTGCGCCCCACTCCCCAGACATCTTCCACGGGGAAAAGTTTCAGGGCCTTGAGGCGTTTTTCCTCGGTATCTATGAGGCAGCACTTGTGGTAGGCTGGGTATTTCTTGGCATATTTGGAGGCCATCTTAGCCAGGGTGCGTGTGGGGGCTATGCCAATGCTCACGGGCATCCCCACCCACTTCCGGATGCGCTGGGAAAGGTCTTCGCCCCATCGTTTCAGGTCCATCTGCTCCATGCCGTCCAACACAAGGAAGGCCTCATCGATGGAGTAAATCTCAATGGATGGTGCTGCCTGACGCAGAATCTCCATGATTCGGCTGGACATGTCACCGTACAAGGTGTAGTTGCTGGACAGGGCTTCGATTTTCACTCCGGGGAACTGTTCTGCCAACTGGTAATACGGGGTGCCTTCCTTGATGCCCAGCGCCTTAGCCTCCGGGCTACGAGCAACCACACACCCATCGTTGTTGCTCAGCACCACCACAGGCTTTCCCTCCAGCTTCGGGTTAAAGACCCTCTCGCAAGAAACATAACAGTTGTCGCAATCTACCAGTCCAAACATACGATGCAAAGATATAAAAAAGGTTTCACATAGGGGTTAGAAATCACAAGGCAAAAATAAGGAGGGATTTTGACAACGTGCGACAATGGGGAAAAGAAAAAAGTTAAATCTTTTCCGGGGTTACCCCAAAACAGAAAGGCTCTCTTCACAGGGAACCTTTCCAAAATTAGCCTAAAAACCTAAACCTATTAAACACTAATGCTCTAATGAAAAATATATAAGTGTAAAGTCCATTAAAGCGAAAAAAACTAAAACGAGATTTTTACAGTTGCAAATGTAGTTTTAAATTTTTTAACTCACAAATTTCTAAATGAAAATGTATGATTTTTTGATAAATATTTTTTTGGAAGCGCAAACAAATGATTTTCAAACGGTTCGAAATGATGAAAAAAGTGGATTTTGTTGCAAAACTCCGCTTTCAGCAGCCACTGAAAAAGACTTGCTAAAAAGCATTGTTTTGAAAAATATTTACACATCTAACACCACCTTACATGGTATCTTTCCCATTTGGGGGAGAAAATCTCCACGCATCTTCTTTCTTAAAAAGGTTTTTCGTACCTTTGCAAGGTTATGAAACTTTTGAGCAAATTACACCTATGAAAAAACAGCTTATCTATGGGGCATCATTAGCCCTCATCAGTCTGGCGATGGCAGGCTGCACTGGAAAAAACTCATCCACAGAAAACCAGGACAAGCCACAGGTGGAAATCGTAAATTCATACGATAATACGGATGAACTGCTCCAGAAGTTCCCAGTGGTGTACCCCACTTCACTCCAGTCTAAACAGGAAAAGGACATACAGAACCGTCTGCTCACGGGCTTTGAAAACTGGAACCGAGGCTATGAGGCCTGGAAAGCCTGGGGCGATATTCTCTACACGAAGGACTCTTACTACAATGTGCACGGGGCTCGTCTTACCCTGGCTGAATATCAGTCATCCATGGATGCTACCCTCAAGAAAATAAACATCCAGATGGGACAATTCAAGAACATGGTCATCGTGGACAACTGGGTGGGTATTCAGTACGAAATCAGCACCAACGGGAAGCCTGGAACTACCATGGAATTCGTGCAGTTCAAGGACTACGGAGGTGACCTGGGTGTGCGTGTAGTGGAAGGCTGGGGAGGCGCCAGAGACGATACCTACAGCAGCATGAGATACTTCCAGAATCAGGAGGAACAGGCACAGGACAGCATCTTTTGGGAGTCTGTGAAGAACTATACCCTACCTGAAACAAAAGACTTGGCACAAAAATACATGGTGAAGTACCCTACTACCCTCTCCGGGGAGCAGGCAGAGAAAATGAAGGAGGCTATTCTGCAGGACTTTGAACACTACAACCAGGGGTACGATGCGTGGAGCACCTGGGCTGACCAATTCTATGCTAAAGACCTGAACTACAATACCAAGAGAGAGAGCCTCACCCTGGAAACCCTGAAGAAAAGCACGAAGGAAAATTTCGGGAAGACGCATACCACCAAGCTCTACTTCGACAGCATGCTGATCCGTGACGACTGGGCTGCCATCCACTACCGTGTGGTGGAAGAAGACCTCACTACCGGGGAAAAGATCCCAGACGACCGCATGGAATTCCTGCATTTCCGCAACGAGAACGGAAAGTGGGTGGTCTTCGAAGTCTTTGCTAGTTGAGATTTGAGAAACACATAAACTAATAAAAAATCAAATGAAAAAGAACCTTTTCTTAGGTGCAAGTTTGCTGATGCTGGCTTGTGCATGTAACCAAACTCCTACTGCGGTTCAGGAAGAACTGAATCCAGTACTGACTATTGAGGGTGGAAAAATAGTGGGTGTAACCAATCAGGATTCTACCGTCCTGATCTACAAGGGCATCCCTTACGCTGCAGCTCCTGTGGGAGAACTTCGCTGGAAGAAACCTCAGCCTGTAACTCCATGGGATTCCGTAAAGGTGGCAGATACCTTCGGTGACGCTTCCTTCCAGTTTGACAAGAATCCGAACGACGGAGAGTACGGAACCGAGTTCTACCCTGAGAACCCTACCTACTCCGAGGACTGTCTGTACCTGAACGTGTGGACTCCAAAGGGTGCTCCTGGTGATACTACCAAGAAACTGCCAGTAGCCATGTGGATTCACGGTGGTGGATACAATGTGGGCTGGGGCTATGAAATGACCATGGACGGTGAAGCATGGGCTAAGCGTGATGTCATTCTGGTGACCATCAACTACCGTCTGGGTATGGCTGGTTTCATGAACCATGCACTGCTCTCAGCAGAGGACAACGGACATTCCGGAAACTACGGGACCTACGACCAGATAGCTGCACTGACCTGGATTAAGAACAACATAGCACAGTTTGGTGGTGACCCTGAAAACATCACCGTATTCGGACAGAGTGCCGGTGCTGGTAGCGTGAAGAATATGATTTCCAGTCCGCTGAGCAAGGGTATGGTAAAGCAGGCCATCATTCAGAGTGGTGGTGGTATAGGAAACCGCATGATGGAGCAGACTCAGCCTCAGGAACAACTGGATGCTCCTGCTACCAAGAAACTGAAGGATGCTGGCTTTGATACTCTGGAGAAACTTCGTGCAGCTTCACTGAAAGAACTGATAGAAGCCCTTCCTTTCTGGACTGAACCAGATGCAGTCCGCTTCGGTCCTCATACCGATTCAGTAGTTCTGCCAGAGGACTTCACCACGGCTGTAATGAACAACCATGTGGCTGACATCCCTTACATGATGGGACATTGTGCAGACGACATGCCAGGTATGGAAGCAGGTGAACTTCGGTTTGCAGAGGTACGCGACAGCCTGTCACAGCATCCTACCTACCTGTATCTGTTCAACAGGCCACTGCCTACCGACGGACGTCCTTCACTCAAGGGTTCCTTCCACAGCTCTGAACTTTGGTACATGTTCGGCACACTGGACAGAAGCTGGAGACCTTTTACCGAAGGCGACCACAAACTGAGCAACGAGATGGTAGATGCATGGACCAACTTCTGCAAGTATGGAAATCCTAATGGTGCAGAAGCAGGAAAATGGGCTCCATCTACCAAGGAAGCTCCATTCGTCTATGAATTTAAAGTAGAAGAATAATTTCTTTTCCGTACTTTGTTCGTTCACTGTTCGATGTTTCTTCGCTCAACCTTCGCTCTAGGTTCGCTCTACCATTGCTCCTGAAGCGAAGGTTGAGCAATGTTTGAGCGAAGGTGGAGCGAAGGAAGAACCGAGACAAAACCTACCTAAATCGACAGAACAGGTCATTTCGGACCATTTCAGACCATTTCGACCCACAAAACTTGACATTTATTTCTGGATGTAGTAATTTTGTCTGAGCAAAGAAAAGTACACAAACGAATGGATAATTTTGCTGCCATAGATTTTGAAACAGCCAACAATGAGCGCTCTTCTGTATGCGCTGTGGGTATCGTCATTGTGCGCAATGGGGAGATGGTGGACTCGTTCTACTCTCTCATTCAGCCAGAGCCGAACTACTACAACTACTGGTGTTCCCAGGTGCATGGTCTCTGCAGGGAAGATACGGAAGAAGCCCCAGTCTTCCCCAAAGTCTGGGCACAGATAGCGCCGCTCATTGAGGGCCTTCCCCTGGTGGCTCACAACAGTCCCTTCGATGAAGGTTGCCTGAAAGCCGTGTTCCGTGTCTATCAGATGGACTACCCCGATTATAAGTTCTACGACACCCTCCGTGCTTCACGACGCATCCTCCCAGAACTGGAGAACCATCAGCTCCAGACCGTAGCTTCCGCCTGTGGGTACGACCTGAAAGCCCATCACCACGCCCTAGCCGATGCAGAAGCTTGCGCTGCTATAGCTTTGGAGATTTTGTAAAAGCATAAAAAAATCCGCAAGAAACTGTGATACAGAATCTTGCGGACTATTTTCAGTGATCCGGTTGGGATTCGAACCCAAGACCCACAGCTTAGAAGGCTGTTGCTCTATCCAGCTGAGCTACCGGACCATCCTTTATTGCTTCCTTTTCAAAAGCGAGTGCAAAAGTAGTGCTTTTTCAAGAAATACGCAAATAAAACACTGAAAATTATTACTCATCGGTTTTTAGTCTGCTATCAGGCTGACTGCAAAACCTCCTCCAGGAACGGCGTTCAGTTTCAAAACAGACTTACAGGTAACCTTCTGTGTGGTAATTTCATAAGCCTGTGGATTTGTCTTGTAATCGGCATCTGGAGCATCTTTGTAAATGGTAGCAGTATAGGTCTTTCCTTTATCCAGGAAATCCAACTTTACTGTACTCTGATGCGCATCGGCTCCTGTCACACAACCCAGGAACCAGTTGTCTGTTCCTTTAGCTTTACGGGCAGCAGTGATATACTCCATAGGTTCAGCCTCCAGATAGATACTCTTGTCCCAATCTACAGCTACATCTTTAATGAACTGGAAAGCATCCATGTGCTTCTCATAGTTCTCTGGGAAATCTGCAGCCATCTGAAGCGGACTATAGAAGGTGACGTAGAGTGCCAACTGCCCGCAGATGGTAGAATTACAGTGTGATCCGTTCACACAATCCATTTCAAAGATACCTGGGGTATAGTCCATAGGGCCACCCTGAAGACGAGTGAAAGGAAGAATAGCAGTATGCCCCACCTTAGTTCCTCCAAAGGCTTGATACTCAGTTCCACGGGCACTCTCATTACCCACCAGGTTAGGATAAGTACGGCACAGACCAGTAGGACGCACAGCCTCATGAGCATTGACCATGATGTGGTAATCTGCAGCACGCTGAATGGCATTCAGATAGTGGTTAATCTCTATCTGGCTGTAATGGTGCTCACCCCGAGGAATGATATTACCCACATACCCGCTCTTGACAGCATCATAGCCATAGTCTTTCATGAGCTGATAAGCACGGTCCATGTGCTTCTCATAGTTCATGATGGATGAAGAGGTCTCATGATGCATCATCAGTTTCACACCCTTATTGTGCGCATACTGATTCAGAGCCTTAATGTCGAAATCGGGATATGGAGTCAGGAAATCGAACACATATTCCTTGGAGTTTCCGCTCCAATCTTCCCAACCGATGTTCCAGCCTTCCACCAGAACTTGGTCGAACCCATGCTCTGCTGCAAAGTCGATATAACGACGCACATTTTCATTGTTGGCACCATGCTTTCCAGAAGGCTTTGCCTTCGTATAATCCGTCTCACCCAGTTTCACGGATGGATAATCGTGCGTATAGGCCCACTCTGACTTGTTGGATATCATCTCCCACCATACACCTACATATTTAGTAGGATGAATCCAGCTGGTATCTGTCAGCTTACAAGGTTCATTCAAGTTCAGAATCAAATTAGAGGAAAGAACCTTGCGGGCATCGTCTACTATAATCATGGTACGCCAAGGACTATGGAATGGGGTCTGCAAATAGCCTTTCTTTCCAGTAGCATCGGGAGTAAGCCAGGAAGTGAAGGTGTTCGTCTTTTCATCCAGGTTCAAGTGCATGGCAGGATAGTTCACCAAAGCTGCCTCATGAATATTAAGGTACAGTCCGTCGTCGGTCTTCAACTGCAAGGAAGTCTGCACACCAGTCTCAGAGAAAATGGTCTGTGAGAGGTTGTCGGAAACTGCCTGACGGAGATTCTTACTGATTTCACTCATACGACATTTGGTGTACTCATACTCCTGGGTGTCATAATCACCCGGAATCCAATAAGCAATATGGTCGCCAGTCATGGCAAACTCCGTGCGTTCCTCCTTTACCACAAAATAATTCAACTTACCTTTCTGGGGAAACTCATAACGAAGACCGAAACCCTCGTCATAGACACGAAAAGCGATGTTCATATAACGGTCTGTGGCTGCCTGATGCAAACTTACCACAAGTTGGTTGTAATGATTGTAAATGCTTTTATTCTCTCCCCATACAGGAACCCAGGTCTCCTGGAAACTGGAAGTCGCTTCTTCAAGCACGGTGAATCCATCAAGCAGGTCTTCACCATTATCCAGATAATATCCAAGACGACTAGGATTGACAACCGTCTTTCCTTTAAAAGTCACACTGTAAGTGGGAACAGAACCTTTCAGTTCAAAGTTCACCTTAATGTCTCCATTTGGAGATGACACCTGACCTGCCTGCATGTTCAAGGCAAACAGGACGAAAAGGCATACAATTAATTGGATTCTTTTCATATTACTATAATTATTATATGTACGGCAAAGATAAGAAAAAAAGAAACAAGTAAAAACCAATAGAAAAGAAAAGGAGTGAATAATAGCTACTCCATGCTGATAATGAGATTTTTACATCTACGAAAAATTAAAAAAAAGGAGACATCCAGGATTAAAAAAGCAACTGCTAACCTAGCGAACTATGAAAAAATCATTATCTTTGCGATTATATAATTCAAAACTTAATATTATGAAAAGACATTTCATCTGGGCTGCTGCCCTTACAGTGGCAATTTCCATGGGTTCGTGTGGCAAGAAAGGAGAAATCTACAAAGACCCGAATGCCAACATTGAGGAACGTGTAGAAGACCTGCTTTCCCGCATGACGCTGGAAGAGAAGGTTTACCAAATCAGTCAACAGGTACTGGGATTCAATGACAACATGAACAACATTGAGTCTTTGAACCCTATCCCACTGGATTCCAAAATCGGCTCCGTGATTTATATGGGCACCGACTACAAATACCGTAATGAATTCCAGAAAAAAGCTGTGGAGGAAACTCGCCTGGGTATTCCTGTCATCTTTGGCTATGACGTGATTCACGGGTACCGTTCTGTTTACCCTATTCCACTGGCTATGGGATGTTCATGGAACCCTGGCCTGCTCCAAGAATGTACAAAAGTGGCTGCACAAGAAGCCCGGATGAGTGGTATAGACTGGGTATTCTCCCCAATGATAGATGTGGCACGTGACCCTCGCTGGGGACGTATAGCCGAGGGATTCGGTGAAGACCCTTATACAGCTTCACAGTTTGCAGTGGCAGCCGTAAAGGGACTCCAGGGCGACAGCCTGAACAGCACGAAGACAGTGGCTTCTTGCCTAAAACACTTTGTGGGATATGGTGCATCAGAAGCCGGACGAGACTATGTCTATTCTGAGATATCCGACCAAACACTCTGGGATACTTATCTGCCTCCTTATCAGGCAGCCGTAAAAGCAGGTGCACAAACGTTGATGAGTGCATTCAACGACATCAGTGGTACTCCAGCCTCAGCCAATCACTACACCATGACCACCGTACTGCGTGACCAATGGAAATTCGACGGATTCGTGGTTTCAGACTGGGGTGCAGTAACCCAGCTCATCAACCAAGGAGCTGCAGCCGACAATGCTGAAGCTGCCATTCGTGCCTTGACAGCTGGTGTGGATATGGATATGACCGATGGAGTCTATATCCGAGAACTGGAGAAGCTAGTCAATGATGGCAAACTGGATATCAAAGTCATAGACGAGGCTGTACGCCGTGTACTTCGTGTAAAATTCCGTCTGGGACTGTTTGAGAACCCTTATACTCCAGATAGCAAGGATGAAGAGCGCTGGCTGCTTCCAGCTTCTAAAGAAATCATCCAGAAAGCTGCCGAAGAGTCAGTAGTCCTCCTGAAGAATGAGAATGAACTGCTTCCACTCTCTACCGATAAGGTAAAGCGCATAGCCCTCATCGGTCCGATGGTGCAGAACGCACAAGACATGCTGGGAAGCTGGAACGGACATGGCTTAGCTTCAGACGTGACCACCATCTACGATGCCATGAAAGAAGAGTTTAAGGATGCTACCCTAACCTATGCACAGGGCTGTGAGCAAGATGGAGAAGATAGAAGTGGTTTCGGTTTGGCAGTAAGAACTGCCTCACAGGCCGATGTAGTGATTCTTTGCCTAGGTGAAAAGAACGGATGGAGCGGAGAAAATGCCAGCAGGTCCACCATTCTGCTTCCTGCTGTACAGCGAGACTTGTTAGATGCTGTGGCACGCACAGGCAAGCCTGTAGTTCTGGTACTGAACAACGGCCGTCCTCTGGAACTGGTCGATATGGAGCCTCAGGTAAAAGCCATCGTAGAACTTTGGCAACCTGGTGTAACCGGTGGTAAGGCTTTGGCACGCATTCTCTCTGGAGCCGTAAATCCAAGCGGAAAACTTTGCGTGACCTTCCCTTATACTTCAGGACAGATACCTATTTACTACAACCGCAGAAATCCGGCTAGAGAAGCTACACAGGGATTCTATCAGGATGTAACCGTAGAACCATTGTACCCATTCGGATATGGACTGAGCTATACCACTTTCCAATACGGTAAACTTAAGATTTCTGCCGATAAAGTAGCTGCTGGTGGCAAGTTGAAGGCTGAGATAGCAGTGACCAACACAGGTACACGCATCGGTAAGGAAACCGTGCACTGGTTCATTTCTGACCCAGCCTGCATGATTACCAGACCTATGAAAGAATTGAAATATTTTGAGAAAGCCGAGCTGAAACCAGGAGAAACCAAAGTGTTCACTTGGGACATAGACGTGAATCGTGATTTCAGCTATGTGGATAGCGACGGTACTCCATTCCTAGAGCCAGGTGATATTTACATTCAGGTGCAGGACCAGAAAGTTAAGGTAACTGTGGAATGATAAAGACTATAACATACTAAATACGAGATAACTTCCGACAATGAGCCACAATTCTTTTCTGTGGCTCATTGTTAATAAATGGTACACAAATTCAATTACAAAGGAAAAAATTAATATTCTTCAAGAAAATGTGTATCTTTACGACCGTTATGATGAGGAAACGATTATCCATATTGATGATTCTTTTGGCCAATATATTAATACTGGTCCATGTCGTTATTCCGCATCATCATTATAACAAAGTATTTGTGGCGGTTGTCAATATGTTGAATGAGGACACATGAGATTTATTCAACCATGAGTACGAACATGAGCATCATCAAAACAGAGATACTGACCCTGCACATCATCATGACTGCAACAAAGAAGACTGCATGATGAACGAAACCGTGGCTGCGGCTGTGCTGAAGATTCAAACTGATGATGGAAGTGAATGGACTGCCATGCCTCAAATGGATAAGGTGGATGTTCAGCAGATATGGTTGACAGCTATCGCACTTTATGAAACTTCATTTACACTTTATAATAAAGAGGGCCATGTCAGGCAACGGACATACATTACCAGCGGACATACAGATTTCCTAGCCTGTAGCAAAGGTTTTCGCGCTCCTCCCACTTGCTGATTTTTTGATTAGAGAGACGCATGGCATGCCGTTCCTTTTAGGATAGGTATGTCTATTATCCTTTACAAACATTATCAGCAAAATGAAAATAAGAATTATCATCTATGCCACAGCTCTGCTAATTGCAGAAACAATGGCTGGTTGCAGCCAAGCAACGGAAAAAGCCGGCCACGAACACGATGAGAGTCTGCAACTGACTGCATACAACAATGATTTTGAGGTTTATGCCGAGGTGACACCACTCGCCAAGGACAAGGCTAGTGACGTGGTAGCACATTTTACATGGCTCAAAAATTTCAAGCCTTTAGAGGAAGGCACGATTACTGCCACACTGACCACAGGCAATGAGAAAATAAGTCAGACACTCAATGCTCCTACCCACCAAGGAGTCTACAAGTTCAGACTAACACCTACCAGCGCGGGGCAAGGCCATATTACCTTCGACATTCAGACAAAGTCAGGATCATCACAGCTCACCTCCCCTAATGTCACCGTTTACACCGATGTGCATGAAGCGAAGCACAAAGCCATAGAAGCCAAGGCTACGAGCAGCAACGGTGTTGTATTTACCAAAGAAATGAGCTGGAAGGTCAATTTCTCCACGGACTCCTGTCGGATGGAACCGTTCGGACAGGTCATCCGTACAATGGCACAAGTGCTGCCCGCACAAGGCGATGAGCACATCGTGGTAGCAAAGGCTGGCGGCATTGTTACGTTAACAGCTGGTGGACTGACTGAAGGCAAGGCAGTCAAAGCTGGCCAGGCTCTAGTGACAATTGAAAGCAGCAAGATGGCTGACAACAACCTAAAAGTACGCTATCAAGAGGCTGAGACTGCTTATCGTCTGGCGAAGGCTGAGTATGAACGCAAACAGTCACTGGCAGCCGACAGAATTGTATCAGAGAGTGACTTGCAAAAGGCACGCAGTGAATACGAACGTGCCGAAGCCAACTACCGCAACTTGAATAGCAACTTTAGTTCAGGTCGACAGACGGCCACTACCACTATTGGCGGCTTCATAAAACAATTGCATATCGTGAGTGGTCAGTATGTAGAGGCAGGTCAACCATTGGTCACCATCACACAGAACCGCAATCTCCTCATTCGTGCTGAGATACAGCCCCGATACTATGCTACGTTGGGCAACATTGTCAATGCTACCATCAAACATGGGCTAACAACGCAATCACTTGAAGAACTGGGTGGACGATTAGTTTCTTATGGAAAGACCGTTGATACAACCATCCCCCTCATTCCTATCACATTCGAAATCCAAAACAAAAGTGATTTCCTTCCCGGTTCATTTGTTGAGATGTTTATCCGTACCAGAGGTGCCCGTCCCACCATCACTGTTCCTGCCATTTCGCTTATCGAGGAAATGGGCAACTACTTTGTCTATGTGCAACTGACACCTGAATATTTTGAGAAGCGAGAAGTGACCATCGGCCAGACAGATGGTATCCGTACGGAAATCCTCTCAGGTCTTAATGGTACAGAACGTGTCGTTACTCGTGGTGCAACGCTTGTAAAGATTACTCAGTCATCTGGACACCTTGATGCAGAATCTGGCCATCAACACTAATGGAAAGGAAATCTTATGATGAATTTTATCAATAACATTATCCGGTTCTCGCTAAAGAACCAATTAACAGTGTTTCTGGGTGTCGTACTCGTAATCGTTGGTGGATTTTGGTCATCGCAGCACATGGACATCGATGTCTTCCCTGACCTGACTGCACCAACTGTTGTGGTGATGACAGATGCCCATGGAATGGCAGCTGAGGAAGTGGAACGATTAGTAACGTTCCCAATAGAGACAGCAGTCAACGGAGCAACGAATGTACGTCGTGTACGCTCAGCCTCAACGTATGGTTTCTCCTTTGTTTGGGCAGAGTTCGACTGGGGAATGGATGTGTTTCGTGCCCGTCAGATTGTGAGTGAGAAAATGGCGACATTAGGCGAAACACTGCCCGAAAACATCACTCCTCAATTAGCACCGCAGTCAAGCATCATGGGAGAAATCCTGCTTATCGGCATCCAGGCCGATTCAACATCTATGATGGAACTGAGAACGCTAGCCGAATGGACCATAAAGCCTGCCATCCTCGCTACAGGTGGCGTGTCGCAAGTGACGATTATCGGAGGTGATTATAAGCAATACCAAATTCTTGCAGACCCACAGCGCATGGATGCTTATAGTATAACAATGGGCGACCTGTTGCGTGCAGGAAGCACCATGAGTGCAAACTCAGCGGGAGGCGTAGTGCGCGACTTTGGCAACGAATATGCCTTGCGCGGCATTGCACGAACCAATGATTTGGAAGAATTAGGAGCGACGCTCGTCAAGACAATTGGCGGAAAGCCTATCACACTAAGCGACGTAGCCGATGTAAAGATAGGGGCTGCAGTAAAGATGGGTATGGCCTCTCAGAATGCACAACCTGCCGTCATTCTGACCGTGGCGAAACAGCCGAACATCAATACACTGAGCGTGACTGAGAAAATAGAGGCTAATCTAGCGGAAATACAGAAGTCTCTACCAAAAGACATCCACTTGGACACACATATATTTCAACAAGCCGACTTCATCAAGTCATCGGTCAATAACGTAGCAAGGGCACTCATAGAGGGCGCCGTATTAGTAGTGGCCATCTTGTTTCTATTCCTCGGCAGTATGCGTACCACCCTCATCTCGGTGGTCGCAATTCCTTTGTCTCTGTTAGGTTCGCTCATGGTTTTATGGGCCCTGGGCATGGACATCAACACCATGACCCTAGGAGGCTTGTGTATAGCCATCGGTTCCCTAGTGGATGATGCCATCATTGATGTAGAAAATGTGTATAAACGCCTACGTCAGAATCATCGGCTGCCAAAGGAACAGCGTGAGAATTACTTTAAGGTAATATTTGATGCATCAGTCGAAATCCGATCGTCCATCCTTAACGCTACCTTTATTATTATGGTAACTTTTGTACCACTATTCTTCCTATCTGGCATGGAGGGACGAATGCTTAAGCCATTAGGCATCGCCTATATTGTGGCTTTGGGTATGTCGTTAATTGTGGCTATGACAGTAACACCGTTGTTGTGTAAACTTTTGCTAACGGACGAGAAATATCTGGCGCAGAATGAACAAGACAAACACTTTACACGTCGGCTTTCCGATGGGTACAGACGGCCGTTGGAATGGGCATTAGGACATCAACGTACCATCATCGGAACAACGGTTGCAATGCTGGTCATAGCTGTGGGCTTGTTTTTCGCCATGGGACAAAGCTTCCTGCCCGACTTCAATGAAGGATCGGCGGTGATTTCTGCCGTTACAGCACCTGGCACTTCGCTCGATGTGAGCAACGAACTGGGCAACCTGATGGAGCACGAGTTGATGAAGGTGCCCGAGGTGACTAAGACGGCACGACGAACTGGACGAGGTGAACTGGACGAGCATTCACTGACAGTGAATAGTGCAGAACTTGATGTGCAGTTTACCTTGAAAGAC
This sequence comes from Bacteroidales bacterium UBA4293, assembly GCA_002395835.1. Classification (GTDB taxonomy): domain Bacteria; phylum Bacteroidota; class Bacteroidia; order Bacteroidales; family Bacteroidaceae; genus Minthousia. The sequence continues at coordinate 226,276 of DGVD01000011.1, read as the reverse complement.
CGCAGCCGCGAGGAGGTCTTCAATGATATGCGCCTACGATTGGCTTCCATCCCTGGTATTGCCGCCACCATCGGCCAACCCCTTGGCCATCGCATTGACCACATGCTTTCGGGGACTCGTGCCAATATCGCCATCAAACTTTTTGGCACCGACCTAAGCCAGATGCAGATGCTGGGCAATCAGATTAAGCAGTGCATTGAGGGTATTGATGGACTCGTCGATGTGGCTGTAGAACAACAGACCAATACCCCACAACTCCAGATTCATGCCAACCGCCGTGCACTAGCCCGCTATGGCATAGGCATCGATGATTTCAACCGTTTTATCGATTTGGCGTTCAGCGGCGAAAAAGTGGCTGATATCTACGAGGGACAGCGCAGTTTTGACCTTATAATGCGTCTAAATGAGAATTACACATCCGACATTGAAGACATAAAGCAGTCGCTCATTGATACAGGCGACGGCCGAAAAGTCGCATTGGAAGAAGTAGCAGACGTTGTTTCAACCGTGGGTCCCGGTTCAATCACTCGGGAGAATGTGCAGCGTAAACTAGTTATCTCAGCCAACGTTTCAGAACGCGACCTAAGAAGTGTGGTAGAAGATGTACAACAGACTATCAGCAGCAAGATTATGCTCCCGGAAGGATACTACGTGGAGTACGGTGGCCAGTTTGAGAGTGCACAAAAAGCCTCCCAAACATTATTCATTACCTCGGTCATAGCACTGTTGGTCATCTTCCTTTTGTTGATGGGCGAATTCCGTCGGGCTTCACTTTCAGCCATTATCATGGTCAGTCTGCCTCTGGCACTCATCGGTGGTGTATTGGCAGTAGCCGCCACTTCGGGTGTGATCAGCATCCCCTCCATCATCGGTTTTATTACGCTTTTTGGCATAGCAACACGCAACGGCATCCTTCTTGTCTCGCGTTATCAACATCTTTTGGCAGAGGGGCTTTCCATCCGTGAAACAGTGGTAAACGGTTCCATTGACCGTCTTAATCCAATATTAATGACCGCCCTCACTTCGGCTCTTGCTCTCATCCCACTAGTACTCAACGGTGACAAACCCGGCAATGAGATACAAAGCCCGATGGGTGTTGTAGTGCTAGGTGGTTTACTTACTTCTACATTACTCAATGTCTATGTGATGCCTATTATATATTTGTGGTACAATAAAAAGAAAAGTACAAATGAAAAGTAAGATATATACCATCATTCTGTCACTGTTGAGTCTATCAGCTTCTGCACAAGATTCATTTGCCCCAGTGCTGTCACAGATAGAACAGAACAGCCCTACTCTTCAGACCTTGCAAAAGCAGATGGAGGCACAGAAAACTGCCTATCGTACAGGCCTTACACCACAAGACCCCGAAGTGCAGTTTGGCTATCTTTGGGGCAATCCTTCGCCTATCGGTAATAGAAAGGATGTAAGCATTAGTCAAGAATTTGATTTTCCATCGGTCTATGCTCGTCGCTCTCGTCTGGCGAACAAACAGGGCGAGGCTGCAGAATGGCAATACCGCCAAGAAAGGATGCAACTGCTTTTGAAGGCAAAACAGACTTGCATCCAATTAGTCTATTGTAATGCGCTTTCCAATCTCTATCAACAACAGTGCGACCGTGCACGCCAGATTGCTGATGCATATGAACGGATGATACAGCAAGGTACTACCAATCAGTTAGAATTGGATAAGACCCGTCTGAATCGAATGACTGTTGAAGGCAAGCTGTCTACAGTTAACATAGAGAAAAACAAACTCTTGACAGAACTGCAAGCCATGAATGGTGGAAAGTCCATCAACCTCCCAGACACAACTTTTACGCTATCACCATTGCCAATGAATTTCGATGATTATTTGGCAGAGGCAGAACAGCATAGTCCTGTACTTCAGTACATGCAACAACAAATAGCAATAGCCGACAATAACATCAGCGTAGTCCGTGCCACAACACTCCCCAAGTGGTCAATAGGTTACATGGGTGAATTCGTCAGAGACAACACCTTCCAGGGAGTAACCATCGGTCTCTCTATTCCCCTGTGGGAAAACAAGAACCGTGTACGCCTAGCTCAGCGACAGGCTGAAGTTGCTACTCAACAAAACAATGAAGCTCTTCTGCAATTCCGCACTAACCTACGCAGTCTCTACGAAAGAGCTGTTCAGCTGCAAAACACCGATGCTCAATACAAAGCTGTGCTGTCTACCAATGGTTTGAATTTATTGAATCTAGCCTTTGAAAAAGGTGAACTTTCTCTGCTCAACTATCTCTTGGAGCAAGAATATTGGACTGATGCCTACGACCAACGCTTGCAGATCCAGCGTGACCTCGCCTTGACATTGTCCGAACTAAATGCTTGGAAATTATGAAAATGACTACTCAAGTTCCCTATGTTGGAAATGTTAGGTAAATCAAGAATACGATTATGGCAAGTAACGCAGACTTTGTGCAATATATCGCTGACCAGTGCAGCGATGCAGGTGAGATTATGACCAAGAAGATGTTTGGTGACTACGGTATCTATTGCAATGGCAAAATTTTCGGGCTTATCTGCGATGACCATTTCTATTTAAAGCCGACCAAAGCCGCTCATGCTTTGCTCAGAGAGGAAGAATTAAGTCGGCCATATGAAGGTGCGAAAGAATATTTTTATATTGCCGATGTGGATGACCGCGATTATCTTTCAATGCTCGTCCGCGAGACTTGTAAGGCACTGCCTGAATCAAAGAAACGGAAGAAATAACCTTTTCGGCAAAAATGTGAAAGTTTAAGGCAATCTAGATAACGACGGATTGCCTTTTTCCATCATATTTTTGCAGTGTAAAATTCAAACAATTATGAAGAAACAGAGACCTTATAAAGTAAAAAAATCAAATACCGAAGGCACCGAAAATCCGGTGCCTTCTTTTTTCACAACCCTGATCTGAACTTATGCAGCAGGCACAAATTGCTTGGACTCTATCAGGAACTTGATCATATCCTTCGCTGTTTCTGCATAAGAACGAGTGGTATATCCCAGTTCTGCCTTTGCCTTGCTGTAATCATACTGGTTATTGCGAGCCAGATTATATACAGAGAAACGTGTCATCAATGGCTTAGTGTGATTCTTGGCAGCTTTCTTCTCCATTAGGCCAGCCATGAAATTAGCCATCCAGAGAGGAAGATAAAAACGGATTGGTTTGCAGTGAATGCCCTCTGAGAGATAGCCAAAAAGTTCCTTTAAAGTGACTTCTTCATTGCCCAGAATATAAGACTCTCCCTTCCGTCCCTTCTCTACTGCATTTACACAACCAGCAGCCAAGTCGCGAACATCACACATATTGAAAGAACCTTTCATGCCTATAGGCATTTCACCATTCAGGATTTTCAAGACAGTACCCGTAGTGGTGCTCTTAGAATAATCATTAGGTCCCATGATGCCTGCAGGATGAACAATACATGCATTTAAATCTTTATTCTTCACTGCATCCAGAACTTTTTGGCAAGCTATGGCTTTAGACTTACTGTACCACCCTACTACCTTTTCAGGATCATAACTATCAACTTCATGAATAGGAGTTCCTTTTGGAGCCTCAGGAATACTACCTGTGCTGCCCACATACACCATTTTCACACATTCCTTATGCTCAAGACACTTGTCAATAATATTTTGTGTTCCATCCACGTTTACCTTAATCAGGATAGGATTATAGTCAGGATTCACAGTTACTACACTTCCGCAATGAATCATGGCAGTCTTTGTTCCTTCTTCTACGGAAAACAAGCGCTCCAAGGAGTTCACGTCTGTCAAGTCGCCTTCTATGATTTCCACTTCCTTTGGAAGATACTGGGCATACTTATCGTTGGGAAGGACAAAGGCACGAACTTGCTTGCCCTGCTCTAAGAGTGTCCTACAAATGTTGCTTCCTAAAAATCCGGCTGCTCCTGTTACCATGTAAATCATCTTTTCCATAATCTTATATTTTAAATAGTTTTTATTTCTTTTGTTTTTGTCGTTCTTATGTTTTGACAATGCAAAGGTAGGGTGAAAAACCGCATAAAGAAAGTGGAAAAAAGAGCCAAAATTGGGTAATTTTTCCTATTTTCAATAAAAATTTCAAAATAAACGTGATTTTTTAGGGTAAAAAGGATGTCATTTGTTGATTTTTCCAGTTTTTTTAAGTAATTATGCAGACGGAATCCATCATGGGAAAAAATATATGAATAAAGACATCAAGGCGGTAGATCAAAAAGAAGTAACACGCACATTGCCTAAAGACACATTAAGGCTAGACAATGATCTATTTATGGTACATACCCCTGTGAAAGAAATAAAGGCCGGAATTCCTTTTTCTCTTCAATATACCACAAGCACACTGGTGGAAGATGGTGAGGCAGAGTTAATTGTTGACATGAAAAAGTACCGACTTACGAAAGGATGTCTGCTGGTTATACTAAGTGACCGAATTACCATGCTGGAAAGTATGTCGGATGATTTCTCTGCACAGTTCCTTATTATGAGCGACGACTTTCTTAAATCACTTCATATCAGCGAAACAATTGAACTAAGGCAGTTGGTTAGGAACTATCCCGTAAACAACATTTCGGAGGAAGCTTTCTCTTCACTCACTCAGTACTTCTCCATGCTGGCACATGCACTGGAACGCACAGACAACCCCTTTCGCCGAGAAATGATATTTCACCTTACCAAAGCCTATTTCTACGGTCTAGGGTATTACGTCCATCCTCACGTCACATCAGAAACCGAAACTAGAAGTCAAGAGGTTACCCAACATTTTCTAGAACTGGTCCGTGAACATTTTAAACAAGAACGGAGCATCAGCTTCTATGCAGACAAAATGAACCTTTCCCCGAAATATGTATCTGCATGTATAAAAGAGACAATGGGATATAGTGCAATGGAATGCATTGAGCAGCAAACCTTGCTCTACGCAGAAAATCTGCTGGCTAATACAAAGATGACTATCGGCCAGATTAGTGACGACTTGCATTTTGACAGTCAATCTACATTCGGTAAGTATTTTAGGACACACGTTGGGATTGGGCCCAAGGAATGGAGGAATAATATATTCCAAAAAGGGAAATAGAAAAACGAGGACAAGTTGTTGTCCTCGTTTTTCTATTTTAAATCTATCCTTATTTCTGATTAGGTACCAGATAACGGTTGCCAGTTTCCTTAGCTATAGTCTGACGGTACTGTTCTGGATAACCAGGACGCTCTGTAGACACACAGATTCCATCCTCGGTAAGTTCCCACTTTCCATCTTTTTCTTTCTTTATAACCTGATCATTGAACTTCATTATTAGATAAGTACCCAGTTCCATCCAACGGTCCATCATCTGCTGAGCTGAATTCACACTATAGTCGGTCAAGAACTTACGGCAATCGGTTACATTCTGTGCCAGAAGTTTCTGAGCTTGAGCATCAATCTCGGTTTGCTCTGTGAGATATTTCTGTTGCAGCTCATCACGTACAGCCTTCACTGCTGGGAACATGACAGAATAACGAGGATAAGTCATGTTGGAAACCCAGTTCTGCACCCAAAAGGCACTCTTCCAAGAGAAGGTATGATCATTGGCTGTATTCTCATCGTAGCATTCTGGAACACGGTTAGTGCAGCAATAGATAGGTGTATAAGTTACCATGTTTGGCTCATCGTTTCCGAACCAAAGCACGCCTCCTATCTCATTAGGCAGCCAAGAACGCATCTGAGCAATAAACACGCATGCACTCTGCTGAGTGGAAATAGGACGCTCATTGAAATATCTTTTCCCGTTGATTTCATAAGTCAAAGGACTAGGCAGATAAGCGCTCTGGTACACACCACTATTCACATCCTTCTGGAAATCGAAAGGAGTACCTTCATAGTGGTCATGATGTGCTTCTATGATATCAGCCAAGTCTATTTTACGGTTTGGCTTGAAATAAAGAGGCATCACCTCACTGGTCCCGATATGCATACCGTCTACAAAGTCTACATAACGCTCCATGCCATCTACAAAATGATTGAAGAAACTCCACACACGTGCATCGCAGAAACGCTGACTGCTGAAATCGGCAGGACTGTAAGCTTCTGCGAAGGAGAAATCGGCATCCTTACCACTGAAATAGCCTTTTTCACGAGCGAAGCTGATGACATCCTTAGAACAGATGACATTCTCCTTGTCCTTCATATTAAACTTGTGGATACGGCTCTGATTAGCATGAGCAGCAATACAGTCGTCTGGGATACGTACAGCCACCCAAACTGCGCCTTTAGCCTCATCACCCTTACCAATGATTTCCATGATCCAGATTTCATTAGGGTCAGCTACACTGAAGCTTTCACCTTCACCACTGTAACCATACTTGGCTACTAAGTCGCCCATGACATGAATAGCCTCACGAGCAGTCTTGGCACGTTGTAAACCCAGACACATGAGTGAAGGATAGTCTATACCACCTTCAGGGTTCTTAGGATAAAGTTCCTCACGACCTCCGAAAGTGGTTTCCATAATAGAAAGTTGGAACTCATTCATCTGGCCCAATACTGCATAAGTCTCTGGAGCTTCAGGAATGTCACGAAGGTAATGGTTTGTATCACCATCCACAATACGGCGAATCTCACCTGGTGCATGTTTAGCAGCTGGGTAGTATTTCAGGCTTCCATACATGCCATAGGAATCCATGGTATAACTTATGAAAGTAGCACCAGTCTTAGATGCATTCTTTCCCACTAGGAAGTTGGTACAAGCCTGTGCAGCTAAAGTGCCACAGAGGCAAATCAGCAGGGATAAAAAGATTTTCTTCATATTCTATTATTTGTTTGTTATTTTTGTACTGATGTGCAAAGATAGGTAAAAAAGGTTACGAAACAAAAAGAGCCGCAAGGAAATCCTTGCGGCTCTTCTTAACTGTATTATCGATTAGAATCTGTAACCCAGTGTCAGGGACAGCTGAGAACGATTCTTGTCAATTCTAGTAGCTGGCAAATAGTTTACAATTCCACCATCTGAATATGAATCATCGAATGCATAGAAATCAGCCTTCTGCATGGTGTACTGATAAGCCAAATCTGCATAGAAACCAGATGTTCTATAACCTATACCACAAGTGAGACGATGCAAATCTAAAGTATTCTCATAAGAAGTCTCGGTAAAGGTATCGATATACATATCTGCAAAGTTGTACAAACTACGGAATGCCCCTTCATTGAATGCAGCGCTGCTGTAATTATAACCAGCACGAAGAGCTAATTCTGGAGTTACCTTCACCTCTGCACCAAGCTTCAAGGTATGCACGGCTTCCAACTGATTATCCACGGTAGCATTGACATATTCTGTGTAGTCGGTTATATATCCATCTTTTTCACGGATAGAGATGCCACGATAATTCTCCAGCTGATATTCTGCACCCAGTGCCAAGGTATTTCCAAAAGTATGACCCAGACTAAAATTAAACTTCCATGGAGTGGCCAATTCATAATCCACAGGATCAACTTGAGCATTACTATTTCCCATTTCTGCACCATATTCATCATAAGAGGTAATGTCTACCCCATTCTCATCGGTAAGCAGGAAGAAGGTAGGGCTCTGCAGAGAAAGACCAAAACGGAAATTACTGTCGGCCACTGGACGGATGATACCACCCAACTTGATATTCATACCACTACCACGAGTTCTGTAATAGTTGTACATATCATAGCTGCAATCATCCTCGCCATACTCTGAGTACCAAGTTCCACGGTCGAATGAAGCATGGTAATAAGCCAGGCTCAAACCCAAGAAATACTGGTCGCTCCAATTGGCAGCCACAGAGAAATCATATTCTTGGATTCCACCAGTGGATTTCATGTTATACGTAGTGTTATTTGCACCAGTTCCTGTATATTTTCCACTTTCATCAGTACCCAAAGCTCCTGCCTGAGCAGCAACTGCAGGCAATACAGGCATGTTGTTTGGGTCAGTCTCTCCGAATGTCATATCTGCCATCTGATAGGTCTGAGAAAAACCTCCGCCCCAATTATTTGCCACACTGAAATCATCGAAGAAGTTCTTATGCTTGCGGTAGTTGAAACCAAAGTTGATATATTTCAAGCTAGTATAGTTGCCATATTTGTTGGTAATCACTAAACCTAACTGATCAAAACTAACACGACTAGGTTCATCAATAGAAGTTCCATTATTCAGCATAGAAACACCCAAAGTAGCAGCCACATCATTGCTACGGTAGATTCCTAAACCAGCAGGATTAGTGTTCATAGCCGTAAGATCTGCTCCCAAGGCTCCCATAGCACCACCCATACCAATGTAACGGGCTGTACCCTGAAGGTCACTTGTAGAAAGACGAGCCACATCGTACATATCTTGCGCCTGTAATGCTGTAGAAGCCAAGGCCAATACAGAGGCAAACAAAATCTTATTCTTCATTTTCTTACTATAATTTTGCAAATTAGTTTAACTTCAAGGTTTCTAGGGACTATCTACGTCCGCCACCAGAGCGGCTTCCACCGCCACCGCCTCCGCTACGGCTACCTCCGCTGAAACCACCGCCACCGAAGCTACCACCGGAAGAACGGCTGCTACCGCCTCCAAAACTTCCAGAACTGCTGCTTCTGCTACCACCATAGCTGCCACCACTAGAACGGGTAGAACCACCAGCTGTTCCTCTGCTGACATTTCTATTTGTAGAAACACTTCCAGAGCGAGAAGGAGCACCAGAGTTCACACTACGCACACCCGTAGTAGAACGAGTAGAAGTTCCTACGCGAGAAGTACCTGTAGCACGAGTGCTGCTAGGACGTGAATAAGTACTATGACGACCATCAGCACTGCGAGTATAAGTGGAGGTAGAACGTGTTCCAGTAGAACGGTTAACAGAACTACGACTTCCGGTAGACTGACTGCGTGTTACTGTACCGTTTTGAGATGTACCATTCTGTACTTGACTGCGGCTTCTTGCTGCAGAGCGGACACTATTGGCAGAACGTGTAGCATCATTAGAACGTACACTTCTTCCAGAGACCCTAGTACCAGATTGACGTGCACCGGCACGATCTTGGATGCGTGCAGTAGCTCCTGAACGAGTTCGAGCACTTGAGCGAGTTCCTGCTACATTGTCGCCAATGCGGTAGCCACGTCCACCTATGGTATAACGTGCATGGCTTCGACCTGGATTTGGACGGAAGTAACCTGGGCCACCCCAAGCATAATGAGGCCAATAACCACCATAATAGCCACCGTGCCAACCATACCAGCTACTATACCATCCTCCATGCCAGCCATACCAGCTGTCATACCAGAATGGGTCCCAGAATGGATCCCATGCATAAGAATACCAAGACCAGCTATGCCAAGGACGATGCCAATGGAATGCGCCCCATGTCCAGTCATATCTGTAATCCCAGTACAGAGGATTAGACCAGGTAGGGAACAGGTAAGCTAGGCCACCCACCTGATAGATATTCCAGTCGAAGGAGCCTGGTCCGTAAGCAATGTTCCAATATAGGCTGGAGCCTACTGGTATGGCACTGCTCATACTGCGCCAGTTCATATTACGCATGGCAAATTTATAGTCATTCACACTGCCATTGAAACCATTGATCCACTGACCATTTCCATCAGAGAAAGTTTCATACTCGTCAATGTAAAGTGTATCATTGGCCGCATTTACATTGCCGGCATAGATTGTGTCTGTAGGACCCACACTGATATCACCATTATAGATTACATCATCCTTATCGTAGGTCTTATACTCTGCGGTAGGAGATTTCTTCTGAGTGGTGGTGGTGACAGTAGTGGTCTTCTGCTTCTTCTCCTTTTTAGGAGTGAAGTACATATCATCCTGTGCGCTCACACTTACAGGGAGAAACGCCAAGGCTGCCATCAACAGATAAACTAAATTCTTCATATTCCTTAGTTGTTTTAGGGTTTACACATTTTTTCTGATGCAAAGATAAGTCAGAAATATTCCGGGTAAAAGGGATTTTTCCTAATCTCATGTAGGGAAATCCCTAAAAAAACACTAACTTCGCAGCAAACAAGAAAAAACATGAAATACTTTGAAATAAAATTCAAGACAGAACCCTCATCTGAGGTTATTAGCGACATTCTCTCTGCCTTTGCTGCAGAAGCCGGATGCGAAAGTTTCGTGACAGAGGATGATGGGCTGACTGCTTATGTACAACAGTCCCTGTTTCAGGAAGAAATACTGAAATCCTTGCTTGAAGGTTTCCCTGTTCCCGATGTGAAAATTGACTATTCTATAACGGAAGCTGAAGACAAAGACTGGAATGAGGAATGGGAGAAAAACTACTTTCAACCTATCATCATTGATGACCAGTGCGTGATTCACAGTACCTTCCATAAAAATGTGCCAAAGGCAAAATACGACATCATCATCAACCCACAAATGGCATTTGGTACCGGACATCATGAGACTACTAGCCTGATGCTGGGCGAACTGCTACAGGCCGACCTGAAAGGCAAGGTAGTTTTGGATATGGGATGCGGAACATCCATCTTGGCCATTATGGCCTCCAAGCGCGGAGCAAAAGCCGTTACAGCCATTGACATTGACGACTGGTGTATCTCTAATTCCAAAGATAATTTCAAACTGAACAATATCACAAATATCAACGTATTCCAAGGAGATGCCAATTCTTTAATAGGCATGGATTTCGACGTGGTCATAGCCAACATTAACCGTAACATTCTTCTTCAGGACATGCACCGTTATGTAGCCTGCATGCACCCAGGAAGCTGCATTTACATGAGTGGATTCTATGTACAAGACATCCCTCAAATCAGAGCTGAAGGAGAACGGTTAGGACTCACGTTCCAGCACTTTAAGGAAAAGAATAATTGGTGTGTGGTAAAACTCATAAAATAAATTGTTTATGTTAAAAGGAAAACGTTCTGTATTACTCATCTACACCGGTGGTACCATAGGTATGCACCAGAACTTAGAAACAGGAGCATTGGAGCCTTTCAATTTTTCACAGATAAAGGAAGAGGTTCCTGAGCTGAAACGTTTCGACTTAAATATAGGAACCTATCAGTTTGAAAAGCCTTTGGATTCCTCAGACATGAGGCCTGAACATTGGGTAAAAATAGCTCAAATTATAGAAGAAAACTACGAAAAATACGATGGTTTCGTGGTACTTCACGGAACGGATACAATGGCCTACACAGCATCGGCATTAAGTTTCATGCTGGAGAACCTAGCAAAACCCGTTATATTCACAGGTAGTCAGTTGCCAATAGGAATGCTTCGTACCGACGGCAAAGAAAACCTGATTACAGCCATAGAAATTGCGGCTGATTGCCACGATGATGGCAGTGCCATCATACCGGAAGTGTGTATATTCTTTGATTCACAGTTGATGCGAGGAAACCGTACCTTCAAAATAAATGCGGAAAATTTCAATGCCTTCACATCCAGAAACTATCCCACCCTAGCCCATGTGGGCGTACATATCAAGTACGCATCAGAAGAACACTTCCTGAAACCCGCGAAAGGTGCCAAGCTGAAGACTCACTTGAACCTAGACACCCATGTGGCCGTATTCTCCCTCTTCCCTGGCATTCAGGAAAGTGTGGTTAGGCATATTCTAAATGCCCCAGGACTTAAAGGAGTGGTGCTGAGAAGTTTCGGGTCTGGGAATGCACCCCAGGTACAATGGTTTGTGGAAGCAGTAAAAGAAGCGATAGACAAAGGTGTAATGATAGTGAATGTAACCCAATGTTCCACTGGAGCCGTAGAAATGGAACGATATGATACGGGCATTCACTTACTGCAAGTTGGCGCAATCAGCGGACATGACACCACCGTAGAAGCAGCTTTGACAAAGTTGATGTTACTTTTAGGAGAAGGACACAGTCCAGAAGAAATACGCATGTTGATGCACAAATCCCTAGCTGGAGAGATTACTGTTTAATCAAGGCCCAAGTCAAGACAAAATCTGGGAAAATACGATAATGGACTTCATACATTTTCTGGTATGGAGTCCTTTTTTCTTGTGCAGGGATGATACCTTCTTCTGAGAAAGGAACAGCCTGGGTTTGAAGATGCTGCAGGAAATCCACTGCATCTTGCTCCTCTAGTATTTTAAATAAAGATTCCTTGGCCGACCAAAGCAAAGTAGCTTCCACATCGGCATATCCATCCTCCAAGAACCCCTCACCGGGTGACATGAAACGACTGCGTAGCTTATTGGCACGAGGGGTTATCATTTCCACGTCAATTCCCACGGGAACATCCGACAGACAGACAGACACAAAGTTTCGGGTATGAGAAATGCTTAAATGACGGGCATCACCCTCTAAAAAAGGTGCACCCGTATACAGATGTTTGATAAGTTGAAATCTTCCCGTTATCTCCTGTACCAAGACATGAGCAGCAGCCCATTCCAGCTTACGAGATTCTGCCTTAAATGAAGGGCACTGAACAGAGGCAGGCAATAAAGAAAGCAGTTCAGGGAGTGACTCTTTCACCTCCCAAACCACAAAACTAGGATTGATTTTATGAAATACAGGCAATTTACTCTTCCTTTTTAGACTCTTCCTTATTTTCTGTCACCTTGATTTTTACAATGCGACGCTCATCCATCTCCAGCACTTCAAATTCAAAGTTCTTATAAGAAATACATTCATGAAGTTTAGGGAACTCACCTTTGATTTCCAACAGCAAGCCCGCCAAAGTATCTGCATCACCCTCCGCATCTTCAAAGAACTCATCACTGAGTTTCAGGTAACGGGTAAAATCGGTAAGCAAAGTCTTTGCTTCGAAAATAAACGTATTCGAATTCAGGCGTACATAGTTTTTCTCGTCCTCATCAAATTCATCATTTATTTCTCCAAAGATTTCTTCAATGATATCTTCCATGGTAACGATGCCCGAATTGCCACCGAACTCATCCACCACAATAGCAATATGCACCTTGTTCGTCTGGAAGTCACGTAGCAAATCGTCTATTTTCTTTGTTTCCGGGACAAAGAAAGGAGGACGTATCAAAGATTGCCACCGGAATCCAGCCGGTTTTTCCAAATGTGGAAGCAAATCCTTAATATAAAGGATACCCTTTACATTGTCGTGAGAGCCGGCGTATATTGGAATACGTGAATAAACATTGTCTACAATACATTTCAGCACCTCACTATAAGGAGTCTTAATATCCAGATCCACCACATCAAGTCGTGGAGTCATAACCTCTTTTACCGTTTCATCACCAAAACGGATGATTCCTTCCAAGATATTACTTTCAGTGGCGATCTCATTCTTATCCGTGAGTTCCAAAGCCTGTTCCAAATCATCCAAATCGATAGATTGATGCTTTTTAGTAACCACTTTATTCGTGAGGTTTGTAGAAGACATCAGCAGGTTTTCAATTGGCCAGAAAATTTTCTGTAGTAGGGAAATTCCAGGAGCTGCCATACGAGCAAAACGGAGTGGGTTCTGGGCAGAGAAAATCTTAGGCATGATTTCTCCAAAAAGCAACAACAGAAAAGTAAGGATAACGGAAATTGCGATAAATTCCACCAAAGATCCATATTTTCCATGAAAAGTCATAACACTGGCAAAAAAGAAATTGCACAGCATGATAATCGTTACATTCACGAAATTATTGGATATCAAGATTGTAGCCAACAAGCGTTCCTGATTGCTACGCAAATCTAGGATTTTCTTATCCCCAGAAGCCTCACTTTCCTCAAGTTCATTCAAGTCATTAGGGTCTAACGAGAAGAATGCGATTTCAGAACCAGATACAAAAGCTGAGGCACCCAAAAGAATGACAGCTAATATAATAGCAATGACTGCACCTAAGGTAGGTGCGGTCATTGTAATGTTATCCATAAAGAAGGCCTGTATACCTTCGATAAACGACGAGTCCAAATTTTACTGTATTAGTGAAACAATTAGAATGGAGGTTCCTCTGCTTGCGGCTTGTTTTGCACAGGTTGGGAAACTACATTCTGTGAAGTTGCCCCTGCCTTAGGGGTAAGCATCTCCATATTATCGCCCACAATTTCTGTGATGTAGCGACGTTGCCCGCTCTGATCATCATAACTACGGGTCCTGATTTTCCCTTCTATATAAAGACGGTCGCCTTTATGGACAAACTTTTCCACAATCTCAGCTAAACCTCTCCATAAAACAATGTTGTGCCACTCTGTACGATCGGGCACCTGGGTACCATTCTGAAGGGTGTACCCTCTTTCTGTAGTAGCCAGTGTAAACTGTGCTACTGCTACGTGGTTGTCTGTGTAACGGATTTCTGGCTCTTTGCCTACGTTACCGATGAGAATCACTTTGTTTACTGACATATATTTAAATGTTAAACAGCACAAAGGTATATATATTTTCCTTATCTGCCAATTTTCGAAGTGCTTTTTTTATTTTTCTTGCAATATGATATCCATTAATCGGGAGATAGCATAATGACCCAAATCGGACACTTTCAATTTGAAATAGCCTGCTGGCAAAGGCGAAGGCCATTGGCTAGCAGAGAGAATGTATAAATCTGCAAAGATAACACGATGCGAAAGGACATGTTTGACCTGTTCCTTTACCAACTGAATCTGATTACAAGCCAACTGACGGAACAAAGTAGTTTGTGTCAATTCATCGACAGACATCCTATGGTCTGCTTCCACCAATGGAACTTCGTACAGATTCTTCCATATATCATCGGCTTTTCGCTGGTGCAAGAGCATTTCATCGCCTATACGGACATTGAGATAATGGAAGTAGCGATGAGTGACCTTGGTCTTATGGCTTTTTACTGGTAAAGCATCCAACTTATGCTGAGCATGAGCCACACACCTATCCTGTAATGGACAAGTATCACAGTTAGGAGATTTAGGAACACACTGCAACGCTCCGAAATCCATAATAGACTGGTTATAAAGCCCAGGAGCATCTACATCGATAAGTTCCTGTGCCAACTGTGCGAAATATTTCTTACCCTGCGTAGAATCAATAGGTATATCCACACCGAACACACGGGAAAGAACACGATATACATTACCATCGACCACCGCATATGGGAGTCCAAAGGCTATGGAACTGATGGCTGCAGCCGTATAATCGCCTACCCCTTTCAAAGCTCGGACACCCTCATAAGTTTTGGGAAATCCGCCTTGTTCCACTATTTGGTGGGCAGCAAAATGCAAATTACGGGCACGTGAATAATAGCCCAGCCCTTGCCAGTAAAGAAGCACCTCATCTTCTGAAGCCTGAGCCAAAGTTTCCACATCCGGGAAGCGGGCCATAAACCTATTATAATAATCCAGACCTTGAGCAACCCTAGTCTGCTGCAAGATAATCTCAGAAATCCATATTGCATAGGGATCAGAAGTACATCGCCAAGGTAAAAAACGCTGATGCTCCTGATACCATGAAATCAAAGCCTTAGAGAAGAATGAGTCCATAATCATGTCTGTTGCCTTGCAAAGTTAGTACAAAATAAAGACTAAAAAACGGTTTTTTTCAAAAATCTCCCAAATATATTTTTTCACGTGGCAGAAAAGCTATATATTTGCAAGCCAAAAAATTAGAATCGGAATAAAAGACAACAATAATATTTTACAAAAATGACAAAGGCAGATATAGTATCACAAATCTCCCAGAAAACTGGAATTGACAAAGCCACTGTATTGGCTACAGTAGAAGCTTTCATGGACAGTGTCAAGGAATCCTTGGAGAAAGAAGAGGCTGTATACCTCCGCGGCTTCGGTAGTTTCATTCTGAAAAAACGTGCCGAGAAGACTGCACGTAATATTTCCAAAAATACTACAATAAAGATAGCAGCACACAACATTCCTGCTTTCAAGCCTGCTAAGGTTTTCATGGAGGCTGTAAAAGAGACAAAGTAAAAAGATTAATAACAAACATAAATTTTTAAACTATGCCAAACGGAAAGAAGCATAAGAGACATAAAATGTCTACTCACAAGCGTAAAAAAAGACTGAGAAAGAACAGACATAAGAGCAAATAAAGCCTCGTCTTTCTTGCGAAGAACAAACCTGAACAGTTTTTTGGTCTCAGGTTTGTTCTTCGTTTATAAACTTATGAACTAAAATGTAATTTTTAATGACCAGCGAAGTAATTATTGATGTCCAGCCTAAGGATATTTCCATTGCTCTGCTTGAGGACAAAACCTTAGTAGAGTTCCAAAAAGAAGGCCGTTCCGCCTCTTTTTCCGTAGGCAACATTTATCTGGGCAAAGTCAGAAAGATTATGCCTGGATTGAACGCCTGCTTCGTGGATGTGGGTTATGAACGTGACGCATTCCTTCATTACCTTGACCTTGGTCCTCAATTTAGTTCTTACCAAAAATATCTGAAACAGGTTTTAAGTAACAAACAGAAACTTTTCCCTCTAAGTAAGGCAACCATGCTTCCCGACATTGCCAAGGATGGAAGCGTGCAGAACACCCTGGAACCCGGACAAGAAGTGCTGGTCCAGATTGTAAAAGAGCCTATTTCTACAAAAGGGCCGCGTCTGACCAGCGAACTCTCTTTTGCCGGCAGATATCTGGTTCTCATGCCATTCAACAATAAAGTTTCTGTTTCCACTAAAATCAAGTCGAGCGAAGAACGTACCCGTCTCAAGCAGCTCATCCAAAGCATCAAGCCTAAGAATATGGGAGTCATTGTACGTACAGTGGCCGAAGGAAAAAGAGTGGCAGAACTGGATTTAGAGCTGAAGACACTGCTCAAGCACTGGGAAGACACTATTACAAAAGCTCAAAAAGCTACAAAGTTGCCCCAACTTTGTTATGAAGAAACAAGCCGTACCGTAGCCTTGCTCAGGGATCTATTCAACCCTTCTTATGAGAATATCTACGTGAACGACGAAAACGTATTTGAAGAGGTAAAAGACTACGTCTCCCTCATTGCCCCAGACAGAGTACAGATTGTAAAGAAATATACGGGTAATCTTCCTATCTTCGACAATTTTGCTGTTACCAAACAGCTGAAATCTTCTTTCGGAAAGACCATCACATTCAAGCATGGAGCCTATCTCATTATAGAGCATACCGAGGCTCTGCATGTAGTGGATGTGAATAGTGGAAATCGTTCCAAATCGAACGACGGACAAGAGAATAACGCCATTGACGTGAATCTGGGTGCTGCAGACGAGCTGGCACGCCAACTCAGACTGCGTGATATGGGTGGAATCATTGTAGTGGATTTCATCGACATGCACGAGCCTGAAAATCGCCAGAAGCTCTATGAGCGCATGTGCCAGAACATGCAAAAAGACCGGGCGAAGCACAATATTCTGCCTCTCAGTAAGTTCGGTCTGATGCAAATCACAAGACAGCGTGTACGTCCTGCCATGGATGTGGTGGTAGATGAAGTCTGCCCTACTTGCTTTGGCAAAGGAAGAATTCGGTCTTCCATTTTGTTTACAGATACATTGGAGAATAAAATTGATTATCTGGTCAACAAGCTAGAAATCAGGAAATTCAAACTACATATCCACCCTTATGTCGCAGCCTATATTGATCAGGGTATCTTCTCATTGAAGAGAAAATGGCAGATGAAATATGGCTTCGGCATAAAAATTGTACCGAATCAGTCACTTGCCTTCCTACAGTACATCTTCTATGATAAAAATGGGGAAGAAATTGACATGAAGGACAGTAAAGATAATAATTAAACACTTAAAATAAATAGAGTAATGAACGCATTTGTTTTCCCTGGACAGGGTGCACAATTTTCTGGTATGGGCAAGGACCTGTACGAGAATAATCCAAAAGCAAAAGAGCTGTTTGACAAAGCTAATGAGATTTTAGGTTTTGAAATTACAAAAATCATGTTTGAAGGCACAGCTGAAGAGCTGAAGCAGACCAAGGTTACCCAGCCTGCTGTATTCCTTCACTCAGTTATTTCTGCCATTTGCCTTGGCGACAAGTTTAACGCAGACATGGTAGGTGGTCACTCTCTGGGTGAGTTCTCTGCCCTGGTAGCTGCTGGCGCACTATCTTTCGAGGATGGCCTGAAACTGGTTTCACAGCGTGCTCAAGCCATGCAGAAAGCATGCGAGGCTGCCCCATCCACAATGGCTGCCATCATTGGCCTGCCCGATGAAAAGATTGAAGAAGTTTGCGCTTCTATCAACAAACCAGGCCACGTGGTAGTTTGTGCCAATTATAATAACCCTGGCCAATTGGTTATCTCAGGTAACAACGAAGCAATAGCTGAAGCTTGCGAGGCATTGAAGGCTGCAGGTGCAAAGCGTGCTCTTCCACTGCCAGTAGGTGGTGCATTCCACTCTCCACTTATGCAGCCAGCTAAGGACGAGTTACAAGCTGCTATAGAAGCTACAGCTTTCTCTACTCCTAAGTGCCCAGTATATCAGAATGTAGATGCACAGGCACATACTAACCCTGAAGAAATCAAGAAAAACCTGATTGCACAGCTTACCGCTCCTGTAAAATGGACCTATGAGGTACAGAACATGATTGCAGCCGGTGCTACAGACTTCACCGAATGCGGACCAGGCAAAGCACTTCAAGGCATGATTGCAAAAATAGACCGAAACGTAACCGTTCACGGACTTATTTAATCATTACACATGGAAAAACCAATCATATATCAAGTATTTACCCGACTGTTTGGCAATGACTGCGTGGCCAACTTCCAAAATGGTGATAAAGAGACCAATGGATGTGGTACTATGGCAGATTTCACAAACAAAGCGCTGAATGAAATCAAGAGCATGGGTATAACCCATATTTGGTATACAGGATTGCTAGAACATGCCACTCAGACCGACTATACTGCATACGGCATCAGAAAAGACCATCCAGCTATAGTTAAAGGAAAAGCCGGGTCACCCTACGCGGTGAAAGACTATTACGATATTGACCCAGACCTAGCCGTAAAGGTTCCAGAGCGACTGAAGGAATTCAAGAATCTGGTAAACCGTACACACAAGGCCGGATTAAAAGTCATTATGGATTTCGTTCCAAATCATGTGGCACGACAATACCATTCAGATGCTAAACCCGCTGGAGTAAAAGACTTAGGCGAGATGGACAACCTGGAATTTTCTTTTCTCCCTAATAACAATTTTTATTACTATCCCGGCCATCAACTGACCGGCATAGATATGAATGCAGGAGAAAGCAAACCCTACGTTGAAATCCCAGCCAAAGCTTCTGGAAACGATGTCTTCGGTTACTGGGTTAGCCGTAATGACTGGTATGAAACTGTGAAACTAAATTATGGCCGAGACTACAGCATCGACCATAATTACTTCACACCAATTCCAGACACATGGCACAAAATGCTGGATATCCTGCTTTACTGGACAGCGATGGGTGTGGATGGATTCCGTTGCGATATGGCCGAAATGGTACCTGTGGAGTTCTGGGGATGGGTTATTCCCCAAATCAAAGAAAAGAATCCGGTAATCATCTTCATTGCAGAGATTTATAATCCGGTATCTTATCGCAACTACATCTACCACGGAAAATTCGACTATCTATACGACAAAGTAGGTTTATACGATACACTGCGCTCTGTGGCTTGTAACAAGACATCAGCTTCCAACCTAACCGGATGCTGGCAGAATGTAACAGACATTCAGGATCACATGCTGAATTTCCTGGAGAACCATGATGAGCAGCGCATCGGAAGTAATTATTTCCTAGGATCAGGCCTAAAAGCAAAAGCAGCCATGACTGTTTCTGCCACACTGTTCAAGAATCCTGTCATGATTTACTTCGGACAAGAATTAGGAGAAAGAGGTATGGACAATGAAGGATTCAGTGGAATAGATGGTAGAACAACCATCTTCGACTATTGGACCGTAGATACCATACGCAGGTGGAGAAACAAGGGAAAGTTTGACGGAGCCTTGTTGAAACCTTCAGAAATAGAACTAAGGGGATTCTACAAGAAACTGTTAACCCTCTGCAATCAAGAACCAGCAATACGTGAGGGAGAGATGTTCGACCTTATGTACGTAAACTATGGCGGTTGGATGCTGAATGACCAACGACACTATGCTTATCTAAGGAAAAAAGATGACAACGTACTTTTGATTGTGGCTAATTTCAGTAATTCTGACGCACGAATAGGTGTGAAGATTCCTGAACATGCTTTCAAATACCTGAACATGAAATGTAAAGCAGATGCTCCAGGTGTAGAACTACTCACAGGGGCACAAGGAGTTTATCAGTTCCTGCCAGAAAAAATTTGTACGGTGGATGTGAAAGCCTATGATTCCGTAATTATTAAGCTTAATTTATTATAAAGAAAAGGGCCCGCTTTAAACGAGCCCTTTTTTTATTTCTTTATCAAACCGACCTTCACATTCAGCCTTAAATAATACAAGCCGTTTTCACGTTCTAAATAACCATAATGGTCTTTTTGCAAATCACCCTTTAAAAAACGAGTATTGTTATAAAGATAATTTGCAAAAGTTTGCCTCTCATTTTTATAATAGCACATAATTGAGCCTTTTGAATCCATGACAAGCATACCACCGATGGCGCTTTCCACTCCATTATACAATTTTGCCGGACGCATACCTTGGGCTATGGCTAACAAAAACTCTTTCATTTTATATTCATAGTATCCATGCTTACGTATAAGTTCATCCTTAATCTTCAAAGGATTTTGCACCTTCATGCGTTCCACCAATTCACTTACCTTATTAACATCCTCCATATAAAAGATACGAGCCATTTCCCCCAATACACGAGGAAAATGGAGGTCGATAAGATGTAAGTTGCTACGGAATATCTTATCCGCAGCATCATTAAATTTAAGTTGCCCTCCTAGACGCTCTATCATAAGGATTCTATCCAATACCTCATGAGGAGTCTCTAGACTGTTTATTTTGTTTATGGCAGGACTAGAAAAACGAACGCCCGTCTGTTCAAACTTAATATTAGCTGCACGCCCGCCATCCAATAAAGGACGCATGCCTCCTAATTTGGTAAGTATACGAAAACCAACCGGAACAGCATCCACACTATAAAAAGCGATCTGAACATCTGTACCATCCTCTGCTCTAGCACTAAGGGAATAAATACCCAGCTCATTCAAGAACTCTTCCACTCCTTCAGGAGATTCCACTTCGTCTTCATGGCACTTTGTCAATACATCCAATATTAAACTAGATGCAATTCCAAAATCTTCACGAATGAAATGTGAATCCATGTCCTCACCCACTACATGAATTTCCTTTTCCAGTACATAATACTTGCGGAAATTATTCTGCTCCTTCCGAAGGATATAAGCAATAGCTAGAACCCTGGAAGTTCCTTCGCCCTGTTCATTTCCCAATGTGACACATCCTTCATGAAGTAAATATAAGAATGTATACAATTCAGACCATTCACGTCTGGTTGCAGTAAAAGCCATAACCTTAATGCATTAAATTCTCAAATAAGTACTGTCCCTTGTCGTCTGTAAACTTTCCGAACCGTATGGCATGCTTGGGACATGAATGATAACAAGCCATACAAGTCATACAATTCCCATTTCCCAACCATAAGGGATGTTTATCCTTTATCTGTATATTCCCCACAGGGCAAATCCCCTCACAATGGCCGCATCCCACACAATCAGTTGTAAAATGGAAATAAGAGTCCTTGACTAGGAAACGCCTAAAAAGAGAACGGAAAGGTCCACTTTTCAATTTAGGGAAATCCCCCTTAACCACATCGACAACCTTCTCTTTCTGGCAGATTCTCTGTGCGATGACTTTCAAACGATCTTCAGCCCTCCTCACTTTTTCTTTCTGAAGTAAAATGGGATCCACATCAAAGCCTGGAAGATTAACATAAGTATTAGGCATTTGAACAGAGCAAGCTAAACTGCACGACTGTCCCCTGTCTTCCATTAAGCCATTAAAAAGAGCCAAAGTTTCTCCTATATCATCCCCGCATGTACAAACCATATATATATAAGGTATAACATGATTTTGAGGTATGGAAGTAATGAAACGCTTTACAAGGGAAGGAATGCCCCATGCATGCACTGGAAAAAGTATACCTAGTATCTGGACATTCTGCCAATCCACATGATTATCATGAGCCATATTAACCAATTGGGCATCACAAACAAGAGTGGATAGCTTACGGGCTACCCACTCTGTATTACCTGTTCCAGAAAAATAAGCAATCATATTTTAGCCCAAGAATTTCTTCAAAATAGAGCTGTTGACATCTTCACGCAACTTCTTCAAAGATTTTTCTTTAATTTGACGCACACGCTCACGAGTCAAATCAAAATGTGCGCCAATTTCCTCCAGAGAACGTTCTGGCATACCTATGCCGAAAGACATTTTTATGACTTGAATTTCTTTTTCTGTGAGGATTTTTTTCAAGGAACGCTCCAACTCAATTCGAAGTGATTCCTTGTCCATTTCATTATCTGTAGAAGGAGAATCTGAAGCCATCACGTCCATCATACAATTGTCATTATCTCCATCCTGGAATGGAGCATCCATGGATATATGACGGCCACTGGAACGCAATGCCAACTGAATACGATCCTCGTCTTCACCTAGCTGATCGGCCAACTCATCGGTAGAAGGACGACGCCCATTCTCCTGCTCAAAACGAGCCAAAGCCTTATTGATCTTATTCAGGGATCCCACCTGATTCAAAGGAAGACGAACGATACGAGCCTGTTCAGCCAATGCCTGTAGAATACTCTGACGAATCCACCAGACTGCATAGGAGATAAACTTAAATCCACGAGTTTCATCAAATTTCTGAGCAGCCTTAATCAGGCCCAAGTTTCCTTCATTCACTAAATCCGGTAATGTCAAACCCTGATTCTGATACTGTTTTGCTACTGATACCACAAAGCGAAGATTTGCACGAGTTAAGCGCTCCAAAGCCTTAGCATCACCCTGACGAATCTTCTGGGCCAATTCAACTTCTTCTTCAACCGTAATCAACTCTTCACGACCAATCTCAACAAGATACTTATCCAATGCAGCACTGTTACGATTGGTGATACTTCTATTAATTTTAAGCTGTCTCATTCTATAAAATACAATTTGGCCACAAAATTACTATTTTTTTTCAAGAACAAACCTACTTTTTAATAAAAAATAGAAGATTTTAAGTTATCTGATACGAAGACGTTGACCAATACTTAATCTATCACTCGTTAAGTTGTTCAAATTTCGAATACTTACTATAGAAACTTTGTGCTTTTTTGCTATACTGGAAAGGTTATCGCCACTACGGACTTTATAGTATTGAGCAGAAGCTATCTCAGATGCCACTTCCTTCTGCTGTTGGGTTTCAGATTCCAATTTATTAACAGATGAACTGACTGGCAAGTGTCCCCTTCTTCCCAGGTCCCTATATGCCGTCTGCAACCTTTCTGGTGTGATTAAAAAATCTTTATTAACAGGACGTTCCTCATCCAGCAATGAATGCAAAAACAGCCATTCATAGGTTTCATTTAAATAGAATATTCTAGCAGGACGTCCATGATTCAACCCTTTTAAACGGGTGTAAATGAGACGAGTAGCATCACCATTTTTCTTCATGGCCTCTACCACTTTATCGGAATGAGATATAGGAACAGCCTTATCTGCAGTTCCGTGTAGAATCCATAAGGGGATAGAATTAAGATCTTCTAAATTCTTTACAGTTCCACCGCCACAAATGGCCATAGCTGCAGCTATTTTATCTGGATAAGTAGCCGCAAAATCAATCGTACCATAGCCACCAAGGCTCATTCCCAAAACATAAATTCTGTTTGTATCCACTTGGTAGTTTTCCGACACCCAATTTACAGCATCCATAATCATTGAAGGCTTCCAGGCACCGCCAGGATTTTGAGGAGCTAATACAAAAGCATCAATCATTCGGCCTCGGTCCAACGCATCTAGAGTACCATACCTTCTCACCCGGTCAAGATTTCTTCCACAAAGACTAGCTCCATGTAGAAATACGACTAAAGGTTTCTGAATAGAATCCGCTTCCCAGCCTTTAGGCTCATACAACCAGAAATCATATCCACCCTTAATTTTTCCTCTCATCGGAACCAAATCCTGGGAAAACACATAAGTGTAAAAAGAACTTAGCAAAAATAAAAATAAAAGCTTTTTCATCCGTTCATTTTTAGAAAAGAACAAATGCAAATTTAATAAAACAAACTCATTTGAGCAACAAAACCCTCCAAAAAGGCTTTAATTTGCTCAATCTCATCTGTTTTTCTTTATTTTTTTTGGATATTTAAAAGAAAAGCAGTACTTTTGTGCGCGATAACAGCAACCTAAAAACATTTTTAGGTAATTAAAAGATTGTTTAATTTAAAAATTTGAGATTATGTTAGAGACAAAAGCAGGTGAGCTGGCAGGTGCTATCTGGACCGCTCTGAACGAAAACAAAGAAGGTTTAACTCAAAAGGCTTTGAAGAAAGTTACCAAGATTAAAGCTGACAAAGATTTGTTCCTAGCTATTGGTTGGTTGCTTCGTGAGGACAAATTGGTAGTGACCGAAACAGAGGATGAGTTGACTTTCGCGCTTAAGTAATCGTACAAAATTATTTTCTTTAATTCTATAGAAAAGAGGCTGTAATTTGCGACCTCTTTTTTTTATTTTCTATAGAATAAAAGGTCTTCATTTATTAGGTACAATTAAGTTTTTTATTTAACTTTGCACCCGGATTTTTAACAACATAAAGTCTAACCGTATTAATTTATTATTTATCAATTATTTAACTACATGGAAAATTTAAAAAACATTACTCCTGTTGAAGATTTCGATTGGGAAGCTTACGAAAGTGGAGCTGCTGAAGTCAACATCAGTAAGGAAGAAATGGAGAAGGCTTATGATGCCACTCTGAACAAGGTAAACAACGCAGAAGTTGTAGATGGTACTGTTATCGCATTGAATAAGCGTGAAGCAGTAGTTAACATCGGCTACAAGTCAGATGGTATTATTCCTATGAGCGAATTCCGTTATAATCCTGACTTGAAAGTTGGTGATACTGTTGAAGTATTCATCGAAAACCAGGAGGACAAGAAGGGTCAGTTGATTCTTTCACACAAGAAAGCTCGTGCAGCACGTTCTTGGGATCGAGTTAATGAGGCTCTTGAGAAGGAAGAAATCGTTAAGGGTTACGTTAAATGCCGCACTAAGGGTGGTATGATTGTTGACGTATTTGGTATTGAAGCATTCTTACCAGGTTCCCAGATTGATGTTAAGCCTATCCGTGACTACGACGTATTCGTAGGTAAGACTATGGAATTCAAGATTGTAAAGATCAATCAGGAATTCAAGAATGTGGTTGTTTCTCACAAGGCTCTTGTTGAGGAAGAACTGGAATCTCAAAAGAAGGAAATTATCGGCAAGCTCGAGAAGGGTCAGATTCTTGAGGGTACCGTTAAAAATATCACCTCTTATGGTGTATTCATCGACCTTGGTGGCGTAGATGGTTTGATTCACATTACCGATTTGTCATGGGGCCGTGTAAGTGATCCAACAGAGGTTGTTCAGCTTGATCAGAAGATCCAAGTCGTTATTCTTGATTTCGATGAGGAGAAGAAGCGCATTGCTCTTGGTTTGAAGCAGTTGACTCCACACCCATGGGATGCTTTGGATCCAGATTTGAAAGTTGGCGATCATGTCAAGGGTAAGGTTGTCGTTATGGCTGATTATGGAGCATTCATTGAAATCGCTCCTGGAGTAGAAGGTTTGATTCACGTTTCTGAAATGTCTTGGAGCCAGCACTTGCGTTCAGCTCAGGATTTCATGAAAGTAGGTGATGAGGTAGAAGCTGTAATTTTAACCTTGGACCGTGCAGAGCGCAAGATGTCATTAGGCATCAAGCAGTTGAAGGCAGATCCATGGGAGAATATCGAAGAGAGATACCCTGTAGGTTCTCAGCACACTGCAAAAGTTAGAAACTTCACTAACTTTGGTATCTTTGTAGAAATTGAGGAAGGTGTGGATGGTTTGATTCACATTTCAGATCTTTCTTGGACCAAGAAGGTTAAGCATCCATCAGAATTCACTCAGATTGGTGCACCTATTGAAGTTCAAGTTCTTGAAATTGACAAGGAGAACCGCCGTTTAAGCCTTGGTCACAAGCAATTGGAAGACAATCCTTGGGACAAGTACGAAGAAGAATTCAAAGTTGATTCTATCCATGAAGGTACCATTGTACAGGTATTGGATAAGGGTGCTGTAATTTCTTTGGGTGAAGGTGTTGAAGGTTTTGCAACTCCAAAGCACTTAGTAAAAGAAGATGGTTCTCAGGCTCAGTTGAACGAGACTTTGGAATTCAAGGTAATTGAGTTTAATAAGGGCAGCAAGCGTATCATTTTGTCTCACAGCCGTATCCACGAAGATAAAGCTCGTGCTGAAGCTCGTGCTGAAAGAAAACAAAATGCAGCAAAGAAGGCTGCAGCTCGTCGTGAGGAAGCAGCTCCTTCAATCCAGAATCAGGCAGCATCTACCACTCTTGGTGACATCGATGCACTGGCAGCTTTAAAGGCTCAGCTGGAAGGTAAGAAGTAATTAGATTACTGACTATATAAAAAGGGCTGCGCTATAAGTTGGCGTAGCCCTTTTATTGTAAAACAATTGGAGAAATTCGAGGTTGTTATATTAGGGTGTGGCTGTGCACTGCCCACAAGCAGGCACTTCAATGCTGCGCAGGTTGTAAACTTGCGCAATAAATTGTTCTTAATCGACTGTGGAGAAGGAACTCAGATTCAATTCCGAAGAAACAAGTTGAATTTCAACAAATTGGGACATATTTTCATCTCACACCTTCATGGAGATCACTTCTTTGGGTTAATGGGGCTTATTTCAACCTTCAACCTATTAGGACGCACAGCACAGCTTTATGTACATGCACCTGCCCCACTAAGAAATATACTACAACCACAAATAGATTACTTCTGCCAAGAAATGAACTATGAAGTTATATTGGATGAAATTGACTCTACCAAACATCAATTAATCTATGAAGACCGCTCCTTAGAGGTTTGGTCCCTCCCCTTAAACCATAGAGTGCCATGCTGTGGCTTTCTCTTTAAAGAAAAGCCTCTTAAGAAACACATTATAGCTGATAAAATAAGACAATACAACATTCCTATTTACGCAATAAATTCTATAAAAGATTCAAAAGACTATACCCTACCCGATGGAACCATTATCCCCAATGACCAGTTAACCACTCCTGCCGACCCTACAAGAAGTTATGCCTATTGTTCAGATACAAGATATTTACCTCAATTAGCAGAATATTTACAGGATGTGAACATTCTTTTCCATGAAGCCACATTTGGAGAAGATAAAAAGAACTTAGCTTTCGCCACATATCATTCTACAGCAGCCCAAGCAGCCACTTTGGCAAAAGAATGCCATGCAAAAAAACTTTTTATTGGCCATTACTCTGCTCGATATGATGACGAGAACATTCTTCTGAATGAAGCCAGGGAAATTTTCCCGGAAACTTTTTTAACTAAGGAAGACGAGATTATACAAATTTAATAACGGATTAAACCTTCCCTACCATATTTATCTAAATAATATGTACCAATTTACTGAAGACAACCTAATCATGGCCCTTCAAGACCCTAAGACGCAAAGGAAGGCATTTGAAGAGATGGTGAAGAGATACTCTCCCCAGCTCTATTCCCAGATTCGTCGCATGGTACTTTCACACGATGATACAGATGACATCTTGCAGAACACCTTTTTGAAAGCATGGTCTAACCTTAGCAGTTTTAGAGGTGATTCAAAAGTGTCAACTTGGCTATACCGTATTGCATTCAACGAGACGCTTGCCTTTTTAGGCAAACATAAAAATGACATTCCCATTGACGATCCGGAAGCCACCGTTGTAAACTATCTCATGTCTGATGAGTATTTTGATGGAGATGAGACAGAGGCAAAACTACAAGCAGCAGTTCAAAGTTTACCTCCCAAGCAACGTCAAGTATTCAACCTAAAATATTTCGACGAAATGAAATACGAAGATATTTCAGAAATATTAGGCACTACTGTTGGTGGATTGAAAGCCTCATATCACTTGGCTGTTGAAAAAATACAAAAATTTTTAAGTGATGATTATTAAACCTTTCGTCTGCATAATTATCAAATAAGTATGAAAGAAGAACAGATTAAAGCACGTTACGGAAACAGGAATCCGTTCAAGACTCCAGATGGATATTTTGAGAGCCTGTCTGATCGTATAATGGCTCAGATTCCTGACTATGAAGTGGTGATGACCAGGCATCGCAAGAATAGAACTTGGATGTATGTAGCAGCTGCTTTCTGCGTCCTATTAGTAAGCGGTTCTCTCCTAGGCACATACTTCTCAACAAATAATTCTCGACCTACGGATTTGGCACAAACTCAAGATTCCCTTGAAAGTCCAACCTATATTGAAGATATGGTAGACTATGCACTTATCAGTGACGCCATGATCTACTACGAATACATGTCGGATGAAGAATAATTAAAAGGGATGGCTATGAAACAACTATTAATAACATCAATCTTATTCTGCTGCAGTTTGACCATAAGCGCTCAGCAACAACAATCTCATCAACGTCAGAGGTTTAATCCGAAAGAATATCAACAACGCTTTGAAGCATTTACATCAGAGCGCGCCGGATTCACCAAAGATGAAGCAGCCAAATTTTTTTCACTCTATAATGAGATGAAAGATAAAGAACGCTCATATTACCGAGAGTATAACAAAATACTCCGAGAAACAGATCCAGAAACCGTAAATGATAAAACCATCTCCAATGCGGTGAGCCGGATGAATGAGTTGGAAATTGCTCGTTATAAATTGCAGCCGGAATACATGAAGAAGTTCCAAAAAGTAGTTTCAGCTAAAAAATACTTTTTATTTAAGAAAGCAGAAATGAGGTTCCATTCAAGAGAATTGAGACGGCAACAAGGCAGAGGAAAACCTGTGCACAATGCAATTCCAGAAAACAAATCACATAAAAAATAAAAGGCAAACGCCTATTAGGATTAACGAATCCTGATAGGCGTTCCTATTTTAGGAAGCGCATCTTCGGGCGACATATTATTCATCTTATACAGATTCTTCAGTCTTATACCAAATGCTTGAGATATACGGTGCATGGAATCTCCAGCCTGAATTCTATAAGACTGCCTAAAGAATTCTTTTGAGGCCATTCTCTTTTTCTTCTCTAGATAGACATACTCTCCTTCTGAAAGTCTATAGCCCTTGTACAAATCATTATACTTAATAAGTTTTTTCTCTTTCACTCCAAATTCAGCTGCAATTTGTGAAAGCGTTTCCCCCTCCCGAGCAACAACCAACAACAAGCCATTATTCAACCGAACCTGACGTTCATTATAGGCCTCCTGAAGATTTTCCATTTTCATTTCAACTCCAGTCCTAACCGCCTTACTAGTCATTCTATCATATTCATAAAGTCTATAACGCTCTATGATATCTATCAGGCGCTGAGCATACTGAGGATTTGTGGCATAACCCGCCTTTTTTAGTCCATGGGCCCAACCTCTATAATCAGTTTGCGAGAGCTCAAACAAGGATGCATAACGACTACGGTTTTTCAAAAATAAAGAATGATCTTCATAACTGGCACGAACAGAACTGTATACACGAAAACACTCTCCACTAGCATCATCATCGTGATAAGTTTTTTTACCGTTCCACCCAGTTCCGCACTTAATACCAAAATGATTATTACTACGAAGTGAAAGAGCGCTCTGCCCCGCTGCACTCTCAAACAGTCCCTGAGCAAGAGTTATACTAGCAGGAATATGATAGCGCTCCATCTGTTCTATGGCCAATTCCTTGTACGTTTCTATGTATGACACATACTGTTGGTTAATCTGAGCTTTAAGGGAAAGAGAAGCCAGTATAGACAAACATGCCAGCAAAAGATATCTTAGATTCATTCCGTTAATTTTTGAGTACAAAATAACAAAAAATTAAGTGAATTATCAATTTTCTTCGTACTTTTGTGAAAGAAAAAGATAAACAGACTCTAGAATGAAAGAAATATATTTGAAAAGTACCATCTTAATGGTCAACTATGAAGAGCTTGATGCGCAAGACAAAGAATTGGTAGATCTGGCAAAAGAAGCCACTAGTCGCAGCTATGCTCCTTATTCTTCTTTTCATGTAGGAGCAGCTCTCCGTACAAAGGACGGCCATATAGTTACAGGTTGCAATCAAGAGAATGCAGCCTATACGAATGGAATTTGTGCTGAAAGAAATGCCATATTCGCCTCTCAAAATCTATATCCGAGTCAGCCTATAGCCTCAATAGCCATCGCCGCATACAGCAACAAGGACTTCACCTTATCCCCTGTATCACCATGTGGTGCATGTCGACAAGTGATGGTAGAAACCGAAGCTAGATACAATCAACCCATACGCATCATACTATATGGGAAAGCAGGAACTTACATCATCCCAGAGGGAATTAATACCTTGATGCCATTACAGTTTGTTCCTGATTCGCTAAAAGATTTCGAATAAATCAATCGTGAAGCGGCTGCTCCACATTACTTCCAATAGTGAATTTAATTAAGTCGTACATAGATCCATTATAGATATTGAGATCTACATTTTCCTTTATACCTTTTATGCGCCCTAAATCTGTATGCTGCCAAAAACGCCATGGGCCCTCGTATTTCACCTTATCTACATAATAATGAGCTATCCAATAAGGGTAAGGTGAAAAAATATCATCGTTCAAGTAATCTAGCTTGAATCTATAATTCGTATAAATAATAGGTTTTACACCATAATGTGCTTCTACTACATTTAGCCAATCCAGGACTTCCTTTTTAATTTGAATAGGTTTTAGATTACCAACTGTCTCTATATCCAGTACCGGCGGTAAATCTCCATTTTCCAGATGGACTTGACGGAGGAAATACTGAGCTTGGAGTTTTCCAGAAGTATTGGGACTAAAGAAATGGTAAGCTCCTCTTATAAAACCATTTTCCTTGGCCTGGTAAAAATTCTCATTAAAATAGTTGTCCATCATATTCGTGCCCTCGGTAGCCTTTATAAATATAAAACGAATCGGGCAATCATTGATGGTGGCATTTCGAACTTCTTCCCAATTAATATCACCTTGATAATGGGAGATATCTATTCCATGAATCTCATAACCTTCAGGATACTTGATATCTCCGTAGAGAGCTTTCCACCGAAATGAATAAGGGCCAACAAAATAGAAATAGAAAAAAAACACATAACCTGCAGCAAGAAGCCCCAAAATAGTCCAAACAGCCCAAGCTTTCCAATTTCTAGGATTCATATAGAATAGAAAGCCCTTCTTACCCTTTTTGCGTTTCTTTTTTTTAGCCACCATATAAAGCATATAAAAAATCATTCCAAGTACTTAATCTGTACTTGGAATGACTTATGTCAGAATTAAATTACTTTGCCTGTTCAAGAGCTAATGTCTTGGTACATTGATCGCAAACTTCTGATGGTCCCCAATACTGAATAGGACCTGGGTAGATGTAACTAGTATTTTTAGCCCATTGTGAGCGTGCAGCTGCAAAGAACTTAAATGGTGCTCCATCAAGTTCAACAAGAGCCTTGCGAATAACAGGCTTCATCTTTCCATTACGTCTCTCCAAGTTCATCATCATAGTAATAGGCACACCACCTGCTACCCATTCAGCTGCAGGTTTAGTAGTATTCTTGATGACAGACATGTAACCAGTCTTGCCATTAGCAATAAGACGAGAAGCATTATAGCCTAATGAATAGCAATAATCAGCATCATAGTTTGAAGGAGCAGCACAACGGCCTTCATAACCGAAGAAATGATGCTGTGCAGCGAACTTGCCTACATACTTACCTTCCTTCTTCCATCTGTCAAGCTTAGCTGCAACCATAGTTGAAAGGAGTTTTTCTGTCTCGATTAGTGAAACCTGAACATTTCCATGTGGATCACGGTCAAGTGCAAGCTGACGTGCTACACTGGTTGGAAGAGAGTTGAATACAGCAAGATTATCTGGAGCGATATGTGACTTAACAAAGTCAATCTGCTCACTTCTACCTAAATTCTGGGCCTCTGGAGAAGCAAGAACATCATTCAGCTCAGCAATCAATTTCTTAATGGCTGGAATAAATTCAATAAGTCCTTCAGGAATAAGTACTGTACCAAAGTTATTACCATCAGCTGCGCGGTCTGCTACAATCTGAGCGATGTAAGTTACCACGTCATCCAGGCTCATAGCTTTCTGCTCAACTTCCTCAGATATCAGACAAGCATTAGGTTGAGTCTGTAAAGCGCACTCCAATGCAATATGAGAAGCAGAACGGCCCATCAACTTAATGAAATGCCAATATTTACGAGCAGAATTACAGTCACGCTGAATATTACCAATCAATTCAGAATAGGTCTTACATGCAGTATCGAAACCAAATGAAGTTTCAATTTGCTCATTCTTTAAGTCGCCATCAATAGTCTTTGGACAACCGATTACCTGAACTCCATAATTCTTAGCAGCATAGTACTCTGCCAAGACACAAGCATTTGTATTAGAGTCATCACCACCAATAATAACCAGTGCCTTAATATCCAATTTGCGCAGAATCTCAATACCACTTTCAAATTGAGAGACTTCTTCAAGTTTGGTACGTCCGGAGCCAATGATATCAAATCCACCAGTGTTACGATATGCATCAATAAACTCATCGGTAAACTCTACATACTTATGATCCACTAGACCACCAGGGCCCATCAAGAAACCATATAATTTACAATTTGGGTTCAATGATTTAACTCCATCATATAGTCCACTAATTACATTATGACCACCAGGAGCCTGACCACCAGAAAGAATAATACCTACATTAAATGGCTGCAACGGTTTTGCCTCACCTGGTTGAAATGTGATGACAGGCATGCCATAGGTATTAGGGAACATAGCCTTAATTTCCTCCTGATTTCCGACACTCTGAGTTGGAGCACCCTCAACAGCTACGACAGGACCCTTCAGGGCTTTAGGAAGTTTTGGCTGGTAAGCGGCTCTTGCTTTTTGCAATGCACTAATTTCCATCTTAATTTAATGTTTATTATGAGTTAAAAATAATTTATATGTATGTACACATTATTTCACGGAACAAATTTAAAGAAAATCTTCTAATTCTTCTATACAAAACCCATTAAAATTAAAACACTTGAAAAAAAATAGGCTTAAAGTCTTGCTATATCAAAAAAAACATTATCTTTGAAACTGAATTATAAATGATAAACTAATATCGACATGTCAAAAAGAAGAGCATTAAAGAAGTCTATTAATAATATTTGTGGTGAGTTATTTGCAGAGGTAGTTGCAACAACACTTTATTCTCCAAATGTAAATGTAGAGATGGCCAATGATATTACAGGCGCCATTCTTAAATTACAAAGTGACATTATAAGTAGGATAAGTCATACTGAGCCAGGAAATGTAAAAGGATTCTACAAGAAACTACGTGATGATTTTAATGAGCGAGCAACTGAAATTGTAGACCAGATCTGTAATCTCAACTAAAATGATTAAGCAGAAACTGTTCCATTTTATTTATACTAAAGTCCTAGGCTGGAAATACAAGGTTACTACACCTGATTATGCCAAGTGTATTATAGTAACAGCTCCACATACAACCAATTGGGATCTTTTTATTGGTAAACTATTCATTGGTGCCATCGGCAGAGAATCTGGGTTTTTAATGAAATCGGAATGGTTCTTTTGGCCTTTAGGGCCGATTTTCCGATGGATGGGAGGCATTCCTGTTGAACGCCATAAAAGCAGCAAGAAAACATCTCTTACTCAGCAGGTTATAGAAAAGGCTAATCATTCTGAGAAATTCGTCTTATGTATTACCCCAGAAGGTACTCGCTCTGCGAATCCTAATTGGAAGCGAGGTTTTTGGTATATAGCCAAAGGTGCCAATCTTCCTATCGTCTTATATGGAATAGATTATAAGAAAAAGGAAATTCGCAGTGAGAAAGTCTTCATTCCAGGAGAGGACATTGAAGCTGATATGCGTGAAATTAAACTTTACTTTAAAGACTTCGAAGGTAAACATCCTGAGAATTTCACTATTGGAGATATTGAATAAATGATACATTTCATCTACAGGTTCCTGGCAAGTCTGCTCTTGCTGGGAATTTCTGTTTTAGCACAAGCTCAGGACAACTGGGGTAATACTGAATATAGAGGTAAACCTTGGGTAAAGAATATTTCCATCCCCTATTCTATAGAAAAAGGATTACAAAACAAGCATCTGACAGTTTCATCCAGCCATGGCATTTACTGGAAAAATGACAAACATGAATGGGGTTGGCAGAGACCTCCACTATATGGAACCACTGAAGACCTGTTCACTCAGACAATTGTAGTACCCTTCTTAATACCCATGCTGGAACGTGCTGGTGCCATAGTCTACTCACCACGTGAAAGAGATTGGCAAAAAAATGAGATTATAGTTGACAACGACACAAAAGAGTCGGGTTATTCGGAAGAAAATGGCCAATGGAATTGGCAATTAGGTGAATACGTAGGATTTGCCAACCCTAAACAAATCTATGTTGACGAGGAGAATCCCTTCATCATGGGCTCTGCCCGTGTTTGTGGAACGGTAAACCATAAAAGCAATGAATCGCTTGCAATCTGGAATCCAGAAATTCCAGAAAAAGGCAAGTATGCGGTTTATGTTACCTACCAAAGTTTTTTAGAGAGTGCCAACGATGCTCTTTACACTGTTTACCATGCAGGTGGTACTACTGAATTCCATGTCAATCAAGGAATTGGAGGAGGAACCTGGACTTACCTAGGCACCTTTGAATTTAATGCTGGCAAGACATCCGAAGGTAAAGTTACTCTTTCCAACTACACCACAGGAAATGGAGGAGTGGTAGTAGCAGATGCCGTACGTTTCGGAGGAGGAATGGGAAACATAGGACGTGGAGAAAATCATACCACCAGTGGAATGCCTAGATATCTAGAGGGAGCCCGCTATTCTACTCAATGGGCTGGTTTTCCATATGACGCATATAGCTCTTACAAAGGAGAACGTGACTACAATGATGACATAAATAGCCGTTCCTTTGCTACAAACCATTTAAACGGTGGATCTATTTTCAATCCAGATACAATGGGACTCCGAGTTCCTATTGAGATGCAATTTTCAGTACATAGTGATGCCGGGTATACAGAAGACAATTCTTGGGTGGGTTCAATGACCATTTGTTCCACTGAGAATGACAGTCTGACAAATTATCCAGGAGGAATATCACGACAAGTTTCCAAAAACTTGGCAACAAAACTATTATTAGGGCTAACTAGAGATTTAAATAATGAATACGAACTAAATTGGACTGGTCGTGAAATCAGGGACCGAAATTATAGCGAAAGCAAACGGGCTGTTGTACCTTCTGTCATTTTTGAGACGCTTAGCCATCAGAACTTTGCAGACATAAAGTTGGGCCATGATCCCAATTTCAAATTTACGGCAGCCCGCTCTATGTATAAATCCATTACGAGATTCATCAATGAAGTTCACCAAAAAGAAACGGTTATAGCCCCCCTACCCATCCATGCATTTGCCATCCAATTCGGCAAAATGCCTCATGAGGTGAAACTATCCTGGGAACCCACTAATGACAAAAGCGAATCATCGGCTGTTCCTAATGCATTTGTCATATATACTCGCATAGAAAATGGAGGATTTGATAACGGCAGAGTAGTAAAGGGCAACCATATCAACTTATCACTTACTCCCGGATTGATTTACAGTTTCAAGATTACTGCAATCAACCAAGGTGGCGAAAGTATGGATAGTGAGATTCTAACAGCTTACATCGCAAACAATGCAAGTGCAGACAGACGTATTCTGATAGTCAATGGTTTTGAACGCCTTAGTGGTCCCCAACCTATAGATACAGAAACTTTACTAGGATTTGACATAAGCTCTGACATAGGAGTCCCTTATAAATATACTCCTGGATATTGTGGAGCACAAATCATCTTTGACCGGACTAAATTGGGAGATGAGACAAAAGAAGACTGTGGTTATAGTGGAAATGAATTAGAAGGAAAACTCATTGCTGGAAATACCTTTGATTACCCTTATATACACGGGACAGCCATTGCTGCCAATGGTAATTATTCTTTTGTTTCATGCAGTAAGGAAGCAGTAGAAAAAGGCCTAATAGACCTCAAACAGTATTCCATGATGGATTTAATATTTGGATTACAGAAAAATGATGGCTGGAGTTTGAAACCCTATAAGACTTTCACTCCAGAATTAATGAGCAAGATTCAAACTTATTTGCAGAATGGTGGCAATTTATTGGTTTCCGGTTCATTCATTGCTAGTGACATGAAAACCATTGAGGAGCAAAAATTCATCATCAACTACTTGAAATATTCATTAGATGAACCTCTTCTACCCACGCAAGAAGAACAATCCTCTATTAACGGCTGTGGTATGAAAATTTATATTCCACGAAAATTAAACGAGCAACAATATGCTGTACAAATGGCAGACTGCCTACGCCCTGAAGGAACTTCTTTTCCTGCCTTTGCCTATAATGAAAATAGCCGTTGTGCTGGCATTGCCTACCAAGGTAGGGACTATCATCTTATGGCAATGGGGTTCCCTTTTGAAAGTATCTGTAATGAGCAAGATCGATCTAAGATAATGGGTGCTATTTTACAGTTTTTATTGAAATAAATTGGCTAATAAGAGAAATCAAAGTATCTTTGCTATTTAGAAATAAAATAAGAATTATCATGTATAAAATACAGACAAATCAATCTGGGACACGAAATATAGAAGTTTCAGAAGAGAACTTAGCTACACTTGAAAAATATAATTTACTTCAAGACCTTGTAGATAGCAACGGAATCATTGATGAATCCGTTCTGGATAAGCTCAAACTTAACATTCGAAGTATAATTAACTCCCAGGATGCTCCAGAGAAAGATTTGATTAATCTATGCATTGATGTTATTTATCACAATAATATGAAAGCTTTTGGCCTTCATCAACTTATTATGCTTTACATTAACTGGAAAGATACTAAGGAGAAGGCTGAAACTGAAGACAAGACCATATAATTAATTTGGAATACCGGCTCACGGATTTTCTTCCCACCACTAAAAAAGAATGCGACCTAAGAGGATGGGATACACTGGATGTAATTTTATTCAGTGCAGATGCTTATGTGGATCACCCTTCTTTCGGTGCAGCCGTAATTGGTCGTATTCTTGAAGATTTAGGACTTAAGGTAGCAATAGTTCCTCAACCTAATTGGCAGGATGACCTACGAGATTTTAAAAAGTTAGGAAAACCACGTCTTTTTTTTGGAGTATCACCAGGTTGCATGGACTCCATGGTCAACAAATATACCGCTAACAAGCGACTCCGAAGTGAAGATGCATATACACCAGACGGACGACATGATAAACGACCTGAGTACCCTACAATCGTATACTCAAAAGCTTTAAAGAAACTATTTCCAGATGTTCCAGTTTTGTTGGGAGGCATAGAGGCTAGCCTTCGTCGCCTCACCCACTATGATTACTGGCAGGATTGTCTAAGAAAATGTATCCTTTGTGATTCAGGTGCAGACTGTATTGTTTATGGCATGGGGGAAAAACCTTTAACCCAAATAGCCCTATCACTAATTAATGAAGAGCAATGCAGCATAAAAAAATTTAGGGAGGTTATTGCTGAATGTCCTCAAACAGTCCTACTTCATAAAGAGGAAGATATACCTCATGGTATAACAGAAGATGACATAATACTTTTTTCTCATGAAGAGTGTTTGAAAGACAAGAAGAAACAAGCTCAGAATTTCCGCCACATCGAAGAGGAAAGTAACAAACTTCACGCTCAACGAATCATACAGAAAGTAGAAAACCGCTATGCTGTAGTGAACCCTCCTTTTCCACCTCTTACAACAAAAGAATTAGACCATTCCTTTGATCTACCCTATACACGCCTCCCTCATCCCAAATACAAAGGGAAACGCATACCCGCATATGAAATGATAAAACATTCTGTAAATATACATAGAGGATGTTTTGGTGGATGCGCATTCTGCACTATCTCAGCCCATCAGGGAAAGTTCATTATGAATCGCAGTAAAGAAAGCATTTTGAAAGAGGTAAAGAAAATCATGCAACTCCCAGATTTTAAGGGATATCTGAGCGATTTAGGAGGACCATCTGCCAATATGTATGGCATGCATGGGAAAAATATTGAACTTTGTAAGAAATGTAAAAGGCCATCTTGTATACACCCTAGCATTTGCCCTAACCTAAATGGAGACCATAGCTCACTACTTGATATTTATAGATCTGTAGACAATCTACCCGGAATTAAGAAAAGTTTTATCGGCAGTGGGGTTCGATACGATTTGCTACTTCACGATTACAAGGATGAAAGAGTGAATAAAGCAGCAAAAGAGTACACAAAAGAACTGATTGTCAACCATGTAAGTGGGCGTTTAAAAGTGGCACCTGAACACACCAGTGACCATGTACTCTATTTAATGAGAAAACCTTCATTCAGCCAGTTTGGAGAATTCAAGAAGATATTTGATAATCTTAATAGCCAACTGAACCTCAAACAACAAATAATCCCTTACTTCATCAGTAGCCATCCAGGTTGTAAAGAAGAAGATATGGCAGAACTAGCTGTTCTTACCAAACAAATGGATTTTCATCTAGAACAAATTCAAGATTTTACTCCTACGCCCATGACTGTAAGTACTGAAGCCTGGTATACAGGTTTCCACCCATACACGATGGAAGAGATCTATAGCGCTAAGAGTCAAAAGGAGAAATTGGCACAACGCATGTTTTTCTTTTGGTATAAGCCCGAAGAGAGACATCAAATCATACATGAATTACAGAGAATAGGACGTCCTGACCTGATTAGACGTTTATACGATAATCAGATTAATTCTTTTACCTCAAATCATAAAGAAAAAGACAATGGCATACGAAATAGTAGAGCAATGCAGCATAGGAAAAAAAGATGAAAGCCTAAATGAAGACGGTTGGATTGCAACGTCTAACTACGTTGCAGTGATAGATGGCTCAACCAGTAAAGGTACACTTGACTATGGAGAAAAGACATCAGGTAGGATAGCCATGGAAATCATTAAAGAAGGTATCAAAAACTTGAGACCAAACTGCACCATCCGAGATGCCGCCAATGAACTTTCTGCTAAAATTGATGCATACTACTTATCACATAATATTGTCAAGGAAGTACAAGAGCACCCTGAAAACCGCCTTACTGCCAGTGTTGCTATTTACAGTGTAGAAAGAAGTGAAGTCTGGCAAATTGGTGATTGCCCATGTATGATAGATCACTTAGTTTATGATAACCCCAAATATTGGGAATTACCTTTGGCTCAAGCTAGAGCATTATATTTGGAAAAAGAATTGGCTGAAGGAAAAAAGATTCTCGATCTCCAGAAGAACGATACTGGCCGAGAATACATTCTTCCTTTGCTCCGCTTCTCTATGATTTATCAAAATAATGAGAATGAAGATATTTATGGCTATGGAGTTCTGGACGGTTTTCCTATTGCTAATCGCTTTTTGCGCAGATTCTCCACTGCTGGAGCACACCAGGTTATATTAAGCACTGATGGTTATCCCAAATTATTCCCCACCCTAAGTCAAAGCGAACGGTACTATAAAGAATTGCTTGAAGAAGATCCCCTTTGTATACGACGCCATAAAATGACAAAAGGACTTATGGTAGGAAACTATGGATTTGACGATAGGACATACATCAGATTATTATTGAATAAATAAATATTTTCAACTATGATACAATTTCAATGTGACTACAACGAAGGCGCTCATCCTGAAATTATGAAACGCCTATTAGAGACTAATATGGAACAGACAGTTGGTTATGGAATGGATCCATATTGTGCCCAAGCTAGAGAAGCCATTAAAAAGGCTTGCTTAGCTCCTGATGCAGATATCCACTTTCTGGTTGGTGGGACTCAAGCAAATACAACCATCATAGCCTCTATACTTAGACCATACCAAGGGGTCATCTGTGCTGACACCGGGCATATTAATGTACATGAAACTGGTGCGATAGAACATACTGGACATAAAGTCATAGCACTCCCAAACAAAAATGGTAAAATCTCTGCAGACCAGATAGAAGAAACCATTATGGCCCATCTGGCTGAAGGCGAACCAGAGCATTTAGTTCAACCTGCAATGGTTTATATATCATACCCTACAGAAATTGGGACAATCTATACCAAAAAAGAATTAACAGCCATCAGTTCTGTTTGTCGAAAATATGATATACCACTATTCTTAGACGGTGCACGTTTAGGCTATGGGTTAACTTCTGAAGCTTGTGATATAACACTCCCAGAACTAAGTAGCTTAGTTGACGTATTTTATATTGGAGGGACAAAGGTGGGAGCCTTATTTGGTGAAGCGGTTGTCATCAATAATTCCAAATTAAAAAAAGGATTCCGATACCATATCAAACAGCAGGGAGGTATGCTGGCGAAAGGCCGCTTATTAGGTATTCAGTTCCTAACTTTATTTACTGACAACCTATATTTCCAGATATCAGAGCATGCAAATAAGTTGGCAATGGAAATTCGGAAGGCCTTTGAAACCAAAGGATGCCCAACATTAGTAGACAGTCCTACCAATCAGCAGTTCCCAATCCTGACCAACGAAATGATGAGAAAACTAGGAGAAAAATATCTCTATTCTCCGTGGCAAAAAATAGACAAGGACCATACTGCAGTTCGTTTCTGTACAAGCTGGGCTACCACAGAAAAGAATGTAAAGCAATTAATAGAAGATATAACTACCTTATAAATTATAGTTCTTAAGAAATAAAGAAGGGAATGCCAAATTTGACATCCCCTTCTTTATTTCTGATTTTTTATTTCAGATTAAATGCAGAATCAATTATTCTGCTGGTGCTGCATCTGGAGTTGGAGTTTGTACAGGAGCAGCAACTGGTGCTGTAGACTCTGTGTTAGAAGCACCGAAACCTGGAATAGTAGTAGGATTAGTAGCATTCTGCTGAGTAGCTTCATTCAAGATTACAGAAGATTCACTAGCTGCTCTTGGAACGAAATGTGCAGAAAGAACACTAAATACAACCATGGCTGCTGCCAAAGTCCAAGTTGCTTTCTCTAAGACATCAGTAGTCTTACGGACACCCATAATTTGGTTTGATGCTGCAAAACTGGAAGCAAGACCTCCACCTTTTGAGTTCTGAATCAAAACAATCAGAACCATCAAAATTGATGCAAGAACCACTAAAATTACAAGTAAAACGAACATTTTATTCTTTATTATTTTTATTATTTATAATCAGTTTTTCCAAAAATCTCATTTGGTCTGCAAAGTAAGCACTTTTTTTTGGATTTTTCAAATTTAATCGCCTAATTATTTCTAAGGCTTTAACATATCTACGTTGTTTTACATAGATTTTAGCCAAAGTTTCTGTCAAGCATGAATCATCGAGGTCATAATTATCATTTTCTGATACAGTATCTTCGACAGATTGGATATTTTGTTCTGAAGGAATTGTTACTGGTTCAGAAACATCAGTTGGCATAGAAGTATTCTGAGACAGTTCTACATGCCCGGTTGGTGGATGAGATGTAATAAACTGATTTATTAAGTCATCGGTCCTATCGGGTTCTGTGACTTGTTTTTCTGGTTCCAAATCATCCATCTGCATAAGGTAACCCACATAATCAGTAGCTGGATTAACAGGAACATTCTTCTTATCACCTTCGACTGATGGCAAAGAACGCAAGAATTGATCTATTAGAGAGAGAGTCCTATCTGATTTTTTAATTTCACTCTCCTCCTCCAATGATCGTTCATGAGGTTCTATAACATAGTTTTTGCCCTCAATCATATCAAACAAAGCACGGCAATCTGCAACATATACAGCCGCCTTCCTCAGTTCTTCACCAAAAGAAGAGTCGTGCAGTAAATATAGATTTTGTAAGTACAATAGTCGAGCAGCCTGATAATAAGGATATCGCGCCAAAAGGCTTCGCAACTCATATAGAGAGTCGTGATTCAGTAGTTCAGGATGCCCTATGTATTGATATAAATCCATATTTACCAATTAGCCACTGTTGCATTGAATATCTGGTCTACTATATCCTGGCACATCTGCTGTACCAACTCTTCCTGCACTGCTGAAAGTTGCTGAGTAGAATCATACTGAGTAGTAGCAGAAAACTGGCGCTCAAAATCCTGTTCATGATCTTTGTTGTTAGTAAAACGAACATTAACAGTCATTCTTAAAGAGACCTGTGCTGAATATCCATCAGCTCCCACTGCCTGATTCATTTGACTATAATCCGTTATTTCACCAGAAATGACCAAATCACCATTCCTACGCACCTGCTGAAGTCGAGTTGACTTAGCAAAGACATCAGTCAGTTCATTATTAAACATGGCAGACATTGGTCCCCACACGTAGGCTGAACGGATTGGGAACTGCTCTATCGTTATGGTCTTGGTCTTATCATAGTCAATAGATGCACCATTGAAACTGAATTTCATGCTGCATGACGACAATAAGAAACAAAATAAAAAAATACAAATAAATTGTAATCTTTTAATCAAGCCCATAGTCTCTAATCTTACGATATAGTGTGCGTTCTGAGAAACCTAATTCCTTAGCTGCCTCCTTCCTGCGACCATTACACTTTTTCAAAGTCCTAATAATCAAAGCTTTTTCATTATCTTTTAGATTAAAAGAAACCTCGGACGGCTCTGGTGCCTGAGTAACATCATGGTATTCAGCCTCTTCATCAATATCTTCTGGCCTAAAATGAGACATCAGGTGATTTTTTGATGGAACCTGGATGGTTTGATGAGGCAAACCAACAAACTGCTGTTCTTCTGTAGTAACCACTTGATTCTTTTTCAAATCATTTACTTCCTTTTTTAGGCTATCTATCTCATTTTTAAGAACTGAAACCATATTTACCAACACATCGTTGCTGATAGACTGAGTTCCTTGCCCACCAACATAGACAATATCAGTAGTCTCAATATCCTTAGGAATATACTTTAATAATACATCTGCCGTCAGTTCACGAGTACGTTCCAAAATGGAAATCTGCTCTGTAATGTTCTTTAGTTGGCGGATATTTCCTGGCCACTTATAACTAACAAGCACTTGTCTTGCAGCCTCATCAACTAAACGTACTGGAGGCATATTGTATTTCTCAGCAATTTCACCTGCAAACTTGCGGAACAATAACGGAATATCCTCTTTTCTTTCCCTCAATGCAGGTATCTGAATAGGAATAGTATTTAATCTATAATATAAATCTTCACGGAATTTGCGATTCACTATCGCCTTCTGCATATTCACATTCGTAGCAGCCACAATGCGAACGTTAGTCTTACGTA
Source organism: Bacteroidales bacterium UBA4293 (assembly GCA_002395835.1). Taxonomy (GTDB): domain Bacteria; phylum Bacteroidota; class Bacteroidia; order Bacteroidales; family Bacteroidaceae; genus Minthousia. The sequence goes on along the minus strand of DGVD01000011.1, from coordinate 182,859 downwards.
CTTCACTTGAACCTACACGAATAAATTCGCCCGTTTCCAAAACACGCAACAAACGTGCCTGAGTAGACATTGGAAGCTCTCCAACCTCATCCAAGAAAAGAGTTCCACCATTGGCAGCTTCAAAATAACCCACATGGTCACTTACTGCACCCGTAAACGAGCCTTTCATGTGACCAAAAAGTTCAGAATCAATTGTACCTTCTGGAATAGAACCACAATTCACAGCAAAATACTTACCATGTTTCCGAATACTATTATCATGAATCAATCGTGGGAAATGCTCTTTACCTACACCGCTTTCACCTTGAATAAGGACAGACAAATCTGTAGGTGCAACCTGCAAGGCTACATCAAGAGCATGGTTAAGTCCATCGGAATTTCCCACAATGCCATATCTTTGTTTAACTCGTTGTAAATCCATTTACAATATTTAAAGTTTGACAAATTTACACCTTTAATTTTGAATATAGGCATATTTTTCCCATTTTTTAATAAAAAAAGGGATACACAAAACGTGTACCCCTTTCCTCTATCATTTAAATTTACTTATACTAATTAGTTGAACCATTTAACATAGCAGAAATCCTGTCGATGAGGAAGGTCTGCATTCTTAGGGAACATACGGTATGCTACCTTAAATGTTCCTGCAGATTGCATCTCATGATCCAATTCAAAGGTGTATAAATTACCCTCTTGTTTTACAACTTTCATTGGTTCAATGCTCTTAACTCGAGTCCGCCCCTTCTCATCCACATAAGTAGTAACCAGTTCCACGCCAATAGCATCATTTAATCCAGCTTCATCTATCACGTGCTGAACTTTATAAGTTCTACCAGTCTGAACCACCCCCTGAATCATATCATCCTCTTTCGTTGAAGATACAACATGAATAGCATCCCAACGCTCAGCAACTATCTCTTTCCACTGTGCAATTTCTCTAGCTTTCTTTCCACCATCAGCATAAAGTAATTTAGCACGTTTTGCCATAGGAGTGTAGAACTTTGAATAGTAATCATCAAGTTGACGCTTCATGGTATAGTGAGGTGCAATTTGAGCTATAGAATTCTTAATGGTCTTTACCCAACCTTCAGAATAGCCCTTCTCGTTCTTGTCATAATACAATGGAAGGATTTCGTTCTCTATCAAGTTATAGATAGTAGCAGCATCCAACTGATCCTGATGGTCTTGATTCTGATAAGTACGCTTGTCGGTCAAAGCCCAACCTGCGCCTTCGCGATAACCCTCATACCACCAACCATCAAGTACAGACAGATTCACAACGCCATTCATCAACGCCTTTTCTCCTGAAGTACCAGAAGCCTCCAATGGGCGAGTCGGAGTATTCATCCAAATGTCTACACCTGCGACTAAACGACGAGCCAATTGCATATCATAATTCTCAAGGAAGATAATCTTACCCAAGAATTCTGGGCGACGAGAAATCTCAAAGATTTTCTTTATTAAGTCTTGACCTGCACCATCATGTGGATGAGCCTTACCAGTATATAGGAACTGGATAGGATACTTTTCATTATTTACAATCTTAGCCAGACGGTCAAGGTCATTAAATAGCAGATATGCACGCTTATAAGTGGCAAAACGACGTCCAAAGCCAATGATCAATGCATTTGGATTAATTTGGTTAACAACCTTCACAATACGTGCAGGGTCACCTTGATTCTTCAGCCAGCTACCAGTAAACTCTTTCTTGATATAGTCGATCAACTTTTTCTTCAATGCAACACGAGTTTTCCAAATTTCCTCATCTGGAACACTATAGATGGCATCCCAATAAGAATCATTACTTTGATCCTTATAATATTTAGGATCAAAATACTTTCCATATAATTCCTTCCACTCAGTAGCACACCATGAAGGGAAGTGAACACCATTAGTAACATAGCCAACATGGCTTTCCTCTGGGAAGTAACCATTCCAGATTCCTGCGAACATGTCTTTACTTACCTCGCCATGAAGCCAGCTCACACCATTAACCTCCTGACATGTATTGCAAGCAAAGGTAGACATACAGAAACGCTCGCCCTTATCATCAGGGTTCATACGTCCCATGCCAATCAGTTCATCGAAAGATATGCCCAACTTATCTGCATAGCCACTCATATACTTACCAAACAGACCCTGATCAAAATAATCATGACCTGCAGGAACTGGAGTGTGTACTGTATACAATGAGGTTACACGCACAAGCTCCATTGCCTCATTGAAAGACTTACCCTCATTAACGAAGTCCAACAACCGCTGAACGTTGCAAAGAGCTGCATGTCCCTCATTACAATGGTAGATATCCTTCTTGATTCCCAGTTTCTTAAGAGTCAGCACACCACCTATACCCAGCAGAATTTCCTGCTTGATACGGTTTTCCCAATCACCACCATAAAGAGAGTGGGTAATAGAGCGGTCGAACTCAGAATTCATCTCATTGTCTGTATCCAAAAGATACAAAGAGATACGGCCCACATTTACACGCCAAACAAATGCATGCACATGATAATTAATATAAGGAACATCCACTACCAGTGGAGCACCATTCTCATCAACAACACGTTCTATAGGCAAAGAATTGAAATCCTGTGCCTCATAGTTAGCAATTTGCTGACCATCCATTGATAAAGTCTGTGTGAAATAGCCATAACGATACAAAAAGCCGATTGCACACAAATCAACATTAGAATCAGATGCTTCCTTCAGATAATCGCCCGCAAGAACACCCAGACCACCTGAATAAATCTTTAATATGTGATTCAAACCATATTCCATACAGAAGTACGCTACTGAAGGACGTTTACTGTCTGGCTTCACATCCATATATTCACGGAACTTCTTATACACTGAATCCATTCTAGCCATCAGGACTTTGTCCTGTAGCAATTCTTCCATTTTTTCATAGCTCATGTTAGACAAGAGCTTTACAGGATTTTTGTCGCATTCTTTCCATGCGACTTCATCAATGCTCTGAAACAGGTCGCGGCACTCGTGATTCCAAGACCACCACATGTTGTGAGCCAACTCATTGAGTTTTTCTAAGCCTTTTGGTAGTGAAGCATTCACGTTCACTGATCTCCAATTGACCTGATTTGCGTTACTTGCTTTGATTATCATATTTCTCCAATTTATAATGGGGTAATTAATTATTTACATTTTCTCCATACGACGTGCAGCATTCTGCAATGCCACCTCGTATGCTTTATAATAATGGACTATGAAGTTAGACCATAAAGCTTTCTTGGCCAAATCTCCGGCCTTACGGCGAATATGAGATATTTCCTTATCTGTATTATTCATAAATGACAATACAGTAGCTACAATTTCATCTGCCACATCGGATGTATTGTAATCTGTTCGATGGATGACCTTCACACCATCACTTATACTGCCATAGTGACCAAAAACACTATTAGCCCACAAGCCGAAACCTGCCAGATCTGTAGTTATGGTAGGGACCTTGAATGCAATGCTCTCCAATGGAGTATACCCCCATGGCTCATAGTATGATGGATAAACCGTCAAGTCATTGCCTAATAACAAGTCGTAATATGTCATATTCAAGATGCCGTCATTTCCATCCTGATAGCATGGGATGAAGATTACCTTAACCTTGTCTTCAGGACCATTCATCAGATTCAACCTAATCAAGGTATTGATTACATTGTCATTCCGTTCATCATGAAGCTCATGAGTAATAACAGGAAAAGCAATGGGGGCACCACTACCCTCCTTGCATTCCATACTTTCCTTTAAGTCTTCACGTGGTACAGAAACCCATCCTGGGACATTCACAAATGCAACCACATTTCGCTTTAAATCTTCCACCTGATTCAAGCGACTCAAAGCTTCCAGATAAACGTCAATTCCTTTATTCTTGAATTCATATCTGCCACTGGTTGCCAGGATTAAGGTATCATCACCCAATTGAGTACCCAACATTCTGTTGGCTACTTGGAGTAATTTATTTCTAGCCTTCTTCCTTTTAGAAGTAAACATTGCGCCTGATGGTACGAAATCATTCTCAAATCCATTAGGCAGCACCACATCGGCAGGTTTCTCCAAAAGAAACTTACATTCCCTGTTAGTAATATCGCTCACAGTAGTAAAACAATCCACATAATGGGCTGTTTGCTTCTCAATGGAATGCTTACTCTGCATATTCAGTTCCCATGCCATCTGGTCTCCATTGTAGGCATAAAGGTAATCATAAAGCGGCTTTCCATTTCCGGCTATACTACGACCTATGGAAGTGGCATGAGTAGTAAAAATGGTGCCAATCTCTGGTACCATCTTTTGAATGTACAAAGCACCCATACAAGTCATCCACTCATGTGCCTGATAAACCACCTTCTTTCCCTTACCCTCTAGCATATAACGGTAGAAACTCTCTACCACCTTTCCTGCAGCCCAAGAAAACATGGTAGCCTCAGGATAATCGCCATAGGCATGCAAAGAATCTACTTGGAAGTTTTCCCACCCCCAAGTGAAAATTTCATTTTGGTATTCAAAAAAAGGATTGAAATCAACAAGAACAGCCACAGGCTCGCCAGGGATATTCCAGCGCCCTACACGAATCTGCAGATTATCTTTTTCTATAGCATATTTACGCCATTTAGCGTAAACTTTATTATCTTCAGTAAATAACGGATTCTCTTTACCTTTCCAAAAATCCGGACCTATGAAAATAACCTTATCGTGCTTAGCATCTTGCAGAGTTTTCGCTCTGGTAGATAGCACTGTATATATACCACCGACCTTATTACAAACCTCCCAACTTGATTCGAAGATGTAATCAGGGTCTAACTTACCATTTGCCATTGTTGTGTAAAATCGCTCTAAACTTCGTAAACCTTGTACGGGATTTTTTACCTTAATCTATAAAATCGGCTGCAAAGATAGTAATTTTTACCGGATAAAGAAAGAAGTGGAAATTTTTATTCAAAGAAACCTGAAAATTAACAAAAAAGTGGTACTTTCGCCAATAAAACAATGCACAAATGACCGAATTACAAGTATATAAAGCATCGGCAGGCTCTGGAAAGACCTTTACGTTAGCTCTTGAATACATAAAACTACTAATACAAGCACCCGACAATTATCGTTCTATACTTGCTGTAACCTTCACGAACAAGGCCACTGCAGAAATGAAAGAGCGTATTCTGTCGCAACTGTATGGCATTTCTTCCGGCCTATCTGATTCTCGGCCCTATTTTGATAGGGTCAAGAAAGATTTAGGTTTGCCAGATGATATAATTATAAAGAATAGTAAAAAGGCCCTGCATAACATTTTACATGATTTCTCTTACTTTCATGTAGAGACTATAGATTCTTTCTTCCAAATGATTGTGCGCAATTTGGCACATGAATTGAACTTGTCAAATAATCTTAATCTGGATTTAGACCAACAAACAGCAATAGATGACGCTGTGGATAAACTCATGGAGAATTTATCTTCCGAATCCCAGATTATCAGCTGGATATTAGATTACATAAGAGAACGAATTGACGAGAACAGCAGTTGGAATATCACCCGACAACTCAAAGATTTTGGCAAACATGTATTCAATAAGCACTATCAGAAACACGCAGCAACACTACAAGAAAGATTCCAAAAAGGACTTTACAAGAACTACAAAAAAAACCTACAAGCTACTATAGAACAAGAAAAGAAAAGGTTGATGCAGTTTGGGGAGACATTTGTGCAATCCCTAGAAGATAATGGCATTGACATGGATGACTTTAAATGGAAGAAGAAAGGAACTGGAGCTAATTACTTTTTCAAATTAAAAGAAGGTAATTTCAGTGATGACATTTTCACTGCCCGAGTAAAGGAACTGATGAATGACCTTAAAGCTTGGCCAGGGAACACTTCTAAAAAAGAGCGAATAACGGAATTGGCTGAAACCGTTTGGATTCCGATGTTGAAGGAGGCTGAAACCTACAGACCTAAAAGCAATAAAATTATTAAGACATGCCTCTGCATTCGAAAGAACTTCAATGACCTACTGCTGCTTTCCAGCATTTATGCTCAACTTCAAGAAGAAAATCAAAGAAACAACCGTTTACTCTTAGCTCAAACTCCTCACCTCTTGAATCAACTCATCGATGGAAGTGACACGCCTTTCATCTTTGAAAAAATTGGCACCCATCTGAAACACATCATGATAGATGAGTTCCAAGACACATCTCGCTTACAATGGAACAACTTTAAATCTCTACTCACGGAATGCCTATCCCAAGGAAACAACAGCCTCATCGTGGGAGATATCAAGCAAAGTATCTACAGGTGGAGAGAAGGCGACTGGAAAATCCTAAGTGATATAAAAAAAGAACTTCCAAACATAGCAAAAATCCATGAAATTACCCTAGATACCAATCGACGCAGTTGCGGGAATATCATCGATTTCAACAACAATTTCTTCCGTGATTTAATGACTATCATGGAAGAACTGGAATCAGAAAATAATATAGAACTGCAAATTGGCACTCTATACAAGGATGTGAGTCAAAAAACAACCTCTGAGAAAGAAGGGAAAGGCTATGTACATGTCACTTTAATTAATGAAAAGAATGAACAAAGAGTAGATGACTACCAAGAAGAAACATTAAAAGAAATATCCGAAACTGTTAAATACCTACTGGACAATGGAGCAAAGATGAATGACATAGCTATCCTGGTACGCAAAAAAAAGCCGATACCAGATATTGCTGAATACTTTGCCCGTAACATGGAAAAAGTACCCATTGTTTCCAATGAGGCATTCCTACTCAGTGCTTCTGTAGCAGTGTGTACCATTATTGAAGCCTTAAGCTATTTGAACACGGATGAAAACACCTTGTCAGAGATTCAATTAGCTACTGTCTATCAAAATCAGATACTCCGTAATGACATTAGTCTAAACCAAATCTGTCAATTAAAAGCAGAAGCTCGTAGGGCTCTGCTACCGGAAGAATTCCTTCAGCAGTACGGAATGCTCCGATTACTCCCTCTTTATGAACTGATAGAGAATATCATTCGCATCTTCCATTTACAAGAGATAGAGCACCAAGAAGCTTACATTTTCTTCTTCTTAGATCAAGTGATGGAATTCCTCAAAAAAGAATCTGGAGATATCCTGTCTTTCCTGAACTTCTGGGAAGAAAACCTGAGCGACAAACAAATTCCTGCAGGAAAGATTAACGGAATACAGATTCATTCCATACATGCTTCCAAAGGTTTGGAATTCAAGCATGTCATCATTCCATTCTGCGATTGGGAACTGACCCGGTATGGAGACCCTGTTTGGACTGAAACTAATTCCGAAGATGAGACGGAACTTCCTGTTATTCCTGTTACTTTTGGAAAAGACATGAAGGAAAGCGATTTTAAGGACAGTTATAATGATGAGCTACAACAGCAATGGATTGATAACATCAATCTGCTTTATGTGGCATTCACACGTCCTAAAGCCAATCTTTATATCATAGGAAAATGCCCTACAAAGAAGAATGGCACTTTAGACAATGTATCTGCATTGCTTTACCGTGTTCTTAACAATCAAGAAGCAAAATCGGATGAGAACGAAGATTTCACCTACTCGTTTGGAGTCCCCTATTTCTCTAAGGATAATGAGGATAAGAAAACCTCTGAAAATCCATTATTGGCTGTCCCTATAGAAACTCCTGTAAAAATAGAAAACCATATCACTCATATTGAGTTCCGACAAAGCAACAAAAGCAAGCAATTTATAGGAGACCAGGACACACCAGAGAATCATGACTTTATCCAACAAGGTCTTATTTTGCATAGCTTATTTTCCCAAATTCAGACTGTGAAAGATGTAGAACCCATGTTGAGACAGTTTGAATTCGATGGTATAATTGGCAGTAATCTAACCCAAAAACGCATAAGCCAGTTAGTTCACAAAGCCTTGCAGAACCCCATTGCAAAGGATTGGTTTTCTGGTGATTGGGAAGTAATTAATGAATGCTCTATCTTGCAGAACACAGGAGTAGAAGTAGAAACTCACCGACCAGACCGAGTCATGGTAAAAGACAACAACGTCATAGTAGTGGATTTCAAATTCGGAAAACCTGAAAATACACACATAGGGCAGGTTCAAGGGTATATGAATCTCCTTTCACAAATGGGGTATCAAAAAGTAGAAGGTTACCTTTGGTATGTCTATAAAAATCACATTGAACCTGTAACATTGAATTAACATGGAACCATTCTTAAAATATATAGCTCAAGATTTAGTAGCTCGTTTTGGAAACAAACTGCATAAAATGGTATTGGTCTTCCCCAACAAACGTGCAAGCCTTTTTATGAACGAGTATCTAGCACAAGCATCAAATCAACCCGTTTGGGCTCCCACCTATATATCCATTTCTGAACTGTTTAGAAAATTTAGTTCCGTAGAGGTCCCAGACAAAATAAGATTAGTCTGTGAACTCTACCCACTTTACTGCAAATTAAGGCATCTTACTGAACAAGAGATGTCACTTGACCGGTTTTATTCCTGGGGGGAACTCTTACTTTCTGATTTTGACGATGTGGATAAAAACATGGTTGACCCCAAACAGCTCTTTCAGAATTTGAAAGAACTGAAAGAGTTGAATACTTTTGAATTTCTATCAGAAGAACAACGGGATGCTCTGGGTCAATTTTTTGACAGTTTCCAGTTCAATGATACCCAAATTCAACAAGAGTTCATCCATGTTTGGGATATATTAGGAACACTCTATTCTCAATTTAAGGAGCATCTCTTGAAAGAAAACCTGCTTTATGAAGGTGCTCTATTTCGTCAAGTGGTAGAAAATTTTCACCCAGAAAACCTCACTGCGGAAAAATATATTTTCATAGGGTTTAACTTATTAGACAAAGTAGAGGAACAATTATTTACAGAAATTAAAAAAGTAGGAAAAGCATTATTCTATTGGGATTATGACCTCTATTATCTTCAAGATAAAGATAAAGAAATGGAGGCTGGACTATTCCTTAAAAAAAACTTAGATAAATTCAAGAACGAACTGCCTGAATCCTACTTCCAAAGCATGAGTAAACCAAAGGAAGTGGAAATCATAGCTTCGGCTACTGAAAATGCACAGGTAAACTACATTTCTCCTTGGCTTAAGCAAAATATCACAAAACCAGAGAGCAAAACAGCTGTAGTTCTATGCAATGAAACCTTATTGGAGCCGGTACTCCATGCACTACCTGAAGACATGGAGAATCTGAACATTACAATGGGATTTCCATTGAGTAGTACCCCAATTCACAGTTTTATCAAAGCACTTTGTGAACTACATATTTCAGGGTATAGTAAAGATAAAGGATGCTACAAATTTGCTGAAGTACAGAGGGTCTTACTTCATCCATATACACAAATGATTAGTGAACATGCTGTAGAAAAACTGAAGGAGTTAACAGATAAGAATAAGTTTTTCCCCTCTTCTCTAGATTTCCATGATGATGAACTGCTTTCCCAGTTGTTCCCAGCATTATGCCTTCAAGATGAACCTGCCATGTTCCTTGCCTACCTAAGAGAACAGGTAGAAACAGCAGCTCATAGTCTGAACCTTCATAAAGAGGATCTAAATGCTACTTTCACCCCTCTCTACCATGAGGCTATGTTCACTGCTTATACCCTACTGAACAGACTCATAAAGCAAGTAGAAGATAAGATTCTGACAGTAAATAGCAAAACACTGGTTCGCTTTATAGACCAGCTAATGAATGGTGCCAATATCCCATTTCACGGAGAACCCATTATAGGACTTCAGGTCATGGGTGTTCTGGAAACCCGATGTCTAGATTTCCAGCACATCATTATGCTTAGCCTAAACGAAGGCATGCTTCCTAAAAGTGAAAGCAATGCCAGTTTTATACCATACAACTTACGTAGGGCTTTTCAGATGACACTGGTGGAACAAAAAATGGCAGTATATGCCTATTATTTCTATCGTTTGTTACAACGTGCAGAAAAAATCGCATTCGTTTACAACAATAATACTGAAGGTCTTCAAAAAGGTGAGATGAGCCGATTTTTGCTTCAGTATCTCATTGAGCATCCAAAGAACCACAAAGTAACCCTAAAAACACTCACTACTGAACAAGAACCAATTATGGCTCAGGAAATAAGCATTCAGAAAACCCCTGAAATGCTAAAAGAACTACTGAGCCGATACCAAAGAGAAGATAAAAAACCTGATGGAGAAATACATAGAAAATATCTTTCCCCATCAGCTTTAAACACCTATATCAATTGCCCTTTGGAATTCTATTTCCACTACATCGCAGGGATTAACGTAACAGAGAATGTTACGGAAGAAATAGACAATGCCACATTTGGAAATATCTTCCATAAATGTAGTGAAGCTATTTATCTGGAACTTACGCATGCCACAGGACAAGGAGATATTACAGCATCCATGATACAAGGTATCTTAAAAAATGAATATTTCCTCGCTAAAACTGTAAACCATTTCTTGAAAACAGAAGTATTTAAAATGGAGAATCCAGAAGAGGAAATGCCAACTCTCAACGGAATTCAATACATTATTCAGCAGGTCATGTTACGTTACGTTAAGCAGTTGCTCCAACGTGATCTTAGTTTAGCTCCTTTTACCCTGAGAGGTCTGGAAATGCCTATCTATGATAAAGTAACTTTTAAGTTCAATGAACAAGAAACCTGGATAAACATAGGTGGAAACATTGACAGAATGGATGAATACACGGAGAAAGAAACGGGAAAACGAATTATACGAGTCATTGATTACAAAACCAGTGGAAGTCCTCAAAAACCTGGTACATTGGAAGATTTATTCCTTAATGGGAACAAAGGGAGACAATACCATGCTTTACAAGCATTCTTCTATGCCATGCAAGTGAACAAAAATGGACTTAACCCACACAACTATCCTATCAGTCCTTCCCTTTTCTATATCCAAAAAGCTGCAGGAGAAGACTACCAACCTACGGTAAAAATCAAGAAAGAAGGTGAAAAAACTTCATCATCCATCACTGATTTTGAACAAGAGATTGGTGAAGAATACAGGCAAAAAATCAAACAGAAACTAGAAGAAATATTTGATATAGAGACACCTTTCTCACAATGTGATGGATCTCATTGCCAGTATTGCGATTATGCCAGAATCTGCAGAAGATAATAGAAAAGCTGATGGTTTATTCCATCAGCTTTTCTATTTCGTCCAACTTATCACCTTCGTTAAGTTTATAATAAACCTTCCATAAAGAATCAACCCACTGGGCTTTATCTTTTGGAGCTAGTTTACGGCAATTTTCTAAATACCCTTGAGCCTTCCGGTACACCCCATTAATTTCCTCCTTCTCCTCTGGAGTAAATGGGAAATGGGTGATAGAATTCTCCATTTTTTCTGCTTGCTTTATGGTACAGAAACCAAGGCTGGAAAGAACTGGCACATAGCTAGGGTTAATAGCGTATGATTTTTCCAACCAATGCTGAGAATTATCTAAATCATGGGTATGCAAACAGACATATCCCTTTACAAAGCAATTCAGATAATTAGTAGAATCGGTCTTAACCAAATCATCGGCTAAAACCATGGCATCATCTGCATGATTCTCCTGCAGATAGTAATCTATTAACATACCATAGAAAGCAAACTGCTCCGGATGACGCTTGATGGACTGTTTTAATGCTGAAACCCATTCCTCTGTCCTATTCATCTTTCGCAATACTGCACAAAGCTGAATATCAATATCCTCCGTATTATAACCTAAGTGAAGAGCTTCATTTGCTAAACGCACCACGTCATCATAACGGTTCGACAGGTTAGCTGCTATTACAGCATTTCCATAGACTTTTTTTAACAACGTATCAGGTGCTGATATCAACTGTTCATCTTTTAGCCTCAAGAAAATATCATAGAACTTATATGCCTGTTCATAATCTTTGTGAGCAATGAAATAATTACCACCTATCCCCAGATTACTCTGGTATCTCCGAAAAGCAGCTATTACTGGATTTGCATACAAACTTCTATCCTTAATATACGGATAACTGGCATAAAAATTATCGTACATTGAATAGACTGTTTTGAAGACATTGGCAGTATCTACCTTAGTGCCCCAGTAAACATTCACATTGGACTGCTCAATGGAGTACTGGTTAATCATGCCATTCAAGTATTTTTTCTCGATACTATCTGCTGGGGTAAGTTTCTTTATGATCTTATCAACCTCACCTTTCTTGTTGTTTTTTAAGAAGTTACGAGCCTCACGGAAATTATGCAGCTTCACCTTCTGTGCCGACACCTGTACTGGTGCCAACATAGAAAAGAATATAAGAAACAACAAAAAGAATTTCCCTCTCATAAAATTAATACCTTTACAATGCAATTGCAAAAATACGCAGATTAAACCAAATGCCCAAAGATATAAACGATTTATAACATTTACTCACTCACTAGAACAATGCCATCATTAGGGTTTAAGGTAGCAGAGAAGAGCCCTTTCACTTTGACCGATTTTACTTCTGGGCTGTTTCCTCCATCATAATGCTTTACCTTCTCCACATGCAAAGGAGTTAAATCCAACTTCAATTTCAGTGGCTCGTTTGTAGCATTAATGCCACCTATATACCAAGTATTACCTTTACGACGAGCCAAGACTACAAATTTCCCAGGATACCCATCCAAAAAGACTGTTTCATCCCAAACCGTGGGAACTTCTTTCAGAAAATCCATACATACCTTAGGAGCATCCTCCAGATTATTGGGAGCCAAGGCAAAATTCTGAATCGGATTCTGGAAAAGAATGGTGGTTGCCAGTTGGAAGATATCGGTAGTACGACGGGTATTCCCTTTCTTGTTGTCTTTTCGAAGCTGACGATTCATGAAGCACCCTCCGAACTCCATACTACCCAAAGTGTTACGGATAAAAGGATGAAGACATGCATTGAAAGCCTCAATGTCACAGTCGCTCTGATTGAAGACCAGATTCTCACTAGCCCTGACAGCCTCACTTCCCACATAGTTGGGGTACATACGTTCCCATCCTCTAGGAAGGGTACATCCATGGAAAATCACCATCAAACCATTGTCGTCTGCATCACTCAGAATCTGCTCATATAAGCGCATGGTCTCCTGCTTGTCTCCTCCGAAGAAATCCACCTTGATTCCTTTTACACCTATACTTTGAAGCCACCGCATCTCCTTCTTCCGAGCAATGGAGTTATCCATACAATTCACCGGACCCTGCACGATATCATTCCAGTAGCCACTGGAACTATACCAAAGGAATACCTCCACCTGCTTGCTCTTGGCATATTGAATCAAATCTACGATTCTATCCCTACCGATTTCCGTATCCCAGAAATTATCCACTAAGACATAAGGATAACCCATGGCAGATGCCAAGTCGACAAACTTAACCTGATCTTCATAATTGATGCTCTTATCTTGCCAAAGAATCCAGCTCCACGTTCCCTTTCCAAACTTATACTGGTTTTCTGTGATATAAAGAGGTTCCACCACATCCCAGGCTACCGTGGTTTCCACGATAGGTTTCAACGAATTTCCTACCGTTAAGGTTCTCCATGGAGTAGCCCCAGGGAGTGCAAATGCAGGTTCCGACGTACCGTTTCCATTATTCTCCTCTGGCATGGGGAATTCCAGGGTATAAGTATCAAACTGACAATCACTTAACCTGGATGCACAGTATTTACTGTCTACCCCTGTTTCACTCACTAAAACCCATTCTTTCTCCCCTACATGAAAAAGGCAAGGGAAAGTATATCCATGTCCATATTCAGAACGGATATTCATGGGAGCATCAGCCTTATAATACTCTTCATAGCTGGGTTTAGTACGCTTCCACCCTATCATGGCATCGCTCTGGGGACAAAGGAAGGTAGTGGTCTCTGATGGAAAATGAAATGCCGTATTCTCCCGCATCACCCTCACACTGCCGGTCTCTCCATCCTTAGGAAGAAGATATCGGAAAGCCACATCATTATTGCTAACCCGAAATTCCAGTTGCCAGTTGCGTCCATCTTTCGTTTGGAAATCACAAACCAGACGATTGGCACGATAATGCACCAGACTCGTCTTAATGCGATTCACGGAGTAAGTATCTTCCAGCTTATCTATAGTCTGCTTCAAGAACTTGTCTTTCTTGCCATAAGCACCCAGATTCGTTTCTAAGCCTAATGCTGAATTTTCCAACATAGGAAGGCCTTCATAGGTGACCGTATAATTCACTTCCCCCTTTTCAGGGCAATACAAATCCACCTTCAACTTGCCATCAGGTCCTGACACCGTGGCATCCTGAGCCATTGCAGGAAAGAAAAACATAATGCACATCAGGATGCAAATACTTCTCATTTTCATCATAAAACTTTTTGTTTCCCGCAAAGATAAGCAATTTTTTACTATATTCGCACCTATAAAATCTATAATGTAATAATATGAAGAAACATTTCAAATCGTTTGCAGTCTTATCTCTACTGGCTTTTTCCACGAGTACTTCTGCACAATTAACCTCAGAAATTTCACTGGATGTCACTAAGGAAGGGAATGTAATCCCTAAAGAAATCTACGGACAGTTTTCTGAGCATCTGGGACAATGCATCTACGGAGGACTTTGGGTGGGTGAAAACTCCCAGATTCCTAATGAAAAAGGATACAGGAAAGACGTACTTCAAGCATTGAAGGACTTGCACGTACCCGTTCTCCGTTGGCCTGGAGGATGCTTTGCTGATGAGTATCACTGGATGGACGGTATCGGCCCCAAAGAGAAACGTCCTACCATGGTGAACAACAACTGGGGTGGTACCGTGGAAGACAACAGTTTCGGTACTCATGAGTTCCTGAACCTTTGCGAGATGCTGGGTTGCGAACCTTACATCAGTGGTAATGTGGGAAGTGGAACCGTGGAAGAAATGGCTAAATGGGTGGAATACATGACCAGTGACGGAAACAGCCCGATGGCAAATCTGCGCAGGGAAAACGGACGCGAGAAGCCTTGGAAAGTGAAATTCCTAGGTGTGGGAAATGAAAGCTGGGGATGCGGTGGAAACATGCGTCCTGAATACTACAGTGACCTTTACCGACGCTACTCCACCTACTGCAGAGAATATGATGGAAATAAATTATATAAGGTAGCTAGTGGTGCCAGTGATTATGATTACAACTGGACTAGAGTGTGCATGAAAGCCATTGGGAACAAAATGAATGCAATTTCCCTGCATTATTATTCCGTCATCAATGGTTGGGACGTGCCAAAAGGCTCTGCTACCGATTTCACCACTGCTGAATATCTCCGCACCCTGAGTAAGTGCCGTGAGGTAGAAGAAGTTCTCCAGAAACACATTGCCATTATGGATGAGCTGGATCCAAAGAACCGTGTGGATCTTCTGCTGGATGAATGGGGCACCTGGTGGGATGTAGAAGAAGGCACAAACCCTGGATGGCTTTTCCAGCAAAACACCATGCGTGATGCCTTGGTAGCCTCCCTGTCATTCGACATCTTCCACAAGTATACCCGTCGTCTGAAGATGGCTAACATCGCTCAGATAGTCAATGTACTACAAAGCATGATTCTCACCGATCAGGAAGGAACCGGACACATGGTGCTCACCCCTACCTATCATGTCTTCCGTATGTACAATGTGCATCAAGATGCTACCTACCTTCCACTAGAAGTGAAATGCGATGTAGTAGATACTGAAGGAAACCGAAAACTCCCTCTGGTAAGTGCTACAGCTTCAAAGAAAAACGGACAGGTACACCTTTCTGTAACCAATGCTTCTCCAGACAAGACAGAAACCATCACCGTAAACATCAACGGTCTGACCGTAAAGAATGCTGAAGGTGAAATACTTGAAGGAAAGGAAATGGGTTCCTATAATTCCTTCCAGAAGCCAGAAGAAGTGAAACCAGCACCATTCAAAGGTGCCAAAGTAAAGAAGGGGGTACTTACCCTTACCCTACCAGCACACAGTATAGTGACACTGACACTGAAATAAAAAAAAGAGGGCTCCAATTTGGAGCCCTCTTTTTATCGGTTTATCTGTTTCTGATTATAGTAATTGACTTTTCCCGTACGCAGTATCAGGAGGACATAAAAGAGAATCAGCATAGAAATCACTGCTACTACATCCCCATCCCACACGAAAAAGGCTAATAAAAGTAAATCAAATGCCATGAGGCAGTTCAGCAGGATTTCCCAAAACCTCAACCATCCATTGGTTTTCAGAATCTTCATATACAAAAAAGAAGGAAGGGAAATTCTCCAGATAGCCAGTAAAAGAAAGAGATTCAGAGGAATCAGGAGGAAAAGCGTGAAATGAAGCTGCATGAGCATAGGAATCCCGATAGAATCTGCACTGGCAGGGTAATCCCCCCTCCAGCCTCGGTAGGTGTAATACAAGAAAGTACCAGGAATGAACAGAAGAACTGCCATATTGGCAATGAGAACCGTAGCCCATTTCCCTGGAGTCTTCACCGTTTTTAAGTCGGCTAGCTTCCTAACCTTATAATGCACAATAAAAACCAGCAGCCCACCTATGAGGGTTATTACCCCCAGACCCAGGTCTTGCAGAATGCTATGCCACCCGTAAGTGGTGTCATTGGCATATACAGCTTCTGGCATTGGAATGAGGCTCCCTCCCAGGAAAAGCAGCACTCCAAACAGAAGCAACATCAACAGACAAAAACGGATTTTGTTTCTAATCACCATAAACTTTCCATCGTTTTACCTTACAAAAATACAGCAACTTTTCCACGCAAAAGAAAAAAACGGGAGAAAAATGAGATTAAAAAGAAAAGGTAACCTTCACGATTACCTTTTCCTGCTAAATTTTATTCGACTTAATGATTGAAAAAAGATTCCTATTCTCACGAACCAGAACCAGTAAAATAAATACTGCTAGAAAAGTATTTAATGCTTTCTAACAATATGAAAACATCTAATTCTAAACATCACTTATTTTATTCCTATACTGCAAATATAAAGTGATTTCCCCTCCTTTCCAACTATTTCCAAGGGAAATTAAGAAGACTATCCCATGTGGCAATAAAAATGATCAGCATAAAAACCATACATCCCTGAAATGTAAAATATTTTTTAGGACAAACTCATCTTCTCACCACTGAAAAAAACTGCTAGTTATAAAGACAAAATTTTCTCTCCTTCGGGAGAAAAATTTTTCCCTAACTGGAGAGAAAAATTTACCCTGAAGGAGAGTTTTTTCTCTTTAAGAATGCCACCTCTCATTTTGTAAATAAAAAATCAAAATAAAAATGGGTGAACCCATGTCCACCCATTCCTTTATTTACAAGATATTTTTATTTGAAAAGATTTTTAATCTTCTGCCACAGACTGGTTTTCTGAATTTCATCAGCAGCTTGGTTAATCACATCTCCAGCTTTACTAGCAGAATCCTTTATAAATTCCTGAGCCTGCTTAGCTGTTTCGCTTTTAGCTATCTGATCCAAAGTTTCATCCACCTTCTGCATGGTCTGCTTCACGGTTTCATTGCTCTTAATGTCTTCAATGACATCGGCTACCTTCTCCTGAACCTTCTTCACCGTTTCATTCTCCTGAAGGTCATCAATGAAATCATCCACTTTCTCCTTAGCAGCTTTTACGGTCTCATTTTCACTGAGGTCATCAATGACATCGCTAATTTTATCCTTAACATCGTCGAAGGCATCACCTATCTTATCAGTAAGTTTATCAGCTTCAGCTTTCACCTCTTCTGTAGGATTTTCCACTGCAGCTTTTGCTTCTTCCACCTTTTCTTCGATGGTTTCCTTTACATCTTCTACAGTTTGCTTTACATCCTCAACTTTCTCAGTAACAGCTTCTTCAGCACCTTTCAACGTCTCTTTTGCCTCCTCTACCTTAGCTTCCACAGCTTCAGCTGCATCGGCTACAGCCTCTTTAGCATCTGCTACCTTTTCAGTTACAGCTTCCTGAACCTGTTCTGCAGTTTCTTTTACTTCTTCAGCTGCATTCTTAATAGCATCTTCTTGTATCATGAGTTTTTTTGTTTTAAAACGTGCCTACACCCTTCCTAGCAGTTCGGCTTTTTCTAATTGTTTTTAATTTCGCAAATATAACTAAAAAAATAAAATAAAGAAACTTTTCATCAGTTTTTTGCGGAATATTCTTTACAATTTATTCTCTATTCAAAATCTGCTGACATTTCCTGCCCTGATAATCCACGCTCCCCTTCTTTTCCAGGTATTTCATCACCATGTCCGAGGTTCCTATATTGAGGTCTCTACCCTGGTCTTTTCTGGGAGCATCGGTAATAGATGCTGTATAGCTGTTGGTTACTACTTTATAGATTTTCTTCGCATTCAGTTTCTTTCCATCCGATGTCCGGATATCCATTTTTTGAATTTTCAGTTTATCTTTCGGGTCGAAAGTTATGGTAGACATCAAATTTCCAGAAGTGAACGGGAAGATGAACTGATCATTCTGATAGCAAGAGAAAAGGATGTCTTCCAATTCCTTACCTGTGAGATTCATTTCCACGCACATATTCCCGAAGGGATCCAACTGCAAGACTTTATTCACCGTTATGGGGCCCTCATCTAGCTTATCTAATCGTACCCCACCTGCATTCCACAAGGCAAAATCAGCATTAGCTTCACTTTTAATCGCATCGCACAGGAACACCCCTAATTCTTCTGGAGAGGTAAACGGTGTCTCTGCCATAGCCAGTTCACGTTGGAAGAATTCATTATCGTTAAAAAAGCGAACCAGTTCCTCTGCTATTAAATTCTTCCGGGGATAGGTTTCTACTTCTATGTTCACGGCCTCCTTTTTCACCACTTTTCCATCTTCCACGGTAAGAGTGGTGTAAGTACAACGCTTCAGCTTATTTGTATTTTGGGTAATTAAGACTCCGTTGTGAAGTTCTCCTCCTTTTAATTGCGTATGTGAATGACTGCTTATTATCAAATCGTAATAAGGAAATTGAGCTGCCATTTTCAGGTCATCTTCGTAACCTAGATGGGACAATAAGATATTTACATCGCATTTCTTTGCCAGCCATTCATACTGTTTTATGGTTTCAGCAGGGTCAGTAAACGTCACCCCTTTCACATTATCGGGGTGCGTATCTGGATATCCATGCGTACCCAGCTGAACCACTCCCAAAATGCCAATCGAAATGCCATCAATATTAAAAATCTTATACGGAATCTGATGAATCCCTAAAGACGGATCTGGATGAGCATTGGCATTCACATGAGGGAAGTTGCTTAAGTCTATCACCTTAGCCAGTCCTTTAACACCAGAATCAAACTCATGATTCCCATAACCTGTGCAATCAAACCCGATAAAATTCATAAGAGCTGTCATCGGGTAACTGGTAGGTTCATATTGGTCGTTTATGGGGTTCCCCGTACGATTATCCCCTGCAGCTATCACCAGTAATTCCGGGTCAATAGAACGGAGGCTGTCCACTATGGCAGCCAATTGAGGCATATTGTCTATTTGGGCATGCACATCATTCACTGAGAGGATGTGTATTTCCCTTTGCTGTGCTCCTACTCCTAGAAAAAACGAGAGGAGCACTAGAAATAAAATGCTGCGTTTCATGCTTTAGAATTTGGAAATGGAAGCTTAGTTGGAGTGGACGAAATTTCTGAATTCAGTCTGGGAGTATCTAAAGTTTCAGCTATACTTCTTTGTGAAGACTTCACTTCTATCACATCCCCTTCTTTCAGAGGAGCTTCTCCATCAATTTCATGTCCATACTTATCAAAAATCGTCAATGTATCCAAACCACTGGGCGATTTCTGGGTTTCTACCATGTACTTACGAATGGCATCTACGGCTTTTGCTCCTGTGAAGACTTGCACAGTCTTATTATTAACGGTTATATTCATGATTCTATTTTGTATTTCATTTCATGCAAATATAACTATTTTAAAGATGACCCACAAGTTCTTTCGAAAATTTGGCATGAGTATATGACTTTAAAAAAAGAAAAGCTCCCCCGATGGAGAGCTCTTCAAACAACCTTAATCTATAAACTATATATCCTACCTTTAAAAGACGTCTATTTTAGTGATGCAAAAATAGAATACAATTTGATTTTATACAAATTTTTCAAAATCAATTATATTCGTTTGTAAGAAAAGTATTAGTTTTTGTTTTTAAAATAGAGAATTCTATTCTACCAGAATGAGAATTTAGCTTTATTTACTACCTTTGCACCACAAAAGAAAAAAGATATGAAAAAAAACGTTGTTGTAGATATGTCTCACATTGGCACGTTCTGTGGGTTTGGAGAGATTGCAAAAAATTACGGCCCCAGACTTGCCAAGTTGAAATTCCCAGACATGCGTATCATCATGATGGTCCCTGAGAAGCATCTAGGTGTTTTTGGGGATGAAGCTGAGTACATCAGAAAAGAGCATGTTCGTGATGATATCAAAAAAATAGGTGGTCAAATCGACCTCTGGCATGCCACAGATCAACAATATCGTTATCGTTACATGAAAAAAGGAACCATACAGCTTCTCACTGTACATGACCTTAATTATTTATACGAGAAGAAAGGTCTGCACCGTCTTCGTCATGTCTTCCAAATGAGACATCGTGTAAAGAACTCGGACTACATAACCTGCATCTCTAAATATGTACAACGGGAGCTATTAGCCAATGTGCATCAGGCTTCTAGTAAACCCATAAGCATAATCTATAATGGCATCCAAGACACCACAAAGTCACCGAAAGAAAAACCTGCTTTTGTGGCAAATCCTGATGAAAAGTTCTTTTTCTCTATCGGGCAGATTCGTGAGAAAAAGAATTTCCAGAAACTAGTACCCATGATGCATTATTTCCCAGGCTACAAGCTCTACATTTGCGGGGATGACCATTTTGCCTATGCACAAACCTTACGTGAACTAATAGCTCAAGTGGGAGAAAATAGAGTATTCCTAGTAGGCAAGGTGACAGACCCTGAAAAGAACTGGCTCTATGCACGTGCTGCAGCCTATTTCTTCCCTAGTCGTTTGGAAGGTTTCGGCATTCCAGGATTAGAAGCCATGCGATTTGGATGTCGTGTCTATGCTTCAAAGCTAGGAAGTTTACCTGAAGTTTATGAGAACCAAGCATGCTATTGGGATTCTTTAGAACCAGAAGCCATGGCAGATGTCATCCGTAAGGATTATCCCGAGTGGAAGAAACATCCGGAAAAAGCAGAACAAGCTAAAATCTTCTCAGAGCAATACAATTATGACACCTATACTCAAAACTATATTACCCTATATCGGAAACTATTAGGCTTGACATCCGAATAAAAATAAAAAGGGCTCCTCTTCACAGAGAATCCCTTTTTTAAATCCTTTTTCATTTAAAAATCTCTTAAGATACCACCTGCTATAATTTCACAGTTACACCAGGCTAACTATAGAGTTTAATACTACTTTCAATTTTCATATATAAATGACTCTGCAAAAATAGGCTTTTCTTTCTAAAAGACAAACAAAATTCAAAATACATAGCATTTAATAGGTATTTTTGAACGAAGATAGAGTAATTTTGCACATCATATCCATAGAACAAAGACAAAACGTCAATCAAAAGGAACAAAGAGGATGCAAACAGACAAACAAAACGCACGTAAGATCCAATAAAAAGGAGATTCCAGTGCATGCAGAACCGTCTAAATCCCCAAAACATCTTGCGAAAAAATAGAACAACCCTAATAGATTTAGACCAAACAAAAAGATGGGACGCAACCTATTTACGTCCCATCTTTCTTTGGTGCTGAAACTAGAAGTTTAGAATCGTTTACTCGTCTTTTAATTTATCCTGGTTTTCCGAGAAGAAATCATTAAATACCTTTCGAGCAAATTCCCAATTTTTTTTGTTAATCCACAATCTAGATTTTGGCCCTTCCGATTCACATTGAATCAAACCTGCACTTTTCAACTCACCTAAATGTCTGGAAATAGTTGCTTTGGCTAAAGGTATTTCATTTACCAAGTCACCAAAATAACATTCACCGCGCTTAGCCACATACTCCAAAATACTAATACGTGCAGGATGTCCCATAGCCCGGGTAATGTCCGATACTAACTGCTGTCTTAATGAATACAGATCCTTACTTTTCATAATAATAGTTCGGTCTAATTGTTCTTTGTTGCAAATATAATATTTTTTGCTGTTCCAAAATAATAAAAGAGTTTTTTTTTAAAAGAAATACTCTCATTCATATAAAAGAGCAAGAAAAAGTAATTCTAAAAGGAATAATCTTGCACAACTTCTAGAAAATAAATAGCTTCTGCGATTAAAGGCAAAAAAAGAAGGTGTGCTTTTTCAGCACACCTTCTTTCCTTTTATCTGATAATATGAAATTACATCAGCTTTTCAATCTCTGCAGCCTTTTCGGTCATCTTCAAACGATAGTAGCAAGTATAAAGACCATTCAACCACAAAGTCTTGTCATCTGGAGCCAACTCACGAGCCTTCTCATAATAAGGAAGTGCACGTCTGTAAAGATCCTCAAGTGTAGCCTCAGAAACATTTGGATCCTCACCCAATGCGATAGCCTGCTGGCAAAGATTCAAACCTGCATAAGACTGTGCTTGTGCTGAATTAGGATTCATAGATACAGACTTTGCATAAGCCTTGTCTGCCTCTTCATAATTCTTCTGAGTCTGATACAAATAACCCTTTACAAAATAGAAGTAATCATTGTTAGGATTCTTTGTAATCTGAGAATCGATGTAAGTTAAAGCCTCAGCATACTGATTGTTGTTAGTGTAATAGTCAATCATGTTACCTACGAAATAATTATCGTTAGGGAACTTCTCAAGACCTTCCTTCAAAGCTGCCAAGAATTCATCATTCTTGTTTGTAGCCTTCAAAGAAGCGCACTTCAACTCCAGAGCAGAAGCACCATTCTCCTTGTCCTTAACAGCCTCATCAGCATACTTAAGAACTGCATCATGATTTTCCTCACGAGCTGCAGCAATACATGCATAATAAGAAATCAAAGGAATCATGGTGTCAGTAGCAGCATAATTGAACTTTTCCATCATTGGATGTTTTGCTGCATCAATGTACTTACCAAAATACTTCAGAGCCTTTGCATTCTCATTGTTGTTGAATGCCTCAACACCAGCATTGATGAGCTGAGGACGATTCTGGTTCAACAGTTCTGCATTTGCCTTACGGAACTTGTTTTTAACTTTGCCCTTTGCGTCTGGCTGCTCAGCAACCTTATCGCACTCGTAAACCTTATCGAACAACTGATCTACCAAACCATAGAACTGGTTTGCATCACCTTGTCCCAAGATCAAAGCCTGCTGGCCCTTGTCGACCTGGGCCTTAAGAGCCTGAACTTCATCATTCAGAGCCTTTGCATCCTGAGCAAATACAGCAGCAGTTGAACCGAGCAACACAGCTGCCATTAATAAAACTTTCTTCATAGTTTTTGTTAAATTAAATTAGTACTAATTGTTAACTTTCAATTGGAGTTTCTGGGTTAGTTTCCCCTTCAACGTTGTTATTTTCATTTAAATCTTCTTCTTCATCTTGAGCAGCAGAAACCTTGCACACACTACTAATCTGATCATTACGTTTTGTCAGGTTTATCAACTTAACACCTTGGGTTGCACGACCCATAACACGTACCTCACTGACCTTCAAGCGGAGCGTGATACCACTCTTGTTTATAATCATAAGATCATTTTCATCGGTCACTGACTTTATAGCAATGAGCATACCCGTCTTTTCTGTCACCTCAATGGTCTTGACTCCCTTACCACCACGATTAGTAATACGATAGTCTTCCACCTCACTGCGCTTTCCAAAGCCCTGCTCACTGACAACCATAATAGTTTCTGCCTTAGGATCCTCTACACAAACCATGCCAACCACTTCATCATCTGGTCCATCCAGAGTCATACCCTTAACTCCAGTAGCAGCACGACCCATAGGACGAACAGTACTTTCATTAAATCTGATGGCTCTACCATTCCTGTTGGCAATCAAGATTTCATTTTCCCCATTAGTTAGACAAACATCTACTACACGGTCATCTTCCTTAATATTGATAGCAATCACACCATTTGTACGAGGACGACTGTAATCCGCCAAAGTGGTCTTCTTGATGATACCACTCTTTGTACAGAACAACAGGTAATGACTGTTCACAAACTCTTCATTATTCAAGTCCTTCACGCAAATAAATGCATTTACTACATCACCGCTTTCGATATTCAGCAAGTTTTGGATAGCTCGGCCTTTAGACCCCTTATTACCTTCTGGAATGTCATATACCTTAAGCCAATAGCAACGACCCCTCTGAGTAAAGAACATCATTGTATTATGTGTGGTAGCCTGATAGATGTGTTCTATAAAGTCTGCATCACGTGTCCTACCACCTTGACTTCCTAAGCCTCCACGACCCTGAATTCTGAATTCTGATAAAGGAGTACGCTTAATATATCCCAAATGAGAGATGGTGATAACTTCATCCTCATCAGCATAAAAATCTTCAGCATTAAATTCGCCTGCTGTAGGAATAATCTCAGTACGACGAGGATCACCATACTTTTCCTTTACTTCAAGAAGTTCATCTTTAATAACCTTCCAGCAAAGCACATCATCTGAAAGAATCTGCTGATAGTACTCGATTTTCTTCATGATTTCATCATACTCATTACGCAGATTCTCCATCATCAAACCTGTGAGTTGACGCAAACGCATGTCAACTACGTATTTTGCCTGCACTTCATCCCAGCCAAAACGTTCCATCAAACGGTTTACAGCCTCTTGAGGATCTTTAGAAGAACGGATTATATGTACAACCTCATCAATATTATCGCAAGCTACAATCAATGCTTCCAAAATATGAGCCCGTTCCTGAGCTTTACGTAAATCGAACTGAGTACGACGGATAACCACTTCATGACGGTGTTCTACAAAGTGCTGGATACACTCTTTAAGAGTTAAAAGCTTTGGACGACCTGGATGCTGAGCACCACGAGCTCCAATTAGTGCAATCATATTCACACTGAACGCACTCTGAAGCTCAGTCATCTTAAATAGCTTGTTGAGCACAACCTTAGCATTGGCATCACGCTTCACATCAATAACAATACGCATACCTTCACGATCGGACTCATCGTTGGCATTTGAAATACCATCTAGTTTCTTCTCATTTACAAGGTCTGCAATGTGCTTGATACACTCTGCTTTATTTACACCATAAGGAATCTCGGTTATGACAATCTTGTCATGTGTAGGGCCATTTTCTATTTCAGCCTTAGCACGCATCATAATACGTCCACGACCAGTTTCATAGGCATCTCTAACACCTGAAATTCCATAAATATATGCTCCTGTAGGAAAATCTGGAGCAGGAATATATTGCATCAATCCCTCCGTATCAATGTCTGGATTGTCTATATAAGCTACACATCCATCTATCACTTCACCTAGATTGTGTGTAGGAATATTCGTTGCCATACCTACTGCAATACCAGTAGCACCATTCACTAGCAAATTAGGGATTCTGGTAGGAAGTACTGAAGGTTCATCCAAGGTATTGTCAAAGTTACGGTCCATATCGACTGTTTCTTTGTACAAATCATCTCCCATCATGTCCTCACCTATCTTGAATAAGCGAGCTTCAGTATAACGCATTGCTGCAGCTGTATCTCCATCGATGGAACCGAAGTTACCCTGACCTTGAACCAAAGGATATCTCATTGCCCAAGGCTGAGCCATACGAACCAATGCACCATAAACGGAGGAATCTCCATGTGGATGGTATTTACCTAATACATCACCTACAATACGCGCTGATTTTCTATAAGGTTTATCCTGTGTATAGCCTAATTCCATCATACCATAAAGAATACGACGATGCACTGGTTTAAACCCATCTCGAACATCTGGCAGAGCGCGTGCCACAATGACAGACATAGAATAATCTATGTATGAAGAACGCATCTCCTTCTCAATATCAACCTTTATAATTCTGTCTTGTTCAGTCATTTATTTTAAATCTTTTTACACTATATAAGTTAGTTCACAAAAACTTTGTAAAAGTACTGCTTTTTTCTTAAAGGAAAAAA
Source organism: Bacteroidales bacterium UBA4293 (assembly GCA_002395835.1). Lineage (GTDB taxonomy): Bacteria > Bacteroidota > Bacteroidia > Bacteroidales > Bacteroidaceae > Minthousia. The sequence continues at coordinate 156,771 of DGVD01000011.1, read as the reverse complement.
CTTTTTCTGTAAAAAGTACCAAAACGGTTTTTGGCACGGCTTTTGTAAAATTATAGGTCATAATTAAAGACATTGAAAGATGCAGTTTTCAGAAAGTTTAAATAGAGTCATCATGTACAGTCGCGAAGAGGCAGGCCGCTTAGATTCAAATTTCGTAGGGCCTGAACACCTGCTATTAGCCATACTTCGTGATGAAACATGTGAGGCATACTCTGCTTTGGTTTCTGCCAAAGTAGACCTTAATCACATTAAAAAGACTTTGGAAAACCGTATCAGGGCCATTTACAACCCCTATGGTTCTTCCAATGACTTGAATGTAACAACTGATATTTCAAAATTATTAAAAGAGAGTTTTAAGGAATCCCAAGGAAGAAATAGTTCCAAAATAGACACTCTGGATTTATTACATGCTATGATAAATAACGACAGACTTTATGTAAGCCAGTTGCTGAAAGATTCAGGGCTTCAACTAGAAACATTAGACCAGCATAGGGAAATTGATCCTGCGAATGACAACATAGCAGAAAATGCTCAACCACTAAGTGCTTTCGAAACTAGTGAAGATGATGAAGAGGATGACCTGTCAGATGATGGAGGTCAAAGTCCATTCCGCATGATACGCATCTCTCAAGATGGTTCAAAAAACAGTTCAAATTCTGGTAAAAATAACGGACATCGTGACACTCCATTTCTAGACAAATTCAGTTCTGATTTGACCAAGGCAGCCGAAGAGAAGTTGCTAGATCCTGTGGTCGGTCGTCAAAAAGAAATTGAGCGTCTAGCCCAGATTTTGTCACGCAGAAAAAAGAATAATCCTATCTTAATAGGTGAACCCGGTGTAGGTAAATCTGCCATTGTTGAAGGATTAGCCTCACGTATCATTGAAGGGAACGTTCCTCATACCTTGTTGGGTAAACGGCTCGTTCGCCTAGATATGGCTTCAATAGTAGCAGGAACAAAGTTCCGTGGCCAATTTGAAGAGCGAATGCAGAACCTGATAAAGGAGTTGAAAGAACATGATGAAGTCATCCTTTTCATGGATGAAATTCATACCATTATAGGTGCTGGTGCCAGCACTGGCACCATGGATGCAGCTAATCTGCTTAAGCCAGCTTTGGCTCGTGGAGAGCTACAATGCATCGGTGCTACAACTCTTGATGAATATCGGAATAGCATCGAAAAGGATGGAGCTTTGGAACGTCGTTTCCAAAAAATCATAGTAGAGCCTTCCACAAAGGAAGAAACTTTACAAATCTTGCACAACATCAAGGATAGATATGAAGAACATCACCATGTAAGATATAGTGATGCAGCTCTTTCACATGCAGTTCAATTAGCAGAACGATATATTACAGACCGGAATTTCCCAGATAAAGCCATTGACATCATTGATGAGGCTGGTTCACGAGCTCACATGATGGAAAACAGTACACCTGCAATAGTACAGCAGCTGAATGCTGAAAAGGATAAAATAAATGAGGACAAAATGAAGGCTGTGAAGGCTGGAAATTATCAGTTAGCCAGCAATCTGCGTGAGCGACAAGTAGAACTGGAGAAACAAATCGCTGCCCAGGAAGAGCTATTTAATAAGGAATTAGATGCCCATCCTGTAGAAATCACTGAAGATATGATTTCTGAAGTTGTTTCTATGATTTCTGGTGTACCTGTCACTAGAATGGCACAAGCAGAAGGCAATCAGCTAAAAGGCATGAAAGAAGCTTTATCAAAGGAAGTCATAGCCCAAGAAACAGCTGTGGAAAAATTAGTTAAAGCCATCCAACGTAGCCGTATCGGTCTAAAAGATCCCAACCGTCCTATTGGAAGTTTCATGTTCTTAGGTCCTACAGGTGTAGGTAAAACATTATTAGCTAAAGAACTGGCTAAATTTATGTTTGGAACAGCAGATGCTTTGATCCGCATTGATATGAGTGAATACATGGAAAAGTTTACTGTCAGCCGACTGGTTGGAGCGCCTCCTGGATATGTAGGTTATGAAGAAGGTGGACAACTTACCGAAGCGGTGCGGCGTAAACCTTATTCTATAGTCCTCCTTGATGAAATAGAGAAAGCACATCCTGATGTGTTCAACATCCTACTCCAAGTTATGGATGAAGGACGGCTTACGGATAGTAATGGACGGACAGTGGACTTCCGTAATGCTGTAATAATCATGACATCAAACGTTGGAAGCCGACAGTTAAAAGAATTTGGACATGGCATTGGTTTCACCAGTCAACAGAACACTGATGTGAATGCAGATAGCATTGTTCGCAAAGCTCTTCAGAAGCAATTCGCACCTGAATTCCTTAACCGTTTGGATGAAATCATCACCTTCCGTCCACTGGATATGGATTCTATGTTACTGATTATTGACCTAGAGCTAAAAGGATTGATTCAACGTGTGGAAGATATGGGATACCATTTAGAGGTGACCGATGAAGCACGTAAGTTCCTAGCAGAAAAAGGATATGATCCTCAATATGGTGCTAGACCACTACGGAGAAGCATTCAAACCTATTTAGAAGACGAGATCTCTAATTTAATTATCAACGAGGAACCGGCTTCAGGCAGTAAACTGATTGCCCGAGTAAACGAGGGCAAACTGACACTGGAGATGACAAATTGTCCCGTAATCATCCCCGTGATGCAAGAAAGTTTAATTTAAATAACTATATAAGATGCAAAAAGGAAATATTGGCGTAACAACGGAAAATATCTTTCCTGTTATCAAAAAGTTTTTGTACAGTGACCACGAAATTTTCCTTCGTGAAATTGTTTCAAATGCAGTTGATGCAACTCAGAAACTGAAGACACTGGCCACAAAAGGTGATTTAAAAGAAGATATGGGCGATCTAAGTGTACGTGTTAGTGTAGACAAAGATGCCAAAACCATTACTGTGAGTGATCATGGTATTGGAATGACAGAAGATGAAATCGAAAAATATATCAATCAAATTGCATTTTCTGGTGCAAACGACTTCCTTGATAAATATAAAGAGGATGCCAATGCTATTATCGGACACTTTGGATTAGGTTTTTACTCTTCTTTCATGGTGAGTAAAGAAGTAGATATCGTAACAAAGAGTTGGCAAGAAGGCGCACAAGCTGTAAAATGGAACTGTGATGGAAGTCCATCATACACTATTGAACCTACAGAAAAGGCAGAACGTGGTACCGACATCATCATGCATATTGATGATGACTGTCAGGAGTTTGTAGACGAAAACAAAATCAGTGAATTACTAAATAAATACTGCCGTTTCTTACCTATTCCAGTAGTCTTTGGCAAGAAAAAAGACTGGAAAGACGGTAAACAGGTCGACACCGATGAGGACAATGTCATTAATGATACCACCCCACTTTGGACAAAGAAACCTAGTGATTTGAAAGATGAGGATTATTTGAAGTTCTATCATGAGCTTTATCCTATGAATGACGATCCTCTTTTCTGGATTCATTTGAATGTGGATTTCCCATTCCATTTAACTGGTGTTCTCTACTTCCCAAAGATTAAGAGTAACCTGGATCTGCAACGTAATAAGATTCAGCTTTATTGTAATCAGGTATTCGTTACCGATAATGTAGAAGGTATTGTTCCTGAGTTCTTAATGCTGCTACATGGTGTTATTGATTCTCCAGACATTCCTCTAAATGTTAGCCGAAGCTACCTGCAAAGTGATTCCAATGTGAAGAAAATATCTACCTATATTACAAAAAAGGTGAGCGACAGGCTTCAGAGCATCTTCAATAAAGACCGTGCTGATTTTGAAAAGAAATGGGATGATATCAAGTTGTTCATCCACTATGGTATGCTCTCAACAGATGACTTCTATGACAAGGCCAAGAAATTCAGCCTTTTGAAAGACTGTAATGGTAAATTCTTCACATATGATGAATATAATACCTTAATTAAGGATAACCAAACCAACAAAGATGGACAGCTGGTTTATCTTTATGCCAATGATAAGGATGAGCAATACAGCTATATTGAGGCTGCCAACAATAAAGGATACAATGTCCTACTGATGGATGGGCAGTTAGACACTCCATTGGTAAGCCTGTTGGAGAGAAAATTGGAAAAAACCACCTTTACTAGAGTTGATGCTGACACTATAGATCGATTGATAGTAAAAGACACTGATACGCCAGAAGCTGTAGACGTAAACGACAGAACAACTTTGAGTGCAATCTTTACAAGTATTTTACCTAAATTAGATAAAACAGAGTTCAATGTAGACCCACAAGCCCTAGGTGAAAATGCAGCCCCTGTAATGATTACTCGCAGTGAATATATGCGCCGTATGAAAGAAATGGCTAGACTGCAACCTGGAATGGCTTTCTATGGTGAAATGCCAGACATGTATAATGTGGTTCTAAATACCAATCACAAGCTAATTAAGGAAATCCTTGAAGATACACATAACAACACAGCAGAGCAACTAAAGCCTATAGAGGCTGAACTTAAAGGTCTGGAAGCTCGTAAGGCTGTTCTGAAACAACAACAGGACAACAAGAAGGCTGAAGAAATCACTCAAGAAGAGAAAAACGACCTTTCACAGTGCGAAAAAGACATAACAGCTCAGCACGACAAGGAAAAAGAGATTCTAAGCGATTACGCAAAGAATAATAAAATAATATCTCAATTGGTAGATTTGGCTCTGCTTCAGAATGGTATGTTAAAAGGTGAAGCCTTAAATAATTTCGTAAAGCGAAGCATTGACTTAATCTAAACATGATAATTAGAACAGCAGATTTACAAAATTCCAAGTCTGCTGTTCTTTTTTTCTCAAAATCATTTGTGGTTTAAAAAATAAGTACTACCTTTGCACTCGCAAACGAAAAGAATGGCTCCTTAGCTCAACTGAATAGAGCATTTGACTACGGATCAAAAGGTTATAGGTTTGAATCCTATAGGAGTCACTTCTAACGAGTTTGCTTTTTCATAATTTTAATTTTAAATGGTTAACGGCTCCTTAGCTCAACTGAATAGAGCATTTGACTACGGATCAAAAGGTTATAGGTTTGAATCCTATAGGAGTCACTGAAAAGGTTCTGAATATATTCAGAACCTTTTCTGGTATATTGTCATAATCTCTAGATTACTTTCCCTTAACTTACTTCTCACATTTAAACTTTCTGGAGAAATAATACCAAAGACCACACCCTCTCATACACAAATAGAATAAAAAGGCAATCCACAATCCATGGTTGCCAAAAACAGGGAAAAGAACAAAATAGAGTACAAAATAGAGCAACATAGAAAAAAACATGACCCTGAACATCATCTTGGTCTCAGTCATACCTATATATATCCCATCCCACATAAAAGCAGAAAAACCACATAAAGGAATCAAAGCAGACCATTCTATATATGGGTCTGCTGCTCCCAAAATTTCTTTTTGATCCGTGAGAAATCCTAAAAAAGACTGACCTCCTAATACGTAAATTATAGTAAATGAGAATGCCAATACCCACCCCCAAAAGAATAGAGAATGGACAGTCTCATACAATTTCAGTGTATCCTTCTCTCCTACAGATGCACCAGCAATAGCTTCACCGGCATAGGCAAAGCCATCCATAAAATAAGAGAAAATTGTGAATAATTGCATCATCAAAGTGTTTACTGCCAATATAGTTTCACCTTGCTTTGCTCCAAAAGCAGTGAAACTAGTGGTCACTGCTATCAGGCAAAGGGTACGTCCGAAAATATTCTTATTTACGTGAAAATACTGAACTAGAGCATCTGTATCTAAGATTTCAGCCCAATAAAATTTGCGTTTAAAATAGACTTTATATTTCTTCCAACTTAGAATCAATGAAAAAAGGAAACCGGCCCACTGACCTATCATAGTTCCTAAGGCCACACCTTTAAGTTGCATGCCCATGCCATATACAAAAAACAAGCTTAGCACAACATTCAAGACATTCGCAGCTATTGCTACATACATCGGTATCCTTGGATTCTGTAAACCAATAAACCAGCCATTGAAAACATACATAGACAGAACAGCAGGTGCGCCCCAAACACAAATGCGAAAATAAATAGATGCCCAATAGTTCAATGAGGAATTTTGGTCACCTATTATATTTAAAATAATCCACTCTAATGGTCTACTAAAAAGTAAAATCAAGAATGAAATACCTAATGCCAGTAACAAAGGACGAAGTAATTGGATAGGAATATCGCTTATATCTCTACGACCGAAGGATTGAGCTGTAAGTCCACCAGTACCCATGCGGAGAAACCCAAATCCCCAATATAACAGATTAAACATCATACCACCAATAGCAATAGCACCGATAAACGAAGTATTTTGCAAATGCCCCACGATAGCCACATCAAACAGTCCCATTAAAGGGACAGTTAGATTTGTGATGATAGATGGAATTGCTAAATATAAGATTCTCCTTCTCATGCTTCAAATTTAAGTCAACTTTAAATACTAAATCCTTTTCCGAAAAATAGTTTAGATAATCTTAACAACTTTCACTAAAAAGTTCCTATTTTTGCAGCATGAAAAAGAAACATTTACTACTTATAAACTTCTTATTGATTCCCCTACTAGCTTGGACATGTAGTGAACAACCAGCTTCATCTCACATTATTTCTGATGGAGCTCAAAACACTTATTCTATTTCGCCAACAAAGTACTCCATACCAACTGGCACGATCTATGAGAAAGAGGATAGTATTTCTATTGAGAAACTCTTGCAAGAAGTAAAAAAACTACCTCCAAAAGAAAATCGTATGTTCTTTTTTGGCAAATGTTTCATAGGCAAACCATATGTAGCTCATACATTAGAAAAAGGGCAAAAAGAAGTATTGGTTGTAAACACACGCGAATTGGATTGTACTACATTTATTGAGACATGTGCTGCTTTAACGATATGTGACCAAAAAGATATTAGAGATTTTGCTGGTTACTGCAATATTCTTTGTCAGTTAAGGTACAAAGATGGAATAATAAATGGATACCCTTCCCGCCTTCATTATTTTACTCAATGGATTGCCGACAATGAACAAAAGGGATTTATACATGAAATAACTCATGAAGGCGCACCCTTTACAGCAATCCAGAACCAAGATATTCATTACATGAGTGCTCATCCTGAAAATTACAGTAAATTAAAAGGGCATCAGCAAGATATAAAGGCCATCAAAGAACAAGAGCAACAATTTAGAGGCATAAAAGTAAGGTATATTCCTAAAAACCTCTTAAATCAAAATGCAGAACAACTTTCAGACATTCAGACTGGAGATATTTTAGCTCTCATCACATCTAAAGATGGCTTAGACACCTCACATTTGGGTATGGCAGTTTGGCAAAAAGGTAAACTCCATTTATTAAATGCCTCACAAATACATAAAGCTGTGTGGATCGACCCAACTACCTTATATAATTATTCAAAAGGAAGGAAAAGCAATTTAGGTATTCGAGTTGTCCGAGTTGTCCAATAATAAAACGAATCATGGATATAACACTGACTGATGTTCTAGAATTTGTTGGAACATATGCTTTTGCCATTTCTGGCATACGGCTAGCTGCAGGCAAGAAATTCGACTGGTTTGGAGCTTTTATTATAGGTCTCATAACAGCTGTAGGCGGTGGTACCATTCGGGATATGATGTTAGGCATTACCCCATTTTGGATGGAAAACAGCATATATTTCATTGAAACATTTGTTGCTTTTATTACTGTATTACTTTTTAGCAAGTATCTGGTTAGTCAACACTCTACACTTTTCCTCTTCGACACACTAGGTTTAGCCTTATTCACTATTGTTGGAATAGAAAAGACACGTTCTTTAGGATTTCCACTTTGGGTAGCCATCATAATGGGAACAATCACAGGTTCTGCAGGCGGCGTTCTAAGGGATGTCTTCATCAATGAAGTCCCTCTAATTTTTCGTAAAGAAATATATGCCATGGCCTGTGTATTTGGAGGACTCATTTATGGTATATGCATGTGGATTGGTCTTGATGAACAATTCACATCATTAATAAGTGGAGCTGGAGTTTTCCTTCTGCGATACCTTGCAGACGCTAAACACATTTCACTACCTACCCTCTCTGATCCCCTAGCCCATGAAAAAGAAACTACAAATTCCGATAGTCCTTCGGGGAATACCCCGTCTGTTTCTTAAAATATCGTCCAAAAAAACTCTGATTAGGGAAATTCAACCTATTAGATATTTGCTGAATATTTAGACCTCCTCTTTTCAAAAGAGCTTTCGCTTCTAATACCACATAGTCATCTATCCAATCACTTGCATATTTCCCACTAACCTCTTTAACCACCGTACTTAGATATTTAGGGGATAAATTCAACTTATCAGCATAATAAATAATGCGCCGTTCATGAGTATACTCCTGCTCAACTAACCGAATAAATTTATCAAAGATTTCTTCCTTTCGGCTTTTAGCCATGTCAATATTTGCAATAGGTGATCCTTGAAAAACGCCACAAGCGTAGTATGTTATTACCTGACATAAACGCTGAACAATCTGATTTCTGAAAGGATTCTCTGTATCTTGAAGAGCTTGTTTAAAAAGATTATACATAACCATCAATTTCTCATACTGCGACGGGGTCACTGGAACAGTTCCATGCTCAGCCATAATACGACGTAAAGATACAGCTACTATTGCTTCGTCATTTAAAGCCATACCATCAGGATTATTTAAGATAATTACCCCTTCAAAATCCTCGCTTACTTGTTCCACTTCAAAAATAAACCCAGATAACATCACCATCAAATGCATAGGCTCCAAACTCACATCCTTAAGGTTTACACGGAAATGAGCTGAGCCTTTTAAACAAAAGACAATAATAATCAAATCTGTCTTGGTCGGATAACAATATGATTCAGCCATTGCACGTTTTTGAGAATCTATCGCATGACCTAAGTTGTCTATTGCCATAATTTTACCTTCTATCTGAGCATCGCTGATAGATGCTGGCAATTTTGAGAAATCCAGTTCTTCTATATTCTTCATATTAATGGAATAAAGTAAAATTATATTTCACACCAATTTCATTATATTTCCCGTTCATAAACGAGACATAAAAACCTAGATCAAAAATATGTGTGGAAAAACCATAGCCAAATTCAAAATAGCGTTTGAAAATGTCTGTATGCAAAGCACTCCCATAGAGACGTTCTCGTTGAATCCATGTTGTCCCCAATTGCCCTAAAAGCAAGAGAGGGCTCTCATAAATAATATGCCCACGCAGATAATATAAAGATTCATTAAACCAATGGGAATCGAGCAATGTAAAACGACCACCTAATTCATCTTCCCATGTTTCAGGAAGATAATACTTCTTAAAATTATGATATTCCACAAACTCTAGATTGTTCTTATTTGTAAACTTTCCACCTCCCAAACGCCATGAAATCTTGTGCATTGAATCCATTTTCCACTCATAGCTCACATCAAATTCCACTCTTTCATATCGACTAGTACTCCCCAATATGTTTTTAAAACCAGCCTCCCAATCAACGGCAAAAGTGGGGTAAGCACTATATACATCCTGCTTTTTATTACCTAGCATATAATAATACTGCCCAGGAGTATATTCCAAATGAATATTAGGAGAAAAAGATTTATAATGTCCACGCAAGTTCAATTCTGCAGCTTGTTCTTCAGATAATTTCCAAGGTTGACGATTGTGGATTAGTAAACCGAAATCCAAATCTAAGCCATTAACCAATTCTATTTCATGTTTCAAATGAATGTAATTATCAGAAAAGAAACTAGCATTTACATTTTTGTTAATCGCACCACGAATACGATTGCCATTTCCTATTTCTATTTCTATTGCTCCTTGTTTTCTAGGCCAATACTCATAACGGCCTATAAAACGCCAAAAGAATTGCTTGTATTTAATATTATAGCCAATACGTGGCCTTATAACAATCTCTCGCTGATCCGGAAATTGATAGACGTATTTGAAATCTTGACGATAAGAATATCCGCGAGTACTAGAATAGTTGAATAATCCAATATCTAATAATGGATTTACACGTAATTTTCCTAATTGACTACCCAAATTAATATAGGAATGACTAAAAAGAACATCATCAGCAAAATCGCCTAATGTTCTACGCTTTTTAGGTTGCAAAGGTAATTTGTTAATAGAATCCTGCCGGTGAGCCCAACGCGTATAAATATCCTGTTCTTCTTTCTGCAGTGGAATTAAGCGGTGACTAGCCACAAATGCTGAGTCTATTCTAGCTTTTGAAGCATCCACAGTATTTGAATAGCGCTCAGATAAATCATATTTATTAGTTTTCCTAGGAACAACAGGATCATAAACAAGCTCCAAATTCTTATAATTTTGAAGCACTCTATACTCTCCTTCTAATTTGTTCCCAATAAAATTGAATTTAAAATTAAACTGATAATCTACAGGCAAATAAACATAAAAACCCATTACTCCCATGTTGACAGTCATATCAAACTTCATGAATTCATATTTACCTGAAAAAGTAACCTTCTCTATGACCATCAACTCTGTATTCAAAATAAAAGAGCCTTTTACAAGCTGAGTGTTGTTATATCTTGGAGTATAGCTATAATAAACCCGTTTCCCCCTGATAGAATCTTGCTCATATTTATAAAAATTGACATTCTTTTTACAAAAAGGTGAAAACAAATGATCCTCAATCAAAGATTCACGATAAATAGTTAGATTAAAGAAATCAAGCAACATATCAGTATCTTGCTTCATATCGGGGTACGTGCCTGAAACAGCCTCAACATGCCGGTCGAATGTAAAAGGTGCAGTATAATCTAGGAAGCCTATGCTTTCACCTATATAATCCTTTACATCTTTGGGGAAAGTCCTACTCTGAGGTACTCGTCGAAGGAATCTATTTTTTTGCTTTAAATGTAGAACACCTTTTATATATAATTCAGACTTATAACTACGAATTGCCTTATCATATTTTTCAGCATTATCAAAAAGCTTAAGCAAAAGTGTATCATTTGTCTTTTTGGCAGATAAAGGTAATGAAATTGCTAAAAGACAAAACAAACAAAAAAGAGTTATTATTGAGCCACTTTTAACCTTCATAAATGCAAAAATAAACAAAAAAAGGTGACTGAAAAAATTTCAGTCACCTTTTTACATTTTGTCCTATATGGCGGATTAACCACCAAAGTTATCGAAACGAATCATATCATCCTCTACACCTAAGCTGTGGAGCAAGTCCAAAACGGTCTTCGCCATCATTGGAGGTCCACAAAGGTAGTACTCTATTTCCTCTGGTTCCTCGTGTTGCTTCAGATAGGTATCACCCAAAACATTAGCAATGAAACCTGGAGTATACTTTACTCCTAGAGAATCTGCCTTTGGATCTGGACGGTCCAGTGCCAAATGGAAATGGAAGTTTGGATATTCTTTCTCTAATTCCAAGAAATCCTCCATGAAGAACACTTCATCAATAGCACGAGCACCATAGAAATAATGCATTTCACGATCACGTGTATGTAAAGTTTTCAGCATGTGCATAATCTGTGAACGCAGAGGAGCCATACCTGCTCCACCACCTACCCAGATCATTTCTCTCTTAGAATCGAAGACAGGATGGAAATCTCCATAAGGACCAGACATAATTACCTTATCACCTGGCTTCAAACTAAAGATATAGGTAGAGGCTATACCACATGGTACATCTTGGAATCCAGGACCCTGATCTTTTGGTTTGAATGGTGGAGTTGCAATACGCACTGTCAGAGATATGATATCTCCCTCTTCTGGGTAGTTTGCCATAGAATAAGCACGGATTGTAGCTGTATCATTCTTCTGCTTCAAGCCAAAGATACCGAATTTCTCCCAAGTAGGAACATACAAATCGCCAATCAGTTCTTTATCCATATCACGATTGTAGTCGATATCATACTCTGGAATCTTAATCTGGGCATAAGAACCAGGAACGAAGTCCATATGTTCTCCAGGAGGTAACTGAACAACGAAATGCTTGATGAAGGAAGCAACATTCTTATTAGAAATAACAGTACACTCCCACTCTTTAACACCCATTACTGATTCAGGAACCTTAATTCCCATATCTTGCTTAACCTTTACCTGACAGCCTAAACGCCAATTAGATTTCTGCTCTTTACGGGTAAAGAAGCCCTTTTCAGAAGGAAGGATTTCACCTCCACCAGAAATCACCTGACACTTGCACTGACCACAGGCTCCCTTACCACCACAAGCTGAAGGTAAGTAAACACCATTCTGAGACAGAGTGGTCAGCAAAGAAGAACCAGATTCTACTTCCAGCTCATTATCACCATTGATAGTAATTTTTACCGGTCCACTTGGAGAAAGGTAATTTTTGGCTACCAACAAAATCACAACAAGAATGAGGATAATCACTAAGAACACCCCAATACTTGCTAAAATAAAATTCATATCCATAGTTTTTCCTTTCTTTTATTACAAGTTAAGACCAGAGAAGCACATGAATGCCATAGCCATCAGACCTACAGTGATAAAGGTAATACCCAGACCACGCAGAGGCTTTGGTACATCACAATAATCCATTTTCTCACGAATGGCAGCCAAGCAAACAATGGCAACCAACCATCCTATACCTGAACCAATCGCATAAGCAAATGCATCACCGATATTTGAAATTGCTTGTGTGCTGCTTGGATCCATAGTCACACGCTGCTGCATAAATAATGATGCACCCATGATGGCACAGTTTACAGCAATCAATGGCAAGAAGATACCCAAGCTGGCATACAAAGATGGAGAATAGCGTTCTACAACCATCTCAACCAGCTGCACGATACCTGCAATGACAGCAATAAATAGGATAAAACTCAAGAAACTCAGGTCCACACCTTCAATGATACAGTCAGGACCTAAAACCTTTGTCTGCAATAAGTAGTTTACAGGAAGTGTTACTACCTCAACGAAGAGAACAGCACATCCCAGTCCTAATGCAGTTTTAACATTCTTAGATACAGCTAAGTATGAGCACATACCTAAGAAGAAGGCGAAAATCATGTTGTCCACGAATATAGAGCGGACCAATAAACTAAAGAAATGTTCCATAATTCTGTTTTCTTTTTAAATATGTGTATTACTTTTTAGCAGCCTTCTCTTCACGAGCTTTCATGAACCAGATGATACAACCTACAAGAATCAATGAAGCTGCAGGAGTTAGCATGATTCCACAATTCATATAACCTAAGTCATAGAAGGACTCTGGAATAACTTGGAAACCAAATAAAGTACCACTTCCAAACAATTCACGGAAGAATGCTACAATTACCAAGACCCAAGCATATCCTAAACCATTGCCAATACCATCAAGGAAGGACTCCCAAGGGCCGTTCATCATAGCAAATGCTTCCAAACGTCCCATCAGGATACAGTTGGTAATAATCAAACCAATATAAACTGAAAGCTGAACACTTACATCGTATGCAAATGCTTTCAGAATTTGGCTTACTATAGTTACCAATGCAGCAACTACAACCAACTGAACGATGATACGAATACGGTTAGGTATAGACTTACGCAACAAAGAAATGATTACATTTGATAATGCAACAATGACTGTAACAGAAAGACCCATTACTATCGCTGGCTCAATCTTTGCTGTAACTGCCAAAGCAGAGCAAATACCCAACACCTGAACGGCAACTGGGTTGTTTGCAAACAGAGGACCGAAGAAGGCCTCTTTATTCTCTTTAGAAAATAATTGACTCATATTCTATTGCCCTCCAATTATTTGTTATTTAAAAACTCTTTGTAGTTGCCAAGAGAACCTAAAAGCATAGCGCCAACGCCATTACTTGTCAAAGTTGCACCAGCAATACCATCACACTGATTATCACCCTGAGCTGTGCCATTCTTAACAACAGTCAAAGCTATACTGCCAGCCTCATCAAGGACTTTCTTTGACTTAAACTGTTCTTGGAATTTTTTCTTGTTGGTAATTTCACCACCCAAGCCTGCAGTTTCACTCTCATGATTGAAACTTACACCATAAACAGAATTCTTGTCCTCATTTACTGACACATAACCCCAGATTGGTCCCCAAAGACCTGCACCATAAACAGGGAAAACATACTTTGTTTCACCATTCTCAAGCTTAGCTACAAACACATGGTAGTTGCCAGACTTAATCTCACTATTGTAAGATGTCTTAAAGTCCTCAGAAGGAACAGGAGTCAACTCTGTACCATTAAGAAGATTATCTGTAATAACCTGATCATAAGTAGCATCAACATTCGCATCGGTAGCATCGATGTTCAAAGCTGCAAGAATCTGCTTCTTAACATCCTTTCTAACGTTATTATCCTGCCTATCCTTCAAAGAAGAAGAAACAAATGCCAGAAGGAATGCTACGATAATTACCATCACAGCAGCATATACTATTGTATACACATTACTATTTGTATTCATTTTCATAACTTATCCTCCTTATTTATTAATACGGTTCAAACGTTTGTTGATATTACTCTGAACAAAACAGTAGTCAATCAGAGGAGCAATCAAGTTACCCATCAAAATAGCCAGCATCATACCTTCTGGATAACCAGGGTTGTAAGCACGGATAATGATAGCAAGTGCACCAATGAAGAAACCGTAAATATATTTTCCACCTGAAGTACGTGGTGAAGTTACAGGATCAGTAGCCATAAAGACTGCACCAAAACAGAAACCACCTACTACTAAATGCTCGTACCAAGGAATATTTGCAACCAAATTGTCAGCGGAACCAATACCATTAAACAGAAGAGCTGTCAAAGCGCCACCGACAAAGACACTGCACATAATCTTGAAACTTGCAACACCAGTCCACAACAGAATGATTGCACCTATAGCAATGGCTATTACACTAGTCTCACCGATTGAACCAGGGATAAAACCTGTAATCATATCAGAAAGAGATGCTGTAATATCCTGACCAGCAGCAGCCTGTCCTAGAGGAGTTGCAGCGGTGAAACCATCTGCAATCTTATCTGCTGCACCAAAACCAAATTGATTATCTGTAGCGACCCAAACCTGATCACCAGACATCTTGGTAGGATAAGCAAAGAACAGGAATGCACGTGTAATCAGTGCCACATTAAAGAAGTTCATACCGGTTCCACCAAAAATTTCCTTCGCAAAGATTACAGAGAATGCAATAGCAATGCAAAGTATCCACAGTGGACAATCTACAGGGATGATCAATGGGATAATCATACCTGTTACCAGATAACCTTCTTGAATTTCCTCGTTTTTCCACTGAGCTACAACAAACTCAATAGCAAGACCTACAAGATAAGAAACGATGATTTTTGGCAAAACAGCCAAGAAACCAAAGAAAAACTTCTCCCAGAAAGAAGCATCAACGCCTGCAGCGAGATAGTGCTGATAGCCCACATTGTACATACCAAATAGTACACATGGAATCAACGCTATAACTACCATAGACATGATACGCTTGCTATCAATAGCATCGTGGATATTAACTCCACTCTTCGCAGTAGTGTTTGGCACGAACAAGAATGTCTCGAAACCATCAAACACCGAGCGGAAAGCGTGAAGTTTGCCGCCCTCCTCAAAGTTTGGCTTTATCTTATCGACATATTTTCTTAACGCGTTCATTTTGATAATATGTATTTAATTTCACACTCTATATTATTCCATCTCGGCACGAAGCATGTTCAAGCCTTCACGAACAATGCGCTGAAGTTCCACTTTTGAACTGTCAACGAATTCTGCCACTGCGAAATCTTCAGGAGCCACTTCGTAGATACCCAGCTGCTCCATCTTATCGATATCACCAGTTATGATAGCTTTCAACAACTGCTCTGGATAAATATCCATAGGGAATACGCTATCATACTCGCCACTCATAATCATATGGCGCTCACCACCTTTAATACGAGCATCTGGAGCATATTCTTTCTTGCCTAACAACCAGCTGAAATAACTGCGGCTAGTGCTGAACTCATTGAAACGTGGCATAATCCAACCCAACATTTCATGTACATCATCACCTTCAGGAATTACGGTGATTTCAGTAGACTGAGCACCAAGGAATGCATCCTTATTGCTCTTAATGCCTGTCAACACATTACCATTAATAATACGTACATGCTTGTCAGTAGAGATGTTGCCTTCAAGTAATGGGGTAATCTGCTGACCCACCAAAACCTTAGCATACTTAGGAGCCTTAACTTCAGAACCTACTACTGCAATAGTGCGTGTCATATCAACCTTGCCTGTGTTAAACAGACGGCCTATGAAAATCACAACTTCTGGGTTCACAGTCCATACCACTTCACCCTTATTAACAGGGGCAACATGATTAATCTGAACACCAACATTACCTGCAGGATTAGGTCCATCAAAAACAGTCACTGTTACATTCTTTGCGGCTGTCAATGCTGCAGCACTCTGCTTGGAGCTTACCCCTAGATAAGTAGGAGCAATTCTAGCTAAAGCATCAAGTCCTGTCTGGAAATCTGCTTCATTGCCATTCAATGCAAATTCAAAATTCTGTGCCAAAGGCATAGAACTAAAGGCTGAAACGAAGATAGCTCTAGGAGCAACCTCAGGATTAGGAGTTACATCATAAGGACGCTGACGGAAGAAACCGAACATGCCTGCCTCTAGAAGGGTAGCCAAAACTTCTGAACCCTTCAAGCTGGCAACATTCTTCTTTCCAAAATCCTCATACTCCTGCTGTGCAGCAGCAGTTACCTGTACGCTCAGCACTTTGCGTCGTTCGCCACGCTCTACGGCAGTTACTTTGCCTGCCACAGGGCTAACGAACTTCACTTCTGGATGTTTCTTGTCAATAAACAAGACACCACCGGCTTTAACATTATCACCTTCTTTGACCACTACTTTTGGTTTTACACCAACAAAATCATCGGGCACCAGAGCATATAACCCTGTTGCCTTTACGTTGGCAATTTCCTCTGTAGCTTTACCTTTCAGGTTAATGTCTAAGCCTTTTCGTAGCTTAATTACATTTGCCATATATTAAAAATAAAAATGATTTTTTAAAATACTGCGCAAATTTAGCAAATAAAAAGGATACGGAGAAACAAACTTTCACTTTTGTTTCCCCTTAAAAAAGAAAAATTATTTCTTGCGGATAATTTTCCATCCTACCAGCGCTTGTAATACGCTCATAAGCGGACTGATAAGATTAAAAAAGCAATATGGGAAATAAACTAAAGTAGCCACACCTAGCACCGAAGCTTGTGTCATACCGCAAGTATTCCAAGGTATTAGAACTGAGACTACTGTAGCCGAATCTTCACAACTTCTACTTAAAAGTCTACTTTCATAACCATCTTGCTCATACCTTTCACGGAACATCGTAGCTGTAAGAATAATGGAAATATACTGGTCTCCTGTAGCCAAATTGAGAAATATTCCATTCAGCACTGTTGACAAGACAAGTCCAGCTCTAGTGTGCATCAATTTTCTAAAGATAGCTTGAAGGAAACTCTTCAGCATTCCACTGGCCGACATTGCCCCACCAAAACACATGGCACATAAGATTAACCATATAGTATCTAGCATTCCCGACATTCCACTTGTAGATACCAATTCGTTCAATGAAGCTAGCCCTGTATCCAAATCTGTGCTACCATATAATGTAATAAAAATTCCTTTAAAGACAGTCCAGAAGTCAAAAGACTCAGAACCTGCTATCTTTACTAGCAAATCCGCCTGGAAGATAACAGCCATAATCGTTGCCATCAAAACGGATGCAAACAATGTAATCAATGAAGGAACCTTCTTGTAGATTAGAATTGCTGTAACGACAGGAACTACCAGTAACCACCCCGAAATTGTAAAAGTATTTTCCAGTCCTTGCATATAACTATCTATATGCTCGGTGGTTCCTCCTTCTTGGGCAAAACCTACAAATAAATAAATCACTAAAGCAATCAACATGGATGGAACAGTTGTATACATCATATATCTTATATGTGTAAACAACTTTGTATGTGATGCCGAAGATGCAAGCACTGTGGTATCACTCAAAGGTGAAATTTTGTCACCAAAATAAGCCCCAGAGATAATCGCTCCCGCTATCCACCCATCAGAAAAGCCCAAAGCCTTGCCTATACCTAGAAGAGCCACTCCTATGGTAGCAATCGTAGTCCAGGAGCTTCCGGTCATCACAGAAACTACTGCACATATAACACACGAAGTAAAAAGGAAGAAGTCGGGATGTATGATCTGAATGCCATAATAAATTAGAGTTGGAACTATTCCACTTACCATCCAACTGCCGGAAAGAGCACCAATAATTAGAAGAATGAGTAAGGCTACTGAAGTTCCTTTGATATTTTCCTGAATAGCCTCTTCAAATCTTTTCCAAGGAATACGATAAATAGAAATTGAGAGAGCGATACATAATGCTGTAGTAAACAAAAGAGAAATTTGGCTTGCACCAGACAACGCATCTGCCCCAAAAACTGTGATCACACACGTCAAAAGAATGACCAAAGTCAATAATGGAATCAGACTTATCAGTGGTGAGGGAAGGGTCTCTTTTTTCATAATGAATCTTAATCTCTCGTTTACTTATCTAAAATTTGTGCAAAGAACGCAATTATTTACCTTATTTGAAAGGAAACGAGCATTTTTTTGATTAAATTTGCTCCGATTTTATAGAAACTGAATTATTAAAACATTAAAATACATATTCATCTACCTTATACTGGGAATATTAGCCATCCAGATTATAGGTATTACAGCGCTGTACATTCCTGCCGTGCAGCGTAAAGTAGGTCATATTACTGCTAGTCAACTAGAAAAGCTATTCAATACCAGTGTCAGTATTAAAAATGTTAACTTGGGACTTTTTAACCAACTTATCATTGAAGGTATAGACATTGAGGACCAGCAGCAGAAACCGATGCTGCACATTGATAAATTAGCAGCCAGCTTAGAGTATTTACCCCTCTTTGAAGGCAAAATCGTAATTCACACAGGACAGATCTTTAAAATCAATGCCAACCTGTATAAAGAAACGGCTGATAAACCAGACAACTTCCAGTTTATCATCGATGCGCTGTCGTCAAAAGAAGAAAAAAAGGAACCAAGTAAACTGAATTTAAGAATAAACTCATTTATAGTAAGAGACGGTAATATATCTTACAATCAACTTTACAAACCCAAGAAAGAATCTTTTGATCTTTCTCATATCAACTTACAAGATATAAATGCCCATATTTCTTTAAAAGCATTTACACCTGACAGTATTAATGCAAGAATTAGGGAACTTTCTTTTAAAGAAAATTCTGGTTTTACCTTGAAAAACCTGGCATTGCTTCTAAGTGGGAATAAGCATGAAGCCTTTGTTAGTAATTTTCAACTGGAATTACCTAAATCTTCCCTACAGATTGATTCTTTAACTGCCCACTATGATTTAACACAAAAGATTTCCATCGATAAAATTCAGTCGAATGGAAGATTGGTTAGCCCCCATTTCACCCTGTCTGACTTAAAGGCGTTTGTTCCTAAACTGGCCCACTTTAATGACGGGATACAATTGGCTCTGCTTTTCCAACAAAAAGGATATGATTTCTCCGTGAAAGACCTTTCACTGAAATCAAATAATAATTACATTTCCTTAAAATCCACTCTTAGAGGAAAACTCCCAGAGAAAAACCGACCGATATCTATCCATGCTAACATTGGCTCACTCGACTTGCAAGCTCCCGCAGCCTCGTTCCTTTTTGACAATCTAGCACTTGGAAAAGTGCCCGACATCTTAACTCGCTTAGGAAAAACCCACTTTGAAGGGACTATCAAAACCAATACAAAATCGGCAGATATAGATGGCTTAATCGCTTCCTCGCTTGGAACGGTTCAAGCATCGGCAAATATAACTCCTAGCAAAAAAGTAGTAGGCCATTTCAGTTCTTCCAACTTCAACTTAAGTAGTTTACTGGACAATAAAGATCTTGGTTCTTCTGCTTTTCATATAAACGTAGACGGCTCTTTAGCGCAAAAAATCCCTACAGGTAAAGTTACTGGTAACATTCATCACCTGGAATACAAAAAATATAGATATCGGGATATTTTAGTAAATGCTATTTACGATGGAAAAGGTGTAAATGGCATATTCGAGGTTAACGACCCTAACGCTCAAGTAAGCATTACGGGAAATGCTGTGCTGAAACAAAAAGTTCCAGTGTATAACATACATGCCAATATCGCACAAATAGATATGGCTACCATTGGCTTCAGCCAGAAAGATGCGATTTATCAAGGTGAGCTCTACGCTAATTGTTCCGGAAACAATATAGACGATTTACTGGGTTCTATCTCTTTACAAAACTTCCAGATGACTACCCCAGAAACAACATATAAGGTAGACAGCCTGGTTATCCATGCAAATAAAATAGAGAATAAAAATAGGTTATTGGCTTTAGAGAGTGATTTTCTACATGCCACAGTAGAAGGTGAATACCAGTATTCCACCATCGTTAAAAGCTTTACAAAGATTCTAGAGCGATACATTCCTTCCTTGCTGAACAAACACACTACTACTAACACGCATAACAATTTCTCCTTATCTGCAAAACTGACAGATGCCACTCCACTTCAGCAAATTCTAGACGTACCACTTGAGTTGCAAGAAGACATAACTATCTCTGGGGAAATCAACGACGTAGATAACATCATCAATCTAGATGTTTCAGCAGGAAAATTCATCTATGATGGGCAGCAATATGAACTAGGAAAAATAACTTGTGACAGTAACGGTGATCAACTGCAATCTTCTATCGGTGTAAACAGAATTACCAAGAAGAATATCATGACATTGGGAGTTCAAGCATCGGCAAAAGATGACAATGTATACACAGATATTACCTGGGACAATAATAAAGAAATAGGAAAATTCAATGGGAAAATAAGTACTCGCACTCGCTTTCAGAAAGTATATAAAGAACCTCTCAACATAAACGTTTCCATACAACCTTCGGAAACCATTATCAATGACACGGTTTGGCATGTCCTTCCTTCCATGGTGGATTATCGAGATAAAAAAATTCTAATCAGTGCATTAACTGTAGAAAATGGTCCTCGCCACCTTATCGTTAACGGTATTGTGGGAAATGAAGAAACAGACACCATAAAAGCAGACTTACAGGAAATTAATCTGGAATATGTTTTCGATGCACTTAATTTCCACCCTGTTGAACTTGCTGGCATTGCTACAGGAAAAGCTATTGCAACCAATGTTCTAAAAGATGCAAATGCTGATGCCAACCTGTTCGTCCGGAATTTCCATTTTGAGAATGGCCTTTTAGGGAATATGAATTTGCGAGGAAGATGGGATAAAGAAGAAGAAGGTATCTATTTAAATGGATATGTTTCAGAATTTGCCTCAGAGAGCAACGATAGTATAGCTATCTGGAAAGCGTTCAACAATGAAATAGATGCCTCTGCCTTAACTCATATAGAAGGTATCATATCCCCTAAACATGACAAGATAGACCTTCATATTGATGCTCAAAAGACTAATATCCATTTCCTGGAAAGTTTTATTGGAAGCATCTTTAAAGACATTCAAGGACGAGCTACCGGGTGGGCTCGTGTGGGAGGATCGCTCCACAACATCGATTTAACAGGAAACCTAAAATTAGACGCACAAGTGAAAGCGCCGATGCTGAACACCGTCTATAAACTGAAAAGTGATTCTATTGTACTCCTTACAAACAAGATGAATTTCAATGCTGTCCAATTGATTGACAAGGATGGACACATAGCAAACGGACATGGTTCCGTAAATCATTACTATCTACATGATTTCTCCTACGATTTTAATATCGAAACCAACAATTTGCTATGCTATGACTTCCCTAGCTTTGACGACGGTGCATTTGCAGCCACGGCCTTTGTGAATGGCAATGTTTCTATCGTTGGACAAGGCAACGTACTAAATGTAAATGGAGACCTAGAGACCATGCCTGGTACTTTTGTGGGATATAATGCCAGTACACCTGAAGACATCACAGATACCGGCTTTATCACATTCGTCGACAAAACACCAATCTCTAGCAGCGACTCTATCCTACTGGCTGATACTCAAGAAGAGGCGTTGAATATGGAGGAAGAAGAATCTACCAACATCTATATAAACCTAAACATTAACTGCACCCCAGATGCTACGATTAGAGTGCTTATGGATAGGATTTCAGGGGACGATATTACCTGTCATGGTAATGGTAATTTGCGTGCACAATACTTTAACAAAGGCGCCTTCAATCTATATGGCATTTTTAATATAGAACGAGGGGCCTATAAAATGAGCCTTCAAGAAGTCATCCGTAAGGATTTCAACCTTAACAGCGGAACTATAACATTTAACGGAAAACCTTTTGACGGGCAGTTGGATGTGCAAGCTGTATATACGGTCAATTCCGCAGCTCTTCGTGACCTTTCTCCAAGTGCTACCTTCTCTCAGAAAAGCACTACCCGTGTGAATATTTTGATGAACCTCACCGGTACACCTTTAAAACCGAATGTGGCATTTGACTTGGAGTTGCCTAATGTAACAGATGAAGACCAAGCTATGGTTAGAAGTTTGGTAGCTACAGAAGATCAAATGAATCGCCAGATTATTTACCTTCTTGGTATAGGACGATTCTATACCGACGAATATGACCAAGATTCGAATCAAGCGAACCAAGCCATGAATTCCCTGCTGACTTCCACTCTCAGCGGCCAGTTCAGTCAAATTCTTAACCAAATAGCCAACTCTAACAATTGGAATTTTGGGGCTAACTTAAATCCAGGACAAGATGGTTTAAACAACATGGAATTCCAAACCATGCTAAGTGGAAGCCTTTTCAACAACCGCCTACTCATCAATGGAAATTTCGGGTATCGTGAAAATGCTTTGGCAAACACCAATTTCGTAGGCGACTTTGATTTACAATGGTTATTGAATCAAAGCGGAACCATTTCTCTTAAGGCTTATAATGAAACGAACGACAGATACTTTACAAAGAACACATTGAACACTCAAGGTATAGGTATCTTGTTTAAACGAGATTTCCAGCATTGGTCTGAACTTTTCCGCTGGTCAAGAAAGAAAAAAGCGAAGGAAAAAGAAAATGCTGCAGATTCTACCAAAGTATTAAAATCTGAGTTTATCCAATTCGGAAAGTAAGCGAATAAAGGCTAGTCTTTAGAAAAAAGGATAAATTTACCTTATTTAATTATATATTTTGTAACTTTGTATCCAAATATTTATCTAGAACATTCATGAAAATAAAACATTTAGCAAGTGCAGCCATTCTTGCACTCGGTCTCTTTTCCTGCACTACAGAAAAAGAGCAGATAAGTGGTATCTCACTGGAAAATATGGATCTCAATAGTGCTCCAGGTACTGATTTCTTTGAATATGCCTGCGGAGGGTGGATTAAGAACCATCCTATGCCTGCCGACTATTCCAGATATGGAGTAACCGAAATCCTAGATGAAGAAAATAGAATTCAGATTCGTCAAATCATTGAAGAACTGGGCAAAGGAACACACCAAAAAGGCTCCGTAGAACAGATGATAGGCGACCTGTATACCCTTCTGATGGATTCTGCCCGTATAAACAAAGAAGGTATTTCACCTATTAAAGCTGACATGCAGAAAATTGAAGCCATCAAATCTCGTGAGGAAATTGTCCCTGTCATGAGTGAAATGGGAGTAACTGGCGGTGGAGAATTCTTCGGGTTCTACATCGATGCCGACATGAAGAATAGCATGGCTAATCTGGTCCAGTTAAATCAAGGAGGGTTGACTCTCCGAATAAAGGATTATTACCTTGACACTGATGAAGCCACTGTTAAAATTAGAGAGGCATTCCAAAAATACATTGTTGACCTTCTCTTAAAATATGGTTACGACAATGCCACTTCTACACGTATTAAGGATAATGTGATGAGCATTGAAACACGTCTGGCAAAAGCTAGCCGTTCCCTTATAGAAATGCGTGATCCTGAAAAGAATTACAACAAGATGTCTTATGAAAACCTCAAGAAGGACTTTGCCGGTTTCGATTGGGATACCTACTTCAAGGCTAACTTTATTACTGAACTGAAAGAACTGAGTGTGGGCCAGCCTGAAACTATTAAAGAGGCTATCGCCATGCTGAACGACACCCCTATTCAGGCACTAAAAGACTGGATGCAGTTCAAGTTGCTAAATGGATCCACCAGCGAAATTGGTGACGAGTTCTATGATCTGAGCTTTGATTTCTTCAACAAGACCATGAACGGCCAGCCCGAGGCACCTGCTCGTTGGAAACGTGCTGTCAATGGGGTAAACGGCATTCTAGGTATGGCTGTGGGCCAAATGTATGTAAAGAAATACTTCCCTGAAGAAAATAAGAAGAGAATGCTGGAATTAGTAGAAAACTTGAAAGTAGCTTTAGGGGAACGTATAGACAAACAAGACTGGATGAATGATGAAACTAAGAAATTGGCAAAGGAAAAACTGGCCACATTCATCGTAAAAATAGGTTATCCTGACAAATGGAAAAGCTATGAAGGTTTAACTATTGACCCAGAAAAGAGTTTATATGACAATTACAAGCAAATTGCCATCTGGAGCACAAAGGATGAAGTGGCACGTAAACTTAACAAGCCTGTAGACCGTTCTGAATGGGGCATGACACCACAAACAGTCAATGCCTACTATAACCCTACCACTAATGAGATTTGTTTCCCTGCCGGTATTCTTCAGCCTCCATTCTTTGACATGGCTGCCGATGATGCCTACAACTACGGAGGCATAGGTGCTACCATTGGACATGAAATGACACATGGATTCGATGACGAAGGAAGGCAATATGATAAGGATGGCAATCTAAGAGACTGGTGGACTGGCAATGCCGCTGAAGAATTCCAAAAACGTGCCAACGTCTTGGCTGATTACTATGACAAGATTGAAGCTCTTCCTGGACTGTTTATTAAAGGTAAGCAAACTCTTGGAGAAAACTTGGCAGACCATGGAGGACTGAAGGTGGCTTGGGCTGCTTACAAAAATGCAACGGCCAAGAAACCTTTAGCCGACAAAGACGGCTTTACTGCCGACCAACGATTCTTCCTATCCTATGCCATGACATGGGCTGAAAGCATCCGTGAAGAAAGAATCCGCAACCAGGTGAACACCGATGTCCATGCTCAAGCCAAATGGCGTGTGAATGGTTGTCTTCCACATATTGACCAATGGTATGAGGCATTCCACATCACTGATAAGGATCCAATGTTTATACCTAAGGCTGAACGTGCAGACGTTTGGTAATTTATTTATTTAAACCTAAATGTTTATGAAAAAACTTTTATCTGTACTTATTGCACTTAGCATGAGTGTAATCTCTTTTGCTCAAGAAGATGCACCTGCAGGTGTGCCTGTAGGCAACGTTGCACCAGAAATAGCATTGCCAACCTTGAAAGGCGATGTTGTAAAACTAAGTGATTTCAAAGGTAAATATGTAGTGGTAGATTTCTGGGCTAGTTGGTGTGGAGACTGCCGAAGAGAAACTCCAGAATTAGTGAACCTGTATAATGAATATAATCCTAAAGGTGTGGAATTCTTAGGTGTTTCATTCGATACGGATGCGGCTAAAATGACCGAAGCCATAGAAAAGTATAATATTCCTTGGGCACAGGTTACAGAACTTAAAAAGTGGAAAGAAACCGACATTAATGAAACTTACCAGATTAAGTGGATACCGAGTTTCTATCTGATCAGTCCTGAAGGAAAAGTTTTGGCATTTGCTACAAGAGCCGACCAACTGAAAGAGGCACTTGCAGAGTTTGTAAAATAATTATTAATCAAGCCAATGGTTAGCTTTCGTGATGGAAGCTAACCATTATTTGAATAAAAAGAGAGTGGATTTTTACGATTTAGACCTAGATGACAGAGTCCTGGATGCATTGGACTCTATGAACTTTTATGAAACTACACCTATTCAGGAACATTGTATTCCATTAATTCTTGATGGACACGATTTGATAGGTGTGGCACAAACTGGTACTGGAAAAACAGCAGCTTATCTCCTTCCGGTACTTAGCAAACTAGTACAAGGAGATTACCCTGATGATGCTATCAACTGCGTAATCATGTCCCCTACCCGAGAACTGGCTCAACAGATTGACCAGCAGATGGAAGGCTTTTCATACTTCATGCCTGTCAGCAGTGTGGCTGTCTACGGCGGTAATGATGGCATCAGATATGAACAAGAAAAAAGGAGTATGCGACTGGGTGCCGATATGCTTATCGCTACACCTGGACGTCTGATAAGCCACTTGAGTTTAGGAAATGTAGACCTTTCCAAAGTATCCTTCTTTATTCTGGATGAAGCAGACCGCATGCTGGATATGGGCTTCAAGGATGATATTATGCAAATAGTAAAATATCTGCCTAAAGAACGCCAAACCATCATGTTCTCTGCTACTATGCCTAAGGAGATACAAGAACTGGCTAAAACACTTCTGGTAAACCCCAAAGAAGTAAAACTAGCGGTATCTAAACCAGCGGAAAAGATTCAGCAATCTGCCTTTGTTTGTTACGAGACTCAAAAAATAGGACTTATCCAGAATCTTTTCAAAAAAGAGAAGCCTGAGCGAGTCATAATCTTTGCTGGTAGCAAACTGAAAGTTAAAGAAGTGACAAAAACCCTTCACCGACTGAAAATCAATGTTGGTGAGATGCATAGTGACCTGGACCAAAGTCAAAGAGACGACATCATGAGGGAATTCAAAAATGGGCACGTGGATGTTCTCGTGGCTACAGATATCGTAGCACGCGGAATTGACATTGATGACATTTCTTTGGTCATTAATTTCGATGTACCTCATGACGCGGAAGATTATGTCCATCGGATAGGAAGAACTGCACGAGCTAATAAAGACGGACGTGCCATTACTTTCATCAGCCAAAATGAAATCAGGGATTTCAAACAAATTGAACGCTTCTTAGAAAAAGAAATTCATAAGAACCCTGTTCCTGCTGAACTAGGTGAAACCCCTGAATATGTAGTTAATAAAGGTTCCAAGAAGAAAAAAGGAAAAGGGAAAAAGAAAACGGCAGACCCTAAACCCAAAGAGGCCACAAATCATCAAAAGCCAGTTAAGAAGCATAAGAATAAGAAAAAAAATAAACCCATACCTCCTAACAAACAGGAAGGGCAGCATTAACTTAAATATCTATGAAAAACACTATTCTCAAAGCACTGATCTGTTCCTTAAGTCTTTCCTTATGGGCACCTATGCAAGCTCAAAACATCGGTGACCAAAGGCCGGCATTGCAAGATAGGAACTTCGCCTCAAAAGCTGTGGAGGATCTTATTGCCAAGGTTAGTAAAGCCATACAAGATCCTAAATTAAGGGCGATGTTCCGTAATTGCTATCCTAACACGCTGGATACTACAGTAAAATTCCAGCTTCTAAATGGAAAGCCTAAAACGTTTGTCATTACAGGAGACATCAATGCCATGTGGCTACGGGATTCATCGGCACAGGTTTGGCCTTACCTGCAGCTTCTAGCTGCTGACAAGGAATTGCAGCAGTTGGTAGCAGGCTTGATAAACCAGCAAACAGCATGCATACTGATTGACCCTTATGCCAATGCCTTCAATGATGGCCCAACTGGGAGCCAATGGGAAAGCGACTTCACAGCTATGAAGAAAGAACTTCATGAACGGAAATGGGAAATAGACTCCCTTTGCTACCCTATCCGAATAGCATATTACTATTGGCTGCTCACTGGCGACACATCCGTATTTGACGATGACTGGCATAAAGCCATGGTCTCTGTTCTGGAAACATTTAAGACACAGCAACGGAAAGACGGTTTAGGCCCTTATAAATTCCAGCGCTTAACTACTGCTCCAACCGACAGCCAGATGAATGGTGGTTACGGAGCACCTGTGAAACCTGTAGGACTCATTGCATCTTCTTTCCGTCCTTCCGATGATGCCACACAATATCCATTCCTCATTCCATCGAATATGTTTGCAGTGGTGTCTTTAAGGCAACTGGCTGAAATAGAATCCAAAGTTCTGAATCATGAAACTTTTGCCAATGAGTGTAAGACTTTGGCCGATGAAGTAGACCAGGCCATTCAAAAATATGCTATAGTAAACCATCCTGTAGCTGGAAAGATTTATGCTTTTGAAGTAGATGGCTATGGAAATGCACTTTGTATGGATGATGCCAACGTGCCCAGTCTGTTAGGCATTCCATACTTGGGATATTGCCAGTGGAATGACCCGCTTTACCAGAACACACGTAAATTTGTTTGGAGCGAAAACAATCCCTACTTCTTCAAGGGAAAAGATGGTGAAGGTATAGGTGGACCTCATGTGGGATTAAATTTTGCATGGCCCATGAGTATCATCATGAAAGGCCTTACAACAAACAATGCTGAAGAAATAAAGGCATGTCTCAAGGCCCTAAGGAACACCGATGGGAACACAGGATTCATGCACGAAGCATTCCATGTGGATAATCACATGAAATTTACCCGTTCATGGTTTGCCTGGGCAAACACCTTATTCGGGGAATTAATAGTAAAAGCATACAAAGAACATCCAGAAATACTAAAAGATTCATTCGAATGAAAAAGATTACTACCCTTATTTGTGGTGCTGCAGCCATTCTACTAGGTGCGTGCAGCCCTAAAACTAAAACTAAAACTGAAGAGAAACAAATGGTTGAGGTAAACTGGTGCACATTCAACATCCGTTATGATGAGCCAAAAGACAGTCTGAACAATTGGAAATACCGAAAGGATACCATTGCCTCATTTATTAAGGCCCAAGATTTAGACGTCATTGGAATGCAGGAAGTCTTGAATCATCAATTAGAGGATTTGAAGGAAAGACTGCCTGAATATGGTGCCATAGGTGTAGGCAGAGACGATGGCAACACCAAAGGAGAATATAATCCTCTCCTTTATAAAAAGGATAGGTTCGATGTGCTGGACAGTAATACCTTCTGGCTCTCCCAGTGCCCAGACAGCATAGGCTTTATCGGTTGGGACGGCGCTTGCCCTAGAATTGCCACTTGGGCTAAGTTCCAGGACAAGGAAACAGGCAGAATATTCATGGCTGTGAACACTCATTTTGATCATGTGGGTGTAGAGGCACGTAAGAATAGTGCCTTAATGATTATAGACAAGATTAAGGAGATTGTAGGTGACCAGCCAGCAGTTCTTACAGGCGATTTCAATATCTCAGATCAGGAAGAAGCTTACCAGACCCTTACCACCAATGAGTTTGTATTATTAGACTCACATAAGACCGCTGAAAAGGTAGAAGGGGCCAACTATACTTGGCATGGCTGGGGTAAGGTTCCTGAAGAGAATAGGCAGATCATTGATTTCATCTTTGTTACTCCTACTATTAAAGTTCACCGGTCTTGGATTCCACAAGAGCCAAAGACTGAATGGGGCTTTATTTCAGACCATAATCCGGAAATAGCCAATATATCCTTCTAAATGAATTGGATCACTTGTGCTACCCGATCAGGCAATTGAAGGTGCCCTTTCAGGTAAGTCTAATTACCTGATCGGGTAATTCGAGCTAGCCGATGAACATTCTAATAAAAGAATGAAAATCTTTCCTATATACATAGGCCTCTAAGACTATAATCTTAGAGGCTTTTTCATATATTTTATCCCCTCTCCATACATAATCCTGCACTTTTTTACATATAGCACGAATTTCTTGATATAAGTCATAAAATGGGCTGTTTTCGCACACAATTAGTCAAAACCATATAAAATCCACAAAAATCGCCCTATCTTTGCACCGAGAAAACATAATAAGAGCTCCAAGGAAACTGCGAGATATAGGATAACTTAAAACGAAAAGGAGCTATAGTATAAACTAAATGAATGGAGAGTAATAAAATGAAAAAGGTAACTAAAGTATTTAAGAAAATGAGTAACATGGACCCTATGATTTGGGGTTATGTAATGTTGAACAATACTCCAAACTTGAAGTAATTCTATCATTTAATATTTAAGAATCACATTAACATCTAAATAAAATATGTTATGAAACTCATAGAAACTGGTAAAAAAGAAATGAAACGCGCTGCAAGATGGTACTTCGACAAAGCATCAGAAGTTTATGCCATGACTGGCGGAAATAAATTCTGGATCTAAGCAGCTATATATATCATACAAGCTCCTACCTTAGATAATAAGGTGGGAGTTTTTTGTTTATCCATAAAATATCGTATTTTTGCATCATATTTTAAAGATATGAATTACTTTGTACTTTTAAATGACGTTCGAAAAGGTCCCTTTACCATGGAGGAACTGGCCAAGAAATACATTACCGCTGATGTACTGGTTTGGCATGAAGGTATGTCCGACTGGAAGAAAGCCGGTGAAATGGAAGAGCTGCAGGATATTATCAAGCAAATGCCGCCAGACCCTCCTCGTTTCAAGCTCCTTAAGAACTACCTTACTGAATCTATTGCTGCCACGGGAGTCTGCGCCATTTTAGCCTATCTCCCTATGTTCCAAATTTGCTTACTGGGCGTTCCATTTGGAATTATTGCCATTATAAAGTCTTTAAAAGTACAAGAATATCAGAAAAAGGGAGATACGGAGATGGCCCGCCATTATGCCAATGAAGCACGGAAATGGACTACCTGGTGTGTGTTTGCAGGTATTGTAGCATGCATCTTTGCCATTGTGGGAATGACACTGCTTTTCATTCTGGGTATTTTCCTTTGGGAAAAACTGCCTTTCTTCAACTAAAGTTTCTTTAATTCCTTATATAACCGCTGCACAGGTAACCCCATAACATTAAAATAGCTACCTTTCAAAGATTTGACACCTATGAATCCTATCCATTCCTGGATGCCATAGGCACCAGCCTTGTCGAAAGGTCTGAAATTCTGAACATAATACTCTATTTCATCTTTCTTCAGATAATCAAAAGTAACCTTACTTGTTACAGCAAAACTTTTGTGGAAATTATGGGTTAATAGTGTTACACCCGTAATTACCTCGTGGGTCCTACCGGAAAGACTTTTCAGCATCCGCTTGGCATCCTCTGCATCGTGTGGCTTTCCATAAACCTTTCCGTCCAGATAAACTATTGTATCAGCGGTAATAATAAGTGTATCCTCCTGAATCAAAGGCAGATAAGCCTTTGCTTTCTGGTAAGAGATATATTTGGGTATTTCTGCACCTTTTAATTCTTCTGGGTATGTTTCGTCTATACCCTCCAACGTTTTTACCTCATATTCCAAACCTAATCCGGCAAGGAGTTCTCTCCTTCTAGGAGAATTTGAAGCCAAAATGATATGATATTTTTTCAGATTATCCAACATAGTACAAAATTATCACCATCCAAACGCCTTTTTGTCTTTCATCCATTTGCCCTGTGCACGCAGAACCTGTTCTATGATATCTCTGCCACAACCATATCCCCCCTTTTTGTGAGAGACATAGGTACAAATATCTTTTATTTCTGGAGCAGCATCTGCCGGGCAGCAAGGACATCCGCAACGGGAAAGAACTTCATAGTCTGGAATATCATCCCCCACAAAAATTACGTTCTCATCCGATAACCCATATTTTGCTAAAAAGTCATCATATACCTGTATTTTCACAGCTGCTTTCAGAAAAATATCAGGCACACCCAGTCCCTCGTACCTTCTCCTTACCGATTCCGTCTGAGCCCCCGACAAGATAGCTATATGAAGGCCCATCTTCACTGCCAGCTGAATGGCATATCCATCCTTTATGTTTACGGTACGAAGAGGCTCCCCTTCTGCATTCATCGTAATAGTTTCTGCACTCAGGACACCATCAATATCAAAAATAATAGCCTTTATCTTGGACAAGTCGTAGTTTATCATCACTCTTCAGATTTATAGGTACCAATATGCAATATCTCCCAGGGTAGACTGCCTTCTTCCTTCGGATTAACTTTCTGGCCTTTATGCCCTATACCTATAATGCAGACACACTGCATATGTTCTGGTATATTTAAAAGTTCTTGAACATTATTATTGGCCGGGATTTCATTATCTTTATACCGATTTCTTACCTGCACCCAACAAGAGCCCAGTCCCAGATTCTCAGCCTGCAGCTGAATCATAAGGGCAGCGATAGATGCATCTTCTATCCAGACATCGCTGACGGAACTGTCGCCTAGCACCACCACAGCCAGTGCTGCACCCTTAAGCAGGTCAGCCCCATGGTCTTTACACTGTGACAGTTTTGCCAATGTATCCTTATCTTCTATGACCACAAACTCCCATGCCTGCTTGCCCATAGAAGAGGGAGAAAGAAGGGCTGCCTTCATCAATTCCACTACATCATCTTGAGAAATTTGCTCATCTGTAAATTTTCTGATACTTCTCCTTTTTTGTATCAAATCTTTGAAATCCATCGTGATAAATTTAAATTTATTCACAAAGATAATAGTTTTTCCCTTTTTCTTTTCATTATTTGTTTAAAAGTTAGTAACTTTGTCTAACTTTTGAACATTAAATAACTTTATCATGAAAATTTCTCACATTGAACATCTAGGTATCGCTGTAGAGAGCATTGAAGCAGCATTACCTTATTACGAGCAAGTATTAGGCTTGAAGTGCTATAACATTGAAACTGTTGAAGACCAGAAAGTAAGAACAGCATTCATTAAAGTTGGTGACGTTAAGTTGGAATTACTTGAGCCTACATCTCCAGAAAGTACCATTGCTAAATACTTGGAGAAGAAGGGTCCTGGTATCCACCACTTGGCATTCTGCATTGAGGATGGCGTTGCAAACGCATTGGCAGAAGTAGAAGGTGCTGGTATCCGTTTGATCGACAAGGCTCCACGTAAAGGTGCAGAGAACTTGAATATCGCATTCTTGCACCCAAAATCTACTCAGGGTATCTTGACAGAACTTTGTGAGCACTAATAGACTCATTTAAATACCATTACTAGTAAGCCGCAGCCTAAAACTGCGGCTTATTTTATTATTAAACCAAATTTTCCCAAATAAATGCTAATGAAACGTTTCAAAATCAAAATAAAGAAGGTTATATGCTGAATTTTTACTATCTTTGCAACGGATTACGAGTATAGATACTAAGGTATTTAAAATGGAGGCAAAAAAAATATTATTCATCACTCAGGAGATTATTCCTTATGTAGAAGAAAGTGAAGTTTCCATCTGTGGAAAGAAACTCCCTGTAGCTGCTCAAGAGAGCGGAAAGGAAGTTCGTATTTTCATGCCAAAATGGGGACATGTAAACGAGCGTAGGAATCAGTTGCACGAAGTTATCCGCCTGTCAGGTATGAATCTAATCATAAATGACACTGACCACCCTCTGATTATAAAAGTAGCATCCATGCAGACCACTCGTATGCAGGTCTATTTCATTGATAATGATGATTATTTCATGAAGAGACTGATGGCCTTTGATAAGGATGGAAAAGAATACCCAGATAATAGTGAGAGAGCTGTCTTTTACGCACGTGGCGTTTTGGAAACAGTAAAGAAACTTCGCTGGAGTCCTGATATTATCGTATGCCAGGGATGGATGGGTGCACTAGTACCTTTCTATATTAAAACCCTGTACAAGGAGGAACCTTCCTTCCGCGACAGTAAGGTGATTTATCTGGCACATTCTTTCGAACTGAAGGGTACCATCGGTGCCGGTTTCATTAATAGTCTTTATCATAAGAATCTAGATTCGGAAATTTTAGAAAAGAACAAAAAAGAGCAATATCATTACGATGATCTCTTGCACATTGCCATAGACAACTCAGATGGAATCATTATGGGTTCACCGGATATTTCAGAGAGCACAACAGCTATCATCAATAACTCCGGGAAATTAGTTATGCCTTACCCTGCTGACCCTGAGGAACTTCCAATGAGATGCAATGATTTCTACAACCAAGTATTCAGCTCTGACAAGAACGAAGAATAATTTACCCCATGAAAATTAGAAGCTTATGGTTTGTTTTATGCACCTTCTTTCTGCTGTGTGCATGTGATGAATCTACATCAACATTAGGCATAGACCTTGTACCTGAATCAGATATGGTCTCCATCAGCAGCGAGACATTAGATGTGTCGCTCTCTACGATTAAGGCCGACTCTGTATTAGCTAGGACAAGTACCAGTCATTTAGGAAACTATACAGATCCTGAAACAGGAACTACCGTTCACAGCGATTTCTTGATGCAATTAAACTGCGGTCAGGATTTCCAGTTCCCAGACAGTATCCAGAATAACACATGCCTGGATACTTATATCCGACTGTATTTTGACAACTTTGTAGGCGATTCTCTTGCTCCATGCCGAGTAAGCATCTACCCTCTAAATAAGGTGATGAATAATTCACAGAACTACTACACAGACATTGATCCTACTGAGTATTACGACTTGAATGCAGCTCCTATCGCTACTACCACTTTCACTGTAAGCGACAGAACCTTGACCGACTCTGCCCGATATAGCAATGGCGACAGCTACAAGAACATCCGTATCAAGTTGCCTAATGAAATAGGTAACAAGATGTTATCTCACTATAAAGAGCATCCTGAACATTTTGCCAATGGTAAGACTTTCAATGAGCACGTTAATCCAGGTTATTTTGTAAAGTTTGAGAAGGGCGATG
Organism: Bacteroidales bacterium UBA4293; assembly: GCA_002395835.1. Lineage (GTDB taxonomy): Bacteria > Bacteroidota > Bacteroidia > Bacteroidales > Bacteroidaceae > Minthousia. Next base: position 122,116 of record DGVD01000011.1, on the reverse strand, counting down.
GCGTAATGGTGGATGTTTATGTAAGCCAAATGAATATCCGTTACAAATACTTCGCTGAAAGCTCTACTGGAAAGCTGGACTCTTTGGCTTCAGGAACTTCTACTTTTGCTGGTACCGAAGAAGTGATTCAAGCTACTTCTATCAAAAAATACAATCTGGATAAACTGTTGGACGATGAAGATGCTACTTATGTAAAATCTCCTAGCAGCTTGTTCACTGAAGTAACACTTCCTATCTCAGAGGTTTCTACCACTGATACCATTAACTCTGCTAAGTTGATTTTCGACCGATACAGTGCAGTGGAAACTGGATCTGACTATGAGCTTCCAGCGCCTAGCTATCTGCTCATGATTCCAAAGAGCAGAATGTATTCCTTCTTTGAAAACAATGAGGTTCCTGATGACGAAACTTCTTTTCTGGCTACCTTCAGCACGTCGAACAACAACTACGCATTCAACAACATTGCCCATTTGATTTCCAACATGCGTAAGACCCGTCAGGAAGGAATGAATAGCAACCCTAACTGGGAAAAAGAGAACCCAGATTGGAACAAGGTGGTTCTTATACCGGTGTCCCCTGTATATAGTACCAATTCAACAAACACTTCCAGCTATTACAGCTATTATAGCTACTATTACGGATCTAGCACTTCTAACAACCAAAGCACTATTGTGGGCATCAACCACGATTTAAGCTTAACCAGTGCAAAGCTCAAGAAGAAGGGAGTAAAGCTCCAGATTATCTACAGTAAATTCAATCATTAAAAAAAAACATATAAAAATAAAAAGGAGGCCTCATGGAGACCTCCTTTTTTATTTATCCAACTGGCATTTACTCTTTTTCTTCAGTAGTAGCAGCAGTATTAGCCTTCTTTCTGGAAACAGGCTTAATCAGTGCACCAGCTTTACGCACTACAACACTCTCTTTAGGAGCCTGTTTTTCAGGTATTTCCTTTTCCAGACCCTCTTCTTTGAGTTCTTCTACCTTCTTAATTACGACTATCTTTTTAGCCTCAGGTACGCTCTTGGAAGATTTCTTTGCTGTAGTTTTTTTGGTTCCTGAAGCAGCCTCCAGTTTCTTAACCTTAGCCTGTAAACGAGTGATCTCTTTCTCCTTCATGGCCAACTCATCATCTTGATTCTTAATGGTGGTCAACAGAGAATTCAGCTCCTCATTATCCATATCTACTGGATACAAACTATTAACACGGCTGATGAAGTCGCCTAAGATATTCATATAGTTTGTAAATGCATCGTATGGGCCATCGTAGATTCCACGATTCATTCCTACGCTCATTGGCTTAGTGGTCATGAAACGGAAATTGTTGCTAGCCTGCAGGTAATCCCAGTCTTGCTTAATACGAAGGTCGGTACAGATACGTACACGGTCGGCTACACTATACAGCTTGTTGAATGCCTCACGCTGCATCACATTACCCAGCCATGGAGAAACATCACGCTCCTCATCAACCCAAGACATTGGGTAAGGAACATCCAGGTTAGATACAGCCTTATAGTTCTTTACTATCTCAGAAGGAGTAGAGAATGTGATATCTCTAGCCTTAGCACAAGCAGGTATAGCCTTGAGGAATTCCAAGATATTAGAAGACAGTGGCTGATAAATACCCAGCGCACTCAGCTCCATAAAGATGTTCACAATCTGCTCTTCTTCTGGAAGCTTAGCAATCTTGTCCACATATACATCGGCAAACAATGGATATTCATCCCAAGCTGAGTTGTTGAAACGCAAGGAAATATCATCAGATAAGGTATAGTCACGAAGCAGCAGCTTCAAGTTTGGATTCATGCTGCAGCTGTAAAGATAATGAGGAGACTTCCAACCCAGTACATGCTTAGCGCCCTCAGTTAGCATACCCTTGAAGCCCATAGCAGCCACCTGAGCACCAATCTCATCAGAGTAAATCAAGCTAGAGTTACGGAAAATCTTTGGCTCCTTACCAAACATCTCCTTAACCTTCTTCTGCATACGCTTCACATCTTCCTTGAAGCTATCTTCGTTGGCCAGAGAAGACAAACCATGTGAATAAGGCTCTGCCAAGAATTCCACACAGCCAGTTTCATTCAGTTCCTGAAGCTTCTCAATGACGTTTGGAGCATACATCTCCAGCTGCTCTAAACCTACACCAGACAGAGAGAAAGCTACCTTGAAATACTTGCCGTATTCCTTTGTCATAGCCAGCAGGGTGTCCAGTGCTGGAATATAGCTTCTCTGTGCTATATCACTGATGCTACGCTCATTCTCGTAGTCATCATAATAATAATGATCACGACCGATATCAAAGAAACGATAACGTTTCAAGTGTGTAATCTGATGGATCTCAAAATATAAACATATTGTTTTCATATCTGAATAATCTTAATTTTGTTATTTTCCTAGAAGTCTGTCATATTCTTTGCGGATACGCAAGCCAACCTTTTCCCAAGTAATGCCATTTACCTCCTTAATACCCTCGTCTCTCAGATACTCATACAGAGACTGGTTAGAGCAAATAGAATAGATGGCATCTGCCATGGCATTGATATCCCAATAATCTACCTTGATCACCTTGTCCAAAATCTCACCGCAGCCACTCTGCTTAGAGATAATAGATGGTGTGCCACACTGCATGGCCTCCAACGGAGCAATACCGAATGGCTCAGAAACAGACGGCATAACAAACACATCACTATTCTTATAGCATTCATATACCTGTTTTCCACGCTGGAATCCAGGGAAGTGGAAACGATCGGCAATGCCTCTTTCTGCGGCAAGGCTAATCATGGCATTCATCATATCACCACTACCAGCCATACAGAAGCGGATATTCTGAGTACGCTTTAATACCATGGCTGCAGCCTCAACGAAGTACTCAGGGCCTTTCTGCATGGTTATACGTCCTAAGAAGGTTACCACTTTTTCTTTGTCGTGACGTGGACGTGGAATATCCAGATATTCTTGTGACAATGGATATACGGCATTATGCATGGCAATACACTTCCGTGGGTCTTGGCCGTATTTCTCAATCACGGTGCGACGGGTCAATTCAGATACGCACATGATGCAATCTGCATGATCCATACCATTACGTTCTATACTATAGACGGTAGGATTCACATTACCACGGCTACGGTCATAGTCTGTAGCATGCACATGGATACAGAGTGGTTTTCCACTCACCATCTTGGCATGAACACCTGCCGGATAAGTCAGCCAGTCGTGTGCATGGATAATGTCAAAGTTCTCACTACGTGCTACCACACCTGCCACGATGGAGAAATTATTGATCTCTTCATTCAAGTTTGGCCCATAACCCATATCGAAATGCAGACAGCCCAGGTCGTTCACTGGCATGTAAGAGAAGTCTGCATAAATATGATTACGGAAATTATAGTAAGACTCTGGAGACATGGTTTCCAAGCGACTCTTCACATAGTCGTAACCATGATCCCGGTAAACGATAGGCACCTGATTCATGCCTATGATATTCAGGAAGTTCTCCTCCTCACCACTTGGATGTGGCAGACAGAAAGTTGTCTCTACATCACCTTGAACACTTAAGCCCTTAGTTATACCATAAGAAGCAACTGCCAAGCCACCAAAGATTTTAGGTGGGAATTCCCATCCAAACATTAATACTTTCATACAAGTTCCTCCTTATATTTTCTAAGCAACATATAAATACGTAAGATTTCAGCCACATTCATGGCAAATGACATGGCACCTCTTCCACGGAATGGTGGGTTACCATCGAACATCTCAGGAAGTGTAGAAATACAGTTGAGTTTCATCTCATCCTCAAAGCCTACCAGCTGCCTGTCGATGAAGGACAGTCCGCTGCGCTGATACAGTTTCAGATAAGCCTCCAGATAGAAACCCTCCAGCCATGGCCACGCTGTACCCATATGGTAGGCATAGTCGCGTTGTGACTGAGGGCCAGTGTACATCGGGTTATAACCACTGCTCTTAGGGCTCAAGGTACGTAATCCTCTAGGAGTCAGCAACTCCTTAGTACAGTAGTCCAGAACCTTCTTCTTCTCTGGCTTATCCAATGGAGAGTAATCCAAAGCTGCTGCAAAGATCATATTCGGACGAACACTCCAGTCCTTAATAGCGCCATCTACGTAATCCAGCAGATAGCCATATTCATTCAAAAAGACATCGTGGAATGATTTAGCACAGGTCTCTGCTTGTGCACGAAGTTCTTCTATCACTTTCTTTACGCCCTTCTTGCCAGAAGATTCCAGCAGTTCTGCAGAGAACAACAAGGCGTTATACCAGAGTGCATTAATTTCTACCACATAACCAGAACGAGGTACTATAGGACGGCCATATGAAGAAGAGTTCATCCAGGTTACAGCTTTATCCCGGCCATTGGTGTAGACCAGCCCATTTTCATGCACCTTGAGATTAGGATGTTTGTCGTTCCGTAAGAATTCCATAATCTTCTCTACAAGGGTACCGTAACGCTTCACACAGTCGTCATAGTTCACATACTTGCCATACTGCTGAATGGTCCACATGGCCCAAAGCAGAATATCAGGATGCTCCATCTCCGTAATCTTCACGCTGATAGGTTTTCCGTCGATAAAGTCATCGATGGCTTTTACACAGGTCTTCATGATGGTATGGAACTCGTCAATCTCCCCTACTGCCAAAGTCAAGCCTGGCAGTGCAATGAATGTATCACGGGCACGAGCCTTGAACCAAGGATAACCGGCCAGGATATACTCCTCACCCTGCTGCAAGTTGTAGAACTGATGAGCTGCATTCACCAGACAATGCTTGATGGAATTACGTGGGGAACGAGATTCCACTGCAGCCTCACACATACGTTTCAGCTGGTTGGACTTCATCTCTGAAATGCTGGCAGAGAAAACAATGCTCTCTCCCTTCTTTATCGGGCACTCGAAATACCCAGGTACGTACAAGTCCTCTAGGGTGTCATAACCACGCTCCTGCTCCTTCGGATATTCAATGTTCCGATACCAGTCGGGCTCAAAATGGAATTCATTCTTCTTGCTCAACTGCATGTACAGTTCTGGATAACCATCGTACATACGGGTCTTGATACCATTGTCTACCAACTGGTAATCCTGGCTAGCCACTCCATTTTCATGGGTGAACTGCCTTACACTACGGAATGCCAGGTAAGGACGGAAACGCAGCGTAGTAGCTGAATGCGCATCTACAAGTGTATAACGCAACAGCAAACGGGTCTCATGGTGAATGAAAAGAATCTCTTTCTTCAGAATGACACCACCTACACGATAAATGGTAGTAGGAACTTTCTCACAATCAAACTCACGGATGTATTTATGACCGTTAGGGCTGTAATTATTGCCCTGATACTTGTGCAGTCCCAAATTAAACGGTACACCATGCTGCACCACAGTCACATCTAGTGAGGAGAGCAGGACATGATTTTCATCATCCAATTCGGGAACCGGAATCACCAACAAACCATGATACTTTCTAGTGTTACAATCTGTAATTGTAGAACTTGAATAAGCACCAGATCTATTCGTACGGAGCACTTCCCTTGGGAGAGACTCTTCCAAGTTGGTCATTACAGTTTTGTCAAATCGTAAATAGCTCATAGCGTTTATTTATAGGTTATAGTATTATTTCTTAATAAGGTTAACTATACAATGATTTCAAAATTACACATTTTTTGTCAAACCCCAAAATTAAATGAAATAATATTTCATTTTATGGCTAAAATTTAGTAGCATTGCAATTGTTTTAAATAGTGCGATGGAAACCTCTAACAAGAATAGAATCTATCTGGCAATGGCTTTCCCTGCCTTCTTTTTGTTCATTCTCTATTGTATGCAAACTCTACAATGGGGAATGGGATGGGATTTCACGCACTTAGGGATTCACCCTTTGCAGAAAGATGGATTGTTCGGAATTTTTGCACATCCTTTGATTCATTCCGGATGGATACACTTGTTTCACAACACGCTTCCTCTCTTTGCGCTCTTGTGGGGACTTTACTATTTTTATAAAGACTTTGCCTCTACGGTCTTTATCATGGCCTGGCTCATTGGGGGCTTGCTTACCTGGATTATAGGTAAACCCGGATGGCACATCGGTGCCAGTGGATTAATCTATTCCCTGGCTTTTTTCCTGTTTTTCAGTGGTATTCTCCGAAGGCACATCCCATTGATAGCCCTGTCTCTTCTGGTGGTTTTCCTCTATGGAAGCATGGTGTGGAACATGTTTCCTTGGTTTGCCGATGACAGTACTTCTTGGGAAGGGCATCTAGATGGTGCGCTGGCAGGTACGCTGCTGGCCTGGTTCTACAGGAAAGAAGGGCCTCAGAAACCCGACCCGTTTGCCGATGAAGACGAAGAGGACGTAGAAGGATATGAAAATCCAGAAGAGATGGTGGAGAGAAATATAGACGAAGAACCCCTAAAGGAAATTACCCCTGAGGGTTAGGCCGTGAAGGGATAATCAAATTTAGCTTTTCTTGGAACACCTTCACCTTCAAAGGAGCTTCCCCTTTAATCATACGCCCATCTACACTCACACGGGCATGCTCGGCCGAAGTGATCTCCACTTCATGAGTTCTATATGGGGTTACGTTCTTATAGCTCAGGAACTTACCTATAAATAGCAGCCAAAGGCCGTAGGCCAATTGCTTGATGCCATGAGGCTGATAAATGATGGACACATCCAGCATGCCGTTGTAAGGAACAGCATTCGGAGTTTGCCCATAACCAGAGCAACTACCGATACAGACGGACATCACAGATCCGCTCACTTCCTCGTAGTTGATGGTACCTTTCAGCTTATAGAATTTCCGTTCGAAAATCATCAAAAAAGAAGTGGCCAGATGAGTCAGGAATTTCACTCCGATGAAGCGTCGAGCCTCTTCTGTAATACCCACTATACTGGCACTCAAACCTATATTGACGGCATTGATGAAATACCGTTTGTGGTACACGCTGTCCTTGGAATAGGTACACTCTCCCACGTCCACCTTCCGGATACGTCCTCTAATCAGGTGGTCTATCGCCTCTTTATAATTGCTTTCATGCAGGCCCCAGAAATGGGCAAAATTATTTCCAAAACCATTCGGAATGATGCCCAGGCGGATTTCATCTATCAGGTTGGGATAAGACATGATGGCATTGACTGCCGCATTGATGGCCAGGTCGCCTCCTACCACCACAATGGTTCTATATCCATTGTCTATCAGCATCTTAGCCAAGCGGAAGATAGAAGAAGATTTCACCCCTTCCGACTGGAGAACATCATAGGCCACGTTCTTTTCATCCAGATAGGCACGCATCAGTTCCCAACGCTTGTGAGTCCTGCGTACTCCAGGCTTTGGTATGAAAAGAACACCCCACCGATCTTTATTGTCTGCCATTATTCTTGGTTTAATAATTCTTTAATCCTAGCTACCTTTTCTTCCATAGGAAGGGTGGCTTCTATCCAGTGGATAAGAAAGCCTCTGCGTTCCATACCCCGGAACCAGGTCATCTGCCTTTTTGCGAACTGATGAATAGCTATCTCCAGTTGGCTAAACATCTCTTCATAGGACAGTTTCCCTATCACATACAGAGTGAGGTATTTATACTCCAGCCCGTAATAGATCAAGTCGTCTGGATGAACACCAGAGTCCAGGAGCCCCCTGATTTCATCCAGCATACCCTGTTCCAAACGCTGCTTCAGCCGGTTCGTTATTTTCTCCCGGCGCAACTCTCGGTCGATATTCACCCCGATAATCAGCGGATGAATCTCCGGGAACTCCCGTTCCTGAACCGGATGCGTACGGTAGTACTCTCCTATCTCAATGGCCCGGATGGCACGCTTCGGCGTATCCACATCGGTGGTGTTATGAAGAGTCTTATAGCCCGATAGAATCCTGGCCAGCTCATCCAGCGACTTTCCCTCCAGGCTAGCCCGCAGTTCCGGATTCTCAGGCACAGGAATCATCCTATAGCCCTTCAGAACCGATTCTATATAAAGCCCCGTACCTCCGCAAAGGATAGGCAGCAGATTACGATCCACCATATCCTGGTACGCATTCAGGAAATCCTGCTGATACATGAACAGGTTGTACTTGAAACCCGCGTCACATATATCTATAAGGTGATAAGGAATTTGCTTTCCCTTCACCACATAGTCCTCCAGGTCTTTCCCTGTACCCAGATCCATGCCCCGATACACCTGCCGGCTATCGGCACTGATGATTTCCGTTTGGAGGTCATAAGCCAAGTGAGCGGCCAAATCCGTCTTTCCACTTGCCGTAGGCCCTAAAATGGTAATCAAGTCGTAATTCATACTGCAAAAATAGCAAAATAAAAAGGTACCTCCAAAGGAAGTACCTCTTTATTTTTATTTATCCTAGTAAGCTAGATGATATTACTTCAGCTCAGCCAGATACTTGATAGTACGAACCATCTGAGAAGTGTAGCTGTTCTCATTGTCATACCAGCTAACAACCTGTACCTGATAAGTATCGTCATCAATCTTGCTAACCATAGTCTGAGTTGCATCGAACAGAGAACCGTACTTCATACCGATGATATCAGAAGAAACAATCTGATCCTCGTTGTAACCGAAGCTCTCAGTAACAGCAGCCTTCATAGCCTCGTTGATACCCTCTACAGTTACACCAGCCTTCTTAACTACAGCGATAAGAATAGTAGTAGAACCAGTAGGAGTAGGAACACGCTGTGCAGAACCGATCAACTTACCGTTCAATTCTGGGATAACCAGACCGATAGCCTTAGCAGCACC
>DGVD01000011.1:0-113292 GCA_002395835.1 Bacteroidales bacterium UBA4293 | reverse complement strand
GGAACGATGTTCTGAGCACCTGCGCGAGAACGACGGAGGTCACCCTTACGCTGAGGACCGTCCAGAATCATCTGGTCACCAGTATAAGCGTGGATAGTAGACATGATACCAGACTGGATAGGAGCATATGCATTCAGAGCTGCAGCCATAGGAGCCAAGCAGTTAGTAGTACAAGATGCTGCAGAGATGATAGTATCAGCAGGAGTCAAAGTCTTATGGTTTACGTTGTAAACGATAGTAGGCAGGTCATTACCAGCAGGAGCAGAGATAACCACCTTCTTAGCACCAGCAGTGATGTGTGCAGAAGCCTTAGCCTTAGAAGTATAGAAACCAGTGCACTCCAGAACAACGTCTACACCCAGTTCGCCCCAAGGAAGTTCAGCAGCGTTTGGCTTAGCATAAATAGTAATCTCCTTACCGTCTACAGTGATAGAACCTGGAGTTACAACAGTCTTGCCATCCTCAGCCAAAACAGCGTCCTTGTAACATACAGTGTGCTTACCTTCACCATACTTGCCAGCGAAACCACCCTGAGCAGTATCATACTTAAGAAGATGAGCAAGCATCTTTGGAGAAGTCAAGTCGTTGATAGCAACAACCTCATAACCTTCAGCCTCGAACATCTGACGGAATGCGAGACGACCAATACGGCCAAAACCGTTAATAGCTACTTTTGTCATTGATTAAAAAGTTTTTATGTGTTAATAAAATGTGTATTACTCGTTCAAATCCAAGCTATAAAAATATAGTCTCAGATTTTCGGCACAAAATTACTGAAATATTTTCTAATAGGGAATGAAAACAATTTATTTTTTTTGCTATTTCCCGTAAAAAAAACGATTTTTCCATGTCGATATGGTGATAATTAAAAAAATTCTTATATTTGTAGCAAATATTAGTCTAACTTAAATTTTATAAAAATGGGTTTTATTAGTGATTTTAAAGCATTTGCCATGAAGGGCAATGTTGTAGACATGGCAGTTGGTGTTATCATCGGTGGAGCATTCGGTAAGATTGTAAGCTCTATCGTAGCCGACCTTATCATGCCATTTATCGGCTTATTACTGGGTGGCCATAGTGTAGCAGATCTGAAGGTTGTCCTGAAGGATGCTGTTATGGAAGGCGAGGAAGTAGTTCAGGAAGCTGTTACCTGGAACTATGGTGCATTCTTGCAGAATGTCATCGACTTCTTGATCATCGCTCTTGCTATCTTCTTCATTGTGAAGGCTATAGCTAAGATGTCTGAACTGAGAAAGAAGGAAGAAGAAGCTCCTGCTCCAGATCCAGAGCCAACTGCAGAAGAAAAGTTGCTGACTGAGATTCGTGATTTACTGAAGAATCAGAAATAAGTAATACACAGCATTAAAAAAAGCGCCAGCTCTTAACGGGTTGGCGCTTTCTTTTTTCCGAACTCTACGGAAACGTAGTTTTCTATACTCTGGCACACATGGGTGGCAAAGCTTTCTGCTTCTGTCTGCAGTTCATGCCACTGTTCACTTTGCAGTTTCTGCAAGTCGGCCCTTCCTATTTTATTTTTATACAAATAATACAGCACACCTGCGTTGTAATTGTCGCCTGCCCCTATGGTGCTCACGGTTTCCATCTGCTCCACATCGAACTGCAAGCGAAGTGTAGGCGTATAGATGCGTACGGGATTCCCCCCATTGGTCAAAATCAGGATGGGGCAATAAGGTGCCACATATTTCTCATAGATTTCCCGAGCGTCGGTCGTTCCATAGAGAACCTTGAAATCATCCACAGAGCCTCTCACAATGCTAGAGAGGGAAAAATTCTCCCGCACACTGGCCATCACGGCAGGAATGGAACTGGCATGGTTCATTCTGAAATTCACGTCGTAATAGATGATGGCTCCGGCATCATGCGCTTTCTTCAGGAAGGGCTGAACCCTGTAGCGGATAGAAGGATTCACGGCATAGAAGGAGCTGATGAGCACCAAATCATCGGGATTAATAGGGGGGATGGCATAAACCAGGTTCTCGGGTTCTGGGTCTCTGTAGAACTGATAGCTGGCTTCATTCTTATCATTTAGAAAGGCCAGAGACACCTTACTCTTGCTATTCGGTATCTGGGTTACAAAATGTGTAGCCACCCCACTATCCTCCATGAATCCTATGGTTAAGTCAGCCACATAGTCGTCGCCCATCTCCGTGAGGAAGCAGCTGGGTAAGCCGCAGCGGCCCAGGGAAATCACGGCATTGAAGGCAGAGCCTCCGGGGTTGGCGGATTTCGGCTGATTATTCTTCAGTACAATGTCCAGTACGCTCTCTCCTATTCCAATAACTTTTCTCATTTCATCAACGAATAAAATTTATCTTGATTTGCCTCGGAAACCGGAATGGCTTCACCGGCTATGGTAATCACATTCCGCTCCACACTCTCTATCTTGTCCATGGCTACGATGTATGAACGGTGCACCCGGCAGAAGCGGTTGGCCGGCAGTTTTTCCTCCAGCCCCTTCATGGTGGTCAGCGCTATCAATGGCCGAGCCTGGTTCTTCAGGTGAATGCGCACGTAATCCTTCAAGCCACTGATAAAGAGAATCTGGCTCAAATCCACACGCACCTGCTTGAATTCGCATTTCACAAAAATGTATTCCGCATTCGGGTCGGCAGCAGCCTCGGTGGATGCAGGGGCTGCAGGAGCAGCGGGTGCAGCCTTAGCCGCTTCTATCTGCTCAAAGTATTCCTTGGCACGAGTCACGGCAGAAAGGAACTTCGGATAGCTGATGGGCTTTAAAAGATAATCGATGGCTTGCACCTCATAGCTTTCAAAAGCATATTCCTTATAGGCAGTGGTGAAGATAATCTTCGTCTTCGGACGAATCAGCTTGGATAGCTCCAAACCGGTTATACCCGGCATATTGATGTCCATGAAAACCAGGTTGATATTATCGTCGATAAAAGCCAGTGCATCCATCGGATTCAGGAACGTGCCCTTCAAATCCAGGAAGGGTGTGCGCTCCACAAAACTCTTCATCAGTTTGATGGCCAGGGGCTCATCATCCACTATCACGCAGTTCAGTTTCATATCGTATTCAGTTCAAGTTTAGCTACATAACTACCATCACCCGTCTCTCCGCAAGTAAGCTGATGCTTGCCAGGATAGAGCAGATTCAGTCTTTTCTCTAAGTTCTGGAGACCCATGCCCCCTTTTTTCTTGTTTCGCATCTCCTCTTCGGTGAGCAGGGTGTTCTTCACGGTAAACGTCAGGCCCTCCAGCTTTCCGTCTTTATTCAGTTTTTCTTCCAGTTTGGCCTCCAGCTGGCAGGGGTGCAGACTGCTGGCACCATACTTGAAAGCATTCTCCAACATAGAGATAAAGAGCATGGGGGGTATCTGATACTCCGAATGGGCTGTCTTCAGGTTCACATCCAGATGCAAGGTATCCTCGTAACGGATGTTCATCAGGTCGATGTAGTTCTGAATAAAATCCAAGTCTTTCTGCAGCGGCACCCGGGCATCCGATGTTTCATAAAGCACATACCGGAGCATGTCGCTCAGGCGGGCAATGGAGGTCTGAGTGGCATCGGGGTCGAAGGCTGCCAGGGAGGAGATGTTGTTCAGTGTATTAAAAAGGAAATGCGGATTCAACTGGCCCTTGAGGCGTTCCAACTCACCCTCAGTACGTTCTTTTTCCATCTCCGCCTTTTCCTCTTGCAGAAGCTTATTCAGCTGGGTGACCCTCAGGGAGATGGCAGCCACTGTGATTAGGATGCAAAATAAAAGGTTGACCAAATGGAACATGGCAAAAAGCTCCGGCAAAATATCATGCTTGCCCCACATGGCTGTATTGTCTACAAGATGATCGGGCCGATAAAGGAAAAAAGCCAGCTGCCCTGAAGCTAAGTTCAGCAGCCAGTACACCAAAATCAGGAGAAGCAGATATTTCGTATACTTCTTCCGCAAGAAATAACGAGGTACCAACCAAAAATAATTCAGACAGAAAATTCCTATCCAAAGGAAATAAATGGGAGTCACATACTGTAAGGAGTAGAATGCATGCTCCATGGATTGTCCTGCAGCTATTTGCCCCAGGAAGGGTATGAAGAACATCAACCAAATCACAATGCAAAGCACTGCCAGTTGTCCCCATGTCGTCTTTAGTTTATAAGGTTGTGCCATCGGGTTTTCATTTTTTTACTCTGCAAATATAATACAATCATTCCAACCTAGCAAAATCCAGTCCTGCCGTTTTCGACAAAATGCGAAATCCGTTCGACCAATCCCTCCTACCTCCTGAATACCAATAATTTTTATAAAATCACTATTCCATTTAGAAATTTAAGTATATTTGCAAGTAAAATTTGTATAGTATGCTTAGATATGGAGTGATTGGCACTGGTGCCATTGGGGGATATTACGGAGCCAAGCTGGCTCATTCAGGACAAGAGGTGCATTTCCTGCTGCACAGTGATTATGAGTACGTGAAGGAACATGGGTTACAGGTGGATTCTTGCGACGGGAGTTTTCACCTTCCTCAGGTGAATGCGTACCACACCACACAAGACATGCCGCAGTGCGATGTAGTCTTTGTGTGTCTGAAATCCGTGAATAACCACCTGCTTTCTGAGCTTCTTCCTCCCCTGCTACATGAAGATACCCTGGTGGTGCTTATCCAGAACGGCATCGGCCTGGAAGCCGATGTGCAGAAGATGTTCCCCCGGCTGGAACTGGCTGCAGGACTGGCGTTTATCTGCTCGGCTAAGACAGCACCGGGGTACATTAATCACCAGTGCTACGGCTACATCAACATCGGTAATTTCTCCTGTCACAATGAGAACCTGATGAACCAGGTTATCCGAGATTTCAGGAAGGCGAATGTGGAGGCCAACCTGGTGGAATACCATGAAGCGCGCTGGAAGAAGGCTGTGTGGAACATGCCATTCAACGGCATGACGGTGGCCCTGAACACCCGCACCGACCTCCTGCTGAAGAACCCAGCCACCTTCAAACTCATTAAGGAACAAATGCTGGAAGTCATCCTCACTGCCCAGCAGATGGGCGTGAACATCCACATGTCCTTTGCCGACAAGATGATTCAGAACACCTTGGACATGACGCCCTATTCACCCAGTATGAAGCTGGACTTCGATTTCCACCGTCCCATGGAAATCTATTATCTCTATACCCGCCCACTGGAAGAGGCACGGAAGAAGGGACTCCGAATGCCAAAACTGGAAATGCTGGAGGCTGAACTCAAGTTTCTGGAAGAACAACAGAAATCCTAAAGAAATTGGCAGTGTGAAGAAAAGACATTATCTTTGCACCACATTTTTAAATAGCATATGCAACAGAAAATTATTATCCTAGACTTCGGTTCACAAACTACCCAGCTTATCGGCCGACGGGTGCGTGAACTGGATACCTTCTGTGAGATTTTACCATACAACAAGTTTCCACATGATGACCCGTCGGTTATCGGTGTGATTCTCAGTGGCAGCCCTTTCTCTGTGTACGATGAAACAGCCTTCAAGGTAGATTTAACCCACATCCGGGGCAAATATCCTATCCTGGGAATCTGCTACGGGGCTCAGTACATGAGCTACCTCTACGGAGGAAACGTGGAGCCTGCAGGAAGCCGGGAATACGGCCGTCAGAACCTGACTAGCTTTGAGCACGACAATCCCCTTTTTAAAGGCTTCACAGAGAACAGCCAGGTGTGGATGAGCCATGGCGATACCATCACTGCCCTTCCCGAAGGGTTCCGTGAGATAGCCAGCACCCCTACCGTAAAGAACGCTGCCTACCAGGCTCCTAACGGAGAGAAACTGTGGGGTGTGCAGTTCCATCCGGAAGTGTTCCACAGCGTGCAAGGTTCCCTGCTGCTGAAGAACTTCGTGGTAGACATCTGCGGAAGTCGCCAGGACTGGAGCGCTGCTTCATTCGTCGACACCACCGTGGAAGAAATCAAGAAGCAAGTGGGTTCAGACCGCGTTATTCTGGGCCTCTCTGGTGGTGTAGATTCTTCTGTTTGTGCCGTGCTGCTGAACCGTGCCATCGGCAAGAACCTGACCTGTATCTTCGTGGATCACGGCATGCTCCGCAAGAACGAGTTCCAGAATGTGATGCGCGACTACGAAGTGCTGGGTTTGAACGTCATCGGTGTAAATGCCAGCGACAAGTTCATGAACGATCTAGCTGGTGTGACCGACCCTGAAGAGAAGCGTAAGATCATTGGTCGCGACTTCATCGAAGTCTTTAATGCCGAAGCCAAGAAGATTACCGATGCCAAGTGGCTGGCTCAAGGCACCATTTACCCAGACCGCATAGAAAGCTTAAATATCACTGGCAAGGTCATCAAGAGCCATCACAATGTGGGTGGACTCCCTAAAGAGATGAACCTGAGTCTCTGCGAGCCACTGAAATGGCTCTTCAAGGATGAAGTTCGCCGCGTGGGCCGCCAGCTAGGCATGCCAGAACACCTTATCACCCGTCATCCGTTCCCAGGCCCCGGATTGGCTGTTCGCATTTTAGGAGACATCACCCGGGAGAAAGTACGCATTCTTCAGGATGCCGACGATATCTACATTCGTAACCTCCGTGAGTACAAGGTGAAGCTCCAGGGCGAGGAAGCCCGTAAGGTTCTGGCTGCCGGTGTCCCAGCCGACATGAAAGACGGTGAGATAGAAGTTTCCCTGTACGACCAGATTTGGCAGGCTGGCACCATTCTGCTCTCCTCTGTACGCAGCGTGGGAGTGATGGGCGATGAACGCACCTACGAACATCCCGTAGCCCTCCGTGCCGTAACCAGCACCGATGCCATGACTGCCGACTGGGCCCACCTACCCTACGATTTCATGGCGAAAGTCAGCACTGAGATCATCAACAAGGTGAAAGGTGTGAACCGCGTTTGCTATGATATTTCCTCTAAGCCACCTTCAACTATTGAGTGGGAATAGAAAGAAAAACAAGTAAAAGATGAAACTTTCACCTTATATTATAGATTTGCTCAGACAGAAATCAGGCAACCAGATTCGCCTCTCCCGTGATTGCGAATTCCTTGCCCTAGATGTGGAGTCGGTAACAGGTGAGCACATCGGAGTGAACACCATGAAGCGCCTTTTGGGATTCATTGCCGACGAACGCACCCCACGCACTTCCACGCTTGATGTCATTGCCCGTTATCTAGATTTTGAAGACTGGGATGCCCTTCGGCTTTCTGATGAAGCCAGCAGTAATTCCGCTTTTGACGAACGTGATGAGTACCTAGCCTGCTATATGGAGAAAGGACAGCAAGTTCAAGTGACCTATCCCCCCAACAGGGTGCTAATACTGGAGAATCTAGGCGACAATCATTTCCTTGTCATAAAGAGTGAAAACAGCAAGTTGCAGGATGGCGACTTGCTCACTCTTACCCATATCATCCGAGGTTATCCCCTACTCATTTCTCAGGTCATCAGAGAAGGAAAAGACCTAGGAGCCTTCACGGCAGGAAAGATTCAGGGAATAGATTTTAAACTGCTTTGATGCCTTATGGACAGCACATCGTCATTTTCAGAAGAACAGGGAAAGTTTCCCGATGCCGAACTGCTGCCCGTAAGCGGCACCACCTGCCTTTGTTATCGTGTAAAGCTGTATGGGAAACTACATTTCCTTAAACGGCTAAAACCAGAATTACGTACCCACCCCCAGTATACGGCAGCCTTTCAGAAAGAATTTGAACTAGGCTACCCACTTGATCATCCCCACCTAGTCCGTTATGTAGCTAAGACAGACGATGGTATCTTGATGGATTACGTGGATGGTAAAACCCTCAGTACCTTCATTGAGCACCATCCTGATTATTTCCGCAACAAGGAAAATTCTGACCGCTTTATCGACCAGCTTCTGAGCGTGGTAGGCTACCTGCATAGCCACCAGATTATTCATCTGGATCTGAAACCCAGCAACATCCTCATCACCCGCATTGGGCACGATGTGAAACTTATAGACCTGGGGTACAGCTATGCCGACTGCTACACCGACACAAAAGGACGTACCGACAAATACGCTGCCCCTGAGCAACTGAGCTGTCCAGAGAAAATAGATGCACACACAGATATCTATGCCATAGGACGAATCTTACAGACTCTACCTTGTGCTCATTATTATAATAAGGTAATCAAGCGGTGCACTGCTCAGAAGATGGATGACAGATACAGTTCCATAGAAGAACTGCAGAAAGCCCTTCATCATCGTCATCGCAACCTTTGGCCATTTATCGCCATCCTAGCTCTCATTCTGGCCATCCTAGCAGCCTTTCTTTTCTTCCAGCAAAAACGTACTGAGCCAGCCATACAAGAGGCAAGCTCTCCTACTTACTTACCTGAGCCGGAGAAAGAAGCTACTACCACCCTGCCCCAGACTGATAGTTTAGAGAAATTAATTGTTCCTAACCCCAGCCAAGAGGAAACTGTAGAAGAAACCTCACAAGTAGTAACACCAAAAGTTACTACTGTAGATACTATTTCAGCCACACCACCCACTCCTCAGGATACTAAAACCATCCAAAAAGAAGATACACTAGCATTACGCCGTGAATTTCAGCGGGTCATTGGAGCCCGTTTCCAGAAAGCACTTGGTCAATACTCAGACTCCATCTATTATAAAATAGACCAAAGTAGCTATACGTACACCTGGATTGTATTTTCAGAAGAAATTCGTCCCCTTTACGAGGAGGAATGGCACAAGTTCCTGGGTACATACAGGGAAGAGACCATAGATAGCGAATGGTGCCAAACCCTGCTGTATTTCCGCATTACACAACTCTGGCAGATGATGCGGAACGACCCTAATCACGACCCCTTCTACGACACAAAAGAATTCAAATATTACGAAATCCCCTGCCCTGGAACATAAGTGGACGAAATGGATGATTGTCACTTTAAAGGAACATGGTATCTTTGATGTTGATACATACAATAAAACCTTTAAAGCGGAAGCCACAAAAACCTTATGGACAGTGCATCGTCGTTTTCAGAAATACAGTGGGATTTTCCCGAAGCCGAGCTATTGCCCGTAAGCGGTGCCACCTGTCTCTGCTACCGTGTAAAGCTTTACGGGAAACTCCATTTCCTTAAACGACTGAAACCTGAATTTAGAACCCACCCACACTATGCTGCAGCTCTGCAGAAAGAATTTGAACTAGGTTACGTGCTAGATCATCCCCACCTGGTTCATTATTCAGCCAAGACGCGTAACGGTATCTTGATGGATTATGTAGACGGGGAAACTCTCGATAAGTTTGTGGAACACCATCCCGAATATTTCTATGACAGAAAAAACGCCGACCGATTTCTAAAACAACTGCTTAGCGTGGTAGGCTATCTACATAACCACCAGATCATTCACCTAGATTTGAAACCAAGCAATATCCTCATTACCCACATAGGATACGACGTGAAACTCATAGATCTAGGTTGCTGCTATGCCGACTGTTACCCCGACACCAAGGGCAGCACGGGTGAATATGCTGCACCTGAGCAGAAAGACGGTTCAAAGAAAGTGGATGAACGGACAGACATTTATGCCATTGGCCGCATCCTCCAGTCACTACCATGCGCCCCCTATTATAAAGACGTGATAAAACGATGCACTGCCATGCAAAAGGAATTACGGTTCAGCTCCATAGAAGAAATGCGTAAGGCACTAAAACCATGGCAAGGCTCTCAATCACTTTTTGTAATTTCAGCAATAGCTATTACTGTTTTTACGGCTTCTTTTATGATTCATAAGAAACACCAATAAGCTGCAGCTTTTCATTAAACATCTCATGCTCATCTAGCACATCCTGCTATCTCTCTCCCTCATTATGACATCCATGGGCAAAGGAACCTAAGTGGATGAAATGGATGATTGTTTCTTTATGAGAACTAAATATCTTTATAGCCATTAAAAAAAGTTTAATATTTTAAAACAGGAAAATTAAAGATTAACTCATCCAAATGAAGATAAGCAAAGGTGTTATTAAAATCTTATAATCCATGTATGAAGATAAAACACGGGAAAGAGAAATATAGTTCCCACACCTTTTTATAGAATCTGCTTCCTCTGGGAACTAGGAAGCGCAAAACTATTACATATGATGTTAAAAAAATTATTATTAGGATTTGGAGCTGCATTGTTGCTGTCTTCTTGTTACTGTGACAAAATTACAGTAGGAACAATTCAACCAGATGAAAAGCTAGTACATGTTGCAAGTGTGCGTAATGGGCACTTTTTGGGTGGTATGATCGTTAAAAAAGACAAAGCAAAGAACAGTGTTCCCGATGTTGAAAATTATGTGATGGAAGTAAAGAGAACATTTGGAGATTTGTTTATTAGTACTCTGACTGTAGGTATATATACTCCTACAACAACTAAGTATTATGTTCCAAGAACTAACCCAAGAGTTGTAACACAAAAGAAGAAATTTAGAAGTAAAGCATATAAGGGTTATTTAAAAGAAAAAGAATAACAGACATATATTTTATGTACAGATAAGTTCAATATAGAAATTAATAAGACATTTCTTGATTTATTATAAAAGAGGCCCTCTGCTAGAGCCTCTTTTTTAATAAATAGCTCAATCTCATGTTAATTATTTCATATTACTCGCGTCCTATGTGAATAGCAAAAACAAACACATATTCGAAGAACTAGGAAACTAAACAAAAAACAAAGTGGATGAAATGGATGATTGTACCTTTATGGGAACTAAGTATTTTTGTGCCCAATAATATCCGTTTATATCTTTAAAACAGTAAAATATGAAAAAAGTATTAAGTTTTGTGGCATTCGCCATGATGGTTATTTCCAGCCTTTCTCTAGTATCATGTAGCAAAGATGATGATATTGATGGTGAAAATGGCAATATAGTAGGTACATGGAAATGTGATCTAGCCGTAGATTATGGAAAAGACGATGATTTATATGGAATTGAAGAATATCACTCATATATCTATTCGCAATATAAAGAAGATGGAACCTTTACTCACGTTCATGTATACATCACAAAGTACACAAAAGAAGCAAAGCAATTAGGCTTAAAAGATGAGACAGAAGTTGAAATTGAAAAAGGTACTTACAGAACAAATGGTAATAAATTGACCGAGACTATTAATGGCGAATCAACCAGCGGTGAATATAAAATTGAAGGGAACAAGCTTATATTGACAAACACTAGTGGATTAATCATGGGTATCACATTTTCAAGAGTCAGCGATTCAGAAATCAATCAATATTTAAAATAGAAATCAAATTGCCAAGGAAAACCAATTATAAAACAGATTAAAAACTATAATAAACTTATAATTATGGAGAAGAAAAAATATACGATACCTGTTATGCAGGTGGAAGTATTTATGGCAAATCATTATTGTTCAGGTTGTGGTGATATGGTTACATATTCTTTTAAGTGCAATGCTAGTGTTGGTAAATATGTTTGGTTAGAGACTAATGGAACTTCAGGTGTACAAGCAAAAACAGTTACAACAGAATTTTATGGTCGTAAAATGGGTTTATGGAATAGGACTGATAATAGATATGATTTTACGTGGGCTTCAGAAGAAAAAAAGTGGGGAACTTTCGCATGTGGGGATACACACTCGGTAACCGTTCCTAAAGGGACTTCTATTGATGAAGTTTTCCCAAATGGTTATGCTTCAACTTATTCTACTGGTGAAAAAGCAACTTCCGTTAGAATTTGGACTGATAACGGAACTGACACCCATGTCACTACTCTGCCTATTGAATTAGAGTCTACTCCTCACAACAATCATTCCTAACATCATTTGAAAATATAGATTATTCTAAGCCCCGACGGAGGGACAGAAGAATAGAAATATTATAGTCATGTCGTAAGACATCGCTTTTTGAATAATGATTTTTTCTCCGAGCAGCGTCCTATCCGGACGTTGCTTTTTTTAGGGAACTATATACCTGCTGGCTATAGTTCATAGTTAGTTCCCTTTTTTAAGTACACAAAGAACTCTTCCGCTTGAATAATCCTTTAAAAGCACGCTTTCTTGTCTGAAGGATGCACAAAGTTCCATGGCGATTTTCATAAGTGTTTCAAAATCAACTCCGATTATCTCCACCGAAAGGGATTTTTCTCCATACTCCTTGCCGTTTTTTGCTGTATATCTTCCATCAAGATAGTGTCCTATGGTCCAACCGACAAGTTCATTACCGGTTGCAATCGTATCGATTTTACCGGTTGCATCGATTCTGTTCGGGATTGTCATCATCTTCTGCTTAAGCCAATTGACAATTTTGTTGCCAGACTGTTTTTCTGCATTAACGTCCGTGCTAAATGTTATAATCCCGCCCTTTTCATTTAGTGAAGGCTCAAAATCTATCCCCTCATTTAATGAAAAAGAAGAATATAGTCTTTCTTTTCCTTCCGATGTTATTGCCTTTGACAGATAACGACTTGCCCTATATGCTCCGCCATCACGACCATTATAGATTTCATCTATTGTGAAATCCTTATATATATCATTATCCATATTTTGTTCGTTTAATATGTCTATGGTATTTAAAATATTAGCTTCATGTTCTATACCTTCATCAGCTTTGGCTTTGTTCAGAGCTTGCGAGCGTTCCTCCTCACACCTGACAGACAGACCTGTAGGAATATGGATGGCACGGACTGCTGTTTCCACCTTGTTTACATTCTGCCCTCCGGCACCACCGCTGCGCGATGTCTCATACTTTATGTCCTTATCGTCTATCATGATGGTAGCAGCCTCACTGAAGAAGTGGACGCCAACGAACCAATTCTTTCGCTTGTGGTTAGGGCGGAAAGGATTCTTGGTGGCAATCCATTGGACGGTGCCCTCCCACTCCGCTTTCATTTGTGTAACATTCTCCGATCTGGTGGACAATGTCATTGACATGAAGCAGCTAGGCTCAGTATTGTGAGCTTCGTAGTCCACCAGTTCCAAGTCAGGATATTCTTCCTGCAGTTCTTTAGCCACAAGTGCCACGGTACGGGCACATTCCACGGGGCCTCTTCCTCCCGTTATCTGTATGTAAGTCTTCATATTATGAAATGTAACCTATGCTTAATTACAAGCTTTTCTATTTCTCATTTTTCTCAAAGCCTCCCCCATAGTTTTTCTTGTTAATGGGTGAATATCTTCTTTTATAATCATTTTGCCATCTACCATGTTTCTCCAAAAGTTAACGGCTTCTGACATTTTGTTTTTGCGGTTTTTTACTTTTTCTGCATCCTTTCCAACAAATGAGAATGCTTTATTTCCCATTCTTGACATATAGTTTGAAGCAGTACTTGTTTTCAATTCACTGTCCTCACCTTTTTGGTGGTATTCGGGAAAACCGTTATTATTAGTGCCAATCAGATTACCTTTTGTTTTACCCTTTTCTTTGTAATAAATTGAATCTTGATTATAATATTCGGAAATACGCAACAAGTTATCCAAGAAGTTTTCATCATCATTACGGTTTACCACCAAATAACTTTCCTCTGATGTTTCATCTGTCATTCCTTCTGGATATACACCTTTTACCTTTGTAACACCATATCCTAATTGTAACAATTCAGCAACCATTAATTTATTTTTCTGACGATTTTCTTCATGAGTAAACTGTTTTCCAATTTGCCATTGATTTTTATCATCAGGTCCAAGATAAGTTGCATTTATATCTCTAACATCCTTCAATTCATTTCTAAATGCGCTGATGAAAGCACAATCACAATTTTTCAGCCATTGCAACATTCTGTTAATGCTGCTTTCATTTAAGGCCTTGATTGTTTTATCTATGATGGAATTGAAATTACGAACCTCATTAATAAATGAATTTGTTTTTCTTTCATTTAACACATTTTTTACCGATTCATGTATAATATTTTTCAATTCACGTTCATTTAAACGTACTATTTTTTCCATAATGTATTTTATTGAGAATTATTTAAAAATAAATAGTTTCTTAAAAGGAAAGATAACCTCTGTTTTTTAATAACAGAGGTTAAATTCAATATATTTATACAAATTGTTTCAAGTTTTCAACAAGGTCAAGATTTTCCCAAGGAAAAAGTATCTGATTCTTTTTATCAACCATTTCTTCTTTTGTTCTGCCATAGTTACCGTTTATTGCTGATGCTGCATAACGTGGAACTGTTGGGGCAAAACATTTAATAATAGGGAACTAAATACCTGCGATCTATCTTTATAGAGAATCATATTTTGTAGCCTTTCCTTTTGCCTTTTCCACTGGATACTTTTTGGCATTCAAGGCTATCTTTTCATTCATTATTCCTTCAATGTCTAACCCACATCGGTAAGCCAGCTGGAAAGAACAGATTAACACATCGGCCAATTCTTCTTTTATTTTATCCAGATTGGCCTCACAGGCTGGCTTCCACAGGAAACACTCCAGGAGCTCATTTGCTTCTACACTGATGGATATGGCCAGATCCTTAGGGTTGTGGAATGGTTCCCACTCCCGTTCTTCATTGAAGTTTTTTATCTTTTCTATTAATGCTGATATTTCGTTCATATAAGTATGATTTTAGGGGGAACTATATACCTGTTGCTTTCTTCCATAACTATATATTAGTTGTTACTAAATGAAATGTAACCTAGGCTTAGGCACATGCTTTTCTATATACATTATGTGAAAAAAGGGCAAAACTGCCCATATTCTGGGAAGAAATCTATAACAATTTCAATGTTTAAAATGCAAAAAAACACCTTCCAAACAATAACCTAAATCGGACAACTGGTGGTAGCCGGTCGGGCAATTGAAGTTGCTAGCTCGGGTAGTTCGTGTTACCCAATCGGGCAATTCGAGGTGCCCGATGAATGTTCTATTAATCTTAGCTCTTTCTTCTCTATTATCTTCAGACCTAAACCTTAGATTATCAACCTTTTTTGTATATAGGGCACCCACCAAGCTAACTTTGCATGTCAAAGTGGACATGAAAAGGAGAGTAGCTTTGTCCGCCAAGTTCCCCAACACGTATCTTGGCTACCAGTGCGCCTTCTGTACTGAAAATAGGGTTTAGAGAATGAGTCCCCGACAGGAAGAGTCGGGGACCTGTTCCGGGGCTGAAACGCCCCAGGTCTGTATAGCTAGTGTGTTCAAGTCCTGCGCTGTCCTCCACGCTCCGACAACAGGCGACTGCATGCTTTACCTTTTCTTTTTTTAGGAAAGGGAAATCAAACACACTACGTTCAGGGATGCGATGCTATACCGACCCGGTGGTTCCCATGCGAAGGAAAAGAATCACAATCCCCGCAGACTACCTTACTGCTTCATCAGGAATTTAAGAAGATTGGAGAAGCATAAAGTAGTATGCAGGGAAAAGGAGCGGGTGTGCCCTATGGTAACATTCGGACAAAATGATTTCCAGCGGGGCTTTTAAGAGGCCCAGAGAGGAATAAAGTAAGCCTTGCACGGATTATTTTCACGTGCAAGGTTATTTTTTACCGATTTTGTTTGGTGGGGAAGAAATAAAGCGTACCGTTTGCAACGGTTTAAAAGATCATTAAAGATTTATTTTAATGCAGTCTTGTTGTGAAACACGGCTGTATTTTTTTTGCTCCCCTCCCCCTTCCTGAAATCATAACTTTTTTGTTATAAATTTCTCATTCTTAGAAATAAGGTATCTGAACCAGAACGAAAGGAAACAGTGGGAAGAATCGCCAATCGGTCTTATTCTGTGCTCAGAGGGAAATACTGAGCATGTTGAATATCTCATGTTGGATGAGAATAGCCCCATAAAAGTAGCTCAATATTACACCCAACTGCCTGACAAAAAACTTTGGCAACTATATAGGGTTTGACCCCGAAAACCACAATGCAGTCTGAAAAGGCTGCATTTTGTGTTTTAATATTGTCTTGCGTCTAGTGCTGCTTGTAATTCATTTGTGAATTTGTCCCACAATGGTTTATATCTATTGTCTATCTCCAAAGTATATGCATATCTATTACCTCTTTCGTGGTATTTGACTCTTCCTTTCGTAAAGTCAATAATAATACCATCACCATTAATCTGATTTCTATTGAAAGTGACACTACCCACCAATACAGTTTTATTTGGCTCTAACTTGGTAATTCTTTCGGAAGTAAATAAAACGTGCGCTGGTAATCCCATTTGGCTTCTTCCAAAGAACTTGAACGTTTGACCAATATAGTCCTTCAACCAATGTGCTTGTACGTTTTGTTCCATACTATCAGCACGGCTGATTATATCGTCATTATTAATGAAATCCCGACCATTAACAGTTCTTTCGTAATTGCCGTTCTGAATGTCTTGCATAGCCCTATGAGAAGCATTATGGATACGTGAATAAGTTCCAGCATCCATTTCATTCATAACCTTTTCAGTTGCTTCCTTTATAATTTGATTTAATTCGCTCTCTGTTAGTCTAATTATCTTCTTTGCCATAGATTATCACTGTTTTCATATAAATATCAATTCTGCTTCGAAATTATTGATATTTCTTAAGTAAATCAAATATTTGTGCTATTTATTAGAAAAATAACTTGATAAATATACATCAACGATATGAAACAAAATTTGTTTCATATGTTTATTTGTGTTATGTTGCTTATTTTCGTTTGAACTATGTGTAGATTTTAATGGTCTTCTTTCACCACGTGCATTATTTGCATATTGATTGCCATTAATGACATTTCTAATATCATATGCAATAGTCCTTGCATTTTGAGGGTCAACATCATTTATATCATATACAAACTCTGCTATGGTGAAATCAAATCCCTTTTTAACTTGTGTTACCGCTTGTGTTGGTTTTTCTTCAATTACAACATCTAACCTTATGGGAGCGTTCCATGTACCACGGTCAACCCAAGTTTGCATATATGTGCAATGGTCTGCAATCCTAATTGCATTACCGCCATAAGCAGAAATACCATGTTCATCTTCATGTATTTTGAAGCCTAACGCTAACGCAATCATTCTAACAACTTCTCTTGCACTACCACTACCATTATAAGACATTCTTTTAATAGGGTCTTTAATTAGTTTCTTCTTGTCCTTTTTTATTTCTAACAACATAAATAGCAAAAAAGTATTCATTTATTATAAATAGTAGTATCTTTGCAAAAAAATATTGATTATGACAATAGAAAGAGTTCTTGAATACAACGGAAAAATAGATTTTTATAATCTGCAACAAATTCAATTTACCGAAACGGACTGTACAAGTGAAACAACTGATATGGATGTTTCTAAAAAACTTGTTGACAACGAAGGAAACATTGTCATGTTGATTGAAGCATTAACTATGGACTATTATTCTAATGATGATTTATATGCAACAAAAGGTTGCTTCATCAAAAGATTTGAATTTACCAAAGATATTATAAATTCACGACCTTGGTTCGATTTTATAGTATCATTTATAACAAGTGTAAGATATAGAATGGTTTTGTCAAATAATCAAAAGTTTTTGGCTTATTATAACTATATTTGGTCACAAAAGATTGATGGAGAACAATGTGTTATTGCTGAATTGTTAGACATGAAAATAGTTCATAAAAAGAATGGCATTGTTACTTATATAGGTAAATTACATAATTAATCCTTTTTCAAAATTACACAATATTTATATATCGGGGTCAAACCCTATATAATTACCAAAACTTTTGGCAGACAAGCTGAAGAGAGCCATTGCCATAGCAAGAGAACAATATCAGAATCATAAGTGAAAAATGAGATGCAGCGCTATTGCATTTAAAAATACTTCTTATAATAATAAAGCATAAAAGTAAACCATAATCTTAGGCTGTTTCAATAAGTTATTGTAGTTTTGCAAGAGCATATGAGACAGTGGTATGGAATACAGAAGACTTCTGTTATTCAGCAATGGACTGTTCATTGCACTCATATGTAAAGAGCAGCATTTGTTGCTCTTTTTTTATAAATGTCATTATAGTACAAAAAATGCAGCCGGTAATGGCTGCATTTCTAATTTATTGAGGTCTAATTCTATATAGTTTCCTAAGTTTATGCAATTTAGTTTGGAGTGCAGTCTCGTTGTGAAACAGCTGTATCATTTTGCATAAATTAGTGACAACGGGTATTTAGATCCCTAACTTTATTTCCACCAACGGATCATAAATCTATTATTTCGCCACTACTAGAATCATTTGAAGAAGGTTCATCCGTAGATATAACTCTTTGAACCCTTCTCTGTTTTTGAGTTGAACGTTTTGTATTTCCATTCTCTCCACTTTCTTTTATCTGCCCTGAAACAGAATTGCTTCCGCCACTACTATTAGACAGATCATTAAAAATATTGGAACGAAGTAAATTAAACGTGTTATACATTTCAATAATGACTCCATCTTGAATTCCAGCTTTCTTTTGCGCTTCTTCTTTACTCCAAAGAGGATGATAGAAGATCTTCTCTATGGTTCGGCCATCAGCACCAGGTTCACTGCTTTGTTCCTGAACAAGTTTCACCCATTCACCATCCTGCAGATTAATATTGGCTTTCTTTGCGGCTGCAATTACAAGATCGTTAAAGTCAGCAAGTTCCGGATATAGTTGACGTGTCTCTTCAGTGAAGCCAAAATCATAATTTGGATCAATCATTAATCTCAGAATACCCACACCTAGTCTCCAATCGAGCACATGATGATAACCTCGATTGCTATAAGTGAGTAGACAACTCTGGCAAGCAGTACGGCATTTGTTTCTATGTTCCTCATCTATTAACGATTTCATAAAGCCAGTCCTAAAGTCAACTATATCTTTAATTATCTTTTCAAGTTTACCCTCTTTGGCTAAGTAACTTACAATGCCTGCTCCATTTGGCAGCGCATCACTCAGATAGATGATCGGATATGGCTTGCCGTCTATTATTTTGTCGGATATCTCAATCTCCTCAGGCTGCACATCAAGTTGGTCGGCTAACACTCGTTGCAATAAAAATGCTGCAGAGAAGAAGGCGGCCCTAACTGCAACTTTGTTGTCTCTAATGTCTAAATTAAGACAGTCTGGACAACCCTTCAATTCCAAGCTGATCATTTCAGTTGGTTTCTTTGATCCTAAAGCGATTTCAAAAGAACCTGGAGCATCTGGAGTTAGAGGACACATCATTTTATTTGTTTTATTGAAAAAAGTAAAATTAGGCAGTTTCGTATCGCTACAATATGGCTTGCCGTCACAATAGCTATATGCACCCCTATAGAAACGGTTATTGTTAGAATTGACATGCCATATTTTGGCATCGTTATTCAGTTTAAGACCATAGGCAGATAGTATTACATTCGGAACATTTGGGATATTATCCTTGATATTTCCATTCGTAATATCATCCTTTGCCCAAATCTGGCATTGAACAAAAGAGCTGCTTCTGTCACTGTTCTCCACAGGTGTTCCACTATTACCGCTAACTTGATATGACCTATATGCCCTAGGGATAACTATAAGACGTTGGTTTAACCCTAAACCACAACTTTGAGTGAGTGCAGAATCCGTTAGATTATCGACAGGGCTAATATCGACTATATTACCCTCACGATGTTTGAAATCGAGATCTTTGTCGTAAGTGATAATATACCTATCTTTTAATGCGTCTTTTTCTTCATCAGGATCACCGTCTTTATAATAAAACTTCAAGCTTTCATATTGCCCATCTTTTCTATAATCCATGGGTAAAGTTAGGGCTTCAACGCGGTATACGCCTTTGTCTTTAGTCTTCTCACTACCTGGTGCATATTCAGAAATAGCCAGTTCCGATGAGCGGTCAATAGATTTCACATAGTCCTGACCATTTTTGTGCCCGGTTCCATGATAGAAGTTTCGAACATCAGAAGGCATTCCATACATTGGCAGGAATCCAAGTTCAGACAAGCATTGGGCTAAACCTTTGTTTAGATCCATCTCTTGGGTTAGAGAGTTATCTATAGCAGGAACAAGATCTTTCTTTATCCACTTTTTGACCTCATTAATATCATCTGTAATATCAATACCCGGTTTGTTGAATTGTGAGAAATAGTAGTCAACGGTATTGTCAATCTTAGAAGGATTATTAGCGATCCAATCTAAAAGGATTTGTTTCGTTTTGTTCCCCCATTCGCCAACTCGTCCAAACTCACCGCAATTATCCTTCAGATCGTAATCATATAAGTTAGAATAAGCCATATTAAGCAATTCTTTCACAATAACACGCTTCATTATTGCCAACTTCATATGATAGGTAATATTACCTTTAGGATCTGTTTCAGCATAAGGATGTAGAGAGAGTTCTGGTGTTGCAGGCATACCACCGACGATTTCATTTGTCGCTTTCTTGTAATAATATACATCATGACTACGACCTCTACAGAAAGTCACAGCTGTAGAGAATGCCTGACCGCGGCGGCCACCACGTCCTACACGTTGCTGATAGTTGTAGCGTGTTGGTGGCATATTGCCCTGGAAGATCGCTTCCAAACTACCAATATCCACACCAACCTCCATAGTGGTTGTAACATTTACCATATCGATTGGTTTTGTCGCTTCAAAGCCCGTTCTATATCGTTCATCAGCGTCATGTAGCAGAACCATATCCTTGAAGTTCAGAAGACGTTCTTGAATATTGTCCGACTGACCAGTCAATTCTTCAGTATGCAGCCTACGAGGTTCTCTTGGTTCTTTAAGAATGTCGAACGAAATGTAATGTTTCTTTTGAAGTTCCTTGACTTTGCCTTTATACTTAGGATCATCTATCAGTTCGCCACGACAATTAGGATTAGTACAGAAACCAAATCCCTTATTAGGATGAACACGATAGCATTTTGTGCAAATGAAATATTCAGATTCAGGATTTAGCTTTCTAAATGACAACAAGTTAAAATCAAGTATTGTCTCCAGATTGGAAACATGCTTAAATAAGAAATCATATAAATAAGCTTTTAAATTATGCCTATCATCATCACTCAAAAGATGTTCATTCATAAAGCGTTCGATAGGTTTCCTTACATTCTCGTTGAATTCTGAATATTGTGTCCAGCTCTTGAGATCCTTATCATAGTCTGGATCTTTATATCTAAAATTATCGCCTAATACACGTATAAATGCATCTACGAAATCAAGAGTGTTGATACCTAATGGGGCAAGCAAATTATTTAGTTTCCTGTATTCCTCAGAATTAATAACATCTATGGTATTGCGACAACAAATATAGCCAATTCCTGCATCGAGGGTACTTACCCCCATATATTTACCAAATGAATTGGCAAAAACAGCAGAAGACAAACCATTATCCACTGAGTTATAATTAAACCCAGAATCATTAGTCGTCAAAAATTGTAAATTTGGGCGCATACAAAAAGCATATTGGCTAGAAGGATCATAATCAAAGGCCTGGCTCCATTCATAGATCTTATCTTTTCCCTCTTCTTTATAATGTTGGTACTTATATTCAGGACCAGCAGGATTAATGCCAAGTTTTACAAGTTTCTTAAGCAATATGCCATCTTTGACATTTCCGTGACCGATAAGATTATTTAGGCTGATAGTATCGGTTATAAAGTTTTGCAACTTTTCCTCATGATTATCATAAATCGCACCAATAATTCTTGACAAGTTTGGAATATTGTATTTCGTTTTTAAATCATCTTCTAGATCGTAACGATCTATTCCATTATTTTTCCCATTCCTAATGAGATCTATCGTTTCTTGCATGTCTTTATCAACCTCTTCCACAGATTGAATAAAGAGCATACGAACCATATCACGATAGTGTTCTGTCTCGATGCCTAAAGCCTGCTTTGCAGCATCTTGGCGACTATCAGAAAATCCAATCAACTTAGCCGACTTTTCGTTAAGTTGGTAGATTAGTTCCTTACTAAGCAACTGGTTACTACGATCAATACCAGTTCGAAAACTACGAATTGGAGATTTCGCATATTTTCTATTCGTGTAGTTCTGATTACAATGTGGGCAGCAACATGGTAAAGCATGTACGACAGAAAGATTTTGTTGGGTTTTTCCTTTTTGGTCGGCTTCCAACACGAAACCCTCTATTAAGTTGTTGTTGCCTCGTGGCTTATTCTGTAAAACCTCTCCAGTGAAGACATCGAGATAACGACGACGCCATTTAGCTCTTGAATGCGTCTTTTCAAATGAAGTCTCATTGGAATTCAACATAGTAAAATGATCATATTCTGTAGGCAGACCTATCTCTGCTTTTTGAATATGGGATGGCCAGAATAGAGCGTAATCTTCGAACGATTTATTCTGAACCATCGGAGTTGGATTGAAATTAGGTATAGTTTCCAATGATGGATAATTCAATGTCAGATAGGTCTTTCCTTGTTGATCTATTTTCCGGTTTCCACCTATAAACAACTCTCCACAGCACTCGCAACGGAGTAACTCAAGAACTTTGCCATTGTGAGGACCAACCTCCTGAGGCTCATAAGAAAGGTTCTGAGCTGGCGAAGCATTAGGATCATTTATTGTTGCCTGAAGTTCTCCCCACATTCCTTCTATATATTTGAAGAATTGGTGGAATCGAATACGAGGAAGTCGATGTTTCAGAGACTTCCCATTTTCTTTCAAGTGATCAGCATAAGCTCTAAAGATCAAAAATCCTCTCAATGCCTCTTTTGTCTTAAATATATAAGGCTTTTTGTCATCTTGATATACCAAATCATCAATTTTCACTCCACGCTTACAGCCGACAGCTAGGAAATCTGCGAAAATTGTCTTTTCGTATTTGTGGATGAATGATACCGCATCACTGCAATGGTGTTTATTTGCCACTTCGTTCATGAGTCGCATTTTTTCCTCTTCGTCCAGCATGACAAAGTCATTGGTGAAAATTGAGAATTCCTCATAGTCGAGATCATCAGTGTCCTTTTGTGGCTCATAGTTGGCACTGTATTCATTGTTATTAGGAATAATGTTGAATGCTTTGGTTTCGTTACTCGTATTATAGACCCCAAAAAATTCCTCCATGAATTGCTGTGTGGCATCTTCTGTACCTAATGAGGCAGAAGAGGCCAAAACTCGTAGTTGCGGATTAGGTATCTTATTTCCATTACCATCATCTATCACAGGAGGTAGGCCTATAGCATTCAATAGCATTCTGATCAAGCATGCAGTTTCACTACCAGCAGTGTCTCTATACAAGTGAAGCTCATCGAGCACAATATGGAAGACACGAGTTGGATGCATTTTGTCAGGATCGCCATCTAACCAATCTTTGGTTTGGTCAAAAATGCATTTCTCCGCTTTTCGCATCAACATAATGCTCAACATAGACACGTTGGTGATAAGTATATCAGGCGCCCATTTCTGCATATCCCATCTTGTGACCATCTCTGCAGTAACACGATCACCACCCAAACGTGGTGAAGTATAGAGAACATCCTCTTTAGCTTTTCTTACTTCTTTTGCCTCATCATATGCTTTCTTTGTATTTGCGATTTCAACTTCATTACCAGTTTGTAATGCAGTCTCATAGGCATTCTTTGCTTGATTCTCTGCATCTACAAGTCTCTGATAATATTTGGTTACATTAACGTACTGTTCTTGGATCTTTTTTAATTCTTCTTTTAAAGCTTTACGGGCTTTCTCTAATGAGACATTCTTTCCATCAGCATTGGTATGACCATATTTCTTAATTAGATCATAATTCTTCATGCCAATGGTAGAACCATTGTAACTACCGAAATAGATTCTATTGCCTTTCAGACCATCATTAGAATCCATAAACTTTCTTATTTCGTCTGAATCTAACGCTTTGCGAAGACGGGCCATCTGATCCTCAACAAGAGCGTTCATAGGATACATTATCAATGCTCGAAGAGCCGGTTTATGAGCATCATCTTGACCGATGCGTTGGCATGGATCATATACACCCTGATAACGATTATACCAATTAGTGTCATTAGTGACCTTTCCCCACGTCTTAGCCTCTTTAAAAAGTTGAGCAAGCAATGGAAGCAAGAAAGACTCTGTCTTACCAGAACCAGTACCGGTTGTGATGACGGCGTTGTTATAACGTCCTTCTTCATGGCAGAATACTTTCTTGAGCATATCTACCTGATGAACATATGGAATATAGTCCATCAAGCCTTTTTTGATAAATTCCTCAAAGAATTGTCTGGAAACATCTTCTGAACCAAACGCCTCGGTGAAAGTCTTTGCCAATTCACCTATATCATTGATGCCTTCATAAGAATTGTATTCTGGTAGTAATTCCAGATATGGGGATTTATATAGATTGTCGTCTTTATCTAATAATCCTATACGTTCCTTATCCAAATTCTTGTCTGTAATTTTATATGCATTCTCAAAATAACGGATGTAGTTCTTTTTGATTTTATCAAAAGCACCAATAGGGTCTTGGGACAAAAGGTGTTCGTAATTGTTTTTATTCATAATATTGGTATTATTATAAGATGGTTATTTCTTCGATGTTATACAATTCTCTGTTGGGCAATGTGAATAATGATGCTTTATTCACTCCTTTATCATTATATTCCGAAAGCTTATTCTTAATAATATAACTCATGATTTCATTACATGAACGATCTGTCTTATATAAAACTTGATCTTTTTCATAAAAAGTATCTTTAATGATGCTGTTGTTGTTTCCTTCTACTAATGTTGAAACAATGATATTCCGATAGGAAACCGAATAGCATCCCGTTTTTATGTCTTTTGTGGGATCTAATTTATAAAGAGCATATTTCAAAATTAAAAGTTTTGATGGAATTTTTTTGTTATGGTCCTCTATTCTAGTCCACAACTCCATACGATATTCCCATTTATCATATTCATGATTTCTAGACGATGTTACTTTATCTCTTATGCATGGATTATGGGTAGGATCACCATTCCCTGTAAGCTTTTCATATACTACTCGTAATCTCGCATCATTTACTTTATATGATCTCACACTAGTGTACAACATCTTAGAAGGATTGTCACATATAAAGACTTTCTTGTAAGCTGGCAGGCCGACATTCATGATGAATAGAGAACGTTGGATAAGGCTTGGCAAACGAAGGTCTTCAGGCAAATATATATGTTGAGAACCTTTTATAATAAATGGTTTATTTCTTTTATAGTAGCAGAACAAATCATTCCACTTTTCTGATATAGAAGGTTTAAAGAAATCTCCCTTTTCAGACTTTTCTATATAAATATGATTGTTATACTCATAAGGATTGTCTTCTCGAACTCTTGGGAACTCTTTGGATTTTGGTCTTACGAACCTAGAGACATCGACCCTGTCCCTAGGAACTGTTACCATTGTCTTTTCATATTCCGATATTGGAGAAACCGATGAAAGCATTTCAAGTG
Source organism: Bacteroidales bacterium UBA4293 (assembly GCA_002395835.1). Taxonomy (GTDB): domain Bacteria; phylum Bacteroidota; class Bacteroidia; order Bacteroidales; family Bacteroidaceae; genus Minthousia. Next base: position 88,011 of record DGVD01000011.1, on the reverse strand, counting down.
CTTGATCGTGTTTATTTATAACGTCAAATAAATGATGGGGAAACCTATTCTTGAAATCTACGGGATTAAAGTTGCTATCTAACAGAATAATAGGAGGCAATAACTTCAAACTGCCACGTGAATTGTCAAGTTTTTTGATATACCTAAATTTTATGCTAATTGGAACTTTCCTTTCTCTACCGTCGGCATTTTTTGTGCAAAAATCATCGAGGTCTTTCATAAATTTTCTTGTGTACGCTCCAGTTAACATCCATACTTGAGTAGTACTCCCAGCATAGAAAGATCTTGGAATTTTAGTAAATGCGGGTGGAATAGCTTGATAATGGGAGGTTCTATAATCTGCCGCAATGTATCCACTATTTACCAATAAGCTGATAACTTTTGTTGTAAACCCATCTTCATTGGATTGAATATTTAGCCTTATGGATGTATATTTAATGCATGTTTCCAATCTTTCTCTTTTTATCTTACCATCCGGATCCATGTAAATGCATGAAGCAAGAAGGTTGATAAAATAGAAATAGTCTGTAAAATCCCTATTAAAATCACTAGTCTCAATTACATGAGAAGCTCTCCCAAGATCTATATGTGTTATTCCAGAGATAACATTCCCTTGTATAAGTCGTTCATCTCTATCACTCATTACACCCCAGTTATTAAAGGAATAAAGTTCATTCTGATTGTAAACAATATTTTGTCCACGAACGTAGAACTTAATTTTGCCATCGGGAGTATCAGGAGTTAGTTGTTCATTGGTTTCTGGGTTGGTATAATTGATAGTAACTTCAATTAATTTTGAATCCTTGTAATCTATATCTTTTATGAGGTCTATGATCAATTTGTTTCCTTGAATGAAGAACCTATAATCATCATTATAAGATAATTGGCAGCCTTCCTTCTCAACAATTAAGTTCAATCCCTGCTCACTAATATCATATGGGAATTCAAAATAAGGCAATGCATTTACCAGATAAACATTTTTACCACATTTAATGCCAGGTATCTTAACAATACTTCTAACGTTATTTGTAAGGTTCCATCCTCCCTCTCGCGTGTAATAAGGAGCAGTCAAGCCGTCAGCTAAATATAAAGCCCATTTATTTTGTGTTAAATCACTAACATCATAAGTTCCATCTATTCGTTTGCAATTAGTGGCATTTTGAGCGGCCCAGTTTTCCCATTCTCCTATTTTTTGACCTTTACGATCTATTTTAACGAAAATATACAACTTTTTATTATACGAATTTCTATTTTGGATGTAACCTCCTTCTCTTTGTTTGTAGAAGAAAACGACATCCCCCAAAGCGATTGGCTTTATTTCCAAGTTCTGGGTTTTAAGTGAATACTCTTTTAATTCAACAAATTCATTTCCATTAAATTCAACGAATTCATTATTATAAGAATCAATTGAATCAATAGATGGCGTAAATGTAAAATGATTGTCACCTTGGCTTATTACAGCTTTCCCAGATGGTCTATAACTCGAAAGCAATCTGAAGCCACGCCCCTGAGAAAAATCAAGATACAGAGCGAAATTCTCAAGTACGCTAGTTGCTAATTGGTTTTGATGTGCATTCCTGTAAGATTCCAAATCAAAAGTCTCAAAGATATTGTTTATGCGGTATTGATAGTCAGAATTAGATAGTGACTCTTTCAAAATATCTTTGACATGATCATTGACATAATCCTTGATCTTCAAAATTTTATCCACATAAGAAAGACTGTAATCATCTTTATACGAAATTCTATATAATGCCTCATTAATTTCCCGTATTTCAGCAGGGCTAAGCAACAACTGATACTTAATACGGCCTATTATTCTTTCTTGTGTTTTCAGTTTATTCTTAAACTCGGGATGCTCGTCATGTAACCAATTAAATAAATCTTCTATGTGAGTATAATTTGATATACTTAATTTATTCTTTAAATACATTCCAACAGCCTGTATACTTCCTTTATTCGTCTGACTTGCAAAATACATTACAAGTACAATATATGAAAAATAATAAGGTTTATTCAGATTCAATCCTAAGAATTGAGCAAATTTAAGAATGTTAGGTGATTTTAACTCTTGATTATCACTTGTCGTCCTATTAGGTCTTAATCTATTTTCATCTAGATAAAGTTCATCATATAATTTGATTCTATCTTTAACAGGGACTAGAAATGTATATAAGAAAGATTGATGATCTCCTAGTTCATTATCTCTGCCTATTTGATCCAGAATACTTTGATCAACGAATAAGAAAACTTCTTCATTATCTTCTCTTGAAAAGAAGTAGTCCAATAATGCATTAGTCCAATTAATAAAGTCTTGACACATAATAATTGCTTTTAATCAATATTCCACTTAATAAAATCAAAACTCTTCGATAAGTTCTTTAAAATAACGCCAATTTCGCTATTAGGATCCTTTAATGTGATAACCAATCTGTCGACAGGTCTAGTCATAGGCATTAAAGCCCAAGTATAAACATATTTCTTTATACCCTCATTAATATCAAAACCTTGGTAACTATTTCTAACCACATCTTCATCAATAGTCTCCATTTTGTATTTAATCAGTTCATCGAACTGATAGCAGACTGTAACCCAACTTTCCAACCCTCTACAAGAATCATATTGATATAGTCGTGCAATATCTTTTGTAGGATAACGATGACGATTTGAGGTGTTTGTACCATCAAATATATCTATTCCTGCTTTTTTATATTTATTCATATTCTTGAAATGGCGCTCTCCATTTTGATCCTTTTCTACCATAGATGGAGGAACAAGGATAAGGATATCATAGTTTTCACACCCAGAGGCACTGCAATGTTTACAGATTTCTTCATGCAATTTATTATTATATGAAGCATATATTTCAACTTGACCGCCAAGAAGTGCATTATTCTTTTGTATGCTCCAACCTAATCTCAACTCGCGTGAAAAAACGTTTACGAATTCTACTAGGTTTGATTTTTGACGAAGATTGATATTCAACTCTTTTCTCTCTTTAAACACAGCCGATTCCAGACCGCTCTTCCAATTCTGTTTCTCCGATGACATCATAAATTGAGGGCCACCATCAGCAACAACAATCCTTTTAGGACCATACAACTTAAAAATCACTTTTTTATGCAATTCTGGCCAATCTTGACCCTCATCGATTAAAATGTAATCCCAGTCTATTTTGGTGTCAACAAGATCTTTCAGGGCTTGGGCTTCGCTCTCGTCTAAGTCTTTAATAAGTGTATTGTAGAAATCTTCAAGTGCCTTAACAAATTTTTGATTGTAATCTTCGGAGATGGGCTTTAATGAGCCTTTTTTGATTATCTCAAACATTTCCATCAACTCTATAAAAAACGAATCAACTGTCTGTATAGATACAGTTCTCTCATCCACGCCTACAGGTATATTAGTGAAGTCTAACAATCGACGTATATCGCAGACTAAGGCATTATTATACGTAAGCAAAAGACAGCGCTTATCATTTGAAGGGTTAGCGAGATTATAGGCTAACTGCATCAACTGGATAGTTTTTCCTGTACCTGCTAATCCTGGCATGATAATAAGTTTGTCTCCTACGTTATCCTTTAGTTTATCAATATCAATTGCACCTTGAGAGAGTAATTCAAACTTCTTTTTAGTCAATCCTTTTACTTCTCTTTTCTCACACAAATATTGAGATAAATATGAAATGTCTTTATCATTGCCATAAAAACCATCTAAAAGATATGTGCCACTCTTCTGTTCTACGTTTTGCTGCAACAACAATTTCTCAACAAAATCAATATAACTAAATTGACCAGCAAGAGCGTTGTCTTTTTCATTTCCCCTAACTTCCCTTAATTGATCGTTGCTTAACCCTCGAAACCAAATTAGATTGCACATAAATGGTTCGATGTTTATAGTGTCCTTCATATATTTCCGGAATTCATTTTGCTGATCAAATGCTTGCTCTGTCACATTCTTTTCACCGCTTCTCTTATATTTATATTTATAAGCAGTACCCTCTTTCCATAATGTTCGTTTTCCATCTACTTCGATAGAATCACAGTCTTTCAACTCAATGTTGCAGATAAAACTATTAATATTAAGATTGCAAATGCTACCATAGTTTTTTGTAGTCACTTTATTCCTTAAAGAGAAGTTCTCGAATTTACCAATCAAAAGAAGATCAATGTCCCTGATTTTATACCCAAATATTGAGATACTACGCAATATATATAGAGTACCTTTCGCATCTGGATATTTGCCGAACTCTTGTTCAAATGCTTGCTTAATTTCAACAGCTGCGCTTTCTTCAGGCTTCTGAATGGTTGGATCTTGCGCACAATTAATAAGTTGAATTTTGATAGACATAAAGATGATCTGTTAAAAAAATAATTCAATAATACTATTATTTTATTATGGGAACTATATATGTTAACTGTAAATAGTTCCCTTAATTAATGCAACATGTTGATTTCAATCATTTTGCCAATATCCGGATATATAGTTTCAATATTTTTTATAAGTATTGCCTATACAGTATACTACTCCCAGATCAAAAGGAAGAATTGCACTCTGTCGTAAGATTTTTCCTGTTATGTACTTAATAGAGAATGGTTGCCTATAATAATCATCGCATGGTATCATTTAAGACTTTATCAATTTACAAAAATAAGGATAATTTAATATTTTTGCAAGTGCAACTCAAAATAAATGCGAAAGCATCTTTATGAAATGATAACTTTATACTTACTTCATAGTAGTTTATGTTATTATAGTTGTCGTTTAATTGTGTATCAACCATCCATTTTGTCCAAAACGATATTTTACAAGAAAAGGGATTAATATTTTGCTAATAAAGTAAAAATGTAGTATTTTCGCTTTAATAGAAGTTACAAATTCAAACTTCGACCAGAAAACAAACACAATCTATGAATTAACACTTTGACTGACGTATGACAACATCTGAAAAAATATCAATAATCAACAGTATTCTCTCTGAATATTTTGCTAATCCTAATAATCCCAGAAAATTGCCAGCAAAGGACTTGATGCCTTTATTCATAGAGAAAGGAGTATTCAATGAGGACCGTAAGAATGGACTTCCTATCAGGCAGCTGCTCAGAAAGCTGGATGAGAATAATCAGCTTGGAATGATTCCATTTGTCTTGGCTGAAAGAAAAAGCATAAATACTAATTGGTATTTCATGGCAAGCAAGGACTTGGCACCTAATATTGCTAAACCAGTGGTGGTTAAAGCTCCTGCTTCCCCCCCAAAAAAGACTAACAGCAGAACAAATTCCGACGAGTATTATGTGATTAGTCTTTGCAACGAGGTATTAGGAAAGACTGCCTCACAACAGCATAAATTCGATTTCCTATTGAGTGATTCAGGCCGTCCTCTCCCAGTTGACGCTTATTATGAAGATCTAAATCTGGTTATTGAATACCATGAACGGCAACACACAGAGCCTGTGAAATTCTTTGACAGGAGAATGACTGTCAGTGGTGTAAGTAGAGGTGAGCAAAGGCGTATTTATGATGAACGCAGACAAACAATCCTCCCCCAGCATGGCATAAAACTAGTGATTATAGATTACACGGATTTTGGCTCATCTAAGAAACTTTCACGTGTTCATGATAAAGACTTGGAGGTCGTAAGGCAGATACTTAAGTCTAAAACAACATGAAAAACTACCTAGCCATTTCCGTTCCACTGAGTAAGGATGCCCGTTGGGTTAACCAACTTAAAGGGGCCCTTTCTCAGGTGGCTGTTCGTTGGCAGAATGGGCATTACCACTCCACTATCGCTTTCATGAGTGAGATGCCACAAGCATCTGTGCTTCAGGAATATTTCTCACAGCAAGCTGCTCCTACGCTGACACTAGACAAGCTACATGCTTTCTCCACCTCATCAGAGCATATACTTTGTCTTACCAGCTCCAAACCCAGTGCGGAGTTCATGAAACTGGTTCTCACACTTCGTGAGCAACTTATAGAATCTAAGTGCCTCCCACCGCAAGACTTCCTGCTCCATGTAACCTTGGCACGCATCCCCATCAAGGCTATTGCACTGGATGATCTTAAGGCACTCATAGCCCCTATCTGCATTCCGTCATTCACCATGACTCTCACGGAGGTGAAGCACATCATCTACAAAGGTGACACCATAAGCAGCTGGGAACTACCTATACACGTGTGATCATCATAATTAAAAAGCCATTCAGCGAGTGGTATATTCATCATTCACCTCGAAGACTAGTTCACCCTCTTCTCCATCCATGGATCTTTCATAGCCTTCGGTGACATGGTACCAGTAGAATGTCTATACCTTTTTTTATCATAATTTATTCATTTATTATTATCTTTGCAAAGATACAAAAAGAATTGACCTATGGCAATGAATGAAATAGAAAGCATTTACAAGATAATGCCGTACTACCTTAAAAAGAGCTGGAGCAGACTGCGCTATCCGGAGTTCAAGACCGAAGTGCGTGAAACCTTGTACATGAGGACAAAGGAGGAAGTGGATGAATATATGACGAACATAGGCAGCTACTACAGCGCATTCCAGGAAAAGTACCCGGAGTTCAGGAGTAGCCTATATGCCTATGTGGTGACGGAGATTCCACTGGGCTTGGAGACACATGAAGATGTCTTGGGCGAAAATCTCTCTACACGAATCTACCTGCCGGATGGATCATTATGGGGTGAGAACACGTATGCAGACTCCATTCCCGCCAGCTCTCATGCCGATGAATACAACTACTGGGGGAAAAGAAATATGTTCTGGGGCAGAAAGCCAGAAGAAATAAAATTCAAACGGGGTGACATTGTGGAAGTTATGGGCTACCCGGGGAACAGATTCTGGGGAAACTGCAGCGTAAACCTTGCCATGATAGTAAAGGTTCCCCCTACAGTGGACGAGGTGGCTGTCATGAGGAAGAAATACCTGGAAACACATAGCGGATTTGATATTTGCGATCATGCCTTGTGCAGAGTGTTCGGGCATGATCTAGATACCTATGAGGTACTGTCATTCGCATGCCAGGGCGTTATAGACCATGCCCCTACCATCAGCGTTTTCAGCCCTTCTAAACAAGTGTCTTCAAAGAGAAGAGAAGCGTTACTTGCTAAATTACCATAAAACGCGGTAAGATAAAAACTTCAACAATGCCAGCGATTTTGAGGGTCATAAAGAGTTAGTTTTGGATGCTCATCTATGAAAGATAAGTCTTTCCGTCCATTAACGATATTCATTCTTCCTTATGGCTCTGTCTGCACGATAGTACCATACATCATTTTAGGCAACTATATAGAATTAGATCCCGAATAACTGAAATGCAGTTTTTTTTCACAATATAAAGGAATCACCCTGGGAAATTCATCCCTCCTTTTTACATAATAATAAAAAAGCCATTTAGAAAAAGAATTGATCATTCTTTGGAAATTTGGTTTGTCTGAAGTATTTTCGTGAAATGAAAATAATGAAACGAAACCCATTAAACGAGGATAAATATGTTATATTTGGAAAGTTTCATGCTGCCCCAAGAGAACAGGGTGGCTTACCCCTACAGACAAATGTATGATAAGGGGTTGGAGTAAGTAATAAGACTTTAGGTTAATGATACGTCAACATATAGTATTTCTGACTGGTGCAGGCATCAGTGCAGAGAGTGGAATACCGACTTTCCGTGGTCCAGATGGGCTTTGGAATGATGAAAGAAATGTCTATCTGGCAAGCTCTGAGGCATTATACAACGACACTTCAGAGTTTATTGCATTCATAAATGATATGAGGCAAAGAGTTTTTGATGCAACCCCTAATGCAGCACACGCCTTCATCACAGATTTGGAGAAGCAGCATCAGGTAACAGTCATCACACAGAATATCGATGACTTACATGAACGCGCTGGCTCTACCAATGTCATACACCTGCATGGAGAACTGGCAAGGGTATGTTCATCTGATAATCGTCATGACGCTCGTTACATAAGGGAAATGCCGATGAATGTTCCGATAGAACTTGGAGATGATGCCGGTGACGGCTCACAGCTTAGACCTCACGTCACACTGTTTGGGGAGTATGTATCCGGAATACAAGATGCTGCAGAAATTGTAAAGGATGCTGATATCTTTGTTGTGATTGGCACCTCTTTGACGGTTCATCCTGCAGCGGAGCTAATCCGCTATGCTCACCCTTCCGTTCCTAAATTCATCATAAATCCTAACGAAGTCGACATCCCATATGCATCTCTTGGGTATAAGTACATTTCTTCCACGGCAACAGAAGGGGTGATAATACTGAAAGAAGAGCTAAAACACTTGCTATAAACACCGATATACTGAATTTATGTATCAAACACTTCGCCACATATTTGGTAAAAAGATTGAAACACGACGTCTTTCTTTGCAAAAGATGACACAAAAGGATTGTCCGAAATTTTGGAAATTGCTCAAGGAAAAGGGGATTCAATGGTATATGCCATATCGTAACGAATCTTTAACTCGTAAAGACATTAGATGCTGGTTAAAACAAGCAAATCCAGAATTAGATAGATACTATGGTCGCTACTACGAAAACCATCTTTACTATGGTATCACTTGTAAATATAATAAGCAATTTCTTGGCATAATAGAACTAAATCCAAATAGGGACAACTATCAGGGAGGCACAGAGCTCTATCTTGCTTATTTCCTGCATAAAAAATGTGAGGGAAACGGCTATATGACTGAGGCTGTAAAAGCTATTTGTGATAAGATGAAACATTACTGCTTCCCTTATAGAATAACTCTCTTTATAGACCTAAGAAACAAGAAGTCATTAGGGATTGCCAAAAGATGTGGATTTGACTGGAAAGATACCTTCTGGATTGGACATTTCTCACTTATTCCTCCTAGATACAAAAATCATTTGCTTTCAGAGGTAATAAGAGTTGATTGGACAGGGCTAGACGTAGCATAGAAGCAAAAAAGAGTGTAATTTTGTGTAGACTATACCAGAAGCAAGGTGGCAAAGATATCATTAAGGCCCCCACCCTGGGAAAAACATCCCTCCTTTTTACATAATAATATAAAAAAGCCATTTAGAAAAAGATTAGTCAATAGGTATATAATGCCCTTTTTTTAACGATGTAAAACCCTATATTTGTTATGAATAATAAGAAAGTAATCATCTACCTGCACGGCTTTGGATCAAGTGGACAAAGTGGAACGGTGAAGCACCTGAGAAAGATATTTCCACAATGCAATGTGCTGGCTCCAGATATACCGGTAAATCCGGCAGAAGCTATTCCGTTCCTGAAGAAATTATGCGAGGAAAATAAACCAGACATCATTATTGGAACAAGCATGGGAGGAATGTATGCCATGCAAATGTACCACTATAAGCGTATATGCGTAAACCCCGCATTGAGAATGTCGGAACTAACAGATATACTTAAACCTGGAACTTTTAAGTATTTCCAGCCTACCCTGACGGGTGAGACTCACTTCACCATTACAGATGATACCATTCAGCAGTTTCGGGAGATGGAAGCACACATGTTTGATGGAGTAAATGATGAGAACAGCCAATGCTGCTGGGGATTCTTTGGGGATGAAGATAAGACAGTGAACTGCAGGAAAGAGTTTGAGAAACATTTCGCCCATACTGTACACACATTTCATGGTGGTCACCGTATGAACAACAAGATTCTGGACGAAGATATACTTCCTTTTGTGGAGAATCTTCTGGCTGGTAATGAAAATATTGAAGAATATGCGTTTCGTGGAGAGCAGCACGATGTAATGGATGCCTTGACCCTCTTAACTAATGCATACATCAAAATGTGTGGATATAGTCTTGGCTACAGGACGATTGTCTATTGCGCTGGAGAAGCATGGAAGGAGAAGCTAGCTTGGTTAGATCTTCCATTATCCGAAATGGCAAGGAAAGAACCGCTTGTTAATCTGATGCCTATTATTACCAATGAATATGATCCCGAAATCTATGATAAATATGATATCACAGGAATGAATGAAGAGGAACTTATAAAGGGTTGCAAAAAGGCAATCCTCGATAAGGAATTTGATGAAGCTACTAATGAGGTACTTTGCTGGGGTGTTATGGAAGCGACAAAAGAAAAAGAAGAATTGTCACAAGAAATCGAAGCTGATGCTCCCGACGGTACACATCTTAAAGGAATTCTCACTGAGCAAAAATGTGGTTGTACTTCTGTGACAATGACATCACCCTACAACAATCTTATTGCATTGACTATTGAGCTGGTGCGAGATGCTAGGGATCTGCTCATTAAAGCCTATGAAGATTATCAAAACCTTTACAAACAAGAGGAAAAGATAAGAGCATTATTTCCCATATACCAAGAAATGCTAAGAAAAAATAATGCTGAGTCAAGGTGGAAGAAGCATATACTGTTTGATAAGGTGTATGCCCAGCTAGTAGATGATGCAGTTATTATTTCTCCAGCAAAACTTTTTGAGGAATGGTTTGGTTTAGAATTTTATGACGATAATTCTATGAAAGACCCCTCATGGTTGTAAAAAAAACAAGAATAGAGGCAACTATATAGAATTAGACTCCGAATAACATAAAAATCACCCTGAGAAAATCATCCCTCCTTTTTACATAATAATAAAAAGCCATTTAGAAAAAGAATTGATCATTCTTTGGAAATTTGGTTTGTATGAAGTATTTTCGTGAAAATGAAAAGGATATTTATAAGGAAAGGAAACAAGTTTAATGATAAAAAAAAATCATGGCACAATTTGAAGATCCATTTGCTGGTACACCTAAAGCAGCAATCAAGAGAGAATTAGGCGTGGACAATTCAACACCTTTGGAAAAAGCAAGAAGAGGTGAAATCTTTGAATCTAATGGACTTTACGGCATTAAAGATGAAGATGGGTATGTGACATTTCCGGCAAAATATAGTTTTATAGGAAAGTGCATTGACCATATTTTGTTTTTGGAACCGTCAGGAAACTACGTTAAAATGAGTGCAGGATGCACGGAAAGCGGCTTCATGCCTAAGAATGAACGATCGGTAATCCTATTTTTGCAGTAGGGCACGATGAGCATCTTAAACCAGGAGAGGTCAAAATGCTGATGATCACCCATTATCATGAACGTTGTTGGCCGGCGCAGTTCGAATTTGATTGGTCTGAAAAACTCAGAACTATTTCCATAACAAAACTCATGGAGGATGTACCTTCATTACGTAAAGAAGTTGAAGAGTATGCTCTGGAGAAATATCAAGAAGAAGTATTCAAGGATCAATTACTGGATTGCATAAAGGGCTTGAAGTACTTCCATAACTTAAGTTGGGAAGACGCCCGCAAAGGTTTAGATTACTTTCTAAGCATAGGAAGTCCTATAAAGCATGCTCTGATGAGTTACGTAAGCAATGCGAAACAGGCTTGCACAAAAGAAGAGATTGAGTTTTATCTCAATGCAGCAATTTGGGCTATAGAGAATGGCGATGATGTGAATGCTTGCAGAAAAGGGGCTTCTGTACTCGACATTGTGGCAGACATCATAAAGAAAAATATTAATGATACAACAACCGCCCTATCTTCCACATTGTACAAGATATTGAAAGCTCATGGTGCAAAATCCTTTAAGGAAATAGATCAAGAATACAAAAATAACACCGACTATTTCAAGCAACTTGAGTATATGAAGATTGATGGCACATCTGAAAAGTCAATGCCTGGATTAGGATAAAACAATTATTAAGACGTAGTGAAAGCTATTATGTTATATAAATACAAGCAAGAAAATGAATATACAAGACAAGCAAAAAACTATTGAAGAGATATATCAAAGAAGATTGGAGATTCTTAGCAATCCAACTGCCTATACTCAGAAAATTACAGAGTTCAGCGCTGGAGGTTTGGGGGGATGTGCATACGGCAAATACGTCAGTGCAGCAGAACTTGCCCATTGCTGGGAATTTGACGAATTCAAGTTCTTGTGCTCTGAATGTGGAGAGACAGCATATATCTACCAGTTTGCCGGCCATGTGAATGGCGGTGGTTATTGGGAACTGAATGCCTTCTGCCCTAAATGTCACAAACATCTGCATTACAGCAGAAGAGATTTTAATCCAGTGAAAGTCAACTGGTCAGTACTTAAAAGAATTGCAGACAACGTAAGCAAACAGATACAAGAAAAAGCTCATCGATAACGCCTTCTACCTATTGGCTCACAGAGAGCGAATCTTGAACGACAGCGAAAGCGATAGAAAACCAGCATCCTGGAAAGAACACATCAGAAGCTTCTTCTCCAGAAACAGCTCATTTCTATGGAAATAACAGAAAAAATACTTGAACAAAAATTTAGGGAATATAATCTTTTATATTTTCAAAGTGATCTTCCCCTACCCCGGTTTGGCCTGTTGAAGTCTTATAGCATTTGCGGTTACTTCTCTTGTGCCAAAATCACGGGGAGGCGAAGGCTGAAAAGACAAAAGATAGAAATGTCCTGCAGGTTCGACTGGGAAGAGAACGACTTCAGGGATGTATTAGTACACGAGATGATTCATTACTACCTGGCATACAAGCATATAGACAATGAACTAACCCACGGAGAGGCTTTCCAAAAAATGAGCCAAGATTTCAACCAAAACTTTGGCCTACACATTACGGAAAAAGTAGATTGTAGCCAGTTTAAGCCCTCACCCAATGCTTCCCGTTTCATGTTCTATCTGTTCAAGTATCTATACTAGAAGTATGGGAATTATGAAGGGATTTATTTGTTATATGATTTTATCTATTGCAACTATATCTTTAAACTTTCCCCACAAAGGGTGTTGCCGATATTCCTCAATTAATTCTTGGGGGACTTTCAGCGTACAATGGGAAGAGAAATCTATTGGTTCATTTATCCACCGGTTTACTTCCAACACATGGTTGGTGCGAATGATAAGTGTATGGAGATTGGGGCAATTATTAAAAGTCTCACAACCATAACTCTTTATCGTAGAAGGTAAGTCTACAATCTCCAATCCTTCATTATCTTGAAAACTCTGCACTATACACTCCAGAAAACCTTCGGGTAAGGTAACAGACCGTAACCTAGGACATCCGGCAATGCTGTTGTCACCAATTCTTTTGAGGGTGGAGGGAAACTGTATCGCTTCTAATTTGTGGTTCCACCAGAAAGCTACACTCGCAATGAATTCCACTCCTTCCTTTACTACAATAAGTTTAGGCATGAACGGATTGGTAACAGCACATTTACCATCTTTAGTATAGACTATTCCATGTTCTATACATAAGTGAGGGTTTTCCCTGCTGATTTCAAAACTGTTCAACTTCGGGGGATTGCCAAATATCCAGGAGGTAAGTTGTTTTAGTCCTTTGCCAATGTATATGCTTCTTAAGTTTGGTAATGAACTGAAATTATATTCATCTATGAACAGGATGCTGTCAGGTACAACCAAATGTTTCAGGCACTTTGCTTTTTTGTACGCACCTATTTCTACACGTTCTATTTCATAGCGTTCACCGTTTATGATAACATGATTAGGTATGCGAAACCTTCTACATCTTCCTATACTAGGAGCTTTAACTATCCATGCAGTCTTCTCCTCGTCGTTCAGAAGATACTCATATCCACCTTGCTTATAGTTGCGCCTTTCAGAGGCACCCTGTTCTATAGTACTCATACTTTATTTTTAATCTTTTACAGTTTCTACCACACTGACGAATTCTTTAGGGATGAAGTCCATGAGACGTGCCTTGATATCTTCCGGCATACTGTAATAGGCTGCTGCTACGGAACCTGCAATGCACGCTGCAGTGTCGGTGTCCTTATTCGTGAGCATGACCTTACGGATGCAATCTTCATAACTCTCACTTTCAAAGAAGCAGATGAGCGCCTCAGGTACGGTGTTCTGGCAGAGGACATGGAACTCATAGCCTTCCTGATAAAGTTCATCGTATGATCTGTCCAGATTATATTGGAAGAGTTCCTTGAGTTTGGCCTTTATCTCTTCCTTGGTTTTACCCTCACGAGCCAGGAAAATGGCTGCTGCCGTGGCTTGTGCGCCCTTTATTCCTTCCGGGTGGTTATGGGTAGGCATGGCACTTTCTTCAGCCAGCTGAAGGGCCTCTTCCAGACTTTTGGCCACGCATCCTACGGCACTTACTCGCATGGCACTTCCATTGCCACAACTGTTGTAAGGCTGAGGGTCCCTGCGCATGACCCACCTTGCGAAATGTGAACCATACCCGGCATTGTAATACTTCCGGGCATACTGAACGAGTTTGTCTCTAAGGTTACTACCAGCTTGAGTAATCCAATCGGTTACTGCTATAGTCAATACTGTATCATCGGTGAACCTACAGCTGTCCTTAAATATCTGTATGGGTTCAAAACGTGCCCCCCTAAATTCATAGACAGAGCCTATCACATCGCCAGCTATAGCTCCATAAATTGCGTCATTCTTTGCTTTCATTTTATTTATTTTTTTTGATAATTCTGTTATTAACCAATCAGGAAATAAACCTGAAAATAATTCTTTCAGTTCTCCTTCATTTTTTACACGAATACCATTCGTCCTGTTTTTTTAATACTCTATATGTGTAATATGAGCATAATCGGGTATGGCATCCGTGCTCTTTACTATGCAATCTTCCTGATTGTTCATGTTCCACATGGTGTAGGTATACTCATAGTTGTTCTTGTAATGCGGATTTTTGTGAGGTCCAGCCATAAAATCAGCCAACAGCTGCTGCTCTTCTTCCGACAATTCCCTACAACTTCTTCTTTCGTGAAGGCAATAGCTGCTCGATTTCAGTAAGATAGATGTATCTGTACCTGAAAAGATATTCCTCACGTGAAAATGGGGTTTGGGGCACTCATCATCGGTCATTATGTATACTTCAAACTTCCCCTCTTCTCCAAAGAATCCCACACGCGCTATATTATTTCGCTCTCTGAATGGCATACCCTCCAAACGGAATGTAGAATCTATAAACACTCCCACACTTTCAAACGCTTCCAGCAATGCCAGCATCTCCTGTATGGTCTTTGCCTCATAGATGGCCTGTCCCGCCTCTTCACCAGGTATATACGTAAGCTTTATTTTCGTACTATTAAATTCTTTCTGACATACAGTCTCAAATATTTGCAGATAATCTTCATACTTTAGTACATCTATTCCCCATGATTTTACCTGAAAGATAAGCCGCATGAGAGTAACCACCCCACCTTCTTCCTCAAACTCAAAGTAGATTGTGGGCTTGGCATCCACATCGTTGGCTGCTTTCCTATAGGCATAAGTCAAGCGATGTTCCACTTGATTAGCCAGATAAGTTGAAATGGTATCCTTGGCTTCACCATCATCATTAAAGATCAAAATAGGATTGTATTTCATACAATAATTATTTAGTTATTTAAACTCACATCGTTTTCCCACCGTGGCCTTGCATGTGGCTCGGTTGGAGCAGTTCGAAGACTGACTCTTGATGCTTAAAAAAACGAAGAACTCAACTCTAGGAAACGCCCCAACACATAGGGGTGCTTATCTCCTCTGAAGAACAGACTGATATTTTCTCTATCTGCCGTAAATGGCCTCGCCTGTCTTTCTCTAAAGCATTGCTTCTCTAAAGTGGCTGCAAAACAAAGGAAAAATAATGAAATTGCAAAAACTTGAATTTTAAATAATGTTAAAGACCTCTTGGTTCTATTTCTAGGCCCAACTTCCTAGTTTCTATATAGATTATGCATTTCGAAGGTAAATTTTCCCATAGAAAGAAGAAAAAAGGAAAACTATGGGAAATTTATCGCCTAGAATGCATAATAATATAGATTAGAATAAAAAAAATCGATGTGAAATAATTGCTGAAAATAAACGCAATTGTAAATTAATCCTATAAATGTCTGTGTGGCTAAAGGAAAGATAAACTACCTATTACCTTGTTGGTCAAACTTAAACAAGTCGTTGCCGGTAAGAAACTGAGTTAAAATAAAATATAGATACTATGCAAACATTTTATCACGGTTCGCCCGTTCTTTTCCAGAAGTTCGATCTCGCTCATGCCCTAGAACTATATGAAAGGTTACTGGCGTGCACTCCGGTTCCCTTTCTTCACTGATGCAAAGATACTACATTCTCTCAGGGTTTTCCAAAAAAGAAGGCTGTTAATGCAAAAAGGTGTTCCACCACTTTGCTGTAGTGCGCTGATTTACTGAAAGTTGATGCTTTATAAAGTGTAGACTTTTATTCCACTGGGCAATTTTAACTGGGGAAAGGGCCCATGTTACAAAAGCACTACCTTCATCTCCTTGGCTTGGCAGCATTCCTTTTTATAACATGATACCTGACCCGGTTAAACTTCTAGCTCCTAGAGTGAAGGTTAATTTCTGGTTTCCTTAAGGGCGGAAAAATCTCTCCTTAAGGAGAGGGAAAAATGGGTAGGAAGGAAAACGTAAACAAAACGTAAGTAAAATGTTAACTGTTTAACAAGGCGAGTTAACACTTAAAACGTTTATTATCATCTAATTATACGAAAAATGTTAAGTGTAACTCAAAAAAAAATAAAACAATACATATATACTCCATTCTTTTCTAAATATTATTTATATATAATAGAAAATACACCTTATATATGTGCGTGCGCGATACACTTATTATATTTCTATATACATTTATATATCTATATTTTTATATCTATCATAGTATCTAAATATAAATATAAATATAAATAAATCTATTATATTATAATTAAATACAATCTATCATAATCTCTATAGACCATGCATATATACTAATAGTATCATTTTTTGACTTACACTTAACATTTTATGGCTAATAAACTGTATATCAATCTATTAAAGCGTAAGTTCTCATGTTAACTAGTTAACACTTTAGTTAACATTCAGTTAACCTTTTTCCTTTTTCCTCACAAAAAAAGCTCCCCGAAGGGAGCCTTTCTCTCTATAAATCAAATAGTTTCTGATATTGTTCTGTAAGGAACTGATCTACCCAGTCGTAATAGGCATCCATGTCAGTCCATTTCTTGTTCCTGCGGGAAGTTTCCACCACAGCGGAGCCTCTGTCCAGCAGTTCTTTCTCTACAGGCTGGAGTTTCTGCAGAATGCCGGTGCCACTCTGGTTCACCAGGGCTGCTATATTGATGTAATCGTGCCCGTTACTCCTATCCAGTGGGAAGATCTTCTTTTTCAGGGCAAATCCCCAAGCTACCAGGGGTGCTGTCTCTGCCTTCTTTCCTCGGGTTACTACGGCTGGGAGTTTCCCGGATGGGAGGATGCACAGCGGCACTGCCACGGTGGTGAGCGGAGAGCCTGCCATAGTCCAGGAAACGGTAAGCAAAGGGTTCTCGCCGGGCTTTACGCCTTGCACCATGAGCACGCTGGAAGTGGTGTATCTAGGGATGAAATCGCGGAAGGGGAAGTAGGTAGTGGTCTTCTCATCCTTTGGCATGAAGTCGTAGACGTTCAGGTGGGTCAAACCGTGGGTAAGATGACGGGGAACCTGGGTGAGCAGCGTACGCCAATCGAACTCATCGGTGAACTGCACTTGCTGCATGATGGAGCTGATGGCCAGATAGCGCTCTACCCCACTGTCCAGGCGGCGTTCTCCGCTCATGGCATGGTTGGTACGCACCAGGTAGCCGTAGGGCGCCACATTCACGTCGTTCACGTCAAATTTCACGTATTTCTCATTGCCCACCTCGTAGTAAGCACAGCCTCCCTGGGCATCTATCACCCCAAAATTGGCATTGGAGCCAAGGGGTTTAGGCAAAGTATCCAGCAAATTCTCAAAATCTTTCAGGGTGACGCATATTTCCAGGGCCCGGCGCATGATGACACCCTCCATGTCGCCATCTTCCACATCACCGTTCAGGTTGTATGCAGCCGTATTCATCACGGCAAATCCCTTCTCATTGTGCCCGCCCCACACTTCTTTATCGTCCACATCCTGGGCTGAAACGATGCCTATAAACCTATATTTCTCTCCTTTCCTGAAGATCATCAGGTTGTCTTGATTACCGGTATCCCGATTTTTGAACATCAAAGGGCGTCCGTCGGGGGTTACGCGTCCGGATACGATGAAAGAGGTACAGGCTAGCGATGCCAAGGCTTGCAGGCAAACTACGCACAGGAGCAAAAGTTTCTTCCTCATAGCAGTTTTTCGACTTTTAGTTGTTGTATTTTCACGATGTCACCTATCGATTCTGTGAGCAAATTTAAGAAATATTCTTGTTCTTGCCCACTTTTTTTCCGATAAACTAAACAAACATGGCGCTGCTTATAGTGAGATTCCAAAATGGGACGTACCCTACTGCGTTGCTCTTCGTTCATATAATCCATTTGTATTTTTGGAATCAGCGTATATCCCCCTATCAAATCCACATAATGAATCAAACTTTCATAGGTAAAGCCTTCAAAAAGGGGATTTTCTTCCTTTTTTTGGCGACTTTTCTGGTGATTTTGTGCCTGAGACATGATAATCGCTTTTTTAGAAACAATGCGGCGTGGGTTGAATCCTCCTTTCTCTGCACATAAGGGAGACAGATAGCCCACCATTTCATCGGCATACAGCAGCTTCTCCTGAAAGCCTGTGGGTTTATTTCCTTTTAGCAAGATTCCGAATTCTATTTCGCCATCTACCAACCTTTTTACTAACGACGTGCTATCGCATTGAGTAAAAGTACACTTCAGATTCGGCTCTTTGGCGAGTTTTAAATACAACTCCGGACTGATATAAGGCGCCACCGAATCCTGGATGGCTACCCTCAATAGATTGATGGGAGTTTTCTTTATTTCTGCAATCTTTTCCTCTAATTCCTTTTCTTTGACTAACATTTCGCTAAACAAGGCGAAAAGGGGCTTTGAATCTTCGGTGATATACAAACAGTGATTCTTTTTGAAGAATAGGCGGAAACCTAGTTTTTTCTCCAGCCTTGCAATGCACATGCTCAAAGCTGATTCAGAAATACATAAATTTACAGAAGATACCTTTATACTCCCCTTTTTTGCAACTTCTATGAGTTGCGTCATCTGTGTAATGGTAAACATTCTAATTAGTTCATGACTGGTATTATTTAAAAAATTGCGCAAATGTATAACAATTCTTCAGTCGCACCTATTTTTGGGGCATTTATTTTCAAAAAAAATGATTTTTGGCTATAAATTTGCCTATTTTCCTCGTTTTCTGTATCTTCGCGGTCAAATTATAGACGCATAAGAATGAAAGAACTAGAACTAAAGTATGGTTGTAATCCCAACCAGAAACCTTCACGTGTTTTCATGACTGAAGGGGAACTGCCCTTCGAAGTGTTAAACGGTCGTCCTGGCTACATCAATCTGCTGGATGCACTGAACTCCTGGCAGCTGGTCAAGGAGCTGAAAGCGGCTACGGGGCTGCCTGCTGCTGCCAGCTTCAAGCATGTATCTCCTGCCGGTGCGGCTGTGGGACTGCCACTGACCGACACGCTGAAGCAGATTTACTGGGTGGCTGATGCTCCGCTGCCTCTTACTCCTATAGCCTGTGCATACGCACGCGCCCGTGGAGCCGACCGTATGTCTTCCTACGGCGATTTCATTGCGCTGAGCGATACGTGCGACGAGAGCACTGCACGCCTCATCAACCGTGAGGTGAGCGATGGTATCATTGCACCCGACTATACGCCTGAGGCGCTGGAAATCCTCCGCAGCAAGCGGAAAGGCACCTACTGCGTGCTGAAGATGGATCCTAGCTACAAGCCTAATCCGGTGGAGTGCAAGCAGGTCTTCGGAGTGACTTTTGAGCAGGGCCGTAATGAGGTAGACCTTTCCGATGAGAAGGTGTTTGCCAACATCCCTACCCAGAACAAGACATTTACCGAGGAGGCAAAACGCGACCTAGTCATTGCGCTCATCACCTTAAAATATACGCAGAGTAATTCCGTGTGCTATGTGAAGGATGGTCAGGCCATCGGCATCGGTGCCGGTCAGCAAAGCCGTATCCACTGTACCCGTCTGGCTGGAAACAAGGCCGACATCTGGTGGCTCCGCCAGCATCCGAAGGTGATGAACCTTCCGTTTATTGCGAACATTCGCCGGGCCGACCGAGATAACACCATCGACATCTACATTAGTGAGGATCACGACGATGTACTGGCCGATGGCACATGGCAGCAGTTCTTCACAGAGAAGCCTGAAGTGCTGACCCGTGAAGAAAAGAAGGCATGGCTGGCACTGAACAAGGGTGTGGCACTGGGTAGCGACGCATTCTTCCCATTTGGCGACAATATAGAGCGTGCGCACAAGAGCGGTGTGGAGTTTATAGCTCAGGCAGGCGGCAGCGTGCGTGATGACAATGTGATTGAGACTTGCGACAAGTATGGCATTGCCATGGCGTTCACTGGAATCCGTTTGTTCCACCATTAATACAGGTAGATATGGCCACTGCAGATGAAATACAGAGAGCCATGGTGGAAGGTTTTACCTTCAAGGGCTCAGGGCCTGGCGCTCCACAAAAGGAGAAACTAAAGACAAAGGCAAAGAAAAAGGCTTATATCACAGGTTCCCACGGTTCGGGGTCTGCCAAGAAAAAGGCAGATATCCGTGCCAAAAGAGCGGCACGGTCTAGCCAGCGAAAGAGCAAATAATGTGAATATTATGGAATCTGCATGATTCCACTGAGGATACGTCCCGACCGGATTCCTAATCTGCGCGCAGAGAAGAACTGGTCGGGATTTTTATAGGTGCACACCCCAGCCACCTGTATCTGGGCCTCTGGAACACCCAGGGATAAAAGCTGCTGTCGGTTGCACTCCCACAGGTCGATGTGCCACTTCTCCCCTGCTGCTGCAGGAAATCTCCGGGCGATGCGCTCCATGGGGAAACCTTCCCCTCGGAAAGCTTCGTACACTTCATCGCCCACCTCAAAGGATTCCAGAGAGATGCCTGGGCCAATCACCGCTTGAAAGCCCTCGCCTGGTATCTTGAATTTATTTTTAAGTTCTGAAAGAGTTTTTTCCACTATCCGGGCACAAGTTCCCCTCCACCCGGCATGGATGGCTGCCACAAGGCCTGCCTCGGCATGATAGAGCAGCACTGGTATGCAATCGGCTGTAGAGACGCAGACACATACGCCTTTCTCTGTGGTGTACACCGCATCTACTCCCTCCAGCAGTTCCGCCTGTTTTTCTAAATGCGAAGAAAGAAAGGTAGTGTTTATTTCCAGGGAACGAGTATCATGCACCTGGTGCGGCACAATGAGGTGGCTGGTGGGTATGCCCAGTTCTTCACAGAGCAGCTGCTTGTTCCGCGCCACATGCTGAGGGTCGTCACCACAGTAATGAGTGGCATTAAAGCTGGCATAGGCACCTATACTAACGCCTCCATCACGCTGGGTGCTGAAGGCGATAATATCGGGTGAAAGTGCATATTTCTTTAGCATCACTTTTCTTCTAAATCCTCATATTCGAAGTCGTCCAGATCTTCCACATCTTCCCACTTCACTTCTTCTGGTGAAGAATCATCCGGCCAACCCGCATCGGAATCGTCTTCCCAATCCAGTTCCAGGTCGTCCTCGTCTACCTCTTCACCCCAATGCTTCAGGTCTTCATCCTCGCCCAGATCGGAAAGTTCATGCTGCAAGAAACTGATATCCTTGTCTTTATGAACGATTCTTTCCGACTTAATATCATGCAGCTTGTTGCTTTCGCTGTTCATGGCTATCCAAAGCAGATCTTTCATCTGCTGAATGCCAGTGCCTGTTACGGCTGAAATGAACACGTGCGGCACATCTTCCGGAAGGGTTTCCTCCAGCATTTCTATCAGTTCATCGTCCAGAAGGTCGGCCTTGGTGATGGCCAGTACACGCTGCTTCTCCATCATTTCCGGATTGAAGTTTTCCAGCTCATGGAGTAGCACCTCGTATTCATGCTTGATATCGTCGGTATCTCCAGGAACCATAAAAAGCAAGAGGGAGTTTCGTTCGATGTGACGAAGGAACCGAAGCCCCAGCCCTTTTCCCTCGCTGGCCCCCTCGATGATACCCGGAATGTCGGCCATGACAAAGGATTTATTGTCGCGATAAGACACAATACCTAGACTAGGTTCCAGGGTAGTGAAAGGATAGTTGCCTATCTTTGGCTTGGCACTGGAAACTGCAGAGAGCAGGGTGGATTTACCGGCATTGGGGAATCCCACCAGACCCACATCGGCCAGCAGTTTCAGTTCCAGGATAACCATCATTTCCTGCATGGGCTCTCCCGGCTGTGCAAAGCGCGGTGCCTGACGGGTAGCCGTACGGAACTCCCAGTTGCCCAGGCCGCCCCGGCCACCTTTCAGCAGAATCACCTCCTGCCCGTCTTCGGTAATGTCGCAGATGTACTTACCCGTCTCTGCATTATACACCACGGTGCCACAAGGAACATCGATGTACTTATCCTCGCCTTGGGCTCCGGTGCTCTTATCCTTGCTACCATTACCGCCATGACCGGCGAACACATGCCTTTCATAACGCAGGTGGAGCAGCGTCCAATAGTTCCGGTTTCCCCTCAGAATCACATGGCCTCCTCTACCTCCGTTGCCTCCATCAGGGCCACCATTGGGCATATATTTGGCACGGTGCATATGCACAGAACCCCTGCCACCCTTTCCGGAGCGACAGTAGATTTTGACATAGTCCACAAAATTTGATTCAGCCATACTGGTTTATTTTTAGATACTTTTTGCGTTGTCTATTACCACACAAATGTCGGCGAAGATCTTCTCCATGTCGCCCAGACCGTTGATGTGATTGTACTTGCCATCGGCCTTATACCACTCTATCAGTGGAGAGGTCTGCAAGTGGTACACATCCAGACGTTTCTTGATAGTTTCCTCATTATCGTCGGCACGGCCACTGGTCTTACCACGGTTAATCAAGCGAGCCATCAGTTCATCTTCAGGAACATCTAAATCCAGCATGACTGCCACGTCGGTGCCTCTTTCAGCCAGCATGGCTTTCAGGGCCTCTGCTTGAGGAATGGTGCGTGGAAAACCATCGAAGATTACTCCTTCTACCTTTCCAAAGCTGTCGTAAGTCTTAGCCAGGATGTCCACCATCAGTGAATCTGGGATGAGCTGACCGTTATCGATATAAGTCTTGGCAGTCTTACCCAGTTCAGTACCATTCTTAATCTGTGCACGAAGCACGTCGCCTGTAGAGATATGCTCATAGCCATACTTAGCCACGAGGCGGTCGCTCTGAGTACCCTTACCTGAGCCTGGAGCGCCGAAAATTACAATATTCTTCATCGTTATCTAGTTTAAAATTACTTTTCTACTACAGTATAGATGTCGGGAAGATTTCTTCCATATCCATCATAATCCAGGCCATAGCCCAAGATGAAATCGTTGGGGATTTCCATGGCACAATACTCCACATCCAAAGGCACTTTCAAGTTTCCTGGTTTCATGAGCAGGGTGCATATGTGCACTTCTGCCGGATTCAAGGCTTTCAGGTCGGTCACAAGGTGCTGCATGGTAAAACCAGAGTCGATAATGTCCTCTACAATCACCACACAACGGCCGGTTATATCCTGATTGAGCCCTATGATTTCCTTTACGTTCCCAGTGGTTTGAGTACCCTGATAGGAAGAATACTTCACAAAAGAGATTTCAGCCGGTAAATTGACACGTTTCATCAAATCGGATGCAAACATGAAAGCGCCATTGAGTATGCACAAAAACAAGGGATTTTTCCCCTCTAAATCATGCGTCAGACGCTGAGCTACCTGGCTCACTCGTTCCAATATCTGTACTTCTGGGATAGAAATAGAGAATGTAAGGTCCTTTACGCGGATTATTTCCATGACAATGATTTCAGAAAAAACGTTGCAAATATACATAATATTTCATTAAAATGGCCCTTTATACCCGCTATTTTCCTATATTTGCAGTATGAAAGTGTTAACTAGCATACAAATCAAGGACCTTGACCGCTACACTATAGAGCATGAACCCATTTCTTCCTTAGACCTGATGGAGAGGGCTGCCAAAGCGCTCACCCTGGCCATCATGGAGAGATGGGACAAGAATCACTTGGTGAAAGTGTTTGCGGGTCCGGGGAACAACGGGGGTGATGCCCTGGCTGTGGCCCGGATGCTGGCTGAATACGACTATGCCGTGGAGGTTTTCCTTTTTAACACTACCGACAAGCTGTCGGTCGACTGCATGGCGAACCGTGACCGGATAAGGAAGAGCAAGAAACTGGTGTTCAATGAAATCACGTCCCAGTTTGACCCTCCTGAGCTTTCGGAGAACATGCTGGTGGTGGATGGCCTTTTCGGTTCAGGATTAAGTCGCCCGCTGAGCGGTGGCTTTGCAGCCGTGGTGAAGTACATCAACGCCTCTTCTGCCTCAGTGGTTTCACTGGATGTACCTTCCGGCTTGTTTTGCGAAGACAATTCTTCCAACATCGCCTCACACATCATTCGGGCAGATCTGACCCTCACCCTGCAGTTCCCTAAACTGGCTTTCTTCTTCCAGGACATCCAGCAATACATCGGTGAGTACCAAGTGCTGGACATCGGCTTGCACCCCGATGGCATAGAAAAGGCGCCGGCTACCTATTTCGTGAGCAGCATTGAGGAGATGCAGAAACTGCTGAAGAAGCGGGATAAGTTTGCGCACAAGGGCTCTATGGGCCATGCACTTTTAGTAGCCGGAAGCTATGGAATGGCCGGGGCTGCCGTGCTGGCTACACGGGCTGCCCTGAGAACGGGACTGGGGAAGATTACCGTGCACACACCGAAACGCAACAATGATATCCTGCAAATAGCGGTACCGGAGGCTATCCTGCATCATGATTCAGACGACTACCGTTTTGTGCATCCCAGCCCAACCGAAGCTTATCAGGCTGTAGGCATCGGCCCGGGATTAGGAACCATGAAGGATACTTCGGTAGCCATGATAGAGGAAGCCAGACGCACGCAATGCCCCATAGTGCTGGATGCCGATGCACTGAACATTCTGGGCGATCACCGAAGCTGGATTCAGCAGGTGCCCACTCATGCCATCCTTACTCCGCACCCGAAAGAGATGGACAGGCTGGCTGGCAACAGTACCAGTGGCTATGAGCGGTTGGCAAAAGCCATTACGATGGCCAACAGCCAGCAGTTCTACATTGTCCTAAAAGGGGCATGGACGGCCATTGTCACCCCAGAAGGTAATGTCTATTTCAACCCTAGCGGAAACCCGGGCATGGCTACCGCAGGAAGCGGTGATGTGCTCACGGGAATCATCCTGGGGCTGCTGGCACAAGGATACACCCAGGAAAACGCAGCCAGGCTGGGTGTCTATCTACACGGGCTGGCTGGCGACTTGGCAGCACAGGATCTGACAGAAGAAGGGCTCACGGCTCACGACTTGATAGACTATCTGCCTAAAGCATGGAAGAAATTAAAAGGTATTTAAATAGAATATGAAGAAAATTCTTTTTACAGCACTGATGTGCTGTGCGCTACCTGCCGCAGCACAAACAGAAATAGCACCCTACAAACCCGGTGTCAACGCAGAAGGCGTGACGTATTTTCTACCTAGAACGGCTCTCCGCGTAGACTTGCTGGTAGAAGTGAAACGCTATACTCCAGGAGAATATGCCAAGTATGCGGAACGCTACCTCCGGGTGAAGGATGTGGCCATAGAGCCTAGCGAAACCTGGACCATCAAGGAAATTCACATGGATGTGTTCGGCAAACCTGATACCACCAAAGTTTACACCTTGAAGCTGAAGGACAAAACCATAGCACCTATGGTAAAGCTAAGCGACGATGGTATGCTCCTGGCTATTAATGCAGAGCCTCAGCCCACCACTCCTTTTGAGGGGTATACCACGGAAAAGGGAGGACGGAAACTGGATTCCCGCCAATTCATGACCGAGGAGATTCTCATGGCCGGGTCAAACGCCAAGACAGCCCAGCTCTGCGCCCAAGAAATCTATTCCATCCGTGAGAGCAAGAACCTGCTGAACCGCGGCCAGGCCGACTATATGCCTACCGATGGCAAGCAGATGGAGATTATGATAAACAACCTGAATGAACAGGAAGAAGCACTGGCTCAGTTGTTCTTAGGCTACACTCTCTCCGAAACCAAAACCTACACCTTCTACGTGGATCCTACAAGTGACATGGACAAGCAGGTGCTCTTCCGTTTCTCCCGTCACCTGGGTGTAGTGGATACAGACGACCTCTCTGGTGCTCCTGTATATATCACCATCAAAGATCAGCACACCGTTCCTGCACCAGAAGAGAACCCAGATGCCCGCAAAAAGAGCGCCCGGTTGGATGGCATTCAATACAATGTGCCTAGCAAGGCTAAAGTAGAGATTTTCACCGACCAGCAGCCACTAGTCAATGCCGAAGTGGCATTCGGACAGTTCGGCAACGTGGAAACCCTATCCTCCGTATTGTTCAACAAACGAACCGAAACCAAGGTCGTCTTCTACGACCAGACCGGTGGAGTTAAAAGCATAGACGAATAAAAAAGAGGGAGAGCTAAAAACTCTCCCTCCTTTTTTTATCATAATCCGAAGATGGATTAGCACTGAGCCAACTTACCGTCAGAGCCTAATACATCAACAATCTTGTGGATATACATCTTCTTCATGTTCTCACGAGCTGGTTTCAGATACTGACGTGGGTCGAAGTGATCTGGGTGCTCAGCGAAGTGCTTGCGGATAGCAGCAGTCATAGCCAAACGAGAGTCAGAGTCGATGTTAATCTTGCAAACAGCGCTCTTAGAAGCCTCACGCAGCTGCTCCTCTGGAATACCTACAGCATCTGGCAAGTTACCACCGAAGTGATTGATAGTATCAACCTCATCCTGTGGAACTGAAGATGATCCGTGAAGAACGATTGGGAATCCTGGCAACTTCTTCTCGATTTCATGCAATACATCGAATGCCAATGGAGGAGGAACCAGCTTACCAGTCTTAGGATCGCGTGTGCACTGCTCTGGTTTGAACTTGTAAGCACCGTGAGAAGTACCGATAGAGATAGCCAATGAATCGCAACCTGAACGAGTAGAGAAGTCGATTACCTCTTCTGGTTTAGTATAGTGAGATTCCTCTGCTGCAACCTCATCCTCTACACCTGCCAATACACCAAGCTCAGCCTCAACAGTTACATCATACTGATGAGCATAGTCTACCACCTTCTTAGTCAAAGCGATATTCTCCTCATAAGGAAGAGAAGAACCATCGATCATAACAGAAGAGAAACCATTATCGATACAATCCTTGCAAAGCTCGAAAGTATCTCCGTGATCCAGGTGAAGAACGATTTCTGGATGCTCACAGCCAAGTTCCTTAGCATACTCTACAGCACCCTGAGCCATGTAACGCAAAATAGTACCATTTGCATAGTTACGTGCACCCTTAGAAACCTGCATAATAACAGGAGACTTAGTCTCTACTGCTGCCTGAATGATTGCCTGCATCTGCTCCAGTGTATTGAAATTGAAAGCAGGGATAGCGTAGCCACCAGCTACAGCTCTCTTAAACATCTCTCGAGTGTTTACCAAGCCTAATTCTTTGTAGTTAGTCATTTTTATTTTTTTTATTATTAATAAAACAAATTGTTGCTTTTTTTCTAGTTGCAAAGGTAGCAAAAGTGTTTAATTCGGCAAAAAAAACATACAAATATTTTGGATGATTGGAGATTTACACTAACTTTGCACCCCGAAATAATATAGCCCATTACACTATATTGTGTTACCAGCAATATAAACTTTATAAAATTAACAAATTATGAAAAAAGATCTTCATCCAGCTAACTACCGTCCAGTAGTATTCAAGGATATGAGTAACGGTGATATGTTCTTGACTAAGTCTACTTGCAAGACTACAGAAACTATTGAATTCGAGGGTCAGACTTATCCTCTGTACAAGATGGAAATCTCCTCTTCTTCTCACCCTTTCTTCACTGGTAAGGCTAAGCTGGTAGATACCGCTGGTCGTGTTGATAAGTTCTTCAACCGCTACGGTGCTGCTCGTAAGAACAAGTAATTTTCTCTTTTCATGAGATAAAATAAGAGCGATTCCTTGGGGAGTCGCTCTTATTTTATATTAGAATGTATAATCGGTATAGGTTTCCAGAGGGTCTGAAGGGTTTATCACCAAGGAACGGCAGAACCAGTTGGCTCCTTTCAGCACGCCATTCGTCTTATAGGAACACCGACTGTGGGTTTTCATGTAAACTTCCAGTTGTTCCAGCACCTGGATGGGAAGATCCTTGAACGCCTCTTCAGAATACAGGAAGCTCACATCGTCTATCCTCCCTTTCTTTGTGATGGAAATAGTGAGGCAGATGCTGGAATCCCGGCTGGTGGCATATTTCTTCAGTTCATCCATAATGGCATAGGAGCAAACCTCGCTAATGGTCACCAAGGGCAAATACTCCTCGGCATTCTGATAATTTGTGGGAAGATTCAGATAAGGAGACTGGGTGTTATACACATCATAATACGTTTTGGGAGATACTTTACTGAAGTACATTTTCCCGGTTCCGATGGTATATTTATAGTAGCTGTTTTCCACACCTTTCTCCACAGTATAGGGCAAATGACTCAGTTCCTTCACTTGAGCCAGACAACTGCTTCCCGTCCCTTGCAGGACAAACGCGATAAAAGCTAGTAAATAAAGGTATCTTTTCATTACCGTAGCTCCAGGGTTAAGCTTTTAACCAAAGGCTTCACTTTTTCCTGGTCTTCTTTACTTAAGATGCCGATGCTGGGGGTAAGAGTCAGAAGGGAGTTTGATGGGGAAAGTGTCATTTCCACCAGTTCCATATCGGCCAACCCATCCAATAATTCAATTTGCTCCGCGGTAAGCGATTCACGAGGATTTACCTCATAGGCACGGAAAGAAGGGAGTTTCAGCTGTGCTTTAAGCGGTTTCCATTCCGGCGTGAAGAAAAGCAGCTCACTTCCTTTTACCGGACCGCCTACCGTATGCACCATCAATAGCACCTTATCTTTTCCCTTTTCATAAAGCTTCATTTCCATGACAGCATTGCCGGTAAGGGAAACCTTCACATAATCGGCAGTCAGTGTATCCATCACACTTTGCCCATCCAGACGATTCGTTACCCTAGCCTGCATATGATTGTCCACAAAATCTATCATATCCATACGGTTGTTCTTGCTCAGCAGCGGTTCTATACTATCCGGCATGGCAATGAACATCTCACGCATGGTCTGCGCACCGGCACTGAGCTGCAAAACACAAAGCAGGAAGAAGAATAGCGTTCTTTTCATATCTTATATTTTTATTTGCCAAAATGTTTAACTGGTTCCTAGCCACAGGAAGAACATACCCAGCAAGATCAATGCCAGGTCGATGGCTTTCATCTTCAGGTTCTTCTCATGAAATACCATGGCTCCCACCAAGAAAGATACCACCACACTACTTCGGCGTGCCATAGAAACAACGGCTATCATGGCTCCTTCCATACTCAACGAGTAGAAGTAGGCGAAATCGGCAGCAGAAAGGAAGATGGAAATGAAAATAATGTACCAGTTCCAATGAAAGGGGGTAGTCCGCTTATGGGTAGGATACCAGAGGAACAACAGCACAAACAGCATCAGCACAAACTGATATAGGTTGTACCAAGACTGCACCTCCATGCGTGGCAATCCCACTCCGCCACTCTCTACGGGAGCCATCAGGAATTTATCATACAAGCCGCTCAAAGCACCCAGTACGGCCGACAGCACCACAAAAATAACCCATTTGTCGCTCTTGAAATCAATTCCTTCCTTCTTCCCATTCAGCGAAAGCAAATAGATAGATAAGATAGCCAAGAGCACACCAATCCACTGAAGAAAATTCAGTCGCTCACCGAAGATGAGCAATGCCCCTACCAGCGAAAGCACCGGGCGGGTGGCATTGATAGGCCCCACAATGGTAATGGGCAGATGCTTGATGCCGAAATAGCCGAAAATCCAAGAGCTGAGTACAATGCACGATTTTAGCACAATATATTTCTGCACAGCCCAACCGTGAGTGGGCGTATAAAAAATGCTTTCTGAGGAAATATGCCCTGTGGCAGTGAGAACAATGAATGGCAAAAAGATAAGCGAGCAAATCAGCGTATTCAGCCACAAGACAGGGATGACGGCATTGTTACGAAGTGATTTTTTCTTACACACATCGTAAAATCCCAGCAGAAAGGCAGAAACAAATGCTAATGAGAGCCACATAATCCTTACTTATAAATATCATGGGGATAGCCTATGCCGACCAGAAACAAGGCATTTCCAGGCATGGACATTCCCGCGCTGCACCGATCTTTCTGTTCAATGATACGGCGAAAACCTTCCAAGGTAAGTTTTCCACGGCCCACCTCTACCAGTGTGCCCACAATGGCCCGCACCATATTCCGCAAGAAACGATTGGCCTGAATCTCGAACACCCACTGATCCCCCTTCAGGTTAATCCACTCTGCCTTCATGATTTGACAATCGTTTGTCTTCACATCGGTATGGAGCTTGCTGAAGCTGGTAAAATCCTTATATTCATAAAGAATGGCTGCTGCCTTGTTCATCAGGGCATAGTCCAACTCTTTACCTGGGACCCGATAGCTATAACTGCGAAGGAACGGATTTTTCTGGTGATGCACGTAATAATGATAGGTTCGGTAAGTAGCAGAAAAGCGAGCATGAGCATCATCCTTCACAGCCCGTATGCGATAAATACAGATGTCGGAAGGAAGCATCCGGTTCAACTTATCCGCAAGATATTCCGTATCTATTCCGTTTTCCACATCGAAATGCGCCACCATCAGGCGGGCATTCACCCCGGCATCCGTCCGGCCAGCACCCACAATCTCAGTATCCCGGCCCAACAAGGTGCTTAAACACCGGGTAAGCACTTCCTGAACACTGATGTCATTGGGCTGTACCTGCCATCCGTGATAAGCAGAGCCATCGTAGGCCAATTCTATGAAATATCGCATCGTCTTACCTTACCGTAATATGAAAACATCCCTGCTTTACCTCATATTTTACATAACAACGGCCCTCGTAGCGCAAATCACGCAATACCTCACCCAGAGCCCGTTTCATGAGAATTTCCCTCTTCCCATCATGAATCTTCATAGGGTCATCAGCCATCTCATCATACTTGGTATAGCTGATATCGAAGGTAGTGGCATAGGCATGCGCAGATTCAGAGACTGCATTCCCATTCTGGCGCTTAAGACGAGTCACGTCCTCTTCAGAACGTAGTACAGAGGTGACAATAATCTTATGAGGTGGAACGCCCTTGCTCTGCAAGGAATCGATGAAATTAATGCCAATACGGTTCAACAGCCGGTAAGCTTTGGGTACCAGATAAGGAATGGAGTGATGCAAATCGTCCAAATAGAACAAGGGACTGGCTCCTACCCAAACCAACTGCCCTTTATCTACCAGTTTCTGTGCATCTTCACGGGTGGGAATATCCACGCTTATGCCATTCTTTCTGGCCGCAGTAAGCTGAATGTCATTACCATCGCCAAAATCCTTATCATGCACATAGCTCCGGATAGGCTGATTCACAAAATAAGGCCAGGTTCGGTTGCCCTGACGATTCGTATTAGCCTTTTCATCCTCTGCTACAGCACCTTCCTCGCTTCCAGGCTCAGCTTCAGTAAGCTCATTCCCTTCCGTTTCTGGACTAGCCTGCGTAACCAGACTGGACGATTCATCTTGCACAGTTTCATACTTAGGATGGCCCGGATCAAATATCCAACGCACCAATCCTAGAAACAAAACTGCAATCAAAAAACAGGCTATATAGCGCTGCTGGCCATTCAACTCCCTTACCCACTGGAGAAACCCTTCCTTCGTGAAAAGTTTCTTTATATCTTCTAGCTTCATTATTTTTCTTTATTACGTGTACAAAGATAAGGCAATTGGGGATAAGAATAAAATAATTTCATTATTTTTGCAGCAAATTAAAGAATAAAAGAATTTGATGATAGAAAAACATATCGTTCTGGAGGATGTGGACCCAGTGGCCTTTTATGGCGTGAACAATGTTCATATTCAAATGATAAAAGCCTTATACCCTAAATTACGGATTGTGGCTCGTGGAAATGTAATCCGAGCTATGGGCGACGAGGAAGAGCTGGCACATTTTGAAGAAACCATCCAAAAACTGGAAAAGCACTGCGAGAAGTACAATTCCTTAACCGAAGAGGTCATCCTGGCTTTTGTGAATGGCAAGCCATCCAAACAGCCTGATGAAAATGATGACGTAATCCTATTCAGCATCAGCGGAAGGCCTATTCTGCCACGCAGCGCCAATCAAAAGAAAATGGTGCAAGCCTTTTCAAGTAGTGACATGATCTTTGCCGTGGGCCCCGCCGGTTCCGGAAAAACATATACAGCCATAGCCTTAGCGGTTAGAGCCCTTAAAAATAAGGAGATAAAGAAAATCATCCTGAGTAGACCTGCCGTGGAAGCTGGAGAAAAGCTGGGATTCCTTCCGGGTGACATGAAGGAAAAGATTGACCCTTATCTGCAGCCCCTCTATGATGCGCTGCAAGATATGATTCCTGCCGTGAAACTGAAGGAATACATGGAAACCAACGTCATCCAAATCGCCCCTCTGGCATTTATGCGAGGCCGTACCCTCAATGATGCCGTGGTCATCTTAGATGAAGCCCAGAACACCACAAATCAACAAATCAAGATGTTCCTGACACGTATGGGTATGAACACGAAGATGATTGTCACGGGCGACATGACGCAAATAGACCTTCCTTCCAGCCAACGTTCCGGCTTGATAGAAGCCATGCATATTCTCAAGGATGTAAAAGGCATCAGCTTTATTATGCTGGACAAGAGCGACATTGTGCGTCACAAACTAGTTACCAGCATTGTAGAGGCCTACGAGAAATATGATGAGGTACGCAAATCTCTGCGTGAGGCCATGCGCAACGAAAAAGAGGCACAAAAGGCTGCTGAACAAAAAAATGAGTCTAACAATTAATATATACGAACATGAAAGCATTAACAGCGACCGATTATAATTTTCCAGGTCAGAAAAGCGTTTATCACGGAAAAGTACGCGATGTGTATAACATTAACGACGAGCTGCTGGTCATGGTAGCTACCGACCGTATCTCTGCATTCGACGTCATTCTTCCTAAAGGAATCCCTTTCAAGGGACAAATCCTCAACCAGATTGCAGCTAAGTTCCTAGATGCTACTACCGACATCTGCCCTAACTGGAAGCTATCCACACCAGACCCTATGGTAACTGCAGGTGTACTGTGCGAAGGCTTTCCTGTAGAAATGATTGTACGTGGCTACCTTTGCGGAAGCGCATGGAGAGCTTATAAGAGTGGCGTTCGCGAAATTTGCGGAGTGAAACTCCCTGACGGAATGAAAGAAAACCAGAAGTTCCCTACCCCAATCATCACTCCTACTACCAAAGCTGAGATTGGTGAGCACGACGCTGACATCTCCAAAGAAGAAATTCTGGCCAAAGGCCTGGCCACTCCTGAAGAATACGATATTCTGGAGAAATACACCTTGGCCCTCTTTGCTCGCGGTACTGAGATTGCTGCCAAGCGAGGACTGATTCTGGTTGATACCAAATATGAGTTTGGAAAACACAACGGTGAAATTTATCTCATGGATGAAATCCACACCCCAGACTCATCACGCTATTTCTATGCAGAGGGCTATCAAGAGAAGTTCGATGCCGGACTGCCTCAGAAACAGCTTTCTAAAGAATTCGTCCGTGAATGGCTGATGGACAATGGCTTCCAAGGAAAAGCTGGGCAGCAGGTTCCTGAAATGACTGACGAAATTGTGGAGAGTATTTCACAACGTTACATTGAACTCTATGAACATATTACCGGTGAGGAGTTCAAAGCTGTGAATGCGGATGAACTGAACCAGCGCATTGAAAAGAACGTAACAGCTTATCTGGCATCCAAATAATGGGCTATAAGCAAGAAGACATCAAGCCTTACAATCCGGAACAAGACAAGACTGAGCAAGTCACACGTATGTTCGACAAAATCTCACATACGTATGACAAGCTCAATCATACGCTTTCACTGGGGATTGACCGGTGGTGGAGACGATATGCCATCAACAAGCTTAAACCTTTCCAACCCAAAGTTTTAGTGGATATAGCTACGGGTACGGGAGATTTTGCCATACAAGCCTTCCGCACGCTTCAGCCAGAGCAAATCATCGGTATAGACATATCCGAAGGAATGATGGCTGTAGGTAGGGAAAAGGTGGCAAAGATTGGGCTGCAAGATTCTATAACCTTCCAAAATGAAGATTGCTGCAAAGGTTTATCGTTCAAGGACAATAGCATAGATGCCATCACAGTGGCCTTCGGTGCTCGCAACTTTGCCCATCTGGATGATGGATTACAGGAAATGCAGCGCATACTCCGTCCTCATCAGCCACTGGTACTACTGGAATTAAGTGTTCCTGTTCACTTTCCCATGAAACAACTGTTCTGGATTTATGCTCATGTAGTCATGCCTTTCATAGGCCGCTTAATTTCTCATGACGACAGTGCCTACACTTATCTTCCATCTTCCATGGAGGCTTTTCCACAGGCCGAAGTTATGGAGACAATTCTCAAGAAGGCCGGCTTTAGTCAAGTATGGTGGAAACGCCTTACCTTCGGAATTTGTACTTGCTACATTGCCATAAAATAATTCATTATGAAAAAATACGGCTTACTGGGCTACCCCTTAGGACACTCTTTTTCCCGAGATTTTTTCAACAGAAAGTTTCAGGATGAAAACATTGATGCGGAATACCTCAATTTCGAGATACCAGAAATAGGTTTTGCCAAAGAAATCATTTTAGAGAATCCAGAGCTGTGTGGATTGAACGTCACCATTCCTTATAAGCAGCTCATAATTCCTTACTTAAATGATCTTTCTGAGGAAGCCCAGGCTATAGGGGCAGTGAACGTAATCCGCATTACACGGAACGGGAAAAAGCTTCATCTGAAAGGATTCAATTCAGATGTAATAGGCTTTGTAAAGAGTATTCAGCCCCTGCTGGAGCCTCATCATAAGAAAGCACTGATTCTAGGGTGCACAGGAGGTGCATCGAAGGCTGTACGATATGGGCTGGAAACGAAATTGAATCTGGAAGTAAAAGGTGTGTCACGCCGCCCTTCTGAATCCAACATTACTTATAAAGATGTTACGCCGGAACTCCTTGAAGAATACACCGTGATAGTGAATTGCACTCCTAGCGGCATGTACCCTCATGTGAACGAGTGCCCGGAACTTCCCTACGAGGCTTTGACATCCAAGCATCTGCTCTACGATTTGATCTACAATCCTGAAGAGACTCTCTTCCTTCAGAAAGGGGCACAACAAGGTGCTAAAATCAAGAATGGAATGGAAATGCTGCTACTGCAAGCAATAGCATCTTGGGATTTTTGGAACAAATAATAATAAAGGCTCGGAAATTTCCGAGCCTCTTTATTCACTTTATCTTAAGCTTGTCGCTGCCTGCAGCCTTAAAACTCATATCCAAGCCTTTCACACTGTGCGTCAAAGCTCCAAAGGAGATAAAATCGACACCAGCCTTGGCATAAGGTATCATCGTGTCGAAAGTAATACCTCCACTAGATTCTGTTTCACAACGACCACCAACCATCTCTACTGCCTTTCGGGTTTCCTCGGGTGTGAAATTATCAAACATAATACGGTCGCAACCTTCATTTAAAGCTTGTTCCAGCTCTTTAAAGTCGCGCACTTCACATTCTATCTTCAAATCCTTACCCTTATCCTTGCAATACTGCTTGGCTCTGGAAATGGCATTATGCACTCCGCCGCAGAAATCAATATGATTATCCTTAAGCAGAATCATATCAAACAAACCAATGCGGTGATTCATGCCCCCACCAATTTTTACAGCCTCTTTTTCCAGCATACGCATTCCAGGAGTGGTCTTACGCGTGTCTAACACACGAGTCTTTGTTCCGGCATCTATCAGTGCCTGCTGATATTTATGCGTCATGGTAGCTATACCACTCATACGTTGTAAGATATTCAGCATCAGGCGCTCTGTCTGAAGGAGACTCTGCTCACGTCCCTTCACACTCATGACGATATCACCTGGCTTTACATGGGCTCCATCCTGAATATAGACTTCTACCTGCAAATCTGGATCAAAACGATGGAATACCTGCTTGGCGATTTCCACACCTGCAAATATACCTTCTTCTTTAATGAGCAGTTTACTCTCACCCATAGCATCTTTAGGAATGCAACAGAGTGTGGTATGGTCTCCATCGCCAATATCCTCGCTAAAAGCTAAATCGATCAACCTATCATTAAGTTCGTCTACTGATAACATATTTTTAATATTAAATGATTAAATCCAATACTTAAAGACCTAGTTTCTTAGAAATCTCCAACATCTTGTTGATAGGACGAATGGCCTTCTTTGCCACCTTAGGGTCTACCTCTATAGCTGGCCATTCATATTTCAAACAGTTGTAAAGTTTCTGAAGATTGATAAGCTTCATGAAGTTGCATTCATTACAAGCACAAGTGCTGTCATTTGGAGGAGCAGGAATAAACACCTTGTTTGGCGCACCTTTCTGCATCTCATGCAAGATGCCACTTTCTGTAGCAACGATAAACTCTTGAGCCTCATCGGAAAGAGCAAACTTCAACAGAGCAGCCGTACTACCCACTTTATCGGCCAGTTTCAATACTGCACCCTTGCATTCTGGATGAGCCAAAATCTTAGCTTGTGGATGCTCCACCTTTACCTGAAGAATCTTTTCTACGGAAAAACGTTCATGTACGTGGCATGCTCCATGCCATAGCACCATATTCCGACCGGTCAAGCTATTGATGTAATTACCCAGATTTTCATCCGGGCCGAAAATCATAGGAGTATCTTGAGGGAAAGACTCCACAATCTGACGGGCATTGGAACTGGTGACAACCACATCCGTAACAGCCTTGGTAGCAGCTGTAGTGTTTACATAGCTCACCACTGTATAACCTGGATGAGCTTTGACAAATTTCTTAAACTCATCGGCTGGGCAACTTTCCGCCAAGGAACATGACGCATTCAAGTCGGGAACCAGCACCACTTTATCCGGACAAAGTATCTTGTTGGTCTCACCCATGAAATGCACACCACACATCACAATGATATCTGCATCGGTAGTAGCAGCCTTCTGAGCCAGTGCCAGGCTATCGCCCACAAAATCGGCCAAATCCTGAATTTCCCCTTCTGTATAATAATGCGCCATGATGACAGCATTTTTCTCCTTACACATCCGACGAATTTCAGCCTTGATGTCTATACCTTCAGGAATGGGCTCATTTACATAACCCAATTTTTTCCATTCATCCTTTATCATTTCTATCAGTTATTTATAAGTCAGAGACAAGAAGCATTACTTTTGGTCATAGGCGTGCTTAGGATAGTCTACAGTATAGTGCAACCCCCTACTTTCCTTACGCTCTATAGCCTGACGAGTTATGAGGTACCCCACATTAATCATGTTTCGCAGCTCACAGATGTCCTTGGTAGGCTTTACCCGTTTAAAGAGTTCCTCTGTTTCTTCATAAAGCAAATCCAAACGTTTCCATGCACGATGCAAACGGAGGTCACTTCGAACGATACCCACATAATTCGACATGACCTGACCTACCTCACGCTTATCCTGCTCGATAAGCACCTTTTCTTCATTGGTCATCGTGCCTTCATCATTCCATTCAGGAATTTCATCATTGAACTGATAATTATCAATTACCTGGATACAATGCTCTGCAGCAGACTTTGCATAAACCACAGCCTCAATCAATGAATTGCTAGCCAGACGGTTTCCACCGTGAAGACCCGTGCAAGAACACTCACCTACCGCATAAAGACGATGAATAGAACTCTCACCATTCAAATCCACCTTTATACCACCACACATGTAATGCGCACTAGGACAAACAGGGATATAATCCTTGGTAATATCTATTCCGATACTCTTGCATTTAGCATAGATGTTAGGGAAATGATGCTTAGTCTCCTCTGGATCCTTGTGAGTTACATCCAGACAGACATGGTTGATACCATGAATCTTCATTTCACGGTCGATGGCACGAGCCACAATATCACGAGGAGCCAAAGACAGGCGCTTATCATATTTCTGCATGAATTCCTCACCGTTTGGCAGTCGAAGGATTCCTCCATAGCCTCGCATAGCCTCTGTAATCAGGTATGCAGGATGAGTTTCTGCCGGATTATAGAGCACGGTAGGATGGAACTGAACGAACTCCATATCCTTTACCGTTCCTTTGGCACGATAAACCATAGCAATACCATCACCCGTGGCAATGTTCGGATTGGAAGTGGTGGCATAGACTGCACCGGTTCCACCAGTAGCCATCAGTGTGACACGGCTAAGGAAAGTATCCACTTTCTTAGTATCAGGATCCAGGATATAGGCTCCGTAACATTCTATGTCCTTACTTTTCCGAGTAACCTCAATACCCATATGGTGCTGAGTAATGATTTCTACGGCATAATGATTCTCCAAAACCGTGATTTTCTTGTTTCTGCGGACAGCCTGCATCAAGCCACGCTGAATTTCGAAACCTGTATCATCGGCATGGTGAAGAATACGAAATTCACTATGTCCTCCTTCTCTATGGAGATCAAATTCACCATTCTCATTTTTATCGAAATTTACGCCCCACTTCACCAAGTCGTCGATAGCAGCAGGTGCATTACGTACCACATGTTCCACAGCTTTCAGGTCGGATATGTAATCGCCAGCTATCATCGTGTCCTCAATATGCTTTTCAAAGTTGTCTACCTTGAGGTTTGTCACAGATGCGATACCACCTTGAGCCTTAGCTGTATTAGCCTCATCCAATGTAGTCTTGCAAACTAGAGCCACCTTACCTTTACCACTTTTGGCTACTTTCAAGGCAAAACTCATACCGGCCACACCACCACCGATAATAAGGAAATCAAATTTTCGAATCATTTGCTATGTCTATTAATTATTACTTTAGAAGGCAAAATTACAACTTTATAATTTTAATACAAAAAATGTGCCTACGAATTACAAAAATAAATATCTTTACATCCGAAAATTACTCTAATTATCCCCAATCATGAAAAAAGCATTATTACTCATAGATTGTCAGTACGATTTCATAGATGGAGGTAGCTTGGCTGCCCCTGGTTCGCTACCGGTAATGGATGCACTGGCTGAATATATCAGTTCGTGTTCTAAAGATGTGTACAGCCATGTGATTATGACTGCCGATTTTCACCCTTACGGACACTGCTCTTTTAAAAAATGGCCTGTCCATTGCTTACAGTTCACTCATGGAGGTGCCATCTATCAACCAGTATATGAAGCCTCACTAAAACTGGATCCTCAAGCTGTCATTCTGACGAAAGGAAACTTGAAGAACAAAGACGAGTATTCCATCCTGCAAAATGCCAAGAATGGGAAAAAGCTGCTTCATCTATTAGATAAATGGGATATAGAAGAGATAGATGTCTGCGGAATCTGCGGTGACATTTGTGTACTAGACACTGTGAAGGATTTACTTAAGACGAAGTGGAGACACCATATGAAGGTTCTTCCTCAATTCAGTCCTTCCCTTGATGGAGGAACAGCTTTAAATAAACTAATAAAAGATTACAATCTCTAACTTCAGGAGGTTATACTATCAAAACATCCGTGCCATCTACTGAATGACACGGATGCTTTTTTAATGAAGATTTTAGTGCATCGATTTACTTAGCAGGTTCCCATTTGCAACGAACAGGAGAAACGATTGCTCCCTCTTTCTTTAGTTCTGCAAATGCCTTGTCCACTTCCTTACGATCAGCACCCAGTGCCTTTGTCACGTCACCAGCAGAAACAGGCTTGCCTGCTTCACGCATGGCTTGCAATACTTTTTCTTTCATCGATTTAACTATTAGAAATTAATTGTTTCAACCGTTAACGAACCACCTCAGTGAAATAAGCTGGTTGACCTTCAGCAGCTGGTTTTACCACATAGATGGTGATTTCAGACTTCTGACCATCACGACCCTGATCTTCTGCTGTATATTTAAATTCGGTACCTTCTTCTATGGTTCTAGTAGCCACCTTTAGAGGAGTAGCATGCAACATAGCATAGTTCGCAGTAGCTTCATTGAAAATAGCTTTCTGCTCCTCTGTAACATCCTGTAATTCAGAGAACTCAGGAAGAGCTACATACTCTCCTTCTATCAAACCGTTCTTAAGCAGGAATGCTTTGATAGCTGCTGGAGCCTTTTCTACGTTAGCCTGACGGATACCAAATGCTTCTACAACTTCTGAATTAGGCAGTGCTTTTTTCAGATCTGCCTCTGCTACATTGCGTCCACCACTACCAAAGGTTGCGAATGGAACAACCTTCTTTCCACTCAAATCCACAGTTGCAAGCAGGGATTTCACTGGAGTTGCATAAGTGCCAAACCAAATTGGGAAACCTAAATAGATAGTCTGA
Source organism: Bacteroidales bacterium UBA4293 (assembly GCA_002395835.1). Lineage (GTDB taxonomy): Bacteria > Bacteroidota > Bacteroidia > Bacteroidales > Bacteroidaceae > Minthousia. The sequence continues at coordinate 47,528 of DGVD01000011.1, read as the reverse complement.
TAAGCTGACAGGTCTACTTTCAATGAATCCAATTCTGGAATTACACCCTCCTCACGATCTTTCATAGAACGCTGAATAGCTTCATCATAAACTTTTGAATAAGGCTCTTTCAAGTCGAAAGCTACGATGTCTGCACCTGTCTGCTTAGCAAATTCCTCTGCTACTTTAGTTGTTGTCTCTGTGAGGGAATAATAAAGAACCAATGACTTAGGCTCCTGAACTTCCTCTGCCTGCTTAGTTGCTTGATTACAAGCAGTCAGCGACAATGCTGCTGCCATGACCAATACTGACTTTTTCATAAATTTTATACTTTTTAATTAGAAAATATATTTAACTTTTTGAGGTTTCAAGTCCTCTGTTGCTTAAACTCATCTCTACAAAACGTGCTTTCTCATTGGGTGGAGTCTGCATCAGGATATTCTTAATGCGGGCTGCTGCCTCCTCATCCTTAGCTATCATGTACAAATAGCCTCCACCACCTGCTCCCGGAAGCTTATATCCTAAGCAAAGATCATCCACCATATCGGTTATGGCTTTCACTGCCGGAGGATTCGTGCCACTGTCGAGCAACTGGTTTTGTTTCCATGTACGACGAACCAACTGTCCCATGGCTTGCAAGTCGTTCCGTTGGATGGCATCGTAGAGTTCCAGTGCATGAAGTTTCATGGCATCCAGAACATCCAGATGTGTTGTAGAATTTAGGAACATACCACGAACGATTTCTGCTAAAATGCCTTTTGCAGTTCGGGTGATTCCTGTATAATAGAGCAAGTGACACTTCTGGTACTCCGGAGCTGTGAAAAGTTGATCGGGAAGCCATCGCACCAAAGGTTCCTGTTCCCAACCGGCATCGGTCTGCAGAAGTTTTACCCCTGAAAGCACCCCACCATACTGGTCTTGCCAACCACCACCCGTGGTGAGCAACTGCTCCAGAACCAGTGTGCGGTTGCAAATTTCATACTTGTCCCAACCCAACCCACAGAAGTCGTTTATAGCCCCTAAAACCGTAGATGCCAAGATGGAACTGGTACCCAATCCAGAACCCGCTGGAATAGCAGAAAGGGTGGTCATCTCAAGGCCAGAGCCGAAGGCCTGAAGGCACTGCTCCAAGCTTACGAACTTTTCAGCACTGAAATCGGGATGGAACCCAGCCAACACCAATGCAGCCTTAGGGATGGAGAATGGAGAACCCACCTTATTGAACTGCTTCAGTTCATCAAAAGTGCACACCTGCTCTACCGCACCTAAATCTATAGAACGAAGTATGATTTTGTACTCTTTGCAAGGCTTTACAAACACCTGAAGAGGTGGCTGACCATTCAACTCGATAGCTATATTTACCACATTTCCTCCATTCATCAAGCTATAAGGAGGGGTGTCTGTCCAACCACCAGCCAAATCAATGCGCACAGGGCTACGGCCCCACACTATTTGATCCTGATATACAGACAGTTTAGGCATCTGCTCATGACTGGCAGTAGCAGTAAGCCCCTCCCTCATGAGAGAAAAAGCTTTCCGCTCTTCTTCTGCCCCATCACCCCCTGTGAGAGTAAGCACACGAGAACGGAACATGGAATCACTTATGCAAGTCATGCGGTCAGTAGTTTCTGGCAGTTCAGAAGGCAAAGGAAGAGCATTTTCAGCGAACTGATGCGCTGCATCTTCTAGGTTTACCTGATAAAAGATGCTCTTTTCATGGTTTTTTGCCAGAATAGGCCAATTCATAAGTGCGAACGCCTTGCGTTGAGCAGCTAATCTATGAAGGTTCGCGTAAGCAGAAATATCATCTGCACTTACCTTTCGTGCCTTCTTCCAAACCTCTGCACCTTCCTTTAACCCAGGCTCTGTGGTCATCCAGCGGATAGCCAATCCCAGCTCTTCCACAGTATCACATACAGGGAACAGGCAGGCTGCCTGTAAATCCTGGTTCCCATCTACCTCAGAACAGGAGAGACCACGTTCATTTAACCATGTTTCTACAGACTTACCCTGATAGAGCACCGTAGCATCGGACAGGGCACCTTTGAACTTGTCGTCTATACCATAAGGACGAGCTACAAACTGCGTCTCACCAAAAGGAATGACATCGATACAGAGCCCCGAAGTAAGCTGAAGTGGCCAGTCATTTTCCGGCACTCCCGTCACAATATTTCTGTTCGCAATTTTCCAATCTTTCCCTATACAACTATTCTCCACCCACAAGTCGGAATTCTGAGAAGTAAGCTTTACCTTTACATCAGCATTCTGCACAAACATGGCAGGACAGGGCTTAGCATGGTGAAGCTTGATTTCACGCTGGTCGGTGACTGAATTCTGCACGGTAACGGTAGAAGAAATCATTTCCCGACTTGTGCCGTAGTGATGGAACTCGCCTCCAGGCAGTGGAAGAATAACCACCTTCAAACTGTTCAATTCCGGGTCTTCTATCTTCGGATGATTACCCAGTGCCAGACCGAACTCCGAGTACATATCATAAAAGCCCAAAGAACCATCCATCTTCATGGAACGCTTCATCATGAGCTCTATGGCACGGTCGCTGAACAGCCAAATACCGATATCCATCAAGTAGAGGTAATCCTGCATGAGGGCATTCTGCTCACTGATGGATGGCTTTTGCAACATGAAATCCAGCTCTGCCGGTTTTTTCCTGCTGGACACAAAAACGCCATGATTCTGTGCCAGGGAAGGATCAACCCAAAGACCGTAACAAACCACATCGGCATCGGGAATGTTCTGCAGCCTACCTGTAGCCCGGATATACACATCACCACTGGCTATAAGCGTGTGCAGATGAGCCGGAGCCTTTTCCATAATCTGCTCATAAAGAGGAAGCTGGAGATCCAGCAGAGTCTGGGACAACTTCTGCCCTCTTTTCCATCGGAATACCGGTATAGGGGTGAGAATCTTACCGGATGGTGCATAAGAAGGCAACCGCCTACTCTGCCCTCCTGCATGCAGGAGAATGCGTTTTTCCTGACCCAACCACTGTGAAAAATCTTTCTCAGGGGCCTCGGCATCCTTACATGCTTGCAAGAGCCAGGCAGTACCTCCACCTGAACCCAGTTTCTGCCCTATGGGGTCATGCGTGCAGAACCATTCCTCATGGCCCACACCTTGTATATCGTGAAAACATTCCACCAAATTTGGTGGAAGGGATAATAGTTTCTTCATTATTATATTAATTACAATCTACAAATATACAAATAAAAAGCGGAATGGAAGGTTTTTTATGACTATTTAATAGAATAAATAATAAGAATGTCTGTTTTCTCGAGTTTTTGCTTTATATTTGCAAGTTATAAAAGGAAATAATTTAAAAACTGGAATATGAATTTTGTTTTCATTTCACCACATTTTCCGCACAACTACGAGAATTTCTGCCGAGCACTGAAGCAGAACGGTGTTACCGTGCTGGGCATTGCCGATGCTCCCTACGAATCCTTGAGTCAGGTACTGAAAGACTCCCTGACGGAGTATTACAGGGTTGACAATATGGAAGATTACGACCAGATGTATCGTGCCGTGGCTTTCTTCGGTTTCAAATATGGACGAATCGACTGGATTGAGTCGAACAATGAATACTGGTTGGAACAGGACGCGAAACTGCGTACGGATTTCAATGTAAACACAGGTATAAAGTCCGATAGAATCCTGAGTATCAAGGAAAAAAGCCAGATGAAGAAATACTATGCCAAAGGTAAAGTGCCCACAGCACGGCAGGTAAAAGCAGCAGAAGGCTTGGAGAAAGCCTTGGAATTCGGCACACTGGCAGGCTACCCCCTGTTTACGAAACCCGACATTGGTGTGGGTGCCGGAGGTACACTGAAAATTGAGAATGAAGACCAACTGAAATCTTGGTTCATCAATACCCAACAGGTAGAGAATTACGTCATTGAAGAATTCATCGAAGGCAACATCTATTCTTATGATGCCATCATCAATTCGAAAGGTGACCCTATCTTCGAGTCGTGCTGTTTCTGGCCACCTAGTATTTCCGACATTGTGAATCAAGAAGGAGACTTGGCTTACTTTGTGGATTCCATCCCCGACCAGCTGCGTAAATATGGACGAAAAACCGTAAAATCATTCGGTATAGACAGACGCTTTGTACACCTGGAATTCTTCCGTCTGGACCGGGAGCACCAGGGCCTGGGTAAGGCAGGAGAATTTGTAGGGCTGGAGGTGAACATGCGTCCTGCAGGAGGCTTCACCCCAGACATGATGAACTACAGCTGGAGTACCGATGTCTATAAAATCTATGCTGATATGGTGGCATTCGATGAGAACCGCACCGCTCTAGGACAAGTGTACCACTGCGTGTATGCCAGTCAGCGTGATAATAAGGAATATGAACACACCAGGGAGGAAATAAACCGGGTGTATGCAGATAAAATCATGAACCAGGAACCTATTCCAGAGGTGCTCTCAGGAGCCATGGGCGACTATATGTTCCTGGGAAGACTGGACACGGTGGATGAAGTCCGGGAGTTCATACATTTTGTGACCGATAGAAAATAACCATCATGAACGTACAATATCATAAGTGGTACAGCCAATGTCTGAACCGCGAAATGGAATATAAAACTTATGGAGACTGGGGAAGACCCTTCATTGTGGTACCCACCCAGGACGGCCGGTTCTTCGACTGGGAAAATCGGGGGATGATAGACATCATGCGTCCTCACATCGACAGTGGAGAGATTCGGGTCATCTGCATTGATGCCATCGATGCAGAGACTTGGAGTGCCAAAGGCCAGGATGGAGGGCATCGTTCCTGGCTTCAAGAACAGTGGTTCCACTATGTAACCGATGAACTTCTCCCTAATGTGCAGCAGAGCGACAATGAGATGTTCTATGTAACCGGATGCAGTCTGGGTGCCACTCATGCCGTGAACTTCATGATGCGACGTCCTGACCGTTTCCAAGGCTGTATAGCCCTTAGCGGACTGTATCATGCAGACTATTTCTTCGATGGTTATCGGGATGAGAATGTGTACAACAACTCCCCTGCCGACTATATGGCAAACATGCCTTGGGATCATTATTACCTGAACATGTACCCCTGGCGTCAAATTATCATCTGCGTGGGTCAGGGACGCTGGGAAGATGAATGTTCCGACAGCACACGGAAGCTTCAGCAGATTTTCCACGACAAAGGCATACCTGCCTGGTTCGACTACTGGGGATACGATTGTGACCATGACTGGCCAGAGTGGTATATGCAGCTACCGTACTTTTTGGACTATTTGCTCAGTGGACAGCAGATACCAAATACGTGCTACTGGTAACCCTCTCCAACGGGCTAAAATTTTCTCTCCTTAAGGAGAAAAATATTTCCCCAGTTAGAGAAAAAATTTTACCCTTCAAAGACTAGTTCCCTCTGCCTGATAAAGGTTTTTGGGAAAAGCGACAAAAAGGACAATTTGAATAAAAAACAATAAAAACTCTCTTACTAATTTTTAAGACATGATGAAGAAACTATTCAGCTTAATTTTATTCTGCATGGTACTAGGCATGACCAGCAGTTGTACCAGCGGAAAGTATGCAGCAGTAGACAGCCTGCGCAACCTCTCTTACGAACTGGAGGACAACAGTTATTACTATGATTACCGGGACTGGGATAGAGCTAAGAGCAAGTATAACCGTATAAACGATCGCATCAGTCGCTACCAGTACACCCCATCAGAAAGAACTGAGATAGGTGAACTCCAAGGAAAGTGCATGGGCTACTTTGCAAAAGGAACCGTAAGTACCATTACCGATGGTATCACTGGTGTAATAAACCAGGTGAAGGGTGCTGTAAAAGGTGTGAAAGATGCTTGGAACAATAAAAATCGAGGCAGATAATTCGGTTTTTTAATTATATAAATAAGGTGACGCAGTTGTTTTAAGGCAATTGCGTCACTTTATTTCTTAATAAATCTTAAATTACTAGTACCTTGCATTGCATAGTACTATAAAAATATATACATTTGCAATGTAAAAGAAGAAAAGTGGGTATTTAGACCTTTAAGATTATGAATATAGAAAATGCAAAATCACAGATGCGCAAGGGAATGCTGGAATACTGCATCCTGTTACTGCTCCACAAGCAGGCATCCTATGCTACTGACATCATTCAGAAACTGAAAGAGGCAGAGCTGATTGTGGTTGAGGGAACACTATACCCACTTTTGACTCGCCTTAAGAACGACGGACTTCTTTCCTATGAGTGGAAGGAATCCACCCAAGGCCCACCCCGTAAGTACTACACCCTCACAGAACTGGGGGCACAGTTCCTAGGGGAACTAGACAGTGCGTGGGACGAAATGGCTCGGACAGTAGCCATCCTTCGTTTACCCCGGCTGGAACAAAACAACTAAATTATTCACAATTATACCCTGACTTTTCTTTTTTACACCCATCCCTATTATTAATTGTGAAAACATACGGAAATGAAAAAGAATATAACTATTAACCTATTTGGCACTCTTTACGCTATAGATGAAGATGCTTATGAACTACTCCAGAACTATCTGGACGAGATGAAAAACTACTTCAAGAGACAGGAAGGTGGTGATGAGATTGTAGACGACATCGAACATCGTGTGGCAGAACTTCTGTGGGAAATGAAGAACAATGGTGTAGAAGCCATCAACATTGACCAGGTAAAGAATATCATCAAGAAAATAGGTAACCCCCGTGACCTTGACTCCCAAGAAGGCAATGAATCTTCCCAGAAGCACCAGTTTGCTGAGGAAGGGAGCGATACTGGCAGTCTGCTGGATCGGTATCTGAAAAGTTTGAAGGGCAGAAGGCTTTACCGTGACACCAACGACAAGATACTGGGTGGTGTATGCTCTGGTATTACCAAGTACCTGGGAGGTAATGACCCTCTCCCACTCCGACTCATTATCGTGCTGCTGGCACTTTTTGCCAACTTCGACTACCTGTCATTCTTCTGGTTTGCTGTCATCGCATACCTTATTTTATGGATTGTCATGCCTATCCCAGCCTCTCCTGAGGACAAACTAAGGATGGAGGGAAAGAAAGTTACTCCTGAGAATCTAAAAGATCAGATTCTAGACGATGCTGCAGAGAAGTATTCCACGGTTCAAGTGAAACAGAGTACAGCTTCAGGATGTCTAGGCACTTTTATGAAAGTTATAATCTTCTGCACCCTAGCTTTCTGTGGATTAATATTGCTGATTCCACTCCTTGCTCTGCTTGTGGCTGGTGTGGCAACTATAGCTGCTCTTTTAGGGGTAGGAAGCTCTGAGATTCTCTTTGAAGGGGATCAGCAAGCACTTCAGTTCCTTAAAGACAACTCATGGGTTATTACCACGGGCATCGTAAGTGGTATCTTAGCCATCGTTATTCCAATATACGGCATTCTCCATGCCTTGTTCAGCTCCAAGGACATGTCTGGTAAACAGATAGCTACCTTGCTTGTCATCTGGATCCTATCCTTGGCCCTTGGCCTTGGCACGTTAGTCTATGGAATGGCCAACTGGGAAGCCTTCAGGGAAAAATATCCTGGCCTAGCTTTAGAATCATCTCCCCTGATAACCCAGCCCTACGATTTCAAGAACTTCACGGATATTGAACTTTCTGAAAACATAGAACTGTACTATACCCAGGCAGATACCTTTGATGTCCAGGCAGAAGCTCGCGAAAAAATCCTGAATAAGGCTAACATCTATCTTGAAGGCTATACCCTAAACTGTGAGGGAGGATATTTAAATGGAATCAATTCCTCCGATAGAAAAATCAAATTGTATGTCACCGCTCCTACTTTGGAGAAAATCCATGTAAAGGGAAGTTGCCTCATCATTGCAGACTCCATCAGTCAGCATAGTCTGGACATGCACTTGGAAGGAGCCTCCAAGATTGACATAAAGAAAATATCCGTAGATGAGATGGATTTAAAATGTGAAGGGGCATCCTACCTGAAAGATCTCTACGTAGAAGCACAAGATTTCAAGTTGGATACCGAAGGTGCTGCCAGAGGCAAGGTTACCATGAAGGGAGGATTCTGCAAAATCAATAGCGAAGGAGCATCACAACTGGAACTGGATGTGGATTGCGACGACCTAAACGTAGACAGCAAAGGTGCAAGCAAGATCAATATCACAGGAAAAGCTAAGACTAAGGTCATCAATAACGAGGGTGTAAGTAAAATAAGCACCGTAGACCTGATTACAAAATAAAAGAATGATACACCTGAGAAACATACACAAGACCTACCATAATGGTGCCGACCTACACGTATTGAAAGGGATAGATTTAGACATCGAACCTGGTGAGTTCGTGGCCATTATGGGGGCCTCTGGTTCAGGAAAATCCACCTTACTGAATATCCTCGGTATTTTGGACAACTACGATGAAGGAGAATATATCCTGGACAACACCTTAATAAAGAACCTAAGCGAGAATAAGGCTGCACACTATCGCAACCACATGATAGGATTTGTCTTCCAGTCCTTCAATCTTATTTCATTCAAGGATGCACAGGAAAATGTGGCATTACCACTGTTCTACCAAGGTGTGGGACGAAAGAAAAGGAATGAACTGGCCCTACAGCAACTGGAAAAGGTGGGTCTGACCAACTGGGCTCACCACTACCCTAATGAGATGTCCGGAGGACAGAAACAGCGTGTTGCCATAGCCCGTGCACTGATAACTCATCCACGCATCATACTGGCAGATGAGCCCACAGGAGCACTAGACAGTAAGACTACTATCGAAGTGATGGAACTGCTGAAGGAACTAAATCGTCAAGGGATGACCATCGTCATGGTTACCCACGAAAAAGATGTGGCCCACCAGGCAGGCAGAATTGTACACATAGTGGATGGTCAAATAGACTACATAGAAGATCTCCGAACGACTAAACCCTAATTCCGTGCTTTACGACATATTCATAGAAATTATAGGCTCGATCAAGCGAAATAAGCTCCGCTCGGCAGCCACAGGCTTTGCCGTAACCAGTGGCATTTTTCTGCTCATCGTCCTACTTGGTGCAGGAAATGGAGTCATCCATACCCTAGAATATAATGTAGGAACACTAGCATTGGATGCGGTGTATGTATACCCAGGATTCACCTCCAATGCCTTCGAAGGTTATTCCAAGGAGCAACGGGTTCAAATAGACGAATCCGATGGTGAACTGGCACAGAAGGTGGCTCCAGAAAACATCAATAGCTATGCTGCACAGTTCAGCACCAGTGTCACTGCTGTGACCCAGGATGAAAAGGCACTGAGTACCACTTTGGCAGGTGTGGGCCCCATCTTTCAGGAAATGATGGGACTCCAAGTACTAAAAGGCCGTTTCCTGAATGACATCGACATGAAAGAAAACCGCAGGGTAGCCATAATTAGTGAAACGATGGTAGAACGCCTATTCGCTAAAGATGCGAATGTGGTGGGGCACTACCTCACCATAGACGGAAGCATGTACCAGATTGTGGGCATCCTCAAGGACAGTAATTCGGAGTACACCCAGGAAATCCTGGTTCCTCAAACAACCCTTCGTCTGATTTACAACCGGAACAAAGAGGCCGACATCCTTGTCATGAAAACAAAAGGTTTGGAACAGACACCTGCTTTCGAAGCCTTTGAATCCATCTATCGGAAAGCTATGGCACTCAAACACAACTTTTCTCCCGATGACACCCAAGCTATTTACGTCGACGGAGGAAGTAGTCAGGCAGAAACGATGGATACAGCATTCAGCTTGATACGCAGTAGCTTCTGGTTCCTGGGAATTCTAACCCTGCTAAGTGGAGTTACAGGAGTGAGCAACATCATGCTTATTTCTGTCAAAGAGCGGACACATGAATTTGGCATCCGGAAAGCCATCGGAGCAAAACCCTGGCAAATCATTCTGATGGTCATACTAGAAAGTGTCTTAATCACAACAATCTTTGGTTACATCGGCATGCTGCTGGGCATCGTGTTCTGTCAATGGATGGATGCTTCTGTAGGAGGTTCCACCATGGACATCGGAGTAGAAAGCATTCAGTATTTCCAAGACCCTACCGTGGGGTTAGACATTTGCATCGAGGCTACCATTATCATGATTGTGGCAGGAGCTATAGCAGGATTCTTCCCTGCTAGGAAAGCAGCCCATATCAAGCCTATTGAAGCCCTTTTGGCCCGTTAAAATGAGAAGTATATGAGGATAGATATAGACCAATGGGGAGAAATCATGGATTCCCTCTCCCGAAACAAGACACGTACGTTCCTTACTGCGTTCGGAATTTTCTGGGGCGTCTTCATGCTCATGCTGCTCATGGGTGGTGGAGGAGCATTGGAACAGGCACTAGAAAAGACTTTCGCAGGGTTTGCATCCAATTCAGGATTCATTTTCAGTGGAGAAACCAGTGAACCTTATGCTGGCTTCCAGACCGGAAGATCCTGGCATATGGATGAAGCCGACATTGAACGTATCAAGCATCAGATCAACGAAGTGGAGATTGTAACTCCAGTGACTTTCGGGCCCAGAACTAATGCCACTTATGAAGATAAAAAGGCTGAAAGGGCTGCCATCAAGAGTTTTCATGAGGACTATAATAAGATAGACCCTATCAGCATAAAAGAAGGACGTCTGCTAAATGCTGCGGACAACAATCAAAGACGCAAAGTCTGCATCATAGGCTCACGTATCCAGAATCGTCTGTTTCCAGATAGCATCTCCCCCATCGGTAAATACATCCAGATGGATGGAGTACAATACCAGATTGTAGGTGTGAATGGACAAGGTTATGGTACCATAAGCATTGGCTCCAACCCTCCGAATACGGTGTATATTCCTTACACCACATTGGCTCAAATCTATAACACCCAAATAAGCCTCATCGCCTATACGGTGAAACCCGGATATGCTGTCAGTGATGTTCAGGACAAGGTGGAGGAACTGTTGAAACGGAATCATCATATCAGTCCAAAGGATACACAAGCCGTACAGAAAATAAATACCGAAGCCATATTCAACGTAGTGGACAGTCTGTTCAAGGGCATCAGCATTCTGGTGTGGATGATAGGACTGGGTACCCTGATAGCCGGTGCCATCGGTGTAAGTAACATCATGATGGTCACCGTGAAGGAACGAACAAGTGAGATTGGTATTCGAAGAGCCATCGGAGCTACTCCTAAGGACATTTTGGTGCAAACCATGAGCGAGAGTCTTGTGCTTACTCTCATAGCTGGCATCTCGGGAATCTGCTTTGCAGTGTTCATTTTGGCCATTTTAGAGACTAATTCCGATGAATCATTCTCAGGAGCCAATTTCCAAGTGCCATTCTGGACAGCCGTAGGAACCACCCTGTTGTTGAGCTTGTTAGGTATTCTGGCAGGTGCAGCTCCTACCCTTCGTGCCATGAGTATCAAACCTGTGGATGCCATGCGCGAAGAATAATAAACGAAGAATAAAACAAAATAAAAATACATATGAGAAAAACCACAAAAATTGCAGCAGGATGTATTATCTCTGCAGTCTTTCTAGGAACCTTCTGGTTTCTTTACCAGAAGTCGCAGCCTGAAAAGATTGTATATGAAACGCATCAGCCAAAGGTGATGGACCTGGAGAAAACCACATTGGTGACCGGTAAGATTGAGCCTCGTGACGAAGTTAATATTAAACCGCAGATTTCAGGTATCATATCCGAACTTTACAAGGAAGCCGGACAAATGGTTCAGAAAGATGAAGTGATAGCCAAAGTCAAGGTTATCCCAGATATGAGCAGCCTAAGTTCAGCAGAGAACAGAATTGAATTGGCTCAAATCAATCTGAAACAGGCTCAGACAGATTTCGACCGCATGAAGAATCTCTATGAGCAGAAACTGATAAGCGCAGAGGATTATGAGAAATCAAAAGTAGCCCTGGACCAATCCAAGGCAGAAATGAAGGTGGCACGTGACCAGATGAATATTGTCCGTGAGGGTGTTTCACTGAACAACGCCAAAATGAGTACCACCTTAATCCGTTCTACCATTGACGGTCTGATTCTTGACGTGCCAGTGAAAGTTGGAAACTCTGTTATCTTGAGTAACTCATTCAACGATGGTACTACCATTGCTACAGTAGCTGATATGGGCAATCTGATTTTCCGAGGGAAAATAGACGAGACAGAAGTAGGTCGTGTGCACGAGGGCATGCCCGTAGAAATTACCATCGGAGCACTGACAGATGTCAAGTTGGAAGCTACATTGGAGTACATTTCCCCGAAAGCTACGGAACAAAACGGAGCCAACCAATTTGAAATCAAGGCTGCCATATCGCTACCTCAGGACATCACCATACGCTCCGGCTATAGTGCCAATGCCAAGATGGTGCTACAACGTGCCAATAAAGTGCTGACTGTACCAGAGGCTGCCGTGGAATTTAAGGGAGACAGTACTTTTGTCTATGTCCTGACATCCGGTGATGCTTCAGAACAGAAATTCAACCGGATACCTGTGGTCACTGGCTTGAGCGATGGTCTGAACATCGAAATCAAGAACGGATTGAAAGGTAAAGAAACCGTACGTGGCATTGAAATCAAAGAATAACCCTTAAGAAAATTCTCTATGCTTAGGAAATCTATAATTTTTGCCCTGGCTCTTTCTGCTTCCCACATGGTAAGTGCCCAGCAACCTTGGTCTCTAAAACAGTGCATCGACTATGCTTTAGACCATAACATCAGCATTCAGTTGCAGGAAAACACCGTGGAAACCAGTAAAGTAGCATTGAACACTAGCAAGAGCAATCGCCTTCCTAATCTAACGGCTTCTGCAGACCAGAGCATGAATTTCGGTCATGGTCTGACGGCTGATAACACTTATGCCAACAGAAACACCACTAGCACAGGATTCGGCATGAGTTCCAATCTGCCCATATATACGGGTGGTCAGCTCACACATGACATAAACATGAAGGAACTGAACCTACAGGCAGCCCTTGTAGATTTAGATAAAGCGAAAGAAGACATCAGTCTGCAAGTTACATCAGCCTACCTCGATGTTCTTTACCAAAAAGAACTTCTGCAAGTATCTCGTGAGCAGCTGGAACTTTCTAAAGTACAGGAAAGCAGGCTGAAATCCATGCTGGATAATGGAAAGGTGGCTGAGACCGAAGTGATAGAAGCCCATGCTACAGTGGCCGGTGACGAACTGAATGTCACCCAAAATGAAAACAATGTTCAGCTTGCCCTCCTGACCCTATCGCAGTTGCTGGAATTACCCTCCCCTAAAGGCTTGGACGTAGAGACTCCCCAAGAAATAAATCCTATGGAACGTCTGCTTCCTCAGCCAGATGAGATTTTTGCAGAAGCCAATAGCATCAAGCCCCAAATCCAGGCTCAGATACTCCGCCTCAAAAATGCGGAAGAAGGCATCAGTTATGCCAAAGCCGGCAAACTGCCCAGTGTCTATTTAAGTGGTGGTCTCAGCACAAACTACTACCATACTTCAGGCTTCAATTCTAATTCCTTCGGATCACAGCTGAAGGACAATTTCAGCAAATACATCGGTCTATCTGTAAGCATCCCTATCTTCAACAGAAATGCTACACGTAACCAGATTAAAAATGCCCAGCTCCAATACACAGCACAGCAACTGAGGTTGGAAGAAACACGAAAGGCTCTTTACAAAGAAATCCAGCAGGCATATTACAATGCAGTAGCTGCACAAAAACAGTGTGTCAGCAGTGAAGCCGCACAAGAAGCCAGCAGAAGAGCCTTTGAATTCATGAGCAAGAAATACGAGAACGGTAAAGCTACCTCCACAGAGTTTCAAGAAATGAAGACACGCATGCAGAGAGCAGAATTAGAATATCTGCAAGCCAAATATACATTTATATTCCGTAGTAAAATCCTGGATTTCTACAGAGGTGTAGCTCTGAATTAAAGAATGTTTCAAAACCACTATTAAATAATAGGGAATTTCCCCTTTATAATTAGGGGATTTACCAGGGTGGGATGAAAATCCCACCTTATTTTTGCCATGTGAAATAAAACACGCTTGACAATTAAATACAATTGAAATTATGAAAGGAATCTTGAACAAAGTAGTTTGCCTGACCATCGCGTTGGCTTGTGTCACTATTACTGCAGATGCTCAGGTTTATCGCAGAGGGGATTACCGACGTGGCCGTAGTACAAGTTCTTACCGTCATGCCAGAGGTAGAGGCTATGATGTCTATGGAAACTATACAGGCCTTCGTCTGGGTGCAAACATTGCATCCCTCAGTTTTGATGGCACCAGCGGTGTAAGCAAAGATCCGCTCACTGGCCTGAACCTAGGAGTAGTAGGTGGTTTTGAAGTAACTCCTTATGCTCCAATCTTCTTTGAATCAGGTCTTCTCTATACGCAGAAAGGTGTTAAAGGAAGCAAGGGAGGCGATGACCTGAAGGTGAATATGCACTACCTGGAGGTTCCGTTGGTATTCAAGTACAATATAGGTATTGAAAGCGGACTGAACTATATGTCGGTACAACCATTCTTTGGAGGCTTTACTTCAGTAGGATTTGCTGGAAAGACTAAGGACTTTGGCACACATGAGAAAGTAAATACCTTTAGCGACAGAGCCTTCAGCAATCTGGATGCAGGACTGAGAATGGGATGCGGATTCCAGTTTGAGCACCTCTATCTGGAAGTTTCCTACGACTGGGGATTAGCCAATGTAGCCCGCAACAATTTCAACCACTTAGGATATGATAATTTTGACGACAAGATACATACATCAACTCTCTCTGGTACCGTAGGCTTGAATTTCTGATGCCCACTAAAAAAAAGGAAAAACCAGAACTCTTTGAAACGAAGAAAGGCTGTCCATATGGACAGCCTTTTCCTGTTTTATGAAGAAGCCTAATTAATAGCCTCTTTTAATCTGTTTTGCAGCAGAAGCAGCTTCTTCAGCCTCCTCCTTTGCTTTCTGAGCCTTCTTTATAGCCTTCTCATGAGCAGCCTCGGTCTTAATAGCCTTATCAATGACTTTCTTCTTTGACTTCAACTCTGCCAACTCAGACTTTTTCTCAATCAACTGCTGATTCAATGAAGAATCAGTCTTGTCTAATTTCAGTTTTGCCTTAATCGTCTTAATTTCTGCTTTGCAAATGGAAATCTTAGATTTATATTCATTACTAATCTCCTTATTTGTCTGAGCAAATGACAATACAGGCACACACATCAGCGCTACCAGCGCAAATAATTTAGCAATTCTCTTCATATCTTCTGCATTTTATAAATAATCAACTTCTAAAACAAGGCAAAAATAAGGAATTAGTTCCAAAAAAGCAATTATTCAGCAAAAAAATACTACCTTTGAAGCAAAATCTATCCCTATACAACGTGAAAAAAATACCTTATAAACAGATATTAACCTTTATTTGCATGTTGCTGATGTTTGCAAGCCAAGTCCATGCTACCAGCAATCCAGTAAAACACAATGCAGATTCTCTCATGCGTACCCTGTGGAAATATAGTGAGCACTATAACAACAGAGTACAGCACTATGAATCCCGTGTATACATGAAAAGGCACATCTGGAAGAAGAAAAAGAATATACTCATAGAATTAGTACCTCAAATGATGAGCTTTGAAAAGGGTACTAATGAATACTTGAGCGAAAGCATAAGTGAGGTAAACTACACTGCACCATACAATTACGACCGACATGTATTGGCTGCCTATGGAACCATTCCCAACCTGAAAGATGCTTCCGATATCGTGATGGATTATTTTACCATGAACATCTATAGTTCAGAAATGATAAAAGACCATTTGCTTTCTCCCTTTGTCTATGAGAATGCCAAATACTATTATTACAATATCCATTCCCTGGAAGGGGATGAAGCCATCATTACTTTTATTCCACAATATAAGAACACTCAACTGGTGAAAGGTCGATTTGTGTTGGACGTAAAAAACCATCTGGTCAAAAATGTGGACATGGAAGGCTCTTATGAATTCATAGAGTTCAACATGCACATTGAAATGGGACGTGAAGGACTGGCTGTCTATCTTCCTAGCGAGATGGAAATGTTCTATAACTTTAATTTCGTGGGCAATTCTCTGGAAGGGCATTACATGGTAGCTAATGAATACACCAAACTGGATGAGGAATATAAAAACTACTATTCTACCCGAAAAAGTCACGACCTTACAGATCAATATGCTCTAAGCCTAGATACCACTAAGATCCAATTTGACTCTTTGCTGGTAGCCAAGAACCGATACTTCCCTCTTCAGGCAGATGAACATAAGGTCTACACGAACTATGTTAAGCGGAAAGCTGCCATGCACCAACTTGTATCGGTTCAGGACACCACCCGGTCTATCAATTGGGGAGAGATTGGAAAATCCATGGTGGCAAGCAGTACGATTAATGCTCCCATCTTCGGGAAAATAAAGACCTCCCCTCTTTTGGCTCCTATGCTTTTCAAGTACTCCAAAACCCGAGGTTTTCTTTGGTCGCAGGAACTTACCCTGAACAAGGAATTCAAACACACGGCATTTATGATAGCCCCCATGGTGGGATACAACTTCACTTATAAGGAATTCGACTGGAGAGTGAAAGCCTCTTTCGACTATTGGAAAGCCATGCAAGCTAAACTGACTCTGGAAGCAGGGAATGGTCACCGAATCTTCAGCAGTGAGATAGCTGATATACTGGATAAGACCGACACTAAGAAAATAGATAATCTGGAATTAAACTATTTCAACGACGTGCACGTGAAGTTGAACCAGAAACTAGAGCTGCTAAATGGACTGGAAGTTACCTTAGGGTTTGCCTGGTACCGACGCCACCTGACAGACAGAAAGGATGTGGATGAAGGATACATTTATGAGAATCCGGAAGATACGTATACTACCTTTGCTCCACGAGTAAGAGTGGATATAACCCCAGGTAAATACTACTATTGGAATGGTAATAAAAAAATCACAGTCATGACCCCTGCCCCCACGTTATCCCTGGATTGGGAAAGAGGTATAGAAGGGGTATTCGGCAGCAAAGGAAAGTATGAACGCATGGAGATTGAGCTGAGTCATGAAAGAGAGTATCGTATGGATGACCGTTTCTCCTACCGCATAGGCTACGGAAAGTTCAGTAAACAAGAAAACATTTACTTCATTGACTTCAATAATTTCTCACACAACCGCCTTCCTGAAGGATGGAATGAAGAAATAGGTGGTAGCTTCAACTTGCTGAATTACCGATGGTACTCTTCGGCTAGCAAATACTTCCGTGGGCATCTTACCTATGAGAAAAAGAACCTTCTGCTGGCTCGTGCCCTGGGAAAAGCATCACATGCCATCCAAGCTGAGAGACTTTATTTTAGCTTACTGGCCATGAAGCACCTGAATCCGTATATGGAATTCGGATATGGATTTGCCACCCATATATTCGACTTAGGCATATTCACATCCTTACGAAACGGAAAATTCAACACCGTAGGTGCAAAATTCTCCTTCGTTCTATTTAAACGATGAGACTTATCCCACACTGAAAACCTTACGGTTATAATAGAGTAAGGAAGCTGCCAATACAGCACCTAGAACATCACAGATAGTGGCACTGGCCCATACACCTGTAAGTCCATTCCAGCCCACTGCGGTAAAGACAGAAGGAAGAATATAACACATGGGGGCCAGGAACAGCACCTGACGTGAAAGACCGGTCACTATAGCCACCCAAGGCTTGTCTATAGACATAAAGAACTGTGAGTTGGTTATGGTAAAGCCTATGAATGGGAACATGATGACCAAGTAACGAATAGCCACCTCACCTATATCGAGTAAGTCGGGATCAGAGGTAAATGCTGCCACCAGATAGCGTGGGATGAAGATAACCAGAAGTGTACCTACCAGACCACAAAGCACATTTACCTTCATGGTTAAGGTATACACCTCTTTCAGTCGTTCAAAACGCTGTGCACCATAACTATATCCAGCTATAGGCTGCATACCCTGACAAACACCTATGATAAACATAACCAGCAGACTACCGAAGGTGTTAGCTATTCCATAAGCTCCCACAGCCAGGTCTCCACCATACTTAATCAGCTGAGAGTTCATCAAGGCTACTACTCCCGATGCTGCCACATTCATCAAGAACGGGCTCATACCTATGAGCAAGATATTACGGAAGATGAAAAGACGTGGAGTCCACTCGTGTTTCTTGAATCGGATGAAAGAACTTGGAGAGATGAAATGCAATATGGATAGGATGGCGGTAACAGACATGGAGATGGTAGTGGCCCATGCAGCTCCGGCGATTCCCCAATCCAGCACGAAAATAAAGATAGGGTCTAGGATTATGTTCAAGATAGCACCTACCACCATAATCCACATGGAACGTGCAGGGTAACCCGTAGCACGAATCAAACCCGTGAGATTCAAGGAGAGTGTCGTCAGGAACATACCCGGAAGAACTACCACCATATATTCCCGTGCATACCTCAAACTACCTTCAGTGGCACCAAACATCATCAGAATGTCGTCCATGAAGATGTATCCTAAAAGCATAACAGGTATTCCCAGCAGGAAGGTCAGCAAGGTACTGTTTCCTAAGATATTCTCTGCCCAGTCGTAGTCTTTCCGGCCTAGAATGATGGACATGCGTGCTGCTGAGCCTACACCTATCAACGATCCGAATGCATGGATGATGTTCATGATAGGCATGGTGATGGCCAAGCCGGCAATAGCCAATGCTCCCACTCCCTGACCAATGAAAATACGGTCGGCTATATTATAGATGGAAGAGATAATCTGACTGATGACAGCTGGCATGGCATATATCCATAGCAACTGTGCTATATCTCTGGTTTCCAACTCTTTGGTTCTATTGTTATGCTCCATTTTTACCTTTTTCAACTAATGAGGTGCAAAGGTACAACTTTTTCTGCATTTTTCCTTATTTTCCTTCACTTTATCTATGCTGAAAAGAGAAGCCTTGAGATAAGTCAAGTCAATAGACAGATATCTCGTCCAAGAAGAACCAGGCTGGATAGCCTACTCCATAGTGCCAGGAAGGACACATACCTATGGTTTGAATATCTACCTTAATGTATCGTGCCTTCACAGGAGTGGCCTTCTCCACCTTACCTGCCACAAACTTCACTTGGATATCTCTATCCTCCGGGAAAGTGAAACTGCCGAAATCCTGAAAATGTTCCCCGTCTTCACTGATGCTGTAAGTTCCACCCTTGGGCAGTAAAATCCATGCACCCAGCTGATGCAGGAAGTCGGTTTCTATCCGGGAGAAAGTCTTCTGTTCTCCTAAATCCACAATGAAGCTACCATCACGTCCTTCCCATCCTACCCAGCTTTCCACAAAAGTAGTTCCACCATAAAGTCCATCGGTCAATGCTTTATCAGCTATAGGCTGATATTTCTTGTCGGGTGCAGAAAGGAAGGTAACCTTCGCTCCGGCTGCCAAGCTTTTTTCCGACTGTGGAAGGAAACGTTTCTTGTACAGTTCGCAGTAAGCTTCGGGAGCATTGGCCCTCTCGTTCAGAGTTATCACACCAAACTTACGGGTACGTTCCTGGAACAGTTCCAACTTTTTCCGGGTATCCTCCACATCACCACCCGTTTTGGTACGGGCAATTTCCAGCTCTGAATACTGCAGTGTCAAACGGGAAAGCTGCACATGGTACAGTTTCTCTGCATCGTCCTTCACGGCTGCCTCAGCTTTATCGAAGAGTTCATTGTAAATCTTTCTCAGGTTCTGGTTCAGCATACCATCCTTATGGGTGATGGGTGAATCATAAATCCACAGTTCCTTCCCACTAGCCAGGAGGGCTCCCTGCATAATCTTCTGATACTGATAGAGGTAAGGAGCTGCATCGCCATAATAGCCCTTCATGAAAGTTTGCATCAGAGAATCCACATCCTGATAAGGGTTCCACATGAGTTTACCCAGCACATAAGCTCGCATCTCACTGAAATCTCCACCTTTAACTCCATTCACTTGTGAAAAGTGCATGGTCACATGGTGATCCTTGAAAATCTGCATGTTCTTCTGCAGGATATGGAAATTAGGGAAAGGAGAAACGGTGTTGTCGAAATTGATGCCATAATCCCAGACAAAGATATTATCGGATATCTGAGACCATCCCTCCAGGGCTTGCATGAAATACTGCCCCGATGCATTGTCGGTAAGAGGCACTTCCCGTTTG
This sequence comes from Bacteroidales bacterium UBA4293, assembly GCA_002395835.1. Lineage (GTDB taxonomy): Bacteria > Bacteroidota > Bacteroidia > Bacteroidales > Bacteroidaceae > Minthousia. Next base: position 27,387 of record DGVD01000011.1, on the reverse strand, counting down.
CAATCTATGTCGCAAAGCATGATGTTCACATTGGGAAGAGGCTTTACATGCTTAGGAGGCTGCATGGTAAAGAGATAAGCCAGGGTAGAGAACTCCTTGTCGGGATAGTGTGCTGCCAACTTGTTCATGAAGTGGATGAAGTTGCCCGAGGGGGAACCCTCATACTCATCCACTGCCCTACATTCCGGACAGGAACAATTGGTATTGTTGCCATCGTTCTGACTCACAGAAATCATCTTTAAGTCGGGATTTGCAGCAAAAATACTGTCTAGCTGATGAATACAAGCTTCCAGCACTGCAGGATTCGTGAGGCACCACTGACTATGGTCGCCCGGACGACGTTCCCCGTTGATGAGGGAATACCACTCCGGATGCTCCTTCCCGAACCGACTGGCAGGAAGAATGCGGTTGAACGTATGCACCCACATATTCCCTACGAACATCTCCCCCGGTTCCTCCAGACGGAACCACATCTTATAGATAGGGTCATCGTTCCCGTAGCTGAAAGTCTGCCGATACCGGAAGGCAGGCGTCTCAGTCCTGTCCACTACCGGAACGGAAACATCAGCGGTTTGGTCCAACGTATAACATTCATAGGCATAGTATTTCACTCCCAGATAATCCTCCAGCAGGGTCACCACCCCATAGATAGCCCCTTTATCGCCTCCACTCTGCACATACAGGGCACCATCCTTCGTCAGGAGCCGGAACCCGTCTTCACCCGCACCATCGGCCTTACCACCTATACGGACATCTCCTTTTTTCACTTTAGAGTCTGCAGTGATAGGCAAGACAGCCCCACTGATGCGCTCTACGAACAACTGCAGCAAGTCTGCAGCCTTCTGGTTCACTTCACTTTTCTCCGTCATCACGATACGGGAGACCGGTTTTCCTCCACGGGTAAGCTGAACCTGTGCAGACAGCATACTCCCCATGCAGAGGAACGAAATTAAGAACAGAAACTTTTTCATCATGCTACAAATTTAAACATTCTTCCCCATGCTCCCAAATTTCAGCTTTTAAATTAAGATTTTCCAGAGAGAATACCTATCTTTGCACCCGTGTAAACTATATATGGAAAAAGACATTTTTGTAAACATCATAGCTGAACGACTGAAGCTTCGTGGAGCACAGGTTCAGCACACCATAGACTTGCTGGAAAGTGGATGCACCATCCCGTTTATCAGTCGTTACCGGAAAGAAGCTACCGGTGCCTTGGACGAGGTGCAGATTGCTGCCATCAGCGAGCAGCTAGGCAAGCTAAAGGAGATAGAAGCCCGTAAGAACACCATCTTAAGCACCATTGAGTCTCAAGACAAACTTACTGAGGAACTGAAATCAAAGATTGAGAGCACCTGGGATGCCACGGCATTGGAAGACCTCTATCTGCCTTACAAACCTAAGCGTCGCACACGGGCTGAGATAGCCAGGGAGAAAGGCTACGAACCTATAGCGAATAAGATTCAGTCGGGTCGTCCGATGGATTACTCCCAATACACCGAAGAAGCTCTGCAGGGTGCCATGGACATCATAGCTGAGCGTGTGAGTGAAGATACCCGCTCCCGTAACAGATTGCGTAACATGTTTCGTTACGATGCCATGATATCCAGTAAGGTGGTGAAAGGCAAGGAAGAAGAGGGAGCCAAGTTCCAAGATTATTTCGATTTCAGTGAAAAGCTCAGCCGTTGTGCCTCTCACCGCATGCTGGCCCTCCGCAGAGGAGAGGCTGAAGGAGTGCTACGACTTTCCATCGGTGTGGATGATGAAAAAGCTATCTCCGACTTGGAACGGCTCTTCACCCGTGGCAACCGCATCTCCGATGAATACATCTGCCAGGCTGTGAAAGACAGCTACAAACGACTTCTGGCACCTAGTATAGAATCTGAATTCTTTGCAGATACGAAGGAAAAAGCCGATGCAGAGGCTATCCGCATTTTCACCCGAAACCTGGAACAGCTCCTCATGGCTGCCCCTCTAGGACAAAAACGAGTCTTGGCTATCGACCCCGGATTCCGTACCGGATGCAAGGTGGTTTGCCTGGATGCGGAAGGAAACCTGCTGCACAATGAAGCTATTTTCCCTCACCCCCCTGTTTCTAAACGTGAGGAAGCTTCCCGGAAACTGCACTTGCTGGTAAAGCAGTACAAGATAGAAGCCATTTCCATCGGAAACGGCACAGCCAGTAGGGAAACAGAATCTTTCGTTAAGGGCATTGGTCTACCCTCTTCCGTACAGATATTTGTGGTCAGTGAGGATGGTGCCTCTATCTATTCTGCTTCCAAGACAGCCCGTGATGAATTCCCCGATAAAGATGTCACCGTGCGTGGAGCCGTGTCTATCGGACGTCGTCTCATGGATCCGCTTTCGGAACTGGTAAAGATAGATGCCAGCAGCATTGGTGTGGGGCAATACCAGAAAGATGTGAACCAGAAAGAGCTGAAACATTCCCTGGACCTCACCGTGGAAAGCTGCGTGAACCGGGTGGGTGTCAATGTAAACACAGCCAGTAAGCACCTGCTTACCTATGTCTCTGGACTGGGGCCTCAGCTGGCACAAAACATTGTAGACTACCGGGCTGAGAACGGAGCATTTACCAACCGAAAAGAGCTGCTAAAGGTGCCTCGCATGGGTGCGAAGGCTTATGAACAGGCAGCTGGTTTCCTTCGCATCGCAGGAGGAACACAGCCCCTAGACAACAGTGCCGTTCACCCGGAGAGTTACAGCATTGTGGAGCAGATGGCTAAAGACCAGCACTGTACCGTGAAGGAACTGATGGCAGATAAAAAACTCCGGGAAGGCATCGACATCAAGAAATATGTTACGGAGCAGACGGGAATCCCTACCCTTCAAGACATCATGACCGAGCTAGACAAGCCCGGACGTGACCCTCGTGGAAAGGTAGAAGCTTTTGCCTTCCGGGAAGGGGTAAACAAGCTGGAAGACCTGCAAGAAGGCATGATTCTCCCTGGTATTGTGACGAATCTGACCAATTTTGGAGCCTTTGTAGATGTAGGTGTGCATACCGATGGACTGGTTCACGTTTCTCAAATGGCAGACCGTTTCATTAAAGACCCTATGGAGGTGGTTTCCCTTCACCAGCACATCACCGTGAAGGTGCTGGAAGTAGACCTCCGCAGAAAACGTCTGTCGCTCACTATGAAAGAAATCTGATTTATGTATAAAGGAGAAATCATATCGTTGGTAGTTGCCATGTCCTGGACTGCCACGGCACTTTTTGCTGAAGTGGCATCCCGACGTTTAGGGTCGCTGGCTTTGAACGTGGTTCGAATGACCATGTGTCTTATTCTGCTGGCACTGACCCTTTGGGCTACCCTGGGTGTTCCCTATCCCCCAATGGCAGACGGGCAGACCTGGTTCTGGCTTTGCCTCTCAGGTTTTGTGGGCTATGTCTTCGGCGATTTCTGTCTGTTCCAGAGCTACATTCTCATGAATTCACGCTTCGGACAGCTCTTCATGACCCTGGCTTCACCAGCCTCTGCCGTAGCTGCTTGGATTATGTTGGGTGAAACCATGCAGCCTCTAGCTATCCTGGGTATGATGATTACCATGCTGGGTATCAGCATGTCTATCCTGAACAGAGGGCACGACGGGCACAAGAAACTGGAGCTCAAGCTCCCTTGGAAGGGGGTTCTGTGTGGGATAGGTGCCGGTGTGGGACAAGGTGTGGGTCTGGTTCTCAGCAAGGTAGGTATGGAGCACTACACGGCTTCCATAGCCTCTCATGGCATCTCCGACCTTACCACTTATGTGAACCAAGCTGCCCTCTTTCCGGTTTCTCTGGATTTCATGATGCCCTTTGCTTCCACCCTGATCCGTGCTGTGATGGGACTCATCGGTTTCAGCATTGTGGTGTTCTTCTTCTCTCAAAAGAGCCGGGAGAAACTTCGCACAGGGATTCACGACAACCGGGCTATGCTGTGCGCTCTGGGTGCTGCTGTCTTCGGTCCGTTCATCGGGGTGAGCCTCTCACTCATGGCTACCCTCTACACCCATGCAGGTATAGCACAGACCATCATGGCTACCACCCCAGTCATCATCATTGCTCCATCTTACTTCCTCTTCAAACAGAAAGTTACCCCACTGGAGATAGTGGGTGCCGTCATTAGTGTCATCGGTGTGACCCTTTTCTTTATTTAAGAAGACTACCCTACTATATATTTTCCTCCAGGAAGCAAGCTGAAGAACTTGCTGACCAGATAACTGAAAATGTAGGTCACCAGGGTGGTGGCAAAAATGGTCAATGGCACAGGAAGCAGGGGTGCAAAGAATGAATAGATGGCAGGAAGCATCATCATGTGCAGAAGGTACATTCCGTAACTGTTCAAGGAGATGCTCTTCACCAAATCATACACCTTACCCTTTCCCACATTGATTTTCTTAATCATCATGAAGGCACCGAAAGCCATGATAGCAGGGGCTATGGTATAAGGCTGTCCTGCCAGTTCCAGCACCCGGACTTCTTCAGCCTTGAACGACTGGTCATAATACCACCAGCAGCAGAATGCCCAGCCTGCCAGGAACAGAGGCAGAGCTATCTTCAGCGTTTTCTCCCAGCTCCAATCCAAGTACTTCCTGATGTAATGTGCCAGAAATACATAGCCCAGGTAACCGGAAATATAATAGAACGGAGGATTTGGATTCCACCAGCATTCACCAAACACATCTCCCACATATTCATGGAGATAGATGAAGCAGGTGGTAATTAGCCAAAGCCCGATGAAAAGTTTCTCATCTCTGCGGGTCATCTTCTCCAGGCCAGCAGAAATCAGGGGCATAATCAGATAGATGCTCAGAAGCATATAAATGAACCACAGATGGCTCTCACGAGGGATGAAATTGATGCACACCTGCTTCAGATTGGCAATTACCTCAGCCCCAGTGAACTCTCCCCACAGGGCAGGTACGCAGCAGTAAGCCACAAGCCACACCACGAAAGGAACTGCCACACGCATCAACCTACGTTTGAAGAACGTAATGGCATCGGTCTTCACGGGAATGAGCAGATAGGCCGAAGCCATGAGGAAAAGCGGCACAGCCGGCCGAACGAAAGTATTGATAATGCACACACTCCACCGGGCTAGCTCCGAAGGAAAGGAATAACTATAGTCGTTTGAATAGACGCACTCACTGGCATGAACGGTGAATACCATAAAGCAGGCTATCACACGAAGCCAATCCAAAAACACGATTCTAGGTCTTTCTGCTATTTTTTCCATAAATATATCTCTCTGATTGTTTGAAACTGGGTGCTATCATCAGTGTCATCGGTGTGACCCTTTTCTTTATTTAAGAAGACGAAAGCGTATAATAGGAAACAACTTTGAATTTAATTTAGATAAATTGGAATTTATATGCTACTCTCCCATTCCTTTTTCGTGATGCAAGTGATATGCTCTGTCCGCAGCTCACCCGGCAATTGAGAAGGAACGTTTTCTTTTGTCATCTGATACTTAAAGCCACACTTCTCTTGTACGCGCTTTGACTTAATGTTACCATCAAAATAACCGCACCACATCTTCTGCATCCCCAAAGCATTGAAGGCATGCCGCTGCAACTCCCTGACTGCTTCTGGTATCAGCCCCTGCCCCCAATACGGAACGCCAATCCAATAACCAATCTCGCACTCATCGTCGGGGAGGCCAATATTGCTTTTCTTTCCAACCATCAATCCAATGCTGCCGACAGGCTTGCCTGTAGATTTTAAGACCACAGCATAGGTTTCTGGTGCTGAAAGAATTGTATTGATAATCTCCCTGCTGTTCTCTACGCTTGTATGCACTGGCCATCCAGCAATTGGACCGACCTGTGGAGATTTCGCATAGCCATATAAATCCTCAGCATCCTCTTCACGCCAAGCTCTTAATATCAGTCTTTCTGTCACTATATCCATTCCTAAATTCCGATTTAATAGTATGTAAAGATACAAAAAACTACTGATTATCTTACAATGACCGTGTTAAACTTTCTTTCCGGACATTTCATAATGAAACTATCCTATTGGATTACAGCGTATTAAATTTGCATACCATTATTCTCAAGTAAAAGCATTATTTTTTCAGTATATACTGCTTGGTGGAACGCTTTCCTTCCCAGGTGATGCCACTTTCCGGATCCTGGCAGAAATCGTTCAGTTCCTTGGTGGCTTTGCTCCTTCCCAGTCCCACCAGAACCGCATAGACAGCCACTTTGATGTAACCGTACTGCTCCAAATATTTCCTTAGTTTCTGCAGACGTTCATTAGCTGAAAATGGAGATTTCTGCTGAAGGGTTGTTCCTACACGCTCCGGTTCTGCCATGGAATCCACCTCCTTAAGGAAGGATTTGTCTGGGTTGAAATTGATGCCACTCACATAGATGCTCACGGCATTTGGCTTGGAAAGGGCATTCCCGTCCTCATCCCTGCGAGCCTCTCTTTTCCGGTCGCTCAAGGAGAGTGAAAAGGTGCCTATGCCATCTAGCTTCACCGTATTTCCGGCAGCCAACTGCTCCTTCACTTCCTGGAAGAAGTCGTCTATCACGGCTTTTGTAGCGGCTGCTGAACCGTTGCACCTACGGTGCAGAACAGCCTTCCGAGCTACACTTTCTGTATTCAACGTGTCATAAACCTTGACACGAGGTTTCAACTCTGTCTTTTCCTTCTCTTCATGGATATTGTTCATCTCCTGAAGTACATAGGGCAACGTAAACTTTATACTGCTCATCTTGCTTTGTTGTATTAAAATCCTTTCCTAACCTACTGAAAAATAGCTTTCCACTAGGTAAAAACTTTCTAGAACCTATATTTTATTAAAATACGCATACGTATTTATTAAAATTCACATACGGAGATAATAAAATTTGCATACGTATTTTATTAAATCCGTATGCAAATTTAAACAAATTACAGTTAAAAAACAAGTTTATTCCAGTAGAAAAATACTTTTCCTCTAGTGATGGAAGGGTTTTATTTTAGCAGCTCATCCCGAACCAGGTTGCGCAGGGTACCTTGCTCGTCATCGCAAGTGTACTCCCAGTACATGCCACCCAGCAACTTCCGTTCTTTGATATAATCACACTTCAGTTTCAGGGATTTCTCATTCTCGAAGGTGTAGGCCGGACGACCGTCTTTTCCGTTCAGGTAAGGAACCTTAGCCACATCGTCCCATCCTTCGGTAAGACCGTCGGATGCTAGCTTTCCCGTCTTCTTCCAGTCCACATAAACTTTCCAATCCATGTAGTCCTGATAACCTCTGGCACCGCGTCCGTAGAACGGTAACCCCATGGTTATCATGGTGATAGGAATACCTACCTTGATGTGCCTGTCGATGGCTTGCTGGCAACTGTTCCGTCGGGACTGCTCCGATGGGTAGAGGGCATTGTGCCATCCCATAGGGGGAGTGCCCATATCGTAGCTCATCACATTCACAAAACTGATGTACGGCAGAATGCTGGGGAAATCTATGTACCGTGCACTGCTGGAAGAAGCCAAGGTGAGCAGAGCCTTCTTCCCGATAGCCTTACGGATGTCCTTCATAAGTATGGTGTAGTTGTAGGTATCTGCAGCAGATTCTGAGATTCCCGCACCACCATTGGTAGGGTACTCCCAGTCGATGTCTATACCATCGATGCCAAACTCTTTCACGATTCGTCCACAATCTTTAGCAAAAGCCTTCCGGAGCTTCGGGTCGGCAGCCATTTCACTGAACCTGCCACTCCCCCATCCTCCGATGGAAAGCTGAATCTTCAGATTGGGATTCTGCTGTTTCAAGGTCACCAGTTTCTTCAGTCTGTCGGGGTTAGAGATGTTCACCCCATTGAAAGTCTCGTTTACATGCCCGAAAGCATAATTGATGTGCGTCATGACGAACGGGTCGGGCATGACCTCACTGCCAGCAGAGACATAAGCCACCACGATGAGCCCTTCGGGAGTAGTGGGCGACTTATAGTTTGCGGGATACTTCCGGGGCTGAGCCTGCAGGAAAGATGCAGACAGGAACAGAACTGCCAGGAAGGAAGTCCATTTAAGTAAGGAATGTTTCATTATAGTAAGGAATTAAGGTTGTGTCAAATGTTCTGTTTCCTCTTCTGGAACCCTTTTCGGCTGTTTCTTGATTTCCAGGTAAAGCCAGAGTGAGAGGGCAGCTCCCAGCACCACTGCCAAGATGGAAGCCTCGGCACCGAAGTTTCCTCCCGTGAGGATTTCCGGTCCACTGATGCGGGGAATGATGAGGGAATACATATCCCCATGCCCCGAAACGGCAAATCCCAGGACAGTTCCTTGGGTGAAATTCCAGGCCCAATGTATTCCGATGGGGAGCCAGAGGGTACCAGCTAGTTTGTAGGAAATAGCCAGCAAAAGCCCCGCTTCGATGGAGATGGCTATGGAACTCCAAACGGTAGCTCCTTCGTTCCCCATGTGCATGAATCCGAAGAGAAAAGCAGAAAAAATCAATGCCACGTTGAACCCACGGGCCTCATCTATCAAACGGAAGAAAATACCCCGACAAAGGATTTCCTCTCCTACCGCAACCAGCAAGTACAACAAAAAGAAAACCAGCAGTTTTCCACCATTATACTTCACTGCATCAATCTCATAGCAACCCAGTAGTGCCATCATCCCCACCAGGGCTATAAAATAGCAGAACCCGATGACCAGCCCTTTCCCCGTGTGAGGAATCATTTTCTTCCAGTTCAACTCAAAGACAGGACGGTGCTCAAAAATCTGAATGAAAAGCACATACCACCCCAGCAAAACCAGAGCTGCTGCAAAAAGCAAGGCAGATGTAAGCCACACGTTGTTAGGGAAAAGATAAAAGGCACCCTCTCCCAATCCATACAGGATAAGAGTAACGAATCCCCCTATGAGAACCTCCAAGACTTTTTTCCACGAGGTTTTTTTGGCTACAGTTCTGACTTCATCCATAAGTATTTAGTGTTTCCTGGACAAATGTACCATAAAATTCTCACATGTATCTATAAAATAAGAAAAATCCCATGGAAAGTTTTCATGCCTTCCATGGGATTTCTATCAGATATAATCAGATTACTTGAAAAGCAGTGGAGCGAATGTGTTCAGATACAAACGCCAGTTAGCCCAAGTATGACCACCTTCACTTACGAAGAAGGTATGCTTCAAGCCCTGCTCTGTAAGAGTCTGATCCAAAGCCTTAGCACGCTCAAAGAGGAAGTCGGTGTTACCGCATGCCAACCAGTAAAGTTTGTAACCATCTTTCTTCAAGCCCTGCAGTTGCTTGATACTTTCCTCGGTAGGATTAGCACCCATAGAAAGTGGACAGATGTAATCGAACATAGAAGGATAAAGCTGTGAAGCTGCAATGGTATGTCCACCACCCATGGAAAGACCTGCAATGGCACGTTTCTCTGGCTTAGCAATAACACGGTACTGCTTCTGGATGAAAGGTACGATTTCCTCGCAAAGGCTTCTTACATAAGCATTTGCATTAGCAGGTTCACGCCAGTTGAATTCAGTAGTAGGAAGACCCATAGTCTGTGCAGCCTGCTGGTTAGGATTACCGTTTGGCATAACCACAATCATAGGTTCTGCCTTACCCTGCTCTATCAGGTTGTCCAGAATCTGTGCTGCACGTCCCATAGAAGACCAAGCCTCCTCGTCACCACCTGCACCATGAAGCAGATAAAGAACTGGATACTTCTTTCCACTGGTTTCATAACCGTAAGGAGTGTATACGGTAAGACGACGGTTGATTCCCAGGATATTACTGTCGTACCACTTGTAGCTTACAGTACCACGATGAGCAGTCTCATTATAGTTGGCAGTACGCTCTCCTGGCACCATGAGCATGTTCAGGTAACGAGTACCGTCACGCTGTACCATGAAGTTCACTGGGTCATTTACACTCACACCATCAACAATGAAATTATAAGTGTAGATTTCTGGCTCTGGAAGAGCAATGGTAGTTTCCCAAATACCATCGGCACCTTTTTTCATAGGAATCACGTCAGTGAAGCCTGGGAGCCAGTTTCCATACAAGTTCACTACTGTGGCATAATTGGCATTCAGACGGAAAGTTACTGAATCACCCTTAATCTCAGGAGATTTCACCTGAGCACGACCTCCGAAGTTGAAATTGCTCAACTCCTGAGCAGATACTGCACCTACCATGAGGAAAGCTGCAGCAGCTAAAGTTAGAATTTTTTTCATGTGTTATAAATTAAAGTTGTTTGTATTAGATTCTGGGGCAAATATACAAAAAAACTGTATGCGATAACAAGGAATCGTTTGAAAATTATTACCTTTGCATAAAAGCTACTGATTAATCATAATGTATTCTAGATTCAAACTGTATTTTATGATATCCTTTATTGGATTACTTATTTCGGCATGTACAGAAACCCTGAAAGACAGACTGCAGACAGCAGACCTGGTTTTCGTCTCTGCGGGTGCATCAGCATTCGACGGTGCCATAGCTTCTGCCACATCCGACTCCCTCTCCAGCTACACTCATGTAGGAATCATTGAATGCAGAGAAGACGGGATTTACGTATTGGAAGCCTCATCCAAGAAAGGGGTCACAGAAACCCCTATCTCTGAGTTCAAGGAAAGAGATGGAGCCCTCTCTTACTATAGAGTCATTTCGGGAGAGATAGATCCGGAACAGGTGATAGAGAATGCCAAAAGTTTCATGGGGCAACCCTATGATTTCCTCTACCTCCCCGACAATGGGAGCCTGTACTGCAGTGAACTGGTATATGAAAGCTATACCGATGCGGAAGGCAAGCCTATCTTTGAGGCTCACCCCATGAATTTCAGGGACAAGGATGGTAATATGCCAGAGTTCTGGACCAACCTATTTAAAGAGCATAATGAAGAGATACCAGAGGGAGTCTTAGGTACAAATCCCAATGATTTGTCGAAATCTATAAAGCTGGTGAAGCTGGAGATAGAATGATTATTTGTTGTGTTCCCAGTACAGGATACCGTCATTCAAGTCTTCTATCACATTTCCAGTGGGTAATGCCGTGAAACGTATGGTGGTATTTCCCAGCATGCCAGAGCTCTTGACCAAAGCCATGGTATCATTAAACTCCTCAATGATAGTAGTGTGGGAAACGGGCATCTCGTTATAGGTTATTTCATTGGCATTCTCATTAAAAGCCAGGACAAAATTCTCATCATTCTTATAGATATGCTTGCAGAGATAAGCACGAACATCTTCTTCGGTCTGGAAATAGACAAAAGTATCCGGTTCTGCCACAATTTCTTCTACTAGGGAGTCCTGTGCCTCACTAGCTGGTTCTACCACAGGAGCAGGTTTCTGTTTGCAGGCTACTGCACAGCAAAGTACAAGTGCAAGGTATAAGAGTCTCTTCATAAGATGTAATTATTTGTTTTTAAGAAAGTTCTCTGCTTCGGACAAGGTTTCCAGTTTCCCTACATCTACCAGCTTAAGGTCATCCTTAGGATAACCTTTAATGATGTATTTGTCGCATACACTCTGGTAAAAGTCTACGATGGAGAATTTGGCAGGCCACTTGTCCATCTCCTGAAACAGACGGGGATTAAAGATATGGATACCTCCAAAGGCATACATGCGGCATTGTTTCGGATCCAGATTGGGAAAAGGAGACTTTACTTCTCCCGTCTTCAAGTTTGTCCACCCTACCAGATTATTCTCATCATCGAAAAGGAAATACCTTTGTGTCTTTCTTGCACTAACCAGAAGGACGGCATCTCCTCTTCGGGCATTCTCCTCATAAAATTTCCCAAGATCCAGATTATGAAGGATATCTACATTATGGATAAGGAAAGGTTCTCCATCGGCAAAAAACCGGGCAGCCTTACGGATACCTCCCCCTGTTTCCAGCAATTCCCCACTCTCATCACTGATGTTAATCTTGATGGGTTGCTTATTGTAATATAGATAGTCGATAATCTTCTCCGAAAAGTGATGCACATTCACGGTAGCCTCCGTACATCCAGAAGCCACGAGTCTATCTATCAAAATCTGCAACAAAGGTTTCCCTCCCACAGGCACTAACGCCTTAGGAATGCTATCGGTCAGTGGCTTCAGCCGCGTACCCAATCCTGCTGCAAAAATCATCGCTCTCATTATAGTCCTTCTTCACTTATACTCAATGGTATTTGCCTGCTGTTCATCTGCAACTCATCCGTTTTCTTCACCTTGAATGGGTCGAAGTGCTGACTGATTTTCTGCTCACGATGCAAGAGTTCCACCTCCACCCCATATTTCTTGTTGATGTGCTCTGCCAGATGCTGTGCAGCATACACACTGCGATGCTGACCTCCAGTACAACCGAAACTGAACATCAAGCTAGTGAAACCTCGTTTGATATATCTTTCCACATGAGCATCAGCAAGCTTGTAGACACTACGGAGATACACTGTTATTTCACCATCCTTCTCCAGGAATTCCTTTACTGGAGCATCCAAACCCGTCTGGTTCTTATATTCTGGATAACGACCAGGGTTATGCGTACAACGGACATCGAATACATATCCACCACCGTTTCCACTTTCATCCTCTGGAATGCCCTTCCAGAAGGAGAAACTGAACACACGCACCTTCAACGGACCCTTATTATCGAACTTGGAGAAATAAGGTTTAGACTGTGTCAATGGTTTCGGTTCACGGAGCCAAATACGGGTACCATCTGCCAAGATGAAGCTATCCATGTCAATGACGTCACGAAGCACCTTCACCAAATACTCATAACGGAAATCGTTCTCATTCAATAAAGCTTCCAGATTAGAAATGGCTGGAGCTATGCTGTCAATGAAATGCTTCTTGCGTTCAAACAAGCCCCGGAAACCATAGGCACCCAGCACCTGAAGCAAACGGAACAGCACCCAAAGGTTCAGGTTCTTTCGGAACTCCTTCTCATCCACCTCCTTAAACTTACGCAACTCTTCCAGATAAACCTGGATAAGTTCTTCACGAAGTTCTGGGGAATACTTGGCAGAAGCCTGCCACAAGAAAGAAGCCACATCGTAATACACAGGCCCCCTACGACCACCCTGGAAATCAATGAACATTGGGTCTGTACCATCTTTCAACATCACATTACGTGCCTGGAAATCACGGTACAAGAAAGTATTGTCAGCATCAGCCAGCAAATCATCAGCCAACGCATGGAAATCCATTTCCAACTTGAATTCATGGAAGTCCACTCCTGTGAACTTCAGGAAATCATATTTAAAATAGTTCAGGTCAAACTGTATGCTGGCACGGCCCATAGTAGGCAAGGGATAACATTTATCCCAATCCAAGCCTTTGGCACCGATAAACTGTACAGCTGGAAGCTTGGCTATGGTTTTCTTCAGGAGGCTAACATGCTCAGGGGTATAGTGTCCGTCATTGTCCCGGCCCTCCTTAATGGCATCGAAAAGTGCCACAGAACCCAAATCTTCCTGAATATAATGCGTACACTTGTCGTTTACTGCTAAAACCTCAGGAACTGGCAAACCTTTTGCCTTGAAGTGCCTAGCCAAATAAATAAATGTCTGGTTCTCATCTACGGAAGGACCCACTACTCCTATGACAGAGCCAGAAGGTCCAGAAAGACGGTAATAGTTTCGGTTACTGCCAGAGCCCTGTATTTTTACCACAGAGTCGCACTCTACTCCAAACCATCCTTTATATAAACTTTCTAAGATATTTTCCATTCTTTGCTAAATTTATGCAAATATAAGGAAAATGAGCCAAGTAAAGGGGCTTTTTGATTTTTATTTTCAAAAAAAAGTGTACCACTTTTGTGATACACTTTTCCGAATTCCCAATAGGTATATTTATTATTCCTTGATATCTACTACGAGGTTTAACTCATCCAGCTGTTTCTGGTCTAGTGCTGCTGGAGCATCGAGCATGACATCACGTCCACTATTGTTCTTTGGGAATGCGATACAGTCACGAATACTGTCAAGACCAGCAAAGATGCTAACCCAACGGTCCAAGCCATAAGCCAAACCACCATGAGGTGGAGCACCATACTTGAAGGCATTCATCAAGAAGCCAAACTGCTCCTTAGCCTTTTCTGGGGTAAATCCAAGAATTTCAAACATCTTAGCCTGCAACTTGCTGTCGTGGATACGAATAGATCCACCACCCACTTCGATACCATTGCATACCATATCGTAAGCATCAGCACGTACTGCTGCAGGATTAGTATCCAGCAAAGGAATATCTTCATCCTTAGGATGGGTAAATGGATGATGCATAGCCATAAGACGACCTTCCTCCTCACTCCATTCGAACATTGGGAAATCTACAACCCACAGCAATGCAAACTTGTTCTTGTCGCGAAGTCCCAGACGGTTACCCATCTCCAGACGAAGTTCACAAAGTTGTTTACGAGTTTTCATGGCATCAGCACCGCTCAGAATTAAGATCAAGTCTCCAGGTTTTGCACCAAACTTCTCCTTCATCTGCTGCAGAACTTCCTGAGAGTAGAATTTGTCGATACTAGATTTTACGGATCCATCATCCTGAACACGAGCATAGACTAAACCCTTAGCACCAATCTGAGGACGCTTTACCCAATCAGTCAACTGATCAATCTGCTTACGGGTATAAGAAGCTGCACCTTCAGCACAGATACCACCGATGTATGCTGCCTCATCAAATACACTGAAACCATGTCCTTTCAGCACATCCATCAGTTCCACGAACTCCATGCCAAAGCGCATATCTGGCTTATCACTACCGAAACGACGCATAGCCTCATTCCAAGGCATACGCAAAAATGGTTCAGTAAGTTCCACACCACGGAGTTCCTTGAACAGATGCTTAGCCATACCTTCAAACAAGTTGATGACATCATCCTGCTCTACAAAAGACATTTCACAGTCAATCTGAGTAAACTCGGGCTGACGGTCGGCACGCAAATCTTCATCACGGAAGCACTTAACAATCTGGAAGTAACGGTCAAAACCAGCCACCATGAGCAACTGCTTCAGAGTTTGAGGACTCTGAGGAAGTGCGTAGAAACATCCAGGATTCATACGGCTTGGAACTACGAAGTCGCGTGCTCCTTCAGGAGTAGAGCCGATCAGCATAGGAGTCTCTACTTCCAAGAAACCCTTGCTGTCCAGATAACGACGAACTTCCATCGTCATCTTATGACGCAATTCCAGATTCTTACGGACAGCATTACGACGCAAATCCAGATAACGGTATTTCATACGGATATCATCACCACCATCACTTTCATCCTCAATGGTGAATGGAGGAACTTCTGAAGTGTTCAGTACATTCAGCTGTGATACGATGATTTCTATGTCACCCGTAGGAATTTTATTATTTTTGGAAGAACGTTCACTAACCTTACCTGTAACTTGGATGACATATTCACGACCCAGATGATTACTCTGCTCACAAAGTGAAGCATCGGTCTCCGCATTGAAGACCAACTGAGTGATACCATAACGGTCACGCAAATCTACGAAGGTCATGCCACCCATCTTACGAGTGCGCTGCACCCATCCGGCAAGAGTCACCTCTTCACCAACGTTGGAGATTCTCAGTTCTCCACAAGTCTTGGTTCTAAACATTGTCTTATTATTTCTTCTTCAAAGCGTTAACGGCATCCTTCAACTGCTCTGCACTTTCCTTGATGTTGTCAGCCTTAGCTTTCACATCTTCTGCAGTCTTCTTAGCAGCTTCAACCTTTTCCACTGCACCATCAGTAGCTTGGTTTACTATATCTTTAGCCTCTTCTTTAGAGCCCTCTACAGCAGCCTTTGCATCTTCAACACCAGCTTCCAAGGTCTTTTCACCTACGACAACTTTTGCACCGATAGCTTTCAGCTTCTGAATCAGAGTAGTCTTTTCCTCTTCTGTAATCACACCAGACTCCTGCTTCTCAATCAAAGCCTTGGTCTCTGCGTCAATCTGAGCAGCAGACTCGTTGATAGACTCTATCAAGTTATTCAGTTCTTCAGGGGTTTCAACTGTAGCTGCATCCTGGCTATTACCTCCACAAGCTGCCATAGCTACGCATGCTACTGCCATCAAAAAATACTTTTTCATTTTCAAATACTTTTTAATAAGTTTATCTATTTCAAATTTAAGTAGGTGCAAAGATAGCACATTTTCAAAGCAATGCCAAAATAATAAATAAAAATCGGTATTTTGATAAGAATACCTAATTAATTAGAATTCCTTTCGTCTATTTCCTCTATTTTTTATAATTTTGCACCCCAAATGTGAAAAAGATAAAAACTTTATATAAAATGGAATTAGCAAGCAAATACAATCCTACCGATGTGGAAGCCAAGTGGTATCAGTACTGGCTTGACCATAAGCTGTTTAGCTCTAAACCTGATGGTAGAGAACCTTATACCGTAGTGATTCCCCCACCCAATGTAACCGGTGTGCTCCACATGGGCCATGTGTTGAATGAAACCATACAGGACATCCTGGTAAGACACGCCCGTATGCAGGGTAAAAATGCTTGCTGGGTGCCAGGAACCGACCACGCATCCATCGCAACAGAAGCGAAAGTCATTAAGCGTCTGGCTGAACAGGGTATTCAGAAAAGTGACCTGACACGTGAAGAGTTCCTGAAGCACGCATGGGCATGGACCGACGAGCACGGAGGCATCATCCTTAAACAATTACGTAAACTGGGATGCTCCTGCGACTGGGACCGTACTGCCTTTACCATGGATGAATCTAGAAGCAAAAGCGTCATCAAAGTCTTTGTAGACCTTTACAACAAAGGACTCATCTACAGAGGTGTACGTATGGTAAACTGGGATCCGGAACGCCAGACTGCCCTTTCTGATGAAGAGGTAATCTATCATGATGAGCATTCCAAGCTTTTCTACATGAAGTACTATGTAGATGAGCCATCAGGAAGCACCGACGGAGAAGAGCCTAATGCTATAGTTATTTGCAATAACGATAAAGAATTTGATCCTACCGTAAAGCAGCAAGTCATACACCGTGACCCTCAGGGAAGACGTTATGCCGTAGTAGCTACCACCCGTCCAGAGACTATCATGGGCGACGTAGCTGTATGCATTAACCCTAATGACCCTAAAAACACTTGGCTGAAAGGAAAGAAAGTCATCGTTCCAATGGTGAACCGTGTAGTACCTATCATCCAGGACGAATATGTGGAAATAGAATTCGGAACCGGATGCTTGAAGGTTACACCTGCCCACGATGTAAACGACTATATGCTGGGTGAAAAATATAATCTGGAAGCTATCGACGTATTCAATCCTGACGGAACCTTAAGTGAAGCTGCAGGACTATACATCGGTATGGACCGTTTTGACTGCCGTATGCAGATTACTACCGATATGGAAGCAGCTGGTCTTCTGGAAAAACAGGAAGACTATGACAATAAAGTGGGTTACAGCGAGCGTACCAATGTGCCTATCGAGCCACGTTTGAGTATGCAGTGGTTCCTTAAGATGAAGCACTTTGCTGACATGGCCCTACCTCCAGTGATGAACGACGAACTGAAGTTCTACCCGGCTAAGTATAAGAACACTTACCGGAACTGGCTTGAAAACATAAAAGACTGGTGTATCAGTCGCCAGCTTTGGTGGGGACACCGTATCCCTGCTTATTACCTGCCTTCAGGTGGTTACGTAGTGGCTGAAAACATAGAAGAAGCAGTTAAACTGGCACAAGAAAAAACTGGAGATTCAAGTCTTACTGCCTCCGACCTACGTCAGGATGAAGATGCACTGGATACCTGGTTCTCTTCCTGGTTGTGGCCAATTTCTCTGTTTGATGGTATCAACAATCCAGGTAATGAGGAAATAAAATACTACTACCCTACAAATGACCTGGTTACCGGTCCTGACATTATCTTCTTCTGGGTGGCACGTATGATCATGGCTGGCTATGAATATATGGGTGATATGCCTTTCAAGAACGTGTACTTCACAGGTATTGTACGCGACAAGCTAGGCCGTAAGATGAGCAAGTCACTGGGCAACAGTCCTGACCCACTGGATTTGATTGAGCGCTTCGGTGCGGATGGAGTCCGTATGGGTATGATGCTTTCTGCCCCTGCTGGAAATGACATTCTGTTTGATGAGGCACTTTGCCAGCAAGGTGCTGCTTTCTGTAACAAGATATGGAATGCTTTCCGTCTGGTAAGTGGCTGGGAGGTTGCCGACATTGAACAGCCTATCTCCAACAAGAAGACCATTGCATGGTTCAATGCTGTCATTAAGGAAACCAATGCAGAAATTGAGGACTTATTCTCCAAGTACCGTTTGAGCGAGGCTCTCATGGCAGCATTCAAACTGTTTACCGATGAATTCTCTGGTTGGTATCTGGAAATGATTAAACCAGCATATCAGGCTCCTATAGACAAAGAGACCCTGAAAGCTACGTTAAGTTTCTTTGAACTCCTGATGAAGATTATCCATCCATTCATGCCATTTATCAGCGAGGAGCTTTGGCAACATCTGGCAGAACGTAAAGATGGCGAAAGCATCATGGTCAATCCTTTAACGGTAGAGACTCTTCAAGAAGAGGAAAAAGACTTGCTGGAACAGTACAAAATTGCCAAACAAATCATTTCCGGTGTTCGTGCCGTTCGTAGTTCCAAGAATATTGCACAAAAGGAAACGATGACCATGGAAGTGGTTCTGGATAACCCAGAAGAACGTAATATAACTCGCTGTCCAGCATTGGGTGCAACCATCAAGAAAATGGCTAACCTGTCTGAAATCAACTACGTATCACAGAAGGGTGACGGCTCCGCATCATTCATGGTTGGCACCACAGAATATGCAGTTCCACTGGGTAACCTGATAGACACAGCTGCAGAAATAGAAAAAGCAGAAACAGAAATCAAGCGACTGGAAGGCTTCCTGGCAGGAATCATGAAGAAACTGAGTAATGAGAAATTTACGGCCCATGCACCTGCACAAGTGGTAGAACTGGAACGTAAGAAGAAAGCTGATGCTGAAAGTAAGATAGCATCACTCAAAGAATCAGTGGCTGCACTGAAAAATAACTGAATTTACCTATTATAAAAAAGGGTCATGCCTTAGTGCATGACCCTTTTTCTATATATAAGTTCCCATTAACGAGTACGAGATGAACTGCTGCGAGAAGTACGAGTCCTTCTTTCCGGTCTCTTGTTAGAATCTTGTTTTGGCTGATTCTGACGTGGCTGAACACTAGGAGTGTTTGGCTTTGGTTGAACACTAGGAATGTTCCTTGGCTTTGGCTGAACACTTGGAACCTTGTTGTTCCGCTTATTCACGTAAGAAGGAATCGTATGCTTTCTATCAGTATTTGGATTACCTACACGACCTCTTACCTTCTCCAAATGCATAGGCTGACGACCTTTATAGTATCCTGGATTATTTTTGTGACCACCTACATATATTGAATACACCCTTGGCTTATTATAATAATTCAAACCACGGACATAACGATTATAGATGACAAAGCTCCATGAGGTATTGATAACTTTTACTGGAGTTACAAAATCTTCTATAGCACGGAATTTACGCCACTGCCATGCAGAGAGCACAAAGCTCAGGTCTTCCAAACGGCGATTGTATTCCAGAGTATAAGGTAGACGGTAATTCACCAATGAACGGAAGTAATCATAATTGATTTCAAATACATCCTCCATCTGATCCTCCGTAAGATAGAGTTCATACGCCATCTTATCGGTAAGGAACCAAGCCTCTTGACGGGCACGATAGCTAGACATTGCAAAGACACTTGCACTGCTCATTACTACTAACAGGGTCAACAATAGCTTTTTCATAATCGGTTTATTTAAATGGTTATTACTGGAATTCTTTCTTCTATGGCAAAGATAAGGGAATTAATTCCTATCATCAAATTGAAAATCCTAAAAGAATAAGGGAATTTCCCTAACCCAATTGGGGAAATCACCTGATTTATTTGCAAATATGGCATTTTTTCCCGAATATTGCAAAACAAACAGAAAAATGTACGTCCTTTTGTTCACAATATTAAAAACCAAAAAACAAGACTTTGATACATAATACTAAAGTAATCCCTCCTTTTCTTCCTGCTGAATGGCAAGAACAAAGTGCCATACAGCTAACATGGCCTCACCCAAATACAGACTGGGCATACATGCTAGACGAAGTAACTGATTGTTTCAAGAATCTGGCACGTGAGATAGCAACCCGTCAACCTCTTATCATTGTAACTCCCGATCCTGAAAAAACGAGGCAGCAACTAGGCAATCTGGAGAACATAACCTATTTTAAATGTTCCACGAACGATACATGGGCACGCGACCATGGCTTTATTACCATGCTTGATGAGAATGGCCCAATACTTCTGGACTTCCGCTTCAATGGGTGGGGACAAAAATTCGCCTCTAACCTCGACAATCAAATCTGTAGGAAAATGAAGGAGTCTGGAATCTTAAAAGGGAAATATAAAAGTTGTTTAGATTTCGTTCTGGAAGGAGGATCTATAGAAAGTGATGGTTGCGGTACTTTATTAACCACTACCACATGTTTAACCGCACCCAATAGAAATGAACCTTTAACTAAAGAACTGATAGAAGCTCGTTTGATAAACGAATTTAACTTAAAACAGGTTCTTTGGCTGGATTATGGCTATCTGGCTGGAGATGACACGGATAGCCATATAGACACATTGGCACGATTCAGTTCTGTGAACACCATAGTCTATGTACAATGCAATAATGATAGAGATGAGCATTTTGACGAACTCATAAAAATGGAAGAGCAACTCAAAACTTTCAGGACGCTGAAAGGCGAACCTTATCGCTTAATTCCACTTCCTATGGCTGATCCTATCTATGAAGATGGAGAACGCTTACCAGCTACTTATGCTAACTTCCTTATTATGAATGAGGCTGTTCTCTACCCTACTTACAATCAGCCCAATAATGATGCTAAAGCTGCCGAACAACTTAAGAAGGCATTTCCTACAAGAAATATAATAGGTATAAACTGTGAGGCACTTATCCGGCAGCATGGCTCATTACATTGTGTTACCATGCAATTTCCTAAAGACGTATTTAATATAAAATAAGGTACATGAAAAAAATCAAAATAGGATTAATACAACAATCCAATACTGAAAACGTAAAGGATAATTTACGTAAACTACATGATAATATCAGTGCACTGGCTGAACATGGTGCCGAACTAGTTATATTACAAGAACTACATAATTCACTGTACTTTTGCCAGGTGGAAAATACAGACAATTTTGATTTGGCTGAACCTATACCTGGGCCATCAACTGCTTTTTATGGAAATCTGGCCAAAGAGTGTGGCATTGTGCTAGTCACCAGTCTATTTGAGAAAAGAGCAGCTGGTTTGTATCATAATACAGCTGTGGTTTTTGAAAAAGATGGAAGCATTGCAGGCATCTATCGAAAAAACCATATCCCTGACGATCCTGCATATTATGAAAAATTTTATTTCACACCTGGAGATTTAGGATTTCACCCTATTCAAACATCAGTAGGCAAACTAGGAGTACAAGTTTGTTGGGACCAGTGGTATCCAGAAGGAGCAAGACTGATGGCACTTCAAGGTGCAGAACTGCTCATCTATCCTACAGCTATAGGCTATGAAAGCAGTGATACACCTGAAGAACAAGAGCGCCAACGAGAAGCCTGGATTACCGTACAAAGAGGCCATGCTGTAGCCAATGGAATCCCAGTAATAGCCGTGAACCGTGTGGGATGGGAACCTGATCCTTCCGGACAAACAAACGGTATTCAGTTCTGGGGAAGTAGCTTCGTTGCCGGACCACAAGGAGAAATCATAGCTCAGGGGCCAAAAGACCGAGAAATCAACATGTTAGTAGACATAGACTTGGAAAGAAGCGAAAATGTGAGACGATGGTGGCCTTTCTTCCGTGACCGCAGAATTGATGAATTTGGAGAATTGACTAAAAGATTCATTGATTAATTCTTAAAAAATGTTATCATAATGGGCAAAGCATGAAAGTCATTTTCATTATTGCCCATTTTTTATTCAAAAAGATATATTTTTGCAATCAATCAAATACAAAATGGAATTATACAAATCATAAGAGAAACAATTTGATAAATTATAAGAGAGAAATAATATGGCGTTAGTAAATGAAAACTTCCTAAAGTTACAGGCAAAATATTTATTTTCAGATATCGCTAAGAAAGTTAAAGTCTTCAAAACGACTAATCCGAAAGCAAACCTTATTCGTATGGGCATTGGTGATGTTACTCAACCATTGGCTCCTGCCTGTATTGAGGCTATGAAAAAGGCTGTAGAAGAAATGGGGCACCAAGAGACTTTCCGTGGGTATGGGCCAGAACAAGGATATGATTTTCTACAAGAAGCCATTATTAAAAATGATTTTCTCCCTAGAGGCATCAAATTCGACACCAGTGAAATCTTCATCAGTGACGGAACAAAGAGTGACACAGGGAATATAGGCGACATTCTAGGGCACGACAACATTTTCGGGTTGACAGATCCTGTTTATCCCGTCTACATAGATTCAAATGTTATGGCTGGCCGTGCTGGAGACCTTCTGGAAGATGGACGTTGGAATAATGTTCATTACATGCCCTGCAATGCCGAAAATAATTTCATACCTGAAATTCCTAATAAACGTCTTGACTTTGTGTATCTTTGTTTCCCAAATAATCCTACAGGAACAGTTATCAGCTATAATGAATTAAAGAAATGGGTAGATTATGCGTTGGCAAATGATTGTTTGATTCTA
The DNA here is from genome assembly GCA_002395835.1 of Bacteroidales bacterium UBA4293. GTDB lineage: Bacteria > Bacteroidota > Bacteroidia > Bacteroidales > Bacteroidaceae > Minthousia. The sequence goes on along the minus strand of DGVD01000011.1, from coordinate 4,669 downwards.
TTTGATGCAGCTTATGAAGCCTATATTCAGGATCCTGAGATTCCACATTCTATATACGAGATAAAAGGTGCTAAGAAATGTGCTATTGAATTCCATAGTTTCTCCAAAACAGCAGGATTCACTGGAGTTCGCTGTGGCTATACGGTAATTCCTAAAGAGGTAAAAGCATTAACAGCTAATGGGGAAAAGGTGGCCTTAAATCCCCTTTGGAACCGACGCCAAAGTACAAAGTTCAACGGCACCTCATATATAACCCAACGAGGTGCAGAAGCCATTTACACTGAAGAAGGCAAAAAGCAGGTAAAAGCCACTATAGATTATTACATGGCAAATGCTAAACTCCTACGTGAGGCATTGACAAGTTTGGACATTCAATGTTATGGAGGTGAAAATGCACCATATATTTGGTTTAAGACCCCAAATGGAGAAAGTTCATGGAAGTTTTTCGAGAAGATGCTTTATGAAATTCATTTAGTTACAACTCCTGGAGTAGGTTTTGGACCTTCTGGAGAAGGCTATATCCGCTTAACTGCCTTTGGCAAACATGAAGACTGTGAAGAAGCAGTAAGGCGTTTAAAGCATTGGGTAAGATAATATGAGCTACAAAAAAGAAAGTGCAGTAAACAAAAACATATCAAAAGACTCAATGTATCGGTTTTTTGATGTATTTTTGCACTTAATAAATAACAACCAATAATTATGTCTTCGAAATTAAGATTCAAGGTCGTAGGAGAAGCCTTTGCTAAAAGACCTATAGATGTTCCTATTCCAACTGAAAGGCCGTCTGAATTTTTTGGAAAGTATGTTTTCAACAAACAGAAGATGTACAAATACCTTTCTAAAAAGACCTATGACAGAATGTGCGATGTCATAGATAACGGTGCCCCTCTGAACAGGGAACTGGCCGATGAAATAGCAGCAGGCATGAAAAAATGGGCCATGGAATTAGGTGTAACACATATCACTCACTGGTTCCAGCCTCTGACAGACACTACAGCTGAAAAACATGATGGCTTTGTGGAACATGATGGGAAAGGTGGTATGATAGAAGAATTCGAGGGAAAATCTCTTATGCAACAAGAGCCTGATGCTTCTTCCTTCCCTAGTGGAGGCATTCGAAGTACCTTTGAAGCACGTGGCTATTCAGCATGGGATCCTACTTCCCCCGTATTCGTTATGGGCGACACACTTATGATTCCCACTGTCTTTATATCATACACAGGCGAAGCGTTAGATTATAAAACGCCTCTTTTAAAAGCCCTCAATGCTGTTGACAAAGCAGCAACTGATGTTTGTCAATATTTCTACCCCGATGTCAAGAGAGTGAAGACCAACTTAGGGTGGGAACAAGAGTATTTCTTAGTTGATGAGGGACTATTTGGCGCTCGACCAGATTTGGTTTTGACAGGAAGAACACTGATGGGACATAGTTCTGCCAAAGACCAACAGATGGATGACCATTATTTTGGTTCTATTCCAGAACGAGTATCTGCCTTTATGAAAGACTTGGAGATTCAAGCTTTAGAATTAGGTATACCTTGCAAGACTAGACATAACGAGGTTGCTCCAAACCAGTTTGAATTAGCTCCCATCTATGAAGAATGCAATTTGGCCATTGACCATAACATGCTGATTATGGGACTGATGAAAAAAGTTGCCCGTAAGCATGGATTCCGTTGTCTACTTCATGAAAAGCCTTTTGCAGGCGTGAATGGCTCTGGCAAGCACAATAACTGGTCATTAATTACAGATACAGGAATTCTTCTTTATTCGCCTGGCAAGTCGCCAATTGACAATCTAAGATTTGTAACATTCATTGTAGAATCTTTAATGGCCGTACATAAACATAATGGTCTTTTAAAAGCATCTATTATGAGTGCTACCAATGCACACCGTCTGGGTGCCAATGAAGCTCCCCCTGCTATCGTGTCTTCATTCTTAGGCAAACAAATCTCTGACCTCCTCAATCATTTAGAAGCTACAGAAGAAGATGAACTGATTAATCTGTCTGGTAAGCACGGGATGAAATTAGACATTCCTTCCATCCCTGAAATTATGGTAGACAACACTGATAGAAACAGAACTTCGCCATTTGCTTTTACCGGTAACCGATTTGAGTTCCGTGCTGTAGGTGCCGGAGCAAACTGTGCATCAGCAATGATAGCACTGAACACAGCTATGGCTGAAGCGCTGGTTAACTTCAAAAAACGAGTTGATGCATTAATCGCAAAAGGAGAAAACCAAGGTACAGCTATTTTGAAGATTTTACGTCACGATATAAAAGCATGCAAAAATATTAGATTTGACGGAAATGGATATTCTAAGGAATGGGAAATTGAAGCAGCCAAACGTGGTTTAGATGTGGAAAAAAGTTGTCCTGTCATCTTCGATCGTTATCTGGATCCTGAAAGCATTGAAATGTTTGAGAGCATGAATGTCATGACAGAAATGGAACTGAAAGCTCGTAACGAGATTAAATGGGAAACCTATACAAAAACCATACAGATAGAAGCCCGCATATTTGGTGACATGGCTATCAATCACATCATTCCTATTGCTACCCGTTACCAAAGTTCATTAACAGACAATGTGCACAAGCTTAGAGAAATCTTTGGGGAAGAAGCAATGGAACTTAGTGACGAAAACATTAAGTTAATTAGAGAAATATCTATGAGGACTAAAAATATAACCTCAAAAGTCCAAAAGATGATTGATGCTCGTAAGATAGCCAACAAAATTGAATGCCAGCGTGAGAAAGCAATTGCCTATCATGATACAGTTGCCCCCTTCTTAGAAGAAATCCGTTATGATATTGATAAACTGGAAATGGTTATTGATGATGAAATCTGGCCATTGCCAAAATATAGAGAGCTTCTGTTTATCAGATAATTACGCCTAAAATAGCAGAAAAAGATTACTTGCTTAAAAAGAGACTCATTTTTAGTAATGGGTCTCTTTTTATTTAATTAGGGAAAATCCTCTCTTCTTTTAGGGTTTTTCTCTTGTGGTAGGAAAACTCCCTCAATATATTTGCAATGTAAAAAAGAATCATTAACAACTTAAACACTATAGTTATGAAAAAGGTTATCTTGACTTTGTTGGCTGTTTTTACAGTTGGTGTTAACGCAAATGCACTGAGCGTACATCGTTCTCGTGAGGAGGCTCGCTTCCTTACAGACAAAATGGTCTATGAGTTAAACTTAACCGATGACCAAGCTGATGACGTGTATGAAATCAATTACGATTATTTCCGTGCATTAGGCCCAATTGACGGTATATATAGCCACATTATTAATCGTCGTTATGAAGACTTAAGCTATGTTCTTTATGATTGGCAATGGGAATATTTCCTGAATTGTGACTACTTTGTATATCCTGCTTATATTTATCGTGGCGGATGGGCATTTGGTATATACAACTACTATGCACGTACTCATTTCTTCTATGGAATTCCAAGATTGTATTATCACTACAATGGAGGTCACTTCCATCATCCAAATTATTATCGCGGAAGATTTAATATGCACCGTAGAGCTGTAGCAAGGTTACCACGTCCTGCACACAGAATAGATGGTCACATCAATCATGGTAGAATCAATCATGGGAACCACAATCATGGAAACATGAATCGTGGAAACAACAATCATGGGAACATGAATCCTGGGAACAACAACCATGGAGGCATGAATCGTGGGAGCAACAACCATGGAAACATGAATAGTGGGAGCAACAACCATGGAAGCATGAATCCTGGGAACAACAACCATGGAAACATGAATCCTGGGAACAACAACCATGGCAGCATGAATCCTGGGAACAACAACCATGGAAGCATGAATCGTGGGAACAACAACCATGGAAGCATGAATCGTGGGAACAACAACCACGGAAGCATGAATCGTGGAGGTAACTTCAGCAACATGAATAGAGGAGCCACTAGAGGTGGAAGCTTACCTTCACGCATAAGCCGAAGCCATAATGATTCACACAGAAGTAGTACTGCTCAAGGAAGCAGATCTCATGGGAATAGGAATAGATAAATAACTAAGAATACCCAAAAATTCTTTATCTTAAAAGCCCCGAAACTTAAAATATAAAGTTTCGGGGCTTTATTTAAACATCTGTTTCATAAATAATATAGTGACTTCTACGCATGCCCAATTTCTCATAAACCCTCTGAGCATTTAAATTATCATGGTCAACATATAATTTTAAACTACGGATTCCATTGTTTTTAGCTATACATTTAACCTGATTATATAATAAGGAATAAAGCCCCCTCTTCCTATATACTGGCTCAATATAAACACTCTGAATCCACCAGTACCAAGAATTAGTCCAGTCACTCCATTCCTTTGTTATCAATAAACTACCAACGGGGAGATCCTGTAAGTTTCGAACTACAAAATATAAACCTTTATTTTCATCTTCTAAAGCTGCTACTACTCCATCATATACGTTTTTATAATCAATAGTAGTTCTTTCTGACTCTAAAGCCATCTTAACCTGAAAGGTTGCTAAAATACTAGCATCCGCAAGTTGTCCCTTGTCTATATAAAAATCCATTTTAAGTATAACATTTTAATAAACAGGTTCAAACTTAATTAAAAATATGAAATCTACTTACCTTTTAATAGAGTAATTACATAAAAAAAGAGACTCCAGGAAA
>DGVD01000019.1:14444-134841 GCA_002395835.1 Bacteroidales bacterium UBA4293 | reverse complement strand
TTTGAAAAGTGGAGACTTCAGGATTTTTTTCTGGAGTCTCTTTTTTATTATGTGATAAATTACTACCTTTGAATAATCAATTGTAATGAAGGGAAAAACACAATGTTGAGGATTATGAAAAAGATTATTGCCTTGCTTGTCTTATTATTAGTTTTTTGTGCATGTAAGGCGGAGAAGAAAATGACTCCGTTTTCATCTGTATCCGACGATGATACTATTGTTCTTATTGAGACCTCATCTGGGGATATTAAGGTCAAGTTGTATAGTGATACTCCTAAACACCGTGATAATTTTATTAAGAATATCAAAGAACATATGTATGATGGTATTATTTTCCATCGTGTAGTTAAGAATTTCATGATTCAGGCAGGTGACCCTTCAGCCAAAGATTTACCACAAGGTGCTCCGGCAGGTGGAGGTGATGTGAATTGGACCGTACCTGCTGAAATTATTTATCCCAAATATTTCCATAAGTATGGTGCTTTAGCTGCAGCGCGTGAAAATGATGATGTTAATCCTAATAAAGAGTCATCAGGCTGTCAGTTTTATATTGTGACGGGAACAAAATGGACTGAAGCTAAGTTAATGAGTAAGGAAAAAGAATTGAATGATGTTCGTCAGAAAGAATATTTTAATAAACTGGTAAAGGAATCTAAGGATGAAGTTGCAAAGCTGCGAAAGAATAAAGATACTGTTAAATTATTGGAACTGCAGGATTCTCTTGAAAGAAAGTCGGAGGAGATGTTAAAGGAGAATCCAGCCCTTAAGATAACTCCAGAACAGGTGAAGATTTATTCAGCAATAGGAGGAATGCCTCATTTGGACAATAATTATACCGTATTTGGTGAAGTTGTTGAAGGTATGGATATAGTGGAGGCAATTTCAAAGGTGAGGACAGATCGTAGGAATCGTCCAGTAGATGATATAACAATAAATAAAATTACCATTGTTCAGTGATAACGATTAATAGACATGTACTAGATAATGGTTTGAGAATAGTTCACAGTCCGGACTATTCCACTCAGATGGTAACTGTTAATATACTTTACAATGTAGGTGCACGAAATGAAGTTCCTGAGCATACAGGACTTGCTCATTTATTTGAGCATTTGATGTTTGGTGGCTCTATTAATATTCCTGATTTTGATACTCCAATTCAAGAGGCAGGAGGTGAAGATAATGCATTTACAACTAATGACATTACTAATTATTTCATCACGATACCTTACCAAAATGTAGAGGTGGCTTTTTGGTTGGAAAGCGACCGTATGCTCAGCTTAGCCTTTACTCCGAAAAGTTTGGAGGTGCAACGTCATGTTGTGGTAGAGGAGTTTAAACAGAGTTGCTTGAATCAGCCTTATGGTGATTCTGCACATTTACTTCGGTCTTTAGTATATAAGGTTCATCCCTACCAATGGCCAACTATTGGAAAAGATATATCCCATATTGAGCAGGTTGATATGGATTTGGTTAAACAATTCTTTTTTGGTTTTTATGCCCCTAATAATGCGATTCTTGCGGTTACAGGGCACATATCCTTTGAAGAAACACTACGTTTGTCAGAAAAATGGTTTTCCGAGATTCCTTCAAGGAATTTGTCAATTCGTCCGTTGCCTAAAGAACCAGAGCAGGATGAGTATCGTCATATGGAGGTGGAGCGTAATGTTCCTGTGGGAGCTTTGTATTTAGCATTTCCTATGTGTGCCTGTATGGATAAAGATTATTATGCTTACGATATTCTTTCTGATATTTTGAGCAATGGCAAAAGTAGCCGTCTGCCCCAGGAACTTATGTATAAAACACCTATTTTTTCTTCAGTGGATGCTTTCATACAAGGTTCAATTGATCCTGGTCATTTTCAAATAGTTGGGAAAACATTACCAGGTATTTCTTTAGAAAAAGCGGAAGATGCGGTGTTTAAAATCTTAGATGATTTAGTAGATAAAAGTATTGATTCATTGGAATTGGAGAAGGTTCAAAACAAGTTTGAGAGTGCTCAGATTTTTGGCTATACAAATCATATAAATTTAGCACGCAATTTAGCATATTATGAGATCCTAGGTGATGCAAATTTAATAAATCAAGAGGTTGAGAGATATAGAAGTGTAACCTCTGAGCAACTTCAGAAAGTAGCAAAGATGGTTTTTGTAAAAGAGAAATGCAGTTCTCTTTATTATTATCCGAGTAATGGAGGTGCTTAAGCATCCTCAAAAGCTGTCCAAATATCAGTTTTTGGAGTTGGGGCTATAATTTGTATTGCTTTTTTGGAAATTGGGTGAATAAATTCCACTTTTCTAGAATGAAGACATATGCTTCCATCTGGGTTGCTACGTTGACTGCCATATTTTAAATCTCCCTTAATAGGACATCCCATATGAGCTAATTGGCATCTTATTTGATGATGCCTTCCTGTCTTTAAACATATTTCAAGAAGATGGTAATTATCAGAATGCGCTATGACTTTATAATCTAAAATAGCTTTTTTTGCATTGGCTTTCTCTGTATCATAGGCATAGCTTTTATTCTGTTTTTCATTGCGGATAAGCCAGTTGACTAATTCATCTTCATTTTTTGAGGGACAATTCTTAACGACAGCCCAGTATGTTTTGTGCACATTACCAGTGCGGAACATTTCGTTTAAACGAGAAAGAGCCTTGCTGGTTTTAGCAAAAACAACAAGTCCAGATACGGGACGATCGAGCCGATGTACAACTCCAAGGAAAACATTTCCTGGTTTATTGTACTTCTCCTTTAAATAATCTTTTATTATTTCAGAAAGAGGAGTGTCACCAGTTTTGTCACCTTGTACAATCTCCGAACTGGACTTGTTGACTATTATAAGATGATTATCTTCGTAAAGAACTTGCATTCAACAGTTTTACATATTCATACCGCCATCAATCTGGATAACTTGACCAGATACATAGCTTGATAGGTCAGAAGCCAAAAATAGACATACATTTGCGATATCATCAACTTGGCCACCACGGCGGAGAGGAATTTTTTTCATCCAGTCTTTACGGATTTCTTCAGGAAGTTGTGCAGTCATGGCTGTTTCGATGAAGCCAGGAGCAACGGCATTAGCCCTAATTCCTTTTGGACCAAGTTCTTGGGCGATTGACTTAGCCAAGCCAATCATACCTGCTTTTGAGGCAGAATAGTTGCATTGTCCTGCATTACCATGAACACCTACAACAGATGACATATTAATAATAGAACCACCACGTTGACGAAGCATAATAGGAGCACATGCGTGGATAAAGTTGAATGCAGACTTCAGATTAACATTAAGAACGGCATCCCACTGAGCCTCAGACATACGAAGCATCAAACCGTCTTTAGTGATACCTGCATTATTGACCAGAATATCAATAGAGCCGAAATCAGCAAAAATCTGCTTAACAACAGTTTCTGTTTCTGCAAAATCAGCAGCATTACCGGCATATGCACGGCAGGTTACACCAAGTTCCTCAATTTCCTTGCGCGTAGCTTCTAGGCCAGCTTTCATGTCATCGTTAAGCACAAGATCGGTAAATGCAATGTTTGCACCTTCTTTTGCAAATTTGATAGCGACAGCTTTACCTATGCCGCGAGCTGCTCCTGTAATAAGGGCAGTTTTTCCAGTTAAAAGTCCCATGTTTATTATGATTAAATTTGTTGTCCTTTTTCAATAGGCTTTCCAAGAGCTCTATGCACAATTTTCTCAACTAAAGGCTTACTATTTTCAGCATTGAATCCCGAAGCAACAGTACCTTTAATATAAGGAACCTCCAAACCTTTCACGCAGTAATGGATAATGTTAGCAAGCAACTCAACATTATCTATCTCAAAAACCCCTTTTTCACGGCCTTCATTGAGAACTCTACGATAAATATTTATCTGTCCTTTGTCAAAGTTCTTACGAACGACCTCCACACTCCAGATATCACGGAAGAACTCTGCACGTAGGTTGCCATTTCGATGGATTATTTCCTTTATAGCAGCTAAACGCGCATAAATGAGTTCAACAATTTTATCTTCAGGGTTTATGTCCTGATCTAAAACTTCCATTAGCTTTTCTGATAGAAGACTTAGTTCAGATTCAATGACTGCGTAATAAATTTCTTCCTTATTTTTAAAATATGTGTAAAGGGTACGACGGCCTTTCTTAGATGCCACAGCGATATCATTCATTGTGGTTTCCTCTAATCCGTTTTTTGCGAAAAGTTGACGGGCTACGTCTACCAAAAGTGCTCTTGTTTTAGAAACAGCCATATCCTTTTGTTATTTTACAGGTACAAAAGTAAGGGAATTCTTTTATTTAGGCAAATAAATTGAGGATATTTTGGAACACGTTAGTCTATAGTGTGCAAAAAAATGTGTGGTGAAAAATAAAAAATGTCTAGAAGGTTTTGTCGTTATTAAAAAAAGCTATATCTTTGCACCCGAATTCAAGAAATATCGCGGAGTAGAGCAGTGGTAGCTCGCCAGGCTCATAACCTGGAAGTCGTTGGTTCGATCCCATCCTCCGCAACTAGAAAGCTAGACGAAGATGTCTAGCTTTTTTTATCTTCCTTCAAATCTTGGTTGGTCATAGCACATATGCAGGAATCAGACCATACGTTTTCAGCTGTTTCTACCATATCTATAATGGTGTAAATAGGTAGAATTATTCCCATTAATCCAATAGGGGCACCTATATTAGACATTAATGAAAGGGTCAGAAAATAGCACCCCATGGGTACTCCAGCATTACCAATAGCGGATATGACTGAGATGAAAAGCCAAAGAATCATTGAACCTAGAGTCAGTTCGATGCCTCCATTTTGCATTAGGAATAGTGATGTTACTAAAATGAAAGCTGCACATCCGTTCATGTTGACAGTGGTGCAGATGGGCAATACAAATCGAGCAATACCTGGCCTTATTCCCAAATTTTCTTCTGCTGATTGGATGGTAACAGGTAATGTACCAGCAGAACTTTTGGTAAATAGGGCAACTAATAGTGCAGGTGACATGGCTTTAAATACTTTAATTGGATTAAGTTTTCTTGCCAAGAGGAATAGTGGTAGTATTAGGAACATTTGAGCTATATTACCTAATATTATCACTGCTACATATTTTCCTAAAGAACCAATGATTACTCCAGTTTCTATTTGAGCTGCTAACTGGCCCGCAAAAGCTATAATACCAATAGGGAGAGCCCATATTATTGCTCTAATTAGGATGAAAAGAATTTCTTGTAATCCAGAAAAGAAACGTGTAACAGTCTGTTTATTTTCTGATTCAGGCATGAAAGCTAGAGCTAGGCCAAAAGATGCAGATATAATCAAAACGCTCAAAACATTGCCAGATTCGAATGGCAGAATAATGTTATTAGGAATAATTGAGAGAATATGATCATAATATGACAAACTGTCTAATTCCTGAGGAATTCCAGTTGAATTATTATTCAAAGTTGTAACTGGAAGGTTTTCAGGTTGAATAATGAGGTAAAGCATTAAAGCAATGCTTGCAGCTGATATTGTTGTAAGTAAAGTGTATGTTACGGTATGGCTGAAAATCCGTCCTGCATTTTTTTGTCTTCCTAATGAAGCTAAAGTTGTTAGAATTGCCAAGGCAATGGTTGGCACTGCAATAAATTGGAACAAACGGGTAAACGCAGTGGCAATAAACTCAAATAATTCATTTAACCATACAATACCTTGACATCCTAAAATGGCACCGATGATTAATGCACTAATCCAATATATCAGATTCTTTTTCATTTCAAAATTTTTTATTGCATTATCCTTATAGGTATAATAAAATTCATTCCAGGAAGATAGGCATTGATCTAATAATGAATAGACTACAAAAAAGACTTTAGATTTAATTTAGTATTGTTTATAAACTATTTTTTCGCAATTTTGTATGTTAGATTCTCTTTGTCGAAAATTATCCCAGGTATGTTGAAAAAACGATCTAGATAACCTTGTTGGGCCAAATCTTTAGGTGTTCCAGTTATTAGATGTTCTGCATCTAAAAGCCAAAGTTTATCTGCCACTTGCAATGCAAGTTCCAAATCATGAGTTGAAAGAAAAATAGTTTTCTTCATGTCGTGTGCTAAACTTTGGAGCATTTGCATTATTTCTACCTTACTAGGAAAATCTAGAAAAGCAGTAGGTTCATCAAGGAATATCACTGGAGTCTCCTGTGCCAAAGCCTTCGCTATCATTACTTTCTGACGCTCTCCATCACTGAGCGTATCCATAGTTCTTTCTGTGAGATGCATGATCTTGATTTGTCTAATAGCATCTTTCACAATTTCTTTATCTGGTTCTCTTAGGGTACCCCAAAAACCTGTATAGGGACTTCGACCCATTCCTACCATGTCGAATACAGTTAGCCCCCCTTGTTCCATTCTGCCTGTTAATACTACACCTATGAGTTTAGATAATTCTTTTGGTGTATATTCCTCTAGGTATTTTCCTAGGAAAAGTATTTTACCAGAAAGAGGAGGAATAAAAGCTGAAAGGGTTCGAAGAAGGGTTGATTTTCCAGCTCCATTGACTCCCAGTAAGCAGGTTAGTTCACCATTATTTAAACAAGCTGTTAAATCTTTTGATACCACTCGTTTATTGCTTTTCGAGGTATAGCCAGTTGTCAAATTCTTTAGTTCTATGGTTATTTCAGGCATTTGCATGATTCCGACTTTAAAACATGGGCAAAGGTAGAACTATTTTTCGGAAAAACTTTCGCTTTGCCTCCTTTTTATTAAATTTGCACCTAAAATAAGGGAATATGAAAAAAACTCTCAAGTGGATAGGAATAGCTTTGGTCACACCGTTTGTGCTGCTATTGCTTTTGGCTTTTCTTATTTACTTGCCACCTATACAAAAATTTTTGGTTAACAAAGCTTCAGATTTAGCATCTAGAGAGTTGGGCTTGCAGGTGAGCATTGATAATGTGCACCTATCATTCCCTATGGATTTAGTTTTATCAAATTTTGTAGCTATTCAGAATCAAGATACAGTTTTGGCCGTAAAGGAGTTAACTGTTGATGTTCAAGTCTTGCCCCTTATTCGCCAAATTGTTAATATAGATGGATTAGAACTGAAAGATGCTAAGGTTAATACTTTAGATTGGATTGATGCAGTTGACATTAAAGGTTCTATTTCACATCTCTATTTAAAATCTCATGGAATTGATTGGGGATTAGAAACCGTTGCAGTAGACGAAGCCTTAATTGATGGTGCAAATATTTGTATAGTTGTCAATGATTCCGTCCCTGAAGATACCATTCCAAGCGAACCTACCAAGTGGCAAGTTTTATTAGATAAGGCTAGGATAAAGAAGTCTGATTTGAGAGTCTTGGTTGATTCCATGGATATATGTTTAGGATTTGGTGACTCACAGATTGACCATACAACTATGGATTTAAAGGAGAGCCTCTTTAAAGTGGCACATCTTGATATCCAATCTTCATCAGTATCCGTTAACCTTGTTCCGGGGAAAGCTGCTCCGGGATTTGATTATAACCATATATTTTTAGATTCCTTGGATTTATCTGCAGATTCCATAGTGAACCAAGGCTCCTATGTGGCAGTTAACCTTCTTAATAGTAAGTTCAGAGAGCGTTCAGGTTTACAAGCAAAATCTTTGACAGGATATGTGCTTTTGGATTCAACCTCTATTCATACTTCTAACTTGTCCTTAATCACTCCTTATTCTACAGCAAATTTAGACGGTGACTTAGATTGGAGCTCTCTGGATGAAGCAGGGGCTGGACTCATGAAACTTAAATTGAGAGCCAATATTGGGAAGCAGGATTTGCTCTTAACTGTAGGAGAAGAAAATGCTAAAAAGATAAAGGATGTGTATCCTGATGCCCCTTTCATTGCCGATGCCTATGTAGATGGGAATATACATAAGATGCAGATTCATAAATCACAGGCCAGTTTAGACGGAATCTTGGGGGTAAATTTAGATGGGGCTATTCATAATGTCTTAAATGATAAAACAAGGTCTGGAGTCATTAACTTGGACGCTCGTGCTGATGATTTAAATCCATTTTTGAAGCTGGCAGATTTGTCAGAATATACTGCACCTAAAGGAATGAAAGCTTTGGGTCTTGTTCGCCTTAAGGGAACACAATTTTCCTATGACGGTAAAATACAAGAGAAAAATGGCATTTTGGTTCTTTCTGTGCTCTATGACACTAAGAGGGATTCTTATTCATTGGATGCAAAAGCAGATCAGATTAATCTCCATGATTTCATGCCAAAAGATTCTCTTTATCTGGTATCTGCTAACATCTCTGCTCAAGGAGTTGGTACTGATTTTTATTCTAGGCATTCTAAAGCTAATGTACAGGCAAAGATTGATAAGTTCCAATATAAGACCTATGATATCAATGGCATTGACTTAAACATGAAGTTGGATAAAAACCAACTGACAGGTAAAGCTATAAGTGATAATTCCTATCTTAATTTGGAAACGGATTTTGATGTTTTAGTCAGAAAAGATACGATAGGTGGAAACCTATTTGCAGATGTGCTACATGCGGATCTTGCTCGTATGAGATTCATGGGAGAGAAAGGTGGGCTTTCATTAAAGATAAAAGCAGATGTGGGGTACAACTTCAGGGAAAATGCGAATTTGAAAGCCAATTTGTCTAATATTTCTTTGGAGGGTAGTAAAGATACCTACCATCTGAAAGACCTTAATGCACAGGCTCTTCTCACTTCTGACTCAATTAAAGCAGATGTGGAAACTGGAAATCTCATTGCTCATGTGAGAACCGTAGGAGGCATGTCTCATGTACAAAAACAAGGACAAGAATTTTGGAACCTCCTTCAATCCCAAATTAAAGAACACAATCTTCAGATTCCGGTACTTAAAGAAGCTATTCCACAATGTCATTTGGAAATCCAAGGAGGAAAGGATAATTTAATTAGCAGTATTCTCCAGTTGAATGGTTATGATTTTGGAAGTATATCTGCTAATTTTGATACAACTGTGGATAATGGATTATATGGGAATATGCATGTATATTCCTTTAAATCAGACAGCCTTCTACTTGATACCATTCGTTTGAATATTTACCCTGAAGAAGAAACACTCCGTTTCCGTGCTCAAATCCGTAATAACCGGAATAATCCTCAGTTTGTATTCAACTCTTATTTGGATGGAGGGTTGATGAATGACGGAGCTACAGCACATTTGAAGTTGTATGACAAAAAGGATGTCTTAGGTGTTGATTTGGGTGCTCAAATGAAGGCAGAATCAAACGGTTACTACTTCACTTTTAGTCCAGACCGTCCTTTGATAGCATATAATAGATTCAATCTCTCCCCTGAAGATGCTTACGTATTTTTGCGTGATGACATGCAGATTTCTGGTAAATTGAGTTTGTTTACCGATGAAGGAAAAGGCTTGGTATTTTCTGCAAATCCCGATGAAAGTGAACAGCAGAATATGGATTTGGAGTTCTTTGATCTTAATTTAGCAGAAATCTCTAATATAATTCCTTATATTCCTGCTATGTCTGGTCTTGCCAGTGGAAAGTTACATGCTTATCAGCAAATGGAAGGGGACTTGCAGGCAGATGGTAAGATGAGTTTCAAAAATCTTACCTATGAAGAGAACCCAATGGGTGACATAGACTTGGCTATGGAATATACCCCATCGAGCAATGGCTTGCATTCCGTGTCAATGTCATTGGAACGCAACGGAGTCTTGGTTTCACAATTATCAGGTTCTTATGCAAGTGCAACAGGAGACATTTTGCTCGATGCTGAGTTAATCAGATTCCCTGCAGAGATTGTGAATGGATTTATCCCAGATCATTTATTCGGTCTTAGAGGCACACTGGAGGGAAAGTTCAAACTTACTGGTGACACAGGTCGTCCAATAGTGAATGGTACGATAGGGACAGATTCTGTTTATCTTTTTTCTGATGTTTACAATCTGAATATGCGTGTTCAGAATAGGAAGTTCCCTATTAACGACAGTCGTTTTACGATGCAGAATTTTATTTTCTATTCAGAGAAAAATGATGAACTTACTGCCAATGGTACAATTGACTTCTCCAATTTGGATAAGATTCTTTTGAATGTTAGTCTTAGAGCACGCAATTTCCAGCTAATTGATGAGCCTCGTAATATGGTTTCTCAATTATATGGTAAAGCTTTTGTGAATCTACAAACGACCGTTAGGGGGGATTTGGACAACTTGGTGATTCGAGGGTCAGTAGATTTGTTAGGTACCACCGATGTTACTTATGTGCTTAAAGATTCCCCACTTGAAATTGAAGATCGTTTGAGTGATTTGGTGACATTCGTTGACTTCTCAGATACGACCAAAGTACAGCAGGAAATATCTCGTCAGGAACTGTCAGGAGTGGATCTTCAGCTGAATCTGAACATCTCTGAAGGTGCTCATGTAAACTGTGATCTTAGTGTGAATCGGGAAAGTTATGTGATGTTGCAGGGTGGTGGAGATTTGGTCTTCAGGTATACTCCAGAAGGGAATATGCTCTTAAATGGTCGTTATAATATCAATGGAGGAGAAATGAAATATGACCTCCAAGTTATCCCTCTCAAAACCTTTACCTTAGGTAGTGGAAGTTATGTGCAGTTTAATGGAGATATACAGAACCCAACCTTAAATATCACTGCCACAGAGAAAAATAGAGCTTCTGTAACGACCAATGGCAGTTCTCCACGTAGTGTCTTGTTTGAGGTTGGTGTAAAGATTTCTCAGACTTTGCAGAATATGGGGTTAGAATTTACCATTGATGCCTTGCAGGACATGGCAGTTCAAAATGAACTGGCAGGTTTCTCTAAGGAAACTCGTGCAAAGCTAGCAGTCTCAATGCTGGTTACTGGTTTATATCTATCAGAAGAAAATGCATCGGGAAATATTAATATGACTTCAGCTCTCAACTCTTTCTTGCAGAGTGAGATTTCCAGTATAGCAGGAAATGCTTTAAGGACTATTGATATAAGTGTGGGTATGGAAGATGGTACAGCTGCTGATGGTAGTACTACTACTGATTATTCTTTCCGTTTTGCAAAACGCTTATGGAATAATCGGGTTAGCATTATCATTGGAGGAAAAGTTTCCACTGGAAACAATGCACGTTCTTCAGATTCATTTATCGATGACGTCTCAATAGAATATAGACTTGACGAAAATGGCACCCGATATGTCCGTCTATATCATGAGCGAAATTATGATTCTTTACTTGATGGAGAAATCATAGAAACGGGTGGTGGTATAGTTCTACGTAAGAAAGTGAACCGCTTTGATGAACTTTTCATCTTTAGAAGTAGAAGGAGACGTGAGCAACTGATGCAAGAACGTGAATTGCGTAGAGAACAAAGATTAGAAGAAAGAAGAAATGAAGCAAATAATGAATAAGACGAATTGGTTCCTTTTATTGTTTGCAGTTGTGTTTTCTGCATGCTCTACAACCTCTGGGTTGCCTCAGGGGGAGGTACTTTATACAGGTATTAAAAAAGTCCAGATAGCCAACGAGGATAAAAGTGACCATGGACTGGAAGCACAGACTGAGATGATGGCAGCTCTAGATTGTGCTCCTAATGCAGCATTTATGGGAAGCTCTTCTATGCGCTTTCCACTTCCATTTGGACTTTGGTTCTATAATTCACTTGTGAATAAGCAGACAGGTTTTAATAAATGGCTCTTTAATACATTTGCCACTACTCCTGTGCTGATATCTTCTGTGAATCCCACTCTTCGTGCCAAGATGGCATCAAATGCATTACGGAATTACGGGTATTTCCGTAGTGTTGTGTCAAGTGAGGTTCTACCCGATGAGAAGAATGATAAAAAAGCGAAAGTAAATTATTATATAGACATGCAGGATGTTTTTCATCTTGATTCTATATCTTATGTTAATTTCCCAGACTCTCTTAGGGAACTTATTCATCAAAATGAAAGTGAAACTCATTTGAGGAAGGGGGATGCCTTTTCTGTAATCAACTTGGATGCAGAGAGGACTAGGCTAGCAGAACTATTCCAAGAAGACGGATTTTTCTTCTATAAACCTAACTACATGACTTTCAAGGCAGATACGGTGGCTCATCCTTTGAATGTGCAGTTGCGTATGGAGCCAATAGCAAAGGCTGATATTCCGAACCGTGCATTACGTCGTTGGTACATAGGAGATGTAAGGGTAAATTTACGTAGGAATAATATACGTCGTCTTCGTGATTCTATAAAGACTGATGACTTTACGGTTTTCTTTAGAGGTGAGAAAACTCCTATTCGTATAACTCCTTTGTCTCATGCCATTCGTATCCGTCCTAATCAGTTGTATTCATTAAAGGATACCAGAGAAACTCAAGAACGACTTTCTAGGTTGGGGGTATTTGGCTCCATGGAAATGCAGTTTGTACCTCGGGACACAACGGAAAATTGCAATGTCTTGGATGTGCTAATCAATGGAACATTGGATCGTCCCATCAGTGCAGAATTAGAGGCAGACATGCATACGAAGAGCAATGGACAGATTGGCCCTGAGCTGGCATTGAACGTCTCAAAGAAAAATATGTTCCGTGGTGGTGAGACCTTTACGGTTTCTGCTAAAGGTTCTTATGAATGGCAAACCCATCATCCTGTAGGTGAATCTGCCTCTAAAATTAATTCATATGAGTTAGGGCTTACTGCAGCTCTGGATTTCCCAAGGCTGATGTTCCCAGGGCAGGTTAATTCAAACTCACGTCACATCCGTAGTACCACTTTCAAATTGGGTGTCAATGAATTGCATCGAGCTGGTTATTTTGATATCCTTTCTTTTACAGGTGAAGCTACTTATAATTGGCAGTCTACACGGACCCAGAGGCTCTCATTTTCTCCTCTTCGGCTGACTTATAGTAAACTGCTCAGTACTACAGCCAAATTCGACTCTATTATGAATGCCAATAATTATTTGTATTTAAGTATGAACGACCAGTTTATTCCTGCCATGGTCATAACTTATACTACGGATGATAGGGTACTACAACATAGAACACATACCTGGTGGCAGACCTCCTTTACGGAGAGTGGGAACTTGGTAGCAGGAGCATATATGTTGGCTGGAAATAAGTGGAATACTAAAAATAAAAAGCTGTTGAGGAATCCTTTTGCACAATTTATAAAGGTAACCAGTGAACTCCGAAAGACCTTTAGGATAGGGGAGAAAAACGAGTTGGCTACCCGCATTATGGGAGGTGTAATTTGGACATACGGAAACAGTAATGTAGCTCCTTATAGTGAACAGTTCTATGTGGGAGGTGCGAATAGTATTCGTTCTTATACCGTTCGTGGCATTGGACCAGGAGGCTATCATGGGAATAACACCAACTATATGGATCAGACGGGAGACATTAAGTTTGAAGCCAATGCAGAGTACCGATTTAACCTGGTAGGCAGTTTCAATGGAGCTGTTTTTCTTGATGCCGGAAATGTTTGGTTGATGAAGAATGACGAAGAACGTCCGGGAGCTAAGTTTAACTTGAAGGATTGTTGGAACCAGATAGCTTTGGGAACAGGATTTGGATTACGTTATGACATGGAGTTCTTGGTTCTTCGTTTAGATTTGGGTATAGCTTTGCATAGCCCATATAAGACGAGTAAGAGTGGATATTATAATATACCAGATTTTAAGGATGCCATGAGCCTTCACTTTGCTATTGGTTATCCATTTTAATGACACTAAAACTTTTTTAAATTTTTATAGATATGAAACCTACACTTTTTCTCCTGGCAGCAGGAATGGGAAGCCGCTATGGTGGCTTGAAACAGCTGGATGGTCTAGGACCTAACGGTGAAACAATCATGGATTATTCAATTTTCGATGCAATCCGTGCAGGATTCGGAAAGATTGTTTGGGTAATTCGTAAGGATTTCGAGGAGCAGTTCCGTTCTCAAATTTTAGCTAAATATGAGGGTAAGATCCCATGTGAACTTTGTTTTCAGAGTATTGATGATCTTCCAGAAGGGTTTAAATGTCCAAAGGGTCGTGTTAAACCATGGGGTACCAACCATGCAGTTTTAATGGGAAAGGATGTAATCAAGGAACCTTTCTGTGTAATCAACTGTGATGATTTCTACGGTTCAGATGCTTTCAGAGTTATTGGTAAGTTCTTAGCTGATCTTCCAGAAGGTGCAAAGAACCAGTATGCTATGGTGGGCTTCCGTGTGGCAAATACCTTGTCGGAGAATGGAACCGTGAGTCGTGGTATTTGCTCTAAGGATGAGAACGAGTGCCTGACTACTTGTGTGGAGCGTACTAAGATTGCCCGTGTGGAGGGTAAGTGTGCTTATCGTGCAGACAACAAGGATGATGGTGAATGGGTTAGCATTGAAGACAATACTCCTGTATCCATGAATATGTGGGGCTTCACCCCTGATTATTTCCAGTACAGTGAGGAGTATTTCAAGGAATTCCTGTCAGACCCAAAGAACATGGAAAACTTGAAGTCGGAGTTCTTTATTCCTTTGATGGTAAATAAACTGATTACTGAAGGAACCGCTACTTGCAAGGTTCTGGATACTACTTCTAAATGGTTTGGTGTAACTTATGCAGAAGACCGTCCTGATACTGTAGCAAGAATCAAGGCATTGGTGGACGCAGGTGAATATCCTTCAAAGTTGTTCTAATCAGTGCTAAATAAAAAGAACAAGCTCCAGATTTGGAGCTTGTTCTTTTTTATGGGTTATAATAACGTAGTAGGATCTGTATAAGGTAGGTTGAAGCACTCTGCTACAGCCTTGAAGGTGCATTTTCCGTCTGCGATATTCAGTCCAGGAAGCAAATCTACATTATCCTTGATGGCTTGTTTCCAGCCTTTATCAGCCAAAAGAACGGCATAAGGCAGTGTGGCATTGCTCAGGGCAAAAGTACTGGTGTTAGGGCAAGCACCTGGTATATTAGCTACACAATAATGAATGATGCCATCTACTGTATAAATAGGGTCGGAGTGAGTGGTAGGGTGTGAAGTCTCGAAACAACCACCTTGATCTATAGCTACATCCACTAGCACCGTGCCTTTTTCCATCAGTGACAGCATGTCCTTCGTAATCAAGTGAGGGGTGGTGGCACCTGGAACCAAGGCAGAACCTATCACTAAATCTACGGTAGGAAGTTCAGCTTTAATGTTAGCTTGAGTGGCAAATAGAGTCTTTACCCGAGGCATTACATCTGCAATGTAACGCAAACATGCCAAGCTATTGTCTGCGATAGTTACATCTGCTCCCATACCAGAAGCCACTCTGGCAGCAGCCCGGCCTACTCTACCTCCTCCAAGAATCAAAACTTTAGCAGGTTTAACTCCCACTACTCCTCCTAGAACTTTTCCTTTACCTCCAAAGGTTCTTTCCAAGAAATGCGCACCGTTCTGAATAGCCATTTTTCCAGCTACTTCACTCATCGGAATAAGAAGGGGTAGGGAACCATCCTTAGCTTTCACGGTTTCATAAGCAATGCAGATAGCCTTAGATTTTAGCATAGCCTCGGTGAGCTCATAGTCTGCAGCAAAATGAAAATAGGTGAATATGACTTGCCCTTCCCGAACCATGGCAT
Source organism: Bacteroidales bacterium UBA4293 (assembly GCA_002395835.1). Classification (GTDB taxonomy): domain Bacteria; phylum Bacteroidota; class Bacteroidia; order Bacteroidales; family Bacteroidaceae; genus Minthousia. The sequence goes on along the minus strand of DGVD01000019.1, from coordinate 119,285 downwards.
ATTCTGGCTCTACAGGCTCTTTTACTTTGACAATCATTTCTGATTTATCATAGACTTCCTTTTTGGTTCCCAATATAGTAGCACCGGCTTTTTCATAGGCATTGTCTGAAAAGCCGCTTTCTACACCAGCTGTTTTTTCCACATAAACAGTATGTCCATGTTTAACCAACTCTTCCACACCAGATGGAGTCATTCCTACTCGGAACTCCATGTTCTTGATTTCTTTTGGTATACCAATAATCATAGTGCTAGTTTTTTATAAGGTTAATTATTAGAGAAAGCTAACTCAATAGTCTGATAACCCAGGCTTTGCCTACAAAATTAATTAATTCGAAAAATAAAAACAACTTTTTTCTCTATTTTTAGAAACACATTTTGGAGAAAAATGAAGTTTTCCAGGAGTACACTTTCCATAATCTTGACAAAAAGGGCATTTTTAAAATGACCAAAATGACCATGACAATTGACCACTTTTCTAGGGAAAATTTTCTCTCCTTAAGGGAAAATATTTTTCTCCAGTTAGGGAGAAATTTCTAGCCTTCTAACCCTTTTCTGGAACTTCATCTTCCTTCCTGGTAAAATGTTTTTACAATCTGGCAGAGGAATATCATTTATTTTTTCAATCAAATTTAAGGATGATGTTTTTGTAAACTATAAATTATTTGTTACCTTTGCAGAAATTGTGTAATTAATTAAATCCATACAAAATGAAACTTGAAGGAAGAAGAACAAGCGACAATGTGGACGACCGCCGCGGTATGAGCGCTGGTAAGGTGGGTGGTTTAGGTATTGGTGGCTTGATTATAGTAGGCTTGCTTACTTGGATTATGGGTGGCAATCCATTGGACGTAATAAGCCAGAGTGGAGGATTCCCTCAGATTATAGGTGCAGATGGTGGTGAATATACTCCTACTGCCGAAGAGGAAGAACTGGCTCAATTCGCTAGTCAGATACTTGCTGGTACAGAAGACGTGTGGACAGAGCAGTTCAGAGCCATGGGTAAGCAGTATGTAGCTCCTAAGCTGGTTCTTTTCAAGAGTGCTATAACCAGTGGTTGCGGTAATGCTAGTTCTCAAACAGGACCGTTCTACTGCTCTGCAGACCAGTGTGTCTACATAGATTTGGATTTCTTCACAAACATGAGGAGGGATATTGGTGCTGATGGCGATTTCGCATATGCTTATGTTATCGCTCATGAGATAGGACATCATGTTCAGTATCTGCTGGGAACCTTGGGTCAGGCTCATCAGAAAATGGCTAGAGTGAGCCAGACTGAAAGTAACCAGATTAGTGTGCGCATTGAGCTTCAGGCTGATTATTACGCAGGCGTTTGGGCTTATCATGACAACCGGAAATTCGGTTCCCTGGAAGATGGTGACCTGGAAGAGGCTCTGAATGCGGCTAAGAAGATTGGTGACGACTACTTGCAGAAGAAGGCTCGTGGATACTCTGTTCCAGAGAGCTTTAACCATGGTACCAGTGAACAGCGTCACAGATGGTTGAAGAAGGGCTTGACTACAGGTAGGATAAGTGGTGGAGATACTTTCTCTATTGCCTATTCAGATTTGTAAAATTTATAAGGCTCTTCTTAACGGAGGAGCCTTTCTTAGTAATAAATGGCAGAAGAACAAGAATATATACATATTCGGGGGGCTAGGGTTAATAATCTGAAAAACATATCTGTAGACATCCCCCGAAATAAATTTGTGGTAATTACCGGACTTTCAGGTTCAGGAAAGTCTTCGTTGGCTTTCGATACGTTGTATGCGGAAGGCCAGCGTCGGTATGTGGAAAGCCTTTCCAGTTATGCTCGTCAGTTCTTAGGACGAATGAGTAAACCTGAATGCGATTTTATAGAAGGAATTCCACCAGCTATCGCTATAGAGCAAAAGGTTTCCAGCCGTAATCCTCGTTCTACAGTAGGAACCAGCACGGAAATCTATGATTACTTGCGTCTACTTTTTGCTCGGTTAGGAAAGACTTATTCCCCCGTGACGGGTGAAGTGGTAAAGCGGAATACGAACGAGGATTTGATAGAATGTATGCGTGGGTATTCCCGTGGAACTCGTTTCCTTATTTTGGCTCCTCTGGTCAGGAAATCCGGCAGAACTTTGGTAGAAAGTCTGGAAATCAGCCTGAAACAGGGCTTTTCCAGGATTGAAGTTCGGGGTGAGGTGGTTCGTATAGAGGATTATCTGGAGGAACTAAATGCGGCCAAGAAGGAAGAAGATGAAGAGAAGGTAAATCTGGTGGTAGCCCGTCTTACCGTAGATGATTCCAAGGAGAATCTGTCGCGTCTGGAAGATGCTGCGGAAACCGCTTTCTTTGAGGGAGATGGCACCTGTATGATGCGTTTTCTCCCAGCTGGCATTCTTCACACCTTCTCCACCTATTTTGAGGCCGATGGAATAAAGTTTGAGGAGCCTTCGGACCAGATGTTTTCATTTAATTCCCCACTGGGTGCATGCCCTACTTGCGAGGGTTTTGGCCGGATTATGGGTATAGATGAGGGGCTGGTTGTCCCTAATCGTGGACTCAGCATCTACGATGGTGCTGTGGTTTGCTGGAGAGGGGAGAAGATGGGAGAGTGGCTGAAGGAATTCATCCGCAGAGCAGAAAAATACAACTTCCCGATATTCACCCCTTATTATGAGCTGAACCGTGACCAACTGGATTTACTTTGGCACGGAACGGTGAATGGGAAAAAGGTGGAAGAGGTTTGTATAGATACGTTCTTCCAAATGGTGAAGGAGAATCAGTACAAGATTCAATACCGGGTTATGCTGGCTCGTTACCGGGGAAAAACTACTTGCCCTACGTGCCATGGAACCCGACTGAAGAAAGAAGCTAGCTATGTGAAGATTGCTGGTAGGAGTATTTCAGATTTGGTGGATCTGCCCATTTATGACCTCTGTGAATTTTTCAAGAACCTTAAATTCACGGAACGCGAAGAAAAGATTGCCAGTCGTTTGATGGAGGAAATAAATTCACGTCTCCAATTCTTGTGTGATGTGGGTTTGCAGTATCTCACCTTAAATCGGTTGAGCAACAGTCTCTCTGGTGGTGAAAGTCAGCGTATAAATCTGGCTACCTCCTTGGGAAGCAGTTTGGTGGGTAGTCTTTATATCTTGGATGAGCCTAGTATCGGTCTTCATAGCAGAGACACGGATAGGCTGGTTAAGGTGCTTCGTCAACTGCAGCAATTAGGAAATACTGTGGTAGTGGTGGAGCATGATGAAGATATCATCCGGAAGGCAGATTATATCATCGATATCGGGCCGAAGGCTGGTCGTCTGGGAGGTGAAATCGTGTACCAGGGAGACATGAGTGACCTTCAGAAGGAATCGAATAGCTATACAGTCCGCTACCTGCTAGGAGAGGAGACCATTCCAGTTCCAAGTAGCAGAAGGCCTTGGAACAGAAGCATAAAGGTTACTGGTGCACGTCAGAATAACCTGAAAGGTATAGATGTGGAATTTCCGTTGAATGTACTTACAGTGGTTACTGGAGTCAGTGGAAGTGGAAAATCCACCTTGGTTCGTGACATACTCTACAATGCCTTAAAACGCAGTATGGATGAGAATGCGGATCGTCCTGGAGAGCATGTCAGCCTGGAAGGAGATCTGGATGCTGTCAAGTTTGTAGATTTCATAGATCAGAATCCTATTGGAAAATCTACTCGTTCCAATCCTGTAACCTATTTGAAAGCTTATGATGAGATTCGGAAACTGATGGCTTCACAGCCTTTAAGTGAGCAAATGGGTTATACCCCAGCTCATTTCTCTTTCAATACAGAAGGAGGGCGTTGTGAGGAGTGTAAAGGCGAGGGAACAGTAACTGTGGAGATGCAGTTCATGGCCGATTTGGTTCTGGAGTGTGAAAGTTGTCACGGGCATCGTTTCAAGAATGAAATTTTAGAGGTGAAATTTCATGATAAGAATATCTACGATATGCTGAACATGACCGTCAATCAAGCTATCGAATTCTTCTCAGAGAATAATCAGCCTCGTATAGCCCAACTTCTGAAGCCTTTGCAAGACGTAGGTCTGGGGTACATCAAGCTGGGTCAGAGTAGTAGCACGCTTTCCGGAGGTGAAAATCAGCGTGTCAAGTTGGCCTATTATCTGGCTATGGAAAAGAAGGAACCAACCTTATTCATCTTCGATGAACCTACCACAGGTCTTCATTTCCATGATATTAAAAAACTTTTGGAGGCTTTTGATGCGCTTATCAAAAGAGGTCATTCCTTGATAATAATAGAGCACAATATGGAGATAATCAAATGTGCAGACTGGGTTATTGACCTTGGCCCTGAAGGTGGAAATAAGGGAGGCTATTTAGTAGCTACAGGCACACCAGAAACTATAGCAACTTGTGAAAAGAGCTATACTGGTCAGTTCTTAAAAGAAAAATTAAAAAAGTAAAGTAGTATGATAAAACTAAAGTACCTTTTACCTATTGCATTGTTTTTACTATGTATGTATGCATCTGCACAGCCCAAACGAGAGTTTCGTGGTGCATGGATACAATGTGTAAATGGCCAATTTCAGGGGATGGGAACTCAGCAAATGAAGCAGACATTAACCCTTCAGCTTGATGAACTGCAGCGCTGTGGTATTAATGCCATCATGTTTCAGGTACGCCCTGAAGCCGATGCCCTATATTCTTCTAGATTAGAGCCTTGGAGTCGTTTCCTGACAGGAGTACAAGGCCAGGCCCCTAATCCATACTGGGATCCATTGGAGTGGATGGTGGAGGAGTGCCATAGGCGAGGTATGGAAATCCATGCTTGGTTGAACCCTTATCGTGCTAAAACCAAGGGTACTCAAGCATTGGCATCTACTCATCTGTATTTTAAGCATCCAGAACGTTTCTTCTGGTATGATGAGATGCTTATTTTTGACCCAGGTCAGGAAGTAAATCGCAAGTATTTTTGTTCTGTGATACAAGACATTGTGAGCCGATATGATGTGGATGGAATTCATATAGATGATTATTTTTATCCGTATCCTGTACCAGGAATTAGCATCCCAGATGAGAACTCATTTGCAGCTAATTCCAGAGGTTTTACTGATATAGCAGATTGGCGTCGTGATAATGTGAACCTTTTGATTAAGGATATTCATCAGATGATTCGTACCCAGAAACCTTGGATTAAATTCGGAGTTTCCCCTTTTGGAATTTATCGCAATCAGCGTTCAGATTCTAGAGGTAGCAATACAAATGGCACTCAAAATTATGATGACTTATATGCCGATATCCTAAAATGGATTGATGAAGGTTGGGTGGATTATACGATACCTCAAATTTATTGGGAGATTGGACATAATGCTGCAGATTATGATATATTGATTCGTTGGTGGAATCGTTTCGCATCAAAGCGTCCTTTGTTTATAGGGCAAGATGTCATGCGTACTGTAAGAGCGGCAGACCCTGTAGATCCTTCTATTAATCAAATGTTTCGTAAATACGAATTACAGCGTAGTTTGAATAACATACAAGGTTCTTGCCAGTGGCCTGCTAGTAGTGTGGTAGAAAATGCTGGAGGATATGCTGATGTTTTGAAGACGCGTTATCATAAATATCCAGCCTTACAGCCATTGATGCCTTTTATTGATAATAAAGCCCCTAAAAAAGTCTCCAAGCTGAAACCTGTGTGGATTGATGGAGATTATGTGTTGTTCTGGCGAGTTCCGAAGTATAAGGATGAAATGAACCGTGCCGTTCGATATGTTGTCTATAAATTCAACAGAGGGGAGAAAATAGATTTAGAGGATGCATCTCGGATAGTAGCCATCACTTCAAACAATTTTTATCAATTGCCATACGAGCATGGTGTGAAACAATATGTTTATGTGGTAACAGCATTAGATCGTATGAGTAATGAGTCCAAGGTTGCTAAGAAGAAAGTGAAATTATAAATGAAAAAGAAAAGCCCTGAAGTTATCTTCAAGGCTTTCTTTTTTATTATTAAAATAGGATAAATCCTGCAAAAGCACAAAGGCATATCATTTTAATGGGGTGGATTTTGAAATAGCGTGTTCCTACAAATGTAGCAATGAACAATGCTACACTAATCCAAAATTGCCACATGCTAATATCTGGAGAAGAAAAATTCTCCTTGGTCATCAAACAGAGGGCTGCAGCTGCCAATAAACCTACCACTGCTGGACGAAGGCCACTTAATACCATCTCCACCACGGGGTGCTTACGATACTTCATCAGGAACATGCTGATGGTGAGCATCAGTATGAAAGAAGGCAGCATTAAAGAGAATGTTGCAACTGCACTACCAAGCACTCCAATCCATTCATTTGCGTTAGGATTAATAGTCATGTCATTCATTAGGGCTGTATAGCCACAGTAAGTTGCAGAGTTGATTCCCACAGGCCCAGGAGTCATCTGGCTCACAGCTATAATGTCGGTAAATTCAGATGAACTGATCCATCCGTTTTTACGTACCACTTCATCTTGAATGAAACTGATCATGGCATAACCACCACCAAATCCGAACAACCCTATTTTAAAGAAGGAGAGAAATAATTTTAGAAATATCATATCATTCCTTTTTTAATCATTGTCATCACGAGCTCTGCGTGGGTCGAACATATCAAACAAACTGGGTTCTTCTCCCTTTTGACGTCGTTCTTCCTGCTTACGCATTTCTGCTTCTTCTTGAGCCTTTGCTGCTTTAACTTTAGCTTCTTCTATACGCTTTTGGGCTTCAGCCTCTTTCTTAATGGCTTTTTCCTTTTGACGTTGTGCTTCTTCTATTTCAGCCTGAATCTTTTTTACCTCTTTTTCTTTTTCTTTGGCTTTTCTGATGGCTTCATCAGCCAGCACAGACGGGTCCTCCTGTTCTGCTTTCTTGTCTTCTGTGTAGAATCTGCCATAAAGATAGCCTCCAATACCAGCAAGAATGATGACAGACACTGGAGAGAACCCTAATAACCAGATAAGCAATGCACTGACTACAGGAATCCAAATAGTATAACGGTTTATCTTTGCATCCTTGGCTAATTTGAAAGTAGGCACTGCTATCAGTGCTACAACAGCAGGACGAATGCCTTTGAAAATGCTCTCTACTATTCTGTTATCTTTGAATTGCTGGAAGAACATGGCAATAAACAGAATAATGAGAAAAGAGGGAAGAATACAACCTAAAGTCACCACAATGGCTCCAGGTATCTTTCGCAGTTTATAGCCGATGAAGATACTTATGTTGACAGCAAACACACCTGGGGCACTTTGGGCTACTGCCACCAAGTCCAGGAACTCTTGAGGGTCAATCCATTTCTTCTTCCCTACGACTTCAGCTTCTATGAGAGGAATCATGGCATATCCTCCTCCCAAAGTAAAGGCTCCAATCTTGGCAAAGGTTAGAAAACTGTCAATATAGATATTCATCTTTTATTTCTTATTAGCTTCAATCCATTTACGGGCATTGATGAAAATTTCCATCCATGGAGTAACCTGATCTGAGTTTCTACGCTCTGCAGGATAATAAGCACACTGCCATGGGAAGAATGAGCGCTCTGGATGAGGCATCATGGCTACATGACGACCATCGGCACTTGCAATACCAGCAACATTATAGTCTGATCCATTAGGATTTGCAGGATAACCTTCATAACTGTATTTCAAGACCACGTTGTAGTGATCCTCTGGAAGTGGAAGGTGGAACTTACCTTCTCCGTGAGCTGCCCAGATACCCAGTTTACTGCCACTTAAACTACCCAGCATTACACTACGGTTGGTTTGAACAGTAAGGCCGATGAAACCACATTCAAACTTATGAGAATCGTTGTGAAGCATCTTGCTCTTCTTCTTGTCTGTAGGATTAATCAGGCCGAGTTCAACCATCAGCTGACAGCCATTGCAGACTCCTAGTGAGAGTGTATCCTCACGTGCATAGAAGGCATCCAGTGCAGCCTTAGCCTTTGGGTTATAAAGGAATGCACCAGCCCATCCCTTGGCACTTCCAAGAACATCGGAATTGGAGAATCCACCACAGAAAACGATGAGGTTCACATCTTCCAAAGTTTCACGTCCGCTGATGAGGTCGGTCATCATGACATCTTTCACGTCGAAACCAGCCAGATACATCATGTAAGCCATTTCACGCTCGCTATTTGTTCCCTTCTCACGGATTACAGCTGCATGAATGCCTGTAGGAGTTCTGCGGTCTGGGTCTAGACCCATCTGTTTCAGTTTACCAGAGAAATTCTTGCTGATGACCCATTCCAAAGGCTGCTGTTTATAGTTGGTGAAGCGCTCCTTAGCTTTTCCGTTGAAGCTTTGCTTACGATCCAGCAGGTATGAGCTGCTGTACCAAACATCGCGCAGATAGTCGATACCAAACTGATAAGTTGCCTCATCTTTAGTGAGTAAGATATGGCGTTCATCGGTAGGTTTACCCAGTTTTACGTAGCCTATACCTGCATCTTCCAGCAGTTTCTTTACTTCACTCTTGTGCTTGTCGTTTATCTGAATGACTACACCTGGGTTTTCTGCGAACAGAATCTTAACCAGATCATCGCTCTTGATGCCATTGAGGGAGATTTCCAGACCACCTTCTGTATTTGCGAAGCACATTTCCAGCAGGGTAGTAATCAAACCACCGGCAGAAATATCGTGACCAGCTAGAATGTAACCCTTGTTGATGAGAGCCTGAACGGCATTGAACGCATCACGGAAGTATTCCGGATTCTTCACGGTAGGCACGTCGTCACCCACCTTATTGTAGCTTTGTGCGAAAGCACTTCCACCCAGTGCCAGATGGTCAAAACTGAAGTCGATGTGATACAGGGTGGTTTTTGGGTCATTGACTAAGACAGGAGATACCACCTTCTTGATGTCGCTCACCTGACCACCAGCACTGACGATGACAGTACCCGGGCTGATGATTTTCTCACCTGATGGGTATTTCTGGGTCATGGACAGGGAGTCCTTACCTGTAGGAACATTGATTTCCAGCTCACAGCAGAAGTCGCTTAATGCCTTCACTGCGGTGTACAGACGAGCATCTTCACCCTCCTGTGCACGGCAAGGCCACATCCAGTTGGCAGAAAGGCTGACGCTGTCCAGTCCTTCCTCCAGTGGGGCCCATACTATATTGGTTAGCGATTCAGCTACGGAAAGCACGGAACCTGCAGCTGGATTAGCCAATGCTGCCTGTGGAGCATGTCCTAATGCCGTAGCAATTCCCTTTACTCCTCTGTAATCCAGGGCTACTACACCGCAGTCGCTCAGTGGCAACTGAATCTCTCCCTGGCACTGCTGACGTGCAATCTTTCCAGTTACGGCACGGTCTACCTTGTTGGTCAACCAGTCCTTACATGCCACTGCTTCCAGCTGTAAAACTCGTGCCACCTTCTCGCTAAGGTTCTTTTCGTCGTATTTTACATCCTCGTAGTGATGTTCCACGGTGTTGTCACGCATGATGGTCTTAGGAGATGAACCGAACATCTGCTCCACCTTCAGGTCGAACGGACGGACGCCATCGGCCTGCTCGAAGCTGAAGCGAGCATCACCGGTAGTTTCACCTACGGTGTACATTGGAGCGCGTTCACGGTCGGCTATCTGCTTCACATGCTCTATGTGCTCCTGGTCTATCAGCAGACCCATACGCTCCTGGCTCTCATTAGCGATGATTTCCTTGGCACTCAAGGTCTTGTCGCCAATAGGCAGCTTGTCCATGTGAATCAGTCCTCCGCACTCCTCAACCAGCTCGGAGAGGCAGTTCACGTGACCAGCTGAACCATGGTCGTGAATAGAAACGATAGGGTTAATATCCTCCTCGCAGAGAGAACGAACCAGGTTGTAAGCACGCTTCTGCATCTCAGGGTTAGCACGCTGAACGGCATTCAGCTCTATACCACTGCTGTAACGTCCTGTTTCTACGGAAGAAACGGAACCACCACCAAGACCGATGCGGTAGTTGTCACCACCCACCACTACTATCTTATTTCCTTTCTGAGGAGTGCCTTTCAGGCAGTCGCGCTTCGTGCCGTAGCCCACTCCACCAGCTAGCATAATCACCTTGTCGTAACCGTACTTGGTATCCTTCTCATTCTCCTGATGCTCAAAAGTGAGAACAGAACCGCAAATCAGAGGCTGACCAAACTTGTTACCGAAGTCACTGGCACCGTTGGATGCCTTGATAAGAATCTGCTCTGGAGTCTGGTACAACCATTCACGTACAGGAAGGATGTCTTCCCATTCACGACCTTCCTCCGTGCGAGGGTAGGAGGTCATGTACACAGCGGTACCTGCTAAAGGCCAGCTACCGGTTCCACCACCCATACGGTCACGGATTTCTCCACCTGTTCCGGTAGATGCACCGTTGAAAGGCTCTACCGTGGTAGGGAAGTTGTGTGTCTCTGCTTTCAGCGAAATCACAGACTCTATATCCTTGATTACGAAGTAGTCTGAAGTGGCATGTGTCTTAGGAGCGAACTGCTCTACTACCGGTCCCTGAGAGAATGCCACATTATCTTTATAGGCAGAAATAATGTGGTGTGGGTTCTCCTTGGTGGTCTTCTTAATCATCTGGAACAGAGAAGACTCTTTCTCTTCACCGTCGATGATGAAGGTTCCACCGAAAATCTTATGACGACAGTGCTCAGAGTTAATCTGGGCGAAGCCGAAGACCTCAGAGTCGGTCAACTTCCGTCCCAGGTCTTTCTCCACCTTCAGCAGGTAATCCATCTCTTCCCGACTCAGGGCCAAGCCTTCCTGCTCATTATACTCTTCCAGATTATCTACGAAAATGATAGGCTGAGGCTTGATGTTCACTGTGAAGATATCTTGGTTCAGCCCCTTGTACATGCGCTGAAGCATGGGGTCATAATCGGCGTTCTCATCCTTTACTGGGAAGTACTCTTCGATACGTACGATGCCTTCCAATCCCATGTTTTGGGTGATTTCTACGGCATTGGTACTCCATGGGGTAACCATTTCCCGACGAGGGCCGATGAAAAATCCAGCTAGTTCTTCTGCTGCTTCTGCGGTGGCATCACCGTAAAGCCAACAAAGTTTTTCAATATCTTCCTGGGTAAGCTTATTCTCAGACTGTGTGGCAATAATACTTTTGCCTGGTGTGAGGAAAAAATGGATCATAAAATACTCTAAGTTTAATTTCAGCGCAAAGTTACCACCTTTTAATAAATAAACCAAAGAAAACCCATTCAAAGTTGCTTTATTTTTAGGCTTTTGAAGGCCTACACCTTTTTTAGTGTGATGAGGCTCCCGTAACTTCTTGTAGATGTGAACGAATTAAAAATTGTGTGCGTTAACATTAAAATCTGTTAAATATTGCGCTGTTTTCGCACACAGCGCTTGCAGAATAGAAAAATACTCCTACCTTTGCATTGTGTTTTTCATAGTATTAGATTTAAGGTTAACAAAGGTTGGGTCTCAGCGGAGACCCTTTTTTTTGCCCTTATATTTCCTTTTTTCCTATAAAATAGAACAATTTTTCAGCTTGTCCTTTCCCCTATAGTTAGAAGGAGAAAATTATTTTCCCTTAAGGAGAAAAATTTTTCTCCAGTTAGCGAGTAAATTTTCCTCAGAAGGAGAGCTTTCAGAAGTGTGTTTTCCGTAAAAAGCATTTAGTAAAAAAGCGAAGAGGGAAAACCCTGGAAAGGTTCTCCCTCTTTTATCTCATGTACTGAAGTGCTAATTAGTATTCTCCCTCGTTCAACTGAACATAGACATTGTCGAATGCAAAGTAAGTAGGAGTAGAGATACCATAGTCATTTTTCTTGGTACTGTCAATCAAGAATTTAATTTCCGTTACTTTGCCCAGTGAGCTCAAGTCTATTCCATACCAGCCTGTCATCAGCTGCTGAATGTTGTTCACGTTCAAAACCACATTCACCCTAGTGGTTTCAGTACTTCCGTTGTAACCTATAAAGGTAATTGTATACTGATCTTTAGCATCGAATGGAGTGGTATATTCGTCACCATTGATGATAGAGTTCTGTGTGTAAGAAGTAAGGGTGATGTACATTCCAGGGATGAGACGTGCCTTGCTGTCTGCAAAACGGATGGAAGGAAGGTATTGTACCTCCTGGGTTCCCTGATAAACAACTGCAAAGTTGGCATTGTTGTTCTCAGTGAAAGGAATAGTCAGCTGTTTCTCGAAAGTAGCAGAGCTGATACTCTCATTTCTATAGTTTGAAATAGCCACACCACCACTACTGAATGAACGGGTCATGCTTCCATAGAAGTTCACCCATGGAATTTCTGAAAAGAGCTGAGTATTAGGATCCTTCCAACTGTATTCTGTGTCGTATGTCCAGTTTTCTGGGTTATAATTCTGGTACAACAGAGGCCCACCATACTGAGGGTCATCCACCAGGGATGTCCAGAAATTACCCACAGAAGGAACTGTAGCATCTTCAAAAGTTACCACCCGAAGGCCATCGTCTTTAACAGGGGTTTCATCGTCATCATTCAAACAGCTGGTCATACAAAGAGCAGCTGCACAAAGCAAAAAGTACTTTTTCATTTTAGTATTTAAATTATAAATTCTCTGTTTCAAGGTCCTATCTTATTAGGTATAGATAGAATATGGGTGCAAAATTAAATAAAAATTGAAAAAAAGAATTACTTTTGCACGATTTTTAAGTATTAAGGAAAAAATGATGATGTTATTACCTGTTTTAGGTATGCTGATTCTGGTTTTTTTACCAGATTTGTATATTTACCTCCACTTCATCCAGAATTGTTCTCTGGTATGGAAGATCTTGTGGTGGATACCCTTTATTTTTCTTTCTCTCATAGGGATTTGTCAGATGGCAGGTTGGGGAGGCTCCTTCCCATTTCGTGCCTTTTTCCTTTTGCTGGCATGTGTGGTGCTTCCTAAGCTGATTTTCTTTCTTATCTCCTTGATGGGCAAGGGGTTAGGGCTGATGGTACCAAAAGCATTCCAGTGGATGAACGGTGTGGCATTGGTCGTTGCTCTAGCTGCCTTTTTAGCCTTCATTTACGGAGCTTTATGGGGATGGAAAAAGCTGGAACTTCATGAGCAGGAGTTGAGATTCGAGCAGCTTCCTTCCTCTTTCGACGGATACAAAATCGTTCAGATTTCCGATTTACACGTAGGTACTTACGGACAAGATTCTGCGTATTTCAAGAAACTGGTTCAGATGGTGAACGACCAGCATCCGGATATGATTGTCTTTACAGGAGATATCGTAAATTCCAATCCAAAGGAACTGGATCCGTTCATGCACGTATTCCCCAGGTTGAAAGCTAAGGATGGTGTATTTGCCATTATCGGAAACCACGATTACTGTGAATATGGAAATTTCTCCAAGAGAGAGCAGGTAGAGATGCGTAAGGAAGTCATAGCTAGGGAACGAAGCTTCGGGTGGGATGTTCTCCTGGATGAACATCGCATCGTAAAGCACGGGACAGACAGCATCGCATTGGTAGGAGTGGAGAATATAGGAAAACCACCTTTCCCTAAACGGGGTGATTTAGGAAAAGCTAGGGCAGGGTTACCCGATGGGATTTTTGAAATCCTCTTGAGTCATGACCCCACCCATTGGGACATGGAAGTACTTCCAGAAACGGATATTCCTCTTCAGCTTTCCGGTCATACACACGGTGCTCAGTTCAAGGTGTTCGGCTGGTCTCCAGCTACTTTGACCTATAAGGAGTGGGGAGGACTTTATCAGGAAGGTGCTCAGCAACTGTTCATTTCCACCGGTGCAGGTGGTAATGTACCATTCCGTTTTGGGGAGTGGCCTGAGGTGATGGTTCTCACATTAAAGAAATAAAAAAGAAGGGAGACGGTTTAGAACCATCTCCCTTTATTCTGATTTCTGAGGGTAAATTACCAAGCTAAAGCAGAAGCACCCAGAACAGCTGCATCAGCATCAGGAAGTTCAGATACTAGAATCTTAGCCTTGCCCTTGAAGATAGGCATACAGTTCTTGTCATAAGCTTCTTTGATAGGATTCATCAGCAAGTCACCAGCTTTGGTCAGACCACCGAAGAAGATGTAAGCTTCAGGAGAAGAGAACTTCGTGAAGTCAGCTAGCATCTCACCCAGAAGAGTACCAGTGAACTGGAAGATTTCCTTCGCAATCTTATCACCCTTACCAGCAGCAATGGATACATCCAGTGAAGTGATTTCTTCAGGGTTCAGCTTACGGAGCAAACTTGGTTCATCGCTCTTCTTCAGCATTTCACGAGCAGTACGAGCCACACCAGTAGCAGAGCAGTAAGTTTCCAGACATCCGGTAAAACCACAACCGCACTGACGTCCGTTCTTGCCTCTTACAGCAATGACATGACCCAACTCACCTGCGAAACCGTCACTACCGTAAACCATCTTACCGTTGATAACGATACCAGAACCTACACCAGTACCTAGAGTGATAACGATGAAATCCTTCATGGCACGAGCAGTACCGTATTTCATTTCACCCAGAGCAGCAGCGTTAGCATCATTGGTCAGGTAACATGGAATGCCCAGTTTATCGGAGAATGCCTTAGCAAATGGAACCACACCTTTACCCCACTTCAAGTTTGGAGCAAATTCGATAGTACCATTGTAGAAATTACCGTTAGGAGCACCAGCACCCATAGCTTTGATGTTGTTAATACCACCCACTTTCTCAATCATAGGCTTCAGACATTCAATAGATGCTTCCAGCCATTCATTGAAAGTTTCATATGCTCCAGTCTTGATTTTACCGATTTCTAGGATTTTGCCCTCAGCATCTACGATACCGAAAACTGAATTGGTTCCACCTAGATCCAATCCAATAACATAAGGTTTTTCAGTTGCCATAATTTTATTTACTAGGTTTTTAATGATTGTTTGTTTCGCAAAGATAGGTATTTTTTCATAATAAAAGGAGATTTCGGTGGATTTTTCATTTTTTTATAGTACTTTTGCATCATGCTTTGGATTCAACCAGTTGATGTGTTTGACATGATATGGAAAGGCATTCTGATAGGAGTGGTAGTGTCCGCTCCGATGGGACCAGTTGGAGTGCTATGTGTACAACGAACCTTGAATAAGGGTCGCTGGTTTGGGTTCGTCACAGGAATAGGAGCTGCTTGCAGTGATTTAATCTATTCACTCATAACAGGTTTTGCCCTGAGCTATTTGGTGGAATTCATAGAGAAGCCCCAGACGATGTTTGCTTTGCAGATTTTCGGAAGCATGCTGCTCTTCGCCTTTGGTCTGTGGTCTTTCTTCAGCCGCCCAACGAATCATCTTCGTCCTGTTTCACAAACCAGAGGAACCCTCATCCACAATGCTGTCACAGCTTTTTTTGTGACGCTTTCCAATCCGCTTATCGTATTTCTTATCCTAGGTCTTTTTGCCCGATTTAACTTTATAACCCCAGGTCATCCATTGGAGCAAGCCATTGGTTATCTGGCTATTGTAGCGGGAGCCTTAGGGTGGTGGTTTGTCCTGACGCACATCGTAGACAAAGTGCGTGCTAGATTCGATGTTCGTGGAATTTGGATGATTAACCGTGTCATAGGTGTTTTAGTGATGGCGGCATCTGTGATAGGGGTTATTTTGACCATCACAGGTAAATCGCTATACTGACGTGTTTATCTCTAGAGAACTTAAGAAAAAAAATATAGGTGAATACCTGCTTTATATGTGGCAGGTGGAGGACTTGATTCGGGCTTATGGCTGCGATGCAGACCGTATGCGTGAGGAATATGTACCCCGTTTCACTCAATATACCGATGCCCAAAGGGAAGAGTTAGCTCAATGGTATTCTGACCTGATAGACATGATGCGTAGGGAAAATGTAATGCATCAAGGGCATCTGCAGATTAATAAGAATATTGTCGTTTTGTTGACCGACTTACATAATGAGGTGCTGAGGTCAACAAAGCATCCTTTCTATAGTGCAGCTTATTATAAAGCTTTACCTTTCATAGTAGAAGTGCGAAGGAAAAGCGGTAAGACTGATGTCTCTGAGCTGGAAAACTGTTTCGATGCGCTTTATGGCACCATGCTTCTCAGGTTGCAGAATAAGCCCATCAGTGCAGAGACTCAGAGTGCATTGAAGGAAATTACTCATCTGATTTCCATGCTCAGTGGGTATTATCAACAGGATAGAGAGGGTAAACTAGAATTGTAAAGGAAAAGTATGAATCAGGAAATAGGTAGAAGAAGAACATTTGCCATTATCTCGCATCCAGATGCTGGTAAAACTACGCTGACAGAGAAGCTGTTGCTCTTCGGTGGACAGATACAGGTGGCAGGTGCTGTGAAAAGTAATAAGATTAGGAAAACTGCTACATCCGACTGGATGGAAATTGAGAAGCAGCGTGGTATCTCTGTTACCACTTCAGTGATGGAGTTCGATTATCAGGGATATAAAGTCAATATATTGGATACTCCAGGTCACCAGGATTTTGCCGAAGATACGTTCCGTACTCTGACAGCTGTGGATAGTGCCATCATCGTAGTGGATAGTGCCAAAGGTGTGGAGACTCAAACTCGTAAACTGATGGAGGTGTGCCGTATGCGTAAGACCCCTGTCATCGTGTTTGTGAACAAAATGGACCGTGAGGGTAAAGATCCTTTCGATTTGTTGGATGAGCTGGAAAATGAACTTCAGATAGGAGTTCGTCCTTTAAGCTGGCCTATCAACCAGGGTCAGCGTTTCAAGGGTGTATATAACATCTATGAGCAGAAACTGGATTTGTACCAGCCTAGTAAGCAGACGGTTACAGAAAAGGTGGAAGTGGATATAGAAAGCTCTGAACTAGATGAACGGGTAGGAGCAGCTGATGCAGAGAAACTGCGTGAAGACCTGCAGCTGGTAGAAGGAGTTTATCCTGAATTCAATGTAGAGTCTTACCTGAATGCAGATATCGCTCCAGTGTTCTTCGGTTCTGCGTTGAATAATTTCGGTGTGAAGGAATTGCTGGATTGCTTCGTGAAGATAGCTCCTAGTCCTCGTCCAGTTATGGCTGTGGAGCGTGAGGTAAATCCTGAAGAACCGAAGTTCACGGGTTTCATCTTTAAGATTACGGCGAATATCGACCCTAACCACCGTAGTTGTGTGGCATTTTGTAAGGTATGTTCTGGAAAGTTTGTCCGTAATGCTCCTTATCTCAATCTGCGCACGGGAAAAACGCTGAGGTTCTCTTCACCTACTCAGTTCATGGCACAACGTAAGAGTACCATTGAGGAAGCCTATCCTGGCGATATCGTGGGTTTGCCAGATACAGGTAATTTTGCTATTGGTGACACGTTGACCGAGGGTGAGAATCTGCATTTCCGTGGATTGCCAAGTTTCTCTCCGGAAATGTTCAAGTACATTGAGAATGCAGACCCTATGAAGACCAAGCAGCTGAACAAGGGTATTGACCAGCTGATGGACGAAGGTGTGGCACAGTTGTTTGTCAACCAGTTCAACGGTCGGAAAATCATCGGAACGGTAGGACAGTTGCAGTTTGAGGTTATCCAGTATCGTCTGGAGAATGAGTACAATGCCAAGTGCCGTTGGGAACCGGTTCGTCTCTATAAAGCATGTTGGATAGAGAGTGACGACGAGGCAGAATTAGAGAATTTCAAGAAACGTAAATATCAATATATGGCAAGAGACCGTCAGGGAAGGGATGTTTTCCTGGCCGACTCTGGATATGTGTTACAGATGGCTCAGGAAGATTTTAAACATATCCGTTTCCATTTTACAAGTGAGTTCTAAGATGAAAAAGTATAACGAAAACATTCCTACGGAAAGAGAAGACAGACGTCCGAACATTCCCAAAGCCTGGCAGGAAGACATCCGTCGGGCTGTGGAAGTGATGAGGAATGGTGGTGTTATTCTTTATCCCACAGATACCATCTGGGGGATAGGCTGCGATGCTACCAATGCAGAGGCAGTAAAAAAGGTTTATGAAATCAAGCGTCGGGAAGATACGAAAGCCATGTTAGTGCTTGTAGACAGCGACAATCGTATTCAGCGCTATATTCAGGATGTTCCGAATGTAGCCTGGGACTTAATGGATTGTGCCGATAAACCGCTGACTATCATTTTCGATGGAGCCAAGAATCTTCCTGAGAATCTCATCAGTGAAGATGGTTCACTGGGGATTCGGATCACGCATGAGCCTTTCAGTAATCAGCTTTGTTTCAGAATGGCTCGTCCGGTGGTCAGCACTAGTGCTAATTTCAGTGGAGAACCATCTGCCCGTTGTTTTGATGAGATAAGTGAGGAACTGAAGGGTTTGGTGGATTATGTCTGCACTTCTCGCAGAAATGAAAAGCCGAATTCTAAGCCTTCCAGCATAATAAAGCTGGGAAAAGGTGGTGAAGTGAAAATCATACGTCAGTAATTTATGAGGACCTACGAAGAGAAAACATTGTCAGATCGTATTATCGACCGCCTCATTCTGTGGCGTGAGAAATACTTGAGCGAACGGCAGTTTATCATCCTGCTGTCTCTCTTTGTGGGTGTGGCTTCTGCCCTGGCAGGTTTACTGATGAAATTTTTGATACACCAGATTGAAAAGCTATTGACCGACCATTTCGACCAGTTGGGATTCAACTGGCTTTATTTGGTATATCCTGTGGTGGGTATTTGGCTCACAAGCCTTTTCATCCGGTATATCGTGAAAGATGATATAGGACATGGTGTAACCAAGATTCTTTACGCCATTTCCCGGAAACAAAGTAAGATAAAGACGCATAATTGCTGGACATCGGTGGTGGCTTCTTCTATTACCATCGGCTTTGGTGGTTCTGTGGGAGGTGAGGCACCTATTGTGCTGACAGGCTCTGCTATCGGTTCTCATTTAGGGCAGCTTTTCAAGATAGACCACAGAAACCTGATGGTTCTGGTGGGTTGTGGTGCTGCAGGAGCTATAGCTGGTATTTTTAAGGCTCCGATAGCTGGAGTGGTGTTTACCCTGGAAGTGCTGATGCTGGATCTGACCATGCACTCTCTTCTTCCTTTGCTGGTTAGTTGTGTGACAGCTACCTGTGTCACTTATGTCTTCTCCGGGACAAATGCCATGTTCGACTTCAACTTGATTAATCCTTTCGTCATAGACCGGGTTCCTTCTAGCATCCTGCTGGGTATTTGCTGTGGCTTTTTGTCGCTCTATTTTACTCGGGCTATGAACTGGTTTGAGAATGTCTTTGCCAAACTGAAGACTCCTTACCGTAAACTGGCCTTAGGTGGAAGTGTGGTTAGTATCTTAATCTTCCTTTTCCCGTCACTTTATGGTGAGGGCTATTCCTTGATAAGTATCTTGCTGACAGGACAGAATGCTTCCGACTGGGGGATGGTGATGGATCGCTCCATGTTTTCTGGAATGGATAATTTGTTGCTGGTTTATTTGGGACTGATTCTTTTGTTCAAGGTATTTGCTACTACTGCTACAAATGGTGGTGGAGGATGTGGTGGAACCTTTGCTCCTAGTTTGTTCTTGGGGTGTATTATGGGGTTCATCTTTGCTCGTTTATGGAATACGTCCAACTTGGATTTGGTCAATGTTCCGGAAACCAACTATTCTTTGTTGGGCATGGCAGGTGTCATGAGTGGAGTTATGCATGCTCCTCTGACAGGTATGTTTTTGATAGCAGAGCTGACTGGAGGGTATGATTTGTTTGTGCCTCTGATGATAGTCAGTGTAAGTTCCTATCTGACGATTATAGCTTTTGAGCCTCATAGCATCTATTCCATGCGGTTGGCTAAGAAAGGTGAATTGCTTACTCACAACAAGGATGCAGCTATCATGACACTCATGAGTATGGATGATTTGATAGAAAAGGATTTCCTTACTGTTACTCCAGACATGAACTTGGGTGAACTGGTTAGCACGATAGCAAAGGCTCGTAGAAACATCTTCCCTGTGGTGGATGGGGCTGGTCATTTGAAAGGAATCATACAAATGGACGATATCCGCAATATCATCTTCCGACAGGAACTGTATGGAAGGTATAGTTGTCAGCAGCTGATGGTTAATCCTCCATGTATAATCAATATAATGGAGTCCATGTCGGCTGTGATGCGGAAATTTGATGAAACCAATGCCTGGAATCTTCCGGTAGAGAGCAAAGATGGGAAGTTCTTAGGTTTTATATCGAAGAGTAGAGTCTACAGTACTTACAGACAGGTGCTGGTAGATTTCTCACAAGAATAGAAAAGTCATGAAGAAAGAGGATTTGAGAATAGTTTATATGGGCACCCCAGAATTCGCAGTTGAAAGTTTGCGATGTCTGGTAGAAGGAGGCTATAACGTGGTTGGTGTCATTACCATGCCCGATAAACCTGTAGGTCGACATGGGAGTGTATTGCAACCAAGTCCTGTGAAGCAATATGCAGTGGAGCATGGCTTAAAGGTTCTTCAACCCGTGAAATTAAAAGATGAGGCTTTTCTGGAGGAACTCCGGTCTTTGAAAGCAGATTTACAGATCGTCGTAGCTTTTCGAATGCTTCCAGAAGTGGTGTGGAATATGCCTCCAATGGGTACTTTCAATTTGCATGCCTCTTTACTTCCTCAGTATCGGGGTGCTGCACCTATCAACTGGGCAGTAGTGAATGGTGATAAAGAAACGGGTATAACTACCTTTTTCTTGAAACAGGAGATAGACACGGGTGAGATAATACAGCAGGTTCGTGTGCCTATCCATGAGGAAGACAATGTGGGTGATGTTCATGACCGACTTATGGAACTAGGAGGAAAATTGGTCGTTGAAACGGTAGATAACATCCTAGCAGGAACGGTAAAACCTATTCCTCAAGAGCAGTTTGTTACGGAGGAACCGCTTCGTCCCGCTCCCAAAATCTTCAAGGGAACTTGTAGGATAGACTGGAATCAGCCGATAAAAAAAATATACGATTTCATTAGAGGATTCTCTCCATATCCAGCAGCATGGACAGAACTTACCAGTGCAGGTTCTTCTCAAGTGCTTAAGATATTTGAAACTACCAAGGAACCAGGTTCTGTAAAGGGAACTCCAGGAAGTGTGGTTGTGGATAAGAATGGATTGAGAATTGCAGGAACTGATGGTTACCTTAACGTAAAAAGTCTTCAGTTGGCAGGTAAAAAACGTATGAATATTAAGGATTTTCTCTGTGGATTTAAACCAGCAGAGGATGTTCGTTGTAATTAATATACTAATACTATGAAAACTCCTATCGTATCTCCGTCATTGCTTTCAGCAGATTATGGAAATTTGCAGCGTGATATTGAAATGATTAATGAAAGCGAAGCAGACTGGTTACATCTGGACATTATGGATGGTGTATTTGTACCAAATATCACTTTTGGTCAGCCAGTTCTGAAAATGGTTCGTAAACATTTAAAGAAGGATATGGATGTGCATTTGATGATTGTTCATCCAGAAAAGTTCTTGAATGATTTTAAAGAAATAGGTGTAGATAGGCTGACGGTTCATTATGAAACATGTGTTCACATCCATCGTACTATCTATGAGATTAAAAAAGCAGGGATGAAAGCAGGTGTGGCTCTGAATCCAGGTACACCGGTTTGCATGTTGCGGGATATAATCAAAGATTTGGACATGGTTTTGATAATGACTGTAAATCCAGGTTTCGGAGGTCAGGATTTTATTATGCACTCTTTGGATAAGATCCGTGAAACGAGAGCCTTGATAGAAGAAACTGGGTCACATGCCTTGATTCAAATGGATGGAGGTGCCAATAAGGAAACGGCTCCGTTGCTGGTCAATGCAGGTGTTGATGTGCTTGTGGCTGGTTCTTACGTATTTAAATCAGTAGATCCGAAAGCTACTATTCATGAATTAAAAGCACTTAGAAAATGCTGAAACCCATCCTGACAGAAGAACAACTGAAGCAAGTCAATCTATGGTTGTCTAGCTGCACTCGTTTTGTACTTTGTGCTCATTTATCCCCCGATGGTGATGCCATCGGTTCCAGTCTTGGACTGGCATCTTTTTTAAGGAATTTGGGGAAGGAAGTGACAGTAGTGATGCCCAATCAGTTCCCTGAGTTTTTGCAATGGATGTCAGGAACGGACAAGATTTTATTGGCAGATAGAGATACGGAGCAGGTTAAGAGTGCTTTTGCTGAGGCTGAAGTTGTCTGTTGTCTGGATTTTAATGATTTAAGTCGCATTGAGGAGCTAGGTGAGATAGCAAAGGAATCCTCTGCCGATTTTTGGCTTATTGACCATCATTTGAACCCTGGTGATTTTTGCAAGGTCTCCGTTTCGTTCCCTGAGATGAGTTCCACTTGCGAGCTGGTATTTCGTATCATCTACCAACTGGGTGGTTTTGAAACCATGACAAAAGAGGCTGCAGAATGCATTTATTGTGGCATGTGTACAGATACGGGTGGATTCACGTATAATTCCAATAGTAGTGATATCTTTTTCATTATCAGTCTACTGTTGGAAAAGGGTATAGATAAGGACTTGATTTATCGGAAGATTTACAACAATTATTCTGCTAATCGTGTTCATCTCATGGGATATGTCCTTTATGAGAAACTGCAAGTCTTGGAGGATGTCCATGCTTCTTACTTTACGTTGGACCGGGAAGAATTGGAACGTTTCCATTTCATCAAAGGTGATGCAGAAGGACTGGTAAACATCCCTCTGACCATTAAAGGTATGAATTTATCCATATCTTTGCGAGAGGATACAGAGAAGGATAGGATTCTGGTTTCTCTTCGAAGTGTAGATGATTTCCCTTGTAATAAAATGTCCGAGGAGTTCTTTAATGGAGGAGGACATAAAAATGCAGCAGGGGGGCGTCTTGAATGTTCAATGGAAGAAGCCGTTGAACTGGTAAAAAAGGCAATTCATGCGTATGAGCCCCTTTTACTTGAAAAAAATAGTTATTAAATACTAATTGTAAGGAAAATCCAAGGCAAGGTTTTAAAAGTTTTCTAATTTTGCACCTTGAAATGATTTTGAATTATATGAAGAAAATATATTATTTACTGCTTTTGGTTTTGCCAGCAATGTGCTTGCTGAGTTGTAGCCATTCTGTTAGTTATGCAGAAATGAAGAAGCAGGAACGTCATCATATCAGCAAGTGGATTTCAGATCATAATATCAAAGTTATAACTGAGAGTGAATTTTATGCACAGGACACTCTAACTGATGTGAGCAAGAACGAATATGTTCTTTTTGACGAGACTGGTGTTTATATGCAAATTGTAAACAAAGCGGCTGGTACTCGTGTAAATGATGGTGAAACTCAGAAGGTCTTGTGTCGTTATTTGGAATGTGATGTGGAATCTGGTGATACTGTAACGACTAACATGTTCAGTACTTCCATTGTGGATGCCATGATGGTTTCTAATAGTAGTGGCACCTATACAGCATATTTTACAGTTGGATATATGAACAGCTATTATGGGTCTTCTGTCCCTAATGGATGGCTTGCTCCATTACCTTATATTTATCTGAATAGGGAATTAGACAATATCGCCAAAGTAAAATTGATAGTTCCTCATAGCGAAGGTACAAGCACAGCTTCAAGTGGTGTGATTCCTTTCTATTATGAGATTTCTTATCAATTAGGGCGTTAATCTTCTATATACATAAAATCGCTCATTATCCCATCGGAGATGAAAACTCCTTGGTGGGATAATTTTATATGCTCCCCATTATACTCCAATAAACCTCCTTTTAAGTGTGGCTTTGCCATCCGAAGAGCATAATCATAAAAGAAATCACCAAAATGGCTTGAAATGTACGAAGGAGAAAAGCCTTTTGATGTTCTTAGACTTGTCATAATGTATTCATTATACTGGGTTTCCAGAGAAAGGTCCTCTTTCTCATAATTTAGGTTGCCATCCTGTATACCTTTTATATATAATGAGAGTGAAGCTATATTCCATTGACGTGAATGACCATTGTAGGAATGTGCAGATGCTCCGCATCCTAAGTAGGGTATTCCTTCCCAATAGCTGCAATTATGCCTTGAATGATATCCATGCTGGCAGAAATTGGAAATCTCGTAATGCTCAAATCCTGCTTCTTTAGTCCGTCTAATCAGTTTTTCATAAAGTGCGATGGATAAGTTCTCATCTATTTCTTCTACTTTATGCTTTTCCCATAGTTCCCATAATGTTGTTCCTTTTTCATATGTTAAGTGATAGGCAGACAAGTGCTTTATGGGAAGAGATAAAGCGATTTGCAGGTCTTTGTCCCAATCATTCAAGGTTTCATTGGGGAGTCCATAGATTAAATCGATACTGATATTTTGGAATCCAGCTTCATTGCAGCGTTGTACTGCATCATAGGCTTGTTTTGCTGTATGCCTTCGATTCAACAATTCTAGTTTCCTATCATTAAAGGTTTGTACTCCCATTGAAATACGGTTAATTGGGAGAGTTCTCAATGCTGTAAGATAATCTTCGGTCAGGTCATCGGGGTTTGCTTCCATCGTGATTTCAGCATTTTCTCCAATGGTAAAATGATGAAAAATTGTATGGAATATCTCTTGGAGTTCTGCAAGAGTTAGTTGAGATGGGGTTCCTCCTCCTATATAAATGGTGTGGATTGGTTCGTTTTGAAGATAATCTTTTCTTATATAGAGTTCTTTACATAAAGATTTTATGTATTCACCTTTCTGATTTCCCTGTGTGGTAGAGTAGAAATCACAATAAATGCATCTTTTTTTGCAAAATGGAATATGAATGTAGATACCTGCCATACTAGGTGCAAAGGTAAAAGATTTATTTGTTATTCTGGCTAGTTTAGGCTATCTTTGTCGTGTTTTTTAATTTGAGCCCATGGAATATAAGTTTTCATCATATCAGTCGCATTATAAGAATCTTCTATTGTTGGGCATTCCTGTAATTATAGGACAGTTGGGTAATATTATTATGGGAATAGTCGACACCCTTATGATTGGGCATTATGGGACGATGGAACTGGGCGCTGCCAGTTTTGTGAATTCTATTTTCACCCTCATCATTATTTCAGCTATGGGTTTTACTTATGGTTTAACCCCCTTGGTCGGTGCTTTATGTGGAAGAGGAGATTCAATGGGAGTAGGTGGAATAGTGAAGAACAGTTTAGTTGCAAATACTATCGTGGCAGTATTGTTAATGTTGTTCATGACCATTTTCTATTTTTGCTTGGATCATATTGGTCAGCCCGAAGAGTTGCTACCACTCATGAAGTCATATTTCATGATTCTTTTAACATCCATCCCCTTGGTTCTATGGTTTAATACGTTTAAACAGTTCGCTGATGGAATTACGGATACTCGTTCATCCATGTGGATCCTTTTAAGTGGAAATGTCCTGAATATTATTGGAAATTATCTACTTATTTATGGAAAGTTGGGATTCCCTGAATTAGGTCTAGATGGTGCTGGCATTGCTACAGTTGCCTCTCGGGCTTACATGGTTCTTGTGGCTTTTCTTCTTTTCGTGTGTGGTAAGTACTACAGACCTTTCTGGAACGGTTTTAAAAGAGGTAAGGTTAATAAAAGAGATTTGTTGGAGCTCAATCGTTTAGGATGGCCTGTTTTTCTGCAGATGGGGATGGAAACAGCTTCTTTCAGTTTGAGCAGTATCATGGTTGGTTGGATAGGCTCTATAGCATTGGCTTCTCATCAGGTCATGCTCACTATCTCACAAATATGCTATATGGTGTATTATGGAATGTCTTCAGCTGTAGCTGTTCGTGTAAGTCATTTCAAGGGGCAAGGTGATATCTTAAATTTGGAAAAGACTGCCACTGCAGGTTTTCATCTCATACTTGTATTAGCATTATTAACTTCAGTCCCCATACTTCTGCTGAAGAATGTAATAGGAAGCTGGTTTACCGATAATCAGGAAGTGTCTTTATGGGTAGCACAGTGTATTATACCATTTATTATTTATCAGTTTGGAGATGGCCTTCAATGTAATTATGCGAATTCACTTCGTGGAATAGGCGATGTCAAACCTATGATTATCTATGCTTTTTTTGCCTATTTTGTTATTTCGCTTCCTATTGGATGTTTATTAGGTATTGTTTTGAAGCTGGGGCTTGTGGGGATATGGTTTGCCTTCCCATTTGGGCTGACCACTGCGGGCATTCTTTATTTACGTTGTTTTAGGAAGAGTGTCTCTAGCTTGTTTGTCGTATCATCAAATAGCAACTGATTATACACAATAAAAGTGAAAAAGATAGGTAAAGTTTGGCGAGAAAGAAAATAATTGCTATATTGCGTTTCGATTTTGAAAAACCTATAAAATCTAACGATATGAAAGTATATCAAACTAACGAAATTAAAAACATTGCCCTTCTGGGTAATGATGGCGCAGGAAAGACCACCCTCACAGAAGCTTTGCTCTATGAGAGTGGCGTTATAAAACGCCGTGGCCGTATCACTATGAAGAATACGGTAAGTGATTATTTTCCAGTAGAGCAGGAGTATGGTTACTCTGTTTTCTCTACCGTATTTCATTGCGAATATAATGGCAAGAAACTGAATATTATTGATTGCCCGGGTAGTGATGATTTCGTCGGAGGTGTAATGACAGCTCTAGGAGTTACTGACACTGCAGTTATTCTGCTGAATGGTCAATATGGCCCAGAGGTTGGTACTCAGAACCATTTCCGTTATACAGAAAAATTAGGAAAGCCTGTTATCTTCTTGGTAAACCAGTTGGATAATGAGAAATGTGATTATGACATGGTTGTTGAGCGCTTGAAAGAGGCTTATGGAAGTAAGTGCGTTCAGATTCAATATCCATTGGAAACTGGTCCTAATTTCAACTCTTTGATTGATGTCCTGCTGATGAAGAAATATACATGGGGCCCAGAAGGTGGTGTTCCTACTATTTCTGAAATTCCAGCAGACCAGAAGGATAAGGCTATGGAACTTCACAAAGCTCTTGTTGAAGCTGCAGCAGAGAACGATGAAGCCTTGATGGAAAAATTCTTTGAGACTGAAGCTTTGACAGAGGATGAAATGCGTGAGGGTATCCGTAAGGGTTTGGCTACTCGTAGCATGTTCCCTATTTTCTGTGTTTGTGCAGTAAAAGATATGGGTGTTCGTCGTTTGATGGAGTTCTTGGGAAATGTTGTTCCTTTTGTTGACGAGATGCCTGTTATCCATAATACTCGTGGCGTAGCTGTTCCACCAGATCCTAATGGCCCAACATCTCTTTACTTCTTTAAAACTGCAGTTGAACCACATATCGGAGAAGTTCAGTACTTCAAGGTTATGAGTGGTACCATCAAGGAAGGTGATGATTTAACTAATGCAGACCGTGGTTCAAAAGAGCGTCTTGCTCAGATTTATGTTTGTGCAGGTGCTAACCGTGATAAGGTAGAGGCTATGGTTGCTGGTGATATAGGTTGTACTGTAAAGTTGAAGGATGTAAAGACTGGCAACACTTTAAATGATAAGAATTCAGAAAACAGATTCAATTGGATTAAATATCCTAATCCAAAGTATTCTCGTGCTATTAAGGCTGTAAATGAATCTGAAACTGAAAAGTTGATGCA
Source organism: Bacteroidales bacterium UBA4293 (assembly GCA_002395835.1). GTDB lineage: Bacteria > Bacteroidota > Bacteroidia > Bacteroidales > Bacteroidaceae > Minthousia. The sequence continues at coordinate 91,829 of DGVD01000019.1, read as the reverse complement.
GGCTTTGAACCGTATGCGTGAAGAGGATCCAACATGGGTTGTAGAACAGAGTAAGGAATTACGTCAGACTATAGTTCATGGACAAGGTGAATTCCACTTGCGTACTCTGAAATGGCGTCTGGAAAACAACGATAAGATTAAGATTGAATTCTCAGAGCCTCGTATCCCATATCGTGAGACTATCACTAAGGCTGCTCGTGCTGATTATCGTCACAAGAAACAGTCTGGTGGTGCTGGTCAGTTCGGTGAAGTACATTTGATAGTAGAGCCTTATTATGATGGAATGCCAGCTCCAGATACTTATAGATTTAATGGCCAGGAATTCAAGATTAACGTGAAGAGTTCTGAGACTGTAGACCTGGAGTGGGGTGGAAAACTGGTATTTATCAACAGTGTTGTTGGTGGTGCTATCGATACTCGTTTTATGCCTGCAATCCTCAAAGGTGTGATGGGTAAAATGGAGCGTGGCCCGTTGACTGGATCCTATGCTCGTGATGTACGTGTTATCGTGTATGATGGTAAAATGCACCCGGTAGATTCTAACGAACTTTCCTTCATGCTGGCAGGACGTAATGCATTTAGTGAAGCATTTAAGAACGCAGGTCCTAAATTGCTGGAGCCTATTTATGATGTTGAGGTCTTTGTACCAAGCGATAGAATGGGTGACGTAATGAGTGATCTTCAGGGACGCCGTGGTATGATCATTGGTATGAGTAGTGAGGCAGGTTATGAAAAGTTGCAAGCTAAGGTTCCTTTGAAGGAAATGAGCAACTATTCTACTGCATTGAGCTCTTTGACTGGTGGACGTGCTTCATTCGTGATGAAATTTGCTAGTTATGAACTTGTTCCTGGTGATGTTCAGAATAAACTTGTAGCAGAGTTTGAGGCTCAACAGAAGGAAGACGAATAATAAAGTCGATTTTCAATAAAGTAAGAGGATGCTTGATTCAGGCATCCTCTTTTTATATATTTGGTTGTCATTTTGCTACCTTAAACCTCTGCAAATGTTAATAAGATTAAAAATTCTATCATTTCCTCAATTTTAACAATTGCGTTAATTTTTAACATTTGTAACTTTGCATATATGAAAAAGACCACGATCATAGTTTTAGGTATAATAATGGCTCTCTCTTTTGCAAGTTTGCTGTATTTGCAAGTTTTGTATATTGAAGAGATGACATCTTCTCGTCGTGCTCAGTTCGGAGAAATAGTTACCCGTTGTTTGAATACTGCTGCTCGTAATCAGGAGTTGGCAGAGACTAAGCGTTATCTTGAAAAGGATGTGGCTGAAACACGACGTGAAACGATAGAAGACTCTATTCAGATTCATAAGGATAATGCATCCGATATAATTCAGCATACCCATCAGCAGACTGTAACGGCAAAGGATGGTACGGTTTACTCCACTTTTGAATTGAAGACCGTCACTACTCGCCCTAGCAATCAGGGTATGGTCTTAAAAAAGCGAGGGAAAAATTCCTCTATATCAGAAGCATCCCAGTCTCTTAGGGAGATTGTGAAGAATAGGTATGTGTATCAGAGAGCCTTGCTTGACGATGTGGTGTACGGCATACTTTATACTGCAAGTGATAAGCCCTTGGAAGATCGTATAAACTTTAAGCAGCTGGACCAGGATATTAAGTCGGAGTTTTCCAATAGTGGTATCGAATTGCCTTATCACTTCCGTGTGACAACCAGTGACGGGAAGGAAATCTACCGTTGTCCAGATTACGATGCCAAAGGCGAGGATCAGGTTTATACTCAGGTCTTGTTCAGAAATGATCCTTCTTCTAAAGTAGGTATTGTAAAGGTGCATTTCCCTAATTTGAGCAGTTACATTACCAGTTCTGTTCGTTTTATGGTTCCAGCATTGATATTTACCGGTGTCCTGTTGGTTACCTTTATTTTCACGATTTTCTCTTTGGTTCGCCAAAAGAAATTATCTGAAATGAAGAATGATTTTATTCATCATTTGACGCATGAATTTAAGACCCCTATTTCTACTATTTCATTGGCAGCTCAAATGTTGAATGATGAAAGTGTGGCAAAGTCGCCCACTATGGTAAAGCACACCACTAAGATTATCAACGAAGAGACTAAGCGTTTGCGTTTGCAGGTGGAGAAGGTGCTTCAGATGTCTTTGTTTGATAGAGGTGGAGGCTTGAATAATCTGAAAAAGGAAGAACTAGATATCGATGCTCTGATTGCGGGTGTGGTAGATACATTTAATTTGAAGGTACAGCAGTTCGGTGGACAGATTCACATGAATTTAGAGTCCGAGGATCCTATTATAGAAGGTGATAAGATGCATATAACGAATGTATTCTTCAACTTAATGGATAATGCCGTAAAATACCGTCGTGAAGATGCCAATCTAGAACTAGAGGTGAAGACTTGGAACGATGGGGATAAACTAAATGTTAGCATACAGGACAATGGTATCGGCATCAAGAAGGATGATGTAAAACGGATATTTGAAAAGTTCTATCGCGTACAGAATGGAAACAGACATGACGTCAAGGGCTTCGGACTAGGCCTTGCTTATGTCAAAACGATAATTAATGCCCATAAAGGAGATATCCGCGCTGAAAGCGAGTTGGGCAAAGGAACGAAATTTATTATAACATTACCAACCATAAAAAACTGAGATTATGGAAGAACGATTGAGACTCTTATTATGCGAAGATGATGAGAATCTTGGCATGCTGTTGCGTGAATACCTTCAGGCTAAAGGATATTACGCTGAACTTTGTGCAGACGGTGAAGCAGGTTACAGAGCTTTCCAGAAAGGTAAGTTTGATCTGTGCATTTTGGATATAAATATGCCTAAAAAGGATGGATTGACCTTGGCAGAGGATATTCGTGCAATGAACACCGATGTACCAGTGATATTCTTAACAGCTAAGACATTGAAGGAAGATATTCTGGAGGGATTCAAGCATGGTGCAGATGATTATATAACTAAACCATTCTCCATGGAGGAATTAGTGCTTCGTATTGAGGCTATTCTTCGTCGTGTAAGAGGAAAGAAGAATAAGGAAAGTAGTATTTATCACATTGGTAAATTTGTCTTCGACACTCAGAAGCAGATTCTTTCTATCGGTGATGAGCAGACAAAATTGACCACTAAAGAGTCTGAACTTTTGGGATTGCTTTGTGCACATGCCAATGAGATTCTGCAGCGTGATTTTGCTTTGAAGACCATTTGGATTGATGATAATTATTTCAATGCTCGTAGCATGGATGTGTATATTACAAAACTGCGTAAGCATTTGAAGGCTGATCCAGATATTGAAATCATCAATATCCATGGAAAGGGTTACAAACTTATCACTCCTCAAGAGGATTAAAAAGATAAGGCTCGGTTTTTACCGAGCCTTATCTTTTACTTATACATAATGTAAATTAGTCAACATATTTCTTGTTCAGGACAATGTGGAGTACCAAACCCACAACCATCAACACCAGCATACCTGCTGTATAGCCATTAACACTAGATAGACCACCAACGTAGAAACTAACGATCAGACCTATAGCACCAAGTACAATCAAGATGATGCCCAAATTTTTCATGAAACCTTCCATTATATGTGTGTTTTTTAATTATTAATTCCAGTAAATTTCAAAATCAGTTACAAAATAACGTATAATTCTTGAAATAGCGAAACGAAATCCCGAAAAAAATGTGAAACTAAGCGCTTTTTTTAGTCGGCCGCATTTTCAAAAACCTTCCGTAGCACTTCCTGGCATATTTTAATTTCTCTTATTGGCAGCCCTCTCAAGGATTCCATCAGCGTCCTATTTGCCACCGGGTAGGCCTTTTCTGCTATTTCTTTTCCCTGCTTAGATAAGAAAACCCGCTTTTCCCGCTGGTCATCTTCACCTTTGAGTCGAGTGATAAGGCCCATCTTTTCCATCTTGCCTACCGTGCGATTCATCCATGCCTTATCCTTATAGGTGGCTTGGCACAAATAATTCTGCGTAACTCCATCTTTTTCCCTCAAATAAAGCATCACGAGCCAGAAATCCGGTGAAAGAGCAATTTCATTTTTTTTGAAATTCTCTTCCAACTTATGATTAATGGCAGCAGACACTTTTCCACCTAAAAGAGCCATTATAAGGTTGACGTCAAAAAATTGTGAGTTCATAGTTCTGTATAGATGTCATGCAAATATAGTAAAAATATAGAAAACATCAAAATTCAGATGTAAAAAAGAAAAAAGCCTTAGGAACTTTCTTTTATTTGAGAAAAAAGTACTACCTTTGCACCGCATTTTTGCAAAATTATATTTTTAATTTATTTAAAGTAATATGAATCAATACGAAACCGTTTTCATTTTGACTCCCGTTTTATCTGATGATCAGATGAAGGAAGCGGTAGGTAAATTCAAGTCTCTTCTTACCGATAATGGTGCAGAGATCCTCAACGAGGAGAATTGGGGCTTGAAGAAGTTGGCTTATCCAATTGAGAAGAAGTCTACTGGCTTCTATCAGTTGATTGAGTTCAAGGCTGACCCTACAGTGATTGACAAGCTGGAAGTTAACTTCCGCCGTGATGAGCGCGTAATTCGCTATCTTACTGTAAAGATGGAGAAGTATGCTATTGAATATGCTGAAAAGCGTAGAAATAATAAAAAGAAGGAGGATTAATTATGGCAGTTGCACAGTCTTCAGAAATCAGATATTTAACTCCACCTACTTTGGATGTTAAAAAGAAAAAGTATTGTCGTTTCAAGAAGAGCGGCATCAAGTACATCGACTATAAGGATCCTGAATTCTTAAAGAAGTTCTTGAATGAGCAGGGAAAGATTCTGCCTCGTCGTATTACAGGTACTTCATTGAAATATCAGCGTCGTGTGGCTCAGGCTGTGAAGAGAGCACGTCATTTGGCTCTTCTTCCATTTGTAACTGATATGATGAAATAATAAAGAGGAGGAATAGTATGGAAGTAATTTTGAAGAAAGATGTTATTGGCCTTGGTTTCAAGGATGATATCGTAGAAGTAAAGAATGGTTATGGCCGTAACTATTTGATTCCTCAGGGTTTTGCTGTAATTGCTTCTCCTGCTGCAAAGAAAGTTTTAGCAGAGGATTTGAAGCAGCGTGCTCACAAGTTGGCTAAGATTAAGGCTGAAGCAGAGGAACTTTGCGCTAAGATTGAAGCAGTTTCTTTGACTATCCCTGTTAAGGTAAGTGCTACTGGTGCTGTTTATGGTTCAGTAACAAACCAGATGTTGGCTGACGAACTTGCTAAGCAAGGTGTAGAGGTTGACCGTAAGATTATTGCAGCAAAGGATGTAAAGGCTTTGGGCTCTTTCGAGGCTCCTGTAAAGTTGCATCGTGAAGTTACAGCTACTCTTAAATATGAGGTTGTAGCTGCTCAGGAAGAAGCTTAAACAATTGTTCATAATCATAAATAATCCCTGGAGTCTATCAAGATTCCAGGGATTTTTATTTGCCTTGTATTATAAATGCCTGATAAAGAAAAAACCTGCTGGACTGTGTCCAACAGGTTTCAATTCCCTCTATCGTAACTAATAAATTACTCAGCAACTTCTGCAACTACAGAGTCAACTACCTCAGCAGTTTCAGCAACAGCTGAATCAACAGGAGCAACAACTTCCTCAACTGCCTCAGCAACTGAATCAACTGCAGCTTCTACTGCCTCGCCCTGAGCGTTACCACCGCAAGATGCGAAAGACATTGCTGCCATAGCTACGAACATAAATACCAACTTCTTCATTTTCTTTGCTTTTAAAACTGTAAAACAATCATTTGCTTTTTAAAACGATGCAAAAGTACGGCATTTTTTTATACGTTGTATCATTTTTTTGAACTTTTTTTTGAAAAAAAATTGCAACTTTTTGTAATTTACTGATACATAGGCATTTGGGAAATGTTAAAATTTAGGTGTGTGCCCACACAATTGAGTAAAATAATCATTATTATGCGTTTTTTGTCTTATTTATACTATCTTTGCAATTAAATAAGAGAATCATGATAGATACTACCATATTTCAGGATAAAACTGCAGTTTATTATACCCTGGGCTGCAAGTTGAATTTCTCAGAAACTTCTACTATAGGAAAGAAACTGAAGGATGCAGGGGTGCGTAATGCCAGGAAAGGTGAGCGTGCAGATATCTGCGTTATTAATACGTGCTCTGTTACGGAGGTAGCCGATAAGAAATGTCGTCAGGCTATCCATAGGTTGGTGAAGAACCATCCGGGTGCATTTGTGGTTGTAACGGGCTGCTATGCCCAGTTGAAACCAGGTGAGGTGTGTAAAATACCGGGAGTGGATTTGGTGCTGGGAGCAGAACAGAAGGGCGATATCCTTTCTTTTTTAGGGGATATGCAGAAAAAAGAGCAGGGAGAGTACTTTACCGTCCCTACAAAAGATATCCGTTCTTTTAGTCCCTCTTGTAGCAGAGGCGATAGGACTCGTTATTTCTTAAAGGTTCAGGATGGGTGCAACTATTATTGTACCTATTGTACTATCCCTATAGCACGTGGTCGAAGCCGGAATGGCTCTATAAAGTCCCTGGTGGAACAAGCAGAACAGGCTGCCTTAGAGGGAGGAAAGGAAATAGTACTGACTGGAGTGAATATCGGTGATTTTGGCCGTACCACGGGTGAATCTTTTTTAGATCTTATCCGGGAATTAGATAAAGTTAAGGGGATTGAGCGTTTTCGGATTTCCTCTATAGAACCCGATTTGCTGACCGATGAAATAATTGAATTTTGTGCGGGAAGCAGGGCCTTTATGCCTCATTTCCATATCCCTTTGCAGAGCGGTTCCGATGATGTGCTAAAACTGATGCATCGTCATTACGACAGTTCACTGTTTGCCGATAAGATTCACAAGATTAAGAGCTTAATGCCCGATGCCTTCATCGGGGTGGATGTCATGGTGGGAACACGTGGAGAGACTCCTGAATATTTCCAAGATAGCTTTGATTTCATCCGTAGCTTGGATCTTACTCAGTTGCATGTATTTACCTACTCTGAACGCCCTGGAACAAAGGCTTTGAATATAGCATACACCGTTTCCCCACAAGAGCGTCATGCTCGTTCCCAGCTTTTGCTAGAATGGAGTGAGCAGCAGACCCAGGCTTTTTATCTCCGTCATGTAGGAATGGAAAAGGTGGTTCTTTTAGAAAAGCCGAAACCGGGAATGCCGTTCCATGGGTTTACCGATAATTATATCCGTGTGGAAGTTTCCGATGTCAAATCCTGTCACGACAATACATTGGTGAAGGTTCGTCTAGGAGAATTCAATGAAGAGAAGACGGCATTGAAAGCCACTATAATCAGTTGAAGCCATGAAAGTAGCAGTTGTTATACTTACCTGGAATGGAGCAGAAATGCTTCGTCAGTTCTTGTCTGGTGTCCTGTCATGCTCTGAAGGTGAAGGCATCGAAGTCATTGTAGCAGACAACGCATCCTCCGATGAAACTCTTTCCGTGCTGCAGAAAGAATTCTCCTCTGTGCGTGTCATCCGTATGGACCAGAATTATGGTTTCGCAGGGGGGTATAATCGGGCTCTGGAGCAGGTGGAATCTGAATATGTAGTGCTTTTGAACTCCGATGTGGAGGTGACTCCAGATTGGCTTCAACCTCTTATCCATTATATGGATGCACATCCTGAAGTGGCTGCGTGCCAGCCTAAACTGCGCTCCTGGAGGAATAAAAAGTGCTTTGAATATGCAGGAGCTGCAGGGGGATTCCTGGACCGGTATGGCTACCCTTATTGTCGGGGTAGGATACTGGGTACCGTTGAAGAAGATTTAGGGCAGTACGACAGCATCAGTCCTGTTTTTTGGGCCACGGGAGCAGCCTTGTTCATCCGTTTAAAGGATTATAGGGAAGTGGGAGGCTTGGATTCCCGTTTCTTTGCGCACATGGAGGAAATAGATTTATGCTGGAGGTTGCGGAGCAGGAACAGAGGCATTGTCTGTATCCCTGAAAGTGTGGTTTACCATGTAGGGGCTGCTACCTTAAAAGAAAGCCCCAGGAAGACTTTCTTAAACTTCAGGAACAATCTGCTCATGCTCTATAAGAACTTGCCTGAGAATGAGCTGAAATCCGTCATGCGTGTTCGTTGTCTGCTGGATTATGTAGCTGCAGTCCGGTTCTTACTGAAATTCGATTTCGGAAATTTCTCTGCCGTATTAAAAGCTCGCAGGGAATTCCGGAAGCTCCAGAAGGATTATCTATCCTGCCGTGAAGAAAATTTGAGTGCTGCAGTTCTGAAGAATATCCCAGAACGCACCCCTCATTTCTTGATCTGGGAGTATTATGTAAGAGGGAAGAAAACCTATCAGTATTTGAAGAATAGCAAATAATGTCCTTTCCCTTCCAGAGTAATAACGGATGAAGTAGCCTCATTCAATGTCCCTTGCCACCAGTTGGTGAAGTCGGAAAGAGGGTATTGTAGTCCTGTTCCGTTCAAGTCCTTTACCCCGAATGAAAAGATGGAAACCTGTGTGCCAGTTGGAACTTCCCAGCAGGTTTTTCCCTGGCATGGGATAAAGACTCCATGGTCGGTAAACATACGTACATCTAGTTCCTTTTTCATGTATTCTATCAGCAGGCTAATGTTCCCCAGGGTGTGGTCTTCTCTTTTTCCTGTAGCCCCCAGAATGGCTATGCGGTTTATCTGGTGCTGATGCAGGTATCTTACAGCCTTGGTCTGGTCGTTGGTTTCCTGTTCCGGTATTTGTCTGAAGATGGGAGCATATTCTTCCTTGAGGGCTGCAGGAAGTGAATCTCCATCTCCTATAATCCTCCAGGGAGTCCGTCCATCTTGGAGGAAGGATAGTGCGGCTCCGTCGCAGCAAACTACCTTATCAGCTGCTTCTAAGAGTTGTTTAGGTATCTGATGAGTGGGATAATCCCCTGCATCCAGTACGATGGCTTCTGTTTGAAAAAGATAGGGATTCATCGTGTTTCTTTCATTTTACGTTTCCATTCCAGGTAACCGAATATCGCTATGATGGTGTAGAGTCCATATAGTCCGGCATAGAAATAGACTTCTTTATAGGTATACAGGCCACAACTTACTGCATCTACCAGAATCCAGGAAATCCATTGTTCCAGCCATTTGCGGGCCAGCATCCACATGCCTACGATACTCAATGCGGTAGTAAAACTGTCCCACCAAGGTACGTTGCTGTCCGTATAGTTCACTAGTATATACCCTATGCCCACGAAGGACAGGACAAACACCAGTGCCAGGACCGGATAGAGCTTCGTAGGGGTGTGGGTGATAGGAAGGAACTTCTCCTCCTTCTTTTTCCCGTATTTCCACACCATCCATCCGTAAATGGCAGCTAGCAGATAGTAGATGTTGATACCGAAGTCGGCATACAGCCCATGTCTGAAGTATACGAAGAGGGAGATTGCAGGCATGATGATGCCTGCAATCCACACTTTCATACTGGCCTTATACTCATAATACAAGTAAAAGAGCCCAACGATAGTTCCTGCTATTTCCAGTATTTGGTCTAAATCCATAGCTTACCGATTAAAAACTTAACGACAGGTGTGCCAGGAAGTTCGTTCCGGCTTGTGCGGCATAACCGGTATAGCTTATACGGGTGTAGTTGTCTGCCGTACCTGAGTAGTTGGCAGCAGCCCAACCGTTGTTCTCGTATTCCTCGTTGAACAGGTTGTAGATGGTTACACCTAGGGTAGCTCTCTTTATATGAGGGAGTTTAAAGGTGTAGCTTAAATCCAGGTTGGAAACAAAGTAGCTGTCCATGGTTTCTGCTTCTATGTTTGCATTGCTCATGTACTGCTTGCTCACGTACTGGCTCTGTAGGCTAGCTTCAAATCCTTTGTAGGTATAGCTGAACAGGTTGTTGAAGATGAGGTCTGGAGAGAAGGCTATATGGGTATTACCCTGATTGATGTCGATATAGTGTTCCCCGTCTTCTGTATATAATCGTTCTGTAAAGTTCTTGATGCGGTTCTTGCTGAAGGTGGCATTTACATCCCATCCGAAACCGAAAGGCAGCTTCAGGGCAGCCATCAGCTCCACACCTGCACGGTAGCTGTCTGGAACATTGTTGCTCACAGCTTCACCTATTTCGTTCAGTTCACCGGTAAGTACCAACTGGTTCTTGTAGTCCATGAAATAGAGGTTGGCTCCTGCACTGAATACAGATGACAGGTAGTTGTAGCCTAATTCATAGTCGAACATGCGTTCTGCCTTGGGCAGTTCAGTGAAATATCCGTCAGTGTAGTTGTTCCGGGTAGGTTCTTTGTGTGCCACGCTCCAGCTGGCAAAGAGTCGGTGGTTCTTGACGTGGTAGTTGATACCTAATTTAGGATTGAAGAAATTGAACTTCTCATGCAGATCCAGGTTTTGCATGGCTCCTGCATCCCAATTATAATTGTCGTTGGCTCCCTTAATCTTGTAGTCTATGTGACGGTATTGCAGGTCTACATATCCGTTCAAGGCACTGCTGAAGCTATAGTCCATTTTCGCATAGATGTTCCCGTCTACCTTGTTTGCCTCATTCCGGTAGTATTCATGTTCGGCATCCAGGTTAGCCCCGGCTGGAGTCTTCACCCACAGCACATTACCGAAATGGAGACCGTTGTATTTGTTTAATCCACCACCTAGGCTGGCACTCAGCTTTTCAGTATGGTAGTTCAGGCTGAAGATGGCACCACCCAGCCAGTTGTCCATGTCTTTCTTGCGTACCAGGTCTGAACGGTAAATGTCATCGCTGGTTTCCAATCCGTAGGATTCCAGGTAGGCTTTCCGTTTGTATTCCTGATAATATCCGTCTCCCTTGGTGTAATGTAAGCCTACATTCAGGTCCAGCTGGTTGTTGAACACCTGATCCCAAAGCAGTTGGTAGTGCATTTGGGTGTAGTTGTCCGTCTGGTCCTTGTAGAAATGGTCTACACCTTTCTCGTCTGTATACATATATCCACAGCTGTTGTAGGTACGTCCGTAAAGTGCCATTTCTTCTTTTCCGGGATAGTTCCAGGCATGGTAAGTGCGCTCCTTACCACCGAAGGAAATCAGTCGGAGTGTAGTACCTCCGTTGTAGTATCCTCCCTGGAGGTAGAAGGAGTTCAGGTCTACGGTAGCACGGTCCAGGTAGCCATCCGTACCGATGTTGGACAGACGGGCATCGAACGACCAGTGGTTGTTGAACAAGCCCGTACCCACCTTTACGGTTTCCTTGTGCGTATTGAAGGAACCGTAGCTCCCTGCAAATTCCGCATAAGGTTCGGTAGAGTAGTCCGTAGTGACCATGTTGATGGAGGCTCCAAAAGCTCCAGCACCGTTGGTGGAGGTTCCGGCTCCACGTTGCACCTGAATGTCTTTCACGCTCGATGCCAGGTCGGGCATGTTCACCCAGAACACATTGTGGCTTTCCGCATCGTTGATAGGGATACCGTTGGCTGTTACGTTGATTCGGGTGCCATCGGTACCACGCACACGCAGGGTGGTGTAGCCTATACCAGCTCCCGCATCACTGGTAGTTATGGCACTGGGAGTCATGCTGAGCAGGTAAGGTAAGTCCTGCCCGTTGTTCACCTTTTTTAGTTGCTCTTTACCCACATTGGTATAAGCTATAGGAGTAGTTTCGGTGGCACGGGTAGAGGTAATCACCACTTCATCCAGTTTATAAGTTCTCAGGGAATCCGGATAAGTGGGATGTGCAGAGCCCAGCTCTTGTGCCGATACGCTCACCGATGCCACGGTAAGCAGAGCGATGAATGGTAGAAAATTGCTTTTCATTCTTTTCCTTATTTATTACATTAAACATGATGGAAAAGACATGAGGTGCATGCAGAACACATGCTAGAAATGAGATGTAATCCAATCCCTACGACCATACTAATGGTATCAGGTTCAGAGGGTATGATCTCAGCCTTAAAAAGGCACCCCTTTGTCTTAACGGCGGCAAAGGTAGTGTTTTTTTCTTTAAGTTGTATGCCCTGCACTTTAAAACTTTAATGAATACATGCTATACATTGAAAAAACTGAAGTTTAACTTGGCAACCATAAGTTTTTTCATTACATTTGCACGGAATTATAAAGATTAACATATAATTTATACAAGGTAATTATGAAGATTCAGAAAATTCACGCAAGAGAGATCCTCGACTCAAGAGGTAATCCAACCGTAGAGGTTGACGTAGTATTGGAAAATGGTGTATTGGGCCGTGCTGCTGTTCCATCAGGTGCTTCTACCGGTGAGAACGAGGCTTTGGAGCTTCGCGACGGTGACAAGAACCGTTACCTGGGTAAAGGTACCCTGAAGGCTGTTGAGAACGTGAACACAGTTATCGCTCCTGCATTGGTAGGCGACTGCGTATTTGATCAGCGTGCTCTTGACTATAAGATGCTGGCTCTGGATGGTACTCCTACTAAGAGCAAGCTGGGTGCAAATGCTATCCTGGGTGTATCTCTGGCTGCTGCTAAGGCTGCTGCTAACGCACTGGGTTTGCCTCTGTACCGTTATATCGGTGGTTGCAACACTTATACCATGCCTGTTCCTATGATGAACATCATCAATGGTGGTTCTCACTCTGATGCTCCTATCGCATTCCAGGAGTTCATGATCCGTCCTGTATCTGCTCCATCTATCCGTGAGGCAGTTCGCGTAGGTGCTGAGGTATTCCACAACCTTGCTAAGCTTTTGAAGAAGCGTGGTTTGTCTACCGCAGTAGGTGATGAGGGTGGTTTCGCTCCTGCTCTGGATGGTATCGAGGATGCACTGACTATCATCTGCGACGCTATCAAGGCTGCTGGTTATGAGCCAGGTAAGGATGTTAAGATCGCTATGGACTGCGCTGCTTCTGAGTTCGCTGTTCAGGAGAACGGTGAGTGGTTCTATGACTACAAGCAGCTGAAGAACGGTAAGCAGAAGGATCCTAACGGTAAGAAGCTTACTGCTGCTGAGCAGATTGCATTCCTGGAGCACCTGATCGACACTTATCCTATCGACTCTATCGAGGATGGTTTGGATGAGAACGACTGGGAGAACTGGGTAAAACTGACCGAGAAGATTGGTAGCAAGTGCCAGTTGGTAGGTGACGACTTGTTCGTAACTAACACTAAGTTCTTGAAGAAGGGTATCCAGATGGGTGCTGCAAACTCTATCCTGATCAAGGTTAACCAGATTGGTTCTCTGACTGAGACTCTGGAGGCTATCGATATGGCTCACCGTCACGGTTATACTACTGTAACTTCTCACCGTTCTGGTGAAACAGAGGATGCTACTATCGCTGACATCGCAGTAGCTACTAACTCTGGTCAGATTAAGACTGGTTCTCTGTCTCGTACAGACCGTATGGCTAAGTACAACCAGCTTATCCGTATCGAGGAAGAACTGGGTAGCACTGCAAAGTATGGCTATACTAAGCTGAAATAATCCTTAGCAAGTTAAATCCTTGAAATAATGAACAGGGAATGAACTTTAAGTCCATTCCCTGTTTTGTTAACCAGCAGAAATCAGAAAGCCTATGTCTACCTATGTATTGATTATTATTTTTTGCGCTATCCTTCCGGCTTTCCTTTTGGTAGCGTTTATTCAGTATAAGGATAGAAACCATCCGGAGCCTTTGTCCATGATTCTGAAAGGGGTGTGGTATGGGGTCTTGTCTACCGCATTGACCTTGTTGTTTTCTGCTTTGCTGGAACCGTTCGAGACTCATATGTTCGATGGAAACGGAGTCTTGAATGGCATTTATACCGCCTTCTATAAGGCTGCTCTTCCCGAGGAAACGGCTAAACTGATTATGCTGTGGCTCCTGCTGCGAAATAATCCTCATTTCGATGAGCGTTTCGATGGCATTGTCTATGCGGTTTGTGTGGGCATGGGTTTTGCCGGAATAGAAAACATCCAGTACCTTTTTGCCTCTGGTGATGCCTTCTTGGGAACGGCTGTCACCCGGGCCATCTTTGCTGTTCCGGGACACTATGCCTTTGCTGTGATGATGGGCTTCTTCTATTCTCTGGTGCATTTCGATAAGGAGAAATATGGAAAATACAAGTGTCTCATCTGGTTTGTGCCTTTCATGATGCATGGTATCTATGATTCCATCTGCTTTGCCATGGAGGCCCTGCCTGGTGTTGCTAACCTTCTGGCATTGGGGCTGTATTATTTCTGCTACAAGATGCAGATGGCTTGTATGAAGCATATTAACCTGATTCAGACGAAGGACAAAAACGAGGAGGAGATTCGGATTTTTACTGAAGCCATGAAACGGGATATAAATAACAGATATTAAATACAAATACTACAGAATTATGATTTACCAGAATTTGACGGAACTAATTGGGAATACCCCACTTTTGGAAATAAAGGACCTGGGTCATCAAAAGGCCAGATTGTTGTTGAAATTGGAATTGTTCAACCCCGGTGGCAGTGTCAAGGACCGTGTGGCTCTGAGCATGATAGAAGATGCTGAGGCTAAGGGGATATTGAAACCGGGAGCTACCATTATAGAGCCTACCAGTGGAAATACGGGTGTGGGTCTGGCTTGGATAGGTAAGGTAAAAGGGTACCGGGTTATCTTGACCATGCCTGAAAGTATGAGTCTGGAACGCAGAAATCTACTGAAGGCTTATGGAGCTGAACTGGAGCTCACTCCAGCCTCTGAGGGGATGAGTGGAGCCATCCGTAGGGCAGAGGAACTGAAAAATGAAATTCCCGGTGCGGTCATCCTGGGACAGTTCGTTAACCCGGCTAATCCTGCGGCTCATGAAAGAACCACGGGTGAGGAAATCTGGAAAGATACAGAGGGTAAGGTGGATATCTTTATTGCCGGTGCAGGAACGGGTGGTACCATCAGTGGTGTGGGCAGATGTTTGAAGGCTCATAACCCTGAGGTGAAGGTGATAGCTGTAGAGCCGTTGAACTCTCCCGTCCTTTCAGGAGGTAAATCTGGTAAGCATAAGATTCAAGGCATTGGGGCTGGTTTTATCCCAGAAACCTATGATGGTTCGGTGGTGGATGAAGTACGTACCATGAGCGACTCCGCTGCCATTGAAGCTGCCGTTTTTTTAGCAAAAGAGAAAGGTTTGTTGGTGGGAATCTCTTCTGGAGCTGCTTTTTATGAAGCGTGGGAACAGTCTAAACTGCCAGTGAATGCAGGGAAAACCATTGTGGTCTTGCTTCCTGATACAGGAGAACGTTATTTGTCCACCGGAATTTTTGGTTGATTTGTCATGAAATATACATCGGTTAAGGAGCAGCTGGAGAACCTGGTTTCTTTGATTCGGGATGCGGCTTTCCCGGAGTTCGCAGAAATGCGTACGGATGTCCGGGTCTACATCAAGGATGTCCTTTTGGACGTGCTCCGGAATGTGCATGGAATAGAGGGGTGTAAGGTGGCTGATGCGTTTATGCTTCAGCTGGACGAGATCTTGAGGCTGCTTCACACGGATGTGGAAGCGGTGAGGGAAAACGACCCGGCTGTGGAGAGCCTGGAGGAGGTGATTCTTTGTTACCCGCTTACCACGGTCATGCTGCACTACCGTACCGCACATACCTTACATGAACTGGGGGTTCCTTTGCTTCCCAGGCTGCTCACGGAAATGGCTCATAGTAGTACGGGGGTGGATATTCATCCGGCAGCTCGGATAGGGGAGTATTTCTGCTTCGACCATGGAACGGGTATCGTCATTGGGGCTACTTCTATTATCGGGGACCATGTGGTGCTCTATCAGGGTGTGACCTTGGGTGCCCGGAATTTCAAGTACGATCAGGATGGACTTCCCATGGATATTCCTCGTCACCCTATTCTGGAGGATAATGTTACGGTGTATTCTAACACCTCCATTCTGGGTAGGGTAACCATAGGGCACGATACCATCGTAGGGGGTAATATCTGGCTCACGCACGATGTGCCTCCACACTCCAGAATCTTGCAGACGAAGGCTTTGGAAATGCCTACGTTTGCCGATGGAGAGGGCATTTAAGGCCGGGTCAGTTCCGTGCAGAGCTGATCTTGAAACTTCCTGCTGTCTTCCAGGTTCATGTTCTGGTTCATGATGGAAAAGGCTAGGGTGTGTCCTGCTGCTGTGAGAAGGTAGCCCGACAGGGTGGTAGTCTTCAATCGGTTCAGTGTTCCTGTTTTTGCAAATACCCTTCCCACGGCAGGGCCTCGTTCCATGCGCCAGCGTAAGGAACCGGTTCGTTCTCCCTCTCCGGGTACAGGCAGGGCTTCTTCCAGGAGGAAGGTGCGAATGTCTTCTTGCTGGTAGGCCCAGTGGAGTAAATCGGTCAGGAACTTGGGGCTCAGTCGGTTTTCGGGGGACAAGCCACTGGGGTCGCTTAGTGTATAGCGGTAGGGTGGCATTTTCAGCTCTTTTCCTATAAAGTCTAGAAGGTAATCCTGTGGTAATTCTTGGTTGGGGTCCAACAAGCGGAATTGGCTGTTCAGCGAGGTCCAGATGCATTGGGCTAAGGCATTGTTGCTGAACAGAAGCATCGGGGTGAGCACCTCTCGAAGACTGTGGCTGGTAGCTCCTATATAGTTCAGGTTAAGCGGTTTATGCACAACAGGGACTTGTTCGTTGAAAGAAATTCCTTGTGCTTTCACTTCCTCTTTCAGACTCCTTTTTACGGCTTCTTCTCCCTGGAAAAGTATCGGGAGCTGGGTGTGTTTCAGGTCGTTCCGGCTCCAGCTGTGATGCATTCTCAGGGGTGCTTTCAGCGGAGATCTGAGCTGCACGGTTCCGTAGATGGTGTGGACATTCAGTGCTTTTATCGCTTCTTCCAGCTCCTTGAAATCCCATAGTCCGGGGTCGGCATCAGCCTTTACTACCAGGTCTCCGTAAAGCGTACCGTCTTCTATATACCCTTGGTAAAAGAGGGAGTCCCAGAAGGTGAAATCCAGACCGAAAAGCCGGATGCTGGAGATGGCAGTAACCAGTTTGGTGCAGGACGCAGGCGGCATGAGCCGTTGCTCATTTTTCGAATAAAATTCCTCGTCGCTGGTCAGGTCGTAGATGTACAGACCCAGTTGGTCGTCCCGCAGACCTTGCTTGTTCAAGAACTTTTCCGTGCGTTCTACCAACTTCCTTTCCAGGGGAGGGTAGTGAGGAATGGGGTCATACGTTTTATCCTTTCCACTAAAAAACAGGTAGATACAGCCTGCTAGAAGTAGGCCTGCCAGGAGGTAAAAGAGGTACTTTGAGGGGATGTTTATTCTTTCCTTTAATCTTTGCATACCACAAAAGTAGCAAAAAAATAAATAAATACTTATATTTGCGCTTAAAATCATCCGATGACCATGAAACATCTTTTGTGCCTTTTCTTCCTGTTGGCCCCTCTCCTGCGTGCTGGGGCTCAAGCACAGCTCCCGGTGGAGCTGCAGGATGCCTTGCTGGAGTGTAATTATTCTTTGGCGGTTCAGCTGCTGGATAAGGAGGTGGAAAAGGCTGGTGATGAGGTCAAGTACCTCATGAAGATAGCCGATGGGTATAGGGCGTGCAACCAGACCGTGAAGGCCATCCGGGTGTATGAGAGGGCCTTGGCCCTGAATCCGGGTGACAAGAAGATTCAGCGGCAGTTGGTAAGACTGGAGATGCAGTTGGGCAACTACGATAAAGGGGTGAACTACTGCCATCAGATGCTGGAGGCCGACAGTACCGATGCCATCGCTTACAGGCTCTTGGGCAACTGCTACTACAGCAAACGAGAGTTCGACTATGCGTTTATGGGCTATTCGAAAGCTTACGAACTGAATCCCGATGATTTTTCCACCGTAGATGCCTTCAGCTCCTTGCTCATCGAAGAAAAGAACTATGAAGATGCCTTGAAACTGACCGAGAGATACAGGGAGAAAGATACTACGAACCTGCGCATCAACCAGAACAATGCGGAGGCTTATTTCCGTTTGAACCGGTACAAGGAAGCCATTCAGCGATACAAGGCACTGGAGGCTGCAGGAGACCATAGTTTCTATACCCTCTACTTCCAGGGTGTTTCCCATTTTGCGGAGCAGGACTACTATGCCGCTCATCATTATCTGGAAAGGGCTCGCCCTACCGACCCGGAGAATGTCACCCTGCTTTATTATCTGGCCGTTGCCGATGCCAGAACCTCGTGGAAAGATGATGCCATCAAGTACATGGAGCAGGTGGAGGATCTGACCATCCCGTCAGACAGTACCTTGAACTGGATGTATACCGGCTTCATCCGGGTCTATCCCAAATGGAATCCTCGTTACGAAGAGGCGCTGCTTAAAATGCTGAGAATTAACCCCAACCGTTTCGGCTTGCTGAACCTGCTGGGGCAGACATTTGAACCCACGGACACCAAGAAAGCACTGGAATATTACAAACGGTACGTCAAGGCTTTGCCGGAGGAAGAACGGAAGAAATACCCCAACTCCCTCCACTATGAGCATGCCATGAAATTCATTCGCGAGCAGCAGGAAAATGAGGCAACCGATAAATTTTGGAAGGAAAAATGAAAAATCTTCTGTTCATCTTTCTCATGCTGTGCTTCTCCTGTCAAGGGGGTTCTCACGAGCAGCAATACGCCTCTGCGTTCTTCCAGAGCCGGGGGATGGATGTTTCCCACTGGGAGGTGGTGGAGAACCGAGAGGGGTTCCAGGTGCTGACCAGCTATGAGGAAAAGAAGTTCATCCTTCTGGCCGATTCTGCCTACCGGAAGCCTCTTCAGGGGAATCTGGTGCTGGCATACGGCTCCGATGCCGTGTGGAGCACGGACACTGCCGTGACCAAGATTCTGGGGTATTATGAGAAGATGCTCCAGCAGATAGATACACCGGAGGAACGGAAAGAACGGAAGTATGAGCCTCTGCTGAAGACCCGCTGGGGGCAGCATGCTCCTTATAATGAATTGTGCCCGGAACTGGCTCCCGGACAGCATGCCATGGCTGGATGCGTGCCCGTGGCTTTGGGGCAGCTGGTGGCCTTTCATCACCCGGAGAAGGGCAGTTCTCCGGCTAAGCTGATAGCAGAAATAGGGGCTTGCGTGAAGGCTCATTATGGGCTGAAAAACACCGTAACTAGCACCCATCAGATGAAACCTGCCTTGGTGGGCAGTTACGGCATGGCTCAGGCTTGCAGACTGCGTGTGGGGCTCACGAATCGTCAGTTGCTGGAACTGGCAGAGCGAAATCTGAAGGAGGGTCACCCCTTGCTTTTCAGTAATCGGGATCATGCTTTTCTGTGCGATGGTATGGAGGGCGACTTCCTGCACTTGAATCTGGGTCTGGGGGGAATCTGCGATGGTTACTACCGCATTCTCTATTCGGAAAAATGGGAAGAGCCTTTTGCCACTAGCGTGCTGACTGATATCTATCCTTCCGAAGGGGATCTGCGTTTAACCATAAGAGTGAACCAACCTGGAACCTTGGCTGATAAGCTGGGAGAGGATTCACGGAAGGTGACTCACCTCACGCTCTCGGGCATTTTAAACGGGAAAGACGTGGCTTTCCTGCGCAGACTGGCTGGAGCCGTGGAAAGGGATAGTACGGAGCCCACAGGGCAACTTTCGGCCTTGCAGCTCTCTGGTGTGCGTTATGTGAATGGGGATGTCTTTGCGGAGGAAGATGCAGGGGCTTCCAAGTTCATCGTCCGGAGAGGCAAGGAGACCTTCGATTTTTCGAATATGTCTTCCAGCCGATGGAATTATTTCCGTTCCAAAGGATATGATAAGACTGCCGACTATAGAATCATCCGAAAAGATGGGAAATATGTGGTGCAGTTCCTCTTGTCTCCTTCCCCAAAATCCCAATATCTGTTTATGGGGTGTGAAAATTTGAAGTGATATTCGAGGTTTCATGGGGACAGGTCCCGTGTAACGTAAAGATAAAGTCTAGGCTCTTGGTACTTACGTTGCTTACGTTACACGGGACCTGTCCCCATGAAACCTCTTTTAGTATATACGTATCAATTCATCACTGTCAAGTAGTTTTCCGATACTCACTTTCTCGGGTATTGAGTCATTTATGGTTTCTTGCCATAGTTTTTTATAACACATCCCTTTGTCGGAAATAGAGCCGGCGATGTCACCAAAAGTCCACTTACCAAAGACCGTCCAATCTTTGATAATGGATTTCCCTTTTAGTTCTTTCCATTTTATGTATAAACGCATGAATCCTGTAACCTCATCCGTGATGAAATCATCTAATGAAATATGAAACAAAGCTTCTATTTTAGATGAAACATCCATAATGCCTATATCGTCTCCTTCCGCATTGACTAAATCTTTGCAAAGTGTGTCAAGGACTTTGAACGCTTTGTCGGCAAATGTATAAATGGAACGCAAACGTATATAGTTGAGTAGGTTTATTTGTGCCTTTTTATCCTGTAAAGATTCATACTTATTCGGTAAAAGTGTTTTGTACTCTGGTATCATCTTTACTATGTTCTCCTGCGCTAGAGTCAAGTGTTCCACATACTTCTGAGACTCACACCAAAGCTGATTATAATCTTGCTCCATTATTTCACTATAGGTATAATCCCTGTTTTCTCCTAATCTCAACATAGATTAAATGGCGATTCCCTATACATCGCAAGGTTTATATTGTTTATTATTAGTTGTTTACATAGTTTGATGTCAGAACAAAGTGCCGTTTAGTTCGTTATGCCATCATTCTCCGTAAATAAAAGCAAGAATCGACTTTGTTTGCTCCTTGAAGATATCTTCCGTTTCAGAATGCTGTGGCTCCTCGTTTTCATAAGTCAACGTATAGATATTCTTATCTCGAATCATGAAATGGACACGCTCACCAGTATCTTCGTCAAACATATCTATGAAATAGGTATCACCTCGTTTCTCTACGCGGAAACCATAGTCCACTCCGAACAGGGACATGAGTTTTTCTCTAGTCTCATCTTCAGAAGGCAGTTTGTTGAAATATTCATCCTGCTCCCGGATGATACTCTTAACCTTTTCTTCTCCAATATCTTTCGCCCAAATTTTACCGAGATGAGTTAATCCTCCGAACAATGGTTCAATGAAAGAACTTCCTTCACCCCTGGCGGATCTATTGTATGCCAGTCGGAATTTCAGTTCATTACACTCAGTCTCATCCTCGGTCTGTTCCAGACGCTTTTTAATCTCATCGTCACACAGTCCGATTGCCGTTTCTGTTTCCTCTGGCTCCTCCAACGAGATACCCAGCCCCATAAGATCCAACATTCCTAATGGATATCCATCTGCATCACAGATTCCACCTTCGGGAATTTTGTACAATTTCTCCTTGCCACTATATACATACTCTTCCAGATCTGAAACGTCATATATCGGAATTCCATATCTGTCATATTTCTTTATCTTTGCCATAATTTATAAAGTTAATGATTTAAATATTTCTAGTTTGTTATATTCTCATCTGGATAAGGAGGTTATATTATTTCTTCTACCTCCAACATTTTCCGCAACATATTGTCTTTAATTCGTAAGAATCTAGTAACTCAACGGTTTTATCTAATTGAGGAACAAAAGTTGTGTATAGGTCGTTCATATAATAACAGAATGCCACGATTTCACCTTATATATAGTTGATTGGACATGATTTTATTGTATATTGATACTGGAAATTTATCCTGTAAGGCCAATAAACAGGATTTAATATATTCCGCCGTTGTCATGTTTTTGTAGAATAGCAGATTGATAGGAGCATCTGTTCCAAACAGTATTCGCTGTGCAAAACCATTATGAACCAAAGTGATAACATCTTCAACTGGCATAAATGCTGTATCTACATATGTGTTGCTACATCGGGAGATTATTTCCATAGTCTCATCAATAGGTCTGCCGTGTGCTAACACGAAAGTTAAATCTTGATAGTCAAGACAAATATCTAAGAACACTCGTGCATGACATTCTTTATATATCCCTGTATGAAGCAAAACAGGGACATCCATCCATCTGGCAACTTCTAATGCGTTATGAAGTAGCTTGCGATTGTAATACCATTCACGATGTGCTTGCCAATGCATTTTAATACCTTGCCACCTAATTTTGCTATGAAGCATATAACTTAGTCCCCACGTCTTCATCATTCGGGGAGTAATCCACAGAAGGGGATGGATACGAGAACCACCCATACGGATGAGTTCGCGTATCTCCCTGACTACAAGCTTATATAGTTCTGCACATGTAGAGGTGCTGGAAACAACTATTTCGTTGATTCCAGCTTCTAACTCAGCCTGCCACACTTCCTTTGGTGAGTGATAGCCGTCAGTGTACCATCCAACATGTACGTGATTATCAATCATGATTCTTGCTTTCCGTTACGCCACTCTTCAACTAATCGTTTGGTCAAGAATGCGACATCACAGAAATGCTGATTTATCTTGAACATGTCACCGCCACTTTCATTATAATTTCGCACTAAACACATATTGCAATAGTCGCGAGCCTCACATGTCAAGCACTTTGGAAAGTCTTTCTGACGTACTTCCCGGACTTTTGCTAATTGAGGAGATTTTTCCCATATATCCTTTAACGACTGCTTAAACACATTGCCAACTACATAAGCTTGCCATCCAGCACAAGGGTATACATCACCGTTAACAGTGATACACAAATCATTTACACCTGCACCGCATAACGGCATTTCAGCATACTCTTCAATTGGAATACTCGATATTGGTTCTTGCTCTAAAATTGTTTCTTTGTAATCAACGTCAACGTCTATGATATCACGGATAACTTTCTCTGTTTCTTCGATAGACAATCGGTTTGCCAAATTGGAGGTGTCAAGGTCGGCTTGAGCCATCATAATATAGTCTGGTTGCGACTTTATTTTCAAACTTTTTGCATACTCTATGACTTTGTCATAGCCATTTTTGTTTGCCTTCATTACAGGACATGAAATCTGTAAGGGGATGTCGGCTGCATGGAGTTTTTCTATTGCTGCCTTTGTCTTCTCAAAAGAACCCTTCACTGTGGTAATCATGTCGTGCAGTTTAGCATCCATGCTGTAAAGTGAGACTTGGATGAGAGACACGTTCACCTCCTTCAGCGTCGGTATCTGTTCATCCTTCAATGAGATTAGGTTGGTCAAAAGAGATATCTGCATATCTTTCTCCCGGCAATAGCGAAGCATCTTTATAATATCTTTATTCATAAGTGCCTCACCACCTGACAGTGTTACTTGAAGTCCGCCCATATCAGCATATTGATCTAAAATATACTTGAATTTCTCAAACGACATATCAAAACCTGCATTCTTCTTACCGTTCGGTATGTAACAATGGATGCATCGCTCGTTGCATCTGCTTGTCAACTCAAATTGCAAACCTGCAAGCCGAGGGAATTTTATGTCGTGCTGCAAGAGAGCGTCCTGTGTATTCTTCCCTGCTTTGCCTTCGGTCACTTGCGTGAAGTCGTCTGCTAAGGTCTTTGGATTATCCATGGAATAGCTAAAATCCATGTCTTGTGCGTCTAAGTCGCTTTCCGTTTCCCCTTTTAGAATAAAACGATGAGCTGCAAGATCATCTGCAAATTCAGCAAAATCTCGGCTAATATCTTCCCTGCATGACTCCCCGTAGATGGCGCATAAATTTTCCACCAAGTCTTTCTCCTGTTGGGCTGTTCTTGAAATTTGCTTCAAGAAGTCCGCACCCACTTCATCGTATGTTCTGTCGTGACGAGTCAGCTGATTGCTGATATAACCGAGTTTACCGTTGTCATATATACGGATAAAACTATTTTTTGATAAACGTATTAGCATATTTTTATAAAAATTTTCTTGCACCAGTAGCACTCATGGTAGGGCGCAGGTTTTCTATATTGTTCTCATTGTTTTGTGCTTTAGCCCTTAATTCGCGCTGAATTGCCTGCTCTGTTTTACCAGGATCTTTCTCTTTCAGCATCTTGATAGCTTCTTGCTCTATACAGTAAAAGGCAATGACTTCTTTAGCTAGCATTTGGATTACTTTAGCTTTCTTGTCTTTGTTATAAGTATACCATGCGAACAATAAGGCTGTTATAGTTGTTATAAAACTGATAAAGTCTAATATGTTTCCACACTCCATAAAGCTTCTGTTTGGAGGATACTAAAATGTTTGGGCGGAAATACATTTGTAATCCGCCCAAACTTCATGATTTAATGTCTAAGTTCACACCTAGTACATAAAATAGGGTCTCCTCCAACTCTATGATGTGAAGGACAACCAGCTGCATATGAGCCAGTAGGAGCGTTCTTTGCCATCATCTGAGGTTTTGCATACTTTTTCATAATTGTTTATTATATTTTAATCAGTGCCTACTCTTTAGAGGATTTTCGGCTTTTTCCTATTATTTTTCACTTATATAAGGGTTTACTTAACCTTTTCAGTAAGTAGCGACAATTATCGCATGCCAAAAGTAGTACTTTTTAATGTTTGTTCGTTTTTTTTTTTTTTTATTTGCGATTTTTAACAATAAGAGGCTTTTTTCAAGGTTTTTAGGGTAATTTTTTATTAGAAATCTAATGTGATTTGCTAGCGACGATAGTCGCTAGCAAGATTAAGATCAACAAAAAATCCTAAAAATGTTTCTCATGTGGGGCTTCATTTTTATCAAATAAAGTATTATTTTTGCCAAACCTTGTGAGGAAAAATGGTAATTCAAAGTTATGGCATTAAACGATAGGAAAGAGAAATCAGGTTCTATTTGGACTCCTGAAGAAGATGATTTTTTGAAAGCAGAAGCTAAAGGTGGCACTCCATTAAAAGATATTGCAGTGAAACTGAAACGTACACCCTTTGCAGTTTTGCTTAGAGCTCGTGAGAAGTCTGGCTTAGAGAGCCCGGAAGACCGGTATGAATTGTTGGGATTTGATGACCGTGAAAAAACTGTTCGTGAAAATTTCTCAGATTTTTCCTTAAAATGGTCTGCCGTAGATATAACGCTATTAAAACGTAAATTTGAATCTGAACATAAAGGCTTGAATAGAGTGGCTAAAGAAATGAAAAGGACTCCTAATGGTATAAGCAGTCAACTGAAAAAAATGTATTCATTACCAGATTTGGAGCGATTGTTTGATACTTGCCGTTTCTGTTATAAGGCCAAAAGGATAGTGAACAAGTAATATCTGATCATTACCGTTAGTTCAGTTTTTATTTTAAATATGTAACGCATGGCTACTATTATTACTTTATTTGTTTTGCTTTTTGTTGCATATTATGCAATGAAGGGTGTATTTAAGGTGCTGGGAACGGTGCTTTCAGGAGCAGGAGGATGTATTGAGGATATCGCAAAGGTAATAACTGCATTAATTATATTGGCTATTCTTGGTGCCCTTTTGGGAGCGGGGACATAACTCTTTCATTCTCAAATGGGAACCTCAAATGGGAAGGTTTCATGCAGGTCCCGTGTAACGTAAAGATAAAGTCCAGGCTCTTGGTACTTACGCTGCTTACGTTACACGGGACCTGTCCCCATGAAACCTGTGTAAATCGTCAAATTTTTCGGGAAAATTGGGTTTATATAGGCCCAAAAACGGGCTTTTTTCACTAAAAAAATGAAGTTTCACGGTGCACCGTGGAGAATGTGTGTTTTTACCCGTTTTTGACCTCTTTTTTGCGAGTAATGGGGAAAGTATGACACATATAGAGAGAATTCCAATTTTTGGGGGATTCTCATAAACATTTGATATTCAGGATTATATAAAATATTGCTATCCTCCTTAAAAAGTTCCCCGTGTCATGCGTGTCGTGTCATCCGTGTCATTTTCGTTTTGCATATACCCACTTTTTGACGGATATGCTGAAACATACAAAATGGCTAAAATATAGTTAAGAATATAATATATATTATATTCTTAAATTTTTGTTCGACATTTTTCCCCATATCCCATTTTGAAAATGACACGGATGACACGACACGCATGACACGGGGGGGGATGTTGTACTACCCTATGTCTTTTCCTGAATTAGCTAGACACTTTTTCAAAGGTAGCCTCTTCCGCAAACTTTACAAAAATCCAAAAATAAAATGACCAAAATGACCATGACCCAAAATGACCACTTCTGGGGAAAAATTTCTCCCCAGTTAGGAAAAAATTTTTCTCCAGTTAGGGAGAATTTTTTCTCTAACTAACTACCTCTAAAAACCTCATTCTGCAGTGCGTTGATTTTCAGTAAATTATCCTTACAAATCAAATTATTTTCAATTCGCCCTCATTTTTCTGCCGTTTCTGAATGAAAAAACTTGTGCAGAGCTGAAAAATGTAGTACCTTCGTAGTAAGATTTCGAATCAAGGACTGAATACACGGCCGGTAGGTGGTTCTGAGGGTAAAAATCTCCCGCTTTAAAGCGAATACAAATACTGACTAAAACCTAAATTCTAATTCTTATGTCATTTGAAGTAAACGTAAACGAGATTGTAAAGCACGAAAACGCCCTTCCTAAATTCAAATTTTTTAAGATTTATTTTGCAATTTTAAAAAATATGAGTATATTTGTGAGGAACAACTAATGACGGGAGGGGAAAACTATGAAAAAATTAGCATTACTAACGGCATTTATAGGGCTTGCCATCGCCTGTGCAGCCCAGCAAGTGGTGTTCAACAATCAGGTGCTGGATGGGAACTACAGGCTCATCTGTGCGGAAAATCTACTGCTGAAGAGTGTGGCAGACGACAGCTTCGGCTTGGCCCTGGGCTTGACCAAGGATGCGGGTAAGGATGCCCTGAACTATTTCATCAGCATCGGAATAGTGGAGAAAAACCTGAATCCAGAAGAACTGGAGGTCTTGAAACGGGACGAAGACTATACCATCCTGTTGGCTATGTCGGAGGATGTCAACATGGAGGTAAAGGGGAAAAAGGTCATCCGTGAAAATGGGCTCACGGGGATTTGGGTCCCGCTGAACGAGAGTCTCCTGAATGCCATCATCCAAGGCAAAGTCTGCAAGATTCGCATCTTCAACAAAGATTTTGAGAAGGAATTCGACCTGGCCGACAATTGTTTCTCTGCTTATCTGGACGATGCGCTCAGGAACCTGGAATGGGCCTATGAGGATGTAAGAGAAGACCTGCCGTAAAGCCCCCGGAGCCTAGGGAACCAGATATTCCGTGTGGTCTTCTATACCCGCTTCGCGTAGAGCCTCCTTCCGCTCTATGCAGGTGCCACAGCAGCCACAATGCTTCTCTCCTCCCTTGTAGCAGGACCACGTCTCGGAATAATCTATCCCCAGTTTCTTGCCATGCAGGGCTATCTCGGTCTTCGTAATCGTGGTGTAGGGCGCAAAAATCTGGATATGCTCGTAGGTGCCGTTTTCCATGGCCGATGACATGGCCTGGATGAAACTGGAGCGGCAGTCGGGATAAATGGCATGATCGCCCCCGTGATTGGCTATGAGCACCTTCTTCAGTCCGTGACTCTCGGCAATGCCACAGGCTATGGAAAGCATGATACCGTTTCGGAAAGGAACCACCGTACTTTTCATGTTCTCGTCCTCGTAGTGGCCTTCAGGAATGGCTTCTGCGCCTTCCAGCAGGGAGGATTTGAAGTACCGGTGCATGAAATCCAGAGGGATGACCAGGTGCCGGATGCCCAGACGCTCACAGTGCAGCTTGGCGAAAGGAATCTCATTCTGGTTGTGGTTGGCTCCATAGTCGAAACTGATG
Organism: Bacteroidales bacterium UBA4293; assembly: GCA_002395835.1. Classification (GTDB taxonomy): domain Bacteria; phylum Bacteroidota; class Bacteroidia; order Bacteroidales; family Bacteroidaceae; genus Minthousia. The sequence continues at coordinate 64,245 of DGVD01000019.1, read as the reverse complement.
CCCAGGGCTATCTGGTGAGCATATTCATGGAGCAGGGTGATGGAGTCCATGCCTCCGGAAACGATGATCAAGGAATCTTTCATATCTAGATGAGTGCTATTAATTCTTCGGGTTTATGAATGATGTGACGGGCTCCGTTGGTCTGCAACTCTTCCAGGGAGCGGAATCCCCAGGTTACTCCCACACTTTCCACCTGGGCGTTCCGGGCTGTCTGTATGTCCACTCCGGAGTCTCCCACGTAGAGAGTCTCTTCCGCAGTAGCCCCAGCCGTTTTCAGGAGCTCCAGGACGATGCTAGGGTCGGGCTTTACAGGGATGCCTTCGCGCTGTCCCAGCACGCTGCAGAACTGGATTTCAGGGAAGAAATGCTCCATGAGCTTCACGGAGGCTTTCTGGTACTTGTTCGATGCTACAGCTATCTTCACTCCTTTCTCCTGCAGGGTGGCGAGCAGCTCCAGAATCCCAGGGTAAACGGTGGTCAGGTCGGCATTGTGCACGTCGTAGTAGGGGATGAACAGGCTCCGCACTTTCTCCACCATCTCGGGGCTTCGGAAGGTAACAGGCAGGGCACGTTCAAAGAGCTTTCGGATGCCGTTCCCCACGAAGGTGTTGTAGCTTTCCAAAGGGTGCGCATTAATCCCCAGACGGCCCAAGGCATAGTTGGTACTGTTCGCTAAATCTGCAATGGTGTTCAGCAAGGTACCATCCAGGTCGAATATGATGAGTTTTTTCATTTCTTCTTCTGACCGTAGTATGCGTTTGGTCCATGCTTCCGCATGTAGTGCTTTTCTATCAGCAGAGGGTTCATGCGGGTCTCCGGGTTCACCGTGTAGGAAATGAAAGCCATCTGGGCGCACTGCTCCATGACTTTGGCATTATACACTGCACCAGCCGGACTGGTGCCCCAGGAGAAGGGACCGTGGTTCTTCACCAGGACACCCGGTGTATGGTCGGGGTTGATACCGTCTTTCTGGAACCGCTCCACGATTACGTTGCCGGTTTCCAGCTCGTAGTCGCCTTTCACCTCCGCCTCGGTCATGTCCCGCGTACAAGGGATGTCCTTGTAGAAGTAGTCGGCATGCGTGGTACCGATATTCGGAATGTCGCACCCTGCCTGAGCCCAGGCAGTGGCATAGGTGGAATGGGTGTGAACCACCCCTTGGATATGGGGGAAGGCACGGTACAGCACCAGGTGGGTAGGGGTATCGGAAGAAGGGTTTAAATCGCCTTCTACCACCTTTCCGGTCTCCAGGGAGACCACCACCATATCCGATGCTTTCATGGTGTCATAGCTCACTCCGCTGGGCTTGATGACCACAAGGCCCTTCTCACGGTCTATGCCGGAGACATTGCCCCAGGTGAAAATAACCAGACCCTGTTTGACCAGGTCCAGATTGGCTTGAAATACTTTTTCTTTTAAGTCGTCTAACATACGCTTACCACAATGCAATATAGAGAATAGCTGTAATGACTAAGATACCGATGGTTCCCATGGTAAATCCACGGGTGGTAGCAAACAGATCCAGACGTACAGGGAGTGCCTTTACATCTTTCACCTTGTCCAGGGAGTTGGACTTCAGCCAGATAGCGCTCTGTCCCACCAGGACTCCGAAGAAGATGAATGCCTGGAAGCCGATATCGTTCAGATAAGCGATGAAGTCGGTCTCTGGGTCGGCATCGGGATTCATAGCTCCCAGACCCATCACTACCAGTGCCATAACGATGAAGAAGATTCCCAGACCACCCAGAATCTTGGCCCACAGGAGCATCTGCTTCTGGTCCTTCTCTGAAGGAAGTTCGCAGCTCACAAACTTCTTATCCAGGTAAGAGATGAGCACGAACATGGTGAGCAGGATGATGAAGATATAGCCGGCACGGAGCTGGAACGCTACATCGGGGAACACCATCTTGAAGATGAAGCCCAGTGGAATGGTAGCAATGGCAGTCCATACGGCAGCAGTAGAAGAAGCACGCTTCCAGAGCAGTCCCAGACCAAATACGGTGATGATACCCGGATAGATGAAACCGCTATATTCCTGGATGTACTGGAAAGCTTGGTCCAGACTGCCCAGCAAAGGCTTCACAGCGATAAGAGCGATGACCAGGGCTACCACAGCGGTAATTCTACCTACCTTCACCAGGGAACGGTCCTTCGCGTCCTTGTTGATGTACTTCTTATAAATATCCATGGTAAAGAGGGTAGAGGTACTGTTGAACATGGAAGCCAGGGAAGAGATGATGGCAGCGGTCAGCGCAGCAAAGGAAAGACCCTTGATACCCGTTGGGGTGAAGTTGCGCACCAGCCAAGGATAAGCATCGTCGCTCACGTTGATTTTTCCGTGAAGGTCCAGACCGCTGAACATTTCAGGATTATTCATGATGTAATAGGCACAGATACCTGGAAGTACCACGATGAATGGAATCAGGATTTTCAGGAATCCGGCAAAGAGCAGACCTTTCTTGGCTTCGTCCAGGCTCTTGGCAGCCAGACCCTTCTGGATGATGTACTGGTTGAAACCCCAGTAACCCAAGTTGGTTAGCCACACACCACCTACCACAGCTGCTATACCTGGTACATTGGCAAAAGCGCTGGCATTATGGCTTTCCTGAATCACCAGATGGAAGTGCGTGTCGGTAGCATGAGCCCCCGTGGTGAGGTCGGTGTACATCTGAGAGAGTGCCCCGAAAGCACCGGTTCCCAGCTCGTCACCCATCTCTGCCAGAGCCACATAGGCTGTAATCAGACCACCACCAATCAGGAAGGTTACCTGGAGCACGTCGGTCCATGCCACGGAAGCCAGACCTCCGTAGATGGAGTAGAGACCTGCAATGACATACAGCAAGACAATGATAATCATACGGATGCTAATCAAATATCCACCTACGCTAACCATGACGCCCTGCAGACCCAGAATCTGCTCGATGGCCAGGGCACCCAGCCAAGCCACAGAGGTGAGGTTCACAAAGACATAGAGGAACAACCACAGGATGGAGAAAGCCAGACCCACACCATCGTTGTACCTTTCACGAAGGAACTGCGGAATGGTGAAGATTTTCCGTTCTATCATGGTAGGAAGCAGGAACTTGGCAATGACCACCAGCGTTACGGCAGCCATGACCTCATAGGCAGCAGTGGCAATACCGTCGGCATAACCCGTACCAGACATACCGATAAACTGTTCTGCAGAGATGTTTGCCGCAATCAGTGAGGCACCCACAGCCCACCAGGTCAGTGTATTGCCTGCCAGGAAATAATCGTTCGCACTCTTTTCCTTGCCGTCTTTGTTGCGGCTCAAGAACATACCCAGGCTGACCAGTATGATGATGTAGGCCACCAGGATAATAAAGTCAATGGTCTGGAACCCGGATTGACTTATCGCTGTAGTAAAGTCCATATGATTTGTGTGTTTTAAAAATTTGGCTGTAAAGTTAATAAAAAAAAGAATATCCATTTTTTCATTTGGGTGTCTTTTATGTACTTTCTAGGGAATTTCTATTTTTTATCCTGTTTTTTGTTCCGTGTATGTGTCGTTTTTATTAAATTTACACCGATAATCGTAAACATCAAAAAAATTATAATACTATGAGCATTTATAAGAATTTGGAAATTTGGTGGGTAACTGGCGCACAGTTGCTCTACGGAGGTGATGCAGTGGTTCAGGTAGACGGTCATTCTAAGGAAATGGTGGAAGGACTGAACGCTTCAGGAAATATCCCAGTCAAGGTGGTGTATAAAGGAACAGTGAATTCTTCTAAGGAGGTAGAGGCTGTGATGAAGGCTGCCAATAATGAAGACAAGTGTATCGGTGTCATCACCTGGATGCATACCTTCTCTCCTGCGAAGATGTGGATTAAGGGTCTGCAGGACCTGAAGAAGCCTCTCCTTCATTTCCATACCCAATATAATGAGGAAATTCCATGGGAAACCATCGATATGGATTTCATGAACCTGAACCAGAGTGCACATGGCGACCGTGAGTTCGGGCATATCTGTACCCGTATGCGTATCCGCAGAAAAGTGGTTGTGGGCTACTGGAAAGATGAGAAGGTGCAGAAGAAGATTGCTGTCTGGGCTCGCGTAGCTGTGGGTGTGGCTGATGCACGCGACTGCTTGATTCTTCGTTTTGGCGACCAGATGAACAATGTGGCAGTGACCGACGGTGACAAGGTGGAATTTGAGCAGCGTCTGGGCTACCATGTAGATTATACCCCAGTTTCTGAGCTGATAGAATACTGGAAGAATGTGAAGGACGAAGAGGTGGATGCCCTGGTAGAGGTGTACCACAAGGAATATGAGTGCGGTCCGGAAATCCTGGATCCTACCACCAAGGCTGCCAAGAAAGTCTGGAATGCAGCTAAGGCTGAGCTGGCACTGCGTGCCATCCTGAAGGCAAAAGGGGCTAAGGGTTTCACGACCAACTTCGACGACTTGGGTACTCGTGACATCAATGATCCGAAGTTCAAGGGCTTCGACCAGATTCCTGGCTTGGCTTCTCAGCGCCTGATGGCAGAGGGCTATGGTTTCGGTGCAGAAGGCGACTGGAAGAGTGCTTGTCTCTATCGTACAGTCTGGGTCATGACGCAGGGTCTTACCACCGGATGTAGCTTCTTGGAGGACTATACCTTGAACTTCGATGGCGACCGCAGCTCTATCCTGCAGAGTCACATGCTGGAGGTTTGTCCGCTTATCGCAGCCAGCAAACCTAAACTGGAGGTTCACTTCCTGGGTATCGGGGTACGTAAGGAGCAGACCGCACGTCTGGTCTTCACCTCTAAGGTAGGTCCTGGTGTAACGGCTACCATCGTAGACCTGGGCAACCGCTTCCGCTTGATTGTGAACGATGTAGAATGTATCAAGCCTCGCCCACTGCCTAAACTGCCTGTAGCATCAGCCCTGTGGATTCCACAGCCTAACTTTGAAATCGGTGCTGCTGCATGGATTCTGGCAGGTGGAACGCACCACTCTTGCTTCAGCTATGACATCACACCAGAATACTGGGAAGATTTCTCTGTCATGACAGGCATTGAAATGGTTCACATCAACAAGGATACTACGATTTCTTCTTTCAAGAAGGAACTTCGGATGAATGAGATTTATTATTTGTTGAATAAATCACTCTGCTAATCATGACTGCAAAAGAACTTATAGAGGCAGGAAAAGCCGTTCTGGGTATAGAATTTGGCTCTACCCGTATCAAGGCGGTTCTGATAGACGAGGATCATAACCCCATAGCTCAGGGAAGCCACGAATGGGAAAACCAGCTCATCGACGGACTCTGGACGTACAGCATAGAGGCTATCTGGAAGGGTGTCCAGGACTGCTATGCCGATTTGCGGGAGAACGTGTGGGTGCAGTACGGCACGGAAATCCAGTGCCTGGGGGCCATAGGTATCAGTGCCATGATGCACGGTTACCTTCCTTTCAAGAGGAATGAGATTCTGGTGCCTTTCCGAACCTGGCGTAATACAAACACGGGTAAGGCTGCTTCCGAGCTTTCCAAACTCTTCGTGTATAACATCCCGCTGCGGTGGAGCATCTCTCACCTGTACCAAGCCATCCTGAATGGGGAGGAGCATGTGAAGGACATCGATTACCTCACTACCTTGGCAGGCTATATCCACTGGCAGCTGACAGGAAAGAAGGTGCTGGGTGTGGGCGATGCCTCCGGTATGATTCCTGTAGACCCGAAGACGAAGAACTATGACAAGGTCATGGTGCAGAAGTTCGATAAGCTCGTAGCACCTTATGGCTTCCCTTGGAAACTGGAGGATATCCTTCCAAAGGTCCTGGTGGCTGGTGAGAATGCGGGTGTGCTGACTCCAGAGGGTGCTGCACGACTGGACATCTCTGGGCACTTGAAGGCAGGTATCCCTGTCTGTCCTCCTGAAGGGGACGCAGGTACTGGAATGACAGCTACCAATGCGGTGAAACAGCGTACGGGTAATGTCTCTGCCGGTACTTCTTCCTTCTCTATGATTGTGCTGGAAAAGGAACTGAGCAAGCCGAATGAGATGATAGATATGGTCACCACTCCAGATGGTAGTCTGGTGGCTATGGTGCATTGCAACAACTGTACGTCCGACCTGAATGCGTGGGTAAGTCTTTTCCGTCAGTATCAGGAACTCCTGGGGGTACCCGTGGATATGAATGAGGTCTTCGGGAAACTGTACAACCATGCGTTGGAGGGGGATGCCGACTGCGGTGGGCTCGTTTCCTATAACTATTTCTCTGGTGAACCGGTTGCCGGACTGGCAGAGGGTCGTCCTCTGTTCGTGCGTTCAGCAAACGACAAGTTCAACCTGGCCAATTTCATGCGTGCGCATCTCTATGCTTCAGTAGCAGTGCTCAAGTTGGGCAATGATGTGCTGTTCAAGGAAGAACAGGTTCAGGTGGACCGCATCACAGGACACGGTGGACTGTTCAAGACCAAGGGTGTGGGTCAGCGTGTGCTGGCTGCTGCCTTGAATTCTCCTATCTCCGTGATGGAAACAGCCGGTGAGGGTGGTGCCTACGGTATGGCTCTGCTAGCCGATTTTGCCATCAACAACCCTGAAAAGCTGACCCTGGCCGATTATCTGGATACGGTAGTCTTCCAAGGAGTGGAAGGCGTGGAGATTACTCCTACTGCAGAAGATGTGGAAGGATTCAACCGCTACCTGGAAAATTACAAGGCTTGTCTGCCCGTAGAGCAGCAGTCGGTGATTTGCAAGAAGTAATACAGAAACTAGAAATAAAAAAGGAGGCCTTTATCCGGGTCTCCTTTTTTTATGTTATAGAACCTTGTGCAACCATTTCCATCGGAAGATGATAATCAGGAATACGATTCCACGGAAGCAGAGCTCGATAGCCATGGCAATCCATACACCCATCAGACCTAAAGACGGAGCCAGCAGGAAGGCCAAGGTAATACGTACCAGCCAGATGCTGCAGAAATTGGTAGCACTGGAAATCATGGTGTTTCCGGAACCTACCAAGATACCGTAGGACACGATGGAAGCTGCAAACATCGGTTCTGCAAAGGCTTCAATCTTCAAGACATCGGCTCCTAGAGAGATGATGCCTGGCTCGTTGGTGATGAGGCTCATCATTTCCGGAGCAAAGAAATACATGATGGCACCCATGATGGTCATGACTCCCATACCCATGATGATGCCGATGACGGAGAACCATTTGGTCAACTTCTTTCTCTTGGCTCCTAAGCTCTGACCTACCAGTGTGGTAGAAGCATCGGCAATACCATAGCCAGGCATGTAACAGAGGCTCTCAATGGTGATGCCGAAGGAGTTGGCTGCAATGGCAAACGTTCCCAGTGGAGCGATGATGGTGGTGGTCACAATCTGTGCACCAATCATGATGACACGCTCCAATGCAATAGGCGAACTGATGTTGGCTGCCCGCTTCAGGGTCTGAATAGCAGGCTTCCAAGAACCTTTATCGGCCTTCATATCCAGTTCTTTACAACGGAAGAACAAGTAGTAAGTCTTGGCAAAGGCTGTCACTGCAATGGCCAGTAGGGTTCCCCAAGCTGCACCAGCTACCCCCAGTCCTGCACCTGGAATCCAAATATCCTGTCCGAACAGGCTAATTTCCCGGGAAGGGAAAATCAGGAAGAAATTATAGATGACATCCTGAATGCAGAGTAGGATGTTCAGGATACTGGGCACCTTCATGTTTCCACTGCATCGGAGCATACCTCCGGAGATGTTGTTCAGCTCCATCAGAGGGATAGCCAAGGCATAGATGAAGAAATACAGGGAGGCATTGGGACGGATTTCCTCCGGAGCTCCAAGCCAACCCGGAAGGAAGGGGCTAATGGCTAAGGCAATGGCAGAGAGCAGAAAGGCTATGGAAACCGCAGTCAAGATACCTTGACGCACCACATTCCGAGCCCCTTGATGGTCGTTGGCTCCGATGCGATGAGCCACTTGCACGGAAAAACCCGTAGCCAGAGCCCCGCAAAGTCCTCCGAAAAGCCAAGTGGAGGTAGAGACCAGACCGATGGAAGCAGCCTCGGAAGCTCCCAGGTGACCTACCATGGAGGCATCGATGTACTGCATCACTACGGACGATACCTGGGCCAGGATGGAAGGAAAACTCAAAAGGATGAACAACTCCAATTGTTGCTTCCAAGTCATCAGCTTATCCTCCCGAATCAAAGCCAGAAGTTCTCTAGTTCCACTGTTTTGTGCCATTGTCTTTTCTTAAAAACGGTGCAAAGGTAAGAAATAATCTTTAAAACTTGTGTTTTCTACAAGTTTATCTTAATTTTGCACCCGGATTTGCGAGGTGACATTAGCGAATCCATTTATAATCAACATAATTTAAGTATGTATACCATTATCAAGAGGCTGGAGATTGCAGCCGCTCATAGTCTATCACTTTCTTATCCAAGCAAGTGTGAGAATCTGCATGGTCACAACTGGATTATCACTGTTTATTGCCGTTCTAAGGAACTAAATGCCGATGGTATGGTGGTAGACTTTTCTTATATCAAGAAAACGATCAAGGACAGGTTAGATCATCAGTATTTGAACGATGTGTTGCCTTTTAACCCTACAGCAGAGAACATCGCACGCTGGGTGTGTGAGCAGATTGAGCATTGCTATAAGGTAGAGGTTCGTGAGTCTGAATCTAATACGGCTGTCTATGAGAAAGATTAATGAGATTTTCTATTCGCTCCAGGGAGAGGGGTACCATGTGGGAACTCCTGCTGTCTTTGTGCGTTTCTCCGGCTGTAATCTGCGCTGCCCTTTTTGTGACACGCAGCATGAGAACGGGGTGTTCATGACCGATGAGGCTATTCTGGAGGAGGTCTTGAAGTATCCTGCTGAAATGGTTATCCTCACGGGTGGAGAACCTTCTATGTTTATCGATGAAGCGTTTGTGGAGATGTTCCATGGGGTGGGGAAGTTTGTCTGTATAGAGACCAACGGCACGTTTGCCTTACCCGATAATCTGGACTGGATTACGTGCTCTCCGAAGGAAGGGGGGAAGGTGGTCCTTCCGGGTATGGATGAGCTGAAGCTGGTTTATCAGGGACAGGACATCACTCCTTTTGAAAGCATGCCTGTACGGCATTTTTTCCTGCAACCTTGCTCTGGTGAGAATATCCCTGAAACCATTCAGGCTGTCCTGGAGCATCCGAAATGGAGGCTCAGCATTCAGACGCATAAAATACTTCAAATAAAATAAAAAAAACAGTTCAATGGGATTGGCATTGAACTGTTTTCTTTAGGAGATTACACCCAAACCGTCAATGTAGTCGATACCTGCATCTTTGTAGTTGTATTTACTTTGTGCCATATTTTTCCTGGAAGTCCTTCAATTTCTTAACGTAGTAAGATCTCAGTTCGTTCCACTGATAATAGGGATAGTTGTTGGTTTGAATAGGAAGGCTAACTTCTTTCTCGTTGAGTAGGGCTTTTACCAGGATGTCACCGGTCCCTTTCTTCGGACGGTAGAATACCAGTTGGATGTTGGAAGCCATAGGGAAGATGTTGTAGTTGGCCCAATGCTCATCCAAGGTATCCAGGTCGTAGTATTGTTTTCCGTAGTTGCCCAGTTCCATCAGACAAGCCAGTGGCAATACACAAACCTCATGTCCGAAACGAAGTGTAGCTCCATTGTAGTTGCGGTTGTCTACAATAGAGTCAGCTGTTTCAATGATGTTTGTCAAGAGGTTCTCCTGACTGAAGCAAGCGATACCATCGCTTTGAGGTGCTGGGCCGTATCCGATGTACCATCCAATGTTCCCTGCTTTCCAGATATTGTAGCATTCTTCTTCGGTGAAGAGGTCATAGAAATCAATGTCTGAATCATGGCTCTGCATGTTGCTGCAGATGTCAAACATCCGAATCATGAATTCTATAGCGTTTAGGTTGTTGTACACATACTCTTGATCATTGAACAGTTCACCCATAAAACGACGGGGCTGAATGAGTTTCTGATAGTAATCGCTGCGGATGGGGCTATATTTCTCATGAGCAGCCTGAACCACTTTATTTCGGTCTTGGTTTAGATAGTACTGCAAGCTCTCACTTACATCATTGTGGAACTTGATCTTGTTGTTGAACTGGGCTATCTCTTCACATTCAGCTTCCATACTCAGGATGCAGCGGATCACTACCGTAGAGCGTGCATCTACCTGTGCATTTCCACTGAATACCTCAGGGAAATGTTCAGTAAGACGTTTTCCTATCCCGTGATGCTGTCTTTCTCCCACGGTAGTCAGTTCACCCAGTCGTTTGATGGTCGTAGGGTAGAAAGCCTCCAGACGGTTTAAAACATCTTCCCCCTTAGGGGTAAGTTTTCCATACTCTTTCGCTGTCCTGAGGATACTGATGGGCTCATCATAATGTTTAGGGTTGATAAGCCATCGGGAACCATGACGGGCATAGGTACTGATATAGAAAGGTACATAGTTCTTTGGAGCGGGAGTCAAAGCTTCCGTAGGAGCGATGTAAGCTACATAATTGGCTGCAGATAATTTGATGTTATTGTGAATATCTTCTTTGGCAGTCTGTGCAAAGATAGATAAGGCCAAAAATGGTAGGCAGAGAGAAAATAGGAGTCTTTTCATAATGAATCTTTTTTAGTTATTGTTTGTGGCAAAGATAGCAAAAAAATAAATTCCCAAAGGGGTTCAACTTTGGGAATTTACAATAATTATGTGCGGAGGAAATTACCATTCCATAGCTTGCCCTGATTTCTGCATCTTCTCCATCTGAATTCTCAGCTTTTCCTGAGTAGAAGGTTCTTTAGCAGGATCAATGGCCGACCATTTCAGTTTGGCGGTGTTGATGCTTTTCTCTTTCTCTTTTACATTCTTCAAAGAGATTTCCATACCGTCTTTATATTCACTGTAAGTGGTCTTACCGTCTGCCACAATTCCTATCCGGATTCTCTTCTGAGGAGCTTGAAGCTTTCCTTCAGTCTGGTTTAAGGAGACTTTTACCATTCCGTCTTCGGTGCTGGCTTTAATCTCATAAATGGCATAAGAGCCAGTCTTGTATTCAAATCCGTCACCTGCGTCTTGGTAAAGGGTACCAGAGGCTTGACCGTTCTCATCAGGGTTCACTAGCAGGGTCAGGGTATTCATGTCTAGTTCAGATGTGCTTTGAGCCACTTCTGTCAGAGGTACTATTGCTCCTGGACGAAGGGCTACAAAAGCCTGATAAAGGTCATCTTTCTCTTCAAACTGAATAATGTCCCAGTCGCCTGTAGGAATAGCTGGATTCTTAGCCCATCGTGGAATAATCATCAGGTCATTTCCCAACATATAAACCCGTTGCTCAGAACGGAGGTTCGTATCTTTCTCGTCTGCCATGAAGATAGGTCTCATGATAGGCATGCCGTTGATGGATGCTTCGTGGAAAAGGGTGTAGATGTAGGGCATCAGTTTGTATCTGCGTTCTACGGCAGTACGGCACACGTCTTCAACCTTCTTTCCAAACAGCCAAGGCTCCTGGTCTATACATCCTTTGGCATTGTGATTACGGGCAAAGGGGAAATAGATGCCTGTAGCATACCAGTGGGCCAACAGCTCAGGGTCTGTATCTGCACCAAAACCTCCCATATCCGGACCATTGAATGGCTGACCGGAAAGGCTCAGGTTCAGGGTCATAGGAATGCTAAGCAACAAATGCTCCCAAGAGGACATGTTGTCACCGTTCCAGGTGGCTCCATAGCGCTGACCTCCTAAGAAGTTGGAACGGGAAAGCACAAATGGACGGTTGTTCGGTTTAGCCCAAAGCATGCCTTGCCTGCTGGCTTGAATCATGAAGGTACCATAGAGATTATGGTAGCGCAGATGGCTAGCTTGAGGATAGCTTTCGCCTCCCATGTGCCAGGCATCTACCGACATGGTTCCATCTACTCCTTCAAAGACAGAAGGGTCGTTCATGTCGTTCCAGAGTCCGTCTACTCCTTTGAGCATGTAGTCTCTGGTCAAACCACTCCACCAGGTGCGTACTTCCGGACGGGTGTAATCTGGGAAGTTGCACTGTCCAGGCCATACACGTCCTTGGAAATTATCGCCCTTAGCATCTTTCACAAAATAGTTGGCAGCATTACCTTGATCGTATACGAAGTACCCGTCCTCTACCTTAACTCCAGGATCTATCATGTATACGCATTTCATGTTCTTGGCATGTGCGTAGTCTTGCAGCTCCTTAGGATTAGGGAATGTCTTAGGGTCGAATGTAAACACCTTGAACTGGTCCATATAGTCAATGTCCATCCAAACCGCATCACAAGGGAATCGTTCTATGCGCAGGCTGTCGATGATTTCCTTTACACGGGTGTCTGGGAAATAGCTGTATCTGCACTGTTGGAAACCCAGGGCCCATAATGGAGGCAGTTCCATGGTTCCGGACAGTTTGCCCAGCTCTTTCAGAACTTCTTTGGAATCTTTCCCTTCAATGACGATAACACGGAAGGCAGGACTTTCAAATGTGAACTTAATCTGCTGGTTGGTGGTGCATGATCCCTTCCAGGTATTGTCGGCTATGATACCATAGGCAGTTCCATCCTTACGCAGACCTAACACCCAGGGGTGGCTCTGGTACAGGTTCTTACCTTCGTTGGCAAAATAGCCGTAATTATCCTTATTCCAGAAAATCACTTCCTTCCCGTTGCGGCGAAGTTCACCTGTAACCTCTCCAGTTCCGTACAGGTCATCATCTGCACCTACCGTCAAGGTAGCTACGGATTTCCCGTTTTCTGTAGAATATACAGGGCGGATTTTCCAATTTTCAGGAACCTGACCTTGTGGTACCAGCTCTTGCAAGAAGATTGGTGAGGGCAGATGGGCCGCAGCGTCATAGTCTGCAGGATAGAATACAGCCGCTTGTTGGTCTATCATATAAGCCTGCTGGGCTTTTACACCCAGACAAACCGACAATAGACATGCGCTGAATAAAATCTTGTATTTCATGATTTTTTTAGTCTATTTTTGTTAATCTCATCTGGTCCAAGAGGGCTTGGTTTACAGTGATGTTCATGTTTTCTACATGGCTGTCGAATTCCAATGTAATAACCTGCTTTCCTTTTTTCAGGTTGGTTACCACTGGATTGCTCCAGCCCCAATTGTTCCATTCGTCAGCACCTCGGTGAGGGAAGACGCTAACTCCAATGGTCTCTCCATTGACTTTGAGAAGTCGTGTGGCACATTTGTTTTCTGTAGTGATAGGGCCGCTTCCATTGGCATATCTCCAGTCTATGGCATAACGACCGTCCGCTTTTACTTCTACAGGAATGGTGATGAGGATGTTATCATTGCGTGTAATCATGCTAACCTTTCCTGTGGCTCCGCTGATGTCAGCACCTGCCAAAGTAGGAACAGTGGTGCTTTCCTCTTGAGTGCTGTTGACCACTCCACTGCCGGTACCTACACTTTCTTTTACTGTTTTACGTGTAGGGTCAAATACCAAAGCATAGTCTTCTACTTCATAAGTATCAGAGTGGCTGTAGAAGCGTACCGGTTCACTCATGTAGCCTCTGTAGCCTTCTGGACTAACGGCAAGGACTGCATATTCTGCATCACCTTCCAGGGTTGTGCTTAAATCGGTCTGATGCTTCATTTCTTTTCCATTTTTCAGAATGATGTATTCAGACGCATTTTCCACAGCCTCCCAAGTCAGCTTGTTGCCGTTTAAAGTAGTCTTTGGAGTGTTAGGCTGGTAGGCATTTTCCTTGTAGGTTACGTTCATAGGTGCAGGCTGAACATTGTCCAATGTCATCTCTATGGTATGTTCTCCTATCAGGTTACCTGGGAAGAAAGGTTTGGTTTCTACACCATCCAGTTTGAAGGTCTTGATGTGGTTTCCAAATCCGTTGATGCTCAGATTCAAACTAGCCTTTCTATATTTAAAGTTCTTCAGTTCCCGGTTTCCTTTCAAGACTTTTGGAACGAAAGGTTTGAAGCTGATGCCATCTACTTCATAGTTGATTCCAAAATAGATGTTAGGAACAATAGATGCAGCAGCTGCTACACTCCAAAGCTGACGTGGAGAGTTGATAGGCAGTCCTTTGTAGTCACCATTATAAATGACCATGTTTTCCTGGTTCGTGAGGAAGAGGGCTCCACAACGGTTGAGGGTAGCGATGGAATGGAGAAGGCTGGCTTCATTACCAGCTTTTGCGGTAGCTTTCATCCAGTAGCCCTGGACAAATGGCCACATAGCATCATTGTGGTATGGATATTGATCCTTCAGGTTCGGGAACATGCAAGGAGAACCGAAATCTTCATGCTCTACAGCCTGAGAAATGATTTTTGCACGGTCTGCATCGGCAATGTCAAACAAAATACTGAAGGCTTCACCCAGAACTTCCATCTGAGGGTGCAGAACTAGGTTGTTACGTCCATACAGGTAAATGGCATAATATCCTTTGTCCTCCATCCAAAGTTGCTTGTTGATACCGTCCTTTATTTTGGATGCATAATTGGCATATCTTTTAGCTAGTCCAGGCTGACCTTCTAGCTCACATATGCAGGAAAGAATCTTGGTAATCTGATAGTGTACAGCCGATGTGATTAAAGACTCACCATTGAAGATGTCGGCTGGTTGTGCCCAGATAGGGTATTCCTGCTCACGCCAGTCCATGTAGGAAGTTTCACCCTTTATAAGTTGTGTTTTAGGGTCAAAGGCTACCACCATGTCATCTTCAACCGTATTTCTGATAATAGGGTAGATGCGGTCCAACCATTCTTTATCTCCCGTTACCTTATAGATTTCCCAAGCAGCCAATACCCAGGTTACACGGTCTGTAGAACAAGGCCATGCACCACCGGTACCAGTATCCTGAATGATGCGGTTGTTGGCATTGACCTTAGCCAGGAGGGAATTTTTTGAAACTTGAGGATGCAGCTGTGCTAGGGAATGGAGAATACTGTAGCTCACATCACGAGTCCATACGCCACCCCAGAAGATTCCGGTACGGAACGTAGAATCGGGTTCTATGGCCAGTATGCTTTCTTCTAAGGTCATGTTGTAAAGTGCATTCTCTAATACATTGTCGGCCTTATATTGAGGAAGTTTACTGATGTCCTTTTTCAGCACCCAGTTTTTCCGGTCTATTCCGGTAGGCATATTTACACCTATTTGTGACTCTACCTCAGTGGGTTCATAGTTGGACGTAATATGCGTGGGAGAAATGGCTTTAGCCTTGAATTTGCCTTGTATGATTTCATTACCTTTCCATTTGTAAGATTTGTTCTTATAAATATTCTGTGACATACTTTCCATGGGAAAGAAACTAATTAAGGCTGAAAGAAAAAACAGACTGAGCGTTTTTTTCATGTTTTCATGTTTTTAGAGTTTGACATTCTTCCTTAGGCTGAAAAAGATACCATTCCCATTTTAAATGATTAAGGAATTCAGATTCAGGATTCTACTTGCAAATATAATAGATTCTTACCAAAAAAGAATGACGGAAATCAGTTAAATGGCATTTTTAATGAAAAGGCACAAGAGCCCATAAAGAAACTCCGTGCCTTTTCTTAAAGTATTAACTATGTAGTATTTAATAGCCAGGGTTCTGCTTCAGATTGGTATTTAAGTCTAATACAGCCTGAGGTATAGGGAATACACAAGTATAACCTTGAGTGTCCTGATTCCAACCACCAGCAGATGCATTGTGAGAAACATTTGAATAGCGGTCTACCGTAGGTTCAGTCCAGGTAGCGAAACGTACTTGGTCTGTACGACGGCTGTCCTCCCAAGCGAATTCCATCATGCGCTCATCCAGAATGGTGTTCAGGTTGATGGTGGTCTTTGGGGTAGCACCTACACGTGCACGAATCAGGTTCAAAGTTGCCAGTGCTTCACCGCTTCTTCCTAAGCGGTATTGAGCCTCTGCTTTCATCAGAACAGCATCAGCATAGCGCCAGATAACCAGGTCGTTGTTGTTACACCCCTGAATGGTGGAAGTAGCATCGAACTCATATTTCTTCATACGAGCTCCACCACATTTTACGATGTGAGCCAACTGGGTATCTGACCATCCTTCAGCTTTCTGCATGGTGGTGTTATAGTCCACACGTGCCAACAATGGCAGATATTCCAAATCTTGGTCTGTAGCACCATCAGCTACGATACCACATTCATCAGCATAGTCTTTGTAGGTATAATAGTTAAGAACCAGTCTAGGATCAGCCTTTTCCAAGTCGCTGTCCTTCCAAAGTCCCATCACATTCATGGCACGTACAGTTCCACATGGTCCATTCCAACCACTGTAGTTCATAGCTCCTGCATGATTATAGTGCCAAGAACGCATATGATTACAGTCCCAAATCATGTACATTTTGTCGTCATTAGGCCGAACGAAGATGTTCTCTGAAGAGGTTTCATTGGCTACAGCGAAGTTGCTGGAGTAGTTGTTCTCCAATTCATAACCCAGTTCTTCCAATTGGTCTGCACAGTAGATAGCAGTTTCCCAGCAGTTGCGGGTGGTACCGTCTACAGTCATGTTAATATTGTTTCCTTTTGCAGAGATTACGCTTCCAAGTGATTCACTTGCTGAACCATCAGTCTGGTCTCCTACGAAGGCAGACATGCTAGAAGCAGTAGTCAGGTCTGTAGTATATACTGGGGCATTGATGGCTAGTTTTGCCAGACATTCATAAGCAATGCCTTTTGTGATTCTACCATAGTATTCACCACTTTTCTGGCTCATCTCCTCAGAAAGGGCTGGGAGAACGTCTGTCAATTCTTTTACTACAAAAGCAAAGACTTCGGAACGGCTGCTTTGTGCTACATCACCTACACTCTGGGATGCAGAGGTTACGATAGGTACATTTCCGTAATTGTCCAATGCGAAATAGTAGTAGATAGCACGTAAGGCACGAAGTTCTGCAATATAATCTTCACATGCAGGGTTGGAAGCCTTGAAGTTTTCCAATTTCTCGATAGAACTGTTGCACAAACCCACGATAGAATAGATGTGGTTCCAGTTGTTGGTAAACATATCCTGTGAAGGGTTGAAGTTGTGCAGTGTCAGGTTCTGCCATTTACCACCATCCACCCAGTCACCCTGACGACCTGGAATGAAAGCCATATCACTAGTCAGCAGGTTCATGGACTGAATACCATCAGTACCTCCATAAATATTGCCACCTATTGATGAGTATACATTCGCTACGGTATTCACGTAGATCAATGTAGAGCTTTGGAATGCCTCACTCTCATCGAATTTACTCAATGGAGTCTCGTCCAGGTTACAAGATGCCAGCATCAATCCGGACAGAATCATTGAACTTAAAATATATTTTTTCATAAACTTATTCTGTTTAAGGTTTTATTAGAATGTGATATTCAACTGCAGTGAGAAGGTACGGGTCAATGGATAGATTCGCTTATCATCCACACCAATTGTACCATATGAAGTAGTACCTTCGCTCTGACGGACTAGTGATGCTGAGTTGATCAATGGAGTCAAACCGCTATAACCTGTGAAAGTGTAAACATTGTTGCAAGAAAGTGCCAGACGGATGTTCTCGATGAAACTGCTCTTCAGCACATCCTTAGAGAAGTTATAACCTAAAGTTATATATTCCCAGTTTACATAATCACCTTTCTCCAACCAGTAGTCTGAAATCTGAATGTCATAGATGCCTGAACCGTTTCCTCCGGTAGGTGCAGATGCCAGCACATTATATGTTGGGAAGTTGTTCATGTTGCTGTAGGTCATACCTGTACCATTGTAGATCTTGTGACCGAAAGCACCATTGAATTGTGTGGTCAGGTCCCAATTCTTGTATTTGAAATTCAGTGTTAGACCTGCATTCAGTTTAGGAATAGCCTGGCCTGCTACCTGACGGTCACCACTGTCACTGGTATCGATTGTGCCATCATTGTTCAAATCAGAGATGATGTACTGTCCATTGGCATCAATGCCTTCGCAATGAGGTAAGTAGAATACACCGATTGGCTGTCCTTCGATAAGGTAAGCAACGCCTGTGTTCTGAGTCAGACCAGCAGCATTGATGTTGGCTACTGCAATGTGCTCAGAGGTAGTCAGCTCCTGACCATTGTATGTGCCAGAAAGTGAATTCAGGGTGTTCTTTTGGAATGCCAGATTCAAACCTGCGTTGAAAGTGAAATCTTTAGTCTTAACGATGTCACCATTCACAGAGAACTCAAAACCGCTGTTTGTCATTTCACCCATGTTGGCAAGCAAGGTGTTGTAAGTGAAAGGAGGAACTGGAACGGTATAAGTGTAAAGCAGTTTGCTGGTCTTTGAAGTATACCAGTCTGCTGTTACATTCAGACGGCCGGCGAACATCTGTAAGTCTACACCTACATCTAAGGTCTTCTTGGTTTCCCACTGAAGGTCTGGATTGCTGTTAGAAGTAATAGCGAATGTAGTAGTGTTTGTTCCATTCACGCTGGTAACACCATTAGGCTCCATCAAAGCCAGTGATGTGTAAGGGTTGATGGCATCCTGATTACCGGTAACACCGTAACCTGCACGAATTTTCAGATTGTCGATGGAACGGATTTTCTTAATGAAAGGCTCATTGCTCAAAACCCAAGCTACAGATGCAGAAGGGAACCAGCCCCACTTGTGTCCTGAACCCAGTTTTGAAGAACCATCGGTACGTACGTTTACTGTAGCAATGTAACGGTCATTGTACATATAGTTTATACGTGCCATGTAAGAACTCAAGGTATATTCTGATGAGTTAGACTGATTATTTCCCCATGCTACATTAGCACCTGCCTGAAGGTTGTTATAACCGAAGTAATTGGTCTCAAAACCCTTAGCTTGAGTTGCGAAGTAGAATGTCTTGTAGGTCTGTCCTTCCATCAAAGCCAGTGCATCAATGTGATGCTTTGCAATGTCCTTAGAGTAAGACAACTGAATATTACCCATCAGATCTTTACGGTGGGTACTGCCAAGGTATGCCCATCCGTTACCATTCAACTCACCCTGACGGATGTCGTTTGGCAAATAGCGTTTCTGCTGAATGTCAATATAAGTGTAGGAACCAAATGCACTTAGGTTCAACCCTTCCAAAATGGTCCAGGTAGCTTTACCATGAACATTTACATTACCTACATTATAGTCATTTTGAATTTCCTGTTGACCCAGTGGGTTGTAGATTTCATTGGCTAGCAGGTCCTCATCCCATCTTCCGTCTGCATTCTTAACAGTAGGGTAGGTAGGATTGTAAGCTGCAGCTGAGTAGAACATCTTCTGCATGTCATATTGCATCTTACCGTCACGCTGAGAAGCCAGGACACCAAGTTCTAATTTCAGTTTTTTGTT
Organism: Bacteroidales bacterium UBA4293; assembly: GCA_002395835.1. Lineage (GTDB taxonomy): Bacteria > Bacteroidota > Bacteroidia > Bacteroidales > Bacteroidaceae > Minthousia. The sequence continues at coordinate 44,976 of DGVD01000019.1, read as the reverse complement.
GAATGCAAACTGAGTAGCATCCAGTTTGGCAGTGTAATTGGTCATGTCAGAGTTCTTCAATGCACCTTGTTGTGAAATGACTCCTAAAGAGGCACGCATGTTGGCATTCTCTGATCCGGATGTGAAGGCTAAGTTGTGATTCTGTGTAAGACCAGTGCGTTCAATGGCATCGAGCCATACGGTGCTTGCTCCCATATCAGTATAGGATGCTCCTAGGCTGTTGGCTGTAGAGCGATAATCAGCAGCAGAAAGCATTTCTAGGTTTTTAAAGATGGTGTTGACACCAAATTGACCTGAATAGTCTATTCTAGCATAACCAGCCTTACCTTTTGCAGTGGAAACAACAATGACACCGGCTGCACCACGAGAACCATACTGTGCAGTCTCTGATGCATCCTTTAGAATCGTCATACTTTCAATGTCATTAGGTGCAAGGGCATTCAGCATGGTCATATCACCAAAGACACCATCGATGATTACCAATGGATCATTTCCACCAGAAAGTGAAGAAGTGCCTCGTACACGGATGTTCTTGGTTCCCATAGGGTCACCACCTGACTGGCTGATGACTACACCGGCAACCTTGCCCTTTAATGCATCAGCAGGGTTAGTAACAACACCCTTGTTCATGTCTTCTTTTTTGATCCGGTCTACTGCACCTGAAATGGTACGCTTAGAACCTACAGCATAACCTACAACAACTACGTCTTCCAAAAGTTCGGAATCCTCTTCTAGAATCACGTTGATTGTAGTTTTTCCTGCAACGGCAATCTCCTGGTCTTTATAACCTACATAAGAGAATACTAGTGTTGCATTACTAGGTACAGAGATGGAGTAATTACCATCAAAGTCGGTAATTGTACCATTTGTGGTACCTTTTACCAGGACGTTAGCACCGATAATGGGTTCTCCGCTATCGTCCTTTACATTACCTGTGACTGTAATTTGCGCCATGGCAACTACGGTCATCAAGAAAGCTGTCGCTAACGAAAGCAGTCTTTTAGATAAGTGTTTTTTACACATAGTTAATAATGAATTAAGTTATATAAAAATTGTTGTTGTCCTTTCTATGTAATCTCATGAAATTTTTTGAGGTTGATATGTAATACCACCATTTGTACAGGTGGCATTACTATATCGTACCTAACCTAAACCTTAACCTTAAAATATTTATGAGATATGCTATTCATAGTTTTTGCCAGTCCTTTTTAAGGGTTGGCATGGCAAAGTTAGCCCAAAAGAGGATTGCTTTTTGAGGAGGGAAGTGAAAAAGGAGTAGTGTCTAGAATTTAAAAAGTTGATTCCTAGGATTATAAGATTATTAATGGGTATAAAAAAAGGAGTCATTTAGGACTCCTTTTCTTCTTTTTCTATACCAATTTCTTTAAGTTTTTCTTCCAGTTCATTACGGTTTCCCAGTGCTGAGTTCCTTACTTTAGTTCGGTAGTTGTAAATAGTTTTCACTGAATAACGTAAGAATTTGGCTATATCATTACTATCGGTAATTCCTAAACGGATTAATGCAAAGATCCTTAATTCTGTGGTCAGTCTTTTCTTTGCGGGTGGAACAATTTGTCCTTCAGGTGTAAGGAGTTTATTGAATTCTTCCACAAAATTTGGGAATACACTGAGGAATGTCTCATCGAAACCTTTGTAAAAGAGTTCTATCTCGTTTTCAATAAAATCAGTAGAGCGAATGGAAGAGATTAGCTTATCTATATTGTTGCGCATAACCAGTTGCTGGAGTGATTTCCGGTATGCATCCAGCTTATCGATGAACCCGGAGCAGTCACTCATATAATTAGCAAGATAAGTGTCTTTGATTCGGTTGCTTTCCAATAGATTATTTCGCATGTTTTTTTCTTTCTCCAGACTAAGAGCGAGCTTTTCATTGGATATCCTCAGGTCTTCATTGGATTTTAAAACGATTTCTTGGGCTGCTTTCAGTTTTTTACTGATTCCATAGATTCTGAATAGCTCTAGTATAATGATTATCAACAGAATAGCTAGTGCAATGGAAATCCAAGTAAGTATCTGTTCCTGATGCTTCAGCTTTTTGTTATAAGCTTCCATAATAGGTGACATCATTTTAGACATCTCCAAGTTTCTTAAGGCAGAACTGGATTCATTGGCATCATTTAGACACTGAGTCATGTATTTATAAGCACGGTTAACTTCACCATCTTCAAAGAGTTGCATGGTAAGATTAATGAGAGAAGAGTGCTCCCGTACACCATGTTCCATATCAGAAATAGCCGATATGGCAAAGAAATATTCACTAGAATCTCTTTTCCCCTCGTCTCGATAGATGGTTCCCAAATGGTTGGCAAAGTAACGGATGGAATCGTGGCCTTCTGGTAAATCTTGTAAATATCTTCGTGTGGCAGAAATGGATCCTTTAGGGTCGGTCCATCCTTGAATAATGACCGAAGCTTGCTCTTTAAATGTCTTGTTCTTAGTGATTTGATTTAGGGAGTCTCTATAAACCTGGCTGAGTTTAACATACTGTTCTTTCACTCTTTTTAAAGATGAAAAGGCACCTTGCCAATAGCTGATGTCGGTTCTGGCAGAGTAATATTCTTCTTTATTTTCAGGGTACACATGACTTTCCAACTCACTAATCAGTATGTTTGCTTGCTCATACTGGCCTATAACTGCCATGGCTATTGCTCCCATTATTTGGGCTTCTTGTTGCTTGATAGGGTCTTTATGTTCTATAGCCCATGTATTACATACTTGGGCATAGTGTAATGCAGAGTCAGCGCTAAATGTTCGGTATTCAATAAAAAGTTGCTTGTATCCATTGAATTGCTCTTCCCCAGTCTTTCTAATGGTTTCAATTCTTAGGCTTTCTAGTTTTTTTTCTTTCTCAGCAATGTATTTGGGTCTGTTATCGATGGTTTCATCTAATTGGTTTAATATGGTGTTCAAGTCTTGTCCATACAGGGGCATTAAGCCTGTAAGAAGTAAAACGAAGAACAATGATATATATTTTTTCATAGCTTATATAAGGTTTCTCGGTTCAAGTTTGTATGCAAAAATATATAGTTTCAATTTAATAAACAATTCTAGAAAGTATATTTTAGGCATTAAAGGGAAAAAACGTTTGCATATAATTCCCGAAAGAATATAGGGTGAGTCCAGATTGCTATCGTATTCTTCTTATGGCGCCTGATAGCTAATCTATTATATAATGAAAGAATCCGATAGTTCTTAGTCTGTAAATTAACTAAGAATCTACCGGATTCAATTAAACTATTATAAACCTATCTTGTTAAGGCTATGTTCTATTTTATGCCTTTTATTTTATTTTGAATATCAGCGCTGAAATACCTTTTGCAACCACCTTGTCAGTAGTTCTTCCTTCTTTGATAGTTCCTTGCTTTTTGTCTCCAAAGACTAATTCTGTAGTTCCTTGTTTAGGTATGTTTACACTCACAGCCTTTGCACTTGGGTTCAATACTACGATATAAGCTTCATCACCTGAAAAACGCTTGTAAATTAAGGGATAATTCTCATGAATGACTTCTATATCACCAGTGTTACCTAAAGCACTGCTGCTTTTACGTAATTTTATTAATTCACGTGTGTAGTTTAGCAGAGAATTTGGGTCTTTTTCTTGTGCCTCTACTGTCAGTGCACCATTATCAGTGTCTACAGGGAGGAAGATCTTGTCTGGTGAGCAAGTGCTGAATCCAGCATTCTGTCCTATTGTCCATTGCATAGGAGTACGGGTACCTGTGCGTTCCGCACTTCCTTCCTTTGGTGTCAGCCCCATCTCGAACTTCATGCCTATCTCATCGCCATAGTAGATGAATGGCGTGCCTGGCATGGTCATGAAGAAGGTCTGTGTCACCTTTAACTGGTCCATGGTATTACGGTCTGCTATATTGGGACGCTGGAAGTCATGGTTGGCTGTAGGGATGGCAATGTAACCGTTGCCCTTGGTTTTGGTGTAAGAGTTCAGGTAATTCTTAAAGAAGATTTCTGTGCTTCCCAGACCTGCTTTTTCAAAATAGCAATGTTTGTATTGGCCTCTGTCTGGCACACTTTTTCCGTTAGGGGTATCAGGCTGGAAGAATAAAGAACCATAGCCTGGAACACCAAAGTGAATCATGAAATCGATATTGAAACCAGCTTCAATACTCTGAGGTGGATTGGCCCATTCAGAAATCAAGACGTTTTCTGGATAGTATTTGTTTATCCATTCACGCATTTCTTTCCAAAGGGCAATGGTAGCCTTCTTGTCGGGGTCGTTCTTAACCAGAGAGGCAGCCATATCCACACGGAAACCATCTACTCCCTTGTCAAACCAGAACTGCATAATATTACGCATCTCACGACGGGTAGCTTGTGGTCCAGGGGCATTGACTGATTGTTCCCAAGGATGGTTCGGATCTGGGTTTGCATAGCCATAGTTTAGAGCTGGTTGTGAAGGATAGAAATTCTTTTCGTAGTATTTGGCACGAGGGGCATTTGCTTCCACATAGCGGGCTATCAATGTCTCGTAACCATACTCTTTTCCTTGTACATCCTTTAATTTAATGATATCGGTCGGCTTTACATCATCACTTAGCTTATCTGTCCAAATATAATAATCGCTGTATTGCTCGTTTGGTGCTTCCCATGATTGTCTGAACCATGGGCTCTGGTCACTGGTATGGCCTGCTACTAGGTCTAGACAAACTTTGATACCGCGTTTGTGGGCTTCTACGCACAACTTTACCATATCGGTATTGGTGCCAAAGCGTGGATCTATCTTATAGAAATCGATGACATCATATCCTCCATCAGTCCATCCAGATACAAAAACAGGGTTGAGCCAAATGGCATTACAACCGATGGACTTAATGTAGTCCAGTTTTGAAGTAATACCGGGAAGGTCTCCTATTCCATTTCCATCGCTGTCCATGTAAGAGGAAGGATAAATTTGATAGAAGATGGCCTTTTTCAGCCATTCAGGGTTCTGAGTTGCATTGGCATCTATCTGTCCTAATGAAAGGAGGCCTATTAGGGCAGCGGCTGCTACATTTTTCTTTTTCATGGTTTAAGTCTTTTTTTATGATTGATGATGCAAATATAGAATAAAATAGAAGGAGATGCAAAGCATAGTATAGAAAAAGGAGCGATATTCTATATGTAATAAGCTGAAATACAGCTTGTTTTTAGAATATTGCTCCTTTATTTTGGGAGTATTTGGGGATTTACTTCTTCGCCCATTTCCGATAACGTATCCAGACGTGAAGCCACACTCTAGCTATGGAGTCTATGGCATCGCAGAAAATCTTCACGGCATCTTCTTCCCAGTTCAAATACGCATCCATGGTCTTGAATTGGTCTGGTGTCAAAGTGTCAGGGTCTATACCTTTAGGGAACCAATTATAGGCCATCAGGTAAGAGTATTCAGTAATGGCACTCATGTAGTCCCATGTATTGGAATTATCTGTCCCCCAACTGTGTTTGTATTCTCGTTCTACGATTCTTTTTTCCACCTCTAGTATTAGGTCTGTGCATTTGTTAGTCTTAAGTGGGTAGCCGTCAGGATCATAGTAGAAACGCAGGTTGGGACGATCTATCTTATAGGATTTAGTAACATCGTTCTCCCAGAGCTTTTCTATGGCTGCATGCACATCATAATTATCATTGGAGAAAGGACGCTTGTCACAGTGAAGTGGCATGTGGCAGTCTGCAATGTAATGACTCAGAATGAAGAAACGCATAGCTATGTTGTTATTTAGAGGAGCAATAGGATTACCCTTTTCTTCTTTGTGTTGTGTCTTGAAATCATCCACTATGTTGTGGGCGATGGATTCACAACGATCGCATGCATTTCCACTATCTATAGTGAACTGCTTTCCATAGAGTGGCGATGTTTTTTTCATCAGATTGTAGATCTCCATGGTTTGAGGTAGTTTCTTAAATTTGCGTTTCTCCTCTGATTCTATTGGTACATACTTGACTATGTGACTGGTCGACATGTCTTTGAATACATCATCAGGGTACCATGCTCCGGATATAACGAAGTCTCGATAGTCTTTGAACCATTTAACCAGTGATTGAGCTTGAGAATAAAGCTCATTGCTACCTTCCATCTTAGGTATGGCATTTGATTCTAGGCGTTTAATGGCCATAAAAGCCAGCCAGGCATGTGTGAATTTTTTCATAGCATAAATAGTTTAGTTGATATAAATAAAAGTGTAGTTTTCGCAAATATAATGATTATTTTTTTATCTTGAAATTTATTTGTGGCTTATTGGAGTAAACAAAAAAGAACCGAAATCCCCATAATGAGAAATCCGGTTCTTTTTATATAAAAGGTTAGGTTTATGCCTTGTTTTCTTCTGGAACAATGCCTAGATTTTCTTGCTTCATGCCTTCCACAAGCTTGTCAATTCGCTCCAGTTCTGATACGATTCTGATTTGCTGTGGACAATGTGGTTCGCATTGGCCACATTTTACGCAATGGCTAGCTTGGCGTACTTTTGGCACCTGTCGGTCATAACTTATCAAATAGCGTTTTCGTAGTTCCTTGAACTTCGGATCCATCGCATCCTCAGGAACACTACCTTCATTCACCATCTTGTTGAAATGAGTCAGAATTCCCGGTATGTCTAGGCCATAAGGACATGGCATGCAGTATTTGCAGTCATTACAAGGGATAGTCGGGTATTCACTAATAATTTTAGCTGTATCTGCCAGGAACTTCATTTCGTCGTCATTCAGTGGCTTGAATGGGCAATATGAACGCAGATTATCTTGTAGGTGCTCCATATAGGTCATTCCACTTAGTACCGTAAGTATCCGAGGATGATTACCTAGCCAACGGAATGCCCAGCTTGCAGAACTCTTGGTCGGTTCTGCTTGCTTCAGGCGTGCAACCACATGATTTGGCAATTTGGAAAGACGACCACCTAGTAGAGGTTCCATTATAACGACTGGAATCTCACGTTTGTCTAGTTCGCTGTATAGATATTGTGCGTTGGTATTTTGGCCTGAGGCGTTCTCCCAGTCTACATAGTTCATCTGAATTTGTACAAAGTCCCATTTATAGGTGCCTTCATCGTGTAGTTGCATCAGATAATCCCATGCTTCTTCATTTCCATGGAAGGAGAATCCTATATGGCGGATGTGACCAGCAGCTTTTTCCTTGTAGAAATAGTCCAAAAGGCCGTTGTTCACGAATCGTGCCTTAAAGGCTTCTGCACCACCTCCTCCTAAAGCATGGAGCAGGTAATAGTCCAAGTAGTCTGTTTGGAAGTATTCCAGGGATTTCTTGTACATCAGCACACTGTTGTCAAACTCACTGTTTGCAAAATTCGATGCCTTTGTTGCTATATAGTAGCTTTCACGAGGATGGCGTGCCAAGGCTATACCAGTGCACTTCTCACTCTGTCCCTGACAGTATACAGGGGAGGAGTCAAAATAGTTCACACCATGTGCCAGTGCATAGTCTACCAGCTGGTTAACTTGTTCCTGGTCTATAATGCCTCTACCTTCGTTATTGGGGTCTGGCACCATCGGCCAGCGCATGCATCCGTATCCTAGTAAGGAAACCTTGTCATCACCTAAATTAGGAAAGCTACGATATTCCATCTTGTCAGTTGGAATCTCGCTGGTGTCTGTTCCGTTGGGATTGTAGTCCCCTTCTTCTTTCTTACCGCCACAACTGGCCAGGGAAACGCCAGTGACAGCTGCTCCAGCTAGACCTAAGGTCTTTAGGAACTCTCTTCTGTTAATTTGTTTCATAGCCGTGTGAATTAAATGTGTTTGTGTACTAAATGACCTTCTACATGAATGGCTGATAGTGGTCTGCTTGGACACAGGTTCTCGCAGGCTCCACAGCCAATGCATCGTTCTTCATTCACAGCAGGAATCAGTGGACTAAAATTGTCGTCTGGATCTTGTGGCACCATTGTGATAGCTCCTACTGGACAGTGACGGGCACAGTTTCCACACTCTGCACCATCGGTAATGACAATACAGTTGTCTGGTTCCCACACAGCATGACCAATCTGTATGGACGATTTCTCTTCCTTGGAGATTGGTTTAATGGCTCCTGCAGGACAAACTTGTGAGCATCGGTTACATTCTGGACGACAGTATCCGTTCTCATAGCTGGAAAATGGCTGCATGAAAGTCTTCAGGTCTGTGGATGGACGAAGCACTCCATTAGGGCAGTTGCTCACGCATAGCTGGCATCCCGTACACTTGCTTGCCAGATTAGAAGCAGAAAGGGCTCCAGGAGGCACAATCTTAGTTTGTCGAACAGGCATTTTCTTGTCTTCAATGACCGCCAGTCCACCATCTACTTTCATCTCTTGAGCCTTGATGGCTGCAGATGCACCTAGTACTACTGCTGTAGTCAGCATACTGCGAAGATTGGTGTCCACCTTCTCTGTGGCTTTTTCAGCTGTGACTTCTGCTGATTTCTTAGCAGTAGAGTTTGCTTTTGCAGTTTTTGCAGGCTTTTCAGGCATGATACGTGCAGCAGCTGTAGGGTGCCCGAAATGAAGTGCACCGAATTTACACTCTTCCAAGCAGTTTCCACAAGCCACACATCGTGTATAATCTATCACCATGCCTCCCTTAATATCTATAGCTGAAGCCTTGCAGTTCTTTGAGCACTTCATGCAATTTTTGCACTTAGATACTTCAATGTAAGGCTTGAACCAAGAGAACTTAGCTACATAACCTAACACTGTACCTACGGGGCAAATGGTATTACAGTAGGTGCGTCCTCCGATGCATGCCAACACAACTATGACTAGGAAGGTTATGGCAGCAACTATAAGCAGGGGTGCCACAAACAGATGTGGATCCACAGCCCAGAATGTATAACTCTCATTCTCTGCAGCCACACCAGCTAGGGCATTATTTGCCATGATGTAGAGTGGTTGAAGCAGGTTGTTCACCATACGTCCGTAGGCACTATAAGGTGCCACTAAAATGGCAATGCCATTGAAACCGGTCACCACCAAAATGATGAACAGCACTAGGACTGTTAGCCGTAGCCAAGTCTTGGGCTTACTATAGCTGTAGGGATTCTTTTTCTTGAATTTGCGTGAAATCCAGGCCACTACATCCTGGAAAACGCCCATAGGACAGATTACGGAACAATAGAAACGTCCCATAATCAGAGTCAGCGCCAGCACTATCAGGATAGGCACAAGGCTCAACCCCATAACTGCTGGAAGGAACTGCAGCTTCGCCATCCATCCGAAGATAGATTGCCATACACCTGTGATGTCCAGGAAAAGGCCTGTTATACAGATGAAGAAAATAGCTGCTAAGGCAATTCTGATTTTTCTTAGCATAAGTAGATGTTATAGTTAGTAATGTTAAATAAATCAAATTTAAGGGTACATATGCATTCCTGCATAATTCTATTCTGCAAATATAGTTACTAAATAACTAATCATATTTATAATATTTTCGGTTTTATGTACCAATTTTACAGTTTTTCAATAGCAGAAATAGATATCTGCAAAGATAAATAATAATCTAAAAGGAGCAAAAAAAAATGAAAAATTCCTAGAAAAGCATAAGAAACCAGACTTCCTTTCGGAAAATCTGGTTTCTTATGTATTTTCAATTTCTTAATTAAATGTTAGAACATAAAGCGGATAAAGAATTCCACTATCTTAATTGCCAGTGAAGTCATGATAACAATCATGAACAAACTTCTTTCCTCAGGAAAGGCAAAATAAATTATCACCGATGCTATTGCACCTATCATGAAAATAGTGTTCAGAATAAGTCTGATTTTAGCCTGATCCATAATATAATTCCGTTTATAGGTTATTAATTTGTTTACTTGCTAATTGTACCTGTATAGATTTTCATCTTGTCATCGGTTGACTTTTCGGTGCCAGTTCTCCTGAACTGAAGCATTTGTGCCGTGCCATTCTCTGAAATAACAGTGATGGTAGCCTTGCTGGTTTGCTCCAGAAGCTTAGCCAAATCTGAATCTGCTTTTACCGTAAAGGAAATGGTTTCCTTGGCTGGCATAGTTTTCACTACAGGTGGAGTCATCTTGGGTTTCTCTGATGCCTTTTCTTCCTTCTTTTCTGTCTTTTCCGGCATGGTTTTCACTACAGGCGGTGTCATTGCAGGTTTCTCTACCGTAGTCTCAGCTTTCTTTTCTGCAGTATTGACCACTTTCTCTGTTTTTTCTGGCATGGTTTTCACTACAGGTGGGGTGCGTCTAGGCTCTTCAGGTTTCTGTTCAGCCTGAACGTCTGTGCGTCGTATGGGGGCTGGTGCCACTCCTACAATTTGTGCAGTGGTTGTCTCTGAAAATCCAAATGCTTTTGATGCATCCAGGAAAAGTTCGTCTTTCAGATCTATAGTCTTTCTACGAAACTTGCCAATGGTTTTTAAAAGTTTAGTCTTGTCTTTATTCATGCATTCTTCATCTGTGATGAGTTCTTCTGCAGAATAGCGTTCGCCTCCATTGCGGTTCTCATCATAAAGATATCTGATATTTACCATCTGAATGGTGGCTAGATTATTTTCGCAAAGAATGCGTAGATTATAGTAAATACGGGTGCGATCCAGTGAAAAACCTGAGCTGGAAAATACCATCCACTCCTCTCCAGTGTAGACAATTTCTCCTTTACCCTCATCTTTATAGGCTATTCGGTTCTTGTTTCCTATGGCTGTATTCCGACCCGTTAGGCTCTCTGCCCATTTTTCCATAGTTTGGAATACCTCCGACTTATTGTTGTCTACAGCCAGTTGGGTTGTGAACAAAACTTTTCCATTTACTTCAGGTACTGCACCAGCCAGATATTTGGCTGGTTCTTGTGCTTGCAAGGCCAATGGCAATAGCATAAGCACACCCATAATCATAGTTTTCAGTCTCATAGAATAGAATGTTTTTGAATATATTCACGAATAGTTTCAATGCAGTTGTCTGATACTGGTATGTAGTTCTTACCAAAGACAATGCGGGCCCTTTCCATCACTTCTATCTTTTCCAGGTTTACGATGAAGGAGCGGTGCACACGCATAAATTTGTCTGCAGGCAGGAAATCTTCTAAAGAACGCATACGCATCAGTGACAGAATAGGTTTTTTCCCCTCCAGATTAATTCTAATATAGTCTTTCAGACCTTCAATGTAGGTAATCTCCTCCATATTAATCTTTATTAACCTGTGTTCACTTTTTACGTAGAAGAATTCTTTACTTTCTGCAGGAGTTATTTCTTCATCTCTCATGCTTTTAGCCTTACTCAGTTCAAACCATTGCAAACCTTTGTTGGCAGCATCCAGGAAATCTTTGTAACTGATGGGTTTCAGTAGATAGTCCAGAGCATTAGTACGATAGCTTTCCAGCGCATATTGGCCGAAAGCTGTTGTGAAGATGATGCGAGTTTCTTGGTCTACGAGTTTGGCAAACTCCATACCGGAAAGTTCGGGCATCTGAATGTCAAGGAACAGCAGGTCCACAGGATTACTCTTGATGCCAGCCATAGCAGTCAGCGGACTGTTATATTTACCCACCAGTTTTAGGAATGGGGTCTTTTGTACATAGCTTTCCAGCAGACTTACAGCTAGAGGCTCATCATCTATAATGGCACATCTCAGATTCATAGGGTGCTCTTATTTGAGGTTCTTCTTTGTGTCTAGTTGAATGGTGATGTCTGAAAAATATATATTATCTTTCACTCCTTTTTCCCATGTATACTGGTTGGGATAGACCAAATCCAGTCTTTTCTGTACCTGATCCAGGCCAATGCCGCTTCCGCTTCGGTCTTCCTCATTCTTTGGGAAGTTGCTGTTTTCTATACGGAAATGCAGCGTGTTGCTGGCCTTGTAATAATCCATGTCTATATGGATAAAACTATTCTCACTGGTGCGAATACCATGTTTAAAGGCATTCTCTATCAAGGAGATGAAAATTAGAGGTGCAATCCTCAGGTTGTTGGGCGTGGGTACGTTGTTGTTCACTTGGATGTCCACATTTTCCGGCAACCTTATTTTCATCAGCCCAATGTAGTTGTGCATAAAGCCCACTTCGCTGTCAAGAGACACTAGTTGCTGCTGGTTATCATACAGAATATGGCGAAGTAGTTTACTCAATTCCTGAACGGTTTCCTGTGCCTTGCTTTGGTCAAATTGAATCAGGGCGTAGATGTTGTTCAGCGTGTTCAGCAGGAAGTGTGGATTAATCTGGTTTCGCAGATTTCTCAGTTCCGCTTCCTTTCGGTTATATTCTGCAATCTGCAAGGCTTGTTCCGACTGTTGGTACTGCTTGCTCATGCGGGTGGATGTAGCCACAATAATGCAGAGTATCTGCATCAGGATGTCCCTGAAAAGGAATAAGTATGGAACCCTCATTCCCAAGATGTGTAAGCTCCCTTCTTTTCGAGGGCCCCTCCATTGTGGTCCTCTTCTTTCTGCTTCTGGCAATTCTTCTGGTCTTAAATCGCCTGGGGAGAACTCCTTTGCATTCCTCACCTCACTACTCGGCCCTTGCTCTGGTGCAGGTTCCTTCATGGGCTTCCCAAACCCAGGGCCTCCTATCTGGAAAATCTCTGAGAAACTGGGCATGGGTCTTCTGTCGGCCCTTCCGGTTAAATCTTCCCATGTTAGCTGACCGAAGATGAGTGCAATGCAAACCGCTACATTCACCAGCACAAAGGTAAGCTTTTTACTTTTTTCCAACAAGAGTTTAGGCACCAGAATCAAATAATTCAGGTAGAAAAGGATAAAAATCACCAATGGCCCACCTAAGCGGTGGACCACATCTAGCCAGTCTATGCCGGATTCGCTCCGATCCATAGTCAGCAGGGGTGAACTGAACAGAAAAGCCCATACCAGAACGTGGATGAGCTTTTCTGGTAAACTTTCTAGTAGTGTCTGTCTTTTCATGTATTACTCATAACGAAGTGCTTCTATAGGATCCATCTGGGCTGCCTTACGAGCTGGGAAGTAACCGAAGCCCACACCAATGATGACGCATACAATGAAACTTAGGATTACACTCCATAGTGGAACACTGGTAGGCAGTCCGAAAAGTGAACTTGCTGCTGTGCTCAAGAGCCATCCGAATGAAACACCCAGAATACCTCCTGTCAGGCTTATCATGATGGATTCCAGCAGGAACTGGTTCGAAATGTCCAGACCTGTAGCACCCACCGACATGCGCAGACCGATTTCTTTAGTTCGCTCAGAAACAGATACCAACATGATGTTCATGATACCAATTCCTGCTACCAGCAGGGAGAAGGCTGCAGCTACTACCAGAATCAGGGTTACCATATCCATAGTGGAGTTCATGGTTTCCATAATTTCTTGCTGGGAGTTGATAGAGAAGTTGTCTTCCTCACCTTCTTTGATCTTGTGGGTAGTTCTCAGGATTTGTGTCAGTTCTTCAATGGCATCGTCTGAATATTCTTCAGAAATGGCTGAGCAGTTGATGCTGTTGAAGTAGGTCTGTGCCTGAATACGTTTCATAACGGTACTGTAAGGTGCCAGAATCAAGTCGTCCTGGTCCATACCCATAGCATTGTATCCTTTTGACTTCAGCACACCGATGATACGGAATGGAATACTCTTGAAACGGATAGTCTTACCTACAGGGTCTCCACCGTTAGGAAAGAGGTTGTCTACCACACTTTTACCTACCACGCAGACTTTGGCTGCCTTCTTAATGTCTTCTTCGGTGAACATTTCCCCATCTTCCACAGAACGTTGGTTGATGTCCAGATACTCGGCACTCTCTCCATACATGGTGGTGGAGGCGTTGTTGGCACCGTAGATTACCTGCCCTGAAGCAGTCACCTGTGGACTCACATAGGTTACATAGTACTTATCCTTCAGGATGGCCTCATAGTCTTCTACTTTCAGGGTCTGCATGGCACTGGGGTCCATACGGATACCACCCATCATACCACCACCGGGGCGAATCATAATCATATTGGTTCCCATGGAGGAGATGGTCTCCTTTATACTGTTCTTAGAACCCTGACCGATGGCCATCATCACGATCACTGCTCCTACACCGATGATGATACCCAACATGGATAGGAAGGAACGGAATTTGTTCGATGCAATAGCTCGCACGGCTACTTTGAATAGATTGATAAAATTCATATTCTTCTTTCGGTTAAGGGTTAGTCATCCTGTGGTGCCGGCAGTTTAGCCAAGGCTTCCGCAGCTGATTGTATATTGGGGTTCTGTACATCTTCACGAACTTTGCCGTCTCGCAGTACAATGTTGCGACTGCTGTACTGGGCAATTTCTGGGTTGTGAGTCACAAAGATGATGGTTCGTCCCTGAGCATGGAGCTTCTGGAAGAGTACCAGCACTTCATAACTAGTACGAGTATCCAGGTTACCGGTTGCCTCGTCGGCCAGGATTACAGCTGGATTGTTCACCAGGGCACGGGCTATTGCCACACGCTGCATCTGTCCTCCAGACATCTGGTTGCTCTTGTGGTACATGCGGTCTTCCAGACCCACAGCCTTCAGGGCTTCTATGGCAGCCTCCTTGCGCATCTTCGCACTGTACTCTGAGTTGTACATTAAAGGAAGTACCACGTTGTCCAGTGCTGTCGTCTTTGGCAGCAAGTTATAGTTTTGGAACACGAACCCAATCTTTCGGTTGCGCAGATGGGCACGTTGACGGCGTTTCATAGTTCTCACACTCACGCCATCCAAATAATATTCTCCAGAGGTGGGGGTATCCAGGCAACCTAGCTGGTTCAGCAGGGTTGACTTACCGGAACCTGATGTACCCATGATGGTGACAAACTCGCCTTCGTAGATCTTGAAGCTCACACCTCGTAGGGCATGCACCACTTCCGAACCCACCTGGAAGTTACGCTTCACATTCTGAAGTTCGATGACTACTTTTCTGTTGTCTTCCATTGTTGGCTTAATTACGGGATGAATTATTGGATGAATTGTTTGATGATGAGTTGTTACGTCTTCCCGGAGGACCTGGCATGAATGGGTTTCCAGAACCTGCAGCTTCTGTAGGTACACCAGTCAGGTTCAGTTCTGTCACTACCTTGGTTCCTTCCTTCACACCACTGATAATCTCGGTTACAGAGCCGTTGGTGATGCCTGTCTCCACCTTGTGAGCCGTGAAGGTGTTTCCTTGCTTCGTCCATACTTTCTTGGCTGCCTGAGTGTCTTGGATCTTTCCTTCTGGCCCTAGGAACATAGGGTTAGGAGTGAATTTCAGAGCCTTGTTTGGTACTATCAGCACATCGCTCTTATGGTTAGTGTAGATGGTTACGTTGGCAGTAAGACCTGGCTTCAGCTTCAAGTCTTTATTAGGTGCACCGATGACCACTTCATAGGTTACGACATTGCTTTCAGTAGTTGCCTGCTGGCGAACCTGGGTTACAGCACCTTCAAAGGTTTCATCAGGATAAGCATCTACAGAGAACTGTACGCGTTGACCTTCTTTCACACCGCCTATGTCAGCCTCGTCTATGTCAGCAATCACACGCATGTCGGTCAGGTCCTGTGCAATGGTGAAGAGGGTAGGAGTGCTGAATCCTGCTGCTACTGTCTGACCTTCCTCCACAGCTTTGTCCAGAATAACACCGTCTATAGGTGAGGTAATGGTAGCATAAGCCAAGTTCTGCTGAGCGGTTCTTACACTCTCCTGACGACTACGGTAGGTCTCTTTGGCCTGCTGGTACTGCAGGTAAGCATTCTCATAATCGTTAGTGCTGATGAGTCCTTTGTCGTAAAGGGTTTTGTAACGCTTATAATAAGCTTCCTGATAGTCAAGGGAACTTTTGGCACTAGCCAGATTGCTCTGTGCAGTGGTTAAATCACTAGTCAAGTTTCTACGGTCCATTTCAGCAATGACTTGTCCTTTCTTTACTTCAGAATTGAAGTCTACATAGATTTTGTCAATGATACCGGAAACCTGGGTACCTACTTCTACTTGAGTTACAGGTTCAATGGTACCTGTAGCAGTAATGGTTGTGCTTACTTCTCCTTTGGTAACCACAGCTTCATTATAGCTTGCTTGTGGTTGCTTCTTGCCGCCCATAAAGAAGAATATTAAAGCGGCTAATACTGCAAGGGCGATGATGCCGTAAGTGATTTTCTTTTTATTCATAGTGGTGTGTTTTTTACAAGTTGATGCTTTCTCCTCCATAGAACTCCAGCAGTTTTTCGTTCATGATGGCGGTGTATTTACTTTGAAGTTTATTTTGTTCTGCCTGAAGCAGTCGGTTCTTGCCTTCCATGAGCTCTACCATGTTACGCAGTCCTACGTTAAACTGCTCGTTCAGCAGGTCGTAGCTGGCACTGGAGCTCTCTACACTAGCACAAGCTGATTTGAACTGTGCCTGGGCATTGGCTGCATCCAGATAATAGCCTTCTATCGTGTTATAAAGAGATTTCTGCTGATCTTGCAGGTTCAGCTGTGAAATCTGATGCTGATACTTAGCCTTCTCCACAGCACTGCGGTTCTGGCGTTGAGCCAGGATAGGGATGCTTACAGAAACACCTACGGCATTGCTCCAGTTGTTCTTTATCTGTTTGCCCCAGTTATAGGTATTTGCACTGTTGGTATTTGTTCCTGTACTAGCTTGAAGACTGATGGTAGGAAGCTTTTGTGCCTTTGCAATGTCTATGTTCAGGTTCGCAGCATCAATGTTCAGCTGGCTGTTCCGTATTTCCGGACGGCTCAATAGAGCTGCTTCATACACGGAAGTTACAGAAGGAAGTTCTGTTAAGACTTGCTCATCAAGAACCTCTACGGTAGCTATGTCAAAATCCTGTACACCAGTGAGTTCCAGTAGTTGCTTGAGCTGCATCTTGTATCTTTCCACCTGGTTCTTGGCATTGATTACATTGTATTCATCCTGAGCTACTTGTGACTCTAGCTGAGCCAAGTCTGCACGACTCAAGTCACCTACTTCCACGCGTTCCCTACCTCTGTCTCGCTGAGCAATAGATAGTTCCAGGGTGTTTTCATTTACTTTCACGGATTCTCTGGCATAAAGAATCTGCACATAGTACTGAAGAATCTGTTCCTGAATGTTGTTGGCACTAGCTTCAGTGTTGAGCTCAGCTTGTTCCAAGGAAATTTTGCTGGCTTCAATGTTTTTTTCACGTCTGCCTCCATTCCATACAGTCCAACTGGCATTCAAACCATAATTTCCACTATAGGTAGTGTTTCCGGAGCTAACTTGCCCTGTACCATCCGTATAGGAGAACTTTTCAGCCCAAGGGTTGTTGTTCACATTCTGACTGGTACTAAAGGAAAGACTAGGAAACAGCTGTCCCTTAGATGTCAGCAGGTCTACTTCCGACTCCTTTTGCTGAATGCGGCTCTGCTGCAGACTGATGTTGTGCTCCAGCGCATAGTCGATGCACTGACGCAAATCCCAGGTCTGGGCATTGGCAGCGAGGCCACTTAAAAGAGCGAAAGAAAAAAGAATGATTTTTTTCATTTCTAATTACCTATTTTTTTATTATTTATATTATTTTTTTCTTGTTTTGTTTGATGCAAAAGTAGGGAAAACTATTTAACTATAAAAAGTTTTCTCGAAGATAAAACGAGTGGATTCGACCAAACCCCACTTTCAATCGATGAAACCGTCTTTCCCATCTAGGAGTCCTTCTCCCCACTTTTTTCGAAAATCCTCGGAAAATTGTCCCTTTATGCTGGGATTGAATTCAAGCCTTTACTCATAAGATTCCTTTTCTTCGGACAGGTTTATCTGACTTAACTCCTTTTTACTTTTATTCTCTTTTTTTGGATAAATAATTAAATCCTTTTATTTTTGCAAGAATAAAAAGAAGAAGCATGAAATATACTTGGAAAGATGTATTCAGTCTGAGAAAGGAAATCTTTGGGGTGGCTACGATTGCCATCCTGCTCTTTCATCTCAACATCTATGTCCCTTTCCCTCAGCCTTTTGCGCTTTTTCTTTCTAAAGGAAACATTGGGGTGGATGTGTTCCTCATGCTTTCTGGCTTGGGGCTGTATAACTCTATCCGGAAAAATACGCTTTCCCAGTTTTACCAGCATCGGTTTCTCAAGGTCTTTCTGCCTTATCTCTTGGGAGGACTGGTTTATTTCATCTGGTATGATTTCTTCTATCTGAAGGATGGTTTTGTGCAGTTCATCTTGAATCTTTCTACCTTGAATTATTGGAAGACGGGTGTGCATCCGGTGTGGTATGTGGCTCTTCTGCTGATTCTATATGCTGTCTATCCCATTTTATATCAGCTAGATAGACGTACTCATCATGTGAGTAGTGCCCTCATTGCTGTCTGTGTGATTTTGGGGCTTACTTATTTGGATAGTCAGGGGCATCTCAGAAAGAGTTTTCACTGTCTTTCCAGATTGCCAGTCTTCATGCTGAGTGTGGCTTTAGCTGAATATTTGAATCGGGCTGCCAGGGATAGGAAGGAAATCCGGAAGTGGCATTTGCTCATTTGCATTCCACTGGTGCTGGTTCCTTTTCTCAGTCTTCCTAGAATCATAACTTCCCAAATGATTTACCAGTATCTGGTGGCTACCCTTCCTTTTATCATTCTAGTGGGATTTTTGCTGGTGGTTTTTCCTGTCTTCAACCGGGTTTTGGTATGGTTGGGTAAGTATTCTTTGGAGATCTATGCCGTCCAGATGTTCCTTATTTGTTTTATAGAAAGGGAACAAGGATTTGAAGCTCTTCCTCCTTACCTTTGGTATGTCATTTTGCCTGTGGTTTCCATCCTCTTAAGTGTAGTTCTCTCAGAGGTGGCAAATTTACTCTCCAGAAGGGGAGAAAATTTTCTCCAGAAGGAGAGAAAAAATTTTCCTTAAAAGAAGGTATTTTTATCCAGTCTATCCAGCATGGTTCTAATAAGGGGTTCTTTTTTGGTTAAAACAAATAAAAATCCTAAATTTGCAGCCGACAAAAGATGCTTTGTATGGAAATTTGCGATTGTATTGAACTGCTGGAAGCCCATGGCATTCGTCCTACTTCCAATCGTATCCTTATCATGAAGGCTCTTACGGAAGGGGAGAGCCCCCTTTCCATGTCGGAACTGGAGGATAGGATTCTGTCTATCGATAAGTCGAATATCTTCCGTACACTCATGCTTTTCAGGGAGAATCATCTGGTTCATGCCATAGAGGGCATTGATGGAGGCACGAAGTATGAGTGGTGCTACAGCCATCACACGGAGGAGGACGATGATGAGCATGTTCACTTCTTTTGTGAAAAGTGTCATAAGACGTACTGCCTGCATGAACTTCATGTGCCAGGGGTGGAACTCCCTGAAGGCTATGTCAGTCAGGCTGTCAGTTTTCTGGTCAAGGGCATCTGCCCGGCTTGTGCCGGGAAAAAAGATTAAGAACAAATACAAATATAAGATAGTTTATGAGACAGTATAGAGCGCTCACTTCTGAGGAAATTGAAGTATTAGAGAAAAATGATTGTTGGGCCGAAGATTGGTCTTCTGTTCAGGTAGCCGATGGCTTCCTGCCTAAATCCTGTCATCGTGTCATCTTCTATGGTGACATCCGGCTGGGTACTTATGAAAAGGATGTGGAGATTACCAAGGGGTTCATGAAGCATACGGGAATCCGGAATGCTACTTTGCGTAATGTTACCATCGGAGACAACTGCCTCATAGAGAACATCGGAAACTACATCAATAATTATATCATAGGCAATGACTGTTACGTGTCCAATGTGTCAACCATGGAAACAGTGGAGGGTGCCAATTATGGTGAGGGAAACTTGATCTCTGTCCTGAATGAGGTGGGTGATGGTAATCTGGTGCTTTTCAAAGACCTGAACTCTCAGTTGGCTGCTTTCGAGGTTAAGCATCTGCATGATAAGGAGTTGCGCGATGCCATCAGCAAGATGGTACAGGAAGATGTGAAGGATAATACACCTGCCGTAGGTATCATCGGCAATGGAGTGCGGATTATTAATACAAAGGAAATCGTTAATACACTCATCGAGGATGGCAACGAAGTGAATGGTGCCAGTAGGTTAAGCGAGGTAACTATCGCATCCATCCCTGGTGCACCTGTATATATAGGTACGGGAGTCATCCTGGAAAACTGTATCATCTCCGAGGCTTGCAAGATAGTGAACTCCGTGAAGATGCAGGACTGCTTTGTGGGTGAAGCCTGTCATATTTCCAATGGTTTCACAGCCAACCAGAGTGTGTTCTTTGCCAACTCTTACATGAGCAACGGTGAGGCATGTGCTGCCTTCTGCGGCCCGTTCAGTGCCAGTCACCACAAAAGTTCACTGCTTATTGGTGGCATGTTCAGCTTCTACAATGCCGGTTCTTCTACCAACTTCTCTAATCATGCCTATAAAATGGGCCCTATGCACTGGGGAACGCTGGAAAGAGGAACAAAGACTGCCAGTGGATGCTACCTGCTCATGCCTGCTACCATCGGAACATTCTCTGTGTGCTTCGGAAAGCTGATGCACCATCCTAATACTCGTAACCTACCGTTCTCTTATCTCATAGCTTATGGAGAAACCATGTACCTGGTACCTGGTAGAAACATTACTACTGTGGGCTTGTACCGTGATATCCGGAAGTGGCCTAAGCGTGATGTCCGTCCACAGGGAAATCAGAAGAGTATCGTGAACTTCGACTGGCTCTCTCCGTTCTCCGTGGGTGAAATCTTGAAGGGTAAGAAAATCCTGGAAGACCTTCGTGCTGCCTCTGGTGAGGATGTGTCTAGCTACAACTTCCACGACTATGTCATCCAGAACAGTAGCCTGAAGAAAGGTATCAAGTATTACGATATCGCTCTGCGCATCTATATGGGTGCCGTGCTTAAGCGCGTTCAGAAAAGTCATCGCTTCGGCCGTCCTGTTGG
Source organism: Bacteroidales bacterium UBA4293 (assembly GCA_002395835.1). GTDB lineage: Bacteria > Bacteroidota > Bacteroidia > Bacteroidales > Bacteroidaceae > Minthousia. Next base: position 24,154 of record DGVD01000019.1, on the reverse strand, counting down.
TGCAGTGGGAGAGGGCGATTGGAACGATTTGGCAGGACTGCTTCTGCCAGATTCAGAGGAGCAGCGCCTCATTGCCGATATTAAGAATGGAACCTTAAAGACTATCCAGCAAGTCATCCACCGCTTCAGGGAAATAAATGATAATTACCGGGATTACCAGTGGGCATGGACTTACCGCATGATTCTGGATTACTATGGCATCACGGAAATCACCCCAGCCGATGCAGAACGCATCCGTCAGGACTATGTCACTGCCCGTCGTGCTTGGATTGCCGAAATCCGAAAGGACGCTGAGAAAGAATTCAAACTGGGAGATATAGAACCCGAAGTTCTGGCAGACTTCCTGGACAAGCTAGACCACGAGATAGACTTTGAAAACTAATAGGTAAATCTGTCATACCAACCCCATAATCTGCCTAATTGTCAGTTCCTCTCAAAGGGGGACACCCCCCTTATGAGAATTATGGCACACCCTTTGTTATATACATCTCAGATTTTCGAATCGATGTAATTTTAAAGTTGAACAAATAAAAAACAATTATATTATGGGAAAGATTATTGGAATTGACTTAGGTACTACAAACTCTTGTGTATCTGTATTTGAAGGTAATGAGCCTGTGGTAATCGCTAACAGTGAAGGTAAGCGCACCACTCCATCTGTAGTGGCATTCGTCGATGGTGGCGAGCGTAAGATTGGTGATCCTGCAAAGCGTCAGGCTGTCACTAACCCTAAACGTACAGTTTTCTCCATCAAGCGTTTCATGGGTGAGACTTATGACCAGGTTCAGAAGGAAATTTCTCGCGTACCTTATGAAGTAGTACGCGGTGCAAACAATACTCCTCGTGTGGTAATCGACGGTCGTCAGTATACTCCACAGGAAATTTCAGCCATGGTTCTTCAGAAAATGAAGAAGACTGCTGAGGATTATCTGGGACAGGAAGTAACAGAGGCTGTCATCACTGTTCCTGCATACTTCTCTGACTCACAGCGTCAGGCTACTAAGGAGGCTGGTACTATTGCCGGTCTGGATGTAAAGCGTATCGTGAACGAGCCTACAGCAGCTGCACTGGCTTACGGTGTGGACAAGGCTAATAAGGATATGAAGATTGCCGTATTCGACCTTGGTGGTGGTACTTTCGATATCTCTATCTTGGAATTCGGTGGTGGTGTATTCGAGGTACTTTCTACTAACGGTAACACTCACCTGGGTGGTGATGACTTCGACCAGGTAATTATCGACTGGTTGGCAAATGAGTTCAAGGCTGAAGAAGGCGTAGACCTGAAACAGGATCCTATGGCTCTGCAGCGTCTGAAGGAAGCAGCAGAAAAGGCTAAGATTGAACTGTCTAGCTCTACTACTACTGAAATCAACTTGCCATATATCACTGCTACTGCCAGCGGTCCTAAGCACTTGGTTAAGACTCTTACCCGTGCTAAGTTCGAGGCTCTGGAGCACGACTTGATTCAGGAATGTGTTGAACCATGTACAAAGGCTATGCAGGACGCAGGTCTTACCAATGCAGACATTGATGAGGTTATCTTGGTAGGTGGTTCTAGCCGTATCCCAGCTGTTCAGAAACTGGTAGAGGATATCTTCGGTAAGGCTCCTTCTAAGGGTGTGAACCCAGATGAGGTAGTTGCAGTAGGTGCAAGTATCCAGGGTGCCATCCTGAATAAGGAAGGTGGTGTAGGTGACATCGTATTGCTGGATGTAACTCCATTGACTATGGGTATCGAAACCATGGGTGGTGTCATGACTAAGTTGATCGATGCTAACACTACTATCCCATGTAAGAAGAGTGAAATCTTCTCTACTGCAGCCGACAACCAGACCGCAGTAACCATCCACGTCCTGCAGGGTGAGCGTCCAATGGCAGCTCAGAACAAGTCTATCGGCCAGTTCAACCTGGAAGGTATCGCTCCTGCACGTAGAGGTGTTCCTCAGATTGAGGTTACTTTCGATATCGATGCTAATGGTATCTTGAAGGTTTCTGCTAAGGATAAGGCTACCGGTAAGGAGCAGGCTATCCGTATCGAGGCTTCAAGTGGCTTGAGCAAGGAAGAGATCGAGCGTATGAAGGCTGAGGCTGAGGCTAACGCTGATGCAGATAAGAAGGAACGTGAAAGAGTAGATAAGCTGAATCAGGCAGACTCTATGATTTTCCAGACCGAGAACATGCTGAAGGAAAGCGGCGATAAGATTCCAGCCGACGTGAAGGCTGAGGTTGAGGGTGCCCTGAACGAGTTAAAGGAAGCTCACAAAAATCAGGATTTGGCAGGTATCGATGCTGCTACCGCTAAACTGAATGCTGCTGCTCAGAAGATGTATCAGGCTGGTGCACAGGCAGGTCCTCAGGCAGGCCCACAGGCAGGTCCTAACCCAGGTGCTGACTCTTCTACAAAGACTGGTGGCGACAATGTCCAGGATGCAGACTTTGAGGAGGTAAAATAAGACGCATAAGTAAAGACATAACAAAACACTATCAAATGGCGTGTAGCTCAATGAGTTACACGCCATTTTTTTTATGGGCTCATGTTTTCTATGTGCTTATTCTGCTTTTTTTTACGGCTTTTTTGTTACATACTTGTAACAAGACTTAATGGTAGATAAGGTTGGACATAAACATACTTAAACATACATGTAGGACTTAGTAGAACTTAAAAGTAGAAAACATGGCAAATTTAGGAATTGAAATCAATAGGAAATGCCCAATTAGATTCAAGGTCTTTATTATTAAGACGTTAGACAGTGTTTACTGCTCTCCGAAATGCAGCAAAGTAGTGAATAAGCGTAAGAAGAATAAAGAGAAAAAAGAAGCCTTATTTGTTACATATGCGCAGAACGTACCTGGTATCCGAGAATACCTGACAGCCCGTCAAGTTGTTGCTATATATGGAATTGAGCGCAGTACACTATATTATACCGTCTGGCTAAGTTAGGTAAGATTCCATGTATTAATCTAGGCACAAGACTGATGCGTTTCAAGCGTTCAGAACTGGACCTGCTGTTTCATTACAGACGCGATTTGAAAGAGGAAAAAGAAGTGCCGCAAAAGAAACTTTACAGTCTCGAACCCGAGGACTGCTACACTATCGGAGAAGTCTGTAAGAAGTATCACATCAATGATAGTTCCGTATGGGCACACGTTAGGATGTATTCCATTCCCTCTCGTCAGATTGGCAACTATGTGTATGTTCCAAAAGAAGAAATCGATAACTTATATAAATCAGAAGAATAATGAGAAAACCTTTATTACACACAAAAGTGACGGCCAAACTTTGCAAGTCGGAGTACCGTGAAGAATGGTACCTCTACACAAAGTCGTACCCAGTACGCAATCCAGGTAGCATCAAGCCTAAGAGAGTCATCGAAGCGGTCAACCGCACTATTACCACTACCATCTGGGACACAAGGGCCATAAACGGCATTGATTCGGAAGGCAACCACAAGTACAAACCGATTCCAACGGCATAATCCAATGCACCTCGCATTTGGACAAGGAGGCATGTCGATATGCCGACAAGGTACGTGCCTTGCGTCAGCAAGAGTACGGCACCGCAGTTCGAGAATGAAGTGCTGAAACGTGCATTCTTCTTTGCTGTGCTCACAGGTATTCGTCTGTGTGACATCCAGGACCTCACATGGGGAGAAATAGCGCAGACAGGGAGTGGATGGCGAGTTGACTTTACCCAGCTCAAGACGCATGTGGTAGATTATCTTCCCATCAGCGAGCAGGCATACTCGTTTTGTGGAGAACGAGGTGAGCAAAATCAACGAGTGTTCGAAGGACTGACAGGTTCTTCATGGATTTCTCGTCCATTGAAGAAATGGATTGAAGCATCGGGTATCAAAAAGCATATCACATACAGATTTAAGCATCCTCGTCAAACGGGGAAGCGGCGGACTCCGAGCTTGTTCGCCTGAGCACCAACGGAGCGCAAGAAGCCAAAAGGGCAAAACAAAGCGCAGCCCGAACATCGTATTACCGACATTCGGGCAGCGTTATAATGTTAATCGAAAAATCTTATTCGGGCTTTACAGGCGTAACGTCCGACCCGCCGTCGCCACCTTTATCAGGCGCAGGCTCCGGCTCCACGTCCTCGTCTTTCTTTTTCTTCCGGCTCTGCGCAATCTGCTCCTCGGGTTGCAGCTCCTGCACGGCATTCAGATACGTAATGAAAGCACGGTAGTGAGCATCCAGCGCCTCGCGGCAAGCCTTCAGTTCGCCCACGATGACGGTCGATTGCTCCTCATTGCGGGCAGTCATCAGGGCGATGATTTCCGTCATCAACTGTTTCAGCTGCGTGTTCAGTTCTGTCAAACCCATCGCTGCCAAGTCAGCCTGCAGCGCCGCTTCACTTGTAAATCGCTGCTCCATGTTCTGAATCTTCGCGTTCTCGGCCACCAATGCCTCGGTCGTGCGGAAGTCGAAGTCCTTGAACACCTGCGCCACGCGCCGCTCGTGGATGGCCAGCGACTGGTCGTCCAGCTTCTCGCACCAAAGCTTTGCCACGCGCTCCATCACGTAGGCGATGTGGTTACGCTCGTCATCCTTCTGCTTGATAGTGTCTCTCAACTGGCTCTTCATCGAGTTCTTGTAAGCCACGTCGAAAGCCGTAAACAGCCTGTGAAACTAGGTCTCCATCGTGATGAACCGTGCCAATTCCGTCTCCACCGCCGCCGTGCGGTCGTCCATCGCCTTCATGGCAGCGTAGAAGAATGCCATCGGGTACAAATGCAATTATTTTTCAGTGAACTTAGTCATAATCGTGTCTATTTTTGATTGGTACTACCATATTTTCGTTTTCAAACCGTCCGTCCCGCTTCGGGGAAGTCCCATTTAGTTTTCAAACCGCTTGTCCCGCATCGGGATAGCCGTTTCTATTTTTCGTTGGCCTCTTCCCACGTCGGGATAGCCGTTATTATTTTTCGTTAGCACTTACCCGTGTTGGGATAGCGATTTTCAGTCGCAAATTAACTCCTTTTTCTTTCATTTTGAGCATTCAAACAGATAAAATGGCACAAATCAATCATTTTGTATATGACTTTTTTCATTATAGGAGCGTGAATTGAAGAAATTTATGTAATTTTGGAAACATTTAATAAATCCAATGAGTTGTTCTTATGAATGTATTTATGACTTCGACTGTCTTAGGACTGATTTTTTTATTCACCTTGTTTGGAAAGGGCAACAAAGCTTTTGCAATTATTCCTCAAATGCTAAACTCTCATTGCGTGGTAGCGGATACTATTCCATCGAGGGAAACCACGGTAATGGAACTGGATGAGAAACAGAAGAAATGGATATACAAACATCTGATATATCCAAAGGAGGCGCAGGACAATAATATCCAAGGAAGGGTCGTTGTTCGTTTTATTGTGGAAACAGATGGTTCAATTGGTGACGTGGAGATTGTTCGTCCCGTCCATCCGTTGCTTGATAAAGAGGCTGTGCGCGTAATAAAAAGTATGCCCAAATTAAAGCCTACAACTCAGAACGGCAAACCTGTTAATGGGATATACGTGATGACGGTGCCTTTTCAACTATCCTAAATTCGATACGGCTATGAAGAAGCTTTTCTATTCTTTCCTATTGGGCACAATGTTGGCCGGCTGTACTTTTTATGGCGCATCCACGAAACATTTCTCAAGTCAAACGCCGAGTATTGATGAAGCCCAAACAGATGATGAGCGAACCTTTGTAGGCGAGTATAATGATTTCCTGTTGATAGTTGATTCCATTGCTGACGTATGGAATAGTAACGACACATTGACTATGCGTAGGCTGTATTATAATCAGCGCGAGCAACAGAAACGGATTGTTAAGTTGAAAGACCGCCAAAACATTCGCCATTCGATGGTCGAGAAAGTGATTGGAAACGTGGACAATATACGTGCAGAAATCTCTCAGAAGTTTTCGCCAGAACTGCGTAATGAGCTTTATGTGTTCCATGAGTTTTTTGACCTGAACAAGCATTATTATTCTGATTTGGATGTCAGAAAAGTTGTTGATGGCAAGATATATGCCAATTCCTATGGTGAACATTATTTGCTTGTCAAGAAACCATACTATGAGGTTGTTGATGGTCATTTGAAGACAACAGAAATCATTGTGAAGCAGCCAATTTTGGATAAGGACATTGAGAATTTTCGACAGAATTACCAAAAATACATGGAATATTCCAATCCGAAGACACAAGACAAAAGAACAGATATACATAGTCCAGAAGAGGACAACACGGACTGGGATGCTACGGAAATAGACTGGTGCGAGAAATGCCAAGCCAAAGACTATTCCTGTTGTCCCAAATGCAAAGATGGCGAAAGGTCCGATTGTGAATGTAAATGCGAAATCTGTATGGATTTAGGTAATGTAAATGGAATTTAATTATGGAACCTATCAAACCTTTCGATGTGCCTCTTGATGAATATGAGGGACTAATTTGCAGACGAGAGTACTGGGATAACATCGGTACCGAATGGCACTGGAGTTCAGTTGAGGATAAAATCGTCAGGCTTGCGGGATTTGTTCAGCAAGGTGGTAACTTGAAGAAGATAATCAACCACTATGCCAAGAGTCACGATGAGGAATATCGCCGATGTATTCAATACTGTGAACTGGAGTTTATCATGCGGCTTTTGATGAAAGACGAAGATATATCAACTAAGTATCTGCCAGTAGAGCGCATTAAGCGTCTTGACAAAGATGAGCTTACAAGGTTGCTCTCTGATTTATTAAAGAAGTACGTCGAGAAAGGCTATTGTATGGATAGCATGGGAATAAAGGAATGCTGGGAAATCAAGTACGACAGCAAACTAACTCCTGACGAACTATTGGATAAAGTAGAAGGCAAACATTGGCGTGCTTATCCTGAAGAATCTTTTAACTCGTATTTAAAGCGTTCTGAAATTTGGTGGGACGGTGTGCATAGTCTATGGTAATCATATATGGCAAGGAATAATAATGTTCGTATTAGCGATATCGGCGAAAATATGGTGGTCGTTAAGTTGATGCAAAATGGTTGGGATGCTTTCAATGTCAACCAAATATTCAATAACTACAAGTCGATTGACATCGTTTGTGTAAATCCCGATGACGGACGGATGCAATTAGTTCAGGTGAAGACAGGAACCGGAAAGAATGCTTTTCCAACTGGTTTCATTTCTGATAACAAAGGAAACATTAAGGGTTTTGAAATTCGAGGTCCTTGGGTCTTTGTAGTTTATTCAGGAGAAGGTGTAAATATGACTTTCAAATTCTACATACTTTCTAAGTCGGAGATGGAAGAACTGATTCGTACAAGCAACAACTGGTATATGAATGAATATGTTCGCGACAATGAAATCAGCAACCAAACGCCCGTCGGTATAAAACTCAAATATCTTATGGGAGAAGGTGAAGGAGACACCATGCATACTACGCATAATAAAAAACATGCTGCGTATATTAATCCTTTGGGGCATAACGCCGAGAACCGTTGGGATAAAATTTGGGAATAATTAGGATTCATTACTGGAACCCGCGCCGACATCCTCGGCCTTGGTTCCGCCCTTTGTTTCTCCACATTATTTTATATTACAGACCGTCCGTCGTGGCGGTCTTTTTTTGTGTCTATAGATTTACACTCCGTGTGGCACAAGTCAAGACTGAGCACTGCAAGGGTGAACCCTCCAAGACCACCTGCTGAGAGATATGCCGCAACTACATCAACGGCAAGGGTCAATGTGAGGTGATAGGACTGATTATCACTTAAAGTATTAACATTAATCAGTATAGTATTATGACCACACGAAAAAAACAATGCTCGAAGTCAGTAAAATGAAGATGACTCCAGCACTCAGCGCAGAACATCAGCGCAAATGGGATGAGTCCCGATGGGAATGTAAACTTGATGCCCCAGAACGTAATTACGACAAGAGTCGTGCGCACCTAAACTTCGAGGTACGCAAAGGAGGTGTCATTGATCCAGTAGATCAATCGGTCTGCATCAAGGAAAAAGTAGATGCACGTATCGCAGAATGGAAAGCAGAAAGGCTTGCAGCAACAGGCAAAGAGCCTATAGTCAGAAGTACTCAACATCTCTCTGTCTCTCTCGTTATTGGTGGTAACTGTGAACGCATGAATGAACTTGCATTCGGAAATCAGGTGCTTCAAGAGCGAGGAAACAACGCTCACATCAAACGGATGCCAGAGATAGAGCAGTTCGCCCTCGACAATTACAAGGCTCTCGCAGAACGTATTGGTGAGAAGAACATCATTTCTTTTATCGCACACTGTGACGAGAAGAACTGTCACATTCATGCGACCATTACTCCAATTTTAGAGGATGGTCGTTTGTCTGCCAAGGACATGTTCGGAGGCAGTTCTCTTGTTGCAGCTCGCGACAAGATGCGTGAATGGCACGATTGGTATGCTGCCGTCAATGAGAAGTGGGGACTTGAACGTGGCGATGACATCCATGAAACAGGCGCACGTCACAAATCGCTCGAAGAGCACAACCGTGAGTTGCATCGTGAAAATAAATCTCTCGAAGAGGAACTTGAAACCAAGCGTCGTGCTGTGAGGGGACTCACTACAATGATTGAGAACCTCACTCGACAGCAAAAGGAAATCGAATCACAGATAGCAGAGCTTGAGGCACAACTTCGACAATCCGATTCCAACAAGAATGATATTGCCCGTGACATTCAGGAACTCCAGAATAAGCTTTTCGATGTCAGAGAGAAACTCTCTGAAAAGGTAGCGAAACTACATGAGGCCGAGGATGAGTTGGAATCGCTAAGAGACGAGTACGACTCCCAGACGGACTTACTAAACGGCATCATCAATTATGATAAACAAATAGCAGGCTACCTCCATCAGCATGTTTCCATTTTGCTCAAAGCCGCTATTCTGGACCAAGTCTTACATGATGCGACTCAGATTTGCAGAAAACTACCAGAAGCAGCAGCAATGGCAGAAAACACTTTTATTGATGACTACAACTTCCTGCGTTGGAAAGATGTGTTTACAACGGGCCTTCGTGTCTTTATGAATGGTATCGATGGCGCTACCAGCGTAGCACAAACGTCTGGTGGTGGCGGAACTTCAAGTGATATGCCTTGGCGTGAAAAAGATGAAGACTATCTCCATTGGGCTTACCGTGCCATGCGTTATGCGCATGCCAAGCACTATCCTGGCAATAAACTCAAAAAGAGCAAAAGTTATTAACCCTCGCGTGCGTGCGTATATATAATAATGAGCAAGTGCTTCCATTATGGAAACACTTGCTTTTGATAGACCATTTGTCCGAGGGTATTTGAATTCTTCTAATTGTCTCGGACAAAAGGTGTACTTTACGTCTTTCTCATCAAATTATTTGAGTCAATGAATACTGTTATTAAGAGCATTTGTCCGAGTCTCACCAATTTTTTTGGATAGTGTCGGACAAATGTTATTTCGCTTTCTTTATGACCAATTCTTTCAAAGTGCTTTTTTTGCACTTTGGATTGCACTTAGAGGACTCTTACCTAAAGCAGAGACTATGATTCTTAACTATTATTACCGTCCAACAACATCAATCCTTTTAACGTCAGCAAATAGCGTTGACGGGGATGATGGGGATTGGCAGGATACTTCATACACACAAATCCTTCTCTTATTGCTGGTGCGAGAGAATAATCCATAAAGTTCGGACGGTTCCTCAAACCTACAGCCTCCATCATGCT
>DGVD01000019.1:1101-14372 GCA_002395835.1 Bacteroidales bacterium UBA4293 | reverse complement strand
CTTTACCGATTGCCAATACCAAACGTGTTACATTCTCAGAAGAAGGTTGTATGTCGATTGAACCTGTATGGGTACTTGTACGGGTACTTGTATGGGTGCCGTTCTCGTCATCCTTATACCCAATCAGCATATATCGATTCTTCAGTTCGTTTTTTACCGAGCAGCAAAATACGGAAAAACTTTACGAGGTACAACCAGCGTGGCACCAAGTTCTGGTGGTGGCGGCACATCAAACGATATGCCGTGGCGAGATAGACGAGAACTTTCTTCATTTCGCCCATCGCGTCATGCTCTATGCTCACGCTAAGTGCTATCCTGTCAGTCGGCACAAGCGGACGCAAATTCTATAGTCCTCGTGCGCATACGTATATATAATGAGCAGATCTTCCTTTGGAAAACCTGCTCATTCATGGGAAAATATACTGCATTTAATGAACCTATTAACAATTTGAGAATGATTCAGTTCCCAAATGCGCCAATGTCCAAGCTATATTAAAATTTCCCATTTTACTGAAGATAGTATCTGTTCACATTACTATCCTCAATCCAATATCTGATATTTCTGTTATCCGTACCAGATTCCAGAAGTGCCTTCGCAATATTCCTCATATGACAATTAAACTCTGGTACTCTAACATCCAATTGCTCGTAATCATATTCACATAAACTTTCCAACATTCCTCCTATTTGTTTTCCAAAACTTGAAATCATATCATTTCTATGGATATGTAACAATGCATCAACAATATCAACTATGCTGTGAATTATGAGCGACTGTTTCATGATTGCAGAGTTTATTAGCAGAGAAATCTCTTGAATGTAGTTATTAATTCCATTTGCCCTTGCTAGAGTGAATAAATGCATGGAAGCTTCTCTTGCCATATTATAGTTATCACTCAACAAGGCGCTATAGATATTTGAATACCCTCTCTTTACGTTGATGCTATCTGATATCACTTCTATGAGACCTTCATCATCATAATGGTTTTTGTCTTTATGTTGAGTTAGAAACCGTCTCATCTCTATGAGCAACTTTAGATATTCATTCGTAAAATATGAATCGCTCAAGGAAATCGTCTTTTCTAGATTCAGCAATTCAAGATTTGCTCGGATGTTTTTCAAGATAAGAGCCCACTCATCGGAAGTCCACTTTATCCTTGTATCTATGCGTTCTAAATGTGAAGACTGAGGCAACGTAAATGAATTCTTTTCTATCGACACGCCACATTTCCACATGTCTTTAGCAAGTACCATCCGCTTGATTGACTGAATAACCTCTTCATCTTGTACAACATCCAAGAGCATTCCTTGTTTGTTTGCATCATCTTTTGCGAAACTTAAATCCGTTTTTTTTGTCTTTTCATCAAAGGCAGAAAGCTCCTCGAAAGAAAGATTATTCGTACGCTTAAGTTTATAAATCAAACAGTAGTTATCACTTACATCACAATCATTGATAAGCCATGACTTATTTTTTGACAAAGACTCTGTATTAAAAAAGTTCTCATCAATCGTAAGAGTGTCATTTATCAACATATTTATTATGCTGCGATTCTCTGTAATATGAGGCAATAAAAGGCTAAAGACCTCTTGTCTATGCTCCTTTTTTAACAGATGCTTCAAGGCGCTTCTCACATTTACAGCTATTGGATCGCTGTAAGACAAGAACCTAAAATCCTTATGCTGGCACATGTATTCCAGAATAGTATCCTTGAATTCAGGGTACCAAATATCTTCGTCTACAGCTACATACAATTCACTCGTGAAGTAATAAATTCCGTAGCAGATGCCATTAGGGAATTTCTCGCATTTCAATGCTTTTATCAGAGTAACAAGGATCTCCGATACCTTGGATCGTAAATTTTCATCGTCACGATAAGCAAAATCCTGACCTAGCCGTCTTAATAGTTTTTCATTCTGATACTGTAGTGAATAGAACAATATCGGATAAGGGGCCAGATGGAGAAGATATCTACATACTTTATACCAACGTTCTGCAGGTAATAAGCCAATTAACCCAAGATTTGTGGTAAATCCTGAATCAACTAATAACTGTAGAGCGCGTAACGACTCTGGAAATGATTTGTAATCGTCTCCTCCAATAATCATAGTATATCTTGTACCATACGGATCAACTTTCTTCTTCACTTGGTCAATATTATCTATAGCAGAATTTATTTTTGAGAACACGCTTTTAAGATTCGCCTTATTATATTCGATGGTACTATATTTCTTCCTGAAATTGTCATCGATTATGTTATAAGCCTGTTTCGCTTCATATTGTATTTCTACTGGGAGTCCTTCTTTTTCAATAAACTCATTTAACTTATCATGCGAAGGAGTGTCCTTGTGAAACATTCGCAAGAAAACAGCTTTTTTGATAATCCAACTATCTGCTGGTTGCCATTTCTGCAAAAGATTATACATATTATCAAAATTGAAGGAATAAGCTGTTCGCAATATCTCTTCATAGTAATCTTCATCAGATGATGTATTGTCTGACGGTGTAGGAGCCATTAAAGTTTTTCCTCTTGACTCAAGTTTATTATATAAATCATTACCTTCAACACCATTAGCCAGACTCGAAATATTTCCATATAATGATGGCCACCATCCCATATCACGCATGGCCATTAAACTAACCTGGTTTTCATTATCCGTCCATGCTTCTTTTTTGATTATTAGATGATGTATTATCAAGTCTTGGTAATAGATATCATCTGGGTGTGGACAATTTCCGCGCACCTTCTCAATACTATCAATAATAGCGGTTAAATCCGTTTTGTCTTTAATTGCTATGTACAAATCGCTCCACAAACTCCGGTATGTTATCTTGTCCTCGCATGATATGGGGTTTTTAGCAATAATAATGGGCCTAGTCATAGCCACAGGAACATCAAAGGCGGCTTCAATATTATCATACCAATTATTATTCCAATCGTAGTTAAAGACCCCCATTGGCTGGACAGAGATGTCGTCGTGAACATCCCCATCATTTACTGTACTTTTTACAAATCCAACTAGATATAATCGAGACTGGTCAGTGACAAAAACCCCTGCACCAGATTGTCCACCCATGACCTCGTCTATGGAGAGTCCGACCGTTGAAATATTATCATTGACTTTCCACTTTCCGCTGCCCTGATACTCCAACTTTCTACCCCTGCCTTCCAAACCACCTCCTTTAGAAAATCCGAAGGAATAATAAGGATAAGTACCTTCACAACTCTTGACTACAAGAAGGCAATTGTCGAAATCAAAAGTACAGCCCTCGGGGTCCTCAATCCTTATTATTGCATAATCTTTATCTGGCTCGGAATTATACTTTTCTACTTTTACACCTTTTATTATTCTAGCATTTTGGCTCCAAAAGCCTTCAATTTTAATCTCTTGAATATCGAAAGGTACTTTGTCGTTCATGATGACATGAGCAGCCGTCAAAACATAGAAAACTCCTTTATCTTTAATCAAGGTACCAGTTCCGTAATTATTTTTTCCTGGACAAGTTATCTTTACAGATATTGATTTTAATACTCCCACATTAAAGTATGGAGAGATTATTGGGTAACTCATTCTTGTGATCGTGTATTACATAATTAAACTTAGCGTCATCATCCTGAAACAATTTTCCAACTCTTCGTTCTATTTGGGTTAGCGGATAGTTGAAAAAGAAATGGGCAGGCATACCTCTATCTCTTTCTTTATGGCATAATATATTGGCCAATGTCTCTCGGTCTGGATGATATGATCTTTTTTCTCCACCATTAGTTGGGATAAGGTAGTTGACACAGTCAATAATGTCGAGCAATGTATTCGAAATATTGTTTCTACTTCCATGATGCGAGACTTTCACAAAATCAACTGCCAATTTATTCTCCTCGGAATACCCCTTATCTCTCAAATAGGCCTCGACTTCATCAGGAAAAGAGTCTCCTAACATCAATGCACTTAACCCATCACAACGAATGATAAATGCAATGGATGCCATATTGACAAGGTTTGCGTAATTTCCAGGATCTGGGCTTGCTTTTCCTCTTTCGGATAAGGTTTGTAAATCAATGTCTCTATCTTTCTCTACTCTTTCAGATGCGGACAAATCTATTGCGGGTTCTTGCCCCTTTTGTGAAAGCAAGGCCTCATAGCTGTCAAAGAATAAACCTAGAGTTTTCGCTGATGGCGCAATGACCTCAATGTCGGCGAAAGTAATATCAGAAGTGTCAAAATCTGCACACACTGCGTCTGTCCATCGTGTCTTGCCAGCATCCCCTATTTTGCGCAAAGTGTCTGCCATCGAATTTGCCTTGACAGCAGAAAGGTTATGGCCTTCTGGCATATCAACAAAACGGGCAGAGTTAACCCATAGTCTATCCACAGGAAACATCACATCATCCTTATGGCGTTCAATATATTTTTTGATACCGACCAGATGATCATCATCTTGATGAGTCATTATCATCAAATCAATATGAGCAATATTTTCAACCTCGCTTATAAAAGGATCTAAGTTGGGATTTCTGTTTGGACCTCCATCGACAACAATATATCCTTCATTATACCCTTTATAACAATGGATGATAAACGCATCTCCATGAAGAGCAGGTAAAAAGGTAAGTACAGATTGACTCATATCTTACAATCTTTTTTTAAAATTGAAAATACATCCAGAATACCTGTAAAATGAATTTCCACCATTAGCAAAATCTTGGATGTAGATACTATATTTATTTCTCTGCGCTTTGCCATAATACTATGGAATTGTTAACAGATAATAGCTATTGTATTGTTGAATCTTTCTTGTAATGCAAGTACAATTTTCGAGCCAAATTTAAGGTCATGGCTCCTATTATAAGCGTAAAAACTCCCACGATCCAAAGAGCATCAAAATGAAAGCTATCGGGAAGAAATCGAAGGCTAGCCCAACTTATGATGCATGCAAGGACTGACATCAAAAAAATAATGAAAACTATTTCATTAATTTTTGATAATTTGAGAATTTGATGAATCAACAGACTTTGCCTCCTTCTCATTAAGGGGTCATTATGACCATACTTCAAGGCTTCTGCACATAATTCCAGCTCCGAACGTTTCCCGTTAAGGAATGAATAGAGTAGGGTTATTAATGATACTAAAATACCACTTAGCGTTAAGTATAAAGTAAATGCATCTGACAACAACAAATCACACATATTATTCATAAGAACTGATATAGTTAGATATTACATCCGACATTTTTTCAACCATGAATTTCTTATCATGAATTTTTTCCTCAAGTTCCTGTTGGGTAACAGCAGATGTCGCATTAAAAATTTTTTCTGCAGTTTCTTTCAACTCTTCTCCTGCCTCGGCTATGAGCTGCTTAGTAATTTTATATTCACGTCTTCCCCAACGTATCCAAGTTTCTTTTTTCTGATAATTACCATCTTCAGATGTGTCAGACATTAAATCACGCATAGTATCCATTGGCATATTCTTGAAATTGCGAGTTTCCTCTTTCTTTAGTTTTGTACTATCCAAGTAGCTCGCATATTTTACATCCACGCCATTCTCCGCTTCTGTTAAACTGTAGTATCTAACACTCAACTCGGGAATCTCTTTGATAGCTTTTAGTTCCTCAAGAATCATAGACATTTTGATATTTTGTATTGGGACGTTGAGTATCTTATTGGAAACGATCTTGGCAATTCGACTTACTTCACCAGAATCCTTAGTCGGATCCTCATATACTAACATTAGAAAATAGCAGGTGTATTTGCCTTCAGCAAGCCCCACAATTCTAGGATAAAATAGAACATAGTTTGAATCACTACCAATTTTATTGTCACGTGTGAAGTTGATTTTTTCGCTTCCCTCAAAATACCCATCATACAAATTAGTATTAAAAGCATTAATTTGCAGAAGTAAAGATGGAACATTACCAATAGAAACCTCCGT
Source organism: Bacteroidales bacterium UBA4293 (assembly GCA_002395835.1). GTDB lineage: Bacteria > Bacteroidota > Bacteroidia > Bacteroidales > Bacteroidaceae > Minthousia. Next base: position 8,444 of record DGVD01000019.1, on the reverse strand, counting down.
TGAATCAATCTTGCTAATGACTGTTTTCTTTGTCTTGTTACGATTGTCAGTCGAAATAGGTGACGAAAACGATGACAAACGATTCCTAAGAAAAGCCATCATCTCATCGTATGTAGCCTTCCCAAACAGTCCTTCTTCTTCATCCATCATAGATGTAGTATAGACTGGCATTTTAATGGAATAAGTTTTGGGCTTTTCTTTTGTACTTTTTTCATTGCCCTTTCTCTTTTTGTTCCTTGACATAATGAGAGTTAGATTATTGAACTTTCGTTTATATTAACACCCGTTTACAAAGATGACCGTACGATATTTTCGCATCACAATGTCAGGTCTCCCTAGCAGTCTTGGGTGGTTCTGCCTATAATGTAATCTACAAACCCACAAATAACATCGCACCACCAGTTTTGGCTTCGTATCCTTGCCATGAATGGCAGCCATGTTCGCATAACGCTGTAGTAGTGGAGAGTCCTTGTCCATTTCTATTATTGGGGAATAAGGAATTTTCCTTCAAGTATCAGTTTCATAATCATGTCGCTTTCATGAGTTTTTGTCATGAATTCAGATATGCGTCCTAATAGATTGAACAAATCTTCAAGTTCTTCTTTGCCGCATGCTTTGCGATAGTATGCATAAGAATGGTACTTCATCCATTCGCGAACTACTTCATAGCCAGAAGATTCGAAGTGGAGAACATTTTTCGAAATTTCCTTTGATTTTGTCTCATTGCCTCCCGCATCTCTTATGGTGATGGTATCATCAGAAAGTGAGAATGAATGAATCTCTGTTTCATGGCTGAGGAAATTGTTGTCAAAAACTTTAAATGCTTGTTCCGATTGATAGTCCTTCTTTTCAATGGCAGCCATCTCTTTTCCTACATTTGCCATCCGTTCAAAGAGTGATTTTTCTTGAGGAATAGGAATTGCAGGCCATTCTCCAGCTGTTGCATATAACTTTCCTTCAAAAGAGTTCAGATACAAGTCGGAGTTTAATACTGCGTAAGAGTAAAAAACAATATCATCGACCAGTTCTACGGAAGGGATGTCATACTCCTTAGACAATGTATTCAGAAGAATAGGATTTACATTACTCGTTACTTCTTTATTCCAATTCTTCTTCGATTTCTTATAGTTAGGGAACTTGTTACAGAAGATGTGTGAATTGCCACGGGCTACCAAATCATTGTCCGGTAAGTGCCAACTAAACGATGAGAATTTCTTTATTTTTGTTGCAATGTCTGCGGGAGCTGGAGCAGCGACAAATCCAAAGACAGAATTATCTTCGTATGCAGCCTGAACCTCAGGACGTTCACGCATACCACCACCTTCCGTTTTGCGGAGGGCATCCATTAACGTGTTGTCAAGCAACAAACTCGCAGTCAAGAACGGTCGATAAGAATAATCTACAATCGTCAAATTACTCTTAGATAGGCATGATTTGACCTCGTGTGAGAGTTTTCTTTGTGCTGGTGGTTTTGTTTGTCCCTTATACCATCTATCTTTTATTTCTTCATAGCTATGTGTCTCATCTGCAATGAATTTATTCCTTCTTTTTAACTGGCCTTTATTAAAATGAACCAACAGATGAGTTGGAGCCAATTTCAAGCCAGAACAATGGCGTTCAAAGATTGCCAATTCAGTGTCAGAGGCGATATGCCAAAATTTGGAATACATCCTTTCATCAACATTGCTAGTAGGCTTAAAGATGTATTTCTTATCGAGTTTCACTTCTTCCCATTCACTATCATCGATAGGCGAATTGAAGAAATTAATCTTATCTTTGAGGGGCTGACTTACTATGCTCTTATAGTGTATTATTGGCAAAGAAGTTTCTATCTCTTTCAATGTTCCTACTAAAAGCAATCTGCCCTGAAGGGTCTTGAACAGATTTTCTGCTTGATGCCCAGCACGATTATCAACGTCAAACTCCAATACCCAAATCTCGCTAACTTGTTCGATCAGAAACTTGCGTGCAGTTACAAACGATATATTGTTGGCGAATGTGGAGGGTAATACCAAAGCAAAGACAGAGGGCCTGCTTTTGTCTGCCTTGAAAAGACACCAGCGCAGGAACTTTGTCATTTCATTTACCAGTTGCTTCTGATCATTTCTGCGTCCCTTACGTACTGGCGGTCTAAAGTCGCCCATCAGCTTTGCAATCAGTTTTCCTTCATTGGATATGTCAGCAGAATCTGAACATGGTGGATTCCCGATAATCACAGTGAGTGGTGGCCTTGAAAGTTTTAGAGCTTTCTTTTGCTCGTTACGGAAGAACATAGAAACAGCATCTGTTGTACCACCTTCTATTCTGACAGACTTGAAAGTACTGTCGCTAAGAGTGTTGGTCAGCACTATCTCAATATCACAATTTCTAGCTTCTTCAAGCATTGATATCCTGTAGTTTGACAATGCATATGGAACAGGAAGAATTTCAAAGCCAATAATCTGAGAGCCTTCCTGGAGGGTGAGATTATTTACCACTGCTTCTATAAATGTACCGGTACCACAACAAGGATCAATAATCTTGATAGCCTTATCCTCTACGCTTTCACCAGGAAGCACAGAAGGCAGTACATGGCTTACAAATTTGACAGCATATTCTGCCAAACACATTGGCGTGTACCATGCTCCAAAGTCATTACGAGTCTTTCCGTCATATTCCTTCAAAATGCTTCATAAAGCTCATGATAGTTTGGAGTGGCAACTTGTTTGTCGCTTAATCGAACACACGAAAGCAAATGACGTGTGTTGTCATACCAAATGCCCAGTTTACTGAACGGTGACTTCAGTTCATCTGAAAGCGCATCAAGCAGAGTCTTGAAAGGTGAGAGACGTAGAGCATCTCTCTTAAAAGCATCTGAAGTCCAGAAAGAGTGCAGCTTTTCGTATTTCTCAGATGGTAATATGTTATTCTCATTGACGAATCTATGAGCATACAAAAGGGCAAATGATAGAATCTGTGCAACAAATCCTGCAAAAGTATGATTATCTACTAGTGATTTATCATGATTCTTTCTAGCTATATCCCAAAGATGCTTCAATGAAACGATGGTATCACGTTCTGTCTTATTTTCTGCTTCATCCTCTTCCAATGAAAGAATATCCTCCAAATCGGTGCAAAGGTGCTTAGCACGGACTGACAATTCTGCTACCAGTTGCTTTTCACTAATTGTTCTATAACCCTCTTCTTTAAAATATTCTTTGAACATCGTGAGAATATCCGTATTTGGCTGGACATTCTCCCATTGAATAGGCTTACTGCAAACAGATACCATTTCTGTTTTGCCGGAAGGTCTGTATAGAATAAAATCTATGCCATCAGTCAGAATGACAGGGTTGCCAAGATAGAGATAGCGTTTTACTTGACTTTCATAGTCCTTGGGGTTAAGAGTTGTATTTGGGTTAAAACCTTTAGCTTCCACATAGCCATAGATTCCCATTGTATTGGCATTACTGAACATCCAGTCAGGTCTTCCATACTTGCCTTGTGATCGAGGTTCAAAAATGCGTTGAATATCCTTGCCAAAAATACTCATAGCTTTTACAAAGAAACCATCGAGAACAGGTCGGAACGACAACTCTGGAGTGGCATTGCCTGTGGTTATCGCTGTCTGATAGTCTTTTGACAGATTAGCTATATATTCTGATATGATGTTATTCAACTGTTCCATTTTTCCAAACATTTTATGATTTGTAAACCAAGAGCCTTTGCCATATTCACAGGAACGGCATTGCCAATTTGTCGAGCAACTTCTACCTTATTTCCACAGAAGATAAAATCCTCAGGGAAAGTCTGCAACAAAGCACCTTCTCGTAGAGAAATGCTTCGGTTTTGTTGAGGGTGGCCAAACATACCTCTGGTAAAGCTATCGAATCTCGCAGTAATAGTAGGTGCCACATCATCCCACGGCATACGTCCATAGACATTGCGATGACCTATCTTCTGAGAACTAATTTTGTGACAGTCGGCCAATAGTTCAGGTGGTAGGAAATCCCGTCCTTGCCCTGGCTTCAAATATTGCAATCGTTCAATATTTTTAGCAGATAAGCGATCACGACGATGAAGGCTGATATTAGGATGTTCTGAGCCATCGGCAGGTGGTTCTGGAAGCTGAGCAATGGTTTCCCTCACCGTAATTTTATGCTTTTGAGGTGATGGGTATTGGAAAAGTGGGTGGCTATGATCGCATCTTTCACCAACGATTATTACGCGCCTTCGCCTTTGCGGTACGTCATAATCCTGAGCATCAAGAATCTTTTCGTGAATGAAATAGCCACTCTTTTCAACGTTTTTCAATGCACCGTGAAGAATGTTATGTCCACGTTTCCCTTCAATGCCTGGTACATTTTCCAATATGAACATCTTGGGAAGGATGGCAATAATCATGCTAATATATTCATCAACCAAATGATTCCTCTCATCATAATCTTGTCCAATGCGTTGAATTGAAAACCCTTGACACGGAGGTCCCCCTGCTAAAAGATCCAACTCACGTGGTTGCAAATCTAATGATTGTAACAATCCTAGAGGATTGATATTTTTAATATCTTGAACTTCGGTACGATGACCCTTAAAATATTGAGGATTAGCATTAATGGATGCTATGGAATTAGGATCAATGTCGAAACTGTAAAGCACATCAAAGCCTGCCTTGATCAGACCAAGGCACAATCCTCCAGCTCCAGAGAAACAGTCGATACATTTATATTGATTCTCCATACTTCTCTTTTTTAATTGTTACAGCTATTTGAGAGGCTATTGCCAGCGAAAGAAGTGGTGGTACTGCTTCGCCAATCTGTTTAAAATTCTCCCCCAACGAACCATGCCATTGATAGCCGTCTGGGAAACTTTGCAGACGAGCCGCTTCTCGAATCGTCAACCCACGGTTCTGTTCGGGGTGAGAGAATCGCCCGCTAGCAGGGTTACGTGCATATTGGGTGATTGTGATAGAGGGCTTGTCCCATGTTAAGCGCCCATATACATCATAAAAACCCTTTACCTTGTCAAGACATTGTGGACCGACACCTTCAGGTCGGCTTCCACCGTCTTGAGGTACCGAAGCAATGACATCAATAGTGCTTTGTTTGTGGGCAGAGCAGCGGTGTAGCCCATCTTTAGGGTCTGCCTTTCCGGGTATTACAGGTGGCAGATTTCCAATTGCGTCGCGCACCGTTTTGTATTCCTTCTCCGACATCAATTCATCTGGCAACTCAAACCTATCGCTTTTTGTGGCGACAATAATGGCACGTATCCTGGCCTGAGGAACCCCAAATCCAGCTGCATTATAGATTCTTTGGACTATGCGATAGCCGTTGGACTCAAATATGGCTTTTGCCTCCTCATAATGGTGTTTGTACTTTCCTGTTAGAATTTCTGGAACATTCTCCATCACCACATAGTCAGGATTAAACTTAACTGCTATCGCCGCAAATTCACCAATGAGGGTGTTCCTGCTGTCTTCAGGCTTGTTGTGATGTCTTTTCCTGTGTGCAGAGAATCCCTGGCAGGGCGCACATCCGATAATAACTAATGGGTGCTTGTGGTCAGCAGACAAATCAAATGTATTTTGTATGGTCTCTATGTCTCCACCAAGTGTTGCAATGTCTGCTTGTAAAGTAGGAACATGATAATTGTCTTGATAAGCAGCCAACGATATGGGATTTATATCAATTCCACCAATAACTTTGAAATAGTCCTTTAGGGAAGCAAATCCAAGAGACATACCACCAGCACAACAGAAAAAGTCAAGAACATCCACGGGGGCACAGGAATTGTATGCTTCCTGCCCCCAATGATCAAGAGCTTTTGTACCTAACTCGAAAGCTCTTTTAAAATCACTTTGTAGCATATTCTTTACCATTCTTTTATTCTTCAAAATAATCTGAATCTAACTTCTTTACTTCGTATATTTTCTTTTCACTGACACCTACATTATATTCAATCATGTAGTCAGCGAGGCTCTTTCCATCAATAAGCACAATCTTCTTGCTGGCTTTATTAGCTGTTTCTACAGCACCAGAAGTGAATTTGCTGGTAGTAATGAAAACACCCTTGGTAGCCTTTTGTTCATCAAGTGCACCAATAAACTTATGTATCTCTGGTTTGCTGACAGGATTGTCGGTATATCGCTTAGCTTGGATGTAAATCTTATCAAGGCCAAGAGCATCCTCTGGTATAATGCCATCTACGCCATTGTCGTGACTGGTAGGCGTTACAATAGCCATTTCTTTATTCCGGCTGCCAAATCCCATATTCAAGAGCAGGTCGAGCACCAGCTTCTCAAAGAAATTGGGACTCATATCCAAGACTCTTTGCAGTAAATCTGCTGCCAAATCATCGTTGATACTCTTGAAAGCAACATCCATCTGCTCTGTTGGAGTCATCTCACCCAGCTTCTCCTCTATTTCCTTCTTTTCAACGTTGCTATCTGCCTTTGACGTGACAGGCATGTGGGCATACTCTGCATATTCTGGATATTGTAGAAGGTTTTCTTGTCGCAGGTCTGTATGCGATTGCAGGTAGTCCTTGCCTCTTTGGGTAATGCTATATATACCTCTCTGAGGAATCTCAATGAAGAGTGCACGACGAAGCCACTGACGACACCATCCTATCCGATCGTTGAGTTGGAAGGCTGAACCGCTCTTCGTCTTCAGTGAGCAATCCTCCTCTGTAAGATTGAAGTGCTTAACCAATGCATCCTTCATTTCTTTTGTACTGATATCCTTGTCCTTCAACTGAATCAGAAACGGATATAGGAAATCTTCAAATTTTGGTATTGCCATATTTTGTACTTATTTCGTTCAACTTTATTGTCATATTTACTTCTTTTCGCTCAGCTCGGTTTAGTTACACAATCTCAATAACGCAATTGTAAGGGATAATAACCTCCCATTTGCCAGAACGAGGGGAACCTGTTCGAGAGATATAGCCTTTCTGTTTCATGTTTGCGATTTCTCTCTCTAACGTGCGTTTCTTTACCGCCATCTTTACCGCCATTTGGTCGATAGAAATAGAAGCATCGGCTCCTATTAAATCTATTATACTTTTCTGAATATCAGTCATTTCAATCAGTGCCGCATCACCGCCAACTTTACCGCCAGTTTTACCGCCATTTTCGTTGGTATAGCTCTGTGAGACTTTCACATCAACCTTGAATGCTGTGATAAGATTAACGTTGAACTCTGCAGGTTGGTTGCCATTTTCCTTCAAGTCTGTCTGTACTTGTCCTACACCTCGATTGAACATATTGACATAGCCCAACGTCTTCATGGCACTGGCAACAAGTGGATTACGATAATCGTTCACACTTGGGAAATTCTCTGGACGAGCATTGCCATACAAACCAC
>DGVD01000019.1:682-985 GCA_002395835.1 Bacteroidales bacterium UBA4293 | reverse complement strand
TCTGCATATCTCGGTGCATACAGGCATTAAGTAATAGCTCGCGTATCGCCTGATAGGGGTAGTTGCTGACCATCTCCTCGCGTAGGATGGAAACGAAAACGGGCTTCTTCTTGATGACCGACATTTCGAGCAGAGACTCTAGACGCGGCAACAATTCACAATAGTTGCCTTCCAGCTGCATCTCATTTTCTACCTCGCTTGTCACATCCTCGCCCTTGAAACAAACATATTGAACGTACAGGCCTGGCATGAAACGGCGTGGCTTGTAGCCAAACAGAACAACTGCTGCGTATGTGGGGCATT
>DGVD01000019.1:437-618 GCA_002395835.1 Bacteroidales bacterium UBA4293 | reverse complement strand
TGGTGCTCAGTGTCATACATACCAACAGCAGCCATCTGTTCCTCGATGGAGCGAGTATCAGATTCCACTAACTCATTACCTAATAGCGGTATTAGATATTTTGTACGCAGCAATTCAGTGTTCACGTCAGAGAGTTTTGCTGCCAAACAAGGCATTGTGTCGAAGGTGGCCATGAATGACA
>DGVD01000019.1:0-351 GCA_002395835.1 Bacteroidales bacterium UBA4293 | reverse complement strand
TCTGCCTCCGTAGCTATGTCGCGACGTGGCCCGATACGTATAAAGGTACGTCCACGATAGCGCACAGGAGGCAAGTCGGATGGGCTAACCTCAGCAACCAGTAAGTCACCTTCCGGGAACTGGAAACGATCAACGCTCATAACAGGTATGGGCAGGATGTTCCCATTACTGCGGATGGCTGCTATCTTCTTCAGCAGGTCATCGGTGACCTTCAGACCCGACAACTCTCCGTTGTCGTAAGCACCCAATATCAGGTAGCCATTCTTTCGTGAGTTTGGTAGGTCGTTGGCAAAGGCACAGATAGCCTCCTGGAACTTATCCATGTCGCCTGTTGAAGTGGTTCGCTCCACA
>DGVD01000016.1 GCA_002395835.1 Bacteroidales bacterium UBA4293 | reverse complement strand
CAACCTATTTCAGTACAAGACAGACCCACGGAAAATTTTTTTTCACTAAAACTGATAATTTAACTATAAAAAAGTTGGTGGTTCGATTTATATTCATACCTTTGCGCCCGCTTTGCAAATTAGCAGGCAAACTAATTATCAATTTATGCCCAAAGAAAAAAACATTGAACTTATTGACAAGCTGATTGACAGCATCAATATTCTTTTAATAAACCTCCCTAAAGACTTAGATACAATATGGGATAAAACTCCTTATGGTGGCCCTGTCTATTGCAAGTTTTTTTTCCTGTGTCGCTCCATGTTCAGAGCCTATGAACTGCTACAGGACTATCAGTTAGATGAATGGTGGAAAGATGATCCCAGCCGTCTGGAAAAGGACGAGCTGAATCTGGGTACCCTGCTCTATGTCAACCAACTGACCCGGGATGAAAGGACTATGAAAGTGGCAAAATTCTTTGAAGGAAAGGATACAGGGAAACCCTTCCTGAAGTGTATACAGGACTTGAACGATAATGTCTGCAAAGACGCAGAAAAAATAGGAATAGCCATCTATTTGGAACAGTGCTACACGGTGCTGGCCAATACACTTATGGATACCTACCATACTGAACATCCTGGTCAGAAATCATTGAACATGTTGAGGGCCAAGCGGATAGAACCGCCTAAAAGTTGCCCGCCCAAAAGGGGTGACTACACCAGAACCTTGCTGAATTTCATGAACTGGATAGATATGCTGTCTTTCAACTTTAACGGCAGCATTAGTGTATTTGACAGCCTGGAAACCTTCACGTGCACGGTGAATAACTTTTCTTTTGAACTGGATAATCTACTCACAGATTTTATCCTGAAACACAATGATGAGCTGGTCCGGAAACCAAGACTTAAAAAGGAGACGAGGAAATATGATGAACTGCTCTATGAGGAAAGCCGGAAGACAATGACCAGACTGAGTCAGATGTGTACGGAGATGAAAAGCAAATACAATACGTCAATGGCACTGTATTTGGAAGATGCACACAGCATGACAGAAAAAGGGAGAGAAACGGAAGAGAAGAAATTGGAGGAAACGGAAAATGCGATAGACGCCATCAAAACTTTCCTTTTCGCCTTCAAGATATTCCAAAAATTCCTGAAAATCTTAGCCGAAGGAAATGACATCCGCACCTTCATGGAACGGGATTCCGAATTGAAAGGGCTGATAAACACCGACTTAAAATCCATCTTCTATGGCGAGCTATAAAGACGTGGAGACCAGAATGCTCCAGGGTACACTGAACGAAGGCATAGAAGATCTGCTCAGGAAAATAGACCCTCTACCAAAAATCATAGGGCAGAATGACAAAGTGCGGGAAGCTTACTATCAGGAAAGAGCACTGGGTTTCCTGAAAGAGATGGAGACCCTGCTAAAACCCCTCCTGGAAATGGCCCGGGCGTTGAAGAAACTGGAATCTACCCTGGTGGAATTCTGGAAGGAGGAACATATCTCTGCCCAGAAGATGCCGGAACTGGCGCGGCTGATGGACCAGACAGCCAGCTTCGTAACCCAAACGGTGAAGAGTCTGGTGGATAAGAAGCAGGAGAAAAAAATTCAGCAGGTGGCTGCTCAAATTCAGGAACTGAAAGAACTGCTCTGCTGGCTTACCTATACCGGGCAGACCGATGAGACCTATGAAAAGCTCTACCATGCCAAGATGCGGGCCACACGCTGCAGGCCATACGACCCTCGCATGATTTCCCTACTCATGACAAAGGTTCCCCAAACGAACCCCATCTATAACGACGAGGTGACCTACATGCTCTCCGGGCCTGAATTGTACCGTATGATTTTTACGAAACACTATGAAAAGATAGAACTGGACCAATACTTCCTATTCAAGTGTATAGAGGAGAAGGAAGGCACCACACCGGTTCAGCTGGTTTCCGTGCAGAAGGAAGTGGAACATGTGAAGAAAGAAGCACAAGAACTTCCTCTGCTCATTCAGAATCTAGGTCCGGAGTACAACGGGTACTATCAGTTCACGATTAAATGCATAGAACGGTGCGACTTGCACCTGAAGGAAGGATACACGGGAGCCTGGGTGAAGAACTGCCTCACGGCCTTCTTTGAATCAAAATGTGCAGAGGAACTGAATAAGGCTTTCGACAAAGCGAAAATAAGAGCGATGGCCATGATCATGGGCAGACTCTATGCCTGCGGCATCTACCAAAATCATCACAACGTTTTCTACGCCAACTTGCTGGTGCAGGGGCTGGACTTCGAAGCAAAATCCATGACCAAATACGTTAATATGGGAGTAAACTCCAGAAAGGATAAGGAATATTATTTTCTGGACTGGATTGAGGACTATTGTAATACTCATCGGCCCACTACTTCCGCCTAAGTTTTAGATTAGATTTTAGATTCACGCTTAAAAGCGCTTGGATTCCTTGGATTGAGAGGAATCCGGGCGCTTTTCTTTTTTATTTATTTCGCTGACTTTCAGCAGTCTAAGGCACTCTCCCAAAATAGATTCAATCTAATTTTCTAAAAGCTTGTAATCCATGAATCCAAACCTAATTTCGCATCCAGATTTGAACGAAAAACGCTTCAAACCTAAAACAAGACTATTAACTAAAAAATGAAATGAACATGGAAAGTTTAGAAAAACTGGAGAGCATGCTGGCACGTGGGTGCTATGCAAAAGTAGAGAAGAACCTGGATCATCTGCGCGACGAGTATGAGGAGGAGGTAGCCCAGGCTGTGGTAAGGACACTGGAAACCGGAGAACACCAAACCTTTTGTGACTCACGCGTGATGCAGGGTGTGTATGAAAGAACATTAGAAATCATTAAAGCCGAATCATTATGCTAAAGACACTGAAAGTAGTACAGCAGGGTGAGCCTACACAGATAGACTCACAAAAGACTGAGAACGGAAAGCTGGCCAAGTGCAGCCTGGTGCTGCAGGAGATTGGAGGCAAGTATGCAAACAGCTACATGGCGACCCTCTTCGGGAACGATGCCACAAGCCTGTTCCACCCGGGTGAACTGGTGCTGGTAAAGCTGAAGTTCCAAGTGAGAGAGTACAACGGACAATTATTCCAAGACATTAATGTACAAGAGATAATAAAACTGAAATTCTAAAAAAAAAGTAACCCTGAGTTGAAGTTGCGAGGTGTGGAGAGTCATATATGATCATTCCGGCCGGAACTTTCTCCCTCTCTCTTCTCTCGCAAAATTTCAACAAAATGACACATTTAACAAAAACAAAACAAGTAATGCTAGAAGGTCTAGCAAACTATGGCGAGAATGGAAACTTTATGTTCCTCCCAGATGACCCTGTCATGGGCCGGGTGGAAAAGATGAGCCGCAGAGGCATCGGCCTGCTGCTGAGCGATGGAACCTTCGATTTCAGCGTGAGCACCCCGCACCGTAGCCGGGCTACCCTGATTAAGAAAGTGGCACACGGAAGACTCTCCGCCACCATTGACGGAGCCATTCAGCTTACCCTGAAAATCTACCGTGCAGAGGGCGTGAACATTCCTGAAACACTCCGCAAGGAGGCCGAAGAGGCTATTTCAATCCTAAACACGAGAGCCGTATGAGCGTGTATCTGATAAAGATGGAGAGAGGTCACAAGGTGGCCCGCCCCATCACCACGGAAGAGGAATACAGAATGCTGAGAAACAGCCAGGCGAACCTGAAGAACCTGGCACTGGCACGGGAAGGCGACGACAGGGCCAAGGGCCGGCTGGTACAGTTCAACTACTCCGGGCACTTCCCTAACGGAATGGTGAAAGGGAACCGCCTTCCCAGCAAGGCTTTCGGGTTCGACCTGGACTGCCGGGAGGACTTTGAACGTGCAGCTTCCCTGCTGCTGGCAGACCCGGAGAAATACGGACTGCTCATGCTGGAGCGCTCCGCCCGTCAAGGGGGCCATGCGGTGCTGAAGCGTGAACCGGGACGCACCATCCTGGAGAACCAGGTACGCATAGCCACCGCCCTGCAGTGCGAGATGGATACGAATGCGCACGACATCAACCGGGTGTACTACAGCACCAGCGCCCAGCCCGATGACCTGCTCTACCTGAACCCGGAAATCTTCCTGGATGAGTACCAGGAGGCCGAGGTGGCTGCCGAGGCACAGATGCTGGAATACCGCCGGGAAGAACTGCCGGAGGGCGCACACCGGGCCGACAAACACTACAAGCCTTGGGAGGAGTATTCGCAGAATATGGAACAGAATGTCTTGGAGAGTCCGATGGCGGAAGACACCGCTGAGCTGGAGGAAGACCCCGATGGTTTTAATGAAGACCCGGAGGACGAATTCATGCTGAAGGAACCCAACTACCAGGGCATCCCCTACGAACTGATCATCGGGAAATGGTGGGACATGTACAACGGCGGGCAGGAGCCGGTGAAGAGCAACCGTGACGTGCTGACCTTTGAGCTGGCAGTGAACCTGCGCCACATCTGCGGATTCGACCGTGCCCTGCTGGACAAGGTAATCCCCTGCTACGACGGCTTCCCGCAGGAGCAGAAGATGAAGTGCATAGACTCTGCGCTGGCCGAAAGGCGCACGCAGATGCCTAAACGGCTCAAGGATGTGCTGGATGTGCTCTGCCGGGAAAATACGGACAATGTGGAGCTACTCAACGCAGTAAGTGAGGTGAACACACAGGATGACCTGCTCTATTTCAAGCGCTTGCGAGGAATGCCCCTGGGCGTGAAGGACAGCATCATGGCTGCCGGACCGGCTATGGCCATGCCCGTAATAACCGCCATCACACCGGTCATAGGCATGCTGGCTACAGGGGTGAGATTGAATATCCATAAGAAATTCCAGCGCCTGAATATCATCTCCTATATTGCCGGTGATGCGGCATCAGGGAAGGGGAATATTGACCCGCTCATGGAAGCCTGGCTGCACGATGTTCAGCTGCAGGACGATATCTACCTGCAGCAGGAACGGGAGTGGCGCATGAAAAAGCGGGCTGCCAAGAACGCCAAGCAGCAGCCGGAGGAACCGCAGCTGCCCGTGAGAATCCTGACCCTGAACAACACGCTGGCCAACATAGCCGAGCGTCTGTCGAACACCGACGGGATGCACTCCTTCTCCTTCACTCCGGAGGCCGACACGGTGTCCCAAAAATGGAGACAGAGCATAAGCGACTTCTCCGTGCTCATCCGTCAGGCATACGACGGCTCCAGCTTCAGCCGGGAGGCCAAGAGTGCCGATGCAGTATCCGTGCACATCAAGGAACTGCTCTGGAACGTGGTCATGTGCGGAACGAGGGATGCCCTCTACCGACTGGTGACGAACTATACGGATGGACTGCTCTCCAGGTTCGCCATTTCTCGAACACCAGACAATACCTTCGCACGGCTGGAAGACCGCCCTTACATCCTTACAGAAAGACAGCGGGAGAGGATCCTGATGGTGGCTCACCTGCTACCCCTTATGACTGGCGATGTCACGCTGCCAAAGCTGGAGGAACGCAGCAGGATATGGGTGGAGAAAATACGCATACTGGCCATGAAAAACGATGACAAGGTAATGGCACGATGCCGACTGAGAGACCATGTAACGGCCTACCGTATGACCTGCTGCCTGATGCTCTGCCTGGTCTGCGAAAAGCTGATCAAGGAACACGGACTGAAAGGTGCGGAAGAACGACTGAAGGCAGACCCTGACCTGTGGAAAAGAATGCTCCAGAAAGCGCAGACCCCTGCCATGATGGAAGCATACGATACCATAGCCGACTCCCTACTGGATAATGATCTCTATTTCTTCGGAGAGAAGATTGCAAGGGCTTATGAGAACAATGAGTCCACTCAGGAGAACCGCATCCGCATGGGGAAGAACGACAGCATCTATGAGCGTCTGACAGACATTTTCACACAGGAACAGGCCTACCAGTATACACTGGCTGTAAAGGGTGCCAAGACTAGCCCAAACGCTGTGCGCATGATGCTGAAAAACTGGAAAAAGCAGGGAATAGTAAAACTGTGCGAGGATGGCAAATACAAGAAAACGGGTCATTAAGGTCATTAAGGTCATTTGGTCATTAAGGTCATTAAGCATTTTAATCAAAACATAAACATAAAAACTATGAAAATTCTAATCAAGAGAACACACGCATTCAAGGAAGCCATCGATGGCGAACTGTACATCGGTTCAGAAAAAGTATGCGACACCGCTGAGCATGCCACCTGCATGCTGCCAGCCGGAGAATACCGGGTGGAGATGAAAATGAGCAAGAAGCATGAACGGATCATGCCGCACGTAACCTCGGAAGGGGCTAGCGGAATCCTCACCTACGGGTTCGGGGTGTACAACGTGCCATCAGGCACCATCATCGTGGGAACGCACCGCACCTACGGCCTCTGCATCCAGACCAAGCCCATGCTGGAGTACATCTACCAGCGTATAGACAAGGCACTGGAACGTAAAGAGGAGGTGACGCTAATCATTCAGGAGGACCTGCGATGAGACTGAGCGAACACTTTACCCTGCAGGAGTTTGAACGCTCCCGGAAGGCCCAGGAGCTGGGGATAGACAACCATGTTCCTGCCCGGCTCATACCGGCCCTGGAACAGCTCTGCCAGCAGGTGCTGGAACCCCTGAGAATCTATGCCGAAGAGCCCGTAGTCATCAGCAGCGGATACCGTTGCCCCAGACTGAACCGGCTGGTGGGAGGAGCACTCCTCTCCCAGCACGTCAAGGGCGAGGCTGCCGACATCCGGATTCCAGACCGCCTCACCGGCATGCGGTGGTTCGCCTGGCTCATGGAAAACACCACCTTCGACCAGCTTATCTGGGAACGCCGTGGTTCCACCTGCTGGATTCACGTGAGCTGCCGGAAAGACCTCACACTGAACCGGCACCAGGTGCTGTTCCTGCGGAAGTAAAAAGAGAGAATAAGATGGAAAACAAGAGCTCCACCCTGCCAGCTGTGCGGGGTGGAGTTTTTAGAAAAATAGAAGAAATAATCTCTACGTTACATGGGGGAACAGTGCTACTTCCTTTGAAAAACTATCGGGTGTGATACGAAGTTTGCATCTTTCCATGAATATCCCTCTAGTTCCAATTGGTTACCTGTAATCTGGGCTTTCATGGTCACCCCTTTCGGAAGAACGGTTGGGTCATAGTCCATAAGCCCGGGGCTGGGATTACTGTCGAATCCTTCGTCGGAGGTAAAGCCTGTGTCATATTTGTAAACCGTTACTTGCGTTTCATTATTTGAAAGGCTTAACGTATAGGCAAAGGAATAATTGAAATGACCGTTGTACAGCAGGTAGCCTGTCTGGTCTGACCGGAATACCCAAGTAAAAGTGGACTTGCCAAAGGTTACGGTGTAGTCCAAGCAACTACCTTCCCATTTACCCACTAGGCTGCAGGAGGCATCAGGCTGTGGAGTCCCGTATTTTGACCCTATGACTGCGCTCTCATCGTACGGGTAGGAGGTAATGGGCTGCCAAGGATAGTTCACGTAATAGTGCGCTCTATTGAAAGTCTTAAAACCGTCTAGGCTCCGTGCAAAGTAACGTATGGTGTCGCCCGCCTCATAATAACACTCGTACTCATAGGCACTGGGGGCGGTGTAGTCTGTCACCTTATACTTGAAAGGGTCCACGGTAATCTCCTTACCCCCGTCTTTATAGGTCTTTTCTGTAATCAGCTGTCCCTTTCCGTCATCCTCAAATGTACAGATTTCAGTAATGCTGAATGGCAAGTCAGGGTAAAGCGGCACCACATCCGTTATTCTGCCGTTGTCTGTGGAGCATGTCATGTGCTGCCAGTCAAGGTACCACATCCCCACCAAATCTGTTTTTGCTCCAGTAATATCTTTTACTAGTTGAACTGTAAGAACCAGAATACATTCTGTGCTCTCTTGCTCCTCTATGAATGCTTCATATTGCTTTCGGTTTTGATATAGTCTTAAGCTCTGGCCCGATTCATTGAAAATGCCATAATCCTTATCATAGATAGGTGAAAGCAGATGATACACGGTCTCTCCCTTCCACTTGCTGCGGAACACCTTGGTGGGGAATGAAACGCCCCATGTCCTGACAGTTTCCATCATACCCTTTGGCAGATTCTCAAATGCAAGATGTTTTACAGGCTTGCCATTCAGGGGGTAGACATAACTGATGCTATTGTAGCTGTTGGTAATATCAAGTAATCTTACTTTCTTTCCATCATTCGTTTCATATTCCCCAATGACTATGGCTTCATCGCTGTCGGTAGGCTGTGAATTGTCCGTTGGCTGAATATCATCGGCTTTGCTGCAACTGCATAGAAAGAATGACGATAGGATACAGGCTAATATTAATAGGATTTTATTCATACTTTTCCCGGAAAAGATTTACTGTAATACCATTTTGGGTGCTAAATTGCAAAATAACCCCGAAATGTGCAAGAATCTGAGGAAAAAAAAGGAAAGCCCCCCAAGGAGGGTCAAAAAAAAGCACCTCCAGACGGAAGTGCTTTTCTATATTTATCTTTTTAAATTATTTCAGCTCTGTAGCGGCTACGGCCTCCTTCAAGTTAGGAGCGGGCTTGAAAAATGGGATATTGTGAGCTGGAACTATCATGGTGATGTTCTTGGTAATGTTTCTAGCAGTCTTCTCAGCACGTTTCTTCAAGGTGAAACTACCAAAACCGCGAAGGAATACTTCATTTCCCTGTGCCATGTTATCCTTTATGGTCTCCATCATGGCCTCTACTATGGTGGAAACAGCATTGGTCTCAATACCAGTCTTGCCTGCAATCTCCTTAACTAATTCTGCTTTTGTCATATTTATTTCTTTTTTATTATGTATTATTCGGTTATATCTCTCATTTGCGGGTGCAAAGGTAAGGTTTTTACTGATTTAAACCACACGTTTTCAGGATTATTTTTCCAGATTTTTACTTTTTCCTTTCTTATCATCTTAAAGTACATGTTTTAGTCCTTTTGGTAAAATGCTTTTTAGAAAAAAAAACCTATTTTTGCAGGCAAATCTATTTATTCTATCATGAAAAAAATAAATTCTTTACTTGGAGCTGCCGTTCTCTTGGCAGCTTGTCAGGCTCCTTCTGTGCAGCTCACAGATGAGGAGCTGAATAGTGACTGGGCATTCTGGATGGAGCACGATACTGCCCGGGTGATGGTGGACCTGCCACACGATGCACAGCAGTGTACCGGGCGCGATGCCAACGTGCCTGGTGGAGGTGCCACAGGCTATATGATAGGGGCAGTGTACCACTACCAGAAGTCGTTCCAGGCCGATGCTGCCTTGCTGCAGAAACATGTGACCTTCCAGTTTGAAGGGGTGTACCGCAATGCTACCGTGCTCATAAACGGGCAGAAGGCCGGCGGTGCTGCCTATGGCTATATTCCGTTTGAGGTGGTGGCCGACGGGCTGCTGCACGAGGGGGAGAATACCCTGGAGGTGATAGCGGACAACAGTAAGCTGCCCAACAGCCGCTGGTACAGCGGTGGCGGTATCTACAGGCCTGTGCACATGCTGGTGCAGGAGAAGGATGCCTATATAGAGGAGGTGAAGGTGCTCACTACCAGCATCAGCCCGGCTAAGGTAAGGCTGCAGACTGCCCATCAGGGTGGCGAGGTAAGCGCTGCCATCCTGCTGAATGGTAAGGAGGTGGCAAGGGCCGAAGGCGATGATGTGGAGATAACGGTGGACGATGCCCAGCTGTGGACGGCAGAGACACCAACCCTGTATCAGGCTCTGGTACAGCTGAAGAAGGACGGTAAGGTGGTAGAGGAGCGCACGGAGGACTTCGGTATCCGTCAGCTGTCCTGGAATGCTGAGCAGGGGTTCCTGGTAAACGGGGTGCCTACCTTGCTGCGCGGTGGCTGCGTGCATCATGACAATGGTGTGCTGGGTGCCTGTGAGTACGATGATGTGGCCCTGCGCCGTATAGCTAAGCTGAAGGAGTTTGGCTTTAACGCCATACGTTCTGCTCATAACCCTTGCTCCGAGGCTGTGCTTAGGGCATGCGACAAGCTGGGTATGTATGTGATGGATGAGCTCTGGGATATGTGGTACACGGCTAAGAATCCTCAGGACTATTCCCTGCAGTGGAGGGACAACTGGCAGTACGATGTGCAGGCCTTTGTGAAGAAGGACTATAACCACCCTTCTGTGGTGATGTACAGTATAGGTAACGAGGTGGGTGAACCGCATAATCAGGAGGGATATGACACGGAGCAGAAGATTGTGGACCTGCTGCACCAGCTGGATAACAGCCGTCCTACTACCGCAGGTCTGAACCTGATGATCATGATGATGGCTGGCATGGACCAGAATATCTTTGAGCAGAGCGCACAGACACAGGCTAATGCGAAGCCGATGACCAGCGAGGAGTACAATGCGATGCTTACCGCTCAGGGCGCTGGTATGATGAAGGCTGTGCTGGCTCCACAAGTGGATGCCGTGGCCGACCCTGCCTGCCGTATTCTGGATATAGCGGGGTACAACTACGCACAGGAGCGCTATGACCTGGATGCGCAGCGGAACCCTGACCGTATCCTGGTGGGCTCTGAGACCATGCCTTACCATATAGCGGACAACTGGGCTAAGGTGGAGAGTAACCCTCGCTTGGTGGGCGACTTCATGTGGACGGCCTGGGACTATCTGGGCGAGTGCGGTATAGGTTCCTGGTACTATTCTGAAACGGCTACTCCTTCTTTTGCTAAGCCATTCCCTTGGGTATTGGCCGGGGCAGGTGCCTTCGATATCCTGGGTAACCCGAACAGCGAGGCTTACTGGGCCCGCGTAACCTGGGTGAAGGATGATAAGCCTTACATCACGGTGAACCCTCTGATGCCGGGAAACCTCATTAAGTCTATGTGGCGTGGCACCTATGCCATTCCTAGCTGGAGCTGGCCGGGTGAGGAAGGTAAGTCTACCCAGGTGGAGGTCTATACCTCGGCTCCTAAGGTGCAGCTGTTCCTGAACGGGGAGCAGGTGGGCGAGAAGGCTACCGAGAAGGGCCGTGCCATCTTCGACGTGGTTTATCAGCCGGGTACGCTCAAGGCAGTGAGCATCAGCGCCGACGGAAAGCAGCAGGAGGCTGAGCTGACTTCGGCTACGGGTGAGGTGCGTATAGCCGCTCATGCAGAGAAGGACAGCTACAAGGTGGGTGAACTGATCTTTGTGGATGTGAACCTGGAAGGAGAAAACGGTGTAGTGGTGAGCAATCAGGATCAGCAGCTGTTTGTAGCTGCCGAGGGAGCTGAGCTGCTGGGCTACGGCAGTGCTAAGCCTTCTACCGAGGAGCGTTTCATAACGGGTATCTATACCACCCACGAGGGGCAGTCTCTGGCAGTGCTGAAGGCTAAGAAGGCAGGTACCGTGAAGGTTACCGTGAAGAGTACCAAAAACGGTAAGCAGCTGCCTGAATGTGTAACCACCATAACGGTGAAGTAAGCGTTTATTTCTAGGCATAAAAATCCCCGTATTCCGGCCATGGAGTACGGGGATTTCTTTTATTTCTTTACCTGGAACATGAAGGCCAGGGTTTCCTGTGGGGTCCCTTTCGGGAGGGTGACGGTAACCCGGTCTCCCTTCACGGTGTATCTTACTGTTTTATTGTTGCTCAGCAACTTCATCTTTCCGGTGGGGATGTTCCCGTGCCACTGGATGGTGGCGGGCAGGGTTTCCTCTTCGGGGAGGGCATAGATGGCATAGAGGGTCTTCTGGTCCTTGTCGGCGGTGAACCAGGTGTTCCCGTCGTGGTAGATTTTAGCATTCCGGGTGCCATAGATGGCTCTGCCGTTGGCCTTCAGCCACTGGCCTGCCTTCTCCAGAATCTGCACCTCCCGGTCTTCTATCGTGCCCTGGGCTGTGGGGCCTACTCCCAGCAGGAAGCAGCCTCCCTTGGCGGTAATCTCGGCCAGGGTGTTGATAATCCAGCGGGCCGACTTATACGGCGCATCGGGTACCCAGCCCCAGTCCCAGCTCAGAGGTAGACAGCTTTCCCAGGGGTAGTCCAGCTGGGTCTCTGGTATGCCGCGCTCCGGGGTCTGGTAGTTCTCGTTCTGGTCATGGTTGGCCCGGTTCACGGCGATGAGTCCGGGCTGTTTCTGCCGGGCTTTCTTCAGCACGCCGTCCAGGTCAATGTCTTTTCCGGTAACCCAGCCTCCGTCTAGCCACAGGATATCGAACTTTCCATAGCGGGTCATGAGCTCATCCAGCTGGTTCTGGGTGAAGGTCACGTAGTTCTGCCACCATTCAGGGTGGCGTTCTTTCAGGTAGTTCTGGTGACGGTTAGGGGTGGCATAAGCGGGGTTCCAGTACCACTCCGTATGCCAGTCGGGCTTGGAGAAGTAGCAGCCTATCATGAAGTTCCGGGCGCGGAAGGCGTCCCAAACGTACCGGGCTGCATCGGCCCGGGGGTTATCCCGGAAGGGGCCCTTGGCAATGCTGAAATCGGTGTACTGGGAGTCGTACAGGCAGAACCCGTCGTGGTGCTTGGAGGTGAAGATCATGTATTTCATGCCGGTCTTCTCCATCACGTCGGCCCACTGTTCGGGGTTGAACTGGGTGGGTACTAGTTTCTCCTGCAGACCGAAGTACCATTTCTTGTATTCATCGTAGGGCAGGGGCTCCTTGCGGGTAATCCAGTCCACGTCTTCCGAGCAGATGGACCAGGACTCCACAATGCCGGGTACGGAGTAGAGGCCCCAGTGGAAGAGGACACCGAATTTCAGGTCCTGCCACTGGTCTAGCTTCTCCAGCACCTGGGGGTCTGTGGGCCAGATGTAGTCCGTGCCCCGGGACTGCTCATGCACAAAGCCCTGCACAGGCTGGTCTTGAGCTAGTGCAGGGCATGTAAGTGTACAATAGCAGAGTGCTATCAGTAGTTTCTTCATAGGCTTATTCCAAAGTCATGTTTGGCTTCAGCACGTCGTTCACCTTCTGTGAGAAGGACTTAGCAAGCTTGAAGGTACCGGTAGCACGGATGTCCTCGCAGCTGGCACCGAACTTCACGGTGTAGTTTCCTGCAGGAGATTCCCAGCACTGGGTAGCCTCGTTGAACGATGCCAGTTCGTAAGGGGTAACCTTCATGGTGAGGGTCTGGCTCTCGCCTGGCTGCAGCTCACGGGTCTTAGCGAAGGCCTTGAGTTCCTGTGCAGGCTTCTCCAGTCCGCCGGCAGGAGCAGAAACGTAGAGCTGAACAGCTTCCTTACCTGCCACCTTACCGGTGTTGGTCACCTTGATGGATGCGGTGAAACCGTCCTTGGTAGCCTTCACTACAGGGGCACTGTAAGAGAAGGTAGTGTAGCTCATACCATAACCGAATGGATAGGAAACTTCCTTACCTACAGTGTTGAAGTAGCGGTAGCCCACCTGAATGTCTTCTTTATGCTTGGTATAGTCGGTGAATTCCTTCGGACCATTGCCTCCGAAGAAGGCCATCATGCCACTGCCCACTTTCTCGGCACCTGGGAAATTAGCGGTAGAAGGTACGTCCCAGAGGTTCACTGGCCAGGTCATGGTCAGCTTACCGGATGGGTTTGCCTTACCGGTGAGCACGTCGGCTACGGAATTACCACCTTCCTGTCCTGGCTGCCATGCTAGCAGAATAGCATCGGGCATGCCCTTCCAAGAAGCGGTTTCCATCACGTTACCCATGTTCAGGATCACTACTACCTTCTTTCCTGCCTTGTGGAAAGCATCGCTTACGTTGGTCAGCAGGGCGCGCTCTGCATCGGTCAGGTTGAAGTCGTCGGCTTCCTTACGGTCGCGTCCTTCACCAGCCTGGCGTCCGATGGTGATGAAGGCAATGTCGCTGGCATTGGCAATGTTCTCCAGGGCAGTAGCCTCTATCTCTGGTTCAGTCTTGTACTGTGGCTGTGAGTACAGGTAGCTCTTGAACATTTCTGGGAAGCCGGCAGGAGCAGTGGCACCTGCACGGGCATGCTGGTAGTTCATGTAGTTGGTATAGATGTCTGCCAGGTCTTTGTTCACCTCGAAGCCAGCGTTGGTCAGACCTTCCATCATGCTCACGGTGTAAGCCTTGTTCACGTCGCCTGAACCGGTACCACCAGCGATGAAGTCGTAAGAGGTAAGGCCGAATACGGCTACCTTCTTCACGTCCTTGCTCAGTGGCAGGGTCTGTGCCTCGTTCTTCAGCAGTACCATACCCTCGGTAGCGCTCTGACGGGTTACGGCAGCGTGTGCCTTCAGGTCGGGCTTATCGGAGTATTTGTAGCCTTTATAGCGTGGAGTCTTTACGATGTACTCCAGGATGCGCTTTACACAGATGTCCACGTCGGACTCTTTCAGTTCACCGCTCTTTACCTTAGCGATGATTTCGTCTATCTGCACCTGTGCACCTGGTTCCATGAGGTCGTTTCCGGCAGCTACCTGAGCAGCGGTGTTACGCTGTCCGGTCCAGTCGGTCATGACAATGCCGTCGAATCCCCACTCGTCGCGCAGCACGGTGGTGAGGAGCTCATAGTTCTCCTGGGTGAAAGGACCGTTCAGCTTGTTGTAAGAAGACATCACGGTCCAAGGCTTAGATTCCTTCACTGCGATCTCGAAGCCCTTGAGGTAGAGCTCACGCAGGGCACGCTGGGAGATGATTTCGTCTACTCCGGTACGGTTGGTCTCCTGAGAGTTTCCGGCATAGTGCTTGATGGAAGTACCCACGCCCTGGCTCTGGATACCGCGTACGTAAGCGGCAGCTATCTTACCGGTCACTACGGGGTCTTCTGAATAGTACTCGAAGTTACGTCCGCACAGTGGAGAGCGGTGCAGGTTCATACCAGGAGCCAGCAGCACGTCGCAGCCGTACTCCAGTACTTCGTTACCGATGGACTTACCTACTTCTTCCACCAGTTCCTGGTTCCAGGTACATGCCAGTGCGGTACCTACTGGGAAGCCGGTAGCATAGAAGGTGTCGGTGGTTCCCTGACGGGTAGGGTTGATGCGTACTCCGGCAGGGCCGTCGGTGAGCACGGTAGCAGGGATACCCAGACGAGGAATGGCACGGGTGGTACCTGCAGCACCGGGTACCAGGTCGGAGTGCATACCTATCATGTCATCGGCAGCACCGTTTTCGCCTACGGAGCCTTGGCTGCTCTTACCTACCAGCAGCTGTGCCTTTTCTTCCAAGGTCATGGCCTTGAGAATCTGGTCTACATTGTCTGGCTGCAATTTTAGCTGGGCCTGCATCTGAGCGGCGCCCAACAGCAGCATTGCAGAAGCTGCTAAACAACGGAATTTCATTTTTTTTAATTATAGGTTATAATGGTTATTAAGGTTCTACTCTGATAGTAATGTCTTGTGTTTCATGGTTTTATTTTTTAATGTTGGATTTTAATTGCCACAAAGATAAGACTATTTCCCGAGGAAACGGTAAAAAATGCGGTGTAATTCTAGGAAAGCCCCTGAAAAGTATCAGGTTAAGCCTTGCGAATGCTGGGTGCAGAAACCTTCTTGTTGTTTCCCACCACGATCAGGGTAACGGCAAAAAGCACCAGCACGATGCCCAGCGCTATTCTGGAGGTAAAGCCCTCATGGAAGACCAGCACGCCGATAAAGAGGGCGGTGACAGGCTCCAAGGCTCCCAGAATGGAGGCATGGGTGGACCCGATGAGGTGGATGCTCACCGCCATGAGAACCAGGGAAATGATGGTAGGGAACAGCGCCAGTCCGATGGCACATCCCCACTGCATCAGCCCGGAAGGAATCTGCAAGTCGATACCTCCCCTCAACCTCACGATGTAGACGATGAGGCCGAACAGCAAGGCATAGAACGTGAGTTCCATGGAAGGGAAGGTCTTCAGGAAAGAGCGGTTCACCCCCACGATGTAGATGGCATAGCTCAGGGAGGAGAGGAAGACCAGCAGGCAGCCCAGGAGGCTCACCATGCCCCCGTCGCTGGTGCGGGTGAGTAGGGCAATGCCCACAAACGCCAGCAAGATGCTGGTGGCGGTAATCCAGGACACCTTCTCCTTAAAGAAAATAACCATGATGATGGCCGTGAGGATGGGGTAGATGAACAGCAAGGTACTGGCAATACCCGCATCCATATAGTTGTATGCCTCGAAAAGCGTGAGAGAAGAGAGGGAGAACAAGATTCCCATGGCAGCTAGGATGGGGACTTCTTTCCACCGGAGCCGGAAGGAGCACTTCTTCACCTTCATGATAAGACCTATCATGAGGAGGGCGAAGGCATAACGGTAGAACAGCACCGAATCGGCAGTCATACCTGCGGCATAGAGCGGCAGGGTGAACAGAGGGTTCAGTCCGTAGCAGGCAGCAGCCAGTGCCCCTGTGAGGTAACCTTTAAAATAGGAGATATCGGTGGTCATTTATGCTTCTCAGTTCAAAAATCGGGTGCAAAGTTACATATTCTTCTACGATGAAAGATGCATTTTCGGTATTTTTGTGTCAGATTTCGGCATTTTGTGAAACAAAAGAGTGGTAGGGATGGATTATTTTTGCAACGAAAACAACTAACATCACGAACGTAATCAGAATAATCATTTAAAAAAGGATATTATGAATAGAAGAGAAGCCCTTAAACGAATGGGAGCTAGTTTGGCAGCCATCGCTCTAGCTGGTGTTGCTCCTAAGACTTATGCTGCTATATTGAAAGAGCGTTCCAACAACAAGAAACGTCTAGTATTCTACTTTACTGCCACAGGCAATTCCCTTTTCATAGCGAAGAGCCTTTCCGACAATCCTATCAGTATTCCTCAGGAACTAAAGAAGGAGAACCTCAGCTATGAAGCTGATGAGATAGGTTTTGTTTTCCCAGACTATGCTGCTTCTGCCCCGATGATTGTAAGGGAATTCCTGAAAAAAGCCAAGTTCTCGGCTCCATATATGTTCTCAGTCATTACCTTCGGAAATGCTGCGGTAAATGTGTGCCAGTGGTGGGACAAATTCTCTAAAGAGAACGGTGTTACCTTCCAGTATATCAAGTCTATCTTGATGGTGGACAACTACCTGCCCGTGTTTGACATGAGCCAGCAAATCACCATCGACAAGCACACCGATGAGAACTTGGCCAAGATTATAGAGGACCTGAATGCACAAAAAACCTTTGTGGAGACAGCCGAGATGGGGTTCTTCAACGAGGAGATGCTCAGTAGAATGCAAGAACAGCACTTCAGCATGACAGCAGACCGTCTGCTGGAACTTAAGAAGGATCGCTGTATAGAGTGCTTGACTTGTGAGAAGGTTTGTCCACACAAGAATTTCCGTCTGGGTGATAACGGCCTGGAGTTCAGTGGTAAATGTGAATATTGCTTGGCTTGCGTTCATGCCTGCCCAGAAAAGGCGCTGACCCTTAAATCAGCCAATCCACAATGGCCAGGTGAACGTAACCCAGAGGCACGCTACCGGAATCCTAATATTTCCCTGAACGAGATTATCCGATCAAACCAGCAATAAGAATAGATTCTAACGAGGACTAGTAACCCCACTCAGGACAGCATCGAACGAAGTCATTGTTTCGATGCTGTCTCTGGATATGAGGGGTTCATTAAAATCGGTCATTCCAGGAACCGGCTCGTCTAGGTTGATCGTACGGGTTTCCAGGAATTTCTCTAGTTCCTTTTCGTCTATTTCGATAAGGGCCATATTGATGCGGTTCTGGTGCCTTTATTTTTGTTCCGCCATTTCCGCATTAAAGCAAGGTTTCCTTATTTCTTCTTCAGGGAGATTTCTTTCAGAGGGGCCTGAAGAGCCAGGGAGTTGGTGGTCTTCCAAGACAGGGTCTTCTTCAGCTTATAAGGCAGGGTGAGGGCCACTTCATTGGCATTCTTACAGATCTGGATGCTGTAATTACCCTTAGCTGCCTGCCAAGCCACAGCCTTCTCGTTGTAAGAAGCCAGTTCATAGTTGGTGACCTTCAGGGTCAGTGTCTGACTCTCTCCTGGTTTCAGGTTCTTAGTCTTGGCAAAGGCCTTCAGTTCACGAACAGGCTTTTCCAATCCTCCTGCAGGAGCAGCACTGTAGAGCTGCACCACTTCCTTACCCGCTACCTTTCCGGTGTTCTTCACCGTAAGGGTGACCTGGAAACCATCGGCAGTAGGATCCAGACTGGCATTCTCATACGCAAAGGTGGTATAGCTCAGACCGTAACCGAAAGGATAAGCCACCTGCTTATTGAAGGAAGTGAAATAACGGTAGCCCATGAAGACCCCTTCCTCGTAATCCACTAATTCCTCGTTCTTCTGTGGGTTGTCCGACATCTTGGCAGAGCCTAGGAACTCCATGATGCTCTTTGGGTGATAATCGGAAGGGAAGTTCAGGTCTGCAGGCTGATCGCCAAACTTTACTTCCCACGTCTGAGGCATACGACCGGAAGGGTTTACTTTACCAGTCAGCACATCAGCTACACTATAACCGGCAGCCATACCTGGTTCCCACACATTCAGCACGGCATCTACCATGCCTACCCAGGACTGGGTCTCAATGGCAGCACATACGTTCAGCAGGACTACCACCTTCTTTCCTGCAGCATGGTAAGCCTGGCTGACTACCTCAATAAGCTTACGTTCGCTGTCGCGCAGTTCAAACTCCTTAAAGTTACGGTCCTGACCTTCGCCCGTGGTACGGCCCAGGGTGATGATAGCCAGGTCATTGTTTGCCACCTGCTCACTGAGGGTAGATGGTTTTGCCTGGTTCCCCATCAAAGCCCCGATGTTGAAGTTCATCTGTCTAGCTTGTGCCATGCGTGGGTCTTCTTTCACCTCTATCTTCTCTTGTGGGATTAATTCTTCTGCTCGTGCAGGACGCAGGATTCTGGACATGATAGGGTCTTTGCTAGCTTCCGACTGCAGACGGGCATCTTCCTCGGTCTGCCAACGGGTATGCTGTCTCAGCAGGTTCATGTCGATGGTGAAACCAGCCTTTCTCAGACCTTCCACTAAAGTAACGTGGTAGGCACCTCCATTGGTACCACCTACACCCATGTTTCCGGCAATGAAATTATAGCTGGTGGTGCCGTAGAGAGCCACCTTCTGAGGAACCACAGGCAAGGTCTGGTTGTCATTCTTCAGGAGCACCATACCTTCGGCACCCACTTCACGAACCCACTCCAGATGCTCGTCCCGATGGATGTCGTTAGAAGCCTTATACTGTTTGAAAGACGGGCATTTAACGGTAAATTCCAGGATTCGCTTGATAGCTGCATCCACAATGTTCCGGTCCAGTGAACCATCGGCCAAGGCTTTTGCCAAGTCCTCACGGAACTGGTCGGAGCCCGGTTCTATGATATCGGTTCCGGCTGAGGTAATCTTAACGGGATAATAACCACCATCCCAGTCGGTTATGGCTATTCCTTTGAATCCCCATTCCCCACGGAGAATATCAGTGACAAGGTCCCGACGTTCCGTACTATGTTCACCATTGATATAGTTGTAAGAGGTCATGACAGTCCAAGGCTGACCCTCCTTCACAGCGATCTCAAAGGCTTTCAGGTATAGTTCACGCAAGGTGCGAGGGGTGGCACGGGTATCGGACTGTTTACGCAAGGTTTCCGCCTCATTTCCAGCAAAATGCTTTACACTGGTACCCACACCGTGATTCTGTACGGCACGGATGTAGGCAGCAGCCATTTTTCCGGAGAGGAAAGGATCTTCCGACATATATTCCTGGTTGCGCCCTCCCAATGCCGTGCGCTGCAAGTTGATAGCAGGACCCAGAATGACATCCAGTCCCCGTTCCTTCAATTCATAGCCGATGAGGTTTCCCATCTTACCGATGGCATTCACATCGAATGTGGCAGCCATGGCTGTGGAGGTAGGAGTGGTGGTACAACTGTAGTCGAAGTGGTCGAAGTCGCGGTATCTATTCATATTCACCCCGTGAGGACCATCGGCCAGGTAGACTGAAGGGATTCCCAGACGAGGCACCGGGTAGGTCCATCCGGCTATACCTGGGAATTTTACATCAGGGTCGGCCCATCCGGTACCGGCACCCGTAAGCATGTGTACTTTTTCATCATCGGTCAGTGCGGAGACAATCTGGTCAATATTGTCTGCACGGAGCTGTTGTGCTTTCACTGTCATGGGCATCGCCAAGGCAGTCAGCAGCGTCAGTGTGATAATTTTTCTATTCATGGTAAAAAGTGATAAGTTTGTATGCAAAGATAATACGTTTTTTGGGTTTTTTAGGTTACAGGAAAACCAAGATGATGTACGAAAGGATAAAAAAGTTTCTTTCTTTCTGGTTGAGGATGGTTTATTCGGTATTTTTCCGTAACTTAGCGGAGACTTTTGTAGAGTATAATCATTAAAACATATAATACTATGAAAAATCTATTCGATGTAAAAGGCAAGGTAGTCGTCTTAACTGGCGGCTGTGGTGTTTTAGGACAGTGTATTGCACGTTATTTGGCAGAGCAGGGGGCCCACATGGTCATCCTGGATATTCCACGGGCCAGTGAGACTGGCAAGGCTCTGGAGGCCGAGCTTTCTCAGCACACCGAGGCGCTGTTCCTGGAGACGAACGTGCTGGATGAGGAAGCCCTTCTGAAGAACCGTGAGGATATTCTGGCTAAGTTTGGAACCATCGATGTGCTGCTGAATGCAGCTGGTGGAAACATGGGTGCTGCCAATATCGCTCCAGACCAGACCTACCTGGATGCCAGCAACGATGCCATCCACAAGGTGGTAGAGCTGAACCTGTTCGGTACCATTCTGCCGACGAAGATTCTGGGTAAGGTGCTGTGCGACAAGAAGGAAGGTGCCATTGTGAACTTCTGTTCCGAGTCTGCTCTCCGTCCTCTGACCCGAGTATTCGGTTATGGCTGTGCAAAGTCGGCCATCGCTTCTTACACGAAATTCATGGCTACCGAGATGGCCAAGAAATTCTCTCCTAAGATTAGGGTGAATGCCATCGTCCCTGGTTTCCTTATCACCAACCAGAACCGTGCGCTGCTGACCAACCCAGACGGTTCCCTGACGGAGCGTGGAAAGGATGTCATTAAGCACACTCCAGCTTCTCGTTTTGCAGAACCTGAGGAACTGTGCGGTACAATCCACTACTTAATCTCAGAGGCTTCCAGCTTCGTGACTGGCGCCCTTTCTGTGGTAGATGGTGGTTTCGATGTGTATTCCATTTGACGAATTGGGTAGGGCATGAAAAAGACGAATTTTAGATGGGTGATATGTACGTTGCTGTTCGTAGCTACGACAGTCAACTACATGGACCGTCAGGTCCTGTCGCTCACGTGGAAAGATTTTATAGCCCCCGAGTTCCACTGGTCGGATTCCAACTATGGTGATATTGCTGCGATATTCTCTATCGTGTATGCCATAGCCAACCTGTTCTCTGGTCGGTTTATCGACTGGATGGGAACGAAAAAGGGTTATCTGTTTGCCATCGGTGTATGGTCGGCTGGTGCCTGCCTACATGCACTGTGCGGTGTGGCTACGGAGTGGACCTTGGGCCTGGGCACTACAGGTGAGATGCTGAAAGCCACGGGTGCCACTGCTACGGTGATAGCTACTACCAGTGTGTATTTCTTTATAGCAGCCCGTGTGATTCTGGGTATAGGTGAGTCTGGAAACTTCCCGGCAGCCATTAAGGTCACGGCAGAGTATTTCCCTAAGAAAGACCGTGCCTATGCTACTTCCATCTTCAATGCAGGCTCCACGGTAGGTGCCTTGATAGCTCCGCTTACCATTCCAGCACTGGCCGGATATTTCAAGAGCATTGGTTGGGGCAATGGCTGGGAAATGGCGTTTATCCTCATTGGTGCACTAGGATTCGTATGGATGGGGTTCTGGCTGTTCCTCTATGATAAACCGGAAAAGAACTCTCGGGTGAACCACGCCGAGCTGGCTTATATCAACCAAGATGAAGCGGAGCAGGAGACCAAGGAAGAGGTAAGCGGTTCAGAAGGAAAAATGCCATTCCGCAAAGTCCTTCAGTTGCCTCAGACCTGGGCTATCTTCCTGTCCAAATTGGTGACCGATGGTGTATGGTGGTTCTTCCTGTTCTGGACACCAGCCTACCTGTCCGACGTGTACGGACTATCCTCCGATAATCCTACCGCCATGCTGCTGATTTTTGTTTTGTATGCCATCACCATGCTTTCTATCTATGGAGGGAAATTGCCTACTATCATCATGGAAAAGACAGGGCTGAATTCCTATGATGCCCGTTTAAAAGCCATGCTGCTTTTTGCCGTAGTTCCGTTGCTGGCACTCTTCGCCCAGCCTTTAGGAGCCTATAGCTACTGGCTACCTATCGTCATCATCGGTTTAGCAGGAGCGGCACACCAGTCGTGGTCGGCCAATCTATACTCTGTCATCAGCGACTTGTTCCCTAAAGGATTAATAGGAACCCTAACCGGTATAAACGGCTTGGCTGGAGGTATCAGCTCCTTTGCCATCAATAAATTTTCAGGACACCTGTTCGACTATGCCGCAGAGACCAACATGCAGTTCATGGGGTTTGAAGGGAAACCGGCAGGTTATTTCATCATCTTCTGCATTTGTTCCGTGGCTTACATCCTAGGATGGTTCTGCCTGAAGATTTTGGTTCCAAGATATAAACCTGTAAAATGCTAAAAGAAAATGAGTTTCATAGATAAAGATTTCTTGTTGCATTCCGATGTGGCCCGTAGGCTTTTCCATGAGCATTCAGAGAAGTTGCCTATCATAGACTATCACTGCCATATCATCCCCAAGCAAGTAGCAGAGGATTATCGTTTCCGCTCCATCACGGAAGTGTGGCTTGGTGGAGACCATTATAAATGGCGTGCCATGCGTGCCAATGGGGTAGATGAGCATTTCATCACAGGTGATGCCACCGACTGGGAGAAATTCCAGAAATGGGCGGAGACCATCCCTTACACCATGCGTAATCCGCTCTATCACTGGACCCACCTGGAACTGAAGACCGCTTTTGGAATCGACAAGATCCTAAAGCCAGAGACTGCGGAGGAGATTTACCATCAGTGCAATGAGATGCTTCAGCAGCCCGGGTTTACAGCCCGTGGTTTCATGAAACATTATCATGTGGAGTCCATCTGTACCACAGACGACCCCATTGATACCCTGGAATATCATGAGAAGGTAGAGAAGGATGCTTCTTTCGACATAAAAATGTATCCAGCCTGGCGTCCCGACAAAGCTATGGCAGTGAATGATGCTGAGGCTTACAATGCCTATGTGGATAAATTGGCAGAGGTGGCTGATGTGCATATAGACTCCTACGATGCCTTGATGCTGGCTCTGAGGAAACGGCACGATTATTTTGCTACCCGTGGCTGTAATGTGGCAGACCACGGAGTAAGCCAGTTCCCTTGGGCTGCATGCACGAAGGAAGAAAGCAGGCTCCTCTTTAATAAGGTTCGTTCCGGAAAGGAACTTTCTGCGCTGGAAGTGGAGAAACTACAGACCGCTCTCCTGCTGGATTTCGCTCGGATGAATGCAGAAAAGGGTTGGGTACAGCAATTCCATTTCGGTCCTCTGCGAAACACAAACTCAAAGATGTTCAAGCAGTTGGGTCCAGATACCGGTTTCGACACCATCAGCGAGTATCAGGCAGGGAACCAGTTGGCTAAGTTCCTGGATGCGCTGGAGAGTGAAGGTTCACTGACCAAAACCATCCTATACAATATAAATCCAGCTGAGAACGAGGCTATAGCAGCCATGATAGCGAATTTCCAAGACGGGAAGACCCCTGGAAAGATGCAGTTTGGTTCCGGTTGGTGGTTCAACGACAATATAGGAGGCATGCAAGCACAGATGAACGCCTTGTCCCGTCAAGGACTCTTGAGTCGCTTTGTGGGCATGCTTACCGACAGCCGTTCTTTCCTGTCTTATCCTCGTCATGAGTATTTCCGTAGAATCCTTTGTGATTTGTGGGGAAGTGACATTGAAAAAGGATTATTGCCGGAATCGGAGTACGACCAGATAGCAAAGATTATAGAAGGCATCAGTTATTATAATGCTAAAGAATACTTTCGGAAATAAAAAAAGGATAGGGGCCTAAATCTAGGTCCCTATCTTGTTATTTTTCAATAATTGTTCCTTTCAAGGTAGCTGATGAAGCATCGGTGATATGTACCCAGACATATTGACCGATATGGACGTTTCCTCTATCGAAGACCACCACCTTATTTTGTTCGGTTCGACCATACAACTGCTCCCTGCTGCGTTTACTTACCCCTTCTACTAGAATCTCAAAATCCTTTCCCACACAACGTTGGTTGCTCTCTGCACTCAATTCATTCTGCAGGGCAATCAGTTCATTCAACCGGCGGA
Source organism: Bacteroidales bacterium UBA4293 (assembly GCA_002395835.1). Taxonomy (GTDB): domain Bacteria; phylum Bacteroidota; class Bacteroidia; order Bacteroidales; family Bacteroidaceae; genus Minthousia. The sequence continues at coordinate 45,381 of DGVD01000016.1, read as the reverse complement.
TTTTGGTCTCTTCAGGGATATCATCTGGAATATGCTTAGCAGCATAGGTGCCCGACCGCTCACTGTATTTGAACATGAAGGCAGAGTCGTACGCACAGGCCCGCATGATGGAAAGCGATTCCTGATGGTCTTCTTCCGTTTCCGTGCAGTAACCACAGAAGATGTCGGTGCTTAATCCACAATCCGGTATAATCCGACGGATGGCAGCTACACGGTCCAGATACCACTCCCGGGTGTATTTTCGGTTCATGAGCTTCAGAATACGACTACTTCCACTTTGTACCGGAAGGTGGATATGCTTGCAGATGTTGGGCACTTCAGCAATGGCATGCAGCGTCTCATCGCTCATATCTTTCGGGTGAGAGGTAGAGAAACGGATACGCATTTCGGGTACCGTGGCAGCCACCTGACGGAGCAGTTGAGGGAAAGTAACTCCATTGAAGTTGTAGGAATTCACGTTCTGCCCCAACAAGGTTATTTCCTTATATCCTCTGTCTCTCAGGTCCTTGGCTTCATTCAATATACTCTCCACATCCCTACTACGTTCCCTTCCACGGGTGTAAGGGACAATACAATAATGGCAGAAATTATTACAGCCACGCATGATGCTGATAAAGCCAGAGATGTGATTCCCACAAATACGTTCAGGGATAATATCCCGGTAGGTCTCCGTGGTAGAAAGTTCCACGTTGATGGCTTTTTCCCCCGCTTCCACTTGAGCGAAAAGATCGGGCAAAGTCAAATAAGAGTCCGGACCAGCCACGATGTCGACACCATGGTTCTTGATTAAATCGTCTTTTACGTGTTCTGCCATACAACCTACCACACCCACGATGAAGTTCTTTTTCTTCTTCTTGTAGGCTTGGAAGAAGTTCAGGCGGTTGTATATTTTCTGTTCGGCATTCTCTCTTACGGAGCACGTGTTCAATAGCACGGCATTGGCCTCGTCCAGCGTATCGGTACTATTATAGCCCTGCATCTTCATGATGCTAGCTATGACTTCACTATCGGCCACATTCATTTGGCACCCGTAAGTTTCTATATATAGTTTTTTCATTATAAATCTTAATTCGGATGCAAAGATAAGACTTTTTTCTTATCTTTGCCGATAAATTATAATTTAACAACTAAGAATAAAGAGATTATGAAGAAAATTAGAGCAGCCATAGTAGGTTATGGTAACATTGGTAAGTATGCTCTTGAGGCATTGCAGGAAAGCGAAGACTTTGAGGTCGCTGGTGTTGTTCGCCGCAAAGGGGCAGAGAGTAAGCCTGCAGAATTGGCAGATTATGATGTAGTTAAGAGTATTACAGAACTGAAAGATGTAGATGTAGCTATTTTGGCCACTCCTACTCGCAGTGTGGAGAAATATGCGAAGGAGATTCTGGCGCTGGGTATTAACACGGTAGACAGCTTCGACATTCACACTCAGATTGTGGATTTACGTCGTTCCTTGGATAAGGCTGCGAAAGAAGGAAATGCCGTTTCCATTATTTCCGCTGGATGGGACCCAGGTTCAGATTCAGTGGTTCGTACGTTGATGGAGAGCTTGGCACCAAAGGGCATCAGCTATACGAATTTCGGTCCCGGACGTAGTATGGGTCATTCTGTAGCTGTGCGTGCTATTGATGGAGTAAGAGATGCTTTATCTGTAACTATTCCATTGGGAACGGGTATTCACCGTCGTATGGTCTATGTGGAACTGGAAGAAGGGGCAGATTTCAAGGCCGTAGAGGCAGCTATTAAAGCCGATCCTTATTTTGTAAATGATGAGACTCATGTTTCACAAGTGAAGAGTGTAAAGGATGTGAACGATGTAGGCCATGGAGTGAATCTGGTCCGTAAAGGTGTATCTGGAAAGACACACAACCAGTTGTTCGAGTACAATATGAAGATAAACAACCCAGCCCTGACCGCTCAAGTGCTGGTGAATGTGGCACGTGCTTCCATGAAGCAACAGCCTGGATGCTATACCATGATAGAAATTCCAGTTATCGACTTCCTTCCAGGAGATAGGGAAGAACTCATCAGACATTTGGTTTAATTTCGTGGGATATAAATAAACAAAGAAGCCGGTTTCAAACGAAACCGGCTTCTTTTGTCATATCTCTGAAAGCTTAAGCTTTAAGTTTCTTATATCCCCAGAAAGCAGCCAGAGCAAAGACTACGACCATTGCCCCGCAGATAAAATCACCGTTCAGCTGGACACAAGCCCAAGCTGCAGCAAACATACAAATAACAGACAGCACGATGCATGCTACCCATAAGCCTTTTTGAATCTTGTTTAAATCCATAGTCCCGATATTTTTATTTGTTCAATTTCCAGGAGAAACCATCTTTCGTGTCCTTGACTTCAAATCCCAAGGCCGTGAGCTCATTGCGTATCTTATCGCTGGTAGCCCAGTCCTTGTTCTGTTTAGCGATAACTCTTTGTTCCAACAGCATGTCCACCACTTTACCGAATGCCTCTTCCCGGGCACTATTGTCGCTTCCTGCCTCTTGCTTCAAACCTAAGATATCGAAAGCAAACAATTGGAATGTCTCTTTCAGGTGGTTCAGGTCTTCTGCACTGATGGTAGCCTTCTTGTCATTGACAATGTTGAGCACACGACAAGCTTCGAACAGTAAGCTGATGACGATAGGGGAGTTCAGGTCATCGCTCATGGCTTCATAGCAGTCTTCACGGAGTTTCTTCACATCCAAGTCGATGGTGCTCTTTGCTGCAGGAGTGACGTTCTGAATCAGCTTCCATCCATCGAGTAGACGCTGCAACCCTTTCTCTGCTGCCTGGAGGGCCTCATTGCTGAAATCTACAGTGCTACGGTAGTGAGCCTGAAGGATGAAGAAACGGATGGTCATCGGGCTATAAGCCTGAGTCAGTTTCTCATGCTCGCCAGAGAAGAATTGTGGCAGCGTGATGAAATTGTTGTAGCTCTTACCCATTTTCTGCCCATTGATGGTAATCATGTTGTTGTGTACCCAATAGTGAACCATCTGGTCTCCCTGGCTAGCCACGGCTTGAGCGATCTCACATTCATGATGCGGGAATATCAGGTCCATACCACCTCCATGAATATCGAAATGGTCGCCTAAATACTTCCTACCCATAGCTGTACACTCGCAATGCCATCCTGGGAAACCCATTCCCCAAGGAGAAGGCCAGCGCATAATGTGTTCAGGCTGTGCTTTCTTCCAGAGAGCAAAATCGGCTTGGTTTTTCTTTTCACCCACTCCAGCCAACTCACGACTGGCATCCTTGATGTTTTCCAGGCTACGGCCGGAAAGGATTCCATATTTATGCTTTTCGTTGTATCCCTCTACATCAAAATAGATAGAACCATTGCTCTCATAGGCAAATCCGTTGTCTAAAATTTCCTTTACCAGCTGCTGCTGCTCAATGATATGGCCAGTAGCATGAGGTTCAATACTAGGTGGAAGGCAGTTCAGGGCAGCCATCGCCTCGTGGAACCGGTTGGTATAATACTGAGCCACTTCCATAGGTTCCAACTGTTCCAGACGTGCTTTCTTCGCAATTTTGTCCTCACCTTCATCCGCATCATGTTCCAAATGTCCTACATCGGTAATGTTTCGCACATAACGAACCTTATAACCCAGCTTTTGCAGGTAACGGAAAAGAAGGTCGAAGGTAATGGCAGGACGCGCATGCCCTAGGTGAGCATCACCATAAACCGTAGGGCCACAGACATACATGCCCACATGCCCCTCATGGATAGGTTTGAAAAGTTCCTTGTAACGAGTTAATGTATTATATAAAAATAAACTATGTTCCATAATTTCATCCTTTTAAACTGCAAAAGTATCAAAATTCAATGATAAGTCCAAAAAAACTAAGGGGTATCTTACTTCACAATGGAGGTTATAGGGTGCTTGCAATTCTTGGCACTAGTGAGATAGGCTTTGGCAGAACCGAATTTCAGGTTCATATCCAGACGCACGGGTAAGTGATTATCATCGTCTGTGATGTAGAACGTAATGACTTCATGTTCTTTCCCTTTCTCGTCGTATTCCACAAAAGACAATTTGTGACAATGATATTTTTTATCGTCGTTGGCTTTTACGACCTCCTTTTTACGGTAGATGACGGTCTGTTCTTCCACATGCTTTCCTTCAGCCATCAAAAACTTGATTTTCTGTCCCGGCTTTAAATCCTTGGCATCCCAGGAGCGGGCTCTGTTCAGCATACTAATCATGTCATAGACCTCCTTGGAGGTGGAATGTTTGTTTCTTCTTACATTTCCGTGCCGGTCCAAGAAATACAGATCCGTGTTGGTCTTCCCGTTCACATAATCATACCAAACCTTGTCCACCGTGTAGCGTTTTCCTTCTTCTGCACTTTTCTGAAAATAGAGAGGGACTAAATCCTTGGTAGAAATGGAGGTCAGGGTGTCACGCATGATAAAGAACCGATCGGCTTTTTTATTCCCCCTTGTAATCAAATAGGTTCGGATGGCCTCTTGATTCTTGTATGTGGTGGATTTTGTATTCATGTATGCATTACCCACTTTAATCCAGATGAACTGCCAGTTGAAGTAAAGGTCATAGGACAAGTCTTCGCCGACTTGGAATGCTTTGTTCTCTATCGGTTTCTGGCACCATACGTTTGATGCTATGGAGATGCAGATGATGAAAAATGTGAGAATCTTTTTAACCATTAGTCGTTGTTTTTATTTCTGTTCATCTGACGTTCACGTTCCGCATTTCGATTCTTGATGCTCTTTTCCTTGTCTGGCTTTTGAGTGGTGATGGCTTCAGGCTTCTGCTTGTCCAACGATGTTGACAGGACATTCCAGTCCTGGGTGATGTCAAACTTCGCTTTCAAGTCCAGTTCACCAGGATAATAGAACACCCTTTCAGGATGTAGTTTAGAAGCATATTCTCCTGTGGTCCATTTGCCGTCATCATTGGAATCCTCAAAGCAGCGTAGGTAATACGTACCTGGCTTTACAAAATAGAAATCGGCATGGCCATTTTCCACCAAAGCCTCTTTGTAAGGCACATCTTTATTTAGCAACTGGACAATTACAGGCCCTTCCAGTCCTTTCACATTTACAAAGAGCGCACTGTATGAATCCATAGAAGGAACTTTCAGACTTACTTCTTGAGGGTCGTTGACCGTTCCATAGATGCCTTCTATACAAGCAGAATCCAGGACTAGCTTATATTCCTGTTCTGGTCTCCATTCTCCAATCAGTTCATATTTATAGAGCTTACCTGGCTGCAAATCGAAATAATAAGGCACTTCATTCCAAACCGTATCCCTCTTCAGCATGAGATGAATGCCAGTAGTATCCAGCCGTGCCAAAGGTTCTTCAAATTCAATCTTGACACTAGCGTCAGGGTCTACATTTCCTGAAGGGGTTATTCTTACGGAGAGCTTTTCAACAGGTGGTATACTATCGAATGGCTGACCTCTTCTTTCTTTCCGTTTTTGCTCCTTCTCCCAGTCGTCCAGTTTCTTTTGTTTCTCTTTGAGAATTTTATCCAACGTCTTTTTCGGATTTAGGAATAGGGTATCCGTATTCAATGCCATGTTACCTAAAGTATCGGTAGCATAATAGGTCATCTCTATGGAAAGTGTGTCCAAGTGTGATACCAGGGTATCTGTAATCCAGTACTGAATAGTATCCTTGGTAGGATTTTCTTCTACGATGATAGAATTATTCCAGTCGAAATTCAAGCTTCTAAGTTTGGGTAGTGTATCACTCTTCGAAGAAAAAACGATAGAAAAACGTTCTGGGACAGGACGTTCACTCTTCACGTAGTACCGATCTGTCTGTTGTTCCAGAAATGCTGTGAGAACCACGTCATCGGGCAAGTAGTGGGTGAAAGGAATCTGGCGGATAGAATCATAATGGATAGAATCCGTCCAAACTGTATCCATGCGTATATCAGGTTTGCTGCTGGGTACAATGATGCTATCTAAGAAGGCTATCTTTTCACTCTTCTGGCCGAACATGTAATCTTGGTCGGCATCTTGCAAGGCAAAAATATGATAGCTTCCAGGGGCTATTCCTTTAATGATGAACTTTCCGCTACCATTGGTTCGGGCAACCCGTTCAAAAGGCTTCTTTACGAAGGCTGAGTCCTCCAAGTCCCTGTGCAATCCGACTAAAATACCCTTTATAGGCTCCAAGTCTTCAGCATTTAAAACCGTACCTGCCACTTCCATGGTATCAATGGTTTCGCCCGTGGAGAATGTAAAAGCGAAATTACCCATGGGATTACCCTCGTTGTTGTCTACAATGGCATCGGAGAAATCAATGGAATAGGTGGTATTCTCTTTCAGTGTGTCAAAAAGTTCCACCTGTATTTTACGGCCGACGGCAGAAATCTCTGGTTGCTCTATTTGAGGAGGTGAGACCACCACTTTCTCACTAGCATTCTCGATTTTGACATACTCATCAAATTCCAGAATGATTTTCTTGATTTTATTGTTTACCGCATTCTCCAGTGGGGTACTTTTCATCAATTTAGGTGGAGTCTCATCATAGGGACCACCATCGGGGGAGCCCACCTTGGCACAAGCCACCAAGAAAAGCACCAGAAATAGGGGGAGGAGATGTTTAGTAGACAATTTCATAGATTCTTACTGATTCAATTTAAGGAGTTCTTCAATATGCGTACGAGAATTACTTAAACGAGGCACTTTGTGTTGTCCTCCTAATTTCCCTTTCATTTTCAGCCAATCATTGAATAGGCCTTCGCGAGCCACAACCAGTTCCAAATGTTGCAGTGTGATGTCCTTGTAGCGTTTAGCTTCATAATCGGAATTTATTTCCTGCAATGTCTTATCCAGTATTTTGGCAAATTTCTCGATGGAATCAGGCATGGTGCGGAATTCGATGAGCCATTGATGGCGACATTTCGCATGGGAGTCCATGAAGATAGGAGCAGCGGTGTATTCCAGTACCTGAGCTCCGGTTTCTGAACAAGCTTTGGCTAATCCCTTTTCTGCATTGTCTACAATTAACTCTTCACCAAAAGCGTTGATAAAACTTTTCGTTCTTCCCGTTATGATGAATTTATACGGGTCCTTTTGAGTAAACTTGACGGTGTCGCCTATCAGGTATCGCCAAAGTCCACTACTTGTACTAATGACCATGGCATAGTTTTTCCCGATTTCAACTCCAGTCAAAGGCACTACGGTAGGATTTTCCTTTCCCAGTTCATCCATAGCTATAAATTCATAAAAGACACCATAGTCGATCATGAGTTCCATAGCAGGGTCGGAGAAATCGCTTTGCACGCCAAAGAAGCCCTCACTGGCATTGTAGGTCTCCATATAATGCATGTCAGGATTCTGGATAAGCTGCTTATATTGCTCACGATAAGGGGTGAAGGCTACGCCACCATGGAAGAAAACTTCCAGATTAGGCCAAACTTCATTCAGATACTGTTTCCCAGAAAGTTCCATGATTCTGTTCAATACAGAGAGCATCCAAGAGGGTACACCACTGATATTCGTAACATTCTTGTTCATGGTCTCACGGGCAATTCTGTCACGTTTTATTTCAAAATCACTCAGTAGGGCAGTTTCTTTCTTAGGGACACGAATCAGATTCACTAGGGGATTGATGTTCTCTATTAGAACAGCACTCAAGTCGCCCACCAAACTGTTACTGAGATTGTAATTAGGAGCATGAGATCCACCTAAAATCAAGGCTCTTCCATTGAACAGGCGACTTTTAGGATTTTGTTTCAGGTACAAAGCCACAGAATCTGTTCCTCCCATATAATGCGTATCTTGCAGACCCTCTTTACTTACAGGGATAAACTTGCTCTTGTCGTTTGTGGTTCCGGAAGACTTAGCATACCAAATTACCTGCCCCGGCCAAAGAACGTTTTTCTCTCCGTGCCTCATGCGGTCTATGTACCCTTTTAGCTCCTCGTAGGAGTTGATGGGCATGGATTTTGCGAAGTCCTCATAAGAGTGAATTTGTTCAAAATGGTGAGCTGAGCCCCATTCTGTTTGTGAGGCTTTTTGGACCAAACGCCTCATGACATTGATTTGAAGCTGTTCGGCTTGATTATTGTATTGCTCGACTGCCTTTTGGCGTGAAGCAAAATAAAGTCCAATTAAAGGTGTAAAATTCATCGAATTTCCGTTAAGTACATATTCTTTGCAAAATTAACGGAAAGTTTTTAAATATAGGGAATCTTGGCAATATTTAACGCCAACAAGACTTTAAATTAAGCGTTTCCTTCAAACGCAGCCGCTTCTGCAGCAGCAATAATTTCTTCCTTAGTCAGTTCTTTTTTCTGAAGGGAAATATCAGAGAGGTCGAAATCTATATTTGAGCCTTCTTCCTTACGGGTTTCAGGTTCAATAGTTTCTTTTGGAAGGGCAGGTGTTTCCTCTTTCACTTCAGCCTTGACTGTAGAAACTTCCAGCTCAACCGTATTTGTTTCTATTTCCGGAATGGCAGTAGGTTCTTCTTCCATGGCCGTGCGTTGGCTCTTAATGGCGAAGATTTCATCAATGAGTTTTGGATTTCTCTTGAGTTTCTTAAGAGCCTCTTTTGAAGCAAGTTGCTGACTTTCTTTCTTGGAATAGCCATTTCCTTTACCGCAGCAGATACCCTCTATGATAACTTCAGAATAAAAGACAGGGCTGCCACCTTTCTCGTCTCTAGTTTCCTTGACGAGGTCGAAATGGGTCTTAACCTTATTTTTCTGGCTCCATTCTATGATTTTGCTTTTGAAGTTGACTTCCTTATAAGCTACTTTATCGATATTGATGAGTTGCTTTATAATTCTGTCTCTCATGAAACGCATGCAATAGTCGTAGCCTCTGTCTAGATAGACGGCGCCCACCAGTGCCTCAAAAGCATTGCCTCCCATATAGCTGTTATGTGACACGTTGTTCATGTCATATTTTACCAGCTTGTTCAAGCCAATTTCGTTGGCTATTTTATTTAGAGTATCACGCTGTACAATCTTACTGCGTGTATTCGTCAGGAAACCTTCCCGTTTCCCCTGGAAATGCTGGTAAACAATGTCGCCCACAATAGCATCCAGAATGGCATCCCCCAGAAACTCCAATCTCTCGTTATTATTCAGCTTTTCCTCTTTATTCCCTTTCTTGTTGGAAGATTTATGAATGAAAGCTTGTTTATAGTAATGGATATTATGAGGGTAGAATCCCAGAATTTTATATAAACGATAATACGACTCCTTATCCTTTCGGAAAGGGAGTCGTATTCTATCTATTAAATCAGTGAAAAACACGATTATTCAGCGTATTTCTTAAAGATTACACATGCATTGTGACCACCAAAGCCAAAAGTATTGCTCAAGGCAGCACGTACCTCACGTTTTTGAGCTACATTGAATGTGTAGTTCATGTTGTAGTCAATATTTTCATCCTGATCATCGTCAGCATGATTAATTGTTGGAGGAATAATGCCATTCTTAATGGCCAGGACGCAAACCATAGCTTCTACTGCACCAGCAGCACCAAGGAGGTGGCCAGTCATAGACTTGGTAGAAGAAATGTTCAGTTTGTAAGCATCCTCACCAAATACGTCCTTTATAGCTTTTGCCTCTGAGATATCACCTACAGGAGTAGATGTTCCGTGGACATTGATGTAATCGATATCTGATGGAGTCATACCGGCATCTTCCAAAGCGTTCTGCATAACCAACTTAGCTCCCAGTCCTTCTGGATGAGAAGCGGTCAAGTGGTGTGCATCAGCAGACATACCGGCACCAACCATTTCTGCATAAATCTTTGCTCCACGAGCTTTGGCATGCTCATATTCTTCCAGAATAAGGCAACCAGCTCCTTCACCCATAACGAAACCATCACGGCTAGCAGAGAATGGGCGAGATGCACCTTGAGGGTCATCGTTACGTGTAGACAGTGCATGCATAGCATTGAAACCACCCACACCCAGAGGGTAGATAGCAGCTTCAGCACCACCACTGACGATGACATTAGCTTTACCCAAGCGAATCAGGTTGAAAGCATCAGCTAGAGCATTGGAAGAAGAAGCACATGCAGAACTGGTGACATAGTTAGGTCCGTGGAATCCATATTTTATAGAGATGTGGCCAGCGCAAATGTCGGCAATCATCTTAGGAATAAAAAATGGACTAAACTTAGGACCCATTGTAGCACCGTTAACAGCCCAGTTGCCCGCCTCCTCTTCGAAGGTGTGCATACCACCAATACCTACACCGAAGACAACACCTATACGGTTCTTATCTTCAGTCTCAAGATCCATTCCTGAATCTGTGATGGCTTGGGTTGCAGCCGCAATTGCATACTGAGTGTAAAGATCCATTTTACGGCCTTCTTTACGGTCGATCCCAAACTCTTCAGGTTTGAAATCTTTAACCTCGCATGCAAACTGTGTCTTAAATGCAGATGCGTCAAAATGAGTAATAGGTCCTGCTCCACTTACTCCGTTGCAAAGGTTTTCCCATGCTTGAGCAACACTGTTGCCTACTGGAGTAATTGCACCAAGACCTGTTACTACAACTCTTTTTAATTCCATATATAAATTTAGGAAATATTACTTCTGGTTAGCTTCGATGTAAGCAATAGCATCACCAACAGTAGTGATCTTTTCAGCCTGATCATCTGGAATAGAGATACCGAATTCCTTCTCAAACTCCATGATCAACTCTACAGTATCCAAAGAATCTGCACCCAGATCATTAGTGAAGCTTGCCTCTGGCTTAACTTCTGACTCATCAACGCTCAACTTGTCAACGATAATAGCCTTAACTCTTGATTCAATTTCAGACATAATTCTTATTTTTTAAATTGTTAATTAAATGAATTTTCAAAATAGCGGTGCAAAGAAACAACAATTTCTCATTATACGCAAGAAAAAAGGGAAAAAATCGATTGTGAAGGTGCACAAACCCTTAAAGAATGTGCATTTTGGGCATTTAAAATGGTTTTTTATAGGGCCAAATTTGAAAAAGAACTATATTTGCATAAGAAAGAAGAATAGTTGGAAATGAATATATTAATTATAAGATTCAGACAAATTGGTGATTCTGTTTTGGGCTTAGGTTTATGCACTACCTTGAAAAGAACATTCCCGGATGCTCAGATTCATTATGTTCTTAATAAAGGTATAGCACCCGTATATCAATATCATCCCGATGTGGACCGTGTCATCACCTTCGATAAGGAGGAAAATGCTTCCTGGAGAGCATACGTTAAGAAAGTGTGGAAAGTGGTGCACGACACAAAGTATGACGCTATCATTGATATGCGTTCTACTCCCCGCACTTTATTGTTTTCTCTTTTTTCTCTTCATACTCCTTATCGTATTGGTAGGAAAAAGTGGTATGCCCATGGCTTGTTGAACTATCTGGTGGATACCTACAAAGAGGAATCTCAAGCTAGCATGCTGGAAAGAAATCTCTGGCTGGCTGAGCCATTTGAGAAAGTAGCAGATGTGAAATATACTGATGAGTTCAGATTATATACCACGAAAGAGGAGCGAGATAAATATCGGACTTATATGGAGAGCATGGGGATAGATTTCAGCAAACCGGTCATGCTAGTAGGGGTTACTACCAAACTAGAGCATAAATGCTACCCAGAGGATTATATGATAGAGGTTTTAAAAGCCTTTATGGAGAAACATCCCGACTGGCAATTGGTTTTCAACTATGCTCCAGGGAAAGAAGAAGAGAATGCCAGAAAGATATATCATAGCTTAGGATGTCCAGAACAGGTGAAAATAGACTTACAAGCCAATTCTTTGAGAGCATTGATGCTGCTTTGTGAACTCAGTAGCTTCTATTTTGGAAACGAAGGTGGAGCTCGTCATATAGCACAAGCCATGGGAACTCCTTCCTGTGCCATTTTTTCTCCAGGTATTCAGAAGTCTATGTGGCTTCCGATAAATGATATACCAGCAGTAGGCATTAGCTGTGAAGATGTCCTTTCTCCTGAAGAATTAGGAAAACTGTCTCCAGAAGAGTGTTATCGCAAAATCACTCCGGAATTGGTGCTAAAGGTATTAGAGGGATGCTTAAAGTAAGAAGCTGGAATCAAGATAAAGATTCCGCCTTTCTTCTTAACCATTCCTCTTTCGTACGTTTCCAACGATTGTGACTCCAAAGCCAGAAGTTGGGATGCCGGGATATCATCTCTTCCAGCAGATGCGCATAAGCGTCGGTCAACTCCCAGTCGGGAATCTCCTTGACCGGCTTTTCGGCCATGGGTTTAAACTCACAAGTGTAGAATCCTCTTTTTACACGTCTTACGTCTCCATAATAGACTAGGGCGTCCACTTGCTTGGCAATTTTCTCTGTACCGATGAAGACTGGAGTTTCTTGGTTCAGAAAATCCACGAAATGGTGGATGCTGTTCCATTTAGGAGCCTGATCTGAGATGAAACCGATAATGGTTTTTTGTTTGGCTCTTCGTAGCTCAATAATTCTACGTAAGGTTTCTTTCATCGGAATGCATTCCCCACCAAATTTGTTTCTGATCCGTAAGAACAATTTATCAAAAGCTTTATTGTAAAGAGGATGATAGATTTGTGCGCAAAGTATATCATTGGGTACCCAATAGGGGAGTGACGCTATCCATTCCCAGTTGCAAAAATGCCCCAAATAGATAAAGCAGAATGTCTTGTTCTCTTTTTCCATTCGGTCTTTCATTTCTTCTACTCCCGAGATTACCATGCGTCTTTTCATCTCTTCCTTTGAAATGGAGAATTGCTTTATGGTTTCCACAATATAATCGCAGAAGAAATGGTAGAAACCTTTTTCTATTTGTTTGATTTCATCGAGGCTTTTCTCTGGGAAGGAGTTAGTAAGGTTCTTGCGTACAATCTTCTTCCTATAGCCTATGACATGATGAACCAAAACATACAGCATGTCAGAGAGCAAGTAAAGAATCTTCAGTGGCAACAAAGATAGCAGCCACCAAATTCCTCCAATTATATAATAGGTAATCTTCATTTCAATAAGGCTTCTATATGTTCAAGCACTTGTTTAGGGCTAATGCCGTTCAGGCAGGCGTAGTCACCTCTTTTGCAGGGTTTGTTTCCAAAAATAGAGCACGGACGGCAATCCATATCTAATTGGATGGCATTATTGGGATCTTGTCCCCATCCCATAAATCCTGCAAAAGGATGGGTGGCTCCCCAGATAGAAACTACAGGTGTTCCTACTAGTGAAGCCATGTGCATATTGGCAGAGTCCATAGAAACCATGACATCGAGTTGACTTATCAGGTTTAGCTCTTCATCTTGCTTCAGTTTCCCAATAACGGAAATGGTTCCAGGTATTTCATTTTCCCAGTCTTGGCAAATCTTTTGCTCTTTTTCCCCACCACCAAAAAGGTATACTTTGTTTTTAGGGTTTGAAGTCAAGGCCCTGGTGATTTCTTTCATCTTATCCAGCGGATAGACTTTTCCGGTATGTGCTGCAAAAGGTGCAATGCCTATCCAGTTTTCTTGTTCGAGGTTGGATGGACGGGGATGTTTCCAAGCCTTGTAATTTTGTTGGATGGGAAAACCTAAACGCTCTAATACGTCAGCATAGCGTTGGAAAGAAGTTTTTAGTTGAATCTTCCTTTTTCCTTCTTCCCTGGTTAATTCCTTTTTCTCTTTCCTTCCTTTAAAAATATGCTGGACAGGTGTACCTGTTATCCAGAAGCAAAAACGGACAACCTTAGTTCGCAGGACATCATGGAAATCTGCTACATAGTCGAAATGTTCTTTCCTTAGTTCCCAGTATAGACGGAGCAGACCTGAAAAGCCTTTGTAGCTATTCAGGTCTATGCCCTTAAATGATACATTTTCTGGGAGATGGTTAAAATACACAGCCATCCTTTTTCTGCTCAGCACTGTAATCTGATGCTGAGGGTATTGAGTAGCCAGGGCATATACGATAGGTACAGTCATGACTACATCACCTAGAGCTGAGAAACGGACAACTAGTATCTTGGCCATTTATTTTTTGCCATAAAGTACAGGGTTCAGATTCGGATCATTGTACATCTTCATCTGCTTGTAAACTTTCATGTACTTTTTGCCAGCCTCAATATCTGCAATTAACTGGTCGATGGCAGTAGAAAGATCCTTTTGCTGTTCCAGCAGGACGTTCAGTTTCTTCTCGCACTGAGCATGATGTTCAGGAGTGACATCTGTTCGTTTCACTTCTTCGTTCATGTGATAGATTTTCAGTGCCAAGATAGAAAGACGGTCGATAGCCCAGGCTGGACTTTCTGTGTTTATGGTAGCATCGGGTGCTACTTTTACCTCTTTATACTTATCCAGGAAATAGCTGTCGATGAGTTCTACCAAATCGGTTCTGTCTTGATTAGACTTGTCTATACGCCGTTTCAAGGTCAGTGCTTCAACAGGATCTATGTTCGGGTCACGGATAATATCTTCAAAATGCCATTGAACAGTATCTATCCAATTTTTAAGATAGAGATAGTACTCGATAGTCTTCATCTCAAATGGGTTCTGGATAGGGGTGTTCACGTCGTCAGTCTTATGATAATCATTGATGGACTGCTCAAAAATGGGCTTGCATAGTTCTGTAAAAGTCATAAGTGTTAGTTCTTTTTATAGTTATTATTTATGCAAAGATGCAATAATAATTTTAGATTTCAAAATTTTATGTTGATTTTGAATAAGGAGGGAGATAAAAGTCAAAGAAATAAATTATATTTGCAACCGTGAAAATATTTATTCATCTTTAAAACGACTTTAAACAAATTTTATGAAAAAGCAAATGATGTCCTTGGCAGCAATAGCTTTATTGGCTAGCTGCGCTTCTGGCGATTTGAAGCTGAATGAGAACAACATTGACGAAATTGTTGAGGCTATGACTCTTGAAGAGAAGGCCCTTCTCATTACAGGTGTAGGTATGGATCGTCAGGATACCTTAAACTTGACTGCTACCATCGGTGAAAGTGCTGACTTGGTTCCAGGTGCAGCAGGTTCTACCCATGCTATTCCACGTTTGGGCATTCCTGCCGTAGTTTTGTCTGATGGCCCTGCAGGACTTCGCATTAACCCTACTCGTGAGGGTGATGAGAATACCTATTATTGTACTCACTTCCCAATCGGTAGTTTGTTGTCATCTACTTGGAACCAGGAGTTGGTAGAAGAGGTAGGTAAGGCTATCGGTAATGAAGTTTTGGAGTATGGTGCTGATGTTTTGTTGGCTCCAGGTATGAACATTCATCGTAACCCACTGAATGGCCGTAACTTTGAGTATTATTCAGAGGATCCAGTCCTGACTGGTAAGACTGCTGCTGCTTATGTACGTGGTGTACAGAGCAATGGTGTAGGTACTTCCATCAAGCACTTTGCTGTAAACTCTCAGGAGACTAATCGTACAGGTACCAATGCCATTGTAGGGACTCGTGCTCTTCGTGAGATTTACCTGAAAGGTTTTGAGATTGCTGTAAAGGAATCAGATCCTTGGACAGTCATGACTTCATACAATTACCTGAATGGAACATACACTTCTGAATCCAAGGATTTGATAGAAGATGTTCTTCGTGGTGACTGGGGCTTCAAAGGCACAGTTATGACAGACTGGTTCGGTGGTAAGGATGCCGTAGCTCAGGTAGTAGCAGGAAATGACATGCTTCAGCCAGGTCGTATTACCCAATATACTGACATTGTAGAGGGTGTAAAGAGTGGCAAACTGGATATTGCTGATGTAAATCGTAACGTAAAACGTATTCTGCAGCTTATTGTCCGTTCTCCTCGTTTCAAGGGTTATAAGTACAGCAACAAGCCAGATCTGGAGGCACATGCTAAGGTTACCCGTCAGAGTGCTACAGAAGGTATGGTACTGCTAGAGAACAAGGGTACCCTGCCATTAGCAGAAAACACTAAGAAAGTTGCTCTGTTTGGTATCACTTCTTATGATTTCATTGCAGGTGGAACTGGTTCCGGTAATGTAAACCGTGCATATACCGTTTCCTTGGTAGAAGGTTTGAAGAATGTGGGTTATACTGTAGACGATGCTGTGAAGGGTCAATATGAGAAGTATTTGGAAGAAGTGAAGGCAGCAAAGGCTAAAGAAGAAGAGAAAGATCCAGCAGCAAAACGTTTGGCAGCTTTCATGCCTCCTGTATTACCTACTGAATTTGTTCCTGCTAAAGCTGATATAGCTGCAGCTGTAGCATCCAATGATGTGGCTATCATCACACTGGGACGTATCTCTGGTGAGTTCGCAGACCGTACTACTGCCAACTTCAATCTTTCTAAGGAAGAGAAATCTCTGATTGATGCAGTAAGTGGTGCGTTCCATGCTGCAGGTAAGAAGGTTGTAGTAGTTTTGAACATTGGTGGTGTTATTGAAACTGCTTCATGGAAAAACACTCCAGATGCTGTTCTGCTAGCATGGCAGGCAGGTCAGGAAGGTGGTAATTCTGTAGCTGACGTATTGAGCGGAAAGGTTTCTCCATCAGGTAAGTTGCCACAGACTTGGCCTATCAAGTTGGAAGACCATGCATCCACTAAGAACTTCCCACGTGGTGAAGACTGGGGTCTTGACCTTTCAGCTTTCATGGGTGGTGCTATAGAGACTGAAGCAAAGGCTCTGAAGGAATTCTGGGATTACTCAAATCACGAGGAAGGCATTTATGTAGGTTATCGTTGGTTCGACAAGCAGAATATGAATGTAAGCTATCCATTCGGTTATGGTTTGAGCTATACTACATTTGAATATAGCGATGCTGCTGTAAAGGCTGAAGGTGACAAGATTAGCGTTAGTGTAACTGTTAAGAACACTGGTAAGGCTGAAGGTAAGGAAGTAGTTCAGGTATATGCATCTGCTCCAGCATCTCAGTTGGATAAGCCAGTTAAGGAGTTGAAGGCATTTGCTAAGACTAAATCTTTGAAGCCAGGTGAATCAGAGACTCTTACTATGGTTGTCAATGCAGCTGATTTGGCATCATTTGTAGAAGAGAGCAATTCTTGGGAAGTTGAGGCTGGTACTTACAAGTTCTTGATTGGTGCATCAAGCCGTGACATCAAGGCTACAGTAGAAACTGAAGTTGCAGCTAAGAGCACTAAGGTGAACCAAGCATTGAAAGCTCAGGAGTTCATTAAGAAATAAATAAATCCTATCCTAAAAAATGGGGTTGCACGTTGGTGTAGCCCCATTTTCTCTTTTATTATATGACAATTGAGGAACATCCGTTGAAGCCCTTTCTGCCATCCCATGGAAAAATCCTTTTTCTTGGCAGTTTCCCTCCACCAAAATCTAGGTGGAGTATGGATTTCTTTTATCCGAATTTCATCAATGATTTTTGGAGGATAATGGGGTTGCTTTTCTTTCAAGACAAAGAACATTTCGTTATTCCGGGAGCGAAGAAATTTGACAAAGAAGCCATCGTGGATTTTGCAGAGAAACATGGCTTCGCTTTTTACGATACCGCATCGAAAGTCAATAGACTGAAAGATAATGCCAGCGATAATTATTTAGAGATTATAGAGCCCACGGATATCTCTTGCTTGTTGTCTGAAATGCCCTTTTGTCACCGAATCGTTACCACAGGAGGGAAGGCTAGTGAGGAACTCCTGAGCCAGATTAATCTTCAGGCATCGGAACCCTTACATGAAGTTCCAGCAGTGGGAACCTGCTTGACATTCCATGCTTGGGGTCGGGACATGGAATGGTGGAGAATGCCGTCCACTTCCAGAGCATACCCTTTATCTTTAGATAAAAAGGCTGAACATTATGCTAAACTTTTATAGTTTTTTCCTATCTTTGCGAGAAACAATCTTTAAAACCTAAAGAAATATGAGAAGACTGCAAATTAAATGGTGGATCGTTTGTTTCCTGATGGGGGTGATGGTTATTCCGTCTTTCGCTCAGAATAAGCGACCTATGACTGTGCAAGATGTACAGAATTTTCAACGGATGACCTACAAGGCTATCTCCAACGATGGAAAATGGGTTATTTCAGTCATGGAACCTTGGCGTGGAGATGGTGACAGGAATGGTAATATACCCCGTTTTACTGGAGATTCAGAAGCCAAAATTTATAATCAGAAAGGTACGTTGGTTCAGAGTTTCAAACCCATTGCCAATATTAATTTCAGTTCTTCTTCCAAATATGTGGTACTTAGCACAAAGCAGAGTCTGGCAGAAAAAGAAGCTGAAGCTTTGAAGAAGCAGAATGAAAAACCTGCAAAGAAAGGCGGGCAAAATGCAAAAGGCAATGCAAGAGGCCAGAGAGGTGGTGATAGCAAACCTTTGGAAACCTTGATTATTTATACGTTAGGTCAGCAAGCAGAAAGTATTGACTCCGTCCGTTCTTATAAACTGGCAGAAAAGGCCGACTGGCTGGCTTACCAGACAGGAGAAAAAGACTCCACCCTCCATGTCTGTGTCTTGGGTGGTGCTCAGACGGAATTACCATCAGTGACTAGCTACCAGTTCTCAAAAGAGGGGAAAGTCATGGCTATAATAGCTAAAGGAAAAGGCATAGATGGGAAGAAAGGATTATTCTTGTTGAAGCAAGAATCTACAGCTCCTGTCTGCATTCGTGAAACCGACGATGAGATTATGTCTATTACCTTCTCTGATGACGAAAGCAATGTAGCTTTTTTAACCACAGATGATAAGGACAACTCAGGACATGGCGTTCAACTTTGGTTGTCTCAGAATGCTGGAGTTGCCAAGATGATAACAGATAAGACCCCATCGTTTGCTCCTAAAGGTTGGGTGACCAGCCCTAATGGAAACCTTCGTTTTTCCAAGGATGCTTCTCGTCTTTTCTTTGGAACAGCTCCCGATGCTCGTGAAAAAGACACCTTGGTACTGGCATCCAATCGTCCAGAAGTACAGGTATGGAGTTGGAATGAACCCGTTCAATATACCGTTCAGGACTTCAACAAAAACCGTGAAGCCCGTAGAACCTATACCGCTTCTTATGATTTAGGGACAGGCAAATTCCTCCAATTATCGGATAAGTCCCTTCCAGAACTGAACATGATGCAGGATGGAACTTCACAGTGGGCTTTGGCCTCCACCAGTGAGCCCTATTCCGTAGAGTCCATGTGGAAGGGTAGAAGCAGGAGTGACGTGTACATCGTATCCCTGAAAGACGGTTCTAAGAGAGAACTGGCAAAAGGAACGTATACCCGTTATCGTATATCTCCTACAGGAAAGTATGCCTTTGCCTATGCTGAAGTAGACAGTACCTATGTGACCGTAGACTTGGAAACAGGTAAGACCTATACGATTTCCACTCCTGAGACTTTTGCAGCATGGGATGATACGAACGATGTGCCTGATTATCCACGCAGTTATGGTATTGCAGGATGGACTGCCAACGATGAGGCTCTCTTTATTTATGATAAGTATGATATCTGGAAATTCTCACCTACGGGGGCTACTGCTCCAGTGAATATGACCAAGAATGGTCGTTCCCTAAAAGTGACATACAGATTAATCCAGTTGGAAGACCCTTCCATCAATAGGTTCATCGACCTGAAGAAGAATCAGTTGCTTTCAGCATTTAATGAGAAAACCAAAGGCTATGCTGTTTATCAAACCAAGTTCAATAAACCGGTAGAACCCAAACTGCTGATGGGTGGTGATTACATGCTTTCAAACCCTGTAAAGGCAAAGGATGCCAACGTAATTATGTTCACCAAAGAAAGCTATGAATACTTCCCTGATCTTTATGTGAGTGACTTGACCTTCAAGAATCCGGTACAGATTACTCATGAGGTAGACCAGCAGAAACCTTATATCTGGGGTACCACAGAACTTATTTCATGGACTACTCCGAAGGGTGTGAAGTGCGAAGGTGTGATTTACAAACCAGCCAACTTTGACCCAAGCAAGAAATATCCATTGATAGTTAGTTTCTATGAGACAAACTCTGAGACACTTTTCAGTTACAGACAGCCTCAGCCTCACCGTTCTACACCCGACTATCATTTATACAACTCTCAAGGATATATCGTTTTCAACCCAGATATCCATTACACCGACGGTCATCCAGGAGAGAGCTGCTATGACTGTGTCATGAGTGGTGTAGACAAGGTTCTGGAAGGTGGATATATAGATGAAAAGCGAATAGGTGCTGCAGGACACAGCTGGGGAGGATATCAGACAGCTTATCTTTCCACCCGTACCGACCGTTTCGCAGCTATTGAAAGTGGAGCCCCTGTAGTTAATATGTTCAGTGCTTATGGAGGAATCCGTTGGGGTTCTGGAATGGCTCGTGCTTTCCAGTATGAGCATACTCAGAGTCGTATTGGTGGTTCTATTTGGGAAGTACCAGAACTTTACAAGGAAAATTCACCACTTCATAACTTGGATAAGGTAAAGACACCTATTCTTATTATGCACAATGATACCGACGGTCATGTGCCTTGGTACCAGGGTATAGAATTCTTTGTAGCCTTGAAGCGTCTAGGTAAGACTTCCTGGTTGCTGAACTATACGGGTGAACCACATTGGCCTGTAAAAATGGCAAATCGTGTGGATTTCCAGACTCGAATGCTGCAGTTCTTCAATCACTATCTGAAGGGTGCAGAAGCTCCTAAATGGATGACAGAAGGAGTCAAGGCTGTAGACCAGCCATACGAATTAGGCTATTGATAAGAATATGAATATATTTAAGAAAATGTGGGTGTGGACATGCAGGTTCCGTAACAGAAAAGGTTACGGAGTGCATTCCCCATCGGCATTTTACTTGATACGTGCTGTAATTAATGAAAAGGAAGCCTATTATGCTTATTCGGAGTTGAAGGAAAAAAGGCATGTGGGGAAGATGCTGAGTGAAAAGGTAGATAAACTTTTGCTTCGTCTCTCCAATTTCATTCAACCTCAGAGTATTGTTCAGGTGGGGAACGATTTTCCTCTTTCCTTGGAGTATCTTTCAGCTGGATGTAAAACTGCTTTTTGCCAGGCATTAAACGGAACTGAATCTCCCGAGGAGGGCCTTAAAATGCTGCTGGAAGGAAAACCATTGGGACTGTTGCACCTTACCCTTGTCCCTACTTATCAGCAGTGGTTCAAGGCAGCTCTAGACTATGTCACAGAGAAATCTCTCATCGTGGTGGAGGACATTCATAAAAGTAAGGAGCAATATACTTGGTGGAAAACCATCCAACAGCAGGAAGAAGTGGGAATCACCTACGACCTTTATGAGGTAGGTTTAGTCTTTTTCGACAAATCAAAAATCAAACAACATTATAAAGTAAATTTTATTTAATCTATGAAAATCTACACCAAAACAGGAGATGAAGGGATGACGAGTCTTGTGGGGGGAGAACGTGTACCAAAGACTCATGTCCGTGTGGAATCTTATGGAACTGTGGATGAACTGAATTCCCAGATCGGTTTATTGTCGGCATACGTGGATGAAATGCTTCCAGTAGACGATCCTGACACCCAGCTTTTAGAAATGATTCAAAATCACTTGTTTGTCATTGGTAGCTATTTAGCGACGAATCAGGAAAAGCGGGAATTGAAGGAAAAGGCTATACTTACCCCAGGTGCTTTAGAGACACTGGAAAAAGCCATCGACAGGATACAGGAAACCCTACCTCCATTCCGTGCATTTCTGCTTCCTGGAGGGGGAATAGCTGCCTCACAGGCACATGTTTGCCGCACGGTTTGCAGAAGAGCTGAACGGATTATTTTAAGGTTGAATCAAGAGGTGGAAGTGGATATGCTAGTAAAGAAATATATCAATCGTTTGAGTGATTATTTGTTTATTTTAGCACGGAGATTAAATATTGTAGCAGGAAAAGAAGAAAAAAAGTGGAATATTTCTTGTAGGTAAACATAAATATATTATTTTTGCGGTTTCAAATAGACAAATAAACTAAAAGGAGGATATATTAATGTATTGGACATTGGAATTAGCTTCTAAACTTGAAGATGCACCTTGGCCAGCAACCAAGGAAGAACTTATTGACTATGCACAACGCTCTGGTGCTCCATTGGAGGTCATCGAGAATTTACAGGAAATAGAAGATGAAGGAGAAATCTATGAAACCATAGAGGATGTCTGGCCAGATTATCCTACTAAGGAAGATTTCTTGTTCAACGAGGATGAGTATTAGAGAGTAGTATCTCTATTAATTTATTTAATATCAGCGAGATAAACAATGATCATTTGTTTGTCTCGCTGATGTTTTATGGCTTGTAATAGTCTGATTTGTTTGTCCCAATTACAGCAAATAGCTTATTATGTAGGCTATTATTGAGTAATAGGTAGTCAATTAAGAGGTAATTCCTCATATAAAGGTTCGTTTTTCAATATCTTCAAAGCCTTCTCTTGCCACGTTTTGCTGACGAAATAAGGCGCATGGGCCATTTTCGTGTGGAGGTTGCGTATGTTGATGTTATAAGGATAGGCCAGCATGCAGCAACGCTCTCTGATGTCCACCACCATGTGGTCGCGGTCTAAGTCATAAAACACGTTGCCAATGACTTTCGCACGCTTGGTATATTTCATTGCAATGGGACAATTGTCCAAAATATAGTAGTAATCATCCCGTCGGTGCCCGAAGAAGTCAATACCGGCAATAAACGTTGCACCGCTATAGTCCTTTCCGTTACACATTCTCGCTCGGGTTCTGCCGCCCTCCGAAATCATGTTTGCCTCCATGAGTGCAGTGGCTTTCACTACGTCACCTGTAAATATCTTCTGCCCTTTGTCGTCTTGATAGCCTGTGTAGACGCCGGCAAATATGACGGGAAAGATTTTGATGTCGCCGAAGATTTCCAAAATCTCCAACGAGCCTTCAAGTTCAAAGTCGTTTAGCGTAAGGTATTCCTTTTGCGTTTTCCGTTGTGACCAGTAATACATGCGGTCGTGATAGAAGAACAGGTCGCAGACGTAAGTGTAGCCGAAGCTCCCGTCGTCGTTGATAAATCTGACTTCCACGTCCTCGCCGAAATGCCGAATATCGTCGTCGCTGCCCGATATGCATACCTCCAAGAACTGCTCGCACATCTGCTTCAGTTCTTCCAGACTCACTACTTTTGCTTTCATAACTCATTCCCTTTACTTGATTGATGGTGCAAAGGTAATGAGTCATGTGGCAAAAACGTTGCACAGTAGAGATTAAGTTTGTTTGAACTGAAAACCTGCTCGGTTGTGTCTTTCCCTCAACTCTGAGTTGAATCTTTAGCCACTAACCTTTCAACTTTGAAACTTAACAACGAGTAAATGAATTGAGAATGTAAATAGACTTCATCTGATGTGTCAAACATTGCAGAGAAGACATTGAACTGGTCTTTTTGCGCCTCAATGTCCTCATACTTCTTCCTGATAACATCAAGTTTCTCAAGGAAGTTCTTAAACGATTTGTTTTCTCATTTATCATATAAAAAGGGACTATTTATTCAGTATACTATAAGACATTTCATTCTCCTTTACAAGCCAAGGATTCAACAATCTTTTTATAAACATCATTCTCAAAATTACCCGGAGTTATATATTGGCTTCTACTCCTTGGCTTTCTTCGCCAAATCTTATCGTCTGAACACTCAATCTCTTTTAGAAGCCTGTCCCAACGATAAGAATCTCTCATAATAAGAAAACGCACATCTTCTTTTTTCGAGATATAGCTAACCAATTTCTTCAAAAAGCCGTAGGAACCCTCTTCATTTAACGGTAAAGAGATTTTTGCTGTTACTGAGCTATATCCACAATACTCTATGAGTGCTACCTGCCTGTAAAAGACTTCTTCATTTATCTGTCCGTTCTTTTTTTCAACATCTTCTTTCAATTGCCTCAACATCTTTACCCAGTACCAATCACCCAATATGTTCACAGCGTCCTTACATGAGATAGGACACCCATCTTCTATTTCTTCTTCTGGCAAGAAAGCTTCTGCTTCTAATCGAAGTGTTTTTGCCTTGTAGTTAATAAGTTGCCGGCGTACAGCCTCATTTGTTTGCAAAAGTTTTGCCAAGGTCTCATTGACTTCTGGAACATAGCCTGGATTAAGACTTAGAATGATAAGGCGAGCTTTGAGGGGATTTCCCCACCATGGTTCAGCAGGGATTTTTGTTATAATCTCATCTGACCTATCTTTAACTTTTTGGTTGTAATCGTCTACTACTTTACAATCACCTGCACAGACATAGTTGTTTTGGTCTCCATACAAGCATTCCAAGTTGTTTGGGTCGTACATCGCTGCAACATATTCCCATGGATTTTCCATTCCAAATAATTCTTTTGTATTCATAATAGGCATTTATTATTTTGCTTCAAAATTACACATTCATTTCGCAAAAAAGTTGCACAGTCTCGAAGAATTTATTATTTTTGAAAAAAATAGTTGAAAGCTATGGCAAGATACCTGTTAGCACGTTATATCTGGGAAGTCAGCACCATCTATCGCGCCCGCCGTATCACGCTGAAAGAGCTGAACGAGAAGTGGCACGACTCACCTTATTTTGACGGTAAGGACATTCCACGGAGAACGTTCGACTATCATCGCAAGGAAATAGAAATGCTCTTTGAGGTGAACATCGTCTGTGACAAACATGATAACACTTACCGCATAGAGGACGATTCGGCCTTTCGTAATGGTGAAGTGCGTCGTTGGCTTCTCAACAATTTCTCGATGACTAATGCCATCCGTGAAGCTAGAAACCTTGAGGAGTGCATCTCGATAGAGCCGATACCATCGGCAGAGCCACATCTATCTGTAGTCTTGCAGGCTCTGCGGGAACATAAGGTGCTCCGTATGACCTACCAGAGTTTTGAGAACGACAAGCCCACTGTCTTTGAGTTGATGCCATATGCCGTAAAACTGTTTCATTTGCGGTGGTATGTCATCGGCCAGAGCATGAGCAGGGAGGGCATACTCATCTTTTCTATGGACCGTATTCAGTCACTGACCATTACGGAGCAGCAGTATAAATATCCTAAGTCGTTCAATGTACATGATTACTATCGCGACTCTTTCGGTATAATCATCGAAAATGGGATTCAGTGTGAACGGGTACGGTTGAAGGTAATGAACAATCAAGCCAATTATTTTCGCTCTCTCCCTCTGCACACCTCACAGAAAGAAATAGAGACCAACCCAAGTTACTCGGTTTTTGAATATCACCTGAAACCTACATACGACTTTGAGCAAGAGATATTGTCGCATCGGGAAGATGTTGAAGTATTAGAGCCGTTGGCACTTAGAAGCAATATAATGGAGAGTGTCAGGAAGATGGGCGAATTATATAACAATAAGTACTAAAGCCAAAATTGAACTTATAAAGAACAGATTCAGTTGTTCTTATGAGTTCACATACGATAAGAACCATTTGTTTGTCTAATTTGCCTTATATTCGTCCTACACCGTCTTTGATAGCACGGTTTGTTTGACCAAAAATAGTTAATTGAGATTCAAGTGATTGATAATCAACATAAAAGCACCTAAAATAAAGTTTTCAACGAAGATGAGTATTAATAGGCTTCTTTAAGTCTAAATCTCTTAACACCAGCGAGATAAACAATGATGATTTGTTTGTCTCGCTGGTGTTTTAATAGCCTTACATCTGCAATTTGTATTAGCTCCTTGCCAGTCCCCCTCCCTCCTGAGATGGGAAAATGAAATACGTACATCAAAGGAAACCGGGGTGGAAAGTTGACGTTGGATGCTATAGAGAACATCACCATGACTCCAGCCAATACTTACATTCCATGGCCTTACCAGAAACTACGTTTTGCACTGATTTTCCCTGCACTGCCCGATGATGTTAAGGTTTTTGATCTGATAGAACCTTCCACTACATGGCAGTTTAAGAATATTAAGTGCCAATAAAATAAAAAAACCTGCCATAATTTGTGGCAGGTTTTTTTCTGTATTCTTACATGCAGGCAAATTATTCGTGAAACTGGAAACAGAAAAATTGCGTTTTTAGAGCACCTAGTGGTAAGTGGGAAAAAGGGCCTCTCCAGTAGGTGATTTTTTTCTCTCCTTAAGGGGAGAAATTTTTCTCCAGTTAGAGAGATTTTTTTGCCCTTCTAATGGCAAGGGAAATGAGGGTGCGAAAAATGCGCTCCAAAAGCTAGGAAATCGATTTAATGTTAGCTAAAAAACAAATAGAGGAAAAGTTTTCCAGAAAACAGATTCGTAGTAATCCCGTGATGTGGAAAATAGTTTGGCAATTTGCTGGGAGAATCCCCCTCGTCCTTATCTTTTTTCTTTTTCCGAGTAAAGTTCTGGTAAAATTTGCTCAAAAAGATAAAATATGATATATTTGTGCGCTAAAAAATACATGTTTTAATTATTTATTTATGGAAAACAAAATTCCCTACAAAATCTATTTGACTGAAGACGAGATTCCTACCCAGTGGTATAATGTAAGAGCAGACATGAAAACCAAACCGGCTCCACTGATTAGCCCAGCCGATGGTCATGCCTTGACTATAGAAGAAATGAATCCAATCTTCTGCGAAGAGTTGAACAAGCAGGAATTGGACAACGATACTGCTTATTTCGACATTCCTGGTGAAATCATGGATTTCTACAAGATGTACCGTCCTTCACCACTTGTACGTGCTTATTTCCTGGAGAAGGCTCTGGACACTCCAGCTAAGATTTACTACAAGTTTGAAGGTAACAACACATCTGGTTCTCACAAACTGAACTCCTCCATTGCACAGGCATATTATGCTAAGAAACAGGGCCTGAAGGGTGTGACTACAGAGACCGGTGCCGGTCAGTGGGGTACAGCCTTGAGTATGGCATGTGCTTACTTTGGTTTGGACTGCAAGGTGTACATGGTGAAGGTTTCTTATGAGCAGAAACCATTCCGTAGAGAAGTGATGCGTACTTATGGTGCCACTGTTACTCCATCACCTAGTATGACTACCCAGGTGGGCCGGAAGATTCTTTCTGAGCACCCTGACACTACCGGTTCTCTGGGTTGTGCCATTTCAGAGGCTGTAGAAACAGCAGTAACTAACCCGGGTTACCGTTACGTGCTGGGTTCTGTGTTGAACCAGGTGGTTCTGCATCAGTCTATTATAGGCTTGGAGGCTCAAAAGGCCATGAAGAAATATGGCATCAAACCAGATATCTTGATTGGTTGTGCCGGTGGAGGTTCTAATCTAGGTGGTTTTGCTGCTCCGTTCTTCGGAGAAATCCTGAGAGGTGAGGCAGACTATAAGATTATAGGTGTGGAACCTGCCTCTTGTCCAAGCTTCACCCGTGGTAAGTTTGCATACGATTTCTGTGATACAGGTATGATTTGTCCACTAGCTAAGATGTACACTTTGGGTAGCCAGTTCATGCCTTCTGCCAACCATGCAGGTGGTCTTCGTTTCCACGGTATCAGCCCTATCCTGGCTCAGCTTTATCACGACGGTTACTTTGAGGCACGTGCTGTGGAGCAGACTTCTGTATTCGAGGCAGCAGAGCTGTTTGCTCGCACTGAGGGTATCCTTCCAGCTCCAGAGTCCAGCCATGCTATCCGTGTAGCCATCGATGAGGCTCTGAAATGCAAGGAAACAGGTGAATCTAAGACTATTGCCTTCAACCTTACAGGTACGGGTTATTTCGATTTGGTGGCTTATCAGCAGTACAATGACGGTACCATGACCGACGTCATCCCTGGTGATGATGTGATAGCTGAGGCATTGAATAAGCTTCCTAAGATAGGTAACGTATAATTTATAGATACAAAAAAGAGAGGATGGCCAAGCTGGTCATCCTCTCTTTTTATGATGAAGGTTTATCTGTGGTTTGCAGAAGTAGGTTTCCACTTGGGCATTTCATCACTGTTTGCTATCTGAACAGCTACTGAATACATCACATTCACCAGGGACAAGGAACCGCTTACGTCCCAATTTTCCTCGTATTCATCGCAAGGTTGGTGGTACCATTCTTTCATAGCTTTCACCCTAGGCCCATCGGGGTTCACAGGGTGGTCACCGTTCTTGATAACCAGACAAGGCACCCCTTTCTTCACAAAGTTGTAATGGTCGCTCCGATAGAACCATCCATCCGTATTATCATTGTCGAAGTTTACGATTCTTCCCTGAGCAGCAGCTGCAGACATCACCATTTCATCCAGGTTACTCTCACCTCCACCTAGAATAATGACATCTTTCGTGAGTTCAGCAGGTGCAATGCAGTCGAAGTTGATGCAAGTAGCAGTCTTACTCATCGGGAAGAGCGGATGTTCACAATAGTACTGACTACCGAAAAGTCCGCTTTCTTCACTGGTAGGAGAGATGAAGACCAGACTCCTACGAGGTTTGATAGGCAGCTTTTGGAAACGCTTGGCAATGAGCATGATACCAGCAATACCCGATGCATTGTCGGCTGCACCATTATAAATACTATCTCCATTTACAGGTTTTCCGATACCGAAATGATCCCAGTGCGCATTGAACACGATGCACTCATCTTTCAAGTCGGTTCCTGGAAGAACTGCCACCACGTTGTGGGTAGGCTTCACCTCATACGTAACATTCATTGTTACGTTACTCTTTGCTTTCAGCACGATAGGTTTGAATCCAGGTTTCTTGGCCGCCTCCAGGGTAGCATCGAAATCTAGCCCTGCAGCCTTGAACAGTTTCCGACATCCGTTTTCGTGAAGCCATCCTTTAAAACCTAAAGCATTGGCATTCATGGTTTCATCGCAAAGTCCCAGGTTGGACTGAAGGTGGGAGGCACAGCACACATCCCATCCGTAGCTGGCAGCTGCTGTGTTATGCAGAACTAGACAACCCGCAGCACCCAGTTTCTCTGCTTGCTCCAGTTTGTAAATCCAACGTCCATAATACGTCATATTTTTCCCTCGGAACAACTTTTCATTGTAAAAACCTGGGTCATTTACCATGGCAATGACAATTTTTCCTTTCACATCCACACCTTCAAAATCGTTCCACTGGTATTCAGGAGCATCTATTCCGAAGCCACAGAACACATAATCGGTTTGAGGAATGACCACCTTGTCCGTCCCACGAACCGTCCAAATCATGATGTCGTCTGGGAAATTCAGTTCGGTCTTTCCCTTGGCACCCTTTACGGTGATTTTATTCTTGAGAGGACGACTGAACGTGGAGATTTCCTTCACTTCCTGAAAATAGCTGTCTCCGTAAGCAGGCTGGAGCCCCAATTTCCTGAATTCATCGGCTAGATAGTGGATGGTTTTATCCTCAAAAGGAGTCATCGGTTTCCGTCCTGCAAACTCATCGGAACTGATGACCTTGCACCACTCACGATAGTCGGCTTCATCTTCAGGGAAAATCTGAGCCCATGTGGGAGTAGAGAAACTTATGGCAAATGCCAAAAGTATCAGCTTGAAATAGAACTTCATAGTAGGTAGTATTTGTTTGTTGCAAAAATAGCATGAAATTTGGAATTGCCCAAGGCCATCGGGGGAAAACCTTTGTCAGAATATTTGGCATTTAAAGGTATTTTTTTTAAATTTGCACATGGAATACACTTTAATCTAAATACTAATTATGAAATTCAAATTATTTGCAGCTTCTGTAATGCTGGTGGCTTGCGCTATTCCCGCTTCTGCGCAGGTAAAATTACAGGCCGACAATGTAGATGCCGTACTGAAGGCTATGACATTGGAGGAAAAGGCAACCCTTTGTATCGGTTATAGTAGAGCACAGTCTACTGAAACAGGTGACATGATAGGTCAGCATGCCGATTTGGTACCCGGTGCAGCAGGTATGACCCGTCCTAATGAGCGCCTTGGTATTCCTGTAACCGTCTTGGCTGATGGCCCTGCAGGTATCCGTATTCAGCCCACTCGTCCTGGAACTACAGACACTTTCTATGCTACCGGTTTCCCTGTAGGTACTGCCCTGGCATGTACTTGGAATCAGGAACTTGTAGAGGAAGTAGGTAAGTCCATCGGTAACGAGGTTTTGGAGTATGGTGCAGATGTGCTGCTTGCTCCAGGTATGAATATCCATCGTTCTCCTTTGTGTGGACGTAACTTTGAGTATTACTCAGAAGACCCTGTGGTGACCGGTAAGATTGCTGCTGCTTATGTGCGTGGTATCCAGAGTAATAATGTAGGTACTTCCATCAAGCACTTTGCTGCCAACTCACAGGAAACCAACCGTACCGGTGTGAATGAAGTGGTTTCTCAGCGTGCCCTCCGTGAAATCTATCTGAAGGGATTTGAAATTGCAGTGAAGGAAGGTAAGCCTTGGACAGTTATGTCATCTTACAACAAGCTGAATGGCCCTTTGACTCAGGAGAACCGTGAATTGCTGACTACCGTTCTTCGTGAAGAGTGGGGATTCGATGGCATCGTTATGACCGACTGGATTGGTTTGCGTAATACTGCAGCTCAGATTCATGCTGGAAACGACCTGATGGAACCAGGTAATCAGGCTCAGATTAATGACTTGATAGAGAAGGTTAAGGCTGGTGTTATTCCAGAATCCGACGTGGATATCTGTGCAAAACGTATTCTTCAGTACATTGTTAAGACTCCTCGTTTCAAGGGTTACAAGTTTAGCAACAAGCCAGATTTGAAGGCACACGCAGCTGTTACCCGTCAGAGCGCTACCGAGGGTATGGTTCTGCTAAAGAACAATGCAGAGACATTGCCAATGAAGAATGTGAAGAAGGCTGCCGTATTTGGTATTACTTCTTATGATTTCATCGCAGGTGGTACGGGTTCAGGTGATGTGAACAAGGCTTATACCGTAAGTATGATGGAGGGTTTGAAGAATGCAGGTATTCAGGTGACTGAGACTTTGCAGGATCTTTACCTTAAATATAAGAGCTATGAAGAGGCTAAGAAAGCAGCCAATGGTGTAGGCAACCGTTGGGGCAAGTCTCTGCTTCCAGAAATGGAGGTTAGTCGTAATTTGATAGAGAATCAAGCTAAGGAAGCAGATGTAGCTATCATCACTTTAGGCCGTCAGGCAGGTGAAGGCAGCGACCGTAGAGAGGCTAATGACTTCAACTTGAGTGAGGTAGAGCGTCAGATGATTGTCGACGTTTGTGAAGCATTCCATTTCCAGGGCAAAAAGGCTATCGTTATCTTGAACATGGGTAACGTAATGGAAACCGCTTCTTGGAAGGGCATGCCAGATGCTATTTTGCTAGCATGGCAGCCAGGTCAGGAAGGTGGAAACTCTGTAGCTGATGTGCTTACTGGTAAGGCTAATCCTTCTGGAAAGCTCACCATGACTTGGCCAGTAGCTTTGGCTGATGTTCCATCTTCTCAGAATTATCCTAATGTTCTTCCTGCAGCTCCTGTAAACCGCAGAAATCCTCAGCCTATCCAGAACACCGATTACACTTTGCATAAGGAAGGTATCAACATCGGTTATCGTTATTTCAATACGAATAATATCGAAGTTTCCTACCCATTCGGTTATGGTATGAGCTACACTACCTTCTCTTACAGTGCACCAGTAGTGAAGGCTACCAAGGACGGTTTCACCGCATCCATCAAGGTGACCAACACCGGTAAGGTGGCAGGTAAGGAAGCTGTTCAGCTCTACGTATCAGCTCCTGCCGGCGGACTGGAGAAGCCTGCACAGGAACTCAAGGCCTTCGCTAAGACCCGTGAGCTGCAGCCAGGCGAGAGCCAGACCCTCACCATGAAGGTTACCCCATACGAACTGGCTTCTTTCAACGAGGCTACCCAGTGCTGGGAATCCCCTGCAGGAAACTACACCGTGAAGTTCGGTGCCAGCTGTGAGGACATCCGTGCTACCGGTACCTTCAAGCTAGCTAAGCCATTTAGCGAGAAGTGCCACGACGTCTTGAAGCCTGACATGGCATTGTAAACGTCAGGGCTGACTGTCGCTTTAAACGATTCATAAAAACAGGAAAAGATTTTATGGCTTTTCCTGTTTTTATGTTATTTTTGCTCTATCTTTGCAAATATTCAGCAGATGTGAAACATGAGAAGGATATTCCATTTCTGTATTCTTATAATATTACTATGGATGGCTCAGCCTGCAAAAGCACAGTTTTTGAGGTTGGGTGCATCTACAGGTGTGCTGATGAAAGAAATGGAGTTTTCTTCTGAAGTATTCCATAAAACCAACTGGGATGGTTGGTTTGCGGGGCCTACTTTGGAAATCGATTTGCCTTTAGGGTTGAAGATTGACGGTTCTTTACATTATGCTCATACAGAAATAGAGATGAATAATCAGGAACTGGATGTGAATTATTTCTCCATACCCGTGAATGTGAAGTATGATTTCAGTCCATTGGGGTTGGTTGGATTATATGTCTCTGCAGGATATCAATGGGACACTCGTATTAAAGGGGAGAGTCGGGATGTATTATCGCAGACTTTTTCTTTCGACAAAAACAGTAGAAGTGTGAATCTGGGAGGAGGAATCCGGTTCCTGAATCATGTGCAGATAGGAGTCTACTATAATATTCCCCAAAAGAAGTATGCAGGAAAAACTTCGGAGTTTAATTATGAGACTGGGACCATTAAGACGAAAAATAATTGGAAGATAGCTGCTTTACTAGTGTTTTAATATGCTTTATGCTGATGTAATTCTACCTTTGTCGCTTGCCGATAGCTACACTTATTCCGTTCCTCAAAATTTGCAGGGAAGGATAGGAGTGGGCTGTAGGGTAATAGTGCCTTTTGGTCAAAAGAAAATCTACACAGCAATCGTTATGCAGTTGCATGATACTCCCCCTCAGGACTACCAGGTTAAGGAGATTTATGAGGTATTAGACGATTACCCTATTTTACTGCCCCAGCAATTGAAGTTCTGGCAATGGCTGTCCAATTATTATATTTGCAAGTTGGGTGATGTATATCGTGCTGCTTTACCGTCAGGCTTGAAGCTGGAAAGTGAGACAAAAGTGGTCTTGAACACTGAATTTGAGTCTGAATGTACCTTTTCCCCACGAGAGCAACGGATATGGGATTCATTGACACAGAATCAGGAGCAAACTATCTTTCAGTTGCAGAAGTCGGTAGGGGTAAAGAATGTCATGCCTGCCATTCATTCCTTATTAGCTAAGCAGGCAATATTCTTAAAAGAGGAAGTCCGAAGGGCATATAAACCTAGAATTGAAATTCGGGTGAGATTGGTGCAAGAAGATAGTCTGCTTCATAGAGAAGACTGGGAAACGGTTATTAATGAGAAGATTGAATCACTGGCACGAGCTAAGAAGCAGCAAGAAATTCTCATAATGTATCTCAAATTGGCAAAGTTTGATTCTTACGAGGAGACTGCTATGGTACATCCGGTTTCCCGTCAGGAACTTATCCGACATTCAGGAGCTTCCTTTACCGCTTTGAAAGGCTTATTGGATAAAGAAATACTGGAGTTATATACATATGAGGTAGGAAGACTGCATTCATCCCAATCAGGAGAGATTCAGTTGAAAGAATTATCACCCATGCAAAACCAGGCATTCGTGCGTATCCTCAATGCCTTTTCACAGAAAGATATATGCCTTCTTCATGGGGTGACATCCAGTGGTAAGACCGAGGTATATACTCATTTAATCAATGAGGTACTTAAAGCTAAGAAACAGGTCCTTTATCTGCTTCCAGAGATAGCTCTGACTACTCAGCTGACAGAGCGGTTAAGCCAGGTCTTTGGTGCTAGGGTGGGAGTGTATCACTCTAAATATCCAGATTCAACTCGCGTTGAAGTCTGGCAAAAACAACTTTCAGACCAACCTTATGACATTATTTTGGGTGTGCGTTCCAGTGTATTCTTGCCATTCCAACGTTTAGGTTTGGTCATTATAGATGAGGAACACGAAACCAGTTATAAGCAACAGGATCCGGCACCTAGGTATCATGCACGTAATGCTGCACTTGTTTTAGCTGCTCAGTTGGGTGCAAAATCACTTTTGGGAACTGCCACTCCAAGTCTGGAAAGTTACTATTATGCTAATCAGGGCAAATATGCATACGTGCCATTGACAGAACGCTATCAGGGCCTTGAATTGCCGAATATTCAAGTAGTAGATGTTAGGGATCAGCAAAAAAAGAAGTATATGAATGGCCCTTTCTCTGCACCATTGTTGAGTGCCATCCGGCAGTCGTTAGAGAACAAAGAGCAAGTCATTCTCTTCCAGAATAGAAGAGGTTATGCCCCTATGGTGGAGTGCAAGGTTTGTGGATGGGTTCCAAAATGTATCCACTGTGATGTAAGTCTTTCTTATCATCGAGGATTGAACATGCTTACCTGCCACTATTGTGGGTATACGTATCAGTTCCCACATCATTGTCCTGCATGTGAAAGCAAGGAAGTCATGAACCGAGGGTATGGAACTGAACGAATAGAAGACTTAATACATGACATTTTTCCGGAAGCGAAACTGGCTAGAATGGATCTAGACACGACCCGTACTAGAGTGGCTTATGAAAAAATCATCAGTGATTTCCAAAAGGGTGAAACAGACATTCTCATAGGGACTCAGATGGTTACGAAAGGGCTTGACTTTGAGAATGTCAGCGTGGTAGGCATTTTAGATGCTGACACGATGATGAACTATCCTGATTTTCGTTCTTATGAACGAGCATTTCAGATGATGGCACAAGTAGCAGGTCGTGCAGGCAGGCATGGACATCGTGGATTGGTCATTTTGCAGACTCGGAACACCCAACTCCCAATCATACAACAGGTTGTTGATAATGATTATTTAGGGATGTATGAGGATCAGATGGTGGAACGAAGGTCATTCCGTTATCCCCCATTTTATCGGATGATATCTATTTATTTAAAGCATCGAAAAGAAGAAAATGTGGAGAAAATGGCTCAATGGATGGCGGGGCAACTAAAAACAATACTCGGAGAAGAACGTGTTTTAGGCCCTGACAAACCAGTCATTGCCAGGCTTCAAAATTTGTTTATCCGCAAACTTATCATAAAGATAGAGGTAACAGCTCCCATACAAGAAGTAAGGAAAAGCCTATGTGCTTTAGAAAAGGCTATATGCACACGAGACCGTTCCTTAATAGTATATTGTGACGTAGATCCTCAGTAAATTTTTATTTTTTGAGTTCTGGATAAGCGATTCGGGTGTGATAGATAATTTTCAGCTTTTCCTTGAAGACGCTCTTTGCTACAGCAATGTCTTTGAATGTAATAGGACACTCCTTAAAATGATTCTCGGATACCTGTTGATCAATGATTTTATCCACAAGATTTCCAATAGATTCTTCGGTGTATTCAGGTAAAGAACGTGAAGCTGCTTCAACAGAGTCGGCCATCATGACAATGGCATGTTCTTTTTTGAATGGTTCTGGGCCCGGATAAGAGAAAAGTCTTATATCAACTTCCTCATTCGGATGTTCATTTTTGTACTTAACGTAAAAATAGCGAGTAACTCCTGTACCATGGTGAGTAGTAATGAAATCACGAATGTCCTGTGGAAGAGAATACTTTTCTGCTAATTTTATACCATCATTAATATGGTTGATGACAATCTGTGCGCTTTGAAGTTCACTAAAAGAGTCGTGAGGGTTCACACCAACTTGGTTTTCTGTAAAAAAGGCAGGATTGTTAATTTTGCCAATGTCGTGATACAAGGCACCTGTACGTACCAACTGTGTTTTCGCACCGATTTTTTTTGAAACCTCTGCTGCCAGATTTGCAACTTGCATACTATGCTGAAAGGTTCCAGGGGAAACTTCTGACATTCGTTGCAGTAAAGGAGAACTGATATTAGACAATTCTACATAGGTAACGTCGGATGTAAACTTGAAGACTCTTTCAATGATATAAAGTAATGGATAAGTAAAGAGGAGGAACACTCCGTTGATACAGAGGTATTTATACATATTTATGTCCAACTTATCCAAATCATTTCCATGAATCAGTTCAAAACCGAAATAGAACACGATGTTGACTAGGGTAATTAAAAAGGCTGCATTAATCAACTGAGAACGTCTTGACAATTCACGAAGTGCCATAATACTGGTGATACCAGCCATGATTTGAATTAATATAAATTCATAGGGGTATTTTAAGGTTATGGAACTAATCATGGCTATGATAACGGTTCCCATGAATGCTGTTCGGGAATCCATGAAGATACGTATCATCATAGTAGCCATTGCAAATGGAAGAATATATACGCTGAACCAATTATGGCGTACCATTAAAGCTGTTAATACAGGGAAGACAACTATGATGCCGAAAAGCAAAATAATTTTGCGTTGTTCATTGAAATAGTCATTCCTGAATAGAGTCAGGTATAGAATGAAGCTACCAATAGTAAGGGTAACAAAAATAATTTGGCCTAGGAGAACCCAATAATTTTGTTCTTTACTAGAAGAACGTTTTTCGCTTTCTTTTTTCCAAGACTCCAAAATAGCTGCCGTTTTAGAAGTTACGATTTCTCCTCGGTCTACTATTTTTGTTCCTGCAACCACCATTCCAGTAGTTAAAGAGATGCTGGATAAAAGTTCTTCGCGAACTTCTTCACTGCGTTCGGTGTCATAAGTCAAGTTTGGTATAATGATACTTGCCAAGTCACAGCGCTGAAGAGCAGCTTTATTCAGATGAAGAGAATCGGTGTTCATCATGGTTTCGTAGGCCATCTTAGTGGTATAAACTTGGCTGAAAGGAATTCTTGTTGCCATTTTATTGTTGTATACCATAATTTGTTGGATATTGTCGTCTTCCATGGATGCATATTCATCTACTTCGATAACTCCATCCTCGTAAATGTCGGTAAGTTGCGCCTCCAAAAGCTGTTTTTGAAAATAAGTGAAATCTGGCATTTGAGATAATTTCTGACGAAAAGCACGAATTTGTTTGTTTGCCACAGAGTCTTCCAACTGGCAATAAGGGGTAAATTCTGCCATGATGCTGTCTTTCTCTTGCTGGACAACAGCATCACTTTTATAAATAGGGAAATCGAATTCAGCTATCTGTGTTCCATATCCCCATGGTAAGCCTTCCTCAAATTGCATGTTGTTTTTGCTGTCCCGTGGGAGAACATATACAATGCAGAAGACACTTACCAATAATATGGCAAATTTGTAAAGAATTTCTTTCGGAATGATTTCCTTCTCCTTTTTCGATGTTTCCATGTCCTAAATTCCTAGTTCTCGGCGAAAATACGAAAAAGATAGCATCTAATCGGAAAAAATCATGTATTTTTGCACGAAAATACTAAAAATAGTCAAAAATGGCCGAAAGAAGAGTAAGAGTGCGATTTGCTCCTAGCCCTACAGGACCACTTCATATTGGAGGAGTTCGTACGGCATTATATAATTATTTATTCGCCCGTCAGCATGGTGGCGATTTGGTTTTTCGAATTGAAGATACAGACTCAAACCGCTTTGTTCCAGGAGCAGAGGAATACATTATAGATTCCTTTAAATGGTTGGGTATTAAGTTTGATGAAGGTGTAAGCTTTGGTGGAAACTATGGCCCATATCGTCAGTCAGAACGTCGTGATATATATAAGAAATATGTAAAACAACTTCTTGACACGAACAAGGCATACATTGCATTTGATACACCAGAAGAACTGGAAGCCAAGCGTCAGGAAATTCCAAACTTCCAGTATGATGCTAAAACCCGTGGCTTGATGAGAAATTCATTGACCATGCCAAAGGAGGAGGTTGATCGTCTTATAGAGGATGGTTGTCAATATGTAGTTCGTTTTAGGATTGAGCCAGGGCGTGATGTCATAGTAGATGACATTATCCGTGGTCAAGTCAGCATTAATTCTTCCATCTTGGATGATAAGGTGCTATACAAAAGTGTAGATGAGCTGCCAACCTATCATTTAGCGAATATTGTTGATGATCATTTGATGGAAATATCTCATGTCATTCGAGGTGAAGAATGGTTGCCATCGGCTCCTTTGCACGTTTTGCTTTATGAAGCTTTCGGATGGGCTGATACAATGCCAAGATTTGCTCATTTACCATTGTTGTTAAAACCGGTGGGAAATGGCAAATTGTCAAAACGTGATGGTGATAAGTTGGGATTTCCTGTCTTCCCATTGGAATGGCATGATCCGAAGTCTGGAGAAATATCCTCCGGTTATAGGGAGAAAGGTTATTTGCCAGAAGCAGTGGTCAATTTCCTTGCTTTGCTAGGATGGAATCCTGGGACTGACCAAGAAGTCCTATCTATGGATGAGTTGATTCAGTTGTTCGACCTTAGTAAATGTAGTAAGGCTGGTGCTAAGTTTGACTACGTGAAAGGCATTTGGTTCAACCATCAATATCTATTTAATTTAGATGATATGGCATGGACTCCAGAATTTGACAAGATTTTAAAGTCTCATGGTATTGATTCTACTCCAGAGAAGGAAGCTCAAGTGGTAGGTATGATGAAGACAAAAGTTGTGGAGTATACTGATGCTTTAAGTGGACAGGTTAAGAAACGAAACATTAGTTTTATCAGTGACTTATGGCCTTTGACAAAGTTCTTTTTTGTTGCCCCAGAGTCCTTTGACAAGGACGATAAGTTCATAAAAAAGAATTGGAAAGAAAACTCAGCTGAAGATATGAGTGAGCTATGCTCCCTATTAGAAAAGCTTGATGATTTCAGTGTAGAGGCTCAGCGTAATGTGGTGGATACTTGGGCTGAACAAACCGGGAAAAAACCATGGAATGCCTGGCGTGTATGCTTAGTCGGTGCTGGACAAGGTCCAGATATGTATGAATTAGCTGCATTTTTAGGTAAAGAAGAGACTTTGAATCGAATGCATAAAGCTATAGAATTATTGGGCTGATATGTTAGGAGTCTATAGTATAGTTATAAGCCTTTATTTGGTTGCCATCCGGATTGCGGCTTTTTTTAATAAGAAAGCACGTTTAATGGTGGAAGGGCATAAGCAGACTTTCGCTTTCTTGCGTGATAAATTGATTCCAGGAGAAAAATACTTATGGTTTCATGCCGCATCTTTAGGTGAATTTGAGCAAGGCCGTCCTTTGATGGAGCGTATTCGTGAAGAATATCCGCAATATAAGATATTACTTACTTTTTTTTCTCCTTCTGGTTATGAAGTAAGGAAAAATTATGAAGGAGCCGACATTATTTGCTATTTGCCTATAGACACTCCTATTAATGCCAAAAAATTTGTGAAGAAAGTCCGTCCAGCTATGGCATTCTTTATTAAATATGAGTTTTGGCAAAACTATATAAAGATGCTTGAGAAGTACGAGGTTCCTACTTATAGCGTGTGCTCCATTTTCAGACCAAATCAAGTTTTTTTCCGGTGGTATGGGGGACAGTATTATAAGGTTTTAACCAGAATTACTCAATTCTTTGTGCAAAACGAGCGCTCAAAAGAGCTTTTGGCTACTCTTGGTATTCATGATGCCTTAGTGGTAGGAGATACTCGTTTTGACCGAGTAAAACAAATCTCAGAACAAGCAAAGGAACTGCCAATAGTTGAGGCTTTCAAACAAGACACTCATATATTTGTTGCAGGAAGCAGTTGGGAGCCTGATGAGGATTTGATAATCCCATATTTCAATGCTCTTGATAATTGGAAACTAATTCTTGCACCACATGTAGTAAGCGATTCTCATATTAAATCTATTATTAGCAAGCTGAATTGTAAGGCTGTTCGATATACCGAGGCCACAATAGAGAATGTTAAAGAAGCCAGATGCCTGATTATAGATTGTTATGGACTTCTTTCTTCAATTTATAGGTATGGGGATATCGCATATGTAGGAGGAGGTTTTGGAGTCGGTATTCATAATTTGTTAGAGGCTGCGATTTATGGAATGCCAGTTTTGTTTGGACCTAATAATAAGCGTTTTCAAGAGGCTCAAGATTTAAAAGCTTGCGGTGGCGGATTTGAAGTTTCAGACATGGATGGCTTTAAAAAGCGTATGGATAGGCTGATAGAGCATTCAGAGGAATTGAAAGCATCGGGAAATGCAGCTGGCACCTATGTTAATAGTAGAATTGGTGCTACAGATATAATTATGAAATCGATATTTAAGGATTAATTAGAATTATCCATATAAAAAAGGGAACTGCATTTAAAAGAGATAAAATGCAGTTCCCTTTTTTATTAAATTAGTAGTGGACAACTCTAACTAGTTATTTGACTTTTATCATTTTTCTTCTTCTGAATACCAACTTGCATACATAGCATAATTATTGGCAATCTTTTGGTTGAGTTCCTTGCTTTGCTCAGGATCGACTTTTTTAATGAATTTGGCAGGAACTCCACCCCATAATGACCCGGGCTCAATGATAGTGTTGCTAAGCACTAAAGCACCAGCAGCAACTATGGCACCTTCACCCACAACAGCATGGTCTAACACCGTTGCTCCCATTCCAATTAAGGCTCCATCTTTCACGTCTGCTCCATGAATAGTTACATTGTGACCAATAGAAACATGATTGCCTATGTTTATTGTAGATTTTTGATATAAAGTATGGAGTACACTTCCATCTTGAATATTAGTATGTTCACCAATGCGTATGCTGTTCACATCGCCACGCAGAACAGCATTAAACCAAATGCTGCACCCTTTTCCTATTAC
Organism: Bacteroidales bacterium UBA4293; assembly: GCA_002395835.1. Taxonomy (GTDB): domain Bacteria; phylum Bacteroidota; class Bacteroidia; order Bacteroidales; family Bacteroidaceae; genus Minthousia. The sequence goes on along the minus strand of DGVD01000016.1, from coordinate 4,965 downwards.
CACATCGCCAACTACAGTTGCATTATCTGCCAAAAATACATCTTCGGCAATTTGAGGAGTAAATCCTCTAACAGTTCTAATTAGTGCCATAATTTTAAATTGCTTTAGTGGCTTCCTTAAGCCATTCTATTTCTTCATTATTTAAATAAGGGGATATTTTATCATAAACAGTCTGATGATACCAGTTAAGCCAATCTATTTCTTCTCTGCTTAGCATTTCTGTCAAAATTGGTTCCTTGTCGATAGGACAGAGTGTTAGATGCTCAAACTGTAGGTACGAACCAAATTCTGTTTCAATATACGGAACAATTAATAGTGTGTTTTCTGTGCGAATTCCGTAGCGCCCTTCTAGGTAAAGTCCTGGTTCGTCAGTGACAGTCATTCCAACTTTCAATACTGCAGGAATGTTGTTCATCCGAATTTGGTGAGGACCTTCATGAACGCATAGATGGGATCCGACTCCGTGACCAGTGCCATGCATGTAGTTCTTCCCTTCTTTCCACAAGAACTGACGTGCCAAAATATCAAGTTGGGTTCCACAAGTGCCTTCTGGGAACTTTGCCAATCCCAGTTGGATAAACCCTTTTAATACCAAGGTATAGTCTAACTTCATTTCGGGAGAGAGAGTTCCTAAAGAAATAGTCCGTGTGACGTCTGTGGTACCATCTAGATATTGCCCACCACTATCTAACAATAGGAAACCTTCAGACTTCAGTGGTATGTCAGTTTCTTTCGTAGGCTCATAATGAACGATGGCTCCATGAAATCCATAGGCTGCAATGGTATCAAAACTGATTCCTAAATAATTATTTTGCTCTTTACGGAACTCCTCTAGCTTGTTACTGACACTAAGTTCGGTTTCATTCCCTTTTTCTACAGCAGGGCGGAGCCATTTCAAGAATTTCACTAAAGCGATACCATCGCGTAACATAGCTTGGTGGAATCCTTCAATCTCTTGCTCATTTTTTATGGATTTTAGGAAAGTAACAGGAGATCTTTTCTCAAAAGGGATAATCTTTAATGCTTCATAAACAGCCTGATTTGTAGATTTTGGATCTAGCCAGATAGAATGTAATTTGGTTAAATCGTTGAAAATATCTTGGTAATTCTTACATGTGATATTTTGATTCTTCAAGTCGTTTAAAAGTTCGTTATCTAACTTTTGAGGATTTATATAGAGTGTTGCATCGTCCTGTCCGATAAGCAGATAACTTACAAAAACAGGATTGCAATGGACATCGCTTCCTCTTAAATTTGTAACCCATGCGATTTCGTCTAATGCGCAGATTAAAATATGATCAACTTGTTCTTCTTTTAATTGCTTTCTGATGGCGCTTAGTTTCTCTGTAATACTTTTACCTGCATAGTCGATGGGTTGTTTGTATATTTTGTTTAAAGGGAGTTCTGGCCTGTTGTCCCAAAGTTCGTTAAAAGGATCAGAAAAGGATTTAATAGTGAACTTATTAGTGAGTTCATTTGCGAGTTCTTCTTTCTCTTGATGGGCAAACATTTCTCCGCAGATTGCCACTTTACTGCCAGTTGGGAGCACTGAAGAAAGCCATTTCCCAATACTTGGAGTTTCGGGAATGCGTTCTTTCATCAGAATGAATCCAGAATTTCTCAGTTGCTCTTTAGCCTGAATGAAATATCTGGAGTCAGTCCAAAGAGCCGCATCTTTTGCTGTAACAACGGCTGTTCCTGCAGAACCAGTAAAACCACTAATCCATTTTCTGACTTCCCAGTGAAGGGGAACATATTCCCCGCAATGAGGGTCTGTGCTAGGGATAATTATGGCTTCTACATGGTTTCTTTCCAGCCAATGTCTGAGTTTTTCTATCCTTTTTAGAATGTCCATGTTACAAATTTGATTTATAGTGCAGCAAAGGTACAATTTTTATCGTTTATGTTCCTTTTTTTTATAAAATAATCTTTAGAATTAATTCTATAATTTAAAAGGATTTGTCTATCTTTGTAGGCGAAATTTAAACATTAATAATTAAATAATAAAATTATGGGATATTTAACAAATGACAAACTCCTAATTGTTGGTGCCGGTGGAATGATTGGCTCAAACATGGTTCAGAGTGCTTTGATGCTCAAATTGACTCCTAACATTTGTTTGTATGATATTTATGAGCCAGGTGTGCATGGCGTATTTGATGAAATGCAGCAGTGCGCATTCCCAGGTGCAAATTTGACTTATACTGTAGATCCAGCAGAGGCTTTTACAGGTGCTAAGTATATTATTTCTTCAGGTGGTGCTCCACGTAAGGAGGGTATGACACGTGAGGATTTGTTGAAGGGTAATTGCCAGATTGCTGCTCAGTTTGGTGATTATATTAAGGAGTATTGTCCAGATGTTGAGCATGTAGTTGTGATTTTCAATCCAGCTGATGTTACAGCTTTAACTGCACTTATTCATTCAGGTTTGAAGCCAAATCAACTTACTTCTCTTGCAGCACTTGACTCTACCCGTTTACAGCAGGCTTTGGCATTGGAGTTCGGTGTTCAACAAGATAAGGTAACTGGTGCACATACATACGGAGGTCATGGTGAGCAGATGGCTGTATTCGCATCTCAAGTAAAGATTGATGGTAAGCCATTGTCTGAGATGGGTCTTTCTCCAGAGCGCTGGGAGGAAATTAAACACCATACAACTCAAGGTGGTTCTAACATCATTAAATTACGTGGTCGTAGCTCATTCCAGAGCCCAGCATACAATGCTGTTAAGATGATTGAGGCAGCTATGGGTGGTGAGAAGTTCCTAATTCCTGCAGGTAGTTATGTAAATAATGACAAACTTGGTTTTAAGAATGTAATGATGGCAATGCCTTCAATCATTGATAAGACTGGAGTTCATTTTACAGAGCCAGAGGGAACAGTAGAAGAACTTGCTGCGCTTCAGAGTTCTTATGAACATCTGTGTAAGATGCGTGATGAGTTGGTAACATTGGAAATTATTCCTCCTATTTCAGAATGGGGAACCTTGAATCCTAATCTGTAATATTAAATTAAACCTTAAATATAAGGGCTGCAGAATTATTCTTGCGGCCCTTTTTCTTTTAAAAAAAGAGGTAAAAGCTTGGCTAATTGCAAAAGTCTGTGTAATTTTGCGCCCGCAAATAGTATATATAACACTTTTTTAATAATATAAATAATTAAAAACAAAATGATTGTAGTACCTGTTAAAGAAGGCGAGAACATTGAAAAGGCTCTCAAGAAGTTTAAAAGAAAGTTTGAAAAAACTGGTGTAGTTAAAGAATTACGTGCACGTCAGCAGTTTGACAAGCCTTCTGTTACAAAGCGTCTGAAGATGGAGCATGCTATCTATGTTCAGCAGCTAAAAAGAAATGAGGAGTAATTAATTTCGCTTTTTATTTGGATTAATTGAAATAATTTCCTATATTCGCCATGTTAACTCATGCGAATAATGTGGATAGAATCCTTTTTAAAGTACTTGGAATTGGAACGAAACTATTCACCTCGGACTATTCGGTCTTATGGTGATAGTTTGTTGACTTTTGAAAAGTTCTTCAAAAAGAATACTGAAACGGTAAAATGGGATACTGTCGATTCTGATATCATTCGTAATTGGGTGATGGGAATGACAGATTCTGGTGCTCAGCCAACGACGGTTAACCGAAACCTAAGTGCTTTGCGTTCCTTTTTTAGTTACCTGATGCGGATAGGAGCTGTAGAGGTGAACCCGGCAACGAAGGTTAAAGGACCTAAGAAGGCGAAGCCACTTCCATATTTTCTGAAAGAGTCTGAAACAGACCGTTTGATGGATTCCGCACTTTACCCTGCGGATTTTATCGGCTTAAGGGACAGAACAATTTTGACTCTGTTTTATGAAACGGGTATAAGACTGTCAGAATTGGAAGGGCTTAACTATACAGATGTGGATTTAATTTCTAGCCAGCTAAAAGTGACTGGAAAAAGAAATAAGCAACGTATAGTGCCTTTTGGGCCAGAGTTAAAGTCTTTATTAGAACAATATCAAGCTGCGAGGGAATCTCACTGTGAACCTACAGAATGTGCCTTGTTCATTAATGGTAAAGGTAAGAGACTCAATAAAGGCTCAATCGCTCAGTTGACACATAAATATCTTTCTATGGTTACGACCATAAAAAAGAGGAGCCCACATGTTCTTCGTCATACTTTTGCAACTCAGATTTTGAATCATGATGGAAATCTGGAGACTGTAAAAGAGTTGTTGGGACATGAGAGCGTAGCCACGACAGAAATCTATACACATACAACGTTTGAAGAGTTAAAGAAAATTTATAAACAGGCCCATCCGCGGTCATAAAAACGTTTTATTATGGAAGTTAAGATTCAATCAATTCATTTTGATGCTACGGAAAAGCTTCAGGCTTTCATCGAGAAGAAGATTAAGAAGTTTGAAAAGCAAGGCGACGAAATAAGAAAGGTAGAGGTGTCATTGAAAGTCGTTAAACCTGAAACTGCCATGAATAAAGAAGCTGCTGTAAGGCTATATACTGTTAGTGGTGATATTTTTGCAGAAAAGGTATGCGACACCTTTGAGGAGGCTGTTGATCAATGTATTGATGCGGTAAATAAGCAGCACACGAAACTCAAGGAAAAACAGAGAAATAAGTAAAAAAATACGCAAAAATTTTTGCGGATAGAAATAAATGCTTAATTTTGCAGCCGTTTCGCAGCCTGTCTGTTGTGATGGCTGCAAAATTGCCTCTTTAGCTCAGTTGGCCAGAGCACGTGATTTGTAATCTCGGGGTCGTTGGTTCGAATCCGACAAGAGGCTCAAACAACGAATTGCCTGAATAAGGCAAAATTGTGAAAATGGGCATATTCCAGAGTGGCCAAATGGGGCAGACTGTAAATCTGCTGGCTTTCGCCTTCGGTGGTTCGAATCCATCTGTGCCCACAATTTTCGAACATTTTGCGGAAGTAGCTCAGTTGATAGAGCACTAGCCTTCCACG
>DGVD01000008.1:14620-66509 GCA_002395835.1 Bacteroidales bacterium UBA4293 | reverse complement strand
CATATAGGCTATCTGCGTGAGTTTGCCATCAAGGCTGAGAATGGCGAACCACTGGATCATGAGTTGGAACGGCATCTGCCTGATGACGAGTTGGGTGACATCAGCCACACCATTATCATGCTCTACTGGAAGTTGCGGCATGCCGAGGAAGACAAGGCGCGGTTGAAGCGCCAACTCACGCAGAATGCCGCCCACGAACTGAAGACGCCAGCCATGAGCATCCACGGCTATCTAGAGAGTATCCTCGACAATCCCGACATGCCTGAGGATAAGAAGAAGCATTTCCTGGAGCGCTGCTATGCCCAGAGCGAGCGTATGAACAAGTTGCTACTTGACATGAGTGCGCTGACTCGTCTCGACGAGATGGATGCTAATAACCTCCGCCATCGAGAGGAATACCAGAAGGTGGATGTGGTGCAGATTGTACGTAGTATCCTCGACGACACAGCCCTCGCACTCCAGCAAAAAGGCATCGCAGCACGTCTGACGATGCCCCAGCAGGTCATGATAGCCGCTGATTCCAGCCTTATCTATAGCATCTTTCGCAACCTCATAGACAATGTAATAGCCTACGCCACGGATGCATCTTTCGTTAAAATCACCTGTAAGCCCGTAGTCCGTGACAACCGCCGATTATATGAGTTCTCCGTGAGCGACAATGGTCCAGGTGTAGAGCCACAGCATTTGGAACATCTTTTCGAACGTTTCTACCGGGTAGATAAGGGACGTAGCCGAAAACTCGGCGGCACAGGTCTTGGCCTAGCTATCGTCAAGAATGCCGTAACCGTCCATGGAGGCACAGTGACGGCCCTTCCCACTCCTGGCGGCGGACTGACTGTTATGTTCACACTTCAGGAGTAGTCCTTTTATCACTTAATTATATTTTATAACGGTATGACAATGCCGTTTCGCGATTATTGCAATCTCACGATATTGTGAGGTTGCAATAATCATGTATTATCTATGCAACACGTCTGTAACACTCCATCTATACTTTTGCAGCGTTAACGGAGGACATGACCATTTTCCTCGTTGGCACAGAAATATGGATAAAGAAAAAGCAAAAAGAATCATTAAGATTTACAATTGGGTGAGATTCATCATCCTCGCAGTGTTCCTGGCATTTTTGTTTGTCACACTGTCTAAGGCGCAAACGACGCATGACTTTGGTGTGTGGATTAGCGTCGGTGCGGAAAAGAAGCTCAGTGCTGATTGGAGCGCAGGCATCGTCACGGAATTGCGTACAAAACACAGGCGTGAGTATATTGACCGATGGAAATTAGAAATCCACAGCATGTATGGGATTCATCAGCATTTTAAGTTAGGTGCCGTTTACGAGTTTCACATAAAAAACCAAACGACAGATGGCGAAACAGTGTCTTTACCGTACCATCGCTTCATGACGGATATAGTTCCCTCAATGTCTGTCAACGGTTGGCTTCATTTATCGCTCAGGGAAAGATACCAATACACCTACATGATGGCAAGGCATGACGTTGATGCCCGTCATGAGCATCATCTGCGCAGCCGGATTAAGGCTGTGATAGCAAAGGCACAGTCTAAATGGGAGTCTTTTGCATCAGCCGAGGTGTATAATAACATGGGAGAAAGATTCAGCATAGATGAGATTCGGTTGGCTGCCGGTACGGGATACCGTTTCAGTCCGCGCCATTCAGTCAACATCGGTTATATGCTTAACTTGAAGAAATCAACAGACAGCCCGGACAAAATGCTCCATGCACTTACTACGGAATACTTCTACAATTTATAACGCGGGAAATGGAAAACAAATCTCCAAAAGAATTAAACGTAGAGACAAAAATAAATGACTTGGTTCAAAAGATGGTAGAGCATCAATCATCTGGCGACGAGTTGCTACTGAGATTATGGAAAAGAATTAGAACCGATGCAGAAATACAGACGATTCAAGACTATGCCAACATGGTGTCCATCACTCGCCTAGGACTGAATGATCATGGTCCTGTCCACATGAAGATTGTTTGTTGCAACGCTTTGAAGATGCTTTACATTCTGCACGAGGCCGGCATACAGACTAGTCTGGAGAAAGAAGGTATAGGCTCAATAACCGATAGCGCATGCGCTGTGATGATTGCTGCACTACTGCACGACAGCGGCATGACAATAGGCCGAAACGGCCATGAATTCTATTCGGGTATCATCAGCTATTCGCTCATCAATAGCTTATTGAAGGAACTGCTGCCAGATAATAAAGAAGACATGAGACGCACGGTTCTCCGTTCCATAGCTATGGAAGGAATCATCGGACATATGGGAACGTATCCCATACACTCAATAGAAGCTGGACTGATACAGATAGCAGATGGTTGCGACATGACAAAAGGGCGTGCCCGCATCCCACTTGAAATTCCTTCCAAACCTACCGAGGGCGACATTCATAAGTATTCAGCAAATGCCATTGAAAAGGTGCGTATCAGCCAAGGCTACGAATGCCCGTTGAAAATTGAAATAGAGATGACATCAGAAGTCGGTCTGTTTCAGGTGGAAGAGGTGCTGATGCCGAAAATTCAGTCATGTCCAGCCAAGCACCTCGTGGAATTATATGCGAACATCAAAAACGATGAAGTGAAAAGATACATATAATCAATATCATATATGAACACCTTATTTCTCGGAATTGTTATATTCCTGATTGTACTTGCTGTGTTCGACCTTGTGGTCGGTGTGAGCAATGATGCAGTAAACTTCCTGAACTCTGCCATCGGTGCCAAGGTGGCGAGATACAGGACTGTGGTGACAGTGGCGGCAATCGGTGTGTTTGCCGGAGCGGCCCTGAGCAACGGAATGATGGATGTGGCACGGCACGGCATCATGACACCTACCTACTTCTCGTTCTATGACGTGATGTGCGTTTTTTTGGCGGTGATGGTGACTGACGTAGTGCTGCTCGATGTATTCAACACGCTGGGTATGCCGACGTCCACCACCGTCAGTCTGGTTTTTGAATTACTCGGTGGTGCCTTTGCCATCGCCTTGATACAGATATCGGGTGGCGCTACGACAGAGGGCGGCGTCTTGCTCACATTGGGTGATTTGCTCAATACGGAGAAAGCCATCTCGGTAATCCTAGGCATCTTTCTGTCTGTAGCCATCGCATTCGTGCTCGGAACCATCGTTCAATGGATAGCACGCATCGTTTTCACCTTTACTTTTCGTGTAAACGGAAGGACAACGGACCAGTCAGGTAAGATGGGTAGCAGGCTCTCCTCGTCGTTGAAGATTGGCATCTTCGGCGGACTGTCGGTGACGGCCATCGTCTGGTTCCTGCTTATCAAAGGGCTGAAGGGAAGTACGCTGATGACTCCCGAGGTGAATGAGATAATCAGTCAGAACACATGGCTGATTATCGGAGGTGGCATGGCAGTGTTCTCGGTGCTGATGACACTGCTGAGTGCCATGAAACTACCCGTACTGAAGTGTGTAGTGCTGCTGGGTACCTTTGCCCTGGCGATGGCGTTTGCAGGTAACGACCTTGTGAACTTCGTGGGTGTGCCGCTGACGGGACTTGAAGCCTATCAGGACTATACTGCCAACGGCCATGGTGATGCGCAGGGATTTATGATGCAGTCGCTGATGGAGAGTGCCCATACGCCTGCACCTTATCTCATCGCAGCTGGCGTGGTGATGGTTCTCGCCCTCATTTTCTCGAAGAAGGCGCAGAACGTGGTAAAGACGTCGGTGGATCTCTCGCGTCAGGACGGGGGCGACGAGATGTTTGGTTCAAGCCGAGTGGCACGTACGCTGGTGCGCACATCAAGAAGCATAGCTAGTAGCCTAGCGATGGTGGTACCGCTGTGTGTGTCGCGTTGGATTGACTCGCGTTTCAATGCCGATGCGGCAGTATTGAAGCCAGGAGCCGCCTTCGATGAAATTCGCGCCGCCGTCAATCTGGTACTTGCCGGTGCATTGGTGGCATTGGGTACGTCATTCAAACTGCCGCTGTCCACCACCTACGTCACCTTCATGGTGGCTATGGGAACGTCGCTTGCCGACCGTGCATGGGGTCGTGAGAGCGCTGTATTCCGTATTACGGGTGTGCTGTCTGTCATCGGCGGTTGGTTCATCACGGCTGGTGTGGCATTCATATTGTGTTTCCTTGTAAGCATCGCCTTGTTCTTCGGATCATTTGTGGCAATGGCGGTGGCCATCCCATTGGCCATATTCCTGCTCGTTCGCAGTCATTTGAAATACCGAAAGCATACGATGGAGGGTGAGGCCGACAAATTATTCACAAGAATCGTGCGTTCCAGTGACAAGGAAGAATGCTGGGCATTGCTCCGGGAATACGTGAATCAGACTATCAAGGTTCATGTCCGTATGGTGACAGATGATTACGAGACATTGATCACGGCTTTTTTCTGCGAGGATTACCGTCGTCTGAAACATGTCACTACGGATGTGGAACACCAGCGCAAGGAGCTGAAACGCCAGCGCCGTAAGCAGATTATCGCCTTGCGCCGATTGGACCCGATAGTGAGTGTGGAGAAAAGTACGTGGTATTTTCTTATCGTCAATTCCCTCTCTCAAATGTACTATTGCCTGAAGCGCATGGGTGAGTCGTGCAGGGAGCATGTTGGCAACAATTTCAGTCCAGTCCCAACTGAGTATTCCAATGAGTTTATTGTCTTGCGGAATGAGATTATGCGTCTGTACCTTCGGTCTCTCGATGGTGAGACGGCATCCCAGATACGTAGTGATGCAGCCGCACTTCAATCATTACTTTCAGATTATCGCAAACGCATCATTCATGACATACAGACCAAGCAACTCAACATAGAAGCCATGACCGTATTCCTGAGTGTCGTTCAAGAGTCTCAAGAACTCCTCAGTGCTCTTCGCCATCTGATGAGAGGGGAAAACAAGATTGAAGAATGACCGTATAATATCAATCGAAAAGACAACGACATCGCCTGCTCCAGCAACGAATCGTTGTCTTTGCTATATACTATTGTTCAATAATAGAGCGTACTTGCAAAATTCAAGAGTACGGTGGATAAGATACTGGGTGCCGATATAGAAATCCCTGCCAAGCTCCAAGCATTCATGAAAGGAACCAAGCAGAGTATTTCTCTTTCCAAGGAATTTACTGAGTTCAAGAATTTCTTAATGAATTCTTAAATTAGAAGCCTTCAAATGCGCTCAAAAGGTCATTAAGTTTGCGAACTAGTTCCTTCTGACTGTCATCAGCATAGATTTCTTCCACCTTATCAGATACCAATCGGAATTCTTCTTCATTGCGGATAACGCCTCTCTTCAAGATGTTTTGAATGCGTCTGTTGTTATGATTGGAGAAATCGTTTAGGTCAAAACTGAATTCTTGGCGTAGCCTGGAATTCAGCATTTGCAATGCCTTTTGATTCATTGATTCCATGACCCATTCATTTATGTCATGGAGCAATTCTTTTCGAGCTTGAAGTCTATATTTGTGTTTCCAGTTTACATCACAGGTTTTAAGGACGATTTCTCGGTACATGGACAAGTCTTCAGCACAAAAGTTCTCCAGAGATTCTAAAATGGTCAGGCACCATCTCTCCAGTAATTCAGGATTCTTCGGCAATTCAAGCCTAGTTGGCTTGTTTTTATCTGTCATATGTTCAATACCATTTTAAGATTAGATCAAAGAATAATTATTTCATGAATACGAAATATACAGCCAGTAGCAGGCAGATAAATGCAGCCAGATGGTTCCAGTGCAAGGCTTCACCTGCAAATAGAACTTTGGTAAAGATGGTAAAAATGATAAGGGTGATAACTTCCTGCATGACTTTCAGCTGCATGAGTGAATAGGGCCCTCCATTTTCTACAAAGCCAAGGCGGTTGGCTGGAACTTGTAAGGTGTATTCTGCCAGGGCAATACCCCAAGAGAACAAAATGACACCAGCTAGAGGCCAGTTGTCGGAGATGTGCATTTGCTGGAGCTTCAAATGGCCATACCAAGCAAAAGTCATAAAAATGTTGCTGCCCACCAACAGCAAAATAGTAAGAATTCCACGTGTCAGCATGATTTATAAATCGTAAAGATGACTAAGCAGCACTTTGGTGCCGATGCAGATTAAGACAATTCCACCCAGGAGGTCTGGCTTGAATTTGTATTTCTTTCCAAAGAAAATGCCAATCAGATAACCCGCTAGGGTGAAAAGAAAAGATGTTAGTCCTATAACTGTAACAGGATAGGCTAGTTGGGCCCATCTGGAATAACCGGTACAAGAAAGAGACACGCCTACAGCCAATGCATCTATACTGGTGGCTATAGCCAGTGCCAGAATCACTTTAAGTTTCGTGGGATTCATGGTCTTTTCCTCTTCTTTCATGAAACTTTCACGAATCATCTTAATACCCATGAACAGCAGAAGGAAGAAAGCTATCCAATGATCATAAGCCTCTATATAGGCTTGAAAATTAGAGGTAAGCATCCAACCTATGCAGGGCATAAGTGCTTGGAACAGGCCGAAGAAGACAGCCATAGTTAAGATGTTGGCCCAATTAATCCTGCGAACAATGGCTCCGCTTGCTATGGATACAGAGAAGCAATCCATGGCCAGAGCTATGCCAAGTAACCAGATTTCTAAAGCTGTCATGTCTGTCGTAATGAAACTTAAACGACTGCAAATTTACAACATCTTATGGAGAAAAGAACTATCATTCCGAAAAAAAGTCCAGATCCGCATCCCTGCGAATCTGGACTTTCTGTTATTTACACTACTTATAAAAATTTCTTTATATGGTTTTACGTAATCAGAATATCTGCGTGCAGTGCATAACTAAAACATAACTAACTAATAACTTAAATTCTACACTGCAAAGGTACGCTGTTTTTCTATGTTCCGCAATCGCAAAAAATAGGTATTCTTCAACAAGTTCTTTTGAGCAAATCGACTGAATATTACTAAAATATGGGTAGTCTTGGTCTACCCGGCATAACTATGCATACCTCCTAGTACGAAATTCACCCCAAAATAGGTAAACAGCACGCTTAGGAATGCCAGAATCATGTAAAGATGAAACCATTTAGGATTCCTTAAGAATGGGATAGATGCCTGGTGAAGGGGTACGGCATAGACCATCATGGTAATAAGAGCCCAGACTTCTTTTGGATCCCATCCCCAGTATCGTCCCCAGCTAACATTGGCCCAAATGGCTCCAATGAAGATTCCCGCAGTGAGGCAAAAGAGGGCAGGGTAGAGCATGAGCTTACTCATTCGGGTAAGTTGCCCTATTTGTTTGTCGTACATGGGTGTCTTTGGTAACAACAAGGCTGTGATGCCGTTGAACAGGCAGAAGGCCATTAAAGAATAGGCCAGCATGATGACGCATACGTGGATACTGAGCAAAGGAGATGCCAGTACTGGCATGAGTAGGGTAATCTGTGGGTTACTCTGTCCCATCATGTTCACCAGCAGGGTAAGGCCGGTAAGCAGGAATCCATAAGGCATGATTAGGGTATATCTGCGGTAAAGCAGCAGGGTCAGTATAAGTGTACAGAATGCCATGAACTGCATGGTCTCATAGCCATTGGTCAATGGTAAATGTCCAGATATATACCCTCTCAATCCTATTAGATAACCTAAATAGAGAATAGCCAGAACTAGAATGATGCAGAGAGGCACAGATAGTTTCTTGCTTGGTTTTTTATCTTTAATCCAAAGTCTTACATAGATGAAGAATAGAATGATACCTATAGTGGCAAATGCCATGGCCATGGGGCGTGTATAGTCTATGGTATTATACTGTTTTTCTGCATGAAACACCCTGTTTGAAGGGAGGGTTCCTTCTGCTTCTTGCTTCTGGTATTTCAGAATCTTACTGGCTATTTCCAGTACTTTATTGTAGTTCTCCTGGACTGCTTGCTCGGCCATATAGTCTTGAGTCTTCTTGATGAAGAACCATTGTTCCTTGTTTTCTTCACTTTCTAGTTCTTCGGGAAGTTTGTCGGCTTGGGAGAACCATCTTATCTCATCCTCGCTTTTATAGGGATAAATTTTTAGTAGTTGTCCGTTGAACAGCATGAGAAGGATGTTCATTTTCTCATCAGCTTCATGTATGGCTTGTGCTCCATCCACTTCCTGTCCGCTGTGAAGCTGGTTCATTATGTCTTCCAGTTTGTATCCTTTGGTGTCATGAAAGTCTAGGTAGCTGGCATAGGAGCCTTTGATGCCGATGGCTTGTGCAGCCTGACTTTTTACCTTGATCATAGGCTCTTCCGTCCATGTGGTGGGGAAGAGAATCCAGCCCCAGAATACTTGTTCCGGAGTATAGCCCTTATACGATGCTTTACCGTAAAGCTTGGTGGTAAAGTCTTTGGCTATGCTCTGTAATGGGCAGATGCGGCCATTGTAGTAGGTGTAAAGATTTCCCAGTTGTTCTGCCACATCTTTCGGAAGGACTCTAGGGCCTTTTTCCTGGGCAGAAGCTGGGATGCAGCTTGTTAGCACCAAAAGGCAGGTTGTCACTAGTGTCTTGTTTTTTAATAGTTTTCTGAAACCTTCATTGGGCGATATCAGGAACATCAACATGGAAAGGAACAGCAGTCCGTAACCGGTATAGGTCATTCCTATTCCCCAGGGGTCATAGGCCACAGAAAGCATGGTGCCTTCTCCGTCTTCGTCATATCCCGACTGGTAGAATCGGTAGCCTCTGTGCTGACCTATATGGTTCATGGAAATTTGTAGTTTCTTGTCTTCAGCCTTGATGATGGAGACGTAGTCCATGGCCGACATGGTGCCGGGATAGTTTTCTACTTGAAAGTCTACCAAGCTCAAGGTGAAAGGAAACTTGTTTATCTTATGGTCGCTGGTAATGTAATAGTCCGTTGTTTCCCCTTTTCTGATGTGGGTGGAGCCTTGGATTCCAAAGAAATGGGTGATGCCTGCTCCTATCAGGATAAAAACAAAAGAGAGGTGAAGCGCAAAAGTAATGGGGCGCTTGAACAGTTTTCTTCTGATGATATAAACCATTCCAACTACGGCCATAAGGCCCCACAGAATGGTAAACCATAGTGAGTCATAGACAAGTGAGAATGCGGTAGGAGTACCTTCTATCTTTTCGATGAAAGAGGCTCCAATCAGCACTACTATAATGAGTGTAAATAGTGTAAATACGATGTATTTCAGTTTCATAGGGCATGATGCTTGAATTGGTGCAAAGGTACATCTTTTTAGAAAGATAAGAAATAACCATATTTAGGTATTTACAAAAAAACGTGTCTTTGAATCCAAAGACACGTTTTTTATGGGTAGATTATTCTTTTTTAAATAGAATTGATGAATGTGATGACAGCATCACGTTCCTCTTTGCTCAGTTTGCGGAAAGCTTCCACAGATCTGCGGGCATCACTTTGCTTGTTTCCATGCCACATGATAGCTTCCATTACGTTACGTGCACGGCGGTCATGCAGACGGTCCTGATGTGCTGCCACTAGGAGTGACAGACCACGACCCCAAAGTGGAGTGGTGCGGCACCAACCGGTACGGATGTCGTTCACCATAAACAAGCGGTGTTGAACCATATCAGTATAAGGCCATATCTTCTGGTGTGGATAACGTGGCATGTCCTCATCGCTGAATCCATTCACATTGCTACCGGTATTGTTTGGGTCTTGAATGTGATCCTCTCCAGTAGTCCAAGAAGGACGATGGCAAGTTGCACATCCTATTTGACGGAACAATTTGTGGCCTAGTTTTACATCTTCCTTATCCAGGTTGCGGGCAGCAGGTACTGCCAAACCACGGTGCCAAATCATGAAGTCCTTGTATTCATCATGAGTCATATCCACATCGGCAATGTTTGCTCCGGTGCTGTAGCTTCCGTCTTCATTCTCGATGATTTCCTTACCCATCAGGTAGCGATAGATGTCGTATTTAACGCCTTTATCAGTCTTCTCTTCTGGGAAGTAATTGTAGAACTCAGCCTGAACTTCTGGGTCTTCCGATGCAGTCTTGGCATACGCAGCGGTCATGTAGTGATATCTGCGGTCGTCACGGGTTACATTGGTGATGTTCCAGATGGCGTTAGCACCTGCTGCATCCAACAGTGGACCACGGCTCATAGCGTAAGTGAATCTGCGTACGTAAGGCTCGCCTGACAATCCTTTGTAGTAGCTGTTCCAAGTATGGGTGTCACTATTCCAGAATGCTGGATTCAGGGTGGCATACTTGTCCTCTTTAGCCCATTGAGCTACAATGGAGTCGTCTGGAATAGCATCCAGCAGACCAGTTCCATAGACACCGATGGTAGCTTCCAGACGGATACCTACCTGGTCCATGGTCAATGTACCATTCTTACTTTCAATAGGTACGTAGAACGCACTTTCAGGTACAGTCACTTCTGGGTAAATCAGGCTGTAGGTTTCTCCATCGTCGAATTTGTTACCCCATTCATCGGTATATTCTACCCACTGAATATTGATTTGGCTTTCATCCAGTGGTGCCTTGAATGGTTTTACAGCTAGTGTCTGTGGCATACCTGTTAGAGAGGTCAGATAAGAATCATCGCTCTTATCATAGAATACCAGCAAGTAACCATTACCTCCATCGGTAGCTTTATAGCGGTCCATTCTCTTTCCGTAACCATAGTTCGGATGGCAGTAAAGACAGCCGTTACGAACCATCAACGGGCCAAGGCCTTCGAACAGTGTACCCTTAGTCTGATGGAAATCACGTTCGAAGAATCTTTCACCGTTCATGAAAGACTGGTGCATGCCAGCATTTTCTACAGCGGGTGTAGGCTGTGCAAAGGCATAGGAACTGGAATTGAACACTGTTCCTAGCTCACCACCAGAATAATATTCTTCTTCATTGATTACATATTCAGGCTCTGGCTCAGGTGTGGGCTCTGGGTCAGGAGTAGGTTGAGGGGTAATGTTTATATCATTATCGTCGCAGGCCGCCAATGCAAGGCAGGCTGCTAAGGCAAAGGTATAAATCTTAAAATATCTCATAAGTTATTAATTTAAGAAATGAAGTAGTGTAAATAACATTCGTCTATTATTCCAGTGTGAGGTATGCGTCAGCTAATACGCCCAGCGCCTCATCAAGGTCTTCCAATGCATCGATGGCTACGCCACAGCTAGGATCCTTGTAGTTCTTGACAAACGGACGAACCATTTTGTTGATGGCAGCCAGGGCTGTTTCCAATTTATTCATTACATCCTGAGCAGGTGCCTTCAGTGCATCGTTTGTCAGGGCGTAGCCTATTACGGAATTAGTAGCTGGAGTAGTTACATTATAATTCTCGATAGATGGAGACAGACCATACAGGGCATTCTTCACACCAATGATATTGTCATAGAAGTCGGTAATTGAGTTGTAGGCATGTGGAGACTCTATATAAGAGGTATCCTCTTCCTTGTATGCACTGGCAATCTTAGCATTACCTACCTCATCGGTAATGTCGGAACAACCTTCAATAATCTGAACAGAACCCTGAAGAATGGTTTTCCAGCGGGAACCAGCCTGACCGGCATTGTCCATTTCCCAACCGAAATTGTCTGCTGGCTCGCGCTCAGCTTCTGCTAACAAAGCCTGACGTGCAGAAGAAACGTTGTCCAGTCCTGCCCATGCTGCTTCCAGGATGCAAGAGTTCAAATAGAGGTCATTGGCTGCAGATTCCATGAAATAGAGTTCATCGGCATTGATGTCTTTACGCTTGCGAGGCTGACCTTCACGGAACAACAGGTATTCTACTGCGTGGAAACCTGTCAAGTTCTGGCCGGTAGCGATAGCTTCATCAATGATAGCTGCATCTTTCTCGTTGGTAGCAGGATTATATTTTTTCATATAGGCCTCAAACTGAGTGCGGTCGAATGGCCATGTATCAATATGTGGGTCAATGCTATAGCCGGAAGCTGCACCAAACAGATGAGATTCTGACCACTCCCAATACTGGCGAGCATCCTTCCAGAGTTCACATGCAGCAGCCACTTCATCGTCACCACCTTCTGCAATGGCTTCAATAGCTGCAATCATATCTTCTGTTACATCTGCCAAACCTTTGTATGTTGCCACAACAGTGGAATGTACGAAGTTTTGATTAACAGCGGTAAGTGCTTGGTTTCTTTTGGTCTCTTCTTCCTCTTTGGCAATTTTATCAGCGGTCTTGATAGAAACAACGACTCCACTAACTACGGTTACTTGGTCTCCGCTACTTAAAGTATATGTACCATCAGGAGAAGAGGTCTTTGTACCTACAACAATTTTTGCATGCTGATTATCCAATTCCTGAATGGTAGGAAGAGTGGCAACTTGGCTGTTGTCGTCGTCATCACTGCTACAAGATGTTGTAACAGTGCATGTGAGGCTTGCCATCAGGGCGAAGCACATAATCTTTAAATACTTCATTTTTTATTATAATTAGATGTTTATAATTTTTCTGAATAATTGTCCATCTTAAAGATTGAACCATCCTGCATAGGTTACACCTATACTTACGCTTGGCTCGTCATTATAGGTTTGTGTGAGGAAGCGTTTGCTATATTCAGCCTTGATGGTCAAGCCATTGAGTGGAACATAGTTCAAACCCACAGCCATTCGTCCTACCTTGAGGTAGCGATAGGCTGCCATGTGGGTGCCACTGCTCATGGAGTCGTACTTTTCATATCGGCCGAAAATATATAACTTCTCACCAGATCGGCGAATGTTCTCAAACTGTGAGAAAATGTTCCAGCCTGCTTCCACTCCATAGGAGTAAGCATGACTGCCTATAGGCTGATGCTTGGAAGGAGAACCGTCCTGGCCGCTATGGGTAGGGAAGGAATTATTAAAAGAGGTAATGAGGCTGGCATCACTTAAATAAGCAAAGTCGGCATTACCACGTACAATCCAGTTGTGGCCCTTGTAGTTCAAGCCAAAGGCTCCGATGGCCACAGTTCCCTTCACATCGCCATATTTGCTTGAAGAGACAGTTCTTAATGTGTTTTTAAAGGAATTGCCATAGTACCCGCTTAGACTCAGGCGAAGGCCTGGGATGCTGTAGTTGTCGATACGTCCGGCTACGGCGTAGGTGTTGGCTATCTTAAATTCGTATGGACTTTCTGCTCCATCGTGGATAAAAGATTGAGCACCGAATCTTTCGGAATCCAGTCCGCTGGTGAAAAGGAGCTCATAGCCAAATTGGCCGATACGTCCCCAAAGTTCTGCACCTACCTGATGCCAGGTGCAAGGGAAAAAAATGGATTCACCTTCTGGACGGTAAACGGTAAAGAACTCATTAGGCATGTGGTGTGCATTGGTTTCTCCCACAGGAATCACAATCTCACCGAACTTGAGGTTCAGCTTGCCATCCAGCCATTCCTTGTTAATCCAGAATTGCTCCAAGGCTACTTCACCACCACGCTCCACTTCTGCTTCGTATTCTCCTGCTTCATCGGCATCTACTTCTACAGCGGATTCTGTTCCTCCGTGCTCAAACTCAATCTCCATGCCGAAGGTCCAGCCTTTACCGAAGTTGTATCCTAGGTTCAATACTGCATGTGGAATGTCAAACTGGCCATGACTCTCATCGTTGGCATGGCTTTCTGGGTCTCTATATCGGTTGAAGTGCTGGCTGTAATAATTCCGTGTCATTACGGCTTCTCCATAGCCACCTATAGTAAATCTTTTTTCTTTAGGTTTTTCCTCTTCGCTCTGTGCCAAAACTGGAGTTGCAACAGCACAAGCCAGTAGGGTTGTAAACAACAATTTACCTTTCATCGAATTGCTTATTTATTTTTGTTAACGTTTGCGCATTTTTTTACCAGTGCAAAGTTACGTGGACTTTCAAAAGCAGACAATACCCATATTGTAGTAAAAAAAAGTGTTCGTAATTCATCTATGCAGGTTGATTCTATCGTTTTGCTATACCTTAAAATAGGTATTTCTACCCTTACATGATGAGATATTTATGACCTTTTTAAATAAAAGTGGTATCTTTGCATCTAGAATAAAAACAAATACTTATGGGGTATAAGGCAACTGATAAAATGAGTTCGGTCATTACCCGCGACTATAAGTTGTTGCAAGTAATGAGCCGTTTTGGTCTGGCTCTTGGTTTTGGGGATAAAACAGTGGCTGAGGTTTGTGAAAATAGTGGGGTAGATACGAAGACTTTCTTGAATGTGGTGAATTTTCTGGCTGATGAATCTAGTGTGAATCAAGAGATGATTTCATCACTTCATGTGCCCACTCTCATGTCTTACCTGAAGAATGCGCATACTTATTTCCTGGATTTCAAATTCCCCAACATTCGTCGGAAACTGATAAGTAGTATAGATTGTTCAGTGGCGAATGAGATAGCTTTCTTGATTCTCAAATTCTTTGATGCTTATCTGGAAGGTGTACGTAAGCACATGGTGTATGAGAATGAACAGGTGTTCCCTTATGTGGAATCTCTCATGGAAAACAAGGTGCAGAAGAATTTTAATATCCACGTGTTTGCCAGCCGTCACGATGATGTGGATGAAAAGCTCAAGGAACTGAAGAATATTATTATTACGTATTATCCCACTCAGGCCGACAATAATATCTTCTATTCTGTCCTGTTTGATATTTTCACGGCTGAACAAGACTTGGGTCAGCATACAGCCATAGAAAACAGGCTGTTTATTCCTGCTGTAGCTCTCATGGAGCATGAAGTGTCCAAGACGGCAACTCCTGCAGGGAATACAGTGGCAGAGATGCCTGAAGAAGAAGGCCTCTCCAAGCGGGAAAAGGAAATCGTAGCTTGTGTAGCTAAAGGTATGGCAAATAAGGAAATAGCCGATGCTCTGTGTATTTCTATCCACACTGTATTGACTCATCGCAAAAATGTGGCCAAAAAACTTCAGATTCACTCTGCGGCAGGTCTGACCATTTATGCCATTGTCAATAAATTGGTAGAACTGAAGGATATTAAGGATCTTTCTATGATGTGATTTTTTTGAACTTACTATAATAGAAAAGAGGGTGCTGAAAAGTACCCTCTTTCTGCTTGTTGAATAAAGTCTATTATCATTCTAATTATAGTTCATCCCGAACTTTATTAAATGCTTGTTCCAAGTCATCGATGATGTCGTCTATGTGCTCCACTCCTATACTTAAACGAATGGTAGAAGGGGTGATGTGCTGCTCTTCCAGTTCTTCAGCAGTCATCTGGCTATGGGTAGTTGTAGCTGGATGAATAACCAGCGACTTCACATCGGCTACATTGGCCAGCAAGGAGAAAATCTGGAGCGAGTCTATGAATTTCCAGGCTGCTTCCTGTCCACCTTTTATCTCAAAGGTAAAGATGGAACCACCACCCTTAGGGAAGTATCTCTTGTAGATCTCATGGTCTGGATGGGATGGAATGGCCGGATGGTTTACTTTGCTGACCAGTGGGTGCTGTGCCAGGTATTCCACAACCTTGAGTGCATTCTCTGTGTGGCGCTCAATGCGCAAGGGTAATGATTCTGTACCCTGAAGAAGAGTCCATGCGTTGAATGGGGAAAGAGTGGCCCCAGTGTCTCGGAGAATGACCGCCCGAATGCGGGTTACGAATGCTGCAGATTTAGCCACGTCGGCAAATATGGCACCATGATAGGATGGGTCTGGTTTAGCTAAGGTAGGATATCTGTCGGCATTTGCTTTCCAGTCGAATTTGCCTGATTCTACTATGACACCTCCAAGGCTAGAACCGTGTCCACCTATGAACTTGGTAGCTGAAATTACTACTACATCTGCTCCTAGTTTTAAAGGTTGGATAAGGATGGGGGCAAATGTGTTGTCTACTATAAATACGATGCCATGTTTGTGGGCTACACTTGCCACTCCCTCAATGTTCAGCACGTTTGAATTGGGATTTCCAAAGGTTTCGGCATAGATGACTTTTGTGTTCGGCTGAATAGCTTTCTCCAGGGCTTCCAGGTCATTCACATTGACTATGGTGTTTGTGATGCCTTGATTAGTCAAGGTATGTGTTATCAGGTTATAGGAACCACCATAGAGATTGTCGGCAGCTACAATATGGTCTCCATTCGTGACGATGTTCTGCAAAGCATAGGTAACAGCGGCAGCACCGGAAGCAACAGCTAGTCCGGCACTACCACCTTCTAGTGCGGCAATTCTACTTTCAAAAACTCCTTGTGTCGTGTTTGTCAAACGTCCGTAGATGTTGCCTGCATCGCGAAGTCCAAAACGGTCGGCAGCGTGCTGTGAGTTATGAAATACGTAGGATGTGGTTTGGTAAATAGGAACTGCTCGTGAGTCGGTTGTTGGATCTGCTTGTTCTTGTCCTACATGAATTGCCAACGTTTCTGGATGTAAATTTTTCTGTGACATAGTTTTATTTTTTTTAGTTGTTTTGTTTTTTTCCCATGTGCAAAGGTACGTGTGATAAAAATATTATCCAAGAACCCTTTAAAATTTAGATAAAACAACTATATTTGCAATTTAGAATAGAATATCTATTTGAATTCACTAATGAAATTAAAAGTAATTAGATTTTTATTCTAAATGACATAAACGTAAAATACACAGAAGTAAATTATGATTCAAGATTTGGATGAAGTAGACCTGAAAATCTTACGACAATTACAGGAAAATTCTCGTTTGACGACAAAGGAACTGGCTGCGATAGTGCATTTGTCACCCACTCCAGTATTTGAACGTGTAAAGCGGTTGGAACGTGAGGGCTATATCAGGAAGTATATGGCTGTTCTTGATGCAGAAAAGCTGAATAGGGGATTTGTAGTTTTTTGTAATGTCAGCATGAAACAGCATACTTTTGAAAATAGTCAGCGCATTATGGCTGCAGTACAAAATATCCCGGAAATTGTGGAGTGCTATAATATAAGTGGCAACTATGATTTCATGTTGAAGATCTTTGTGGAAAATATGAAGCATTATCAGGAATTTGTCTTGCGCATATTAGGGGATCTGGACTGCATCGGTTCGTTGAACAGTTTCTTTGTCTTAGGAGAAGTTAAGAATTCTCATGCACTCCCACTTACTTGATGTAGCTAGAAAAACTGCACCTTAAAAGTTTTATCTCTAACTTTTAGGGTGCAGTTCTGAAGTTAAAAGGTATTTCCTTTAAAATGTATATTTATTATGCTGGTTTATTTGGCATAATAATAGCCAGAATAATGTATAGTATCAGGCCAGGGAAACCTGCACTGAAAACACTAAGGGCAGCATAACCCACTCTTACCAATGTAGGGTCTATGTCAAAGTATTCTGCAATACCGCTGCACACACCACTTATGACCTTGTCATTTGATTTGGTTAATTTTTTATCCATAATTTTATATTTAATAGGTTTACATTATTCTTTTTTCCTCTACAAAGATAAGAACAAAAACTGTACCAGCCTTATTTTTCACCGTTTTTTTTAAAACAATGCATCTGGCAGTTATCCACAAAATAGATAGTTGGAGTTGGCTTTCTGGGCAGCTGGAACTGCCTGCTTGGATAACCCGAACTACCCAATCGGGCAATTCCAGTTGCCCGATGAACGGATTATATAAACCTGCGGGTTTCTTCCTTATAATCTTCAGCTCTAACTTCCATATTTTTAGCCTTTTTTGTTTATAGGGTAGAGGCTGTCATAACTTTGCAGGGTAAGAGGATATTTAGAAGAGAGTAGCTTTGTCCTCCAAGTTCCCCAACACGTATCTTGGCTACCAGTACGCCTTCAGTACTGAAAATAGGGTTTAGTGGACTGCTTATCAACTAAAGGGAGTTGGTAGGCTGGTTCCGGGGCTGAAATGCCCTAGGTCGGTACAGCTAGTGTGTTCAAGTCCTGCTCTGCTCTCCACGCTCCAGCAACAGGCGACTGCATGCTTTACCTTTCTTTTGGGAGGGAAACTCTTCACACACTACGTTCAGGGATGCGGTGCTGTTCTGGCCCGGTGATTCTTATGCGGAGGAAAGGAATCACAATCACTGCTGATAACTGTTATAAGTAGTATGCAGGGAAAAGGAGCGGTATACCCATAGGGCAAAATAAAAAGCCGCCTCCCAATGGAAAGCGGCTTTTTCTATGTTAGCTATAAATTAGTTGAATTTATACTTCAAACCGAAGAGTACATGCCAAGTCTGGTTGGTATTGGTATAGTACTTATTGAATGTTTCTGTAGGATATGCATTGTTCACCTTGTTGAAGCTGAAGGTTGGCTGACCTGCGTCATTCTTACCTGCATATTTCAAAGGAGAAACTACGTTGATATCATTACTTGTTTGGTAGCAAGAGAACTTCTCTACACCCCACTTAGAGTTGATCATGTTCAGCACGTTCTGGAAGCTGCAGCTCAGCTCAATGGTGTGCTTAGTCTTACCAATCTGGAAAGTGAAGTCTTCTGATACACGAAGATCCAGCATGTGAACCCAAGGAGAACGGCCTACGTTAGCCTCTGCATACTCACCCTTGTGGCTGCTCAGATACTTATCCTGCTCCAGGAAGGTCCAGAATGCGTCACGGTCAGCATCAGAAGTGAAGACAAGCTCATTCTTATCCTTAGGAATGTACATCAAGTCTGCACTGTTGCCATCACCGTTCATATCATTAGAATAGATGTAGCTATATCCTCTTGGAGAATAAGCAGTGTAAATAGCATTGATGTGTACACCTTCACCCTTCAGAATATTCTGGAGAGGGAAGCCTATTGCATTCTTGAAAGGAATGAACCAGTTAAAGTTGAACAGTACCTTATCAGGAATAACATACTGTGAACGCTGCAAGCCTGTGAACTCTGCACCATTTACAGTGTAAAGACCAGTGTAGGTAGAGTTGGCAGCAGAACCTGGCATACCAGTGATTTCCTTAGACTCAGTCTTGGTGTAAGACAGCATCAAGTTCAGGTTTTCAGTAGGCTGTGCCTTCAAAGTGATGTTGGCATTCCAACCATAACCCTTCTTGGTGTTAGTCATTACGTAAGCACTAGTTGAACCATAAGTAGCGTTGGTTACACCACTATAATCGAAACGATTATCTGGACCGCTAAATCTTGAGCCAGATTTCTCTACTGCACTAGTGTTGATGTTCCAGTCAGATACGATAGTACCATAAATGGTCTTGTTGTACATGAACTCACCAGTCAGTGTCAATGGGAAGCTAGCAGGAATCTGATAATCGATAGCGATAGAGCTCTTCCAGATCTGTGGCATCTTGAAGTCTGGGTCTACACCAGAGATGTAAGACTGAGAACCTAATGCGGTGCTATTTGGATCATAAGAAGTAGGCAAGCCTAGGATGCGAATCATTTCATTGGTGTCGGTTACAACCTTACCGCCAGAAACAAGTTTGCTTAAAGTCTCGCGCTGTGCATCGGTATAAACTACCTGACCATTTTTAATGCTAGAGCTATAAATTCCTTTAGAAATACTACCTTGGATAGTACCACTGTACTGAGGCATATTGGTGAAGAATACCAATGGCAAACGGCCCATGAAAAGACCTGTACCACCACGCAGAACCAAAGTCTTGTCGCCACGGATATCCCAGTTGAAACCTATACGTGGAGAAATCTGTGGATGGGTAGATGGATACTTACCTGTATCAATAGAACGGCCACCCAGGTCATAGTTCTTGATAGCGTTGTTGGTAACAATCTTGTCATTGTCGAATACCAATGCATCGGCACGCAAACCATAGTTCAGTTTGAATCGTGGAGTAATGTTCCAGTCATCCTGAGCATATACACCATACTGGTTATAAGTAACTACACCTGCTGGGCTAGGATTGCCATCAAATCCGTAAGTCAATGCAAAGCTCAAAGGAGTATTTCCCTGCAAGAAATCGTCTACAGTAGCAAAACGGTAATAACCTGTACCATTACGCATGTAAGAGTTGGTAGCAGTCATATACTCATAGAGGAAACCTGCTGTAATCTTATGCTTGCCGTTATAGTAGGTAAAGTTGTCTGTAACATTAGTGGTCTTGTTGGTTACACCATTGTTGTAAGAGAACAACTCATAACCCAGAGATGCATAAGGAATAAAGTTTCCAGTACTGATGTCACCAGACATGATATCGATGTGTGGGAACAATGCAGAGTTAGAACCACGCTGATCATCAATGTTAGTGTGAGTTACAATCAGCTGGTTGGAAATCTTATCATTGAAACGGCTGTTTAATTCACCAGCGAATGAAGTCACATTGTTCTTCTGGGTGTACATGTTGTTAGAGAACGCTGTAGAAACCTCACTAGCACGGTTAAAGCCACGGTTACGGTAGTTGTCATCGCAAGAGTTGCCGTTTGGCGTATTCCATACGTCATTGTTCGTCTTGTTGAAGCGCAATGCCAATTTATGTCTGTCGGTGATGTTCCAGTCGATACGAGCCAGATACTTGGTATTTTCATTACCACCATTGTAGCTATCCCAAGAACCTGGGTCATAGCCATAATCATTAACCAGCTTATTCTTGATTTGCTGTAATACAGAAATCTTGTCTGCACTTGGACGATACTGGATAATTTCCTTAGGCTCCTTGTTTGACTCAAAGTTCACGAAGAAGAACAATTTGTTCTTGACAATAGGACCACCCAAGGTGAAACCATAAGTCTTCTTTGACTCCTTCTCACGTGCACCTAGGCTCTCATCATTAATTCTGTTACCACGGAAATTCTGATTGGTGTAATAGCCATAAGCAGTAGCTTTGAACGTATTGGTACCAGACTTGGTAACCGCATTGATACCACCACCTACGAAGTTGGACTGACGAACGTCATAAGGAGCTACTACAATCTGCATTTCCTCAATGGCATCGATGGAGATAGGAGTACCACCACCAGGAAGGTTAGAGGAAAGACCGAAGTTGTTGTTGAAGTTAGCACCATCGACAGTGAAGTTAGTAGAACGGCCGTCACCACCTGCGAAGCTCATACCATTTGAATAAGGAGAAAGCTTAGTCAAATCGGCAATGCTACGGTTAACAGTAGGCATGTTCATCATTTCAGAGTTGGAAATGTTTGTAGAAGCACCCGTCTTGATGTTTGTAAACTTACTACGAGTACCTGTTACAACTACTTCGTTCAACTCCACACCAGACTGCAGGGTTACATCCAGGTTCAAGGTTTCACCCAGTGAAAGCTGAACATCGGTGTAAACTACGGTCTGATAACCCACGTAAGAAACTTCCACGCGGTAAGGACCACCGGTACGCATACCTTGAATCATGAAACGACCATCCATGTTGGTGATGGTTCCATAATAAGTTCCAGAAGGAGTGTGCACTGCCTGGACAGTAGCACCGATAACATCCTCACCATCAGCCACAACCTTACCGCTGAGTGATGCTGTAGTTACCTGTGCGCTAACCAATGTAGCGAACATTGTCATAACTGAAACCAACAAAAATTTTACCTTTTTGAACATAGTGAATGTTGTTTAGTTAATAGTGTTTGTTTAATTTCGCCGCAAAGATAGATAATAATTGTGAAAATAAATAAAAAAAGCAACGAAAATTGTGTTCCGTTGCTTTTTTATAAAAAGGAATTTACCATTCCCAAAGATTTACATCCACTGTAGATTCTATTGCTTCTTCCACCTCATCGGACAGATTACAGAAAAAATCCAGACCTGTGAATTTTTCCAGTTCATCAATGCTTACTACCTTAGATTTCAGTTCACTGGTAGTAGGAGAGAGTGGTTGGTCGTCATCGTGTTCTACCAGGAACGCAATGGCCTGATATTTCCCATCCTTTTCTGCCAGAACTGCCGTAAAGTAATAGGCAGGAACAGCTATTTTGTGCCTGTTCAGACCTTCAGCATTGGTATATGGAGTTACGCCATCGTTGCCTGCATATTTGCCTATAAAGTTCTTTAGTAAGTTATTCAGTGTTCCACCTTTTGTAACGTAGACCTTATCGAAGGTAGTACTTACGGTAGAGCGTCCCCAATTGCGAACTCTCTCCTCTACACCGGTCCAGAAACCGCTGTTGAAACGGTGGGTCATCGGACTGATGTTACTATAGAAGAAGGTCTGGTCATTGGCTTCAGTGCTATACAGGCGGTCAGAGCTGGCACACAGGTGTCCCTTATCATAACCATCCATCTTGTGATCTGATTCTTGTACAGGATTCAGACTCGTAGGGATGACAGGGTCCCAAGCCCAGTTATCTCCTCGGGATACCCGAGAACGAGCCGTATTGCTGTCGAAGTAGAATGCCACCCAGTTGGCATGTCGAAGAGTAGAGTTCCATTCTACTGCCAGATTCATGTAGGTTTTACCCTCGAATTTCACGGTGTGAGGTGCATAGAAATTATTGTTGTCTAGGTGTGGTATCTCAAGTTCCCATGCCGTCTGGTCAGGATTCTCCATGTTGGAGTTACTGTTTGGACGGTCGGTGGTGTGTGAGCTAACCACATATTCTATACCCACATTATTTCCGTCAATATAAGCTACACGCAGTTTGATGTACTTGTAGACAGAACCACCATAGCGAGCCCAGTAAGTGGTTTTATCGTAGATGCCTGCCTCAGATTCCCAATTTCCACTTTCAGGGACAGTGGTCATGGCATCTAGTCTGGTATCGGAGGTTCTGATAAAGTCGAAGAACTTGCCATACAATTTACCATCCTTGATGTAGACTGGTGCAGCGAAACCAGAAGGCTGCAGTATAGAGAACCCCTGGGATGAACTGACGTATCCCTTGAGGACCATGGAAGAGGAGCCTTCTTCAGTCGTTTCAATATAGCCATTGACTGGAACCTCATCGTTGTCACAAGCTGTAAAAACGCTGAGGCCCATAGCCAATACTAGTAGTGATAATATTTTTTTCATATATTATCGGTTAAGGTTTAATTGCCTGCATAGGAAGCTTCTACCACCTTCACGTTCTTCACTTCCCAAGTAGCTGCAGCACTTGCATCACTTCTATAGCGGAATGCGATAACTGCTCTGCCACCAATGTATGGAGTCAAATCGATCTGGCCACTGTTCACGTAGTCCCAAGAACCATTAGACCATGCCTGTACACTGGAAGTAAGGTCACTCCAAGTACAAGTGGTAACATCTCCGTTATAATCGGTGGAAATCAGTATACCGAAATAATTAGTAGGAGAAGCTCCGTTCAAGTAGTTGTATGCTTCATCGAAGCTCAGCAATGGCTGAACGGCCTTCTTAAAGTTCATGGAAGGAGAAACAATCCATGCTTCTGTCTCATTGTTGGTCTTGTTTGCATAGCCTGATGCTCTCCAACCGTAGATAGCATCTGTTCTCCAGACATAGGTCATTCCATCGCCCAGTTTCACATTCTGTGCAGTGAAACCACCATCAGAACCGTCGGTCAAGGTATCATCAATATAGACACTCAAGTTGGCGCTGATACCATCTGCATCTACAGAGAATGTAGTGGTTTCAGTGGTGTAGGTAGGAGTAGCAATCCACTCTTTCAGCTCGCTGAGTGAGAACTCCTTCGCTACAATACCCTTTGAAGTGTTATAGATGACAGCAGCCTTGGTTCCAACTTCTGCATAAGGATAAACCTTAGCCAGATAAACAGGCATTACATAGTCTGGATTACTTACGACAGAACTTCCCAGTGCTTCATATTCAGCAGGACCGAATACGGCGATGTTTGCATCGCTGTTCTTGTATTCTTTCCAGTTTTCACCATCGAACTGGTAAAGAACAGCATCGGTAGATGCTACCTGACTGTTGGCACGGGTACCAGCTGCAGCAGTGCTATAGTCTGTAGATACCCAGTAAGTGATAGCTTCAGCAGCGTCAAAACGGAAAGTCTCATCCAAAGTGAAGTAAGGAGCTGCTGCATTATCTGCAATTTCGATGGCTGGAGACACCAGATAGCTCTCTGTAGCAAATCTTTCTTTTGTAGAACTGATATAAGCGGTAGCTACCCAACCGTAATTGTTGTTGTTCCAAAGATTAGTTGGCAGACCGCCCAAATCGATGTCGTATGCAGAGAAACCACCTTCATCGTTGATGAGTGTGTTGCTTACATACTCATAACCCTCAGTCTTGGATGCAGGCCAGTTACCAAATTCGATGGTACCATTATATACGGTACAGTGAAGAACGTTTTCACTTAGGGTATTAGTGATGATAAACTGGTCATTACTGTTGTTTACATTCACGATGGTCCATTCATAACCACTTTCACCAATTTCGTCGCTCACATTGAATGAATTGTAATAATAGCCGCTACTGTTTGCAGAGTTATAGAAATACTTTCCTATAGCATTCTGGAAGGTGAAAGTACCTTCTGTAGCTCCTGCTGCAATGGTAACCACATGGTCTGCAGCATCGGCTGCAGCGATGACACCATTTTCCTCAGCAATAGGTGCTGGAGTAACATAGCCATAGCCCTTATCACCGGCAATGCGTCCAAACGGATAAACCTTGCCATCAGACCAAAGTGCTGCTATCACATATTTGCCTTCACCCTTAAATTCAGACTTGCGCTGAATTTTCTTGAATGTGCCATCTTCCTGCTCTGCATAGAGTAATACATTAGTATAAGGTACAGAACCAACTTTGAAGTTCTGGAACTCATACGTAGCAGCAGCTGATGTGGTAGAGGTATAGCGGATACCTATGTTTACGGTCTGTCCCTTAAATTCAGACAGGTCAATAGGACCCACATTCACATAGTTGAACGATGCACCTAAAGCACGAGCTAAAGGCTGAACCTGCTGCCAAGTAGGTTCTACATCCTGGCCACCGCCACCACCGATAGAAGGTTCAGTGGTAGAGTAGGCATAGTTCACCACATAAAGATCACCTGCTTCAGCATCTTCCACGCTGCTGGAAAGTATTTCCGGCAACTTGCTGATGGAATTAGGAGAGAGGTAGTATGCCTTAACTGTACTTCCCCAAACTTCATCATAGTTCTCTGAAGTCAGTGTATAGCTCTTGATATCATTCAGTTCAGCGAGGTATGCAGAAGGAGAAACAAAGTTGTTGTATGTAATGTTGAACTTAGAACCTAGATCTGCATTGGGGTATTTGCTTGCCAGCAGTGCAGGGATATACTCATCTGCTGGAGCTGCATCGGTAAAATACTTGTTGGTACCCACAGCATTCAAGGCTATCACACCCGTTCTTCCTTCTGGGTCCTTAGCTAGTGCCAGTTCCTGGTTGGTGGAATTGGATGCAATGCTTGCATAGTCTGTGGAAGTCAGGGTATAGTTGATATTCTTTACATCGGTAGGTTCGTAATCGATATCGAACTTATCCACATAATCATCGTTACAGGCTGAAAGTAATCCAACCAGAGCGAATGCTGATAAATAAATATATTTTTTCATGTTGTTATACGCTATTGGGATTAGAATGCAACCTTAAGTCTCAAAGTATATGTACGTCCGGTGTTGAAGAAACAGTAGATGTTATTTTCATCAGCAGCGGTAGTCAGTGAACTTGGGTTCCAAGCCTTCAGAATGTACTGGTAGTTCAGCAGGTTATTGATGTTACCGCTGAAAGTAGCGTCCAGGTTACCAATCTTGAACTTGTAACGTCCGTTCAGGTCCACGGTGCAAGCAGCAGGAACTCTCCAAGGCTCTGCAATGGTCAACTCTTTACCGATGCTCAAGTTGCTACCTGAGAATGAATAGTAAGAGTAGTTACGTCCCATGAAGTTCCAGTCGGCACCGATGCTCAGGTGCTTGTCCAGCTTAACATCAGCTCCGAGGGCTGCAGTAGTCTGTGCTGAACCACCCACGCGTACACCATCCAGGTTAATGATAGCCCATGCATGGTCTGGTGCCATAACGTCGCTTGCAATCTCACCCTTAGCTGTCAGAGGCAGACCTTGGTCATTGTATGCATAACCTGTAGCATTGCTGTCCCATGTCCAGTCGCCCAAAGAGAACATACCGGTCAAGTCCAACCATGGAGTAGCCTTAATCTTGAACTCAAGTTCCACACCCTTGTGCAGAGCGTTCACACCTGTCATGTTCATGTAGTAAGTCTCCTGATTATCCAATGTACCGGTTTTGGTCATGGTCTTATCCAACCATCTAGTGTAGTAGGCATTCAGGTTTGCAGTGAACCAGTCGTTCTTGAAACCGTAACCAGCTTCTACAGAGAAGATCTTCTCATTCTTAGCATTTGGGTTGATAACGTTGCTAGTGGTTGAAGTCATGAATGCACCATAAGCAAACTTAGGAGCACGAGAGATATAACCCACGTTTACGAAGACATTGTGATTGTCGTTCAGGTTATAGTTGGCACCACCCTTAGCTGTGAAGCCCATATAACTGGTAGTCTTAGATTTAGCATGGTCTGCATCATAATACAGGCGGTCATAACGCCAGTATGTGGTGTTGCTTAAAGAACCAGATACAAAAGCTGAAAGTTTGTCTTTGTTGTACTCTGCCTGGAAGAATGCACCTTCCTGGACTACGTATGAGTCATAGTCGCGGTAAATGACATCACCTACACCCAGTTTTTCATAAATCCATGAACTGCTTGCTGCACTTCTGTTATTAGAAGGAGATACAGTGGCACGTGCCTCATCGATATAATACTCACCTCCGTAAAGGTCAAGGATGTCATTGGTATGAGTACCTTTGTAATAACGGAAGTCTACACCACCATAGAAATCAATGTGCTTACCAAAGCTTGTGGTGAAGGTAGAAAGAAGACCATACCAGTCGTGATAGTTCTTGGACTTTGACATCACGAGGAGTGAACCATACTGGCTGTTCTGATTGATTTCATTGATAGCTCCATAGTCGAAAGTACCATCAGCCTTACGGAAGGTATTGTACAGCTGACCATATCGGCCACCATACCAGCTCTGGTAAGTATAAGTGTTACCGTCTGCATCTGCAAAGTTGCTGTTTGCTTCACCAGCATAGCCGTATCCACGACCAATAGAAACGTAAGCAGAGGTACTCAGTGAAGACTTGTCGTTGATAGCCCACTGGTGGTTCAAGCTGATTTGTGGCTTGTGATATACATTGTAATCGGAACTCTTGCGCTGTCCGTTCTGGTCGAAGCCATAGGTTGCATTGTAGCGATAGTTCGTTACACCATATTTTTCTTCCACCATCTTCCAGTTTGCAATGGTCAAAGCGGAGTTGTTTCCACGCTTATAATGCTCCTGAGGTGCACCGAAAGCAGTTAAAGACAACTGATGAGCATCGTTGATTCTCTTAGCAATGTTGATGAAATAGTTGAAACCCTTGTATTCAAGGCCCTGAGCTGTACCATCACCTTCCTGTCTTGCTCCCAGTAAGGTGAGTGCCCATCCTGACTTGCTCATACCTGTGGAAACTGTGAACAAAATTTTGCTCATGTTGTTGCTTCCAATGGAGTAAGAGATGTTACCTCCGCGCTTGCTTTCCAAACCCTTGGTGATGATGTTGATGGTACCACCCACAGAAGGAGAGGAAACCTTGCTAGCTCCCAGACCACGCTGAGTTTGCATACTGCGGGTCACGTCGCTCAAACCAGCCCAGTTGGACCAATAGAGTGTACCATTCTCCATATCGTTCATAGGCACACCATTAATCATGGTAGCTACATTGGTGTTGTCGAAACCACGCATATAGATTTCGGAGTCACCGTAACCACCTCCCTGCTTGTTGGCATGCACACCTGGAGTAGATTTCAAGATTTCAGGGAATTCCTGTGAACCCAGTTTCTCCTCGATGTAGAGGGTAGGTACTTGAGACATGGCAACTGGAGTTTTGCGGGCTACAGCCACTGAAGAAGTGATGACCACGTCCTTCAGTACCACTGCATCGGATTCCATAGGAATGTTACCCAGATCCACAACGCTGCCGGTTTTTGAGATTTTCAGGGTTAAGTCTTTATAACCCACATACTTAAAAGTCAACGTGGCACTTCTGGTAACTGTCAGTTCGAAAGCTCCATCAATGTCAGTTGCTGTTCCATTTGTAGTGCCGTCTTCCATAACAGCTGCGCCTATCAGAGGCTCAGCGTTTTCGGCATCTACCACAATACCCCTCACGGTGGTCTGAGCCCATGCTGCAGTGCTAAGCACTGAAAGCACACAGACCATCAGGAACTGAATTAAATGCTTTTTCATATAATTCTTTTTGATAAGTAGATAGAGATTGTTAAAAATAGTTATTTTGTTATCGAACGCAAATATAATTAAAAAAAAGGGAAGAAACCCTAAAAAATGAGGAATTTTAAAGAAGTTGTTGATAAGTTCTCATGAAGAAGGTTGAAGATTCATGATAAAGTCTGATTATGGCAAGTTGAAGGCGGAACAAAAACGGGTAGAGGATGAGTGGAAATAGTATATTGCAAAAAAAGACTAAGAGATTTTCTCTTAGTCTTTTTCATAGAACAAGTTTTTTCTTTATATTTTGTCGGGGTGAGCAGACTCGAACTGCCGACCCCACGCCCCCCAGACGCGTACTCTAACCGGACTGAGCTACACCCCGAACTTGAAATTTGTGGCAAAATTACAACAATCCTCGTCCCAATCCAAATTTTATCATTTATTTTTGTAAATTTGCACCCACTAATTCAGAAAAGAATGATTTACCTCGTAAAACCGCCTACACATCCTATACGGGCCACCATAAACCTCCCTGCTTCAAAGAGCATCAGCAATAGGGTACTGATTATCCGTGCCTTAAGTGGTTGTGATTACCAGATAAAGAACATGTCGGATTGTGATGATACGAATGTTATGCTGTCTGGACTTCAGCTGCCCGATACGATTGATGTAGGTGGGGCTGGAACCAGTATGCGTTTTTTGACCGCCTATCTGTCTCAGTTGGACGGCCAGGAACATATCATTACCGGTTCTGAACGCATGAAGCAGCGACCGATTAGGATTCTGGTGGATGCCTTACGAACTTTAGGAGCCGATATTGAATATCTGGGAGAAATAGGATATCCACCTTTGAAAATCCGTGGAAAGGAATTGGCTTGTACCGATGCCATAGATATGGATGGCAGTGTAAGTTCACAATATATTTCTGCCGTTTTGATGATAGGTCCTATGCTCAAAACGGGGTTGAAGCTTAGGTTGGATGGTGAGGTAGCCTCTCGTCCATATATCAATATGACCCTGGCACTGATGCGACAATTTGGTGCTGAAACGAGGTGGAGTGATGATTTATCCGTCATTGAGGTGAAACCTAAGCCCTATTCTTATAAAAAGGATAAGTTTACGGTGGAACCCGATTGGAGTGCTGCAGCATTCTGGTTTGAGATAGTAGCGATTAGAGGACCTAGGCATAAAGACCGAGTTAAATTGCCAGGTCTAATTTTAGACAGCATACAGGGTGATTGTGTATGTAGATGGTGTTTTGATGATCAAGGCAGCATGATTAGTGGCCTAGACAATACGGTGACAGCGTTTCATAATCATTTTGCAGCCAATCATAAACTTTTCAACTTTACCAAGTGTCCGGATTTGGCTCAGTCCATGATTGTGACATCCTGTTTGGTGGATTTACCATTCTTATATACAGGATTAGAAAGTCTACATATCAAAGAAACAGACCGCATAGAAGCCTTGAAGACTGAATTAGCGAAACTGGGGTATTTGCTTCGCGGAGGAGAGGGCGAAGAGGGCGTTCTGATGTGGCAACGTGGGAGTTGCAGGAAACAGAAGAATCCAGTCATCGAAACGTATAAGGATCATAGGATGGCCATGGCTTTTGCTCCTGCATGCATTAAATTTGGAGAGATTCGCATAGCAGATCCAGGTGTTGTAAGTAAGTCATATCCGCATTTTTGGGATGATTTGAGAACAGCAGGCTTTACAATAGAAGAAGTGGAAGAATAATGGAAGTAGTTGTTATTTTAGTTGCTTTACTGCTGATAGGGGCAATAACAGCTCTGTTTTTCAGTTATTTGAATAATAGAAAGATTCAGAAGAAAATAGATAGTGGAGAACTGAAAGAATTTCCCAATATCAAGCAGGTGCAGAGCATGGAGTGCTGTGGACAGCATGAGATTTGTGAGAAAGACAGTCTGCTGGCCGCAGTAAGCAGACAGATAGAGTATTATAATGATGAGGAACTGGACAGTTATCAAGGCCGTGCGTCAGACGACTATACCGAAGAGGAAGTAGATGAATTCCGTGAGGTACTCTATACCATGAAGGAGGTAGAAGTGGCAGGCTGGGTACGTTCCTTGCAACTTCGTGCTATAGAACTGCCTGATGACTTGAAAGATGAAGTGTTTCTCATTGTGGGTGAACGCAGAATGACGAGCTAAAGAATGGATATACTCCAATATACTTTTTTCCAGAATGCCTTGATTGGCAGTTTCTTGGCTAGCGTCCTCTGTGGGATTGTTGGCACCTATATCGTGACTCGTCGTCTGGTCTTTATCAGTGGCGGGTTGACTCATGCTTCTTTCGGAGGGATAGGCCTGGGGGTGTATTTAGGTATTTCTCCCATTTGGTCGGCTATGGTTTTCACCGTGTTGAGCGCTTTCGGCATACAATGGATGAGTAATAGGGAAGATATGCGGGAGGATTCAGCCATAGCTGTTTTTTGGACATTGGGCATGAGTGTAGGTATTATCTTCAGTTTTCTCAGTCCTTCGTTTGTTCCTGATTTATCTTCCTATCTTTTTGGGAATATCCTGACCATCACAACTGCAGACCTATGGATATTGGCTGTTTTGTCTTTGATAGCCTTGCTGGCTTTCAGTTTTTGCCTACGTCCTATTATGTATGTGTCCTTCGACCGGGAATTTGCCCGCTCACAGGGCATGCCTGTGCAATGCATGGAGTATCTGCTTATCGGCTTCATTGCATTGACGATTGTGGCTTGCCTGCGCATGGTAGGAATCGTACTTGTTTTGTCGTTACTGACCATACCACAAGGAATAGCCAACTTACTAACGAATGACTATAAGAAAATGATGTGGCTTTCCATACTGATAGGGTATTTAAGTTGCCTTGGTGGCTTATTCTTTTCTTATTTTTGGAATGTCCCTTCAGGAGCCTGTATCATTCTGGTTTCAGTGGTGATTTATCTGATAGTAAAATTTTGTATGATTTTGAGAAAGAGAAAGTAATATGGAAATAAAGATTGAATCTTTAGAAAAGATAAATGAGGCTGCACAAAAGTTTGTGGCGAATATGGGTGATAATGTAGTCTTTGCCTTTTATGGTAGCATGGGAGCCGGAAAGACTACCTTTATTAAGAGTGTTTGCGAGTGTCTTGGTGTAGAGGATGTCATTAATTCGCCTACTTTCGCTATCGTCAATGAATACAGAAGTGGTTCGGGTGAACTGATTTATCATTTTGACTTCTATCGGATCAAGAAAATAGAAGAGGTCTATGATATGGGTTACGAAGATTACTTTTACAGTGGAGCACTCTGTTTTATAGAATGGCCAGAGCTAGTGGAAGACTTGTTGCCTTTAGATGCAGTGAAAGTAGAGATTGAAGAGCAGCCAGACGGTTCACGCCTATTGAAGTTTTAACGTATAGTATGCAGGGTAATGCCTGCCAATCCTTGTGCTCCGGTTCCAATCGGAGCATTTTCTTTTTCTATGGTGATGTCTACGGCTTCTACACTGGAGAACTCTTGATAGAGCCGTTTGCAGATTCTGCCAGCAACATGTTCCAATAGTTTGGATGTCACTTGCATTTCCTCCTTTGCTATCTGGTAGATGTCGGCATAGCTCACAGTATCCGAGAGCTCATCGGTAAGGGCAGCCCTTTCTACATCTACCTTCACACAAATGTTTAAAATAAAATACGCTCCTACACTTTTCTCTTGAGGAAGGACCCCATGAAAAGCGTAAAAGCGCAAATCTTTCAAGTGTATGTAACTGTTTTTAAATGTCATCGTTGGCATCTTCAGTTTCAGGACCGTCTTTGGTATATTTCTTCAAGGCGCGTTCCACACCCACTTTCCAAGTGTTGATGTTCTCATTGTCGAACTGCAGGGAATCTACCAGTTTGATGACTTGTTCCACAGGCATCCGGTAGCGTAATACTCCTGAAATGAGTTTGGCATAGTTCCAGTATTCCTTGTTGAACTTCTCAGAAAGTCCTTCCACGGTGGTTTTATAGCCCCTTTTATTTTGGAACTGGAAATCATAACGTTTTACACCGTTTTCATCCAAATTCTTGATGATGCGCCCACAGACTACCGATTTAGGAAGAATGATACCTTCCTCATCATCCTGAAGACCGGTGAAAATCTCATAGGGATAACCATCGAGGAGTCCTACAAATGCCACCCATTTTTCCTTGTTGTTTTGGAAACGGACAACATCGCATTCCAGGACTTTAGGACGCACTTCGGTTATTCTAGGCTTGGTGGAAATAGTAGCCAGATCCTTGGCCATGTGCCAATCCATTTTTGTAGGCACCAGTTCAATGAGCCGGCCCTCTGCATCACGTTTGGCATAGTTGTTCAACCAGGCCAATGCTACGGCTTCTTCTCCTTCAAAATAACGGATGGATGCCTCTAAAGCTTGTTCTTGAGTATAGGTTTTCTTTGCCACTTTAGATTTTTCAGTTTTTCAGTTCCAGTTCAATATCGTTCACTTTATTACGTAAGTCTTTGATCAGGTTTATCTGGTCTTCAATGAGCTTAATGGAATGCAAAACTGTAGCATGGTTTCTCTTCCCGATGAGGGTACCGATGCGGGTAGTGGAAAGGTCTGTGTGTTTTTGTGCCAGATACATGGCTACTTGACGTGCCCTGACAATGTTTGCCTTGCGGCTTTGGCTATAAACATCTTCCTCACTGACACCAAAAGCATTGCATGACTTTTGAATGATATCTTCGATGGTGATTTTTTTCTTGACAAACTTTACTGTCCGATTAACCACCTTCTCTGCCAAAGCCATGTCTATGTTGCTATTGAAGACGACAGAGTATGCCATCAGTGCATTGATAATGCCTTCCAGATCTCTTACACTTTCCTGTGCCACATGAGCAATGTAGTTGATTACATCTTCAGAGATGTTCAAGCCATTGTGGTGAACTTTGTACAACAAGATTTTACGGCGTAATTCCTCATTGGGTTTCTCCATCTCGGCCAGCATACCCCACTTGAAACGAGTGAGCAGACGCTCTTCTACACCTTGCATCTCTACAGGTGAGCGGTCTGCAGTCAAGATAAGCTGTTTGCCAGTCTGATGTAATTGATTGAAGATATGGAAGAATACATTCTGAGTCTTGGTTACTCCTGAGAGTTCCTGCAAGTCATCCACAATGAGGACATCGATGGACTGATAGAAGTTCATGAAATCATTGTAGGTGTTATTCCTTACAGAATCAGTATATTGCACCATGAACAAATGGGCAGATACATAGAGCACGCGAAGGTTTGGGAAACGCTGTTTGATTTGAGTGCCGATAGCATTGACCAAATGAGTTTTTCCCACACCTGAAGGACCATAGATGAATAAAGGATTAAAAGCAGTGTGAGCAGGTTTCTCTGCAACACTAAGACCGATTTGGCGAGAAAGCTTGTTACTTATACCTTCAATGAAATTATTGAAGTTATAACTAGGATTCAAGCGAGGATCCAAATCATTGAATAATTCTTCTGCTTTTATTTTATTACCATCAACGACAGGTTTCTGCTTTAATGATACGGCATTTGTAGATTCTACATGGATAGGAGTGTTATTACTCTTGTCCACCATGATTTCATACATCAGGCTGACATCATCACCGAAGACCTGTTTCAGAGCAGCCTTCATCAAGTCTAGATAGTGCTCCTCCAAAAATTCATAGAAGAAATTACTAGGAACAGCAATAGTCAGCACCCTATCATGATAAGATATAGGTACTATAGGAGCGAACCAAGTTTTAAATGGTTCTTCAGCAATGTTATCTCTAATGAAGGATAAGCACTGGCTCCAATATAGCTGAATATTGTTTTCCATTATGAAAAGTAAATTCTCGTTTTTTACCGGGAATGCAAAGTTCGAAAAGTTTTTTTTAAAAAACAAATCGATTTTTATTTGGAGTTTTCGATATTTTTTTATCGGTTTGAATTTCAGTTCCTTATATAAAGCGCTAAAATTGCTATAAATCCAAATAACTTGCAAAAATGCAAGAGTCTATAGTTTAGGCACTTGTGGATTCTGGGTGCGTGCACATGTAAATTTGTATGAAAAATAGGAGAGACTCATTTTGACTTTAATTTTCAGGGAGTTAGTACTGCCAAAAAATAAAAATGAGTCTCTACTTCTATTTGGAATTAATCTAAATTACTTCTTTTTGTCTTTTTTTCCAAACAAAGAAAAATGTACGTATCTCTTTGGGTGATTCTGCAAGTCGTCAAGCAAACTAGAGGCATTGGTGACCGTGGTATTCAGATTATAATATAAGGACGGATCGTTGAGCAGCAAACCGATGGTATTATCGTTGCTAGTCATTTTTTTACTTAACGTTTCCACATTGCTAAGCGTTCCGTTCACTTGAGTCATCAGGCGTTCCACATCCAGCTGAGCTACCTTGTCATTCAACTGATAGGTCAGGGTATCTACATTGGCCAGTGCGTAGTCCAACTTGTGGGTAAATTTAGGCATGTCGTTCCCTAGCAACTGGTTTAATTTTGCTGTAGCTTGGGCAAGATTGGCCGTCATCTTTTCTGTGTTTCCAAGTAAACTCTTAATACTAGGGTCGCTAAGAAGGGCATTTACCGATACCAGGATGGAATCCATCTTGGTAAACATGTTGTCAAGTTTAGGTATGATTTCGTCTACACTTTTGAGTAAGCCGCTATTAGATGTTCCAGGGATAGTGTCACCAGGATGAACCTTTTCACGAGGATTATTAGCCAACAGGATATGCAATTTTAATGTTCCAAGCATTTCTTTCTCCAGTTCGGCCGTACTCCCAGCTGGAATTCTCAGGTCTTTGTCTACATCTATTTGAACAAAGACACCTCCTTTTTTGTAGTCATAATTAATGTCGCTAACCACACCAATACTATAGCCATCAGCATATACAGGGCTTGATTTGCTTAAACCGTTAATATCATCAAATGCTACATAATAGACATTGTTTGTGGTAAA
Source organism: Bacteroidales bacterium UBA4293 (assembly GCA_002395835.1). Taxonomy (GTDB): domain Bacteria; phylum Bacteroidota; class Bacteroidia; order Bacteroidales; family Bacteroidaceae; genus Minthousia. The sequence continues at coordinate 31,578 of DGVD01000008.1, read as the reverse complement.
CATGTTAAGACCCTTTAGAAAACTGATGCCATAGTATAGTATACCTATGGTCAGGATTCCTGCAAGACCCAATGCAATCTCTTTGGAAAATCTTTTCATATTATGCTATTTTTTGTTTGTCTTATATAACCGGATGGCCTCATTTACATCCATCTTCACTCCATTTCTAAACGCAATGATGAAGCAGTCCTTAAATTTGGATGTAATTTCTTTCTTTTTCCTTAGCACCTCATTGTAATTCGTTGAGGCTGCATAAGTGTATTTGTAGATATTGCCTTCCTTATAGTTTTCAATGTTTTTCAATCCTTTGAATCGAGCATCACCATTTTTCAGAGGCCTGTCGGAAGTAAGAATCTGAATTTTGAAGACTGGTGCTTCTTGAGTGGCTGGCGCAGTAGCTGGTGCAGGTGTGGCAGGCTTTTCTACTTCAGGCTGTGATGGTTCTGGTTCTGGCTCTGGTTCTGGTTCCACCACGGCAGGAGTAGCAGGTGAATGTTCATTAGATCTGCCGTTCTTGTAAGAGACAAATGCCCGATAGATGCTTTGAGCCATAGAGGAGGAACCTTTCTCTGAAATGAGGTACTGAGCTTCATCGTCTGTAGAAATAAATCCTAATTCAATGAGCACGCTTGGCATGGAAGTTTCACGCAGCACCAGGAATCCAGCCTGCTTAACACCTTTGTCGATCCGTTTGGAGTTGTTTCTAAATTGGCTCTGTACTTTTTTAGCGAAACTTACACTTTGGCTCATGTTGGCATCTTGCATGAATTCAAAGATAATGTAGCTTTCAGAAGAATTCGGGTTAAATCCTTTGTAGGTAGTCTGATAGTTACTCTCCAAGAGAATTACCTCATTTTCCCTTTTTGCCACGGCTAGATTCTCTTCTGCCCGTGCCATACCCAGTGTGTAAGTCTCGGCACCTCGAACCGTTCCTTTCGCTACGGAGTTGGTATGGATGGAAATGAATAGATCTGCTTTCGCATTATTGGCAATCTGGGCTCTGCGGTGCAATTCTACAAAAACATCTTTTTTACGGGTATAGACTACTTTTACATCGGGGCAATTCTTTTCTATCATTTCTCCCAGTTTAAGTGCAGTCTTGAGGTTTATGTCTTTTTCCTTAATCTTGAGTCTCCGGTTCACGGCGCCAGCATCATGAGCACCATGACCAGCGTCAATCACCACTACAAATTTTTTTGCAGGAGGTTCAGCCAGTATGGTAGCCGGTAAGAAAAGACCGACTAAGAATACGATAATATAGAGGATTTTCTTTCTCATTTTTTTAACTGATTGCAAAAGTACGTATTTTTTTATAAAAGGACATAACCTTTATCCTACTATTTTATCGTCTTTTTTTGTGTAAATTTATCTATTATCAGTGCGATGGCTCCATCGCCAGTGACATTGCATGCTGTACCAAAGCTATCCATGGCTATGTAAAGAGCAATCATCAATGCTTGGTCTGTTTCACCAAACCCTAGCATAGAAGCTAGAACACCTAAAGCAGCCATGATGGCACCACCCGGTACACCAGGTGCGGCAACCATAGTAATTCCTAGCATAAAGATGAAACCCACGAACAGGTTAAAACCGTAAGGTATACCTTGCATCATCATAAGTGCCACTGCGCAAGCCACAATCTTTAACATACTACCGGAAAGGTGGATGGTGGCACAAAGAGGGATAACAAAACCGGCAATACCCTCTGAAACCCCATTCTTACGTGTCTGCTCCAAAGTAACAGGTATAGTGGCTGCACTACTTTGTGTGCCCAATGCCGTGAAATAGGCAGGTAACATATTTTTCAACAATCGCAATGGATTTTTTCTTGCTATACTTCCAGCTATGACATATAGAAAAAGAAGCCAAAAAATATGGAGCAGGAAAATAATGCCGATGATACCAGCAAAAACTTTCAGCACACGGAAAACTTCACCTGTGGCTGTCATACTTAGGAATATGCCAAAGATATAAATTGGCAGTAAGGGGATGATTAAAGACTCAATGGTGTTAATGATAATTTCCTTAAATTCTTGGAAGACTTCTTGAAGCTTGGTACTGTTAATATATGCCATCCCTAGGCCTAAAGTGAAAGCAAGGATGAGAGCTGTCATTACGCTCATCACTGGAGGCATGGAGATCGTAAAGAAAGGTTCAGGCGTTACGGCTTGGCTCTGAACATCAAAATCTACACGAGTATCAATAAACGAAGGAAAAGACGTAACACTGACTCCATAGGACAAAATACCAGCCAAAAGGGTGAATCCATAAGCTAATATAACGGTTTGAAGTAGGAGTTTTCCTGCCTCTTTGCCTATTTCAGCTATGGCAGGAGCCACAAGACCTAAAATAATCAAAGGAATCATGAAACTTAGGAACTCGCCAAAAATAGAGTTGAACGTACTGAATATCCGTACGGCACCCGTAGGAAGCCAAATGCCGCAAATAATGCCTAAAGCGATGGCTATTAAAATTTTGGGTAATAGTCCAAATCGTTTCATGTTTTTTTTACTAATTTTATGTTTCTGTTTGCAAATATACTTAAAATCTCCCTTTCAAAATGTACATTCTGTAGGAAATGGTGTATTTTTGCACAAAAATTATCGGTAAAGATAGATTGTATCATGAGAGATTATCAGCAGATCATCAATAAATACTATCCAGAAGACAACGAATTAAAGCGAATTTTGATGGTTCATTCGCGCAAAGTGGCAGATAAAGCATTGGAAGTAGCCAAGAAACATCCTGAACTTCACTTAGACAAAGCGTTTTTAGAGGAAGCTTCTATGCTTCATGATTTAGGCATTTTCCGTACCAATGCACCTGGTATCCAGTGCTTTGGGACAGAACCGTATATCTGTCATGGAAGTATAGGTGCTGAAATTCTCCGTCAGGAGGGATGGCCCCGTCATGCACTGGTTTGTGAGCGACATACAGGAGCTGGTTTAACCTTGAAGCAGATTGAGGAACAGCATTTGCCGGTGCCCCATCGGGAACTTATGCCTGTATCTATGGAAGAGCAAGTTATTTGTTATGCCGACAAATTCTTTTCAAAAACTCGTCCTGAACAGGAAAAAACACCAGAGCAGGCTATCCAGAGTTTGACCAAATTTGGCCCTGAAGGAGTGGAAAGATTTCGGAACTGGCTGCGTCGATTTGGTTGATAATTCTTAAAAAAATCTTTTTTATATCCATTTATGGGGGATAATTAAGGTTAAAAATGTAATTTTGCAGTTTGAATGAAACGGTTGTTCTATATACTTTCTTTTTTGTCGGTGGTGCTGCTTGTTCAGGCGGCTACGGGTAGTTTTATACTCGACCAGTATCGGCCCACTCAGATAAAAGAAGGTGTATCAGATACCATACCTCAGGACACCTTGCCCGTTCGTCGGCGTATGCAAGCCCGACCTTCCCGAAATAGCCAGCGCCGGAATTATACTAATCCCATGGATTCCATCCGCCAGGCAATTGCAGAAAAAGCGTTGAGAGATTCTCTTCCCGATATGGAGATGCCAACGGAACTGGTTGATACATTAGCTTTAGATTCTTTATTTTCTGATTCCGTTTTGGCAGAACGAGGATTAATCCTTCCTGCTGATTCATTGGCTTCGGATACTGCCAGAAAGAAGAAGGACGGTTTAGAAGCGCCAGTCCAGTATGAAGCGAAAGACTCTATTTGGTATTTCATGGATACCGGCAACATCTATATGTATGGTGAAGGTAATGTGAAATATCAGAACATGGAACTTCAGTCTGAACTTATTTCTATCAACCTAGACAGTAATATCGTACGTGCCAATGGAGTGGCTGATTCTACGGGAACCCTGACAGGAAAACCTATCTTCCGGCAAGGAGAAAGTGAGTACCGGTCTGAAAGCATGAGCTATAATTTCAAGACAGGTAAAGGTTATATTACTAATGTAGATACCCAACAAGATGAAGGTTTCCTGACGGCTGAGAGAAGTAAGAAGAATGCCGAGGATGAGATGTTTCTGGAGAAGGGGCGTTATACCACCTGTGATGAAGAACATCCACATTTTTATCTGGCATTAAGTAGGGCTAAAGTCCGGCCTAAAAAGTCGGTGTTCTTTGGTCCGGCCTGGCTGGTAGTGGAGGATGTTCCATTGCCTATAGCCTTGCCATTTGGCTTTTTCCCATTTACCAACAGCAATTATTCCTCAGGTTTCATTATGCCTAGTTATGGAGATGATAACACTCGTGGTTTCTATCTTCGGGAAGGTGGCTATTATTTTGCCATCAGTGACCGTATTGACTTTACTCTTTTAGGTGAAATCTATACAAAAGGTTCCTGGGGACTTTCTGCATCATCGAATTACAATAAGCGATATCGTTATAGAGGTAGCTTTAATGCCAGTTATCAGGTCTTTGTTACTGGAGATAAATATTTCCCAGATTACTCAAAGACTAAGAGTTTCATGATTCGATGGAGTCATTCCCAGGACACCAAGGCTAGTCCGAACAGCACATTCTCTGCCAGTGTGAATTATTCTACATCAGCCTATGACAAGACATCCATGTCTTCTCTTTACGATCCTACACGATATGCTCAAAGTACAAAGACTTCTAGTATTAGCTATTCTCGTACATTCTCTGATATAGGTTTGACCTTGTCTACTAGTGCCAATGTAACTACATCGACCCGAGACTCCAGCATTACTATGACATTGCCAGACCTAAACATCACTTTAGCTCGTTTTAATCCTTTCAAGCGCAAGCGTGCAGTAGGCAAAGAGAGATGGTATGAAAAAATAGCAATTAGCTATACAGGACAGATGAGTAATAGTATCAGTACCGATGAAGATAAGATCTTACATTCCAATCTGATTAAGGATTGGAGAAACGGTTTCCGTCACTATATTCCTGTGAATGCATCTTTCACCATTTTTAAATACATCAATATCACCCCATCATTCAACTATACTTCCCGCTGGTATACTCAGAAGGAAATGCGCTCTTGGGATGAGGTAAATCAAGTGGAAGTGCGAGACACCACAACGTCTTTCAATCAGGTATACAACTGGAATGTAGCGGTATCTGCCAATACCAAGATTTATGGTATGTACAAGCCATGGAAGATTTTCGGGGATAAAATTCAGGCTATCCGTCATGTAATTACTCCATCTATAAGCTATAGCTATGCTCCTGATTTTTCTGCCAGCAGATATGGGTATTATGACACCTATGTGAAGACGGACGCGAATGGCAATGTGTCCACTGTGACCTATTCTCCTTATAGCATGGGTCTATATGGTGTGCCCGGTGTCGGGAAAACGGGTAGCATTTCATTCGGTTTGTCGAACAATTTGGAAATGAAGGTCAAAAGTGATAAAGACTCAACCGGTATCAAGAAGGTCAGTTTGATAGACGAACTAAGTATGAATATGTCTTACAACACGGCTGCCAAGGTTCAGCCATGGAGTGACCTATCCATGAATGTACGCTTGAAGCTGACCAAGAACTATACCTTCAATATGAATGCGGTGTTCTCAACCTATGCCTACGAACTAGATGAGGATGGCAACGTATATGTAGGTCCTCGTACAGAGTATAGTTATGGAAGGTTCGGCCGATTCCAGGGCATGAGCCAACATCTTTCCTACACATTGGACAATGAAAAAGTTCTGAATCTCTTTAGAAAGAAAAAAGATAAAGAGGAAAAGAAAGAAGAAGGAAATGAAGGAGAAGAGGAAGAAGAAGGAATTGTCCGGCAGCGGACTGGCCGTGGTGCCAGCCATAATGAATCAGCTCAGTTGGATGAAGATGGCTATATGAAGTTCAAAATGCCATGGACCCTTTCTCTTTCATACAGTGTAACCATGTCTGAAGATCGTGTCCGTTCCAAGTTTAATGAAAAGAGAATGCGTTATCCTTATAAGTTGAATCATCAGTTCAATTTCTCAGGAACTTTGAAGATTTCCAACGCTTGGAATTGTAGTTATACTAGTGGTTATGATTTCACGAATCACCGTATGTCTACCACTACAATCAATATAAGCCGTGATTTGCACTGTTTCCAGCTGTCGGGAGGTTTAGTACTCAGTTCATATGGCTATACCTCATACAACTTCACTATTCGTGCTTCGGCTGGAACACTAGCAGATGCCTTGAAGTACGACAAGCGTAATGCAGCTAATAATTCTGTTCAGTGGTATTAATCAAACAATTATGGTATGGATGTCAAGATAGAAAGTGGATGGAAGGTCCAGTTGGAAAATGAGTTTGAAAAGCCCTATTTTGAGCGAGTTACCTCATTTGTGCGCCAGGAATATGCCACTACAACCGTATATCCGCCAGGCAAGCTAATCTTCAATGCCTTTAACCTTTGTCCATTTGACAAGGTGCGCGTTGTCATTATAGGCCAGGATCCATATCATGAGCCAGGGCAGGCGCATGGTCTTTGTTTCTCTGTGAATGATGGAGTACCTTTTCCACCGTCCCTACAGAATATATTCAAGGAGATTCATGATGACATAGGTACTCCAATGCCTACTAGCGGGAACTTGACTCGTTGGGCAGAACAAGGTGTATTGTTGTTAAATGCTACACTCACGGTCCGTGCTCATCAAGCAGGCAGTCATCAGAATAAAGGATGGGAAGAGTTTACCGATGCTGTGATTCGTCAATTGAATGATCATAAGGAGCACCTTGTGTTTATTCTGTGGGGGAGCTATGCCCAGCGTAAAGGTTCTATTATAGACAGGAGTAAGCATTTGGTACTGACTTCAGCTCATCCGTCTCCTTTATCCGCCTACCGTGGTTTCTTTGGTAACCATCATTTTAGTCAGGCTAATGCCTACTTACAAAAAAACGGGATACCACCTATTCAGTGGTAGCCCGTCTGGCATTAGTTTTTATATTACCCAATTAAAGGAAAACCTGCTTCTCTACATTTTTTTCGCATATCAGTAGGCCAAATGCTAGCCTGAATTTCACCAATGTGAGCCTTACGGAGCAAGAACATACATAAACGGCTCTGCCCTATACCTCCGCCAACGCTTAGTGGCAGTGTCCCCTCCATAAGACGTTTATGGAAATATAGGTTCAAACGATCTTCTTTACCTTTCTCCTTCAACTGGCGGACTAGAGATTCTTTGTCTACTCGTATACCCATAGAAGAAAGTTCTAGAGCATGCCCTAGTATGTCGTTCCAAACTAGCAGGTCGCCATTCAGACCTGGAAGACCATTTTCTCCTATCGTAGTCCAATCGTCATAGTCTGGTGCACGCAAATCGTGTTCTTTTCCATTGCTTAATTTACCTCCGATTCCAATGATGAAAATAGCTCCATATTCCTTACAGATAGCATCTTCTCTATCTTTTGGAGAAAGGTTAGGATATTTCTGAAAAAGTTCTTCTGCATGAATGAAATGAATCTCATCCGGGAGAATCGGCTTAATTTGAGGGTAGGTCTCATTCACTAGATATTCTGTGCGGAGCATGGCATCATAGATTGAACGCACAATTTTTTTCAAAAACTTGATATTTCTATCTTTAGCCGTGATTACTCGTTCCCAATCCCATTGGTCTACATATAATGAATGGATATTATCTAATTCCTCATCGGCACGGATTGCATTCATATCTGTGTAAATTCCATAGCCAGGCTCTATATTGTAGTCTGCCAGTGCCAAACGTTTCCATTTGGCTAGGGAGTGTACAACCTCAGCATGGGCATCGCCTAAATCTTTTACTGGAAAGTTGACGGCACGTTCAACACCATTCAAGTCGTCGTTAATTCCTAGGCCTTTAAGGACGAAAAGGGGGGCTGTTACACGACGTAGACGTAGTGCAGTGGATAAATTGGCTTGAAAGAAATCTTTTATTTGCTTGATAGCCAATTCTGTCTGTTCCACATCGACAAGCGATTTATATGTTCCTGGTATGATTAAATTACTCATGATATTTGTAAGTTGTTCTCATTATCTGTTTCAAATTGGGTTGCAAAGTTAGCACTTTATTTCTACTACGCAAATGAAAGTGTGAAAATTTTAGCAAATGAATGAAAATACATACAAAATGTCAGTTTTGTAAAAAGGATATAAAATGCAATGATGAATTGCAGAAATGAAAAAAAAGATTTATCTTTGCATTCGATTTCGGCTCCGTAGTTCAGTTGAATAGAATGTCAGATTCCGGTTCTGAAGATCATGGGTTTGAGTCCCATCGGAGTCACAGAACAAAAAACGCTTCACCGTCGTGAAGCGTTTTTTTTGTCTTTACACTTTATACATTTGTAGGGCAGGATCTTTCAAGATGTCTTCTATTTCTGCTAAATCTTCGGTGGTAAACGTTAGATTATCTAAAGCATGTAGGTTGTTGTCCAACTGTTTTACACTGCTTGCTCCAACAATCACACTTGTAATTCGATTATCTCTAAGGATCCAGGCCAAAGCCATTTGTGGCAGCGTTTGTCCACGTTGCTCAGCTATATCCTTCAGTTTCCTGGCAGCCTCCACTCGCTCAGGGGTGACCTCATTGACTTGAAGGAAGCCAGTGGATTTTGCAGCCCGACTATCTTGCGGAATACCTTTCAGATACTTTTCTGTGAGCAGTCCCTGTGCCAGTGGTGAGAAACAAATAAAACCACTTCCATTCTTAGCTGCAATCTCTATAGTATCTGTCTCGACTATCCGATTAAACATACTATATGGATATTGACTGATGAGGCATGGTACATGAGCTTCGGCAAGAATGTCATAACATTTTTGTTGAAGTGCAGGTGGATACTTGCTGATACCTACATAGAGGGCCTTTCCTTGGTGGACAATATCTATCAATGCCTGCATGGTTTCTTCTACAGGAGTTACCCCATCATAGCGATGGCTATAAAATATATCAAAGTATTCAAGTCCCGTACGTTTCAGGCTTTGGTTGCAACTAGCAATCAGATTCTTTCTAGATGAGCCATCGCCATATGGCCCAGGCCACATGTCGTGTCCTGCTTTAGAAGAAACCAGCATTTCATCACGGTGGCTAGCCAGATGATTCTTAAGAATCTTTCCAAAGTTTGTTTCGGCTGAACCTGGGACAGGGCCATAATTATTAGCTAGGTCAAAGTGGGTAACCCCATTCTCCCATGCATGAAGAATCATGGCTGTCGCATTCTCGAAATTATCCACGCTACCGAAGTTGTGCCAAAGTCCCAATGAGATTTTAGGAAGCTGAAGCCCACTATTTCCACAAAATTTGTATTCCATACCTTAGTGATTATTTAAATTAGATACATTACGTTGCAAATGTACATTTTTATTTTGAATAGCCTAAGGGAATAGACAAGTTCCATACTATATCAGTTTTGGATTGTTTCAGGAATCTTTGTATTTTTGTACCAGAAAATGAAAGTTAGCAGCTAATGCCCGAAAATATATTTCGATATAAACAATTTAGCATCTGTCAAGATCATGCAGCCATGAAGGTAGGGACAGATAGTGATTTGCTGGGAACATTGGCTGCTGGTGGGAACAGGATTCTAGATATAGGTACAGGAACAGGTGTGCTGTCGCTTATGTTAGCCCAGCGTTGTCCTAAAGCTGAGATTACAGCTATTGAGATGGATGAGAATGCAGTACTTGATGCACAATACAATTTTAAGGAATCTCCTTTTCATGATAGAATTCATTTGGTCCATACAACCTTCCAGAATTATATTCTAGAACATAAAGGTCCGTTATTTGACAGTATAGTCTGTAATCCCCCTTACTTTGACAAGAGTTTAGTAAATCCCGATTTAAGCCGTGCAAGGGCACGCCATTCATCATCACTGCCATTTTCTGTGTTGGTTCAAGGTTCATTTGCACTCTTGGAAGATGAAGGTGTGTTCTCTACCAATGTACCTCCAGAGGTTTTACCTATTTTAAAAGCCGAGGCTGAGTTGATAGGTTTTCAATTACAGGCAGAGTTCCAGATAAAATCAGTGCCTCAAAAAGGGCCTAAACGTTACATCTTAGTTTATAAAAAAGGACATGTGGCTTTGCCAAAAGTAGAAACTTATTGTATGCGAAATGCAGACCACAGTCGTTCAGAGTGGTATATAGAATTGATGAAAGATTTCCACGTGCCAGGAAAAGGCTATAGACTGGAAGCCCATGAAATATAAGAATCATCCTACTCCTTTTCCAAGAGTAGGATGATTTGTTTTTTAAAATTACGGCATTGAAAATGTCTGGTATAGTAACACTTTTGCTAATCTTTCATGACCAGTGGCACTAGGATGCAGCTTGTCTTTTTCTCCAGACATATAAATGCTGTGTTCTTCCATAAGAGGCATTATTCCGCTAACACTTTGTAGGTCTATTACATAGACAGACCAAATACCGGCTGCTTCTTTGATTTTATCTACATAGGCATCAAGAAACTCACCACATTTGTTGTGGTATAGCTCATCAGGCTGGAGGTTGTGGTCGCCTGCATCAAAAAGAGCTCGGTGAAGTGGGGTAAGTAGGACGATAGTGGCTTGAGGGTATTGCTGACGGATTTTGGTAATACCTAGATTTATTCTTCCACAATAAGTGTCCTCACTCATCACAAACTGACGATGTTGGCGCGTATAGAATTGCTTCATCTCTCCAGTGGAAGCTTCCACTTGAGTAGTTTCTTCTGTGTACCATTCCCCAATAGGCACTCCCATGTTGTAATCATTTGTTCCTAAGAAAACAAGGACTACATCCAAATTACGGTCATTTGTGCGTTTGCTCATTTGTTCGAGCTGAAAAGGAATGGATTTCCATTCCAGGCCACTGATGGCAGTACTGTAAGTAGTAGCATCTAGCCAATCAGCTAAGTAACTGTAGTATCTTTTGACATGGGGGTAGCAGTAGATGGAATCACTTACTGAATCGCCAATGATGCCAATGTGCTTTCCAGTCCAAGGATGCTTAAATGTTCCATTTTGCCCCCAAACTGTAAGGTTGAGAGTTAAAAATAGCAGATAAAGAAATATTCTTTTCATGAAATTTTATTTGAAGATTCTTTGTGCCAGTTGATACAGATTCCAACGCCATGTGTACCAGGTATGTCCTCCAGGTCTAGAATACCATTCTGGATGGATACCTGCCTCTTCGAATAGTTTGCGAGTAGCTTCACCGTTGTAGTAAGCGATGTCTTCAGGGTCTCCTTGAGTCATGACAAACTGTTTGACAGCCTTATTAAAAGCAGGTGCAATTTCTTTCAAATGTTTGGCTTCTAACTCATATTTAGATTTGTCGGTCTTAAACCATCCACTGCTCAGTACCCAGATGTACTGATACATATCATAGTATTTAATAGCGGTTTCCAATGTCTCCCATCCGCCCATAGATAGACCCGCAATGGCACGATGGGCAGCATCAGTATAAACATTGTAAGTTTTTTCTACGAAAGGAACGATGTCATTTTTCAAGTCTTCTACAAAGAGAGGGACTTCGCCGGCTAGATCAGAAGTCTTGATAGTACCATTAGGCATGACCACAATCATTTCCTTCATCTTCCCCTCTGCTAATAAATTGTCTAAAATATTGTCAGCTTGACCTACACCACTCCAACTGGCGTCATTATCACCTCCACCGTGAATGAGGTAAAGTACAGGAAGTTTTTTCTTGCTTTTTTCATAACCGGCAGGTGTCCATACATGTATGGTACGAGTGCATCCAAGCGTCTTGCTTTCATATTTTAATATGCTTATGGTTCCATGTGGAATGTCCTTTCGGTAGCCAAAGAAATCACTAGGCTTGTCGAAACCGTTAAACATTCGTTGTTGGTACTGCTTTTCCATCAGCGGGTCTGCTGTTGCTACCCCATCCACCATGAAATAATAGCGTAACGCACCTTCAGGAACATTGGTGACTTCGAAAGTCCAAACACCATTGGGCAATTCACGTGTAGTGATTTCATTATTGTAATTAGCAGCATCACCTAGAAGTTTTATATCACGAGCTTTTGGTGCATAAATACTAAAAAGGACATTGCCATTGGCCAATTTCCGTACAGGCTGAAGAGTATCATTGGGTGTTGGAGTGTGGACCCACTGAGCAGCCAAAGGCAGCGAGGTGGTTAATGCTAAAATGAATGATAAAAATAAAGACTTTTTCATGTTGTTTGATTTTATTGTAAGTTTTATGATTAAGCTTCTGCAAAATTATAAAAAAATATGGGAATGGCGTTTTTTTTATTAATAATCCCTATCTTTGCACGCAAATTCTAAACAATTAAAAAAATGAACCATGTATAAAACACAAGGGCTTAAAAATTCAAGAATCGAAGTGGCTGACGCCTTACGAGGTCTGGCAGTGATAGGTATCATTGTTTATCATGCTATGGAACATATGAATACAGGTGGACCTACACCTACCTATTCATTCTCTTGGGACAATGATTTCTTCCGTTTTATGGGGACACTCATCGCAGGTAAGGCTTATGGTATATTTGCCATCTTGTTTGGTTTAAGTTTCTTTATCCAGCGAGATAATCAAGAACAGAAAGGAAAAGATTTTTCATTACGATTCCTATGGCGAATGTTTTGGCTTCTTATATTCGGTACTATTAACTTGGCACTTTTCGATGGTGATATCTTGCAGGCGTACGCCATTTTAGGTGTGCTCATGATTCCTGCGGGATACCTTAGTAACAAGTGGCTTTGGGCCATCACCATCTTCCTTTTGATTCAGCCATTGGAGATTATTACTTATTTTACAGGATGGCAGGTCTGTGGCTGGGATGCAGCCCAATGGGATGTAATAGCAGATGCTCACATTAATGGAACATTCCTGGAAAATGCTTGGGCCAACTTAACCGTGGGTCCTATTAACAACTGGGTGTTCTATTTGCTTACAGGGCGTGCCACTCAAACTTTAGGTCTTTTTTATTTAGGAATTTTGTTTGGACGTTATCGTTTGTTCTATAATGAAGGCAATCATCTGAAAATATGGCGAATTGTATTTGTCATAACTATGATTATCACTTTTGTAGGAAATAATATCGATTTAAGTTTTGGTGCCCAGCGAGGCGAGCCAAGCCTGAGCCCTATATTAACTCCTATGTTGAAGGGTGCGCAAACTCTTTTCTATATCTCAGGAGTCACATTGTTATGGTACGCTTTTGACTGGTTTAAGAAATTCTTGAGTCAGATTTGCTTCTTTGGACGAATGAGTCTTACCAACTACTTAATGTCTTCACTTCTAGGAGCTTTCATATTCTACGGATGGGGCTTAGGCATGTGTCTGCATTTAGGAAGTTTCTGGTCCTCCTGGGTAGGCATTGGAATCGTAGTGGTGCAAATTATCATCCTTCATCAGTGGGCAAAATTCCATCAGCGTGGACCATTGGAAACCGTATGGAGATGGCTCACCTGGTGCTGGTAAGCTGACAGTTTTTTTCAGATATTTCACTTTTAGTTTACGTGATAATTAGAATAAAATTTTTAATTTTGCGTGAAAGATTATAATTAGAACTGACATTATGGAATTAGTAGACAGATTTCTTAAATATGTATCTTTTGATACGCAAAGTGATGAGTTCTCAGGGACTCATCCTAGTTCAGCTAAGCAGTTTAAATTAGCAGAATATTTACGTGATGAATTAATCGGCATGGGTTTGGAAGATGTAGAACTCTCTGAACATTGCTATGTTTATGCCACATTGCCTTCAAACACTGAAAAGCAGGGTGTACCAACGATAGGATTCATAGCACATATGGATACTAGTCCAGATGCCAGTGGTAAAGATATTAAGACTAAAATTGTGAAGTATCAGGGAGGTGATATCCTTTTGAATGCGGAGAAACAAATCTTTCTATCTCCCGATCAGTTCCCGGAATTGCTTCATTATGTAGGTCAAGAACTAATCGTAACCGATGGCACTACTTTACTCGGTGCCGATGATAAGGCTGGTATAGCAGAAATTGTTCAAGGCGTGGCCTATCTCCAGGCACATCCCGAGATTAAACATGGGAAAATCCGCTTGGCATTTACTCCAGATGAGGAGATAGGTGAGGGTCCAGACCATTTTGATGTGGCTAAGTTCGGTTGCCAATGGGGTTATACTTTTGATGGTGGAGAAATAGGAGAACTAGAATATGAAAATTTCAATGCAGCTGCAGCTAAAGTGGATTTTACAGGACGTAATGTTCACCCGGGCTATGCGAAAGATAAGATGATCAATGCGTTGAAGTTGGCTATTGAGTTTACCACTTTATTGCCAGGTGCAGAAAGTCCGGAGCATACAGAAGGTTATGAAGGTTTTTATCATTTGATAGATATACATGGTGATGTAGAGAAAGCTACTGTCCGTTATATCATCCGTGATCACAGTCGTGATATTTTTGAGAACCGTAAGGATACCTTCTTGAAGGCAGCAAAGGCTATGGCTGAGAAATATGGAGCAGACCGAGTGGAGCCAGAAGTACGTGACCAATATTATAATATGTTGGAAGAGATAGAGAAAGCGATGTATGTAGTAGATTTTGCCAAAGAAGCAATGATAAAAGCAGGAGTTCCTGTGAAAGTTCAGCCTATTCGTGGTGGAACCGACGGTGCTCGCCTCTCTTTTATGGGATTGCCATGTCCTAATATCTTTGCTGGTGGATTGAACTTCCATGGTCGTTTTGAATTTGTGCCTATTCACTCTATGGAAAAGGCAATGGAAACAATGGTTAATATCGCAACATTAGTTGAAGCAAAATATTAAATATGGGAGAAACTGTACCTGCACTAATATCTGATTTAGCACTGATTCTTACAGTGGCTGGTATTACGACGATTCTTTTCAAGCGTCTGAAGCAGCCATTGGTTCTAGGTTATGTCTTAGCCGGTTTCTTGGCTGGTCCGAATATGCCTTATACCCCATCTGTACAGGACATGGGTGATATTAAGATGTGGTCAGACATTGGTGTGATTTTCCTCCTTTTCGGTTTAGGATTAGAGTTCAGTTTTAAGAAGATTTTGAAGATGGGAACGGCGCCAGTCATAGCAGCCTGTTCTATCATTTTCTTTATGATTAGTCTGGGTGCATTGGCGGGAAGATTCTTTGATTGGTCAAAGATGGATTGCCTTTTCTTAGGAGGTATGTTGGCCATGTCTTCTACCACTATTATTTACAAAGCCTTTGATGATTTAGGGCTTCGGCAACAACGTTTTACGGGGCTTGTACTTAGTGTGCTTATCCTAGAAGATATTCTGGCTATCTTGCTGATGGTTGTGCTCTCGACTTTGGCTGTCAGTTCCAATTTTGAAGGTTCGGAGTTGGTTTTCAGTATACTCAAGTTGGTATTCTTCCTTGTACTATGGTTTGTAGTGGGAATTTATCTGATACCGGTTTTCTTCAGGAAGAATAGGAGTCAGATGAGTGATGAAACCATGCTGATTGTTGCCTTAGGTCTCTGTTTCTTTTTAGTAGTATTGGCCTCTTATGCAGGATTTAGCTCTGCATTTGGTGCTTTTATGATGGGTAGTATCTTAGCCGAGACGATAGAGGCTGAGCGAATAGAAAGGCTGATAACCCCTGTAAAAGACTTATTTGGGGCTATATTCTTCGTGTCAGTCGGTATGTTGGTTGATCCGGCTATTCTAATAGAATACTGGCTTCCTATCCTAGTCATAACTTTAACCATATTATTGGGTCAGGCTATTTTTGGAAGCATCAGTTTTATTTTCTCTGGTCAGACTTTAAAGGTAGCTATGCAGTGTGGATTTTCCATGGCACAGATTGGTGAGTTTGCTTTCATTATAGCCTCATTAGGCGTATCCTTAGGGGTTACCAGTTCTCACCTTTATCCTATAGTGGTGGCTGTATCTGTAATCACTACCTTCTTAACTCCTTATATGATTCGCTTGTCAGAGCCAGCTTATAAGTTTGTAGAGAAACGTTTACCAGTTCGAGTCAAATTGTTACTGGAGAAATATGCTACAGGCAATGATGTTTCTTCCTATTCACATTCCAGCGCATGGCATAGTTTCTTAATGGCTTTGTTGCGAAATACGGGTGTTTACTTGATACTCTCCATTGCTGTCGTTCTCATCATGGAACATGGTTTATATCCTATTTTATGTAAGGTAATTCCTGATTCTGTTGTTAAATACGTGGCATGTTTACTCACTTTATTGTTGGTAAGCCCATTCTTACGCCTGTTAGTTGTCAAAAAGAATAATTCAGCTGAATTTGTGCAGTTGTGGCATTCTTCCCGTATGAATCGTCTTCCTTTAATCTTTACGGTGGTGTTTCGGTTCTTGCTTGCAATGGTGGTTGTATCCTATGTTATAACCTATTATATTAACCTTTCCACTGGTCTATTGCTGTTATTGGCCTTTTTGGCTATAGCTGCAATTCTTGCTTCTAAGAAGTTGAAAGCAAGTACTCAGGAGATGGAGAAAACATTTAACGACAATCTTCGCTCGCGAGAAATTCAAGCAGAATATACTGGAATGAAGCAGCCCAAATTTGCAGGACGCCTTTTATCTCGTGATTTGCATTTGACAGAAGTCCAGATTCCTGAAGACAGCAAGTGGGGTGGACAAACCCTCTTGGCTTTGGATTTAGGGAAAAAATATGGAATTCACATTTCTTCCATTCAGCGAGGTAGTAGGAGGTTTAATATACCTCAGGGAACTGATGTTATATATCCGGGAGATAAACTGCAGGTGATAGGAACTGATGAACAGTTGAAAGATTTTGTGACTTCGATGAAAGGACAGGTTTATAAACCTGACATGAATATAGAGGAGCATGAGATGAAACTTCGTCAGATAGTTGTCACAGAAGATTCATATCTTTGTGGGAAAACGCTTCGAGAAAGCGGTATACGTAATAAATATCACTGCATGGTGGTGGGATTAGAACAAGGTGAAGAAGCTTTACGTGCTCCAGATGTGGATACTCCGTTAAAAGATGGTGATGTTATATGGTTGGTAGGTGAAGTAGCAAATATAAAAAAGATATCTTCTCAGCTATAAAAAACAAAAAGGGCAAGTT
>DGVD01000008.1:0-14563 GCA_002395835.1 Bacteroidales bacterium UBA4293 | reverse complement strand
AACTTGCCCTTTTTGTTTTTTATAGGTTGTATTGAATATTATTCAGCGGTAGTATTTTCCTCTTCTTTCTTTTCTTCTTCCACAAAGTCTGTAATTCCATTCTCCAGTAGCAGATTGTACCATTGAATCAGTTTTTTGATATCAGATGTATGAACACGATCCCGGTCGAATGTAGGTAGAACTTCAGCGAAGAAACCGAATAATTCATCCTTATCAGCTTTCTTCCAGTCTATTTCTACAGCTTTACCATTTTGGAGTTTCTTAATAGCTTCAAAGACTTGAGGCAGAGGTACCTCTTCGTCTTCTGTATACATAGCTATATCATTTAGGGAAATCACTTTGTCATTACCTTGGGCAGGCATACGCTTTTTCTTTTCATCTAAAGTCTCCACAATAAGGAAACGGTTTCCGCGAGAAATCAGCTTATACAATCCTGGCTTTCCAGAGATAGCTAATATTTTTTGTAACATATTATTCCTATTTTTATTATTAATATTTGACTATTTTAAGCGGTGCAAAAGTAAGGTTTTCTCTTGATGTTTACAAAGTTTTGCTTCTAAAAAACTCTAAAAGGTTTTTAATCTGTTCTTCAAGAGGTGCTTGTTCATCATTCACGATGATAAAGTCTGCCATTTTTTTCTTTTCTTCATCGGAAGATTGCATGCGGATACGACTTTTAGCAGCATCAACAGTGGTGTTATCCCGCTTTAAGATTCGACTGATTCGAAGGTCTTCTGGTGCTGTTACAAGAATGGTATAGTCTAATGAATCTTGATAATTTGCCTCAAAAAGAAGGGCAGCTTCCAGCCCCACGATGTTAGATTCCTGTTCATCTGCCCACCTGAGGAAATCTTTGAGTACAACCGGATGAACAATGGAATTTATTATATTGGCATGTCTCTTGCTGGCAAACAAGTAATCTATGACAACAGATTTGTTCAATGAACCATCCTCTGAGTAGACATTCTTTCCCATTAGTTTGATGAATTCCTTTCTGATAAATTCATCTTCTACATTTAAGCGTTTGGCTTCCTCGTCGCATTGATAAATAGGAATTTTTCCCAAACAATTCAGCAGGTGGCAAATATAACTTTTGCCACTACCAATCCCTCCTGTAATTCCAATCTTCAGTTTCATTGTCAAGGTTCATCTTCTAGCAGGTAATCCACTTCCTTGGGAGATATTCTTAGGTGTTTAATGATAGTAGGGGCCAATACTGTAGGTTTGGCAGGTGAGGATGGATTTTTTACGATATCATTGTAATCAACCTGAATGATGAAGTTGTTTGGATTAACATTTTTATAATAGGAAAGAACCGTCTGAAACGTAACTTTGACTTTTGCAGGGAAGGTTCGTAGAACTTTACCTTCAGGTACATTGATGGCATTTACAGGCACTTCAAGAGTTTTCTCTGTGAGTTGTTCCACAAAGATCTTTACTTTAACTTTATTAGGAACAGCCTTTACATTCACATAGTTTTGCAGCTCCGATTGAAAGGATATGCTGTCCGTAATGTCATGATATGTCTCAGAACTAGTATACATGGCAGAGATGGTGTCTAAGACTTCCTGAGGAGCATAGATCATGACGGAATCAGGTTCTAACTCCACAAACGTAATATCATACTGTTGCTTAGCAGTAATATTACCAGCAAGACGAACTGGAACCCTTTTCGCTTTACCTCGGGTATATACTACGTCAAAACTTTCAGGTTTGAAGCTGATTAGTTTGGTGGAACTGTTCAGATTATCTATTATCTGTTTCTGAATATCGGCATTTTCCATTTTCAGCAGATAACCTTTGCCTTCAAAATCATTGAAATCGAAAACTACCGGCTTTACGGATCTTCGGAGACGATAATTCAGCAGATTCATGCCATTGTCTTGAACAATGACCTTCAGAACCTCTGGGGGATTGGAAGTTATGACGACATCATCGGGAACATTCCTATAAGATACAGGTATATCTATAGTTTGTTCTCTCACTTCGTCAAGTGCCTGTAATACCCAAAATACTGCAGACATGAAGAAAAAACACAAAAAGATAAAAAGTTCCTTGCTTGTTTTACTGAACAAAGCACTTTTTACCTTTTTCCATACCAAACTCAGTCTGGTAATCATGTTTATACAGGATTATTATCTTTTATTTGCCCGTATTTTCTTGAGTTGCTGCTGCATTCTGGAAAATACTGCCTTTATCCATTTTAATTTTAACGCCTGTTGCAATTTCCAAGGTCACAGTGTTAGTTGCGTCGTCAATGTGAGTGATCTTGCCATAAATACCACCAGACGTAATAACCTCCTGACCTACAGTAAGGGAATTACGGAAATTCTGAATTTCCTTTTGACGCTTCTGCTGTGGACGAATCATGAAGAAATACATGATAGCAATCATGGCAATGATCATGACCCAAAAAGACATAGTAGAGCCACCAGCTGCTTGCAATAAAATAGTCATTAGATTCATAATTATATAATTTTAAAAAGTTTATTTAAATAATTTGCCTTCGGCTTGAAGCTTTTTTGCTATGTTATCAAGGATAGCATTGACATAGCCACCGCTTTTAGGAGTACTATAAAGTTTAGCTATGTCGACATACTCATTGATAGTTACCTGGATAGGGATGTTAGGGAAGGTAAGCATTTCAGCCAATGCGATTTGCATGATAATAACGTCCATGAAAGCTAAACGGTTCAAATCCCAGTTACGGGCTTGGTCACCAATTAGATGCATGTAGTAATCGCAGTTTAAAATAGCTTTGCGGAGCAATCTACGAGCAAATTCCTTATCCTCTTCATCCTTGTACTCTTTTAGAAGTTCCTGCTTTGAACCATTCTTTTCCTCGAAACGCTTGATGGATTTCAGTACAAAAGTGTCTACAATTTCCTTGTCATCATTCCAGTAAAGACTCTGTTCCTCCAGAAACGCATCTAATTCATCATTGTAGGAAAGGATGTTTTTATATATTTTGCGCCAAATTTCCCGATCCTCTTCATAGCTATTTTCAGGGCTTTCCATATATTCTTTGTAGATGTCACTTTCTTCGATGTCATCTAAGGTAGTCCGTATGAATGAATCGTTGAGATCCCAGATTTTCTTCTGATTCTGATTGAAATCCTGCAGCATCTTGTTGCTTTCAAGTTGAGCAATAAACCGGTTGTCTGCAAATTTCCGATTTGGTTTCTCTATTTTTGTTCTCTCACTCTTTTTCTCCAGCACCTCTACTCTAAGAGCTGCTAAATGGGAAATCTCCACCATCAGAAGTAGCAGGTAATTGTATAAGTCGTACGCTTTCGACAAACTAAAAAACAACTCTTTTTCAGTTGCATCTATATTTTTGTTCCCATTTTGATAATACGCATAAATGATTTGAACAATCTTTAAGCGAATTAGTTCTCTATTAATCATATCGTTATCTTGATTTCTATATTTAATAGTGTGCAAATTTACGCAAAAATCCCCATATGGCCTAAATAAAATCTTTTTTTTAGGTAAACAGCTAAACTTTCGGGCTAAATACTTGCATTGGTCAAGATTTTTTTTGAATTTTGAGGCTCATAACCGATTAAAGAGATAATATGAGTATGGAAGAGTTGAAAAAGAAAAGTGCTGATGAGATGGATCGAGAAATATATTTTTCTAACTCCATTAAGGCTGGTAAACGGATTTATTATGTAGATGTAAAGAAGACCCGTAAGGACGAGATGTATTTGTCTATCACTGAAAGTAAGAAGATAGTGATAGGTGAAGGGGATAATGCTACAGTAACTTATGACAAGCATAAGATTTTTTTGTACCAGGAAGATTTCAAGAAATTCCTGGCTGGCCTTCAGGAAGCTATGAATTTTATAGCAAAAGAACAAGGTGAAGTAGCTCCTAGAGCAGAAGGTGATAGTGATTTAGGAGGTGAAATTGAAATAAATTTAGACTTTTAAATCTGAAAACTTTGTCAGAACCTTGAATTTGTATAACTTTGCACCGCTTTTTTTACGCATCTGTGGTAAGACCACCGTGTGATGGCGAATTAAGCATCGTATTAACAAACTTAATTTAGAGTAACACATTATGAAGACAATTGATGTAAAGGGTACTTTGAGAGCTGAGACAGGCAAAAAGAGTACACGTGAGTTGCGCAAGACTGATTCAGTTCCTTGTGTATTGTATGGAGTAGAGAAAGATGAGAAGGGTTTGCCAGTTGCAACCTCTATTGCAGTAACCAATGCTGAGTTGCGTAACTTGGTTTATACTCCACACATCTATCTTGTTAACCTGTCTGTTGACGGTAAGGTTTGCAAGGCTGTTCTGAAGGACATTCAGTTCGATCCAGTTAAGGATACTATCCAGCATGTAGATTTCTATCAGGTTAAGGAGGACAAACCTATTGTAATGGATGTTCCTGTTAAACTGAATGGTTTGGCAGCTGGTGTACGTGCCGGTGGTAAGTTAGTTGCCCAGGTTCGCAAGTTGAAGGTAAAGGCTCTCTACACTGCTATCCCTGAGAAATTGAATATAGACGTTACTAAGTTGGAGCTTGGCAAATCTATTAAGGTTTCTGAACTTTCATTTGAGGGTCTGGAACTGGTAACTCCAGCAGAAGTAGTCGTATGCTCTGTACGTATGACTCGTGCAGCTCGTGGTGCTGCAGCAGCTGACGCTGAAGCTTAATTCTCGATAGTTGCATGAAGTATCTGATTGTGGGACTGGGTAATATCGGTGATGAATATGCCGGAACCCGTCACAATATAGGATTTAGAGTTTTGGATGCCTTTGCTAAGGCATCCAATCTCGTTTTTAAGGATGGGCGTTATGGCTTTACAGCTCAGACGTCTATAAAAGGCCGTCAATTAGTTTTGCTAAAGCCTTCCACCTATATGAATCTGAGTGGTAATGCAGTTCGCTATTGGATGCAGCAGGAGAAGATTCCACTAGAAAACCTGTTGGTCGTTGTGGACGACCTTTCTCTCCCTTTTGGTCAGCTTAGGATGAAAGGAAAGGGTAGTGATGCAGGGCACAATGGATTAAAGCATATAGCTCAGATATTGGGGACTCAAGAATATGCTCGCTTACGCTTTGGAATTGGTAATGACTATCCACGTGGAGGCCAAGTGGATTTTGTTCTTGGACATTTCACAGACGAAGACATGAAAACTATGGATGAGCGCGTAGCTCAGGCTGTGGAAATGATTAAAAGTTTCTGTTTGGCAGGGTTGGAAATTACCATGAACCAATACAACAAGAAATAAGTATGGAAGCAAGGCTAGATAAGTGGCTTTGGGCAGCACGTATTTTTAAGACACGCACAATAGCAGCTGATGCTTGCAAGAAAGGAAGGGTCATGATTGGCGGTATCCAGCAAAAACCATCTAAGATGATCAAGGAGGGAGAGGTCATTCAGGTACGAAAACCGCCTGTTACCTATTCATTTAAGGTGCTGAAATGCATTCAGAATAGGGTGGGAGCTAAATTGGTTCCTGAGGTTCTTGAGAATGTTACTACTCCAGATCAGTATGAATTGCTGGAAATGAATCGTATCAGCGGATTTGTAAATCGCGCTCGAGGTATGGGGAGACCTACGAAAAAAGATCGTCGTGATTTGGATGATTTCATTACACCTATATATTTGGATGATGAGTTCGATTGGGATGAAGATGATGAGGAATAAAAAAGAGTCCTGTAGATAATTTTCTACAGGACTCTTTTTAGTATGTAAGAGGACTAGTTTCTGAAAACCAATTCGTCGTTATCGGCATCAACCTGGATAGGATGCTCGGAATTTACAGAACCGGCCAGTAGCTTTTTACTTAAGTCATTCAACAAATAACGTTGAATAGCTCTTTTGACAGGTCGTGCACCAAATTCTGGGTCAAATCCAGCCTTTGCCAGACATTTGATAGCCTTGTCTGTAACCACCAATGTAATGTCATTCTCTTTCAGCATTTTTTCTACATTGTTGATTTGCAGCCGGACGATTTTCTCTATTTGCTCACTATTTAAAGGTGTGAACATGATGATTTCATCGATACGGTTAAGGAACTCTGGACGGATATTTTTCTTTAGCATGTTCAGAACCTCATTCTTCGTCTCTTCAATTAATTGTTCTTTATTGCTGTCGGTTAATCGCTCAAATTGACTCTGAATAAAGTTACTACCCATATTACTAGTCATGATAATAATGGTATTCTTGAAGTTTACAGTTCGACCTTTATTATCTGTCAATCTTCCGTCGTCCAATACCTGAAGTAGAATGTTGAACACGTCAGGATGTGCTTTCTCTATTTCATCGAACAACACTACTGAATATGGTTTCCTGCGCACAGCCTCAGTCAGCTGACCTCCCTCATCATAGCCTATATATCCTGGAGGGGCTCCTATAAGTCTGCTAACACTATGCTTTTCCTGATATTCAGACATATCAATTCGAGTCATTAGTGATTCATCGTTGAAAAGGTATTCTGCTAAAGCTTTAGCCAACTCCGTTTTACCAACACCTGTTGTTCCTAAGAAAATGAAGCTACCAATAGGACGTTTTGGATCCTGTAAGCCAGCCCTGCTACGGCGGACGGCATCGCTTACTGCTTGTATAGCCTCATCTTGACCGATGACACGTTTATGCAGCTCATCTTCCAGGTTCAAGAGTTTTTCACGCTCACTTTGAAGCATCCTGCTTACAGGAATACCAGTCCAACGGCTAACTACATCGGCTACATCTTCAGCAGTTACTTCTTCCTTAATCATGGCAGAACCACCTTGCTGTTCTTTCAGTTCTTTTTGAATGTCAGCAATTTCTTTTTCCAGATCCTTCAGCTTGCCATAACGTATTTCTGCCACTTTACCATAGTCGCCCTCTCGTTCGGCACGCTCAGCTTCGAATTTGAGTTGCTCAATAAGTTTCTTGTTTTCCTGAATCTTATTGACTAGGTTTTTCTCGCTTTGCCATTTTGCCTTGAATGAATTTTCTGTTTCTTGGAGTTCAGCAATTTCCTTGTTGAGTTGAGCCAATTTTGGTGCATCATTCTCACGTTTGATGGCTTCACGCTCAATCTCCAGTTGTTTCAGACGACGGCTAATCTCATCTAATTCTTCAGGGACAGAGTCACGTTCCATTCTAAGTTTAGCAGCAGCTTCATCCATTAAGTCGATAGCCTTATCTGGTAAGAATCGGTCGGTAATGTATCTGTTGCTTAGTTCCACTGCAGCGATTATGGCATCATCTTGGATACGTACCTTATGATGATTTTCATATCGTTCTTTCAATCCACGAAGGATACTGATGCTATTTGGCACATCTGGTTCATTGACCATAACGGTTTGGAAACGACGTTCCAATGCCTTATCTTTTTCGAAATACTTTTGGTATTCATCCAAGGTGGTGGCACCGATGCTTCTTAATTCACCACGAGCCAAAGCTGGTTTAAGGATATTTGCTGCATCCATGGCACCTTCTCCCTTACCGGCTCCTACCAAGGTGTGAATTTCATCGATGAACAAGATAACATTCTCGCTTTTGATAACCTCGTTTATAACAGCTTTCAACCGTTCCTCAAATTCACCTTTGTACTTGGCTCCAGCTACCAGTGCACCCATATCCAATGAGAAGATCTGTTTATCCTTCAGATTTTCTGGCACATCACCCCGGATGATTCGGTGAGCTAGTCCTTCTACGATAGCTGTCTTACCAGTACCGGGTTCACCTATTAATATAGGGTTATTTTTGGTACGCCTACTTAAGATCTGAAGCACCCTACGAATCTCATCATCACGACCAATTACAGGGTCAAGTTTTCCTGTCCTAGCTTGTTCACACAAGTTAATGGCATATTTGCTAAGTGATTGATACGTGTCTTCACTAGATTTGGATGTGACTTTTGCCCCTTTCCTTAATTCTTGAATGGCTGATTTAAGTTCTTTTTCTGTTATTCCAGTATCCTTTAAAATAGAAGAAACAGCCGACTTTACATTGAATAAGGCCAAAAGCAAAGCCTCTATAGAAATGAATTCATCACTCATTTCCTTAGCATAATCTTCAGCTTTCTGAAGGACGGCATTTGAATCTCTGCTCAAGTAAGGCTCTCCACCTTGAACCTTTGGTAAGCTCATTACTTGATGATTTAGCAAGGTCGTCAGTTGCTGGGTATTCACACCTAATTTCTGGAAAATATAGTTGGTTACATTCTCCCCAACCTTCATGATTCCACAAATCAAGTGCTCAGGCTCTATGGCCTGTTGACCATTCCGTTGAGTTAGATTCACAGCTTCTTGAATGGCTTCTTGTACTTTGATTGTAAAATTCTCGAAGTTCATAGTTAAATCTCCTTTTTTTATTTTTATTGGTTTATGACTTTCCAATATCAAAATCTTTACCAAATGAAATAATGTGTCAAATTGTCTTATTTTAGTGATGAATAGCACAGTTTTCTATGAAAAAATGTCCAGATTTTGAGGTTTTAAATAAGTTTTTTGTACCTTTGCAGACAGTTTAATCAATGTTGAACATTTATGGACGATTATTACCCGGAAAATTACAAACACTAAGGGACAGAGGATGCGCAATTCCAATCCTCCGTCTCGTTAAATTTATGGAGGAATTTTAAACATGCGCAAATACTGGAACATAGTGGGAGGGCTGCGTTCACTGGAAGAACCTACTTCTAACAGTTGGATTCAGGTTACTTGTCCTACGGCAGATGACTGCCAATACCTGGAAAATGAAATCAAGATTCCAGATTATTTTCTAAATGACATTGCCGATATTGAAGAGCGTTCTCGTTATGAAATTGACGAGGGCTGGTATTTAATTATCTTGCGTATTCCTTATGCAAAGGAAATCCCATCAAGAACACCATTTACGACTATCCCTCTAGGTATTATTATAAGGAACAGTCTGGTTATTACCGTCTGTAACTTTGAAACGGATATGATGAATGATTTTCTGAATCATCAGCAACGTCGTGGTGTGGGCATAGCTGACCCTCCAGAGATGGTTTTCCGTTTGTTCTTATCATCTGCTGTATGGTATCTGAAACGGTTGAAACAAATCAGTACTTTGATAGAGCAGTATAAGCGTTCTTTGGATCACAACATTGATAATGTGGACTTGATTAACTTTTCACGTCTTCAGGATAGTTTGACTTATTTTATCACCTCTATCCGAGGTAATGAAACCTTGCTTTCCAAACTGAAGTTCCGTCTGCCTATTGATGAACTTGATGCTGATTTGATTGAGGATGTGAATATCGAGATGAACCAGGCCCGTGAAACTACTTCAATTTATTCAAACATTCTTGATTCCACGATGGATACGTATGCCAATATCATTAATAATAATATGAGTCAGGTGATGCGTACTCTTACAGGAATATCTCTCATACTGATGGTTCCTACGTTGATTACCAGTGCCTTTGGTATGAACTTGGTAAACAGTATGGAGAATGATTGGTGGGGCTTTGGTCTTGTGGTCATTATTTCCATTATTATAACCGTAGCGTTCTACTGGTACTTCCGTAACAGAAAATTCTTATAGTCATGGAGCAGAAAATGCAATGGAGTGAAAATGTGATTCTAATCGATGCAGATTTCCTAGATTCACTGGTTCAGGATTTCATCATTAATTTTGAGCGCATGATTAACCGTCCTTTGGGAAAACTGGATTTGTGCCATTGGTTAGATTGTCTGCTTTTGGATGTGGGGTTGAAAGAAGGGGAGCATGATAATTTTGTGGCATTTCTTCATAAGAAAGGGAATAAGGGACTGAAGTTTGTCAACCCTGGAGATTATAAGGAATTTCTTAGTGGAAAAGCATTCAAGGATCGTTTGGGTGAATTTTCTTTGGGGAGTTTTCCTATTGAAGATATTGTTTCCAGAGGTGAATTCATGAGTGATGCATTGAAAGCTGCAATGGAGTCGGATAAGACTCAGCACATTTTAGTCATTGCTGATACAAATGCTTACGGAAGTAGAATCTGTAATGCTGCAAATGGTGAAACAAAAGCTGAGGTTACATTTTTTTCCATGGAGCATTTATCTCCAGGTAAATATAAGCAGCAAATACTGGGTTACTCTGTAATGAGTGGGTTAGGTATTCGCGCAGATGAGTTAAAATAAGAAAGGATGGGATTCAGTTCCCATCCTTTTCTTATTTTTATGCTTCAGACTCATCTGGGTAGTCATCTTCAGCACTGGTTATTACTGAGGATGAATCTCCATTAATCAAGTCCATAATCTTCTTTTCTATTTCATCGGCCAGTTCTGGGTTATCTTGAAGCAGTTTCTTTACCGCATCACGTCCCTGAGCCAACCTATTGCCATCATAGCTAAACCAAGAACCACTCTTCTTGATAATGCCGTTTTCTACACCTAGGTCGATGATTTCACCTACCTTGCTGATGCCTTCACCGAAAGTGATTTCAAATTCACATTTACGGAATGGTGGTGCAACTTTGTTCTTGACAACTTTCACACGAACCTGATTACCTATGATTTCGTCACCATCTTTCAGACTGGTTACACGACGGATATCCAAGCGAACACTAGCATAGAATTTCAGTGCGTTTCCACCAGTAGTGGTTTCAGGATTACCAAACATGACTCCGATTTTCTCACGGAGCTGGTTGATGAAAATACAAGTGGTACGAGTCTTGCTAATGGTAGCAGTCAGTTTACGCAGAGCCTGACTCATCAGTCGTGCCTGTAAACCTACCTTATTGTCCCCCATATCCCCTTCGATTTCAGCCTTAGGGGTAAGAGCAGCTACTGAGTCAATGACAATGATGTCAATAGCAGATGAGCGGATCAGCTGGTCTGCGATTTCTAATGCCTGTTCTCCATTATCTGGCTGTGAGATCCAAAGGTTATCAACATCCACCCCTAGTTTAGCTGCATAAAAACGGTCGAATGCATGTTCTGCATCGATGAAGGCTGCGATTCCGCCTGCCTTTTGGGCCTCAGCAATAGCATGAATGGCCAATGTGGTTTTACCTGATGATTCAGGGCCGTAAATCTCAATAATTCTACCGCGTGGATAACCTCCTACGCCAAGGGCTACATTAAGACCGAGGGAACCGGTAGGAATTACGTCTACATGCTCTACGTGCTCATCGCCCATACGCATGATAGAACCTTTTCCAAAGTTCTTCTCAATTTTGTCCATAGCAGCCTGCAGTGCTTTGAGTTTTTCGTCACCTGCAGTGTTCATCACTTCTTTTTTTGCCATGTAATAAATTAAAATTATGTGTGATAATTATAGTTCCAAATCGCCTCCGAACACCTCGTGCCAAGGAAGACCTTGCTTATTGAGCTGCTCCATGAATGGATCTGGATCAAAGTTTTCTACATTCCATACACCTGGCTTTTTCCAAATGCCTTTCAGGAACATCATGGCTCCAATCATGGCAGGAACACCGGTGGTATAGCTTACACCCTGCATGCCTGTTTCCAGATATGCTTCGTGGTGTGAGCAGTTGTTGTATACATAATAGGTCTGTTCCTTTCCGTCCTTCAGACCACGGATGCGGCAGCCTATAGATGTTTCACCTTCATAGTTCTCACCTAAATCTTGAGGATTAGGAAGGACAGCCTTCAAGAACTGTAAAGGTACGATTTTTACTTTGGCAGTTTTAGTAGGGTCGTCGGCCAAAGGAGCCTCATAGGTTACCTCATCTATACGAGACATACCGATGTTTTGGATGACGTCTAGGTAGGTTAGATACTGCTGACCGAAAGTCATCCAGAAACGTGCACGTTTGATAGTAGGGTAGTTCAGCACCAGAGACTCTAGTTCCTCATGGTGAAGCAAGTAGCTTTCACGAGGGCCGATGTTAGGGTAGGTCAGAGGCTTATGGATTTCCATAGGTTCAGTTTCAATCCACTTGCCATCTTCATAGTATTGTCCCTTTTGAGTAATCTCACGGATGTTAATCTCTGGGTTGAAATTCGTAGCGAATGCTTTGTGATGGTTGCCTGCATTACAGTCTACGATGTCCAGATATTGAATCTCATCAAAGTGGTGCTTAGCTGCATAGGCTGTATAGACTCCACTTACTCCGGGGTCGAAACCGCATCCCAGGATAGCTGTGAGACCCGCATCTTCGAAACGCTTTTTGTAAGCCCACTGCCAGCTGTACTCAAAGTGAGCCACGTCTTTTGGCTCGTAGTTTGCAGTGTCCAGATAGTTGCATCCGGTTTGCAGACAAGCCTCCATGATGGTCAAATCCTGATAAGGCAGTGCCAAGTTCATGACAATATCTGGTTTATAGTCGCTAAGCAACTTTACCAATTCCTCTACAGAGTCTGCATCTACTTTTGCAGTCTTTATGTTTGGATTACCTATAGCTTTGACAATGGCATCGCATTTAGCCTTTGTTCTGCTGGCAATCATGATTTCTGTAAACACATCGGGATTCTGTGCTACTTTGTGTGCTGCTACTGTAGCAACTCCACCTGCTCCAATTATTAATACTCTTCCCATTTCATTTATATTTTAAGCATTGGCAAAGGTAATAAAACAAATCTTTTTCCCCAAGAAACAGCTTTAGAATTTATTGGTGCCGAACCATCTTTCACGTAGGAGATGAGCTGCCATCTTAGGACGACGGTTTTGAGTGAATACACCCTTCAGATTCATGCCGTCTACACGCATAATAGCTTGTGCCGTGCGGAAATCTGCAAAGTTCCAGATGTGCATACCTACAATGTATTCTTTTGAGTTTGCCACATCCAGATACATGTTTATCAATTTCTTTTGGTATTCTTCGGTAAAGATTTCATCTTCCGTTCCGTGGCTTCCGGCTATGGCGTCGGCTCCAAATTCAGAGAGCAAGATAGGTTTCTTGAATTGATTGTAGATTTTATCTAGCTCTCCATTCAGGTATGCACGTGCCTGGTCGAAGTAGCCCACATTGGTGTACCACCCGTAGTAACGGTTCAGGAAGATGACGTCACAATCTGTCAGCCAGTCGTAAGGGCCACCCATGACGCTGGCAAAACTGGTGATGCGGGTAGGGTCTAGCTCCTTAGCCTTCTTCATGAGTCCGCTGAGTGTCTTTCTTCCTTCTGAAACCTCCTTCTGGGTAGCTTCGCTTATTTTGCCTTGGAAAGTGGCAGCTAAGTCTCTGATGCTAGGCTCATTGGCTACACTCCAAGCTACCACGGATGGGTGGTTCTTGTCCCGACTGATGACTTCCTTCAGGGCGAATTCTGCTTGTGCATGTCTTTTCTGGATGGCTTCATCCCCATCGAAGAAGACCAGTCCCACAGCAGGAGTCTCATCTATTATCAGGAAACCCTCTCTATCAGCCATGGTATAATACTCTTCGCTGTAAGGGTAGTGAGAGGTGCGGTAAGAATTGGCACCCACCCATTTCATGAGGCTGTAATCTTTTACCATGACAGGCAATGTGGTGGCACGACCATAAATAGGGAAGTCCTCGTGCTTTCCGAAGCCTTTCAGCAGAATAGGTTCTCCATTCAGAAGCACCTGGGTGGAAGTAACCTTAATGGTTCTGACTCCAGTTTCCAGGGTGTAGACATCCAGAGGCGATTTCTTACTGCCTAGATAAACGGTTACCTCATACAGTGCGGGGTTCTTAGGTGACCAAAGTTCTACATTAGGAATATCCGTTTTTACTTCTGCCTGATGGTTCCGGAAGGTGAAAGGCACATCCTTATTCACTCCATGACCCTTAATGTTCAGGACACCTTTATTTATAGCCCCTTCTTTCTCTACCAGTACGGACAGTTTTCCGGTGCTTCCCTCAAAATCCGTTTGGACGGTGATGTCCTTTATGGCAGCCTTTTTAGGGGTGCTGTACAGGAATACCTTGCGGCTCAAACCGGCATACGGGAAGAAATCGTAGTTCGATGCAGGGAAATTAGAAAAGCTTCCACCCTGCACGTTTCCATTCGGAATACGGTCGGGCTTTAATTCATTCTCCACCTCGATGGTGATGCGGTTTTTCTCACCCCACTTGATTTTATCGCTGATAAGGAAGGCGAATGGCAGATGCCCACCTTCGTGCTGCCCCACAGCTATACCGTTGATCCACATTTTTGAGAAGTAGACTGCGGAACCAACGCGGATGTAAATATTATCGTTCTTCCATGCTTCTGGGACATTGGTTTCCAGTTCATACCAGGCAGTGCCCAGGTAGTTGTGGTCTCCTTCATGCTGGTCGTTCCAGCTGCCCGGAACTGCTATCTGCTCCGCATCGGTAAGGCCGTTGAACCATTGCTCCGCTTCTCCCGTATTCTTTACGTCTTTCTTGAATTTCCAGATGCCAGAAATGTCCAGCACATTACGACACACGTTCTGCTGAGGGTATAAAGCGATGTCCTTCGGATTAGCTTGAGCAAATTCTTGAGCATGACTCTTAGTAGCCCCTAAGCTCATGCACAGGGCGATTAATAATAAAGAATGTATTAGTTTCATGTTTTTCATCCTGATGTTAGATTTATTAGTTACAAAGATAATGATTATTTGGCAGAATAGAGCATGTTTGAGCAAAAAAAAAGAACCAGAAAAATCTGATTCTTTTAGAGCGGAAGACGGGGCTCAAACCCGCGACCCCCA
>DGVD01000009.1:653-145665 GCA_002395835.1 Bacteroidales bacterium UBA4293 | reverse complement strand
AGTCAACCTAATTCAGGAAAAGTCATTGGGTCATTGGGTCATTGGGTCATTAAGGTTTTTTGTCATTTTTATAAAACATGAAAAATGTGGGGGTGAAAAAAGTGCCAATATAATTATAAATAATATTTATTATTATATTGAGCCGGAAACGGCTCCCCTGCAAAATGTAGTGTGAAAAGTCTTAATGACCCAATGACCCAATGACCCACGACCCACGGTGACTTTTCCTGAATTCTCCGGTCATCAGGTCGAAAGGTCATCAGGTCATTTAAGTTTTGCATATTCCTAAAACATGAAAAATGGGGGTAAAAAGTGCTCAATATTTAATATATATAAAATATATATTTTAATATTGGCCCGGAAATGCCTCCCCCTTCCTCTTGTAGTGTGTAAGTCAAAATGACCTGATGACCTGATGACCTGACAAAGTGAAAATCCCTTAATGACAAATGACAAATGACATGAAAAATGTGATTTTTTGGAAATTCTTCCTTATCACTGTAAGTGATATCATTTTATTGGCCAAAAAAATCTTTTTATGACCCCCAATATTTGCAGTCGGGCCAATTTTGTAGTATCTTTGCACAACAAATACAAAACGACTTAAGAGAGTATGAAAAAACTATTGATTAGCTTACTATTTATCCTCGTCTTTGTTCCCGCTCAAGCACAGAAATACACCGCAGAGTGGATCAAAGAACACTACACCAAACAGGAAGTGATGATTCCTATGCGAGATGGCGTAAAACTCTACACCGCCATCTATGAACCTGTGGACAAAACCCAGAAGCACCCTATCCTGATGCAACGCACCTGCTACAGTGCCGGTCCTTACGGAGAAGGCCGTTATGCGGGACTGCACTCCGTGTCCTATGAACCCTACGTAGATGCCGGCTACATCTTCGTGTTCCAGGATGTGAGAGGAAAAAACATGTCGGAGGGTGAATTCGATGATATCCGTCCTTTCATCGACAATAAAGTGAAGAGCAAGAAAGCCCAGAAGAACATTGGGCAGACCGATGAAGCCAGTGATACGTACGACACGGTGGATTGGCTCGTAAACAACACGAACAACAATGGTTGTGTGGGTCAGAAGGGTGTTTCCTACCCCGGTTTCTACACCACCATGGCAGCCCTGGCAGGGCATCCAGCTATCAAGGCTGTGTCCCCTCAAGCTCCTGTAACTGACTGGTTCCATGGGGATGATGTGCATCACAACGGGGCTTTCATGATGGCAGAGATGATCAGCTTCCAGCCTTTCTTTGAATACATGATGGACAATGACAACGTGCGGAACGGAGTAGACCGCAGTTCGTTCAAGTTCCCGAATCTCTTCCCCACGGATTTCTATTCAGACTACCTGAAAATAGGCACGTACAAGAACATTACGGATGCTTATGGAGACAGCCTCCAGTACCTGCGCACCGTGCGGGAACATCCGTACTGGGATGAGTACTGGGAAAGCCACACGGTAACCAAGGGAAACCACATGAAGAACGTGATGCCTGCCGTGATGGTGGTGGGTGGACTCTTCGATAAGGAAGACTGCTACGGTGCATTCGACACGTACAAGGCCATCAAGGAGCAGAGTCCTTCTACCGACCTCTATCTGGTGGAGGGCCCTTGGTATCACGGTGCCTGGAGCAGAGGCATGCGAGAGTTCTGGAACAACATTTACTTCGGTGAACAGGGCACTTCAGAGTACTATATGGCCAACATAGAATACCCCTTCTTTGCGTACTATCTGGAAGGAAAGGGCGAGAAACCGAAGACCGGAGCACTGATGTTCGATTCCGGAAAGCGCACCTGGAAACATTATGCGGAGGGCTGGCCACTTATCCAGCGAGCAGAAACCACTCCATTCTACCTCCATGCCGATGGAAAAGTGTCACAGGAGCGGCCTTCTACCAGCGGAACGGTGAGCTATGTGAGCGACATAGACAATCCTGTTCCCTACCACATGGGAATAGAGACCAGCACCAGCCGAAACTACATGATAGACGACCAGCGTTTTGCTGCGCAACGCCCTGATGTGATTTGTTTTGAGTCTGACCCACTGCAGAAAGAAATGCAGCTTTCCGGCGAAATGGAAGTAGAACTCTACGTAGACATCAGTTCCACAGACGCTGATTTCATCGTAAAAGTCATAGATGTTTACCCCGACAATTTCAGCTGGATGGAAGAGTTAGGAATCAAGCGTTCCGACCGCCCCGACCTGCAGATTCCTCGTTATCCGATGGGTGGTTACCAGCTCATGGTGAGAGGTGAAGTGATGCGAGGAAAGTTCCGGGAGAGTTTTTCCGAGCCAAAACCCTTCGTACCCGGTGAAAGAACCAAGGTAAAGTTCACTATGCCCGATGTGAATCACACCTTTAAACCCGGACATAAACTGATGGTGCAGATTCAGTCTACCTGGTTCCCACTGGTAGACCGTAACCCGCAGACATTCTGCGATATATACACCTGTGATGAAAGTGCTTATGTAGATGCCACCATCAACATACACTGTGACACCGATGCACCTTCATGCGTGAAATTACCGGTGGTAAAATGACATAAAAAAAGCGGGCTACCTTTCTGGGTAACCCGCTCTTTTTTTCAATCATTCTTTACTTTTTTCCGCCACCTAGCATTTTGCCCAGGCCACCCAGAATGCTACCCATGTCCAGCTTACCACCCAGACCCAGCATCTTGGTCAAGTCGGAAAGGTCGAATCCATCGGAAAGATCTACTCCGGAGAATTTCTTAAGAAGCTCCTGGATATCAGCCAAGTCAAAGTTGAAACCTAGCTTCTTAGCCATACCTAGAATCTCATCGGTGAAGTTGCTTGCATCTGCACCTTCAGAAACACCCTTAGCCATTTGCTTGATTCTGTCCTTCATTTCAGGATCTTCATTTGCCTTGTTCAGGAAATTCAAAATCTGGTCGTTCATAATTTAAAATTTTAAAGGTTAATAATTAGATTTGAGATAAGATATAGTTGCATTTGTCAGGATTACCCAAGGTCTTTCCCTTATCGCAGGAAAGCTTGATGCAATCATGCCATTCTCTAGTTTCCGTAATTCTACATTTGGTCAGTTTAATCACAATGTTGAGAGGTTTTACATTGTCCACATCGCAAGTGAGGTGGGTTCCCACACCGAAGGAGTCTTTCACCCTTCCCTGGCAGTACTGATGAATCTCTATGCAGCGGTCGATGTTCAATCCGTTGCTGTAGACCACCTGCTTGGAGGCAGGGTCTATTCCCAGGCTCTGGTATTTCTGGATGATTTTCTCCGTCTGCTCCTCTTCCACTCCACTGTCTACACGCAGTCCGGTGTACATCATCGCCATACGCTTAGACAAGTTCTTGAAGAAGACCTCATCCCCGAAGCAGTCGTACAGGTACGTTCCATTATCCCCATCGAACACATCGGAGAATTTCTTCATCACGTTATAGTTGCACTCGAACACTCCACTCACGTTTTCCTCAAAAGAGATAAGCTGGTGCGACATGGTTCCCAGGGCTTTCAGATTATACTTCATGGCCAGCCAGACATTGCTGGTTCCCGTGAATTTACCGGGCCAATCTTGAGACTGGTAGACCTCTGCCATGGTCTTTATCACCATTTCCTGATGGTTGAAGGAGAACCTGCGGCGAGTGCCCATATCACCCAGAATAACCCCTGCCTGAAGGAACTTTTCTGTTTTGGCTTTCACCTTTTCCCGTTCTACTTCCAGATTATAGGTAGCCTTCTCTCCCTTTAGGGTGTGAACCAGCTCGGAAATGATGCTCAGCAACGGCATTTCCCACATGATGGTGGAGAACCACTTGCCTTGAACGGTGATGGACAACTGCCCCTCTTCATCCTGGCTGATGGAAACCTCTTTCGGGTTGAACGTATAGCCTCTGAGGAAATTAAAGTACCACAGCGGCAGCCAAGGGCAGTGATTCGTCATGAAACTGATTTCCTCGTCCGTAATCTTCACGGTAGTCATCATGTCCACCTGTTCTTGCAGCAGTTCTGCAAAGTTCTTCGGGTAGCACAGATGATTTCGGTCTATAAACGAATATTTCACCTCTGCACGAGGGTATTTCATCATGACGTAATACTGACAACTAAAGGTGTACAGGTCATTGTCTGTGAAATGTTTTATAATCTGTTTCATGGTTTAAAGGTTTTAATTGCCAAAAAGATAAGCTAACTGCATGGTAATAGCCCCCATAGTTATGGCAAAAATAAATATATAAATATCAATACGCAAACACATAAACATGGTAAGTTTCAAAGCTCTGAGATAAGATATTTGAAAAAGCTGACAATGGTCGTAACTCCAAAGCAAGTATATAAAGAACGGTGTTAATGGAGAGACGGTCCCAAAAATCTGGAAATTAAACAAGATAATAAAGGTCAGAAGAATGAATTGGCAACCAATGTAAACCAGGCTTACTAATCTTTCGGGGCCATTCATCTTTTTCCCATATTCAGTTTTCCTAAAGGTTCGCTTCGTAGCTAAATACCAGAAAGGCAACAGCATCAAGATGGTAGCAGCCAAATTTCCAGATACCCAATTCTTAGTCATGTTGAAAATCTTTTTCACGGAAGGAGGAACTTCTATCTTGGATATAAAGTTTGCAACCTTGAAGTAATTTGCAGCTATATAATCTATCATATTCTTCTGCTCTTCATTCATTGAGGTAGTATCAACAGATTCTGCCATCACATTCGTATTGAAACCCTGCTCCGAGAATTCTTTAAACCGGTTCAGTTCATCAGGCAGGGTAACCTGCATGTAAATTAGAAAAATGGCACTGAGCACGAACAGCAGTTGGAAAGGTTTGAAATAAGGTTTCCGGTGCCCTTCCAGATAGTCCCGAATCATGTAGCCCGGGCGGTAAAGGAGGTCGATTAGTGTGCGTAAAAAGCCCTCACCTAGATTCAGAAGGCCTGTAAATATATTCTGATAAACGTAAGACCATGTAATTCTGTCCACATCATATTTCTGCCCGCAGACATTGCAATAGTCGCCTTCATACTGATTATTACAATGCATGCAGATATGAGTGGAAGTAGATTCCTGTTTTCTCACAGGGCCATGTTTCTGTAATTCCAGAAATCCCTGATACCATTTTTTTATTTGATGAAAACTCTTATCTACAAGTATTTCAGGTTTATCCATTATTCTACTTCAGTATTCAATAGTAAGGTTCTGTAATTATTCCGTACAAAATTATAAAAAACTGATCTAATAATGAAAATAATGCGTCATTTCTTGCCTCTCTGGTCTACCATTTTAAACGCAGCATACTTTTTAGCTGGGAATTCAAAAACACTTTCATCGGTTATTCCGTAGTGGAAACTATTGATGTCTACGGTAATCCAGAAGAAAAGAACTTTCACCCGCACTTTTACCGGGTAACGTGTTTTCTTGTCAATGTAGGCTTTGGCATGTTTCACTGTGCCTTTCCCTCCTTTTTTCTGGTCCAGGGTAATGACATAGTTGTCGCCTTCAGCAGCTATATGGTACTCAAACTCATCCAGGTTGAACTTGACTTTCGATGCGTATTTATCTCTGCTGGGTGAATTGGCATCGTAAATCTCTACCAGTTTCTTCTTTTTATCTACCTTGTAATAGTTCTTTTCATCGGTGTAGCCCACAAATCGGTCTTCCTCAAACACGGATTTTTTCCCTTTCATCAGGATGGTTCCGGCTGTTTTATAAAGGCGAATGATATTGACGGAATAAGAGAGTTTACTCCCCTTTTCACCGAAAACCATATCGTAGGTCTGGTTGAAAATCCTACGCGCCTGTCTTTCATTTGCCGTCTGCGCATTTAGCATCAGGCAAGGGCACAAGAGCAACAGTAAAATAATTTTTTTCATTCCTTTATTCTATCTGCGCTATCGTCACCCTTGGGAAAGACGGTTAATCTCAACAAGGTACATCCATACGGAACCAGTACGATGGATTCCATCTCTTCCTGCTTATAAACCACCGTATCTGGAAGTGCTGGAGTGTACTGGTCATCTTCCAGTTCCCATTCTATTTCACGTACTGGAAGGATAATGCTGATAGGAGCTCCGTTCCAGTCGAAGGGGTAATCGCTGGTAGGGATTCTGCGGATAGCCTTCGGCTTACTTTCGGAAGTCAGGGCATAATTAAATTTCCCTAGTGGGCGAATGTCCCAGCATTTGAAATCAGGATTTCCCACCTTCTTGGTAGCCATATTACTATATTGGGTAGTGTCTTCCGTCATTCGGAGACCGATTCCATAGCTGAAAAGCAACGGCCCACGCTCAAAATAAGTGCCTTTCTGGTCGGCTGTATGTTTAACCTTCACCGGCATGTCCAGCTTGAGAACAATTTGATCCTTAGATGCGAACTTCCGCTCTATGGTCATATATTCTCCATAAGGTATCTTTTTCTTATACGCCTTTCCATTGATGGTGATGGAAGCGGATTCACACCATTCTGGAATGCGGAAGGTGAATTTCATTTTGGAGGATTTATCCATGGTGAAGTTAAAAGTGATGGTTTCATCGAATGGATAATTCGTAGATTCCTCCACATGGCAGTTTTTCCCATTGGACAATCTGAAATCTATAGCTGATGGGCCGTAAAGCGCACTGACTAGTTCGTCTTTCTCTCCCACCATCCACATTCTGGAAGCATAATTAGGCATGAAGCGGTGCACATTTCCTGCACAACATTCGGTTTCATGGATGGGCCGGTAAGCCATCCAGGTGGAACCGTGCTTGAATTCATTATGGTTGGAGTTTCCGGTAGCCAGGAACTGATTCACGCAAGAGAAATACTGCAAGGCTTTGAAATCCTTCGTTACGGCACCAGGGCCTGCGTTGAATACGGCTTTTTCGATTAAATCAGCCCAATGAGAATCTCCAGTGGTCTCTAGGAAATAGCCCCAAGACCAGGTAAAATCGGTAATGTCGCAGGTTTCATGAGCTATCATAATGTCGTTTCCTAGCAAATACTCGGCGCTGGTAGGAACACCGTCAGGAAGCATGTCAAAATCCTCCACTTTCTTGTTGGCACGAAGGGCAAAATCCAGATACTCTTTCTTACCGGTGTAAGCATAGAGCAACAAAGGAATTTTCATGGTTTCAGCGTAAGTTACGCCATGAATATGAGGGTTTTCATCGTTGTACACCACCTCTCTGGTGAGTTCCGAATTTTCCAAGGCAAAGGCTTCTTCTGCCAAGTCTAGTAATTTCTTATTCTTTGTCTTCCCGTAAACCCATAAGATTCCTTCTACATTAATAAGGTTTCTGATTTTAGAAATTTCCTCGGCAGTAAAGTTCAAGTAATGCTTTTCTAGACTGGAAATAATTCGCTCATCTCCAGTGACTTGATATTCGGCTAGCATGGCACGGAAAAAGACAGCAAAAGGCCAAAGAGATTCTATCTCTGCATGCCCCAGTTTTCCATTTTCCGAAGCATGTTCAATGGTATAATTGATTCCATCTTTTCCTTTATTAATTAAACTCTGGTCGTTCAAGAGATAACCCAGACGGAGTAATCCATCGGTGTAATAGGCAGTTTGCTCATAACGCCACCAATCGCTTCCATGGTTTTCCGCTTCACGGGTGATGGTTCCAGCCCATAAGCAGCTGTTGTACGGATAAGACATGGCTTCGGGGTGACCGGTCAAACCCGTCTGCTGCCTCTCCAGAAACTGCAGAATCCATCCTTTTACTTGGGTATTCTTCAACAATCCCTCATGGAATCGAGCATAATCCTGTGCAGATACAGAAATATGTGCTAGAACGACAATAAGAAAAAAGAATAAAGTCTTTTTCATAATCAGCCAATTATATATTTACTACCAGGAATATAGGAAATTAGTTTAGAAGTTACGGCACAGCAGATGAAAGTCAAGATGGCAATCACTGGAATGGCCAAAGCCACTGGAATCAACGGCTCAGCCTGATTTCTTCCATTGACAAAGTAAGCTGCAATTTGTGACAAGAAGAACAAATGCATCAAATACATTCCATAAGACAGTTTAGAAAGGTCTGTAATGAATTTAGGAGCCTTCTGCTGCGTAATGCAAGTGAAGAGTAAAAATGCTCCGAAAGTGGCTACGAGCACGTTGATGGTGCAGAATTCCCAAGACCATTCCAACATGGGCGTTTCAATAGCTTGATTAGGTACTCCTTTATAGTAAAAAGACCATGCAGTGAATGCCCCACCCAGAAGGAAACAACATAAACCCACCTTCAGCCTTTTGGAATTAGACCATTTCAAATGCACCCTTATGTAATGTGCTAAAACCAGATAGCCTAAATAACCGGAAACATACCAAAGCATGCTGAAGTGGTTCCAGAAACATTCACCCCAAAGTTCAGGGCTGACGAAGCGATGAAACCAAGGCAATAAGGTAGAAAAGGCAAACAACCCGATGAAGATCAGTTCATCTTTCGCACTGGATCTTTCCAACCAAGGAGAAACTACCGGAATGATTAAGTACAAGCTGATGAGCGGGTACATGAACCAAAGGTGACCTCCCATGGAAGGGAAATTAAAAGGCAACATCTTAAAATCCTGCCAAGACTGTTCCCAAGTCATACCTCCCCAAAGAAGAGGCAAGAAAGTGTACAGTAAAAGAAAAACTATAAACGGGGGTAAAATGCGCCAAAAACGCTTCTTGTAGAATTGGGTCATGGTCGTTCCAGGCTTCATGGGAACTAGTAAATAGGCTGAGACAATCATGAACAGAGGAACGCTGATTCGGCCTAACCCACCATCATAAAACGCTACCCAAAACCGATTGGCTTCATTGGCAAGCATGGAGAAATTACCTGCCAGCCCTGAAGAATCAGCTGCATAGAAATTTTCGCTGGCATGAACCAGCATTACTAGGAAACAGGCAATAACCCGGATGTAATCGATAAAAACTACTCTTTCTTTCATGATTTTTTTAATTAATGGTTCAAAGATAATGCAAACATTTAAATTATAAAAACCATAACCCTCTAAATTTGGCAACCTGCGAGAAATAATATATATTTGCATTAAAATAAATGAAGGTGAAAAATGAAAAAATATACTGATCTCTTTTTTGATTTCGACGATACGCTCTATGACACGCATGGTAATGCCGTAATTGCCTTGCAAGAACTGTATGATTATTTTCACCTGGACAGATATTTCAAAAAAGCAGAAGATTTTACAGAGCCTTATTGGCTGGCCAACGTAGTGCTGTGGAGCCAATACAGTGCGGGTGAGATAGATAGACCGTTCTTAATTGTGGAACGTTTTAGAAGGCCTCTTTCACAAGGCAAGGTGAAAACTCTGGGTGCTGATGGCCAAATTACGGAAAAGCCTTTCGAACCCAGTAAAGAATTTTGCCTGGAAGTGAGCGATAAATTCCTGGAACTGTGCTCTTGTAAGCCGGGTGTGGTGCCTGGTGCTTATGAGGTGCTGAACTATCTGAAGGGAAAAGGCTACAAGATGCACGTTTGCAGTAACGGTTTCCATGAAGTTCAATACAAGAAACTGGCAGCCTCCGAGCTTCAGGATTTCTTTGACACGGTGATTCTATCGGAAGATGCGGGAGCCAATAAGCCCTCTCCTGCATATTTCCACTATGCCTTTGAGATTTCTGGAGCAAACCCGGAAACCACTCTGATGATAGGCGACAATTTCATCACCGACATACAAGGGGCTAAAAATGCGGGGCTGGATGTCATGTTCTATAATGCTCATCCGGAAAATTTCACAGCTCCGGAACCGGTTAATTTTGAAATACATCACTTATTAGACATCAA
Source organism: Bacteroidales bacterium UBA4293 (assembly GCA_002395835.1). Lineage (GTDB taxonomy): Bacteria > Bacteroidota > Bacteroidia > Bacteroidales > Bacteroidaceae > Minthousia. The sequence continues at coordinate 135,895 of DGVD01000009.1, read as the reverse complement.
AAATATATTATAAACTAACTTTTAATTGAAATGATTATGAAGAGATTTATTTTTATGGTAATGATGGTACTTTTGCCTAGTGCTTTTTGTCTGGCTCAAACCCCTACCGAGGTGGACAAGTTCTTGAATGATTTCAAATCATTGGTGGAGCGTATGAATAAGGTGGAGACTCCTACCACGGAGCAGATTTCTGCCTGGAAAGGTGAATACGCTGCCTACAAGGAACTTTTTGATGAAAAATATGAGAAGCAAATGAACGACGACCAGGTAGAGCTTTACTACAACTATCGGGCTCAATATAGAAAGAAACTAGGTCGTGAGAACCTGAAGGAAGCTGGTGAGTTTATTGACACGACCTCTGTGAAGGTGGGCAAAAGCATTAAACGAGGAGCTAAAAAACTTTCCGGTACGCTTAAAGGCATCTTTAAAAGAAATAAAAAAGAATAAGTATGAACCTTATCGACTTAATGAAAAAAATCATGCCTTATGTCAAGCCTTACAAATGGCTTGTCATGGCTACCCTATTCCTCACACTGATTGGCTCTCTGATAGCCCAAGTTAATGCGATCGTCCTAGACTGGACGGTGGATAAAATCAATGCGCTGATAAAGCCGGAAGGATTTGAATGGGCAGAAGCGGCTAACATTCTGACGCTTATCAGTGTTATTTTACTGGGAAAGGAAATTTTATCGGCCCTGATTACCTATGCTCAGAATTTCTTTGGTGAGAAGATGCGTATTTTAGTGAGTAAGGACATGTCGCAGGCTGTGGTGGATAGAATCCTTACGTATAAGATGGCTTTCTTCTCGGCCAACGAGAATGAAACGGGTAAACTTCAAACCCGAATTGACCAGGGCGTGAGCAGCCTTTCCAGTACGGTTCAAAATGTTTTCATCGATTTATTGCCGCTGTTTACCAGTGCTTTCCTAGCCTTGATTCTGATGTTCATGGCCAATTTCTACGTGGGTCTGACCGCTCTTTTCATCGTTCCTATCTATATTTGGATTACGGTGGCTCAGGCCCGAAAACTTCAAGGCTGGCGTCAGAACATGCGTGGGTTCAGGGAAAAGAAAAGTCATGGAATCATGGGAATCATCGAGAGCATGAACGTCATTAAGTCGTTTAACCGTGAATCCATCGAAAGTAGTAAGCAGTGGGACTTGCAGACGAAGTTTACGGACAACCAGATGCTGGTGCGTAAAACCTCTTTTTATTATGATGGTTTAAAAAGCTTCGTTCGGCAGGTGGGCACGGTGCTGATTATCATTCTCACGGCTTATCTGGTACTGATTCAATATCCGGGAATGTCCATCGGTAAAATTATGTATCATGTCATGCTGTTTGCCAATGTCACGGCCCCTATCACCCAGTTGCAAAGAATTTTCGACCAGCTAAACGATGCGATTATCTATGCTGAAGGTTTCTTCGATATTCTGGATGCAGATGATTATGTGGAACCATCCGGTAAGTATCACCCGGAGAAAGTGGTCGGCAAATTTGAACTGAACAACATAGATTTCACTTATCCGAACGGAACAAAAGCCTTGCACAATATCAACATGGAAATCGTTCCTGGAAACATCACCGCTTTTGTGGGGCTTTCGGGAGCGGGTAAGTCCACCATCGTGAATCTGCTGGACAAATTCTATGAGCCAGATACCGGTTCCATCTTACTAGATGGAGTGGATTTACGGGATTGGGATACGAAATACCTTCGTGAAAACATCGGCTTGGTGCTGCAGAAAAATCACATTTTTGATGGTTCCATCGAGGAAAACATTCGCTACGGAAAGCCCGATGCTACGATGGATGAGATTATAGATGCTGCGAAAAAGGCCTATATCTACGACCAAATCATCAAATTACCCAATGGTTTCCAGAGCAAGGCACAACAACTTTCTGGCGGTCAGCAGCAAAGAATAGCTATTGCCCGTATGTTCTTGAAGAACCCTCCTATCGTGTTCCTGGATGAACCTACAGCTTCGCTCGACGCCATTGCTACCGAGCAGATTAAACAATCCATCGATGATATTAAGAAAGGAAGAACGGTCATCATGATTTCACATAATATCTCCCAGATAATAGACAGTGATTTTGTTTACACACTGAAAAATGGAAGGGTGGAACAAAGCGGTGAACCGGATGAAGTGTATAAGAAAGGTGGAGTCTACAAAGATATTGTGGATGCTTCGGCACGTAGCCTGAACATCGAGAAACTGGCTAAAACACTGGACCCTGACGGAGATGGCATTTTATTTAACTAAATCTAATACAATAATGAAACACATTCAAAAAATTTGTCTTTTGAGCATCTGTTTATTCTCCCTTACATCCTCTTATGCTCAGAACAAAAAAGACATTTATCATGATGGATGGATAGATTTCAACAAAAATGGGAAAAAGGATATTTATGAAGACCCTAAGCAGCCTATCGCATCGCGTGTGGAAGATCTGCTTTCCCAAATGACTTTGGAAGAGAAATCTAATCAAGTCACTACTCTGTATGGTTTCGGCAGAGTATTACAAGATTCTCTCCCTACACCCAACTGGAAAAATGAAATATGGAAAGATGGAATTGCCAACATAGATGAGATGCTGAATGGCGTGGAAGGTGCAGCCAGAGGGATAAAATTATCCTACCCTATGTCTGTGCATGTAAATGCCTTGCATCAGGTTCAACGATTCTTTGTGGAAGAAACCCGATTAGGCATTCCGGTGGAATTCTCCAATGAAGGCATTCACGGACTAAATCATACGAAAGCTACTCCACTGCCAGCCCCTATCGCTTTAGGAAGTACCTGGAACCGGGCACTCATTCATGAAGCAGGGTCTATCGTGGGTAAGGAGGCTAAATTGATAGGTTACCACAGTGTCTACGCCCCTATTCTGGATATGGCACGCGACCCTAGATGGGGAAGAACGCTAGAGTGTTACTCCGAAGACCCATACCTCATCAGTGAGCTGGGTATTCAGATGGTAAATGGTATTCAAGAGCAGGGAATCGCTTCTTGCTTGAAGCATTACGCTGCTTATAGTGTGCCAAAAGGTGGAAGAGACGGTGACGCTCGTACCGACCCACATATTACCCCACGGGAGCTCCATGAAATTTTCTTGTATCCTTTTAAGAAGGTCATCCAGAAAGCTCATCCTTGGGAGGTGATGAGCAGCTACAACGACTGGAACGGTATTCCGGTTTCTGGTTCACACTGGTTCCTGACTGAACTGCTGAGGGATACTTATGGCTTTAGAGGGTATGTGGTGAGCGACTCAGAAGCAGTGGAGTTCATGCACAGTAAACACAAGGTGACGGCTTCTTATGAGGAAACGGCTAAACTGGTTCTGGAGGCTGGTCTGAATGTGAGAACCAACTTCACTCCCCCATCAACCTTCATCAATCCTGTTCGGAATGCCGTAAAAAAGGGTCTTCTCAGTGAAGAAGTTCTCAACCAACGAGTAAGAGAGGTGCTGAATGTCAAGTTCAATATGGGACTTTTCGACAATCCTTACACCGGAAACGGTGCAGTATCCGATAAGGAAGCCGGATTTGTCTATCAAGAAAATTTCATCGATAAGGTTCAGAGCCAAAGCATGGTTCTGCTGAAGAATGAAAATGACATTCTGCCTTTAGATAAGACTAAAATCAATAAAATCCTTGTCACTGGACCTTTAGCCGACGAGACGAATTTTATGATTTCCCGTTATGGTCCGAATGGTCTGGATGGAATTAGCTTGCTAAAAGGCTTACAAGAGTATTTAGGTGCCGACAAGGTGATTTATGAAAAAGGCTGTGAAATAGTAGATGCAAACTGGCCAGAATCTGAAATTATTCCAGAGCCTTTGACAGCCAGAGAAGAATATGCCATTCGAAAAGCGGTAGAAGCTGCAGAAAATGTGGATTACATCATCTGTTGCTTGGGTGAAGACGATTTACGAACCGGCGAAGGTAGGAGTCGTACCTCCTTAGATCTTCCAGGCAAACAGCGTGATTTATTGCAAGCTCTATATAAAACCAAGAAGCCTATTATATTGGTTTTAGTCAATGGTCAGCCACTGACTATCAACTGGGAAAACAAATATATCCCAGCCATTCTGGAAACATGGTTCCCTACCTTTAGAGGTGGCCACATTGTAGCCAAAATGCTCTTTGGTGAACTGAGCCCTAGTGGACGTCTGCCTATCACTTTCCCTAAGACTATAGGTGAAATAGAATGGAACTTCCCTTTCAAACGTGGCTCACACAATGCTGCTAGTTGGTGGAGTGCTAAAAACACACGTGTAAACGGCTCACTCTATCCGTTTGGCTATGGATTAGGTTATACTAAGTTTGAATACAACAATTTAAATATCAGCTATTCTGGTACAGTAGATGGTGACATTAATGTATCTGTAGATGTAACCAATACCGGTAAGAAAGAAGGTGAAGACGTGGTTCAGCTCTACGTGTCCGATTTAATTACATCGGTGGTTTATTATGAATCAGTGCTGCGAGGATTTGAACGTGTCAGCTTGAAACCAGGAGAAACAAAAACGGTTAAATTCACCCTTCATCCAGAAGACTTACAGATTCTGGATAAGAACATGAAGTGGACTGTGGAGCCTGGTGAATTTGAGATTAGAATTGGCGCTAATGCGGAAGACATAAAAGTTAAACAAATTATAGAATTAAAATAAAACAGAAATGGTAAAAGATGTAACTGCAACCGTAAAGTATATTGGTGTAGATGACACCAATTTAGATTTGTTCGAGAGTCAATATTATCTCCCTGCAGGAATGGCATACAATTCCTATGTTATTCTGGATGAAAAGGTAGCCATCATGGATACTGTGGATAAGCGTGCAGGAGAAGAATGGCTTGGCAACTTGAAAAAGGTATTAGGCGAAAGAAAACCGGATTATCTAGTGGTTCATCACATGGAGCCAGATCATTCTGCCCTCATTCAGAAGGTACTGGAAGATTATCCAGAATGCTCTATTGTATGTTCTAAAAAGGCTGTTGCCATGTTGTCTTCTTTCTTCGTGGGATTCGACTTCACAGGCAGAGTAATCGAGGCAAACGAGAAAGAGCCATTATCACTGGGTCAGCATAGCTTAAAGTTCATTGCCGCTCCTATGGTTCATTGGCCTGAAGTGATTGTGAGCTACGATCAGACGGATAAAATTCTATTTAGCGCTGATGCTTTCGGTAAGTTTGGAGCACTCTGCAATGAAACCGACGATTGGGCATGTGAAGCTAGAAGGTATTATTTCAACATTTGTGGCAAATATGGAACCATGGTTCAGAATCTTCTAAAGAAAGCTTCTGTTCTGGATATTGAAATTATTTGTCCTCTTCATGGACCTGTTTTGAAGGAGAATCTAGGTTATTATCTAGGTCTATACAACACATGGAGCAATTATGAGGTGGAAACACCTGGAACACTTATTGCGTATGCCAGCATCCATGGAAATACCGCTGAGGTAGCGATGAAACTAGCTGAAATAATAAAGGCACGCAACTCCAGTAAAGTGGTTTTAACCGACCTTACACGAGATGATCAGGCTGAGGCTATAGAAGATGCTTTCCGCTACGGAAATCTGGTTTTGGCAGCTTCTAGTTATGATGGTGGATTGTTCCCTCCTATGTACAACTTCATCCATAAGTTGGAAATCAAAGGCTATCAGAAACGTCGTGTAGCCATTATAGAAAACGGTTCTTGGGCTCCTAGTGCAGGCAAAGTAATGAAAAGTATGCTAGAAACCATGAAAGAACTCGAAATCCTGGAACCAACCATTACCATCCGTGGGAAAATGAAACCGGCTGATGTGGAAAAATTGAATGAATTAGCCGATGTAATTCTGGCAAAATAAAATTCAAGTAAAAAGAAAGGCGGTTTTTCAACCGCCTTCTTTTTTATTTTTTACTTAGTTTATTCCACATCCAAATGCCGTAGAAGCTGTTTATCAGATATACGCTATATTTCGCAACCGTCATGAAACTAAAATCTGAATCACTCATCAGCCACATGCAAATGTAGGTGATGTTGATGATCAGCCATAAGAACCACTGCTCCACAAAGGCTTTGGTGGAAATATAAACAGTGATGATAGAAATGACAGTAGTGAAAGCATCCAACCACAACTGCAGAGGATGGTCGTAATCTGTTTTCAAGGTTTTAAATTGAATATCTGGAAGAATTTGTTGCAGATGCCCAATCAGCCAAGGACCAAAATCTTTTAAGAAATAACCCAAACAAACGGTTCCAATTAAGATAGCCAGAACCGTATAAATACGTTGGTTCCAAGACATATATCGTGTTACGATAGTAGTAGACTCATCTTTTCTCTCTCTTTTTCTCCAGTTTTTCCAACCATAAAACTGCATGGGTAGATTCCACAATACTCGTTGTAGAAAATCACCATAAATGTGTGTGACAAAACAAATATAAATATGGAGACATGCTTCCACAATACCAAAAATCCAATTGGCAATAGATCCTTTAGCGCCCAAAACCACACAAAAAACACCTAGTATGGCAGAAACCGCAGCAATCGTATTATTTATAGAGAATTCACCTTTTACTATAAACGAAATAACGGAAAGTGCTAAAATGGAAATCAATAAAAGAATCTCAAACCAATTTAGAGAAACTAAACTACGCTTAACTACATCTAAATACTTATTCATAACATCATAACATTTACTAGCCTTGAAAAACAGCTAGAATTAATTTTCAATGGCATCTTCAATAGAAACAAATTTATAACCTTTCTTTTTCAAAATCTTGATTAACTTATCCAAATAGCCATGATAGAATTTATCGGTACGAGCATCTTCTGTTCCAAAATGGAAGAGCATGATGTTACCATTCAATCCTTCTGCCTTTTCTTTTTCCAGAATTCTGTTGAAAATTTCCTTGGAACTACGATAGTTTTTCAAATTCGGAGTAGTATAATCTGCATTACTCAATGTTCCAGGAGTAAAGTTGATTATTTGCAGCCCTATCCCCCTAGCCCATGTACTGATTTTTTGATTATAATATTCATAAGGTGGGATGAAGTATTTGGCATTTTTATAAGGAATGCCCGATTTTTCCAATAACTGGAAACTCTTTTCCATATCTTCTTCAAACTCTTCTTGGGTGACCAAAAGTGAATCCCTGTTTTCCCAAGGCATATATAAAAGATGTCCATAACTATGACTTCCTACATAATGCCCACCTTGGAGTAGACGTTGGATAGTATCGGGAAATTTCTCATAAAATTCTCCAGTGAAAAAGAATCCTGCTTTTATTCCGTGCTTTTTTAGTGTAGTCAAGATGGCATCTTCTCCATCTCTTTTATCGGCAGCTGTAAATACCAGAGAAATCGTTTTCTTATGGGGGTTGGTTCTGATGATTCCCCCATCTACCCAAACATGTTCATCGTGTAAGGCATTTTTTCGTTGAAGCATGCCATCTTTTTGCAAGGATGAAAGATAATAAGTCAATGAAGCCGTTCCATCCAAAGTAGGTTCATTGGTGGAATAATCTCCAATCGCATCGTGGTAAACCATTCGGTCTGGTTGAAATTCAGAATAAGCCTGAACTGGTAAATTAGGTAAGCCCGACAAGCTAATTCCGATTAAACTATTGAAAATGGAACTATAGACTGGGCCGTCAACCAGTCCACCCGTTGTATTACCTAATCCAAGTTTCACATAAGATGAATGCGGTTGTTCAGGATAATCCCCCCATAGAGGCAATTCCACAATCATCGAAGTTCCCCAGGGATTACAACCGAATAACCAATCCAGCAATGCTGCTTCCATCTCCTGGAACTGATTGTCACCAGACAATTCCCGATAGAACCTGCATTGCGTCAGCATGGCTACACACAAATTGTTGGAGCACCAGATATAAGGGATTCCATTTAAAAAGGCAGATTCTTTCGCTTTTTCATAAGTTCTGGAAATTCCAGAATGCAGATTACGCAAAAATTCCTTTTGGGTGGAACTTACGGATGCTAACCGGTAGTGCCCCAAATTGATAAATGGATACCATTGATAGTGACGTGCACTATCTGCACCCATCCAAGGAGTGATGGGCTCTTTTCTGGCATATTCCAGTCCTTGGTTTAAAAATTCATTCTTTTCAGTTTGTCTATATAATTCCAGAGCTGCCAATTCCATGTCATCGGTCCAATTATCTTCTTCATAAATATAGGGAGATACTCGTGATGCAGTTTGACAGACACCTGGCATGATTACTCCCATGTGATAGGCATCAGCAGCCCTGGAAAGCAAATCCGCTGCAAAATCAGGGTAAAAGTTTTTCAGGATTCTTCCTCCTAAGGAAAAACATGAAGCGAACTTCCCAGTAGTACTAGCGACTCCTGTGGTGGCATTTGTCAAACCGGTTTTACCTCTGGGCTGCACGGTATTACTACAGTAATAAACAGAGCGCCCATTACCGGGGCCATATCCATAATCCACTAAATCTTCAGCCGGACTACGCATACCGGCATGATCTCGATCGTCTGCTATCTGGTTATAATACTCCCCTGGCTCTGGATTCATGCGACAAAGCCAATCCAGACCCCACTTTATTTCATCTAAAATATCAGGGATTCCATTTTTCCCTTTTAGACCAAAGGCATCGTAATAGTCTCCAAATGATTCAGGATTTTGCTCATAGGCAAACAACATCTGATAAATTGTATTCGCAGAGGTGGTAGTGTATTGAAGATAATCGGCAGCGTCATGCCAGCCTCCACGAACATCAATGTGTTGTCCACTCTTTTGTGGATGAAACTCAATATAGCCATCATTTATATGACATGAATCATTTAGAAAGGGATTAAACCCACATCTTTGCTGACGGATGTAATTCAAAAGAAAATCTGCAGTTCCATCATAGACATGGGTGTTAATTAAAATGCGAGGAGATTTGGTTTCATTTACTTGCAAGTAGTAAACCCCTTCGTCTTCTACATCAGAGAAATCAAGTCTGTAACAAGTTTTCATTCTCCCATAAGCTGGAACTTTGTGTATTTTATCCGATGAAAACTCATAAATTTCCTTTTTTGTATAGAAATCTATGAGAGTAAACGAAGAAATCTCATGAAGTTCATCACTTATATAAACAGCAACCTTAACTGATTGTGGCAAATATCCCAGTTGATTGGTACGAACCCATTCTCCTGCAAAACAAGAGATATACAAAAATAGAAGGGTTATAAAAATACTGCATCTTTTCATACCCTCATGAAATGAAAAATTAGTCGTTAACAGGGTCAATAGTCACAAGCGAAGGGCGAAAATCTGGAATCAAGCTAGCATTCTGATGCTTCTGCTGAAGGTACAGGGACATCTGTTGATAGGCATCCAATATACTGGCATCTTTAATTTTAGCCTTGAAAGTATACGGAGAATATGCGCCTTCTTCAAAACGTTGATAATCTAGAGAGTAAATATACCAGCCTTCGTTAATTCTGGTTTCATCTTTTCCAAATTCTGTTTCAGGTACAGCGGGTTTAACGTGTTGAGAATTATTTGGACGCGCTTCCTTTTTTGCATTTTTTTGGAAATCTGCAATATCTGTCTTATCCGTACCAATAGCAAGGATATACTTCTTTTTAGACTTATCTAAAAAAATTCTATTCGTCCCATTCTTAAGTTTCCCAATGTAAGAACCAACTACATTCAACTCCTTTGGTGAGAGCATGTTTAAACTAGAAATAAAAGGTATAATATCCTCTTCTTTTGGGAGCAGAGCTTCTGCATCGAAATAGCGAACGTAAAAAGCCATGTTCTAATAAAAAAATATAAAATATTTAAATTGGTACAAATTTAATTCAAATCTAACAATTGAACGAATACTTTTCAAAGTTTCTGAATTATTGTCATCAAAAATGTTGTTATTAGTGTATAATAGCTATATTTGCATACATAAAATATGCTGAAATGAAGAAAATCTCTTTTCTATTATTAATCATTTTAAATATGACATCATACGCCCAACAGAAAATCATAATGCCACCTTTCCTTGAAAAAGGAGATACAATAGCACTTCTAAGTCCAGCCAGTACACCCGACGTGGAATTTGTATTGGCAGCAGAAAAAGTGCTGAAAGAATGGGGTTATATCATTGTGCGAGGGGAAAATATTTTGAATAAAACTAATGGCACTTATGCCGGGACTAAGGAACAACGCTATTCCGATTTAATGAATGCTTTATTGGATCCTTCCATAAAGGCTATCATGTGTACTCGTGGAGGTTATGGTAGTATACATGAAATCCAGGACATACCCCTTTCTGTAATAAGAGAAAATCCGAAATGGATTATAGGATACAGTGATATCACAGTACTTCATAGTGCTTGGGTGACCAGTGGAGTAATGGGAATTCATGCCCATATGTGTGAGCATCTTATGGATTATGATGGGAAAGATGATTGTAGTTCTCACTTAAAAGGCATACTTGAAGGGAAACTGCCTCATTACACTGTTCCTGTTCACCCTTTGAATCATTTGGGCGATGTTACTGGGACGCTCATAGGGGGAAATTTAAGTGTAATGTGTGGATTCACTGGAACATATCTAGATTTTTGCATGCGCAACGACAATCTTATTCTATTTCTAGAAGATGTAGGTGAAGACTTTAATCATGTGGACCGTTATATAAATCTACTGAAACTACATGGTGTTTTAGATAAGGTTAAAGGAATTATAATCGGCCAATTTACCCATTATAAGAATGATGGAGATTATCCTGACATGAATTACTTGTTCGAACATTATTTAAAGGACAAAAATATTCCTGTGATTTATAATTTTCCAGTAGGTCATGTTAAGGACAATTACCCACTTATTGAAGGAGCTAAAGTGCACATGTCGGTAACCACTGAAAAATGTGAATTAGATTTTCTTCCCTATTGAACCTCATTTCCATAAGAAATTCATCCATAGAGGTATTTCTAATTCCCAAGAAGCCTCACTATGCGTGCCATCAACATGCTGAAAGCAATAAGTGTCTATTCTTCTTTCTTGAAGCATGGCATCTAATTTCCAAATGTGTTTACCTAAAACACCCCGTGGGTCTTCCTTCGTTCCCCAACTAAAAAATATTTTGGTGTCTTCATCTAATTCTCCACTTTTCTGAAGTTCAGATTTGACATTTCGTATGGATAATCTAAAGGCTGGAGAAATGCATGCGGCTTTAGAATAAATATGATTATATTTTAAAACTGCATAATAGGCCATAAGACCTCCCATACTAGAACCTGCAATAGCTGTAGCCTCTCGATGAGTCCAGGTACGATAAGATTTATCTATATGGGGCTTAAGAACGGATGTAAACCATTCCATAGTCAATTTCCCTGTACCTTTAACAGCCCCTGTGAAAGTGGTCTTATAATTATAAGGTGAATATTCCACCAACCGGTCATTCCCATGCATGGAACAGTAAACACCAACCACAATAACTTGCTTATCCCAAGAATCAAGAAATCTCCCTATCCCCCATGATTTTCCGTATGCCGCTTCATCGTCATCAAATAGATTATGGCCATCAAACATATAAACGACAGGATATTTCTCCTCTGTCTCATAATAATTAAATGGAAGATAAACATTTATGCGACGAGCCTCATGGAAAGGCTCACACCAGAGCTCAAAAGATTCAATCATTGTATTATTCTTAAACTAACTACAAAGGTAATAAATAGTTTGCTCCTTAACAAAAAACGATTTAATTTTGCATCTGTTTTCAAGAAAAAGAAAAACAATTATGAGAGTAAAACAATTTAATTGGAGAAAAAACATTGTCAAATGGCGCCAATTTAACCATCGCAAATACTCTGTCTTTCTAAGTATGAAGAGGGAGATTAATATTTGTGCGTTAAGTGTGGCAACTTTGACTTTAGCGATTCCGGACTCTGCAACTGCTCAGACAGTATTGTCAGGAGAGAAAAAACAAAGTCAGGTAAAATACTCTGAAAAGGAGTATGACTTGGATGAAGTTGAAGTGCTGGGAAGCCGCGTTCCTCTTTCTCCTGAGCATTCTGTTCGAATGGTTCAAGTGCTCACGAGAAAAGAAATTGAGGCATCATCAGCACAAAGTGTTAACGACCTTTTAAAATTGGTAGCTGGCATCGATGTACGACAAAGAGGTGCATATGGTGTACAAACAGACATTGGAATCAATGGAGGCAACAGTGACCAACTTACTATTTTGCTTAACGGCATAAACATCAGTAATCCCCACACAGGTCATCTTTCAGCAGACCTACCTTTATCCGTAAACGATATAGAACGCATTGAAGTTCTTGAGGGTGGTTCTAGTCGTATCTATGGTTCTTCAGCATTCAGCGGAGCAATCAACATTATTACTAAAAAAGAGAAAGAAAAAGCCTTGGGCATAAACCTTCAAGGTGGTTCTTTTGGCACTATAGCTGCCGATGCGAATGTAAGTCTTCCTGGTAAAAATGTCTATAATAGACTTGCTGGTGGCTATTCTCGAAGCGATGGTGGATCTGAGAATAGTGACTTTAAAAAAGGTAATATGTTTTATAACGGAGGTTACAATGGTTCCGACATAAATGTAAGATGGCAATTAGGGGCTAGCACCATGGATTATGGAGCAAACACTTTTTATAGTGCAGCTTTCAACAATCAATACGAAGAGAATCGTCGATATATGGCTGCAATTTCTGCAGAGACGAAAGGCAAATTAAAATTAAGTCCGTCTGTATATTGGAGTCGAACCATGGATCATTACTTGCTAATCCGTACTAATCCAGAAGCATATGAGAATTTCCACCAACTAAATGTCTATGGACTTAATCTGAATTCTTACATTAATTGGGATCTTGGTAAATCTTCTTTTGGCGTGGAAGTTAGAAATGAAGGGATTCTTTCTAACAGTTTAGGTAAACCATTAGAAGAATCTGAATATGTGAAAGTACCAGGCCATGATAAGAACTACACAAACAGTGACGATCGAACTAATGTCGGATTATACTTAGAGCATGATTTATTATGGGACCGAATAACTGTAAGTCTTGGATTGCTGGCAAACATGAACACTGCACTGGATTATCGATTTAGATTGTATCCGGGTGTCGACATCAGTTGGAGACCAGTAAATGGATGGAAAGTCTATGCTTCTTTTAATCAGGCTTTACGTATGCCAACTTTCACTGATCTTTACTATAAGAGCCCTACCATCAACGGAAATATAGGTCTTAAGCCTGAAAAAAATACGGAATATACAGTAGGAATTCAATATAGTACTCCAGTATTTCAAGGAAAGCTGAAAGCGTTTTATCAAAATGGGACGGATATGATTGATTGGGTGAAGTATAGTGCTGATGATTCTTATCACTCAGCTAACTTTGAACTTAAAAATATGGGAATAGAATTAACCACTCAACTAAATTTTCAAGAAATTTATGGTCCAAATTCATTCTTCAAACTTCTAAAGTTAAGCTACGCCTATATCAATCAAAAACGTGATGATAAGACTATAATTTATGATAGCAATTTCGCTTTAGATTTTCTAAGAAATAAACTTGTATTATCTTCTTTTCATCGCATAACCGAAAAGTTAGAAGCACAATGGGATTTTAGACTTCAACACCGAAATGGTGCGTTTACTCTATATGAAAATGGGAAAAATACTAGTATTCTGACTCCGTATGGTACCTATGCCATACTTGATTTAAAACTACAGTGGATTGAAAAAGCATATACTATTTTCTTACAAGGAAATAATCTTACCAACCATCGTTACTACGATTTAGGAAATGTAGAACAACCAGGTTTTTGGTTTATGGGAGGTATTAAGCTGAAATTATAAATAAATGAGGATTTCTTGAAAACAAATAAAAGCCCTGAGGAAAATAAACCTCAGGGCTTTTTACTATGGAGGAATTAAATTATCCTAAGAAACTCAACAAAGCACCAGCTGCAACTGCTGAACCAATCACACCTGCTACGTTTGGACCCATAGCGTGCATAAGTAGGAAGTTTCTTGGATCAGCCTTAGCACCTTCAGTTTGGCTTACACGAGCTGCCATAGGAACTGCACTTACACCTGCAGAACCAATAAGTGGATTGATTTTCTCTTTTAAGAACAAATTCATGAACTTAGCAAACAGAACACCGCAAGCGGAAGCTACACCAAATGCAACAATACCAACACAAAGGATAGACAAAGTCTGTACATTCAAGAAGGCTTCTGCGGTAGCAGTTGCTCCAACAGTTGTTCCTAACATAATAACAACTATATTATTCAGCTCATTTTGTGCACATTTGCTCAATCTTTCTACAACTCCTGATTCTTTCATCAAGTTACCCAACATAAGGCAACCGATCAAAGTACCTGCAGAAGGTAAAATTAAAGAAACAACAATTGCCACTACTATAGGGAAAATTATTTTTTCTTTTTTGCTCACCTGACGAAGCTGTTTCATACGGATCTTACGCTCCTTTTCTGTAGTACAGAGTTTCATGATAGGTGGCTGAATAACTGGTACCAATGCCATATAGCTATAAGCAGCCACAGCAATAGGGCCAAGTAACTCTGGAGCCAACTTGGTAGTCAAGAAAATAGCAGTTGGTCCATCAGCACCACCAATAATACCGATAGATGCTGCCTGTGCAGGAGTAAATCCGAAAATATCTAACTGAGTAAGAATGAATGTAGCAAAGATACCAACCTGTGCAGCTGCTCCAAGAAGCAAACTCTTAGGGTTAGCAATCAATGGACCGAAATCAGTCATAGCACCTACACCCAAGAAGATTAAGCAAGGATAAACACCAGCCTTCACACCTATGTAGAGAATATCAAGCAAACCACCCTCTGCCATTACATGTCGATAGCTATGATAGAATGGACTATCAGGGTTAAGGAACTCATCGTTCCACATGCTACTATGGAAAAGACCAGCACCAGGAAGGTTGGTCAAAATCATACCGAAGGCAATAGGTAGCAACAAAAGTGGTTCGTACTCTTTCTTAATAGCTAAATATAGAAGGAAGCAGCCAATGCAAATCATAATGGCATTCTTCCAACCCTCACCAACAAAGAAAGCTGTGAAACCCATCTCAGAACCAAATTTTGAAATGCTTTCACCCAAGCTGAAGTCCTGAGCCATTACAGGAATAACAGCTACAAAAAGTAAGGCGATGAAGGTAAATAATCGATTAAGATTTTTCATGGAATTCTTGTTAGTTATGCTAATTCTATCATTGCTTGACCACTTTGAACCTGACCACCTTGTTCTACAAGGATAGCCTTGACAGTACCTGCAAATTCAGAGGTAATATCATTCTCCATTTTCATAGCTTCCATCTTAATAACTACTTCACCGGATTTGATGGTCTGACCTGGAGTAACTAAAATCTTAGTGATAGTGCCAGGTAGAGGAGCTTCTACCACTTTTGCACCAGCTGGAGCTTTTGGAGCAGCAGCAACAGGAGCAGCAGCAGGTGCAGCCTTTGGAGCAGGAGCAACAGCAGGTGCTGAAGATGGAGCAGCAGCCACTGCATCAGCAACCATCTCAACCAGTAAATCACCTTGGTTGACACTCTGACCCTGAGTTACAGCAATATTCTTAACTGTACCATCTACTTCACTAACGATGTCATTAGCCATCTTCATGCTTTCAATAACTAAGAGAACATCACCTTTCTTAACCTTTTGACCATTAGCTGCAACCAACTTGGTTACAGTGCCAGGAAGCTCTGAAATTACATTCTTTGGACCACCAGCTTGAGCTACAGCAGCTTTGTGAGCTATTTTTGGACCAGAAATTTTATGCTGTGGAACCTCCACATCATAAGTCTTGCCGTTTACTGTCACCTTCAAAGCACCGGCATTAGCCTCTTCTACACTTGCTGTATAGTCTTGGCCACCTATATTAAATTTGAATTCTTTTGCCATTTTATTAATTAAATTTAGATTTTACAGTTATCATAGCCTCTCGTTCAATACTGCATGCCAATGAGAAGGAGTCTGATTTATTGTTAATACATTGCTTTCGTTGTCATGCAATTCATTGTAAAACAAATAGACAGCAGTAGCAACAGCAGCCTTATCCAGTTCACTGGCATTCCCCATGTTATCTCCTTGTAAGTTGTTCTTTAAACCAGCAACCTTTTCATCATTCTTTGAAGAACCTTCAGGGAAAAGATGATTGAATAAATAGAGTACAACAACCAGTAAGACAAGAATCAGGAATACGATACCAACACCAATTAATGACATTAGCCAAGTTGAACTTGTAATTGATAAAAACATATTCTAATACTTTTAAAGGTGATTACAATGGAATATTACCATGCTTCTTAGCTGGGTTAGTCAGCTTCTTATTAGCCAACTGTGCCAATGCTCTGATAATTCTGAAACGAGTGTTTCTTGGTTCAATTACATCATCAATATAACCATACTTTGCAGCTTGATATGGAGTTGCAAACAGGTTGGTGTATTCGTCTTCTTTCTCTTGGATAAATGCTTTTGCTTCTTCTACTTTTCCTTCTTCCTTCAAAGCCTTAGCTTCTTTAGCATAAAGAACAGAAGCAGCACCACTTGCACCCATAACTGCAATTTCAGAAGATGGCCATGCATAGTTTCTATCGCCTCTAAGTTGCTTACAACTCATTACGATATGAGAACCACCATAAGACTTACGTAAGGTAATAGTAACTTTTGGAACTGTAGCCTCACCATAAGCATACAACAACTTAGCACCATGGAGAATTACACCATTGTACTCCTGAGCTGTACCTGGAAGGAATCCTGGAACATCTACTAGAGTAATAATAGGAATATTGAATGCGTCAAGGAAACGTACGAAACGAGCACCCTTACGAGAAGAGTTGCTGTCCAAACATCCTGCCAACTGCTTTGGTTGGTTTGCTACGATACCTACAGATTGTCCGTTCATGCGGGCAAAACCTATAATCAGATTCTTTGCGAAATTAGGCTGAACTTCCAAGAATTCACCATTATCTACAATAGCAGCAATTACCTGATACATATCGTAAGGCATGTTTGGATTCTCAGGGATAATCTCATTCAAATAATCTTCCATACGATCAATAGGATCGGTGCAAGGTACACGTGGAGCTTCTTCCAGATTATTCTGAGGAATATAACTGAACAGTTTCTTGATAAGTTCTATAGCTTCTTCATCGTTAGAAGCAGTAAAATGAGTAACACCAGACTTAGTAGAGTGAACAGAAGCACCACCTAACTGCTCTGCGGTAACAACCTCACCAAGCACAGCCTTAACTGGACCAGGACCAGTCAGGAACATGTATGAAGTGTTCTCCACCATGATTGTGAAATCGGTCAATGCAGGTGAATATACAGCACCACCGGCACATGGGCCCATGATAGCACTAATCTGAGGAATAACACCGGAAGACATAATATTACGCTGGAAAATCTCAGCATAACCAGCCAAAGCATTGATACCTTCCTGAAGACGTGCACCACCTGAATCGTTCAAACCGATAACTGGAGCACCCACTTTCATAGCCATATCCATGACCTTGCAAATCTTGCTAGCAAGCATTTCTGACAATGAACCTGCATTAACGGTGAAGTCTTGCGCAAAAACGAATACAAGACGACCCTGAATGGTTCCAGAACCTACTACAACGCCATCACCGAGGAAATGCTTTTTCTCCATACCAAAATTGGTACATCTATGCTCAACGAACATATCCATTTCCTCAAAGCTACCTTCATCCAGAAGCATTGCAATACGCTCACGTGCAGTGAACTTACCTTTCGCATGCTGTTTTTCAATAGCTTTATCACCACCGCCTACACGAGCTTTAGCACGTAGCTCAATCAGCTCTTTCAACTTTTCTGTTTGTGTACTCATAATAATTTTATATTTGAAGAATTATATTACTAATTTCAAAAATCGTGCAAATTTACACAAAATTAGGAGAATCAGCTAATTTTAAAGGTTCTTTTTTGCTCAGACTAAAAAAAAGATTACCTTTGCCCCCCGTTATGATAAAGATAGGCATAGATATAGGTATCACATCTACAAAAATTGCTGCCGTCCAAGGCAACGAGATTTTGTTTGCAGTTATACTACGTGAAATTTTTTCACCTGAAATTATCACAGACTTATTAGCTCATTATGGCTTTAAGTCTACAGATGTTGAAAGTATCAGTGTAACCGGAGTAGGACAAAGCAAAATTAAGTATCCCCTTCTAGAGAAAATTCCACGCCCAGTTGGAGAGTTTGAAGCCAACGCTGCAGGAGCTGGTTTCTTTTATGATCTTGAGAAATTCATCATCGTTTCCATGGGTACGGGAACCTCTTTTGTTAAAGTAGAAAATGGTGAATATGCTCACCTCGGTGGTTCCGCCCTTGGAGGGGGTACACTAACTGGTTTGTCTAAGATGGTTTTCCATGGCGACAGTTCCACATATATCTGTAAATTAGCAGATAAAGGTGATTTGGCTCATGTAGACCTTCATCTAGATGAAGTGTGCAAAGTGGATAATAGATTCCCTTTACGTATTACGGCTTCTAATATCCGAAAAGGAAACAAGCAAACTTCTAGGGAAGATGCAGCTTTAGGCCTTTTAAATCTTGTAGTTCAAAATATCGGCGTTATGGCCTATTTTGCAGGTTTAGGATTTGGCATTAAAGATTTTGTGTGCATCGGACGTGTCACTCAAATTCCACAATGTGAGCAATTATTGGAACAAGTTTCAAAGTTGTATGAGGTGAACTTCCATATCCCTAAATATGCTCCATATATTACAGCTATAGGAGCTGCTGTTTCAACTGGGAAACCGGCCCAATCTTCACCTAAAATTTAAAACATGATCTATAAAAAAAGAAGGTACTTGCATTTCACAAGTGCCTTCTTTTTTATGAATCGTTTGTAAAAATGTAACCTATCAAATACAGGTATATCCACCATCCACTGGTAGCATTATTCCATTGACATAGGATGAAGCAGGAGAAGAAAGGAACAGTGCTGCAGTATCTAACTCTCCTTCCATACCATATCTCTCTTCAGGGATAGAATCATGAGCATATTGCTGGAAAAATGGAGAATCTAATGTTTCCTTAGTTAAAGGAGTATAGAAATATCCTGGACAGATACTATTCACAGTAATTCCATATTTACCCCACTCTGCTGCCAAAGCACGGGTTAAATTGACTACCCCACCTTTTGCTGCATGATAAGGGCTGGAAGGTGCAATTTTATTTCCTACTAATCCATACATGGATGAAATGTTGATAATTCTACCGTAACCTGCTGGAATCATAGCTAGTTTTGCAACTGCACGAGCCACCTTAAAGGTTCCAAATAAATCGATGTTCATTTCATTGGCAAACTGAGCATCCGTAATATCTTCTGCTGGAGCTACAGCACCCGTACCAGCATTGTTAATCAAAATGTCTATTCTACCGTATTTTTCTAGAGCCAACTTCACCGTTTCATCCACCATCTCTGTATTCGTGATATCACACTTTATTGGAAAGGCATCAACTCCATAATCTTTTTTCAACATATTTGCTACTTCTTCCAATTTCTCATATCTGCGTGCCACTGGTATTATAGTACAACCTTGACTAGCCAATGCTTTGGCCATTTGAACACCTAAACCTGTGGAGCATCCTGTAATTAATGCTACACGTCCTGTTAAATCAAAATAGTTTTTCATAATATAATTAGTTTGCAATATCCACATTACATTTGATGCAAATTTAATGCTTTTTTCTCAATTAGGATTGCAATTAAAGTTTTTTCCTTTTGGCATGTTTAAAAAAAATACTAAATTTGAACTGATTTTTTACAAATCTAGACTTAACCTGATAAATCAAATGAAAAACTTTATTCCATTTTTAGGTGCAACAGCTATTTTTTTAGCTGCATGTACTAATTCTCCTATTGAAGAAAAATTTGAGGGATTTAATCTCATCCACCAAGATGGACCTACCTTAGGCTATTCTCCTGAATCGGGTGTTAAAATCATTTATGATGGTAATTTTGCTTTTAAGGATTTAAACCGAAATGGAAAACTTGATGTCTATGAGGATTGGAGAAAAGACTTGGAAGAAAGAGTAACTGATTTAGCTAATCAGCTTTCATTAGAAGAGATTGCAGGACTTATGCTTTATAGTTCTCATCAGCCCATTCCAGCAGATGGAAGTTATGGAACAGCCACTTATAATGGCAAACCTTTTAAAGAAAGCGGAGCTAATCCTTGGGATTTGTCCGACCAGCAGAAAAAGTTCCTTGGAGAAGATAATGTACGCCACGTTCTTATTACTGCCGTAAAAAGTCCAGAAGTGGCAGCTAAATGGAATAATGTAGCTCAAGCATTTGTCGAGGGTCAAGGGCATGGTATACCTAATAATAATTCTAGTGACCCTCGTAATGGCGTAAGTGCAGGTGATTCTGAATTTACAGCCGGTGCTGGTGGTGACATCTCTCTCTGGCCAAACGAAGTTGGTCTTGGAGCTACTTTTGATCCTGAACTGGTGCGTGAGTATGGTCAAATAGCTTCTGCTGAATATCGTGCATTAGGATTTGCCACTTGTTTGTCTCCACAAATTGACTTGGGAACAGAACCACGTTGGTACCGTTTCCAAGGTACATATTCTGAGGACCCAAAATTAGTTGCCGATATAGCTGAGGCTTATTGTGATGGTTTTCAAACCTCTACTGGAGCTGATGCTCTATATGGAGCATGGGGTCTTCAGAGTGTAAATACTATGGCTAAGCATTGGCCTGGTGGTGGCCCTTGTGAAGCAGGACGTGATGCTCATTATGGTCGTGGCAAATTCGCCGTTTATCCAGGAAAGAACTACGACCTTCACAAGCTTCCTTATCAGAATGGTGCATTTAAACTTAAGAATGGTACGGGAAAAACTGCAGCTATCATGCCATATTATACGGTTTCTTATGGTCAGAGTGATGAAATGGTGGCAAACAACTACAACTTTGAAATTATTACTCGTCAACTTCGGGAGAAAGAAGGTTATGATGGTGTTCTCTGCACCGACTGGGGAGTTACTGCCGATGAAGTGCATCCTGGTATCCATTCAGGAAAGCCATATGGCATGGAAGACAAGACCGTTGGTGAACGTCATCTAAAAGTTTTGCGTGCTGGAGTGGATCAGTTTGGTGGCAACAATGATAAAGTTCCTGTTTTAGAAGCTTTCCAGATGATGATTAAGGAAGATGGAGAAGAAAAAGCTATGGAGCGTATTCGTACCTCTGCACGAAGATTACTCCGCAATATATTCCAGACAGGTTTATTTGAGAACCCTTACCTCATTCCTGAAGAAAGTGCCAAGATAGTAGGCAACCCTGAGTTTATGGAAAAAGGTTATATGGCTCAGGTGAAATCCATTGTCATGGTAAAGAACCATGAAAAAGTTCTTCCTTTAAAAGATACCAAGAAAACTAAGGTATATATTCCACAGCGCTACTACCCTGCTCATCTGAGTTTCTGGGGACAGACTATTCCTGCTGACACATTAACTCCTGTCACATCGGAAATGGCTTCAAATTACTTTGAGGTAGCAAATTCACCTGAAGAGGCAGATGTAGCTGTAGTTTTCATTGACTCACCAAATTCTGGTTGGGGACATAACCTTGCTGAAGCTCTATCAGGAGACATCAGTAAAATCAAACCTAATTTGCTAAACTTAATGAAAAGTTATGGAATAGATATTCCAGAAGGTCAGGAAAATATAATTCTTAATGAGTATATTAAGAATTTTAGAAACAATGGAGTAAACAATTTCTTTATACCTGCTGGCAGCAAAGTTTCTGCACCAGGTAATGGTTACTACCCTATCTCACTGCAGTATGAAGATTATGTGGCAGAGTATGCTCGTGAGCAAAGTATTGGTCAAGGTGATCCATTTGAAAATATAGCAAACCGCAGCTATAAAGGAAAAGGTGTACGCACTTACAACAAGCCAGACATGGAGCTGGTACGTGAGATGCGAAAGAAGATGGGTGACAAGAAAGTCATCGTAGTGGTCAATACCTCTAACCCATTTGTACTGAGTGAGATTGAACCTCTAGCTGATGCTATCCTCATTACTTTCACTATCCAAAAACAAGCTATTCTGGATGTTATCACGGGTAAATATGAACCAAGTGGTTTACTCCCCTTCCAGATGCCTGCCAATATGAAGACTGTGGAAGAACAAGCAGAAGACACTCCACGGGATATGGTTTGTTATAAGGATGCAGATGGTAATACGTACGATTTTGCATACGGCTTGAACTGGAGCGGAATTATTAATGATGAAAGAGTACAGAGATATAAATAAGATTATAGACAACAAACAATTTTTATTAACCTAATTAATTTTTACATGAAAAAGCTGTTTTTATTGGCTGGTGCTTTGCTCTTTGTGGCAGGTGCTAATGCTCAGGTAAAACTGAGTGAAAACAACATTGACGAGGTTGTTAAGGCAATGACCTTGGAAGAGAAAGCTACACTGGTAGTAGGTGGTGGCTGGGGTTCAATGGGTTTCTCCAGTATTCCAACTGGTTCTGATGAGACTCTTGTTCCAGGTGCTGCTGGTACTACAAGAAAGATTGAGCGTCTGGGTATTCCTGCTACCGTTCTCTCTGATGGCCCTGCAGGTCTTCGTATCAACCCTACTCGTCCAGGTACTGATAAGACTTTCTATTGCACAGGTTTCCCTGTAGGTACCGTTTTGGCTTGTACTTTCGATACTCCTACTGTAGAGGAATTACTGAAAGCTATGGGTAATGAAGTAAAGGAATATGGTGCTGATGTACTGTTGGCTCCAGGTCAGAACATTCACCGTAACCCTCTTTGCGGTCGTAACTTCGAGTATTTCTCTGAGGACCCAATCCTTTCTGGTAAGATTGCTGCAGCTTATGTACGTGGTATCCAGAGCCAGGATGTAGGTGTTTCTATCAAGCACTTCGCATTCAACAACCAGGAAATCAACCGTAACATGAATATTGCTTACGTTAATCCTCGTGCTGCTCGCGAAATCTACCTCCGTAACTTCGAAATCACTGTTAAGGAATCAGATCCTTGGACTGTAATGTCTTCTTACAACCAGGTTAACGATCAGTTCACTCAGCAGAACTACGACTTGCTGACTACTATCCTTCGTGATGAGTGGGGTTTCGATGGTATCGTAATGACCGACTGGGGTAACAAGGAAGGTACTGTAAAGGCTGTTCATGCACAGAACGACTTGATGGAACCAGGTGATGATACTGAAAAGCAGCGTATTATTGAAGCTGTCAACAATGGTACATTGGCTGTTGCTGATTTGGATCGTAACGTAAAGAACATGCTTCGCTACATCGTTAAGACTCCACGTTTCAAGGGTTACAAGTATTCTAACAATCCTGATTTGACCGCTCACGCTAAGTTGGTTCGTGAAACTGCTCCTCAGGGTATGGTATTGCTGAAGAACGACAATGAGGCTCTTCCTTTGAAGAACATCAAGAATGTGGCTTTGTTCGGTCTTACTGCTTACAACTCAATCGCTGGTGGTACCGGTTCTGGTAACGTAAATAAACCATATATCCGTAACATCGATGAGGGTCTTACTGCTGCTGGTTTGAAACTTGATGAGGCTATCGCTACTTATTATAAGGATTACATTAAGTTGACAAATGACAAGTCTGCAATGGGTGCTTCTGGCATGCGTGGTGTTTTGCTGGGTTCTGCAGTTATTCCAGATCCAGCTATTGAAAAGCAGGCTATAAAGAACTCTGTTGCTCGTAATGATGCTGCTGTTATCGTTATCGGTCGTAACGCAGGTGAAGGTGATGACAGAAGAATTGAGGATTTCGATCTTTCTGATGCAGAACGTAACTTGATTATGCAGGTTTCTAACTACTATCACCAGGATGGTAAGAAGGTTTACGTAGTTCTGAATATCGGTGGTGTTATTGAAACTAACTCTTGGAAGCACTATCCAGATGCAATCCTTTGCGCTTGGACTCCAGGTCAGGAAGTTGGTAACTCTGTTGCTGATATCCTCGTAGGTAAGGCTAATCCTTCTGGTAAGCTGTCTATGACTTGGCCTTTGACTATCTATGATCACCCATCTACTTACAACTTCCCATACGATGGTCAGCCACAGCAGGCTCGTGGTTTCTTTGGCCCACGTAATCAGCAGCCTCGTAAGGACATTGACTATACTAACTATTCAGAGGGTATCTGGGTTGGTTATCGTTATTTCGAAACTGCTGGTAAGGAAGTATCTTATCCATTCGGTTATGGTTTGAGCTACACTACTTTCTCTTACAGCGCTCCTACATTCAAGACTAACAAGGATGGTGGTATTACTGCTACTATCACTATCAAGAATACAGGTAAGGTTGCTGGTCGTGAAGCTGCTCAGATGTACGTAACTGCTCCTGCAGGTGGTTTGGATAAGCCAGCTTTGGAATTGAAGGCATTTGCTAAGACTCGTGAGTTGCAGCCAGGTGAAAGCCAGACTCTGACTATGAGTGTAGACAACTACTATCTGTCTTCATTCAATGAGGCTACTTCTGCATACGAAACAGCTGCTGGTAAGTACACTGTACGTATTGGTGCAAGCGTTGAAGATATTCGCGCTACAGGTTCTGTTACCGTAAAGGGTAAGAGCTATCCTGCAAACAAGGCATTGCTTCCAGCTAAGCCAGTTGAGGAAATTGTAATGAAGTAAGAACAGAACTTTATTAATTCTTTCAGAGGGTGAATCTTTAGAGGTTCACCCTCTTTTTTGGCACAATAATTGTAAGATAGGGAAAATAAATGTAATTTTGGCATCCGAAATTAAAATATAACATATATAACATTATGAAAGTATTAGATCATGTGCCAGTTTTGTTGCTTACCGGTTATCTTGGCAGTGGTAAAACTACCCTGTTGAACCGAATTCTGGCCAACAAAAAAGGTATTAAATTCGCAGTTATTGTCAATGATATTGGTGAAGTAAACATAGACTCTTCATTGATTCAGAAAGAAGGTATAGTCAATCAAGCTGATGATAATCTGGTTCCACTACAAAATGGTTGTATCTGCTGCACATTAAAGATGGATCTTGTCCAGCAGTTGAACGACCTCATGGGAATGCACCGTTTCGATTATATCGTAATTGAGGCTTCTGGTATCTGTGAGCCTGCTCCTATCGCACAAACCATTTGTGGAATGCCCGACCTCATGCCAGCGTCTCTTTTGGAAGGTATCCCAGAACTGGACAGCATCGTTACTGTAGTCGATGCTCTTCGAATGAAAGATGAATTTGGAAACGGAGATAATCTGAAGAAGAAAAATCTGGATGAAGAGGATCTTGAAAACCTGGTCATCCAGCAGATTGAGTTCTGTAACATGATTCTGCTCAACAAGGCTAACGATGTAGACCCGAAAGAACTGGATTACTTGAAACAGATTATCAGGGCTATTCAGCCAAAAGCTAAAATCATAGAAACCAACTATTGTGATGTAGATCTTGATGAACTGATCAACACCCATGGATTCGATTTCGATGAAGTGGCTTTATCTGCCACCTGGGTTCAGGAAGTTGAAGGTCATCACGAAGATGACGATGATGACGACGACGAGGACAAACACGAAGAACATCATCACCATGACCACGATGATGATCATCATGAGCATCACCACCATCACGATGATGATGATGACGATGATGAAGAGCATGAACATGAGCATCACCATCATGAGCACCATCACCATCATCACCATCACGATGAAGGAGAAGCTGAAGAATACGGAATCGGAACATTTGTATATTGCCGTAGAGAGCCATTCAACCTAAGCTTATTCGATGAATTCGTGGCAAAGAGATGGCCTAAAAGCGTGATTCGTGCCAAGGGTATGTGCTACTTCAAAACCGACTATGACATCTGTCAGGTATTTGAGCAGGCTGGTCGTCAGTTTACACTGAGAAATGCAGGTCGATGGTATGCTACCATGCCTAAGAATGAATTGGAACAACTCTTCATTCAGGAACCTCAGGTAAAGAAAGATTGGGATCCAGTTTATGGTGACCGTATGCAGAAACTGGTATTCATTGGCCAGAAAATGGATAAGGAAGCCATCTGTGCTGAACTGGACAAGTGCCTTGAAAAATAATCACATATACATAAAAGTAAGGCTGGTTCTCGGGAATCAGCCTTATTTTTTTTGCAAAAAGAAAAATGGAACAACTATCATTACAAATGAGTATTTCTACTTTCAAAAAAAATAGCGAAATTTGCACCCGAATTTAAAAATGACTTTAGCCTTGAAAATAATATCTGTATTTATATCTTTATTCATATCTTGTCAATGCGCCTTTTCACAGGTGCTTCCTGATAGTATATTCACTGATTCCATCACTGGATATAGAATGCGTCTGCAGATGCTTTCTAAAACCGATACGTTAGTAAAAATCAAACCTAGACCATACCTTGCTCTAGCCGAAGATATAAGCATTAATGCCTTAGTGGTGGGATTCGATTATTATGTGGGAAGCCGTGAATGGGCTCGGGTTTCTAAGCATGATATTAAACGAAACTTCCGTCTGGGATGGGAATGGGATGACGACTCTTTCTCCGGGAACATGTTCAGTCATCCGTATCATGGTTCCTTGTTCTATAATGCGGCTCGTGCCAATGGCTTGAGTTATGGTATCTCCCTACTATACCCTCTTATCGGTAGTTGGTCTTGGGAAATGTTCTGTGAGAACAATCGTCCTGCAATCAATGATCTTTTTGCTACGGGTATCGGAGGCTCAGCTATCGGTGAGGTAACCCACCGTGCTTCCGATTTGGTGTTCGACAATAGTAAACGTGGATTGGAGCGTGTCTTCCATGAGCTTTCGGGAACTCTGTTAAACCCTGTGCGTGGTTTCAAGCGTTTCTTCTCTGGAGAGATGTTCCGATACACCCCAGACCATAAAGGAAAGCGTGTAGAACCTAAACCTTATCATTTTGAAATCGGTATTGGAAATCGATATATTGCTGAACTTAAAGCTCACCCAGAGTTCGGACGGAAGTATTACCAAAACATCCCAGCACTGGACATGACCTTGGATTATGGAGATCAGTTCAATGCCATCGATGGTGGTGAAACACATCCATTCGATCGTTTCCGGGTGTATGCACTCATGAACTTGGCATCGCAGAACCCTACCTTTGGTGTGCTGGATATTACAGGCCGAATCTTCTCCAAGCAGGTAAGTGGAAAACATGGATGGGATTACGACTATGGCTTCTACCAGAACTATAAATATGTGGAGGATTACTGGAAGGAAGGGAATCTCCGTGGTGGTTTTCTACCTGTCATTTCAGAAGCAGCTAGTTTTGGTGCAGGTGTCTATGCAGAGAAAAATGGTAAGACTCCTATCAGTAATTTTCTCTTGGTCAGTGCTGTTCCTATGGGTTCTGCTGGAGCCGACTATTACTGCAGTGAGAAACTTTCTGGCATCCATGATCAGTTTTCTGAATTTAAACGTAAGTACAACTTTGGTACAGGTTATAGTATCCGTGAGAACATCCATGCTAGAATGAATTCCCACCTAACCTTGGGAAACAATTTCTACTTCATGCAGATCTTCACCTTTAATGGATATGACCCGAAACATGTAGTGACGCATAGTAATTCTGTGATGGGTGATAAGGGATATTCTGTTACGCTGACCAACACCTTCTACGCACATGTCGACCTTAGCAAGAACATCAAGTTCAAACTGGAATACATGTATTATTTCCGAAATGGTGTATATGATTATTACCCCAACCTGAAGGGCAGCAGCCATGAGCTTAAAACAACCTTAAGCTACTCCATTTAATATGAGGATTGGTAAGGCCTCTGTATAAAGAATAAACAAATAACGCTATCAATGCACCCAAGCACCATCCTGTAATGATGTCGGATGGATAATGCACGCCTAAATAAAGGCGGGTGTAAGAATGAATGAAACTCCAGCTAAATAAAAGATAGGCAGCCCATTTGTTCCTGACTATCAGCGTATAGAGCAAGGCTAAGGACATGGAATTTGAGGCATGACTGGAAGGAAATCCATACGCACCACCATGGTAGTTGTTCACCAAGTGAATCAAAGGAGAAAGGATATTCTCAGGATTTGAAGGTCGTGGGCGGGCTATAAGATTCCGGATTACATGTCCAGAAAAGTAATCAGAGAGTCCGAAATTAACGAAAAAGAGAGCTACTAAGGCTAGCGCTGCCCATTTGCCATAACGCTTATACAAATAGTATATCATAAAAAGGTACATAGGAACCCATAAAAATTTGCTGGAAAGCCACCACATGACAAAATCCAGCCAATCCATATGATTCCCGTTGATATACAGAAGCAAGTCCTGATCTAAGAGCTTAAAAAAATCAAACATCTGATATTTCTAAAACCTAATTTCGACAAAGTTACAAAATTGACTTAACCCAGCAAATTTTTTCTGTCTAAAACCGACTGAAACTATAAAAATGGCTGAATTCATCATAGCCCACCCTTCACATATGCCTGGAAAAGTTCATCGTCTGAAACCACATTCCTAATTTTCTCATATAAAGCCGAAGCCCTCTCTTTCATCTCATCGTGTAGTTCCTCTGATACAGGTACCAGTTTGCATCCGTAGTCTTCTATCTCTTTCATACGGGCTGATACTCGCTCAGCTGCTTTTGCACGAGCGACGGCTGAAGCTTCCGAGGCAGCTCTATCTACAATTGCCCTCTCCTCTGCTGAAAGCTTTTCATAGAAGTGATGATTGGTGACCAGAGCCAGTAAATGCGGAAGATGATTCGTCTGTATCACATAATCCTGTACTTCATAGAACGCATTGGAACAGATTACTTCGTAGGGATTTTCCTGTGCATCTACCGTGTGCTGCTCCAGGGCTACATACAGTTCAGAGAATGCCAGGGGGGTGGGATTTGCTCCCAGGGCATTCCAGAAATCGATATGAAAAGAATTCTCCATTGTACGAATCTTAATGCCACGGAAGTCGTCCAGGGATTTTAAATCCACATTGCAAGTCATCACACGGAAATGTTGGTCGGCTAAACCTAGCAAATGAAATCCTGCATCCTGATAAATGGAATTAATTTTGTGCTGGAACACCGTATCATCCAGAACGGCATGAAGTTGCTCCATATCCTCAAATACACACGGTAAATCAAACAGACAAAGTCGGGGCATATAGCTCACCTCCGGTGCAGTGTTCTGCACCACAAACGGAATGTCCCCGCTCTGGCAGGATTCTATAAGCTCCACATCCCCTCCCAGCACGGCATTATGATAAACCTGCAGCTTCAATTTCCCTTCTGAAAGTTCATCCACCTTTTCCGCAAATGTGTTGGCAAAGATTCCGGTAACCGTATTCTCCGGACTAGCAGTTGCCAGCACCCAGGCATACTTGTGCCCCCTACTTCCACACGATGAAATCAGGAAACTGAACACCAAAACGATAAGATACGTTATACGAGACATAGGCTTAGGGCAGGTATAAAGGTTATGAACAAGAGAGCTATCAGGAATAGAATAATCATGGGATAAGCTTTCCGAGCCAGTTCCATCATAGGAATACCCGAAATGGAGGAAGCCACAAACAGATTCACCCCTATTGGTGGCGTGACGAACCCTATAGCTAAGTTCACCACCATGATGATACCGAAATGAATGGGATTAACCCCGAACACCATTGCTGCAGGAAGCAAGATAGGTGTGAGCAGAATAATGGCAGGTGTAGTATCCAGCACCATCCCCACAAACAGCAGAATGATATTGATAACCAGCAAGATGATAATCAGGCTGGAGAAATCGTTCGTAATCCACGTAGAAAGCAGTTGAGGTACTTGCATCAGGGTTAGGATTCTGGAAAAGGCTACCGATGCAGCCAAGACAAACATAATGGGAGCATAAGTTCGTACAGCTTCCACAAAAATGCCCCATAGTTCGTTTATCTTTAAGGTCTTATAAATGAATAAAGAAATGAGCAGTGAGTAGAACACAGCTATAGCTGCTGCTTCTGTAGGTGAAGTTACTCCCGTATAAATACACCCTAGAATAATCACAGGGGTAATCAGGGCCCAGATAGAATCTCCCATCACCTTCCAAAAACTTTTCTGATGCAGTTCATCTACCACCTTTTGAATCGCCTTCTTGTTCTCCCCATTCACTCTGCAGTAAACCCAGGAATAAGCCATCAGAATAAAAGCGATGAAGAAACCGGGCATTATACCAGCTATAAACATATCAGAAACAGAAACTCCAGACGTTTGCGCATAGAGGATGAAAGGAATGGAAGGTGGAATAATCACTCCTAATCCTCCAGAAACTGCTACTAGAGCTACTGCAAATTTCTTAGGATAACCCATTTCCAGCATCACAGGAATCGTCATGCTCCCCACTGCAGCTACCGTAGCTGGAGCAGAACCGGAAATAGCACCAAAGAACAAGCAAGTTACCACACAGGCACAAGGAATACCTGCCGTATAGTTCCCTATAAAATAAGCGAATACATCGAAAAGCTTCTTGGACACACTCCCTCGTGCCATAATAATGCCAGAAAACACAAAGAGCGGAATAGCCAGTAGTGTAGTCTGATTCACACCTCCCAGCATGGAGCGAAGGATATACACTCCAGATACCGTGAAGGAATCCGACATAAGAGATGGTAGTATGGAAGTGCCAGCTACAGCTAAACCGATGGGCACTGCCAGACAAAGCATCACGATGAAAAGAATCAAAATGAGCAGTGTCATGAGGCGCCCTCCTTTTCTTTCAGTTGTGAAGCCAGCCTACGCACGGTTAAAAGCATGTATCTCCAGGAGCGACGGAATTCTCTGTACCAAGCTTGCATCACTCGGATTGTAAGCAAGCCGAAGCCCACCAGGGGAGCCGACTGTATATAATACATTGGAACCTGAAGGGCCGAACTGGTGGAACCGTTGTGAACGGATTGCATCACGTACTCCCAGGAAAACGGAAGCATAATAAGGCAGAACGCTAAGACAATGGTGTGCCGAAGCATTTTCACCCAGGGAATCAGGGGTTTGCTCAGGCTGTTCTGGAACTGATCTATCTTGATAGAGATGCGTTTCTTTACGCAGTAGCTTACACTGAGGAAAGTAGACCAGATTAAGAAATACCGAGCCAGTTCATCGCTCCAGCTCAGGGAACTATTGAAGACATACCGGGCTGCCACCTGGGCTATGACTATCGTGGAAATCC
This sequence comes from Bacteroidales bacterium UBA4293, assembly GCA_002395835.1. Lineage (GTDB taxonomy): Bacteria > Bacteroidota > Bacteroidia > Bacteroidales > Bacteroidaceae > Minthousia. The sequence continues at coordinate 104,691 of DGVD01000009.1, read as the reverse complement.
CGATGAGCAGAAGCGTCAGCAGGACTTCCTCTATATGTTCATCTAGCCAGCGTAATATCTTCATAATGTTTTGAATACTTCACGAACCACATCCAGAGGCATCTCCTTACCAGTCCACAGTTTGAATGCAGCAGCCCCTTGGAAGAACATCATATCCAGTCCATTGGAACACTTGCACCCCACCTCCTTGGCCCATGCCAGCAGTTGTGTCTCTTCCGGAGAATAAATCACGTCGAACACCATCAGTTCTTTCCTCAGATAGCTGGCATCAGGGATGAGACAAGGGCCTATCGGTTGGCAGAAGCCACAACCCGTAGCATTCACTAGCATGGCAGAATCGGCTATTTCCCTGCGTAGGGCCTCCGTATCCTCCAGAGGAAAACACTGAGCCTTGCAAGAAGTATGCTCGTTGATCTTCCGCACATTGTCCAGAGCTTTCTGCCAGAATGCATCGTTTCCATTGAAGATGGAGATTTCCTTCACCCCATCCAGGGCAGCCTGCATACACACAGCAGTAGCAGCACCTCCAGCACCCAGAACCGTGATTTTCTTTCCCAGAATATCCATCTGCTCATCCTTGCAAGCCTCCATGAACCCTATACCATCCGTATTGTATCCCATCAGCTTTCCATCCTCGTTCACCACCGTATTCACGGCAGAGCACAGTTTAGCTGCAGGAGATAATCTGTCCAGATATTGAAGAATTGCTCCCTTATTCGGCATGGATACGTTGAATCCACGCACTTTCATGGCCTTGAGCCCCTCCACTGCCGATTTCAGCGAGGAATTGTCCACCTCAAAAACCAAATATACATAATCCAGCCCCAGCGCCTCAAATGCCGTATTGTGCATCATGGGGCTCTTGCTGTTTCTTATCGGGTCGGCCAGTAAGCCTATCAGTTCCGTATGTCCAGTAATTCTCTGTTTCATTGTATCTATATTAGCAAGAAAAAACGGGATACCGCATGGATGTGCGCGTATCCCATTAATTTCTTTTAATCAAGCCAAATTTCTAATTCCTATTGAAATTACTCTGCCTTAATGTTCTCGAAGTTCTCTGAAAAAAAATCATTAAAAACATTTCTCGCGAACTCCCAATTTTGTTTGTGAATCCAAATCCTGGTTCTAGGACCAGCTGTCTCTGTTTTCACCAATCCAGCATTTCTTAAATCACTCAGATGCCTTGAAATGGTAGCCTTTGCTAAAGGAACTTCCGACTCGACATCTCCAAAATAGCATTCACCCTTTTCTGAAACGTATTCCAAAATAGCAATTCTTGCGGGGTGACCTATCGCACGAGTGATGCCAGAAACTAGTTGCTGCCGTAACGTGTACAATTCCTTGCTCTTCATGATTGTTTAAGTTGGTAACGCCGCAAATATAAAAAAATATTTTATATTTCCAAAAAATTAAAAGAAAATTTTTCTGTTTTTTCAATTAATTCTTTATGAACGCTACCATTCGAAGCTACAATGGAGTTCTGTTCCAGGCAGTTTTCATCTCCTTGAAAGTCCGTAATCATGCCGCCTGCCTCACGCACTATAAGCAGTCCTGCCATGAAATCCCACGGACCTATATATTTCTCTATCCATCCGTCCCATCTACCCGATGCCACGTTGCACAGGGCTACAGCTGCAGAACCATTCATTCGGATGCCTCCTGCCAAACCGTAGAAGTGACGAATCAGATAGATGCCAAAGTTTTTATAATCAGTCTGATAAGGGAGCTCTATTCCCAGCAGAGCCTGGGTGATGTCATTGTGCTCGTTCACATGGATGGGCTTTCCATTGAGCCATGCACCCCCTCCCTTCCAGGCATAGAAGCACTCATCGGCTACTACCTCGTACACCACTCCCAGCAGAACTTCCTCTGCATTGCGCAGGGCTATAGATACCGCATAAGGGTGCCCTCCGTGAATGTAGTTCGTAGTACCGTCCAGGGGGTCTATCACCCACCAGTAGGGCTCTCCGTGATGCTGGGCTGTACCCTCTTCTGTCACAAATCCTGCTATCAGAATATTACTTAATTCAGCAACAATGAATTTTTCCGAACACTTATCCACGTAGGAGACGTAGTCGTGTGTATGCTTCTGCTCCACCTGTGTCCGGTCCAGCATCTGCTGCTCCTTCCTCAGGTAGTCTCCAGCCTTCCGAGCCACCTCACAGACTTGCTCAGTCAGTTTCTCCAGCTCCAGTATCATAGAGGTTCAGAAACGATTCCTTCTTCTTCCTTCTGGTCTTTCTGCCCTTTCAGCGCATGGTCTATCATAGAGCTGGTAGGGGTAAATACATGGCCGAATAAGCCGATGGAAATGAGCTTTTTCTCACCGCCTTGCTTCAACCTTCCGATGGAAAGCACGTAATAGTTGTCCACCTCCAGGAACTGGCTCAGGGTAGCTTCCACCACCTTGTCGCCTCCCACCTTACGCAGAGCTTTAAGCCCCTCGTTCAGGACGTCGCTCAGGCCGTTGTCCTTATTCTCATCTATCTTGTACGAAGCATACTCAGCAAAAGTATCTGCCAGTGCTTCCTTGTGAGCCTTCTTGTCGGGGCAAGTCACCACAGCTCCTACTACTGCAGCTGCCAAAATGACTAGGAATAAAATCTTCTTCATGAAAAATTGATTTAAAAACCTTGCAAAAATAAGCAAAAAAAATCAGCCGGGGAATTTTCTCCGACTGATTTTAGTAGAAAAACACATATTAATTACTCACCCACTGTAATCACAGTTCTCAGGTATTTGGTCAAAGGTAGATCTGCGTCATCATCCACTGCCTGAAGCACGAAGTGAATGGTTTCACCTGGTTTCGCATCAGCAGGAACGGTGAAGGTTGTCTCTGCAGTTGAAGGAGAATCCACAGACAGAGCCTGGTCGTTGTTCAGTACATAAGTACCTACAGGGAAGTACCACCATTTCAGAGTCAGCTGGTCACCATCTGGGTCGGTAGCTTTCGCCTTGATGGTCACCTTCTCACCAGCCTTAGCAGTGATGTCGAAAGGACCAGTTACCACTGGATAGTGGTTAGCATCCTCAAACTTAGGAGTAACGGACCATGCCATACGTGCAGCTTCTGCGATGTTGCGCTCTGGATTCAAGTTAGGGAAAGTATGATCTTCCTCACGTGGATTGTTCAGGAAGGCACGGAAGGCAGACATATCCATTCTGTCGGTCTTACCAGCTATCAAGTCGCGCAGGTCGTTCAGCATGTAAGCAGGATGTCCTGATTCTGGCTTACCCTTCTTTACATCCCATCTACCGGACCATCCGCCCCAGGTAGGATCTTGCCATGCACGCAGACCGTTGTCTATCAGTTGGTAGAAGCATCCGCTGTCTCCATCACCGTACAGGGTACCCTTGGGCTGAATCTGAGTCCACATCACATAACCCTCAGCTTTCAGTTCCTCTGCAGTCCTAGTGCCAGAAGGACCTATTGGGTCGTACAGGTCACCAGGAACCATCTGTTTCCCATCACCCCAGGTTCTTACCAGAGCACCTATCGGACCCTTCTGCATGAACTTCGCAGTCCACTCCGGAGAAGTCTGGTTCACCTTAGAGTTGTCCCAGTATCCCATTGTGCCCCAGCCCAGGTTCTGAACGTAGATATCGGGCCATTCCACCGCAATATATTTGTTATACGCATTGTCTTGATCGCCTGAAAGACAGAGAACCACCTTCTCGTTCACCTTCTTCACGATGGCATCCCACTGGTCGGTATTCTTGTACTCGTCTGCTATAGAACGCAGGGCAGCAGCTATAGAAGAGGAACCACCCCATGCCTGGAGGAACAGCGGACCTGGTTTATCATCCAGAATGTTCTTCTTAATCAGGTTGGAACCGTCACTGTCGTAAGAATAGTCGCCCTCAAAGAACACGTTACCCTCTGCATACACAGAACGCAGGTACTCAGGAGTAGGATAACTTGGGTCGTGCACCTTCAGGTTCTCATAGCACTTTTCATACGCATCGATGATGTCCAGAATGAAACGCTCATCGTCACGGAAACGCCAGGAAGTCTGAGGACCTAAGCCCAGTTGATCATACTCCGACAATTCAATGAATTGAGTCTTTCCTGTGCCATCGCCTCTCCAGTGGAAACGAGAAGAAGTCTGCACCAAACCATCAATCTGGAAGTCGGTGGCATGCAGCAAGAAACGAATCATGGAATTGTTGTCGTCCAGCTCAGGATCGGCTGTAACGATGGTTCTAGGTTTCTGGTAAACAGGGGTATTCTCTTGCTGAGCACAGCCTGAGAGAAGTACCACCGCTACCAAAGACAATGTTAGAAATAGATTTTTCATTTGGTTGTTTTTTGGATAAAAGTTTATGATTTTGGACATTATAACATCCTTGGGGGCAAATATATAATATTCCACGAAACAAACCAAAAGAAAACGAAAGAAATTTTTATTTTCCTTTAATTATTTTTTCGAAAGTTACTTTTTCAGTACTTTCAGCACCTGTTCTGCTATGGCTTTCATCCCAGCTATGGAAGGGTGTCCCCACTGCTTTTCTATATTCTGAAGCTGCACGTTCTCTATCCCGAAGTGTCTGCACACCTCAGCCTGGGTTTAGGTAATATCGGTAGAAAGTTCTGAATTACAGATATTAATAATGCGTGCTTTCGGATAGTTTTTCTTCAGATAATCCATCATGTAGCAGAAGGCAGGACGGAAGCTGTAGCACATCACGCGGGTGATATTAGAATAGGTGAAATACCCCATGGGGCTCCCAGCCCAGCTGTCGTTCGTTCCTCCCAGTACCAGAATGATGTCCGGCTCTCCCTTCACCGGGTCGGAAAGGTTGTTCATTCTGGTGATAAACGCTCTGTCGGCATAATCCTCTCCATCGTATCCCGTGAAGCACACGGTAGAACCAGAGAACGAGTTGTTCTTCACCAGCTCATACCCCGTTTCCTTCAGCACGATGCTCCACCACGTCTGGTCTACGGTCCGTATATCGTTGTTCTCAAGCTTCCCTTTATCATCGGTACCGTACCAGCAGAAGTTCCAGGCTGGGGAAACATGCCCCTGGAAAGTGGAATAAGAATCACCCAGAATGGATATTTTCTGAGCCATAACGTTCACTACGCCAGTAAGTAGGCAAAGAAGGAAGAGAAACTTTTTCATATTTTTTTATTTTGGATGAGCAAATATAGCTCATAAATTTCAAATTAAGCTATCTTTGTACACAAATCTATAAATGAAGGAAAAGATGAAAAAACACGATGTAACCCCTGTGCTGGACATATTCCACCAGCTCAACCAGATTCCACGTCCTTCCCATCACGAGGAAAAGGCAGCCGATTTTCTCTATCGGTTTGCTGAAAAGCTAGGGCTCGAATATGAACGCGATGCCCAGAATTGTGTAGTCATCCGTAAGCCTGCCACTCCAGGGCATGAAAATGCTGAACCCATCGTTATCCTGAACCACATGGATATGGTGTGCGTGAGTGAGCCGGGAAAAGATTTCCACCCCCTCACAGATTCCATTGAAGCCTACGTAGAAGACGGTTGGATGAAAGCACGGGGTACTTCCTTGGGAGCCGACAATGGTATAGGGCTCAGCATGGCACTGGCTATCCTTCAGGATGATACGTTGGTTCACGGCCCCATCGAGGTGCTGACCACCACGAATGAGGAAGATGGCATGAGCGGGGCATCGGCTCTTTCTCCTGATTTCATCCGGGGGCGGAAAGTGCTGAACTTGGATTCCGAAGATTATGACACCATCACCATCGGGGCTGCTGGAGCCAACTTGCAGCGTGCACGCATGGCTTTTAAGCGTGAAGAGGTTCCTGAGGGCTATGTGTTCCGTAAGCTGCAAATCACCGGAGGCCGGGGCGGTCATTCTGGAGTGGATATCAATAAGGGTCGGATGAATGCCAACAAACTTTTAGTTAAATTTCTCTTCAATCGTTATGTTATAAACGATATTCGGCTGGTTTCTATCAATGGAGGCGATGCCAGCGCTTCTATCGCCTCTTCGGCTACAGCTGTCATTGGAGTAAAAGAAAAGGATTTGCCTATTTTGGAGAATAGATTTCAGGAATTTTCCGAGAAGAATAATAAAAAATTTGAAAGCAGTGACCCCGACATCAAGTTTACGTTGGAACCTGTAGAAAAGCCTGATTCCATCATTAGGCTGGAAAATGGCTATAACGCGCTGATTGCCATCGATTTGATTCCTTGTGGGGTGCTTAAGATGCATGAACAACTGGAAAATACGGTGATGACTAGCAATAATATCGGTTTGGTGCGTACAGAAGATGATGCGTTGATGCTTACCCTGCACACCCGTAGCTTCAGCAACGAAGAACTAGAGGAATGGAGTAAAGCCTTTGCTATAATACTAGAATCTGAAGGATTTGAGATAGAGCGGATTATGAATGCACCTTCTTGGCAGGAGAACCCCGATTCTCCTTTCCTGAAACTGGTGGATCAAACTTTCCAGGATACCCTTCATTTCTCCCCTCGGAAAGTAGCCATGCACTTCGTATTGGAGGCAGGATATTACGTTCAGAAATATCCGGGGATACAAATCGCTTGCATCGGCCCTAGAATCGTGGAACCGCACTCCACTCAGGAACGGGTGGAAATGAGCACCGTAGAGAACATCTGGCAGGTAGTTACGGAACTCCTGGAACGCCTAGCCTAATAGAAAAAGCCCCGTGGAAATCGGGGCTTTATTATTAAAACATAGGTGAGATTTCCGGCACTTCAAACTCCTGAGTTCCGATGGAATCTTCCAAATCTGCAAATATCTGGTCGTACAGCCTAACCCAGCGCACATTCTTCCTCAAGTGCTTGTTCAAACGGTACTTATGCACCGTAACCCCCATGCTCTTCAGCAGCATTTCAAAGCTTCGGCTCTCCTTGCCCTCCTGAATGTAGTAGAAATGAATCTCATTTTGAATCAGCCCCGGGTTCTCCTTCATCCGTCGCATGCGCTCGCTCAGCACCCACCAGATGTCGGTCTCTGCATAGTTCATGGAAAAGCCCACTATATGCACATTGCTCACGTAGAATAGGTCGGCCCAGCAGTACACCTGGTGTTTTACTCTCTCCAAGCGTTTCAGGATGGGCTTCTCATTGTCTTGAATGTTCTGCAGCTTCGCCACACTTCCCCAGTACTGGTCCAGCCCCACCATAATACTGCTAGGGCTCTTGGCAAACCCGTGAATGTTCCAGATGCGCTTCAGAGGCTCCCCGTACGTGCAGTGTCGGCAGGTGCTATAGAGAATCTCCTCGGAATTATAATCCTTAATCTGAAGGCCATACTTCTCCAGCATGTGGTTCAGGGCCGCATCACAGTTGGTCGTCATGTACTCCACCACATCCAGATGCGCCAGTCGGTCGTAGTACACATTTCCCGTCACCAGCTTACTGGCATCCGCTATCTTTTTTTTCACCTTGAACAAGTCCGATTTCGACAGCAGTCGGTTCGTTCCCACCGGATCTGCCTTATCCGCCAGATAGATTTCCTCACATTTCATCGCATTTGGCACCGTATTATCCAGAGGCGAAGTCCCCTCCTTGCACACACTCCGGAGCAGCTCCTCCCACTGCGGGTCATCGGTCGTCATCCGGTTCAGGCCATTTCCATACAGAATAGAATTAGGCATTGAGGCCCACTGTTTTTCCATAGATAGAAGATTTAATAGGTTTTTTGCAAAAATAGAAAAAATATTCTGAACGCAGAAAAAAGAATTGCTATCTTTGCACAGTTTATCATAAAACCTAAAATAAAATGAGATTTAGACACTTTATTTTTCTGATAATCTGCTTTATCTTCCTGTGTACCTTTGCCATTACGTATTGCAACCGGGTGGAAGAAATAGAAGCAGAATCGCCTACCGAAGATACCAGCCAGTTTGTAAACCTTACCGATGTGGTGCCCGATGCCATCTTAGAAATACGCTACTACAGCACCTATAATTTCGTAGGAAAGCGTATAGATGGCTACCAGGAGCCTACTGCACTCCTCACACGTGCGGCTGCCGATAGTCTGCAGGCTGTGAGCCAGGAGGTGATGAAGCAGGGCTACCGTCTGAAAATCTACGATGCCTACCGTCCTCAGGAGGCAGTGGATCACTTCATGGAATGGGCTCAGCAGATGTCGGATTCCCTCATGAAGGATTATTTCTACCCCGACCTAGAGAAAGATGTGCTTTTCCCTCAAGGCTACATTGCTGAAAAGAGCGGACATACACGCGGTTCTACCGTGGATTTAACCCTCTTCGATATGAACACGGAGAAGGAACTGGATATGGGTGGAACATTCGACTGGTTCGGCCCTGAGAGCCACCCTGATTTCTGTGGAAACCCGGAAACCGGTGAATATACCGGTGACCACGGAGACAGCCCTAGAAGTATCACCCCAGAGCAGTTTGCCAACCGCATGCTTCTGCGTAAAGCCATGCTGAACCACGGTTTCGTGCCGGTGGATACCGAGTGGTGGCACTTCCGTCTGGAGAAGGAACCGTTCCCAGAAACCTATTTCACCTTCCCTGTTCATGAACTGGAAGAAAAGTAGGCTCCACTATTTTCCTAAAAAAATATAATAGGAAATAGCATTTCTCTAAAAACCAGTATATTTGCATCGCAAAATATTAATCTAACTAAAATGAAGAAAATCTTTTCACTCGCTCTCCTTTCTCTCATGGCAGGAAGCGCACTGGCACAAGACACTGCGTATAAAATCACTGGTACCGTGCCTACCGATGTAACCACAGTTTACATCATTACCAACAATGATACGCGTCAGGTGGATTCCGTAAAGGTAAGCAACGGAAAGTTTGAGGCTACCGGCACCAAGCAGACCAATGCCTTCATTACCTTTATGAAAGACCGTCAAAACCAGTACACCGTGGTGAACGATGGAACCCCTGTTTCCATTGATTTCAACGCAAAAACCGTAAAGGGTTCTGCCCTGAACAATGAGTTTGCAGCTTTCCAGAATAAGGTGGCTGAAGAGCAGCAGAAAATGCAAACCGTCTACACCGAATACCGGAATACCGAAGATAAAGCAAAACGTGCTGAAATAGAAAAGCAGTTGGATGCCATCATAGAGGAAAACAGTGCTGCAGTGAAGAATTATGTGAAGCAACACAAGAACGATGTAACCCCAGCGTTCTATCTATCAACTGATTATTACGATTACAGCTTTGAGGAACTGAAGCAAATCCTGGACCCAGGTACCGCTTATTATAGCCACGTAGCTATGCTCCGTCCAAAGGCACACTTGAAGAACTTGGCTAAGCGTCAGCCAGGACAGAAGTTCCATGAGCTGGAGATGAAAGACCCACAGGGAAACCCAGTGAAGCTGTCACAGTTTGTTCAGGGACACTACACCCTGGTAGATTTCTGGGCTAGCTGGTGCGGACCTTGCCGCCAAGAAATGCCAAACGTGGTAAAAGCTTACGAGAAGTACCACGAGAGCGAAGGCTTTGAAATCGTAGGTGTATCCTTCGATAGAACCGAGGCTGCCTGGAAGAAAGGTATTGAAACCCTGAAGATGCCTTGGCCTCAGATGAGCGACTTGAAATACTGGGAATGTGCAGCCAATGAAATCTACGGTGTGAACTCCATCCCATCCAACGTGCTGCTGGATCCAGAAGGAAACATCATAGCATGCGACCTCCGTTCCGAGGGTCTGCATCAGAAACTGCAAGAAATCTACGGAAAGTAAAGCTAACTTATTATAATGGCAGAAAGCCTCCTACCGTTGCCCTAAAGCACGTGAGGAGGCTTTCCTTTTATACTCTCAACTACTTATTCTTCCTTTATTCGTTTATTCCGCTTTCGTTTAGAAAGCCCTTCCTTCGGGTCACGGAAGAAGCCCGAAAGCTCCAGCAGAAAGATGCAGAACAGCATCAGGAGCCCAAAGAAGAAAGATAGTACCACCATCACCAGAAAACTCACCGTCACCGCTATGAGCAGGATCAGGGAAAGCTTCATCCGGCTCTTGTACGGTAGGGTCAAGGCATACATCAGCAGTCCCGCATACAGCACACAGAGCGAAATATCGTCCAGCCATACTATTTCCCGAATAAGATGGTCGAATGCCAGCCCCAGGATAGACAGGTAGCAAAGCCAGATACTCAGACGATGAAAGAAGCGCCGCTTCATGCAATCAGAAATTGATATCCACCTTGTGTCCGAAAGGATGCAGCGCCAGGCCAGCCAACTTGAAATGCTGTTTTCCCCATGGAATACCCACGATGGTGATGCACAGCAGCACACCGAAGAAGATATGCATAATCCAAGTGAAGAACCCACCGAAGATGAACCAGATGATGTTCAACGGAATACGGATGCACCCCTGAGGCTTGCCCGTAGGCGTGATCTTAGCCCCGAAAGGCCACAGACTGAGCAAACCCAGCTTTAAAGTTTCTATACCGAAAGGAATACCCACTATGGTTACCATCAGTGCCACGCTGGCAGAGAAATAGCCCAGGGCACATTCCAAACCACCGAATATCAGCCAGATAATGTTTCCTAAAACTTTCATAACTGTATACTAGTAAATTATTTCTTCTTTTTCTTTTCCTCCCGTTGGTTCCTGCGCTCCAAGTCTTTAATGGTGGTGTACACCCAAAACGTGAACAGTGCCAGAATAAGCACGGAAATACCCAGCCCCAGCTGGAAATGCATAATCACCAGCCCCACTGCCAGAATAAACAGGAAGATGAGCCACTGCGTAACATGCTTCCGCTTGTTGTTGTCCACTATATAAGCCACCAGTGCAGCCACCACAGCCACACACAGCACCAAATACGTATACCAGGCATCCGGAGCAAAATACACCAGAAGGGCACCCACCATGAAAGAATACAGATAAAGCGGGGAACAAATGGAATAAAGAGTCTTCCGTGTCATACAGATAAAGGTTAAAGCATATTTTTCACAAAAATAATAAAAAGTTTCACACCACCCATAAAAAAAGCCGTGAAAATGCACAAAAAAAGGGAGGAGACATTGTAGCCCTTTACTACAAGCTCCTCCCCAAACCTATTATAATTCACCTAAAGAGTTAATCGGGAAATGAGTCATTCCCCTTTTTCCTATGCCTTCCAGCATTTATACTTACTTATTTCTCTATCAGCATCATTCACCAGCCTGGAGGTTAAACCCCTTTATTTACCTCTGGTTCTGTATCCTCTGAGAAATGCCAAGCATTTTCCCCTAACTCTCTAGTTTGTGTAGATGTGAACACTCGGATTTTGCCTCTTTCTAAATCCGTTAACCTTTGTAGATAATTTCTTTTCTGCACAAATATAAAAAGTTTGTGCATAAATTCCAAAGTTTTTTGCAAGAAAATTTCACTTGAAACTAATTTTTTCCAAATATTTTACATTTTAACTAAATAAGGGCCAAAAAAAGGAGGAACAAGCCTAAACCTCAACTCATTCCTCCCCCATTCTCTTACATGAAATTCTTTCAACTACTTCTCAGTAGCATAACGGAGATAAAAAATATACATAAATTTCTCCTTCAGACCCGGAGAAATTACATTTAACCTTAATACTTCTGCAAATTTAAATTGAAAATCAATAACTTCCAAGCCGTTTTCCACCCCCGAACTTCCAAAATCGTAAAAAATCGACGAAACCGTCGATTTTATCGACAAAATCCCCTTAAATTTATAATATTTAACAAAACCATAAAAAGGTTTAATATATCCTAATTTACTATCATTTTCCACTGAAAATCCTTTCCGCAAGTCCTAAAAAAGCATTAAATTTACGCACAAATTTTGAAAATATTTACCGCGCTGGGAGAGATTCCCGCCCAACTTTAACCTTAATCTAAACTAAAACTATGAAAGAGCCGGACCTCGTGATGAAGTCCGGCTCTTACGTATTTTACTAATAAGCTTATTCTTTCACCAGTCCGATGAGCCCTTCTGCATTGGGGAAGAACAGCACACGCACAAAGATAAGAATCTGCTGCAAGTACTTCTCCACAAACTCCGTCTTCAGGGCTGGCATCAGAGCCAAGCGCAGCAGCATGTAAGCCAGCGCCCTATTGTTCAGCTCCTTAATCTTAATCTCATCGCGTGTACCCAGGTAGCAAGCCAGCAGCTCATGCCAGAATTTCTCTGCATTCACCGGGTTCATACCGCACAGCATCAGGGCCTCACGCTCCTCACGCTTCTCTGTAGGCATGACTCCCAGAATAGTTAGCCGTTTTCACCTATTATATAGTCCACATGCTCCATCAGAATCTGGTCTTTCACCTGCTCCTCCGGGGAAAGTAGCTCGAAATACTTCAGCAGAGGGTGATGGAATTTCCGCTTCAGTTCCTCCGCTTTTATCTTGAATTCATCGGGATTAGAGCGCAGCTTTTCCAGCTCCATATCCTCCTCTCGGGTCAGCGGAGTGTAGCCCATGAGCAGCTCGCTTACTATCCAGCGCCGGTGCTCTGCCTCGTACATTCCCTCCTTATCCTCCGGGCTGAAGCACCGCTTACGCAGCTCATAGCCCATGGCAGAATACACACTGCTCAGCTTGTACGTCCAGGACAGTGCGTTCCACTCCTTCTCTATATCACCCGTGCCGATGTTCCCCTGGGTGGCATACACATGATTCACCCGTTTAGCCTGCTGGAAACGGCGCAGGAAGAGCGGGTCGGCATTCTCATCGGCAGGGCCGAAGGTGAAGATTTTCCCGTACATGCCACTGCGCTGAGCCTGACGCACAAACCAGGAATCCCGGTCCATATACACGGCACAGGCAAAGTCCGGGTGCTCCAGCAGTTGCCTTGGCAGCCGGGTCAGGTCCTTCAGTCGCTCCTCCAGCGTATCCTGGCACATCACCACCCGGAAGATCACATCCTGGGAAAGCATATTCAGCAGATTGTACTGCAGTTCCTCGTGATCCAAGTCCTGATCCATATACTCCCAGCTCACGTCCAGCATCAGCCCGTTCAGCCTCATGATGCGCTTGAACTTAGCCATGAACTCATCCTCCAGTTCCAACTTCCCTTTAGAAGAAAGGAAGGTAACCTTCGTAACACGCCTCCCGAATTCCTTGAAATCAGGGAAATGACAGATGTGCCCCGCCATGGTAGCCATAGCCTGAGCCATGGAGCTTTTCCCTGCTATGAGCAGATGCAAGGTCCGCTCATCCTCCTTCTTCAGTGTAGGGAGGAAAGGCACCCCGTTCTCCACCTTGCGCAGCAGGCACTCTGCCATGTATTCATCCAGATTCACCAGCTCCGTCTGCAGCGGAGAGCCCGCAGGAGCCCCCGGCTGAGAGTAGTTGATGATGTCCTGGCTGGTAGAAGACTCCAGCAGCACGTAGCACGGAATTTTCCGCTCCGCACCCTGGCACAGCTTCTCCACCACCCCCAGGCAGCTCATACAGCGGGAGTCATGATCCTGCTCCCCGTCCTCACCTATTATATAGATGCACTCCGCCAGTTCCGGGTGCGCCTCCTTCAGCACACGCCGGTTCTCCAGCTCTCCGGCATAGAAGATAATCCGGTCCGTAAACCCCTTATCGCTGAACTCCATCAGCACGCTGGTGCGCAGCTTCTCCACATCCTGAGCCGTCATCACCAGCACATCGTGCTTCTGCTCTGCCTGGCTCAGCTCCCGCAGCATCTGCCTCAGGTGCCGTCCGCTTCCCAGAATCAGCACATGGTTCTCCAGCCGGTAGTAGCGCGTACCCTTCTTCACGGATTCCGATATGTTATCGAAGATGTTCTTCACCACGCTCACCAGCAAGGCCGAGAACAGGAACACACCCGTGAGGGCCAGCAGAAGGCGGAACATATCGTGCACGCCAGCCCCACGGAAGGCACCAGCCGACAGGAAGATAGCTACCACATCCTGCCACACCAGCGTGCCGTCGCGGAAGATGAACCGGGTGATGCACACCGCCAGTAGAATCATGGCCACACACACCAGGAAGAGCCACAGCAGCTGACGGCCCTTTCCCCGGGACAGTAGATTATCAAATTTACGTTTCAGCATAAGTCTAATTCATTTTACTCTTTAGGTCCTTTATTTTTTCCTTCATTTCATCGGCTTTCTCCGGGGCACCCATCTTCTGGTACAGCTTAGAAAGCTGATGGTAAGCCTCCAGCAGGTCTTCCTCATCCTGAATGATGTTCAGAATCTCCACCACCTTCAGGAACTGCTCCTCAGCCTCCGCATAGAGCCCCTGGCGCTGCAGTTCCACACCCAGGTCTGTGTAGCAGTGCGTGGTGTTTACATGATACTCTCCGTAGATGGCCCGGGTGGTTTCCAGTGCCTTGCGGAAGTACACCAGTGCCTGGTCGTTCACACCCTTCAGGCTGCACACCTGAGCGTAGGCATCGTACGCCCCGGCCAGGTCGCCCGTAGGCATGCCCACATAGAGCCTTTCCCGTATTCTGACGGACTCCTTCAGATAGTCGTACGCACAGTCCGTCACCCCCAGGTTCAGGTACATCAGCCCCACATTCTCATACATATGCCCCACCATGGGCGAGAACTTTCCGCACGCCTCCTCCAGCTTCTGCAGGGCCGTGAGCTCATACTGCAGGTAGTACCGGTGACTATCCTCCCTAGCCATCAGATTCGCCAGGTTGGCACTCACCACCGCCGTAGCATAGCTGATGTCCCAAGGCTGCCCCTGAGAACCCGGCATGGCACACAGCTCGTATGAACGCAGATAGAACTCCCGCGCCTCGTCGTAGTTCCCCGTGCACTCCTGAGCCACGCCCACCACGTTCAGCGCCTGAGCCACCTTCACATGCCGTGCATGCAGCAGCTTTTGCCGGGTGCCCAGACACGCCTGAGCCTTCTTCAGCGCCGGCACATAGTTTTCCGTGTGCGTCAGCAGGAACTTCGCCTCCCGGTACAGGTAGTCGCTCACCTCCTCGTTCGGCTTCTCACAGCCCAGACCAGCCAGCTGCTGCATCCGCTCATAGAGCTGGCACGTCTGCTCCTCCCATCCCGGGCGCTCCATACACTTCACCATCTCCAGCTTCGCCTCATAGCCATCCAGCAGACTCCTAGCATACTGGGGGTCTATCTCCCCATTCAGAATCTGCTCCGCATAGTTCTCCAGCCCCTCCAGGCTCAGCCTATCATCAGCCTTCTCAAACTGCCCCTGATTAAAGAGCTGCAGAATCTTCACCAGTATCCTGTCCGGTTCCTTCATCAGCACCCTGATGTACAGCAAGGACAGGTTCCAGATGCACTCCACCATACCGTCCAGCCGCGTGTAGAGCCCCGCCAGCCTGTCGCTCTTCTCCACATACTCCAGTGTTTCTGGAGAGAGCAGACGGATGTCCCGCTTCAGGTCCAGCGCCTCCTGAGCCAGTTTCATGAACACCGGGTTCTTTCCGAAGCAAGGCACCTGGGAGAGGTCCGCCATGGGGTTACCGTTCAGCGACATACGCCCCCGGAAGTGCTGCACCAGCATATGCTTATCCAGCACATCCTCCACAAAGCTCAGGTAGATGTTCACACACTGGTACTTCAGTTCATCCACCGAAGTAAACACATTAAAATGCTTATGGTAAGTTTGAGTGAAATGTTCCAGGAAGCTGCGCACCTGTTCATCGTCCTGCTCCGTAGATTTAAAAAACACGAAGACCCGCTTCAGGAAGCCCTCCTGCCCTGCGCACTCCAGCGCCAACTTCAGTTCCTGTTCCGTACTAGGGCTGATGCCCTTCCAGAACATCATGACACACGCATCGCACTCCAGCAGTTTTTCCTTCCAGGCATCCAGACGCTGTTCAGCAGAAGGTTCATCGCGGAAGATCCACTTGTCCAGTAGAATACTTTGGTTATAGTGAGCCAGCACCACGTTCAGGTCCACCAGCATCCCAGCCATTTCCAGGAATTCCGGCCTCAGGTCCCACCCTGTGGCCAAACAAACGCGCTTTTGAATCATAGTAAAAGATTATACTCTTGCAAATATACAGAAATTATTCCATCCAGGAAATCTTATGCCGAAAAAAAGAGTCAAGAAATAAAGGTAATTTTTTCAAGGACAAAGGTTATCCATAAATCAGTAAAATTAGCTAATTTTGCAAAATAGTTAATAACTTAAATGGTTTTTTAATATGAAAAAAAGTATCCTTACTGCCGTGCTGGCTACCCTTTGGCTGGGAGCCTGTGCACAACCCATGATGCGCCCTCAGGGCCCACTGAACGAGTTCTCCGCCATGGAAGGCACCACTGCCCTGCAGTACAACCTCCCCATGGAGCGAAACATAGAGTCCCGTGCCGGATACGGCCCCGCCTTCTATATCTTCCCAGACCAGAAGCTAGACGAGAGCACTGCCCTGACCTTGGCACGTGAACTGAAAATCATAGACCTGGCAGCCCAGAACGGCGGCCGAATCTGCGTGGTGAACCCCGCAGGAAACCAGTGGCAGGCATCCGACGTGCAGGCTTTCCACGACCTGATAAACCACGGCGGACCAGCTACTAATATTAAGGTAGTAGCCCTGGGACGCGGAGCCACCTTCGTGAACCAGCACCTGGCAGCATCCGACCTTACCGGAGCCATTGCCGGCCTGGTATCCATAGGCGGAGCACCTGGCAAGACATGCGCCCTGCCCGTTCCAGCCTACATAGGAGGAAAGAACGCAGCCAAGGCAGCCAAGCCTTACCAGAAGACCAGCGATGCCGCTCCTGCAGACCCTCTGCAGCAAGTAGTGGTGAACACCAATGCCAAAGCCACGGCAGCTGAACTCCTGGCCGACGCGTGGGACAAGGTGCTGAGTGCCAACTACCGGTACAACAACCTCTACCGCACCTTCTACATGAGCCGGGGCATAGACAACCCCGAAGGCATCAAGAACTTTGAGCTGGTATCAAACCCCGACTTCCAGAAGCTGGGCATACAGCGCAATGTGGTACAGCAACCCGTGGTAGACACCAATGCCGCAGGAGGCAATCCTAACCCTCCCAAGTACCTCTGGTATGAATACCTGCCCCAGCAGGTGCAGAACGCAGCCCCAGCCACCGTACCACTGGTAGTGATCCTGCACGGACACGGCAATGACCCACGCACCCAGAGCGAGACCTCAGGCTTCGTGGAGCTGGCAGCCGAAGAAGGCTTCATGGTAGTAGAGATGGAATGGCAGGGAAGCAACGGCTTCATCGCCATGGGCCTGGACGGCATTGAGGCAGTCATCAGCGTGCTGAAAGAGAAATACCCACAGATAGACCCGTCACGCATCTATTGCGAAGGCCTGTCTGCAGGAGCCATGACCAGCAACATGCTGGGCGTGCGCAAGTCACACCTCTTTGCAGCAGTAGGCGGACACTCCGGAGGCATCTTCTCCGGCAACGGAATGGGCTACTACGGCTACGGCCTGGAGCCTATCCTGAACGAAGCCATCCAGAAACGCGGCTATGTGGAAGTGGGCTACTGCAACGTGGTAGGTACACACGATGACACCATACGCTTCTACAACAAGGACAACTGGCAGGGAAACCCTTACCTGAACGTCTATCGCCTCTATCAGACCGTCAACGATATGGAAGTGACCGGCGACCTGGACTTCAACGTAGACTCCACCTTCGGCTTCAAGCTGCAGGACCGCCAGCAAATCCACACCGGAAAGAGCCAGGACATCACCATGGAGTACGGACAGCTGTATAAGAACGGCCAACCCAGAATGCGCCTTATCGTGATAAACAACTACGGACACTGGAACTTCAAGCCGGCAGCACGCCTCATGTGGGATTTCTTCCGCCACTTCTCACGCGACATGAAGACTAAGAAACTACAATACACCGAATAATACTTAAGGATATGAAGAAGACCTTAACCCTCCTGTGCAGCATGCTCATGATTACCCTCATGGCCTGTGCACAACCAGGAGGCCCCGTTATCATCCCCCTCTGGCCCAATGGAGCGCCAAACGACAACCATCTTACCGGTGAGGAAGGCCATCCAGACCCTAGAAGCGTGAACAATGTCACTAAGCCAGAGCTGTGGGTTTACCCTGCCTTCAGACCGAACGGCACCGTTATCATTGCTTGCCCCGGAGGCGGATACGTTTACCTGGAGATGGAGAAAGAAGGCACCGGCCTGGCACCCTGGTTCAACTACATAGGCGTGACCCTGGCTGTGCTGAAGTACCGCATGCCGAACGGCCATTTTGAGACCTCGCTCAGCGATGTGCTGGAAGCCATCAAGATTATGCGCCAGCATACCGACGACTGGAAGGTGGACCCTAACAAAGTAGGTGTCATGGGCTGTTCTGCCGGTGGCAACCTGGCTTGTGAAGCTGCCACCCAGTTTACCGGTCCGGAAAACAGACCCGACTTCCAGATTCTGCTCTATCCCTCCACCATTCCTAACAGCTATATGAACCAGGAGATGCATGGAGCGAATGCCACGCAGGAGATGATAGACAAGTACACCATCCTGAAGAATATCAAGCCAGACACTCCACGTGCCTTTATAGCCTGCAGTGCCGACGACCCTATTGTGCCGTATGAAGAAAGCATTCAGTATTTCCGTGCGTTACAACAGAACCACATCCCAGCCGTGCTGCATATCTATCCTACTGGCGGACACGGATGGTGCGAAGGCCCCTGGTTCCATTACAGCCGTGAGTGGAAAGCCGAGCTGGAACGCTGGCTGGTAGAAGAACCCTTCCGGCCCAGAAGATAAGAACCAAAAGAAAAGCGCCCTGTTTCTCAGCAGGACGCTTTTTTTATCATATTGCTTTAAATGCGCCAAATTTCCCTCTAGAAAATCATTGATTTTTTTTGATGTAAAAACAATATTTTCTTTGTATCCTATAATTATGAATTTTATTGCTATCTTTGTCAGGACTGTCGGAGTTATATTGCTTTATAATGCACCGCTAAAGTAAGTATAACTTCCCGACGAGGCAAAAGCAACAAGCAAGTTACGGCTTGTCAAGAACTTATAAAATTCAAGGAATCAAAGTGGTGCGGAATTAAGATTTATGAAAAAAATTGCCACACTTTTAGTCGCAGGACTTGCCGCATTATCCACAGTCAATTACATCAATGGCACAAACGCAAATGCAGCAAACTCCACCAAAATCACCGCTAATACCCAGCAAATTCAAGAAACCATGGCTCTGGGCAAACTCTATTTCGTCAACCTCAAAGAGGGAGAGCAGCCTGTAATGACTGCCTTGAGCTTGTTCGGCAACCGTTGTGGAACCGAAAGTTTCAACCACAAGCCATACGCCACCGAAGGCATCCGCTCCGTTTTTGAACTTGACGAATGGATAGAGTTCCATCCACAAGCCAGTGCAGGATCAGGTATCAAGGTAATGGTTTTCAAGCACCAGGAAGACCAAGGATTTTACCTGAAAAACTCTTTGAACGACGAGACCCCTGGCTATATTCAAGAATTGGAACTGAACAAAGATCCTGAAGCGGATGAGACCAACCATTGGGGATCGTTCTACCTTCATCCCGAAGAGGTAGAACCAGGTTACTACGACTTTGTCTTCATCTACAAAGACAAGGTTTTTGCCACCATGCTCACCCGTTTTTTCAAACCAACTGAAATCTATGAAAAATCCGATTCTGAGTTAGAAGAATTGATGTCACAAAGTCTTTAGTACGACATACATCTTCCTGCGTCACATGGGGACAGGTGCTATGTTACACCCCCAACCGACAAAAAAAATTCAGCCCTGTTTCCCAACAGAGCTGAAAACAATTATGAAAAGTTTAATTTTAGTGACGCTAATATAGCGCTATCAATGCAAAGATACGAAATCCCGGCCAACCACCAAATTATTTCCCCAGATAATTTTTCACCATCGGAATAATGGTCCTGTCCGCCGGCAGCCAATCCACCTCATCCAGCTTTTCCCGCTCCACCCACTGTGCCGCCTCATGCTCCAGCAGTTCCAGTTTTCCGCTCAGCACGGTGCAGAAGAAGCAGTACATCGTGAGGTGGAACTTCGGGTAATCCCACTCAATGGTGTGAATGAACTCCCCCACCTCTATTTCCGTGGCCAGTTCCTCCCTGATCTCCCTTTTCAAGGCTTCCTGAGGCGTTTCCCCCGGTTCCATCTTTCCACCCGGGAACTCCCACATATCCTTGAAATCCCCGTACCCCCGCTAGGTGCAGAACACCTTGTTTCCACGGAGGATTACAGCTGCTACTACTTCTATGGTTTTCATGGAGGGGAATGGAAAAAAGAATGGATAATAAACTATTAATCAACTTTCAATTCATCAATCATTGCAAATTGAGGATCATATCTATCTTCATTCGAAGAGTTCTTTTTCCTAACATCTAAAGAAGAAGAATCTAATTCTTGAGAAATGTCAAAATCTAGAGAAACAAAAAGATCTGTTGTATTCACATTTTTATATCTATCTGCTTCTATATCTTTAACAGATTCCACATGGCAAACCCCTTTCACTGGGAATAAATGCTGACTTTCTTTACTACGATGATGGAAAAGAACATAACCTATAGAAGATAGGTTCTCAACAATTTCCATATTCTCCTTTTTCAATTTAATGCCTACAGCAACTTTACCCGATGGAAAAGATTTCTTTTTATCTTCATAATTCAACATCATCACCATAAGAACACCATTTCTATTTGGCAAGGAAGCCCAAGCGCCCTCTTTTTGTTTCACAGCTTCAATGATAGGCTCTGGGTTATCCCCTAGCTTACAAGGCTCTACAATGAAGAATTTCTTTAATTGTGCTAACAGCTCATCATTGCTAGCCTGGTATTCCTTATCCTTGTCTAGAGCTAGAGAGAAAATATTTTCATTAGTAAAAGGAGCAAATGTTTTTCCTAGTACATCACGGAAGTTCGTCTTAAAATACTCTTTAGCATCCACACCAGGTTTAGCAGACATGGCATAGAAACTGAAATCATCTTGCAGCCAATCTTGAATTTCCTCACGGAACTTATTGCGAACCTTCTTTTTCCATTCAGCCTTTTGTGAGGTATTATTTCTAGCATAGAGAGAAAGCACAAAAAGGAAGTTCACATCGTAGTGGAAAAGAAACAACGTATCACGGTCGAACAAGCGGTTTTTGAAATGTTCTTTACGGTGACGGTTTCTCTGCCTGTCAGTCTTTTCTATTCCATCATTGGCATAGTCGAAGGCTTCGTCCATTTTAGCAGAAATAAAGAAATTAGGGATTATATTATAACCCTCTGTAACCTCATCCAGCAACCGTACTCCGGATTCTGGTTCTTCCCCTCTGTTGAAAATATCCAGATTCCACTGAATTACATTCCTGGCATAAGTGTACTGTTTATAAATGGATTCATTACCTAGTTCATGCCCCATTTTGTAATACTTGGAGTCACCTATGTAATACGTTTGACCAGCTTCATTATCTATTAAGCTCTTAGCTGTATATAGGTGGTCTACTATCTTTCCATCCTCTTGCTTCTTATCCATATCATCAGGCAGAGGATTATCACCTATCAGCTCATCTATAATAGCTTCAAAGACTATGTAGAAACTCTTTACCAGGAGGTATTCCTTCTTTTCGGTGTTGACATATAATTGCCTTGCTTCATCAAAGAAAGCGTAACACAAATCCCACAGTTCAAGTGCTTTATCAGAGAAATACTTGTATTTAATCTGACGGAGCCTTGTGCAACCATAACCTTTAAGGTACATTTTGAATTGCACACCCTTAATGAGAGGGAACTGGAAATTTATTTGTTTGGGGAAACCGTAAGTATCACCTATATAATTAAGAATGGAGAAAAAGATTACCAGCAACTCTTCATCAAAGTTGATTTGCCTTTTCTTGTTGACCGGTTTCAGATAGATAGGTTGTTCACCTTGCACAATGGGCCTTTCATGGCTAATGGTACGCGTCCAATTTATCTTGTTGAATCCTGCATGAAGGTTTTTCACTATAAAGAAGAAAAAGCTTTGGTTTTCCCGGTTGAACTGCAGCAGTTGCAGTAAAATATCCAGGTAAGTATTACTTAATCTTCTCCGTCCCTTACCTACTTCAGCTATTTTGATATGATAAACTATATCCGAATCATTCTTTTTATTACTCTTATAGACTACAATAGCTCTATAGATCCAAACAGCAAACTTATAAAGGAAATCTTTTTCTTGGGGCTCTAGCTTTTTATTATCTTCAGGAGAAATTATATCTTCGGGCTTATATTTACCAAAAACCAGTTCTTCTCCATCTTTATCTTTCAGAAGCACTTTAGGAAGAATAAACACGCAGTCCTTCTCCGAGGCATTATAGTAATACCCCACATAGTGAATGGAAACCTTACCTTCCACATTCTCCAAAGCATCAATGCCATGAAGAATGCTCTTCACTTTAGAAACGTCGTACTGATATTCTTCTATGAGTATTCTCATTTTTAAATCTTAGCTAGTGTAATTCCCCAGTTCTTTTTATTCACTGCATCTATTAGAATATTAACTTTACC
This sequence comes from Bacteroidales bacterium UBA4293, assembly GCA_002395835.1. GTDB lineage: Bacteria > Bacteroidota > Bacteroidia > Bacteroidales > Bacteroidaceae > Minthousia. The sequence continues at coordinate 82,298 of DGVD01000009.1, read as the reverse complement.
GTTATTACCATAGCCATCATGAGCCACATAAAGAACTGTATCATTACATTCAATTTCTTCAGAACGATTTTTGCAGTTGTCAGTACGCGCATCATATTCTTCTTTTGATTCCACAAAATGAGGAACTATATTTCCTAAAGATTTCCAATTCTGAAGAACTGTCTCTACTGGCATATTAGGGTTCATTCCAATATATTTCCTCATACATGCAACAGCCAATCTATTTTTCCCATAACGTCCTTCACCGTTTACAGAATATTTGCTGTAGTCTTTACTGCCAGTAGAATCACTAACACTATTTCCGTCTTCATCTTCAACTTCAGGCTCTAATTCTGATATTGGCAATACACCTAAATGCTGCAAGAATAGCTCCACCTTGCTTTCATTTACCACAGTCTGACCATCTGTACCCACAACATAGAACTTATCAAATGACAGCAATTTACCATCCACATCCTTGAACAAGTCACCAGCTTCTTCAGCAAAATCTTTGAAAACATCATTCCATATATAGAAGATTACTTTCCCCACAAAGGTTTTAGCATCAATAATACCATCCTGAGGTTTGCAGAAGAAATAGCCCAGCTTCTTATCTTCGGAATTTGTGGTAGAACCAATCTTATCATTCATTAATTCAAGGAAATTCCACCAACCATAAAGTTTATTATTCACCTCAATATTCCAACCCTTTTCTGCATCATAAATTGGTAGGTATTCCCAATCCCAACGACGTTTAAAAGCAGAATCAATAGGGAAAAGACTCTGATCACTGGTGTTCATAGTTGCCCAAATATGCAGATTATTTGGAAGCTTCATTATTTCACCCGTCAAAATGTTTTCAGGAATTGCTTCTTTCTGTTCATCAGTCAAAGCTGCAAATCCAAATTTCTCATCTGTTTGAAGGAACAATTGAATATCCTCATCTGGAGAAATCTCATAATCAGAATAACCCTTATCATTCCTATCTAGAAGCTGGAATAAATCACCAAAGATTTGGGCACAGTTTCCACGGTTAATTTCTTCAATGACAAGATAGAAAGGTTTCTCCTGGTTCTTCCAAGCAGCTGTATATGCTTTTAAGAATGCTTGTGGAACAAATTTGTAGACTATCTTCTTTTCAGGTTTTGCATTGACTACCGGAACTTGTTCTTTTCCTATAATTGTCATTACAGGAACATTAACAGTGGTTGGCTTATAAGCTCCTACAAAGGTAGAATAATCACTGTCTGGATGGAAAGTGGTACGGATGCAAGGCTTACCTTTTTTGTCTACTTCATCTTTTATTTTGTGAGATTTACCAGTTCCTGGAGCACCGTAGAATATTTTTTGGAGAGAGTCTAATTCTGGATTAAAATCAATAGCTAGATCATTAAACTCCGATTCAATTCTGGAAAAGTAAATAGCAGAAGGATTGACTTCTATTTCCCCTTTTTTATAGAAACATATGTAATATGAAATATTCTTCCCATCTTGTCTGCTTTCAAGGCTAACAACATCACCTTTTTTAACATTATGATGGTTAAACAGCGCACCTAAACTTGGAATCCTTTTTTCTTTATTAGAGGTAAAATAATAAACGAAACGAAGAGGAATAGATTCATTACGACCATTAGTAATATCCTGGGCTGTAAAATTACATTCCATAACAGAACCATTTGTAACTGCTGTATTTCCAAAAAATGATTCGTAATCAAAATCATTTGTTAGTCTAACGTACACTTCATGTGTGCCGGTATCTCCAACTTCAGCAGCAGTTAAAACTTTGTAAAAGTAAAATGATTGTTTCATATATATTTCTTTATTATTTTTGCTATTTGCTTTGCCATTAACACTGGTACTGCATTACCAATTTGCATATATGTTTTAAGATAAGCACCAAGGAATAAATAGTCATCAGGAAAAGATTGAACTCTTGCAGCTTCACGGGGTGTGATACTCCTTATCTGGTGTGGATGAATGTGCGAAAGACAATCCATTTTCAGATGAGCTGTAATTGTTCTACAAGGTCTATCCCCAAATAATTTATAATACTTGTCTTTAAATATGCCATTTCTTCTAGCATATGGCATAATATCCGCAATTTTGGGGCTTGTAGAATCTTCGCCTGGAGCTAATCTCTTGAAGATTTCATAATTAGTATCACTACAATAACGTGCTTTATGGTTAAAAACATATGGTAAACAACGGCCTTGATTAATTGAAGTCAAATAATCATTCCCACAGCTATCATACTTATTGTAAGTGACTTTCATACCAGTTTTTTCATCATCTGTCTCGGTCATTCCCTTAATTCTAGGTGCTTCAAGAGGAGATATAAACTGAAGTGCATCATCTAAATTAAAATGTTTAATTCTTTTGCAGTTCTCCTCTATTTCATTGAAGATTTGTTCTGGGGTAACTTTATTGCTACTTATTATATCATTTCTAACAGCTATATAAATTAAACGTTCCCTACTTTGAGCAACACCAAAATTCACAGAGTTCAATAATCTGTAAGAAATGTCGTATGTAAATTCTTGATTGTTTTTAATGATTTTAATATTATGATAATCTTCAACCACTTGGTCTACAACGGAGAGCATGCCCTTAACGTTCTCCATTACAACGAATTTGGGGCAAATACGTTTAATTGCCTCAATATAAAACTTATATAACTCGTTTCTTGGGTCATCAATAATACGTTGTTGATTTGCACTACTAAAACCCTGGCATGGAGGGCCTCCCACAACAACATCAATGTCTTCCTTGATATAATCATCAATATTATATACTATTTTTCTTATATCCTCTTTTAAAACATTTTGTGAAGGCAATTCAGGATGATTGTATTTATATGTTCTTACACATACTTCTTCAAAATCATTAGCAAAATAGACTCTGAATCCTGCTTGTGTAAAACCACAGCTTAATCCACCAGCACCTGCAAAGAAATCAACAAATTTAGGCTTATTAGACAATAATTCTTTTTGTTGTAATTCTTTTCTCTTCTTATTATTAAGTTTGTCTAAAGAATTACCATATAATTGTTTATGAGCCAAATAAAACTCAACACATGAAATAAATCTATTGTAATAGACCCCAACCGTTTTCTTTAATAATTTTAAATCCTCATTTCCGCTAATAACTCCCATATCTACCAATTCCTGCAACGTTTCTGAAGATACTTCATCTGTTTCAGGTATAAGAAGTTTATTCCTCTCAGCTATTACTTCTACCAAGCGGATATACAAGAGTATTTTCTCTAAAAACTCGTCTTTGTTATATATATTATTTATTGGTTCAAAAATCATAGTGTAATATCATCAAGATTTTTTTTGATAGATTTAGCAAGAGCTTCGGCAAAAAGTGGTGGCACTGCATTACCTATTTGTTTAAACTTATTTCCTCTAGATCCCTCAAAAACAAAATCATCTGGAAAAGATTGAATTCTAGCAGCTTCTCTAACAGTAAATGTCCTTGCTTGCTTTAGATCAGGATGAATAAATTGGAAGCCATCTTTGTGAATATGAGCTAGAATTGTCTTAGATGGCAAATTCCACCATTGAACGACATAGCTATTATCAAAAACTCTAGGGTTTTCGTGTTCATATTCAGGCATTGCACGTCTCAACTGCCCAAATGTCCAATTATGTTTTATCATTTCACGAAAACGCTCTCTATCTTTTAAATTATGTTTTCTGCAAATATGATCCATCAAAGGATGAATACCTCTTTTACCTATCCGTTGCAAAAATTCATTGTCACATGAATAATTAAACTCAAAAGTAGATGCATCACAACCAGGTTCTACGGGAGGTAAATCACCTAAAGCCTGTTTCACAGTTACATATGGTTTCAATCCCATTCTATCATTTTCAGGCATTTCCGGGTCAAAATGAGTTTTAATTACATCATTGTACAGTTCAAGAACATCCTTGTTGTCAATATCTTTACGAACTCCCATTATTATGACTCGCTTTCGAACCTGAGGGACACCATAGTTGCAAGTATTATGAACCAAAATAGACGGATTATCAATAACTTTATATTCTTTTCCCAAAGCTTTGATAACTTTAGGGAAAATATACTCACCATTTACTTTGGCAGACAATAAACCAGTTACATTTTCAAAAACAAAAAATTTTGGTCTATACTTTTCAAGTATTCTTTGATAGCTTTCAAATAAATAATTACGAGAATCATGAGCCATACCTTCCTTATCTCTTACACGACCTGCAGTAGAATATGCTTGACAAGGTGGTCCTCCTATTATTATGTCTGGTTGTTCCCCTTTAATTACACTATCTATTCTCTCTATTATATCATCAGCTGTAATATCATGTTCTATAACTGCTTCATCAGCATTATCATAATGATAATACCTCATCCTGGTTCGTAGAGATTCACATGCAAAATGATCAATTTCAACATGAGCAAGAGCTTTAAATCCCATTCTATAAAAGCCCTCAGACAATCCGCCACAACCTGCAAATAAATCAATGAATTTATATTTATGTTCTTCTGTTTTAGACATAATTACTCTGCGAACTTTTCTACCTCTAAAAACAATTTACTAATAGGAATTTCAAGTTTATTAGCTATTTTCTCTATAATTTCTAAAGATGGATTTCTTTTCCCATTCTCTAAATCACTCATGTATCGTCTGTCTACATCTGCTTCTAAAGCAAATTTTTCCTGAGACAGCCCCTTCTCTTTTCTTAATTTTATGATAGCTAAGCCTAGTTTTTGCTGAAGGTTCATAGCGTATAATTTATAGGTTTATTTTGATTGCAAAATTCTAATAAAATGTTTAATCGTACAACGGCCAATTATGCACATTTTGAATAAAATAATGAATTCAGAACTATAGTACAGTTTCTTTACTATCTTTACCCTACCAATCAGAATCACTATTAAAAAAACTATTCAGCTTCGAGCTGGAGGAATAAAGGGTGCTGGGAAGATGCTGAAGGAATAAAAAACAGCCCTGTTTCACAACAGAGCTGTTACCATAACGATATAAAAAAACAATTAAGATATATACAATTATATCTTTGCAACATATGCGCTGCAAAACTACATATTATTTTTGTAATGCAAAAGCCCTGCACCTTAAATATGAAGTGCAGGGCTTATTTTTATTCACCTGGTTTCTTAAAAGAACCGCTGGAAATCATTTTATCCACGTATGCTTTGAGTCCAATTACTGAACCAGCATAAATCTATGTAGTTTTCTCTAATCATAACGAAACTTACAATCATATTCATACAGAACTTGGGCGCTTACCTTTTCAAAACGAACGGTTTTAGAAAAATCATCATATATAATCTTTACCTTTTCCTTAACCAAACCTTCCCATTCGTTCCAGTAACAGTATTCCAGGTAATTTATTTCATCATCAACCAAATTATCCATTTCTTCATTGGTGGAAAATTTAGGCAAAGAAATGAGTTCTTTTATTTTGTCAAAATCGGGCTTCTCTTCCCCATGCCAAATTCTCACATCATTCACATTGAAAACAAAGTATCTTTTTTCATAATAAGCTTTCCAATGCCATATCTCTATTATAAAATGAAAAGTGTTTTGCAACAAAAAAGCCTGCCAGATTGCTCTAGGGGTATTATCTACAACCACCACTTGATAGGCTGGAATATAGGGAGGGAAAAAGGGTGTTTCATCTTTTCCCAATGGCCTACGGGGCTCAGTCTTAATATAATCTACAAATTTTTTCTCACATTCTCTGAAAGTAGGGGTCGATCTGTGCCTCGCAAAAAGTTTTAAAGTACTATATGTATTTTTTTCCAATCGATAGTCATCCAGTTCATAATGCTGGTGAATATAGATTCTATCAAGCATCCTAAAGACCCTATTCCAATTTCCAGTCTCGAACATTTTATCTTTATGTCTATTCACGTAGGTGAAGTATTTCCTGTAACTTCTCTCCTCGTATGAAATCTTTGAACTGTGCTGTACTCTCATAGTGCTACTTTTATAATTATGAGGCAAAAATACAAAAAATATAGAAGATTAACTAATTAAAATTGAACTGTGACACTTACATTGTTAGAAAATAAAAACAGCCCTGTTTCTCAACAGAGCTGCTTTCAAAAAAACTGTTTTTGTTTTTCTTTTTTAATTAAAAGTTGCCTCGCTAGGCAACAATGCACTTTACTTTTCCAATCAGCCTGGTTTCACAATCCTGCTGATTCATTTAATTCTTCATATTTATGTTATTGCAAAGATACAAAATAATCTGAATACACAAAAAAATCCTCTAAAAAGAGAAGGTGTTCCCCAGTTAAGGGGGCAAAAACAAAACAACCCTTCCTGAAATTGGGAAGGGTTGTGCAATCTTATTCACCTGGTTTCTTAAAAGAACCACTGGATATCATCTTATCCACGTATGCTTTGAGTCCGAAGACGGAGCCAGCATAGATCAGGGTTTGTGCGAAGTACCATAACACACTGTCGGAAATCTCCCCTACTGGCTCGGTGAAGAATCCTATGAAGGAGAGGATTACTCCAGTGGTTAGGAGCACTAGGGCTGAAATAATCTGTGCGTGTTTCATGGTTTCTCCCTCTCTTCTGTTTAGAATTGATTCAGGCCGAAGGTAGTTGCAATGGCTGTAAGCACAGTGATTACAATGTTGATGATTCGACTCCAGAACATGTTTTTATTTTCTGCCATAATTGTAAAGATTTTAGGTTTTGTTTTTGTGGTTGGTTGCAACGTTACGTGGGGACAGGTCCCGTGTAACGTTTGCAGTATTATTCCGTATTTTTCAAACTTTTCTGGAACGTTACACGGGACCTGTCCCCATGTAACGTTCAGCGGTTAATCACCCATGCCGTCGTCACCAGAGGTGCTTCCACCGCCTTGCTCAGTGCTTGAACCACCCTGCTCAGTGCTTGAACCGCCCTGTTCAGTAGCATCAGTGTTCGTGTTGGTGTTATCTTCCTCCACTTCACCTGGGTCTGCACTGGTTACGGTCTTCACCACCTTGCCGTTACGGTCGTAGCAAGTGATGCTGATACTGGTGTCCTTCAACTCCTGCTTGATGTCAGCACTAGGCACGAAGATGACCTTGCGGGTAGTAATCAGACCAGAGCTGACTTCCTCCACGCTGCCTACTGACCTAGCATTCAGTCCGAAACGCATGGAACCTAGTCCGGGAACTGCTACAGAGTGACCTTCAGTAGCCCATGCGGAAATCACGTCACCGATAGCTTCCCAAGCTGCGTTCATCACACCCTTAGAAAGACCAGAACGAAGTGATGCTTCAGAGATAACTTTGTTTGCTGCCAACTGGCTGTATAGATCTGCTGACAACACATAACGATAGGAACCTGCATACTTACCGATTTTGAGCAGAGTTTCCTTTGCTTTAACTTTAATTGCCATAATGTTTAGAATTTAGGTATTAGATGTATTGTAGTGACTTACCCTCTGGGCCCCTCCATACCGGCCGGTGTATGCAGACCCGGATTTGAATCACAACACAAAATTACGAGGCTCTTACTGAATAACCATAACTTCACCCTCACTTTTCCGGGCTAAAATGGGCTTACCCTAAAAAAAGTGGCATTTCCGTGCAAAAAATGTCAATATATTTTACTCGGCAGATGAGAAATGCGCAGGAAGATGGTGCAACCTACTTAACGAGGCAGAAAAATCTCCCTAACTGGAGAAAAATTTTTTCCTAACTGGGGAGGAAAAATTTCCCCGAAAGTGGTCAAATTGGTCAATGTCAAAGTGGTCAAACTCTAAACTAAGATATGTCAAGAATGTGGAATGAAATTTTAAGAATATAATATTATATATATATATAATATTATATTCTTAACTATATTATAGCTATTTTTTGCGCCTTCTATACTCCCCTAAAAAGTGGGGTATTTTAAAAAAGACTTTGACCACTTTGACATTGACCAACGTGACCAATCACAGGCTGTAAATTTTTGATAGTATATTGATAATCAGCTTGTTAGTCCACTTTCAGCATCATGGGATTTTTACAGGAAGGTGTTATATCACCACGAAAATCGGTAAAAAACCCTCAAAAAACCCCATTTTTCGTAATAAACCGTGCTGAATTAAGATTTTAACAAAAAAGGGCGTTTTTGGGGCTTTAATAAAGGGAACTATATACCTGTTGACTCTAACGTGTTAAGTATGTAAGTTCTTGTATATTTATTCAATTTATTACTTATTCAAAATATAGCTGTATATTATTGTCCCCAATTATTGTTTCAAATATTTTATCTTATTGCAAGCAATCGCTGATTAAATTCCAAAACTTTTTGAATGAATCTATTTATAGATTCTTTTATTGCAGATGCAGGTATCATTTTTGTAATTGTTATTTTGTCATTTTCTTTATCAATAATCCATCATTTTGACGTTATAATGACAGAGGAGGAATTCGAAGAATTTAAAAAGATGTCAATGGAAGAATTCAAAAAAAGCAAGTGGTTTAAGATGATTGAAATAGACTTTATTGACAAGTGCAAAAAAGCGGGACTGAAATAACTCTCCCACCACGTTGCAAACAAAAAATCATCTAATCTCCCAGAATTTTACTATCTTTACCCCATCAAACTAAACACATCAAAAAAAGAACTATGTTTTATTTACAGCGTTTCGTGAATGCGCAAGATTCAGGGCTGGTGGAATATGGCACAGCATCGTATGAAACGGCTCTCAGGGAAATAAAAGAGGGCCGTAAAAGGACGCATTGGATATGGTATGTCTTCCCCCAGATGAAAGGCTTGGGGCGCTCACAACTTTCTCAATTCTATGGAATTAACGGACGGGAGGAAGCCTATGCTTATATGGATCATCCGGTGTTATCCCAGAGGCTGATAGAAGCTACTGAAGCTGTGCTGAACAACGAGAAATCGGCTTATGAAATCTTTGGGAATGACACGGTTAAATTCAAATCGTGCATGCGGCTGTTTGCTACCGTGTCCGATCATCCTGTCTTTAAGAAGGTGATTCAAAAATATAGTTGGAAATAGGCATGAAAATCTATTTAGCTTCCAGCTGGAGGAATGAAATCCAGCAGAAATACGTGAAACTGCTGCGCGAGGCGGGGCACCAGGTGTACGACTTTAAGCATCCTACGGATACCGAGGAACTGGGGTTCCACTGGGAGGATGTGGATGCTGATTTCCGTTCTTGGACGGTGAAGGATTACCAGAAGGGGCTCTCCCATCCGGTGGCGGAACGGGGCTTCCAGCGCGACTGGGACGCTATGCTCTGGGCCGATGTGTGCGTGCTGCTCTTGCCTTGCGGACGCTCTGCTCATGCGGAGGCTGGATGGATGAAGGGTGCCGGGAAACCCGTCTACGTGGTGATGGAAGAGCTGGAAGTAGCTGAACTGATGTATAAGCTCTTTGATGGGGTTTGTGATGGGCCGGAAGAGCTGCTGCGTTACATGGGGACAGGTCCCGTGTAACGTAAAGATATAACTTGATACTTAGGCACTAACACTGCTTACGTTACACGGGACCTGTCCCCATGTAACGCTGAACCCACAAAAAAAACAGCCCTGTTTCACAACAGAGCTGTTTAGATAAAAAATTATAACAATAATAAATTCTTCACATATGAAATACCAAGTTAAAACTTAAGGTCCCTCGCTAGGGAAACATACATTTTAACCCTGAATCAGCCTAGTTTCACAACCTAGCTTTCTTCTATATCAAATTATTTCAATCACAAAAATACATTTTTTATTTTACTCCCAAAAGAAAATGGGAGTTTTTTTCACCCTTCCATCAAGATCTGCACGATGCGCTCTGCGGTACGGCCATCCCAGCGAGGGGGCAAAGCACCGGTCTTCCACTGGCCCTGCACCATCTTCTCCACCATCTGGCCCAGGAGCTCAGGGTCCTCTCCTACCAGCTCGTTGGTGCCAATCTTCACAGTATCAATGTGTTCCGTATAGCTATTCAGGGTGATGCAAGGCATGCCTAGGAAGGTGGCTTCTTCGGCCACATTACCAGAGTCGGTAATGATGCCGCGCGCATGTGCGGTGAGCCAGCCGAACTCCAGATAGCCCAGCGAGGGCACCAGCGTGAAGGCCCCAGGCTGAAGGTCCGGCATCTGCGCCAGGATTTCTTCTACCACCTGTGCCGTTTTTCCGCGCAAGGGGGCTATGATGGGCATTCCTCCAGCATGCTGCACCATGGAGTGAATCATGCGGCAGAGGTTGTCCCGGTGGGCCAAAAGCGCGCGGCGGTTCAGGGTGAAGACCAGGTACTCCCGCTCCCGGTAGGCCTCCATGAAGGCGGGTTTACGCAGCCGGTTCAGGTTGAAGCGGAGGGTATCTAGCAGGATATTGCCCACCATGTAGATTTTAGAAAGCTCGGCACCTTCGCGGGCAGCTATGGAGCTAGCCCCCATGCCAGCGGTGAAGAGCAGGTCGGAAAGGCCATCTATCACCAGGCGGTTTATCTCCTTGGGCATGCTGATGTCGAAGGACCGGGTGCCGGCCACCAGGTGAGCCAGACGGATGCCTTGCTTCTTGGTGACGATGGCAGCTGCCATGGTGGATGCCAGGTCGTCTACCACAATCACCACATCGGTCTTATTCTCCTGCAGATAGTGCTCGAAGGCCGACATGACCTGCCCCGTGAGCTCGTTCAGATTCTCGCACACCACGTTCAGGTACACCTGAGGCGGTGCTATCTGAAGGTCCTGGAAGAGCGAGGGTTCCAGCGTGGGGTCATCTTCCGCCCCCGCAAAGACCAGCGTGTAAGACACATCGCGCCCGTGTGCCCGGGCATTTTCCACGGCCCGCACTATAGGGGCCACTTTGATAAAGTTAGGGCGTGCGCCCGCAACGATACATATATTCATAGTTCCTCTTTTCTAATTTAGCTTCAAAATTAAGCCAAAAAAACGAAACCTCCAAATGCTATTCTTCATCTTTTTAAATTACCACATAAGCCACTTCCAGCAGGGAATGACTTCTATAATGCCGTATTTATCTTCGATGGTTTTTTCTTCATCGTATGTAATGATCATTCTTCGTTTACATGACAAAGATTTAGGCAATTTTTGCAAAGCCATCACTTCCCTATTTTCTGTATTATCGGAGTTTTTAATGGAATAAGAAACTTGGATGGCCAGTTCCTCCTCAGGAATGTAGAAGTCCACTTCTACGTTTTGATTATAGAAGAATATACGTTCATTATCTTTATCGTTGCCATATTTACGAAATAAAGATACAGCAACAATATTTTCCAGCAAAGTGGTAGAAGGATCTACCAGAAGCAGGCTCAACAATCCGTTGTCAATGAAATAATATTTGCTGTTCGTTTCCCGTTCTGCGAATGCTGCATTTATATTGTGAAGTCTAAGTAATAGCCAGGCATCTTCGCAATATTCTATGTAGCTGCTGGTGGTAGGAATGGTTATTTTACCGCCAACACTGGACAGTATATTGCAAATTCTGGAATAAGACAAAGGTTGCTTCACACTTTCTGCAAGCTTCTTCACCATCAGACGCAGCAAATTCGTATTATTTATCTTGTTTCTGGCACAAATATCGCCCAGGTAAATTTTCTGATATACAGAACTCAAATAACCTCTTTTCACCGCTAGATGCACACTCTCTGGAAGTCCGCCCCAATTCATGTATTCCGCATATTCACGTAGGAATAGCGACTTGCCAGTGGTACTCAACAGCGTATGATCATCGCACGGAATATCTCTGGAACGAAGAAATTCCTTGAAACTGTAGGGGTATACTTCTATGGGGATGTACCGTCCTCCAAGGGTAGTCATAATCTCTTTCGAGAGCATTTTTGCATTCGATCCCGTAATCCATACAGTTCGCTTGCCGTCGGCCATTCGCCGGGCAAACTTCTCCCACCCTTCTATGTTGTGAATTTCATCCAGAAACAGCATAGGGTTTTCATTCCCAGTCATCTCAATATGGCATTCCAGTACTGTATTAAAATCTTCGGATGTGAAACCCATCAAACGTTCATCTTCAAAACTTAAATAAAGCATGTCATCCCAGCTATGGCCCTCTCGTAATAAGCGCTGCATCTTCTCATAAAGTACAAAAGATTTCCCCGCTCTACGCACTCCTACGAAAACATAGCAGTTGAAACCCTCCACTGCAATGTCTCTTGGTACGACATGATAAGATTCAATTTCACGTCGATTATCGGAAAGAATTTGCTTAAGCAATGCTTTGTTTATCATAATTATTAAAATGGTATTTTATATTTCATGGCAAAAATATAAAAACATATTTAAATAAACAAAAGTTTTTGTAATTATTGACATAGAGTATTACCCTATCTTAATACCATGAACAAATCCTGTTTGGATAGACATTACATTTTCATAACGGTTATTGTGGAGAGAAGAGGCGGTAATGCTTATTAATATTCAATTGATAGTATAATTTATAAATCTCAACAACTTCCCCAAAATGGTTGTTGGGATTTTTTCTTTTTTATGATATAAAAATGGGTAATGTATGTGTACTTTCAGCCCAAACTCCTTTTTTAATCTGTATATTTGTTTCCTAAAATGTTTTCCATGTCCAAACAATCCATACCAACTAAACCCATCAAATAACTTGCATCCATCTACTGTTGTAACATAATGATGTATCATTTCATGTATCAGTACATCTTTCAAAGTTTCTTCTGTCCAATCTACATCCGTTGTTATCCATATACGATTTCTTTTTTTGCTTTTTGAGTTCGGGCATGTGTATTGTCCAAAACAATCTAATTTACATGCTGAGAATTCGCATTTTGGCAGTATTGAGTTAAAATACTCCCTATTATATTCTTCAAATTTTTCCTTCAATATATCCTTTGTTATTTTCATGTTTCTACCTGTCCCCATTTGAGAATGTCCTCGATAGAGAAATTATTCGTTCTTTTGATTAATCAAATTCACTACCACCTTCACCATCACGTCTTTTTCTTCGGTCCGGCTCTCAGCTATCATCAATGTGAGGGCTACAAGCGTATTATCAGCTAAACGCTTGGAGCCGTCTTCCCGATAGAGAATGCCGTTGTTATTAAGGAACCACAGGAAAAGCGTGGCAGCTATACGCTTGTTGCCATCGGAAAAAGAATGATTCTTGGTGACCAGGTAGAGCAGCATAGCAGCTTTCTCTTCCACACTGGGATAGAGTTCCTTACCTCCGAAAGTCTGATAAATCTGGCCGATGGAGCTCTTAAACGAATCATCTTTCTCATTGCCGAAGAGTGTGCTTCCACCGAACTTCTCACGAAGTGCTCGGATAGCCTCCATAGCACTCTCGTAAGTGGCATGAAACTTATCTTCCTGGGTGGTTTCAGATACGTTCAGACGCTGATAATCGTAATCGTCCAGGGTGTCCAGGGCATAGGTGTAATCTACCACAATATCGAACAAGGCCTGGTTCTCATCGTTCTTCTCCAGCTGTTGCGTCTGGATGGTACGTCCCACCATCTGCACCAGTTGCCGAAGCTCAGAAATCTGTTCGCGACGGATTTTGTCGTTAATGGCATAACCCTTCACAAGATATTCTTTCAGAATGCGGTTTGCCCATTTCCTAAACTGCACACCACGATTACTTTTTACACGATAACCTACAGATGTAACCATTTCAAGGTTGAAAAACTCCACCTCATGCGTCTGAGTCTTTCCTTCCATAGCACCATGCTGAGTGGTATTCGCATATTTTGCGACTACCACTTCATCTGCCAATTCTTCCTTCAAAGCATTGTTAATATGTTTACTAATGGTCTTATAATCACGGCCGAACAATGTTGCCAGCTGTTGACGTGTAACCCATATCATTCCGTTATCCAACTTCACATCAAGTTGAATAGAATTGTTTTCGTCTTTATATATGACTATCTTATTCTCTTCCATTATTCTACTCAATTCTCTTTGCAAATTTACTCAAATCTCTCAGGAATTTTACTCCATTCTCTACAAAAAAAATAAAAATTCAGCCTTGTTTCGCGATTCTCAAATTGGGACAGGTACAATTTGAGAAAATGGTAAAGGCTAGGCTTTAGGTACTTCATCTACTTTTCTCAAATTGTACCTGTCCCCATTTAACAAAACTTTCCGTAAAATTGGTCATTGAATCCGTATTTTTAATTATCCAGTTTCCAGCGAATTCCCCTATCTTTGCAAGTGGATAAATAATTAATTATAAGAACCATGAAAAAGAATATCGGACAGAAACTGGCACTCTACCCCACGCCAGCCACAGTGGTAGGAACTGTAGGCGAAGAAGGGAAAATAAACTGGCTACTGGTGGCTCATGTGGGCATCGTAAGTCACTCTAAACTGCTGCTGAGCATCCACTCATCACATCATAGTGTAAAGGCGATAGACGAGAAGAAACGTCTGTCTATCAACATTATAGATGAATCTTTCGTGGCACGGGCCGACTATACCGGAACGTGCTCCGGAGCCAAGGTGGACAAATCTGACATCTTCCCTTATCACCTGGGCGAAGCTGGAATGCCGGTTATCGAGCAATCTCCGCTGGTGATGGAATGCGAGGTGATAGACACCTACGAGATAGACGGGTTCAAGAACTACATCTGCAGCGTGCTGAACACGTATGTGGACGAGGACAAGCTGGACGAGAAGGACAAGCCCGACTACGGAAAGCTGAAGCCTGTACTGTTTGAGATGCCAACCTATAAATACCTGCGCACGGGTGATTTCATAGGCGACTGCGTGAAGATGGGTAAAGCGTTTAAAGAAACTCTATAATTTGGAAACATCATGAAAAAGATTATTTTGATGCTCACCGCACTGATGGCATTCAGCGGGAGCGCATTGGCACAAAAGAAAACACTGGTGGCTTACTTCTCTGCATCGGGAACTACGCAGAAGGTGGCACAACAGCTGGCAGAGGCTGCGGGTGCCGACCTGTTTGAGATTACTCCTGCACAGGCTTATACTGATGCCGATTTGGACTGGAGAGATAAGCAATCTCGTTCTTCCAGAGAGATGAACGACAAGAAATCTCGTCCGGCTATTAAGTCTAAAGTACAGAATATGAAGAACTACGATGTGGTGTACGTGGGTTTCCCTATCTGGTGGTACACTTGCCCTACCATCATCAACACATTCATGGAGGCATACGATTTCAGCGGGAAGACGGTGATTCCTTTCGCTACATCTGGTGGAAGCAGCATAAAGAAATCTTGTGAAGACCTGAAGGCTACTTACCCCAAGCTGACCTGGAAGGAAGGCCGCTTGCTGAACAGTCCTTCAAGCAATGAACTGAAAAATTGGGTTCAAAGTAATAAATAAATGTTTAGTTGAACGTTACATGGGGACAGGTCCCGTGTAACCTGTCCCCGTGTAACGTTACTTTTCCAGCGAAACAGCAGGCCAACCGTAGTCCTGATAACAAGTTACAGGAAGCTGATGCTGACGCACGTATTCTCCCACCTGCTCCTTCCGTGCAGCATCACGAAGCTTATCATTACTGTAGATTTGCTGGTATTGCTCAAAATAATCACCGAAGATACGCTTGGCACTAGGCAGGAAGGTGGAACCATCGCTCACCTGCTCGAAGGACGTAACCACTGGCTTTCCATCCTTCTTTTCCACCTTCATCAATCCGGAGTGATGCCCTCCAGAAACTGACTTCAGCGTATCCCCCTTCACATTGAACCAATCAATCCACGTATCCAGCCAAACCTGCGTATACTCCTGAGACTCTACAGGGTTATCATCCACCTGGGTTTCTTCCTGGTTCTCATCCTGAGCCACTATGATTAAGGTAGGGATGCAAATCTCACCCAGGTTGTACCCGTTTCCTATCTCACGAACCAGGTAATCCCGAATGGCTTGACGCAGGGCTTCCTCCTTCTGATTCAGCGCAATATGACGTTGGCAATCCTCCAGGTGATTATCGAAATCGGCCAAGAGCCACTGTCCGTTCACCTTCTCCATGAGGAGCTGATGCGTTTCAAAAGCACTGGTTTCATCGGAAGGATCGGTACGCACCTGAAGGGTAGCCACCGCATGCGTATCATCACTCTCCTCCACATTAGTAACCTGCACACCGCTCAGTGCACTACCACTGGAAGTGACAAAAAAGTGAAGCCACTCATGATCCATGGCCTCATGCTGAGGGAGCCTATTATATAAGGTATCCAGCACGGCATAGAGATGCGGGGTTAAGAACTGCGCTGCATTTTCCTGCAACGATTCACTAGGGAGATACTGGGTGAGCTCGGCAGCCCGTTCCCGGAGCGACTCCTTCTTCTGACAAGACGCAGCTAAAAGTAAAGCTGCAAAAAGTACTAGAAAATGTTTCATAGTCGTTTCATATTCCTACCTCTAATAGGGAAAGGTAACATTTGTGGTTTTTTTTAATTGTCTTAGAATCACGCAAAATTAAAAATTTACGGGCACAATCACAAGTGATTCACGAGAAATCACTAACTTAGTACCCAAATTCTACATAAGAGAAACAACTAATAACTTTATCTACCTTGATTTTAAAAATGAAGCAACTGATTATCCTGTTACTTCTGATGATAACCTTGCCCCTCCGTGCACAGGAGATGGTGAAAGCTGTGAAGGAGGATGGCCTGGAGAAGACCGTGAGCTATGATGTAGCGAAATTCCTGGATGTGCGCGACAAGAAACTGGAGGATGTGCTCCGGAAGTTGCCTGGTGTGCAGCTGCAGGACTATGAAGGGTACATGTGGATAAGCTATAACGGACGGGATGTGGATAAAATCTACGTGAACGGCATGGATATACTGGAGGGCAACTACCAACCGGTGTACAACATGAAGCCGGAGGATGTGGAGCGTCTGGAAATCACGGAGAACCATACCGCCATCCGAATCATGAAAGGGCGTGAATACATCCAAACCGCTGCCATCAATGTGGTGCTGAAGAAGGGCGAATCGGACTGGTCGGGCTCCATCAAGGGAGGCTTAGGTTCCGGTACGGACGATCTCCTGGTGAATGCGGATGTGAATGCCATGAACATGGGTGAAAAGGTGCAGACCACGGTACTTTTCAAGGCAGACAATACAGGATTGCTCTTCAGTGGGCCACTAGCTGGCTTCGACTGGGAATGGGGCTGGGATGAGCCTACCACCATAAAGTACGACTATACCGTTCCAGAGTACCTGTACCACTCTCCGGATATGGCTCCCCTTTCAGCCGACAGAACCCGCATAAACAAGAGCGGAATAGCCAACATCGGAAGCACTATCAAGCTGAACGATGAGTATCAGTTGAACATGCAGCTCACTTACCATACCGACCGCTTCCGGACATCCAGCTTCGATGAAACCACATATTATATGTCGGGTGGACAGAAAAGAGTGGACACCCTGGGAGAAGATGCGAAGTACAAGCAGCAGGATATTCAGACGGATTTTACCCTGCTGGCCAACACGGAGGACAAGTACCTGCGTAACCAACTGAGTTTCTCTACGCGGTGGATAGATTTGAAAACCATCAACACGGGTGATGAGGACAACATACAGCAGATAAACATGACCCCGATGAAGCTGAAGAACGACTTCGTGTACAAGACGCATCTGGGAAGTAATATCCTGAGTATTAACTCGGAAGCAGGTTTCTACTTCCGTCCGCAAGATATAGATTTGGACAGAGTGGTGTACCCGTTCTACCAAAATATCAAGTCGCGCTCCTACTTCATCAACGCCAGTGCCACCTACGACATTCTTCTGAAACAAGGGCTCACACTGAGCCTGAACGGAGGTGCATCGGCTAATAGACGGGAACTGGAAGTGGAACGGACGAACCTTCCGATACTGCCTACAAACCCCATAGAATCAACCTACAACATCTGGAATGCGCACATGGAGGGAAAACTCACGTACATCACGGAACGCCTTCAAGCAGAGCTGAGAATGCCTGTAAAGTACGGAGACTACACCATGAAGGATAAGTTGCTGAACACAGAGATGAGCAAGCAGAAGGTGTACTGGGAGCCAAAGCTGAATGTGAAATACGAGGCATCGGAAGACCTCTCCCTGGGCCTGAATGCCAAGCTGATAGCGGATGAAATCGATAGAAAAGAAACCTATCCTGGCATTATTATCAAGATGTTCGATACAGCCAACAAAGGTTATGCTGAAATGAGAAACGAAACGGGAGGCGAGGTGGAACTTACTGCACAATACAAGAACACTGAGGCATCGTTCTTCCTGAACGGAGGCGTGGAATATCAGTGGAACAAGAATCCTTTCGTGAGTTCCATGGAGTTCTCCGAGTTTTTCGATGTCAACGGGCATCATGTACTTCCTTACACCAGCGATGAGGTGGAAATACGGGGCGACATCAGCAAGGGTATCCCGTTCATGAAGGGCAAGGTAGGTTTAGCTGTAGAATATGAGAACGGGGATTCTAAAATGGCCCGGAACGACGTGCTCATTCCGTTTACCAACCGCAGCCTGACGCTCTCTCCTTATATAAATGGTCGCCTTACCCCATGGATGAACATGATTTACCGGATGGATTACAGCCTGAACCAACTGAAGATGAGTGATGAAGATACCACCAGTGACACAAAGGAATACAAGCACACCTTAGAGCTGATTTTCCACCCTTGGGAGAAACTGAACTTCAGCGTTCTGGGTGAGCACTACTACACCGAGTTTACAGACGATGTGTCTAAGCACCTGGTACTGATGGATGTGAAGGCAGAGTACAACCTTTCAGACAAGTGGCAGTTGATTCTTTCAGCACGGAACCTGCTGAATCAGAAGGAGTACAACTATACCGTGGTGAATGCAGAAGATTTCACCAAATCGTTTACCTCCTACCAGATTCGAGGCAGAGACGTACTCCTGAGCCTGTACTACAAGTTCTAAAAAAATAAAAGCCCTGAAGAGAGTAGCTAATGAGCTCACAAACTTCAGGGCTAATACGTATAGTATAAAGATAGGCGCTAATTATTCGGCTGCTTTCAGAAGAACATCAAGCAGCTCCTGATGTCTTATATTCCAGAGGTTGATTTCCTTTTCACCGAAGCGATTGGTAGAAACGGTGAGCGTCATATCGCCCATGGCTGTAGGTTTCCCCACAGCTTCCATCTTCTTGAGCTGGAACTTGTAACCCAGCAAATCATATTCCTGATTCAGATTCACGGTTCCACCCTTTTCCATCAGCTTACCGAAGAGCTCAATCTTCTGGTTATAAGTAGGAAGCCATTTCTGAAAATGCTGAAGCAGCGTCATGAGGCTCTCCACCTGGAAATCCACTACACTGGAATTATACCGTCCATCCAGGGTTTCATCGTATTTTTCAACGAATACTGCATAGTACTCGCCTTCTGGATCTACGATGGAAGGATCTTCGGTAGGCTTGTGACAGAGCGTCATACTAAGGCAAGATCTACAATCTAGCTTTTCGAAATAGATCAATTTCACGGGGTTAACAATATAGTAGTTGGTACAATTGTTCTCCTGAAACACATTGTACAGTTCCTGCCCCAATTTCTTCTTCAGAGCAAAGACATTATCTTGAAATTCTAGCATAAAATCTTGGAATAAAATAAGTTATTTAAACAAATCGACGATTCTTCTCACTTCTTCATCCTTCTTTTCAGTAGGAACCATGCTGAAATTATCAGCATCTAGGCGCTGAAGGATGACTTCGTAAAGACGATTCAGGAAATCGGCGTCAGTGATATCCCAAACAGAGAGATACTTGTGAGCCTCGTATTTTTCCTCATCGTAGAACGGTGTGTACAGTTCTATCCGGTACGGTTCAGTAGTGATATTCAGCACCCGATAGGTGTCTCCATGATCCGGATAGAAGAAGTAAGGCAAATCAAGCGGCTTAATGGGCTGCTCTGCTAAAACCTCGTAGATAGTTTTCTTAATCTGATAGGTAGGCAGAATTTTCTTAAGGTGCTCAATGAGCGCCCCCAGATCACGCACAGAAAACGTTTTTATATCCTCAGTAGTATTGTCATCGTTGACAAACATCACCTGAGGATTCTCGAAATCGCCTGAAACCGTAAGTCTACGGTGAGAATCCACGAAATCGAACTTTTTTAAACCAGCTTCCTGAAAAAGGGAAAAGATGGTTTTAGTGGCTACCTGTTTTAAAGAATCTAGTTCTTTCTTTAATTCTTCCATTAAATAAAAATTTTACACACTACAAATGTAGGGTATTTCACTGAATAAAAAAAATTTAATCTCATAAAATGCAACAGTCTCTGTGGAAATTTCCAGAACTTTAAGGGGTTCTCACTGGAACTGGAACCAGTCCAACTGGAAAAGTTCCTGCCCTTCTTCCCCTTGGAATCGGAGGAAAATGGGATGAACTCCGGTGAGTTCCAGCGATTTATCTATCTCTGCCGTGAGGGTAACGGGGGTAATTCCATCGCCCTTTTCCACACGGATACTAGCTAGAAGAGGACGAGAAAGGGTGTTGGCATACACTTCTATAATTCCCCCAGCCTTTGGAGTAAGTTCCAAGGTAATACGCTGAGGATTCCTTTCGAAAGAAAGATATTTATAAGCTGCCGTATTTCCATTCTGAATGTGTGTAAGATGCTCATTATGAGCCGATGTAAGTTCTACTCTTACAGCACCGGTAAGGTAGCATGCCCGTTCAGCATCCATCTTCTGGAAAGCATCCAGTGGCCCTGAAGCACCCTGAGTAGTCATCTCCACTTCATTTATGGTACCATCGGGATTAAACGTGATAGGCTCCACACAAGCTTTCCTCATTGTGGTGCTATTTCCGGTGGAACGATGGTAGAAGACGTACCACTGACCATTGAATTCTGCGATGGAACCGTGATTATTCCAACAACCCGGATCACAACCAAAGTTGTCTATAATCACTCCTTTATGTTCATACGGCCCAGCCAGATTCTTCGACATGGAGTACCCTATACAAGTGGGCATTCCCCTCCTGCTGATGTGTGCATAAACCAGGTAGTACCACTCCCCTCGTTTCACCACCTGAATCCCCTCATGAAAGGCATGATCGGCTTCTGTAATGATGCTGTCTCTCAATGTTTCCGGAAGGATGTCCTTCAAATCGGGTTTCAGTTGTGCCATCTTTCCCGCAAACTGTCCGAAGAAATAGTACGGAGTACCATCATCATCGATGAAAACAGCCGGATCTATCTGTTTCGCAGCTTTTATCACGGTTCCATCACGAAAAGGCCCAGTGGGAGAATCACTCACTGCAACTCCTTCAGCATCATCTCTAAAATCCTGACTATAATACAGATAGTACTTCCCATCCCGGTAAAGACAATCCGGTGCATAGAGCATATTATCATTGTATGGAACCCCATCATTTTCCCCCACGGAAGAGAAAGAATTAGGATGGCAAGTCCAGTTTTTCAAATCCGTACTGCTCCACACATCGTAATGGCGTGAACAGTAGTAATTCTTAGATTCATCACGGGAACCGTACACATAGATAGGGCCACCTGGAACCCATTGATGAGCGGAGGGGTCAGAACAATACTGTCCAGAAGGAACAATGGGGTTCTGAGCATTCAAAGAGGTTCCTAGGGTTAACGCAATGATGAGCAGAAAATTTCGTTTCATAGAGATAAAAGGTTAATCTGCTTTCAAAAATAGGAATTTTCCTGGAAAAAGCGTAATTTTGTGGGTAAAATTAGGAAGAATATGGGGATGTTCGACGAATATTTCATGGATTTACACCAGAATTCGGAAGGACGGGAATGGAAGGAAATACACTCCTGCCCGGAACTGATGGCATGTATACAGCAAGTAGGGTTTCTACCCCTCCTAGAAAGTGGTATTCCGGGGTATAGTGCCGAGGGACTGCTAGCAGAGGAATGCCGTTTTATAGAGTTCCCTGACGGGACTTGGGAATGGCCCCTATGGGAGTGGAAAAGTGCGGTGGTGACGGAAGGCAACTGTGTCTACGGAAAGTTCTTCAACGGCAAGGCGGGATTCATCAGCATGGATTGGTGGCCCGATTTCTGCAATTGGAGAAGGAGTTCACACCCTGCACCAGCCGAGGGTAGCATAGAGGAAGGCATCCTCACCATCTTAAAGGAAAACGGTAGCATGATAGCACGGGATTTAAGGAAATCCTGCGATTTCATCGGGAAAGGCATGCGTTCCAAGTTCGACGGGTACGTAGCCCGACTTCAGATGGGTTGTAGGATTGTGACTGAGGATTTTATCTATCCACGCGACCAGCACGGAAGGGAGTACGGATTCGGATGGTCTTTGCTTACCACTCCGGAGCAGCTGCTAGGTGCCAAGGCCTGCCAATGTGAGCGCCTTCCAGAAGAATCTTACCAACGCATGACAGCCCATCTTACCCAGCTGCTGCCTCAAGCTACAGAAAAACAAATTCAGAAATTGCTGAAATAGTGCGTTATCCTAAGAAAGAACGGAGCAAATTACTTTTCCCACCTTCCCTTAGTTTACGCAGAGATTTCTCACGGATTTGGCGCACACGTTCCCTAGAAAGGTGCATATCCAAGCTGATTTCATCGAGGGAAGACACTTCTCTTCCCACTCCGAAACAACGGCGGAGAATTTCTTCTTCCGTCTGTTTCAACACGGATTTCAGATAACGATCCAGCTCACGAGAAAGCGATTCACAGTCTAGATGGTGGTCGGTAGCGGGAATATCAGCCGACAATACATCTCCCATATTTCCTTCATTCTCCCCATCGGCAGTGAAAGGTGCATCCATGGAAAACATTCTACTGTCCGTATTCATAACCGACTCCACCTTATCTGCATCTTCACCCACCAGTTCAGCCAAGGTAGCCAAGGTAGGGAACTGTCCGTGCTCCTGCTCATAAGTAGCTATGGTTTTATGGATACGCCCCAGCAGCCCCACCTGATTCTGTGGCAGACGAATGGTTCTGGATTTCTGTGCCAAAGCAGAGAGAATGCTCTGTCTAATCCACCAAACTGCATAGGAAATGAACTTAAAACCCTTGGTTTCATCGAATTTCTCCGCGGCTTTCATCAGTCCGATATTCCCTTCATTGATCATATCTGCCAGTGGCATGCCTTGATGCTGAAACTGCTTAGCTACCGATACTACAAATCGTAAATTGCAACAAACCAGCTTGTTGTACGCTTCTTCATCCCCCTGACGGGCTTTTCTAGCCAGTTCTTCCTCTTCCAGAGGAGACAGTAAGTCGTATTTACTAATTTCAGAAAGATAGGTATCAATACTCTCCTGTCCACGTTCCGTTATTCTCTTCGTGATTTTTAGTTGTCTCATATATATAGTGTTCCTTTAATGGTTTAAGAATAGTATAGTGATTTTCTGCAATTTATGCAGCGATAAGTAAAGTGTTATTCTGAATATTCAAATTTTCACCAGCCATAGACTCGGAAGCAGAAGGAAGGCAATCTTCGGAAAGATTGCCCAGTTCACTTCTGAACTTTCTGAGCTTTTGTCTAGCCCTATCTAAGGTGTGGTTCAACACACAAAGAGATAGGTTCATGGCTTGGGCCACCTCCGCAGCTCGCATGGAGTGTCCGGTTCTGAGCCCGTAGAAGAGTTCCACTGCCTCTATCTCTCGAGGGTTGAGGTGACGCCTCATATAGGCAGTCATGCAGTGGTACAAAGCCACGGATGAGAGGGTTTCCTGAGGTTCCAGTGCCTCTTCCCATTGACTTGTATCCCCCACGGGAAGGGAGTGCATCACCCCATCGATAAGGTCGCGCATGGCAGCCTTAACATAATTATAGGTGAATGTAGACAACTTAGTGCCGTAGTCACCAGAGAAGCTTCCTAGCTTTTGAACGAAGACCATTAACCCCTCCTGAATAAGGTCTTCCTCACAAACCAAGCACTCCACGTTCTTGTAGGCACCGTCTTCTGCGGTCTTGAGGGCTCTCTTAGCCAGAGACTTAATCCAAGGCTTTGCCTCTCGGAGCAGACCATCCATGGCTGCCTTGTTTCCACGAAGTGCTAGTTGCACATTTTCAAACTCACTCAACTGACTGTTGCTCATATACATATAAATAGGTATAAATTTGATTTAAAGGTTGAACAAAAAGGTGTAAATCCTTGAAAGAGCGAGAGTTTTCTAGAACCAGACACAATTATACCATGCCTGATCTATGCGTACGAGTCAAAAAATGTAATGTGGAAATTTGTTTTCCTGAATAAGGTGATTATATCACAGTGTTTTTCGTTTTCTTGTTTTGGGACCGCAAATATATTTCGAGTTTTTGAATAATACAAATTTTTCTCTAAGTTTTTTTCCATTTTCGATGAAATGGATGGAAATGGACGATTCTTTCAATGTGGTAATGTTTATCAATTAGACAATTAGTGAACTTTTCTGAGTGCAAAGAAAAGTATATATTTTGACAGAATACGACAAAAACCAAGTACCCTATGTTAAATTTTTCATTTTTCATAATTATTATGCGGAAAATGGGTGCAAATTTCCCATAATAAGTAAAAAGGATATGTTAAATTTGCAAGAAAGAAACTGAAAAATGAAGATTCTACACACCAGCGATTGGCACCTTGGCCATATGCTTTACAACTACGACCGTACTGCAGAGCAAATTTTCATGTTGAAACAGATGGTGGAGCTCGTTCAGAAACATCGTCCCGATGTATTTCTAGTGGCAGGTGACATTTTCCATACCTCTGCCCCGTCATCCTCTGTTCAGACCATGCTTGCCGAAGCCATCGTAGACATTCATCGGGCTTTTCCTGAAATGGCAGTGGTTCTGACAGCGGGAAATCACGATAGTGCTGCAAAGCATGAGATTTTCCGTACACCGTGGAAGGCTCTGAACGTGCATGCTGTGGGCTACCTTGATAAAGACCACTTAGATTCCCATATAATAAAGGTAGAGGGAAAGGGTTATGTTGTGGCAGTACCATACTGTTACGATAGGAACATGCCTGAAAACTTCTTTCAAGAATTACTAGACCGAGTGGCAGAACAGAACACGGACAACCTGCCTGTGGTGCTTTCTGCTCACCTTACCGTAGCGGGATGCGACTATGCGGGTCATGATCATGCCTCAGAAACAAATGTGGGAGGTATAGACAGCTACGCACTCACTCAGATGGGAACGGGGTACGACTACCTAGCCCTTGGGCACATACACAAGCCTCAGTTCATCCACAGTGGTCATCACAATGTGCGATACAGTGGAACTCCCCTGCCCGTAAGCTTCGATGAAACCAGTGAACATAGCATCACTATAGTGAATATTCCTGCGCACGGAGAAGAGCCACAATACGAAGTGGAGCTGATAGCGAATCCTTATCCGCTAGTGACACTCCCTCAAGAGAGATTTGCAGATTGGGAAACAGCCAAGGAACTGTTGAGGGATTTTCCCGATGATGACCCATCATACATCCGACTGAACGTGGAGGTGGATGGTTATCTTCCAGGTTCTGCAGCTGCAGAGGCTCAAGCCATCAGCCAAGGGAAAAAATGCCGTTTCTGTCACATCAATGCCCGACGAAAGAAAGAAGTAACCGTGAAAAGCAAGGGGATGACCATCAGCGAGTTCAAGATGAAGACCCCTCTAGATGTGCTGATTCAATACGCTAAAGATACAGATAAGGTAGTGGATGACCAGATGAAAGAACTCTTTACGGAAGCAGAACGACAAGTGAAGGAAAATAAAGGAAACAACTAACCAGAGAAAACCATGATTCTACAGAAACTGACGATACACAACATAGCATCCATTGAGGATGCATTCATAGATTTTGAAGCTGAACCTCTGAAATCGAGCGAGGTATTCCTGATTTCGGGCAAAACGGGTGCCGGAAAAACTACTATCCTGGATTCCATCTGTCTAGCCCTATACGACAAGACCCCTCGTCTGCTTTTCTGCGAGATGCAAGGAAAAGTAATGGATGGAGATAAGTCGATTGAAGTGAACAGCACGGCACAACTCCTACGGAAAAATGCGTCTGAAGCATACGTCATCCTTACATTTATAGGTACAGACGATATGCATTATGAAGCTATGTGGTCTATCCAACGGGCCAACAAAAAAATAGAGGGGCGTATCCAGCCAGTAAAGCGTTCATTGAAGAACTTGGATACGGGAAAATCGCTGCAGAAGACCGGAGAAATCAACAGCTACATTCAGGAAAAAGCCCTAGGTATGGACTTGAACCAATTCTGCCGTACCACCATGCTAGCACAAGGGGAATTCACCCAGTTCCTGAATGGAAAGGATGATGAGAAAGCCAGCATCTTGGCAAAAATCACGAATTCATCGGGATATCGGGAAATTGGTAAGAAAATCTTTGACATCTGCAGCGAAAAGAGAAATGACTATTATATGGCTCATGAACGGGTGCAGAATGTGGTGATTCTGCCTGATGAGGAAGTTGCTAGTAAACAACAGGAACTGGAACAGAAAAAAGCGGAGTACAACCGGTTCAAAGCGGTCAAAGATGCAGAAGATTTAAAACTGAATTGGCTGAAGAAAGAACAAGAACTGGTGCCAAAAGTTCAGCTAGCAAAAGAAAAGCGGGATGAAATAGATAGCTGGATGAAAACCGAGGCCTTCCAACAAGAGGAAACCTTGGTAAAAAATTGGCATGAAACCATACAAGCACGGGGGTGGTTAGCAGAACGGAAGAAATCAGTAGAAAAGAAGCAACAATTAACCGAGGAACTGAAAACGCTTTCTGGTACCTTCCAACAGCTGAAGAACGGTGAACTTGAGCTGAATGAGAATATAGAACAAATGAGAACTGAGATCCAGCAGTTAGATTCCTTCCTTGAAGGGGAAAAAGTCAAGGTTCCAGTATACGAACAGGCTCAAGCCATTCAAGAAAAGCTACAACTCCTAACTCTGGGTAAGAAGTTTATAGAAGATGAAAATCAGTCGATTCAATCGGAGGAAAAGAAACTGCAGAGTGTTCTTCTTCAAGCCAAACAAACGGCAGAAGAGCGCCATAAAAGGGCCTTGGAGCAACTAACCAAAAAGAAGGAAGAGCTAAAGAACAAGCAAGCAGAGCTGGATGAAGCACGTCCTTCCGCACTTCGACAAAGGATATTGAATAATACGAATGAGCTAGCCATCATCGATTCTGCCATCAAACACTTGGAAAACATCAGTACTATGAGTGAGGAACTGGCTTCTTCGCAAGAACAACTGAAGGAACTGAGCCTGAAAACATCTGCAGCCAAAATAAAGATGGAAACTTGCAAGGAGAATCGGGAGAAATTGAGCGACACCGTGAACAATTGGGCCAAGAACATTCGCAGTAAACTGAAAGCTGGTGATGTTTGTCCGGTATGCGGACAGCAAATAGCGCACGACCTCCCTCATGAGGATTTGCTGGATTCACTCTACAAGCAGGCTGAGGAAGCATTTAAGATTGCGGAAACGGAATTTAGAAATTGCGAAAAAGCTCAAAACCAGGTAAGTGCAGTAGTTTCCAACTTGACCAGACAGCTAGTCAAAGAAAAACAGACAGCACTCCAAAATACCTGGATTCAACGGGTAAAACCAGTGGATGTAGAGGGTGAAAATATAGTTTGGATTCCTTCTGCGACTCAAAAACTGGAGGAAGAACAAACAGTGCTGAAAGCTGAAGCTGCTAAGCTGAGCGATGCCATATCCAAAGCCGAAGCTATGGAAAAGACTGTTCGTAGACTGCTACAAGAAAGAGAGAATCTGGAAGCACAGGAACGAAATACCTTGAATGAGGTGAACAAGGCTGAGAATGCCATTCAGAAATGTAATTCATCCATTCACACCAGCAAGGAACTTATCAATTCCAAGCAAACTGATATGAAAAAAGCAGAACAGTTCCTAGAGGAACTGATTGTGGTATGTCAGTGGAAGAACCATTGGAAAAAAGAAGCTGAAGCTTTCCAAGAGGAATTAAGACTGGCTGCCTTATCCTATTATAATAAGGAGCAAGAAAAGCAAAGAAAAATTCTGCTTCGGAAGAGCCTAATGGATGAAGAGAATCGAACAGAACAAAGCCTCAGTCAGATATTGAGCATCGTTTCAGATTGGAAAGACATCTCCCCTATGGAAAGTAAAAAAATAGAGGATTTGTCTGCTAAAGCACAAAATTTGCAGAACAAAGTGAGTACCCACAAGGTTCAGTGGGATGCAGCAGAAAAGAGCGAAATCCAAGCTGGTGAATCTTTAGCTCAGTTCTGGCAAGAACACTTGGAACTCACAGAAGAAAAGCTGAATGTGCTGTCTCACTACACACTGACGGATATCCAAGAAAAGAACGAAGAACTGGAACAGAAAAGAAATGAGAAAATCAATGTTGAAAGCAATTATAACATACTTCAACAGCAACTGACAGAACATTTGGCAAAGAAACCTGTGTACACGGAACAAGATACAGAGGAATTCTTGGCTAAAAAAGTGGAAGACGCAGAAGTTCAAATGGCTGTAATTAACCGGGATTCAGGAGCTATAGAACAGGAACTGAAAACGGATCGTGAGAATAGGGAGCGACAAGCCACATTTCTGGCAGAGGCATCGGAAAAAGAGAGGATATTCAAACAATGGGATCGTCTGCGTGATATGGTAGGCGATGCCACGGGTGCCAAGTTTGAGAAGATAGCCCTGAGCTACATCCTAGCCAACCTGATAGACTCTGCCAATGCTTATATGAAGACCCTTACCGACCGTTACACACTGAGTGTTGAACCGGGTTCTTATGTGATTTTCATTGAAGATGCCTATCAAGGTTTCAGCAAACGAGCTGCAAGCACCATCTCTGGTGGGGAAAGTTTCCTGGTTTCACTGGCTTTGGCCTTGGCACTGAGCGACATAGGTCAAAACCTGAAGGTAAATACATTGTTCATAGACGAGGGATTTGGTTCGCTGAGTGGTGAACCGCTTCAGCATGCCATAGAAACCCTGCAAACCCTTCATTCTAAGGTGGGAAGACAAGTGGGTATCATCAGCCATATAGAAGAAGTGCAAGAACGGATACCAGTGCAGATACAAGTGCTACAGAATGGCATGGAATCCAAGAGTGTAGTCAAGATTGTGCCAGAAACATAACATATAAAACGATGGAACGGGATATAAAAATACTAATTACAGGCTCTACAGGATTTCTGGGTTGCCGACTGAAAAATTATTATCAGGAACGCTACACACTAATCTGTCCGGGACACCATGAAATGGATATTACTTCGGAAACCTCTGTAATGGAATATCTTGCAGCTCATGAGCCAAATGTGGTTATTCACTGTGCAGCTATCTCCTCTACCGGTTACTGTCAGGAACATCCAGAGGAATCGCACCTGGTCAATGTACTAGGTACTGAGAATTTGGCTAAAGCCTGCAAACAGGTAGGTGCGAAGCTTATTTTCATGAGTAGTGACCAGGTATACAATGGAACACCTCTAAAAGGGCTACTTACAGAAGAGGCTCCCCTACAACCCGTTTCTGTATACGGAAAAGATAAACTGGAGGCAGAGTACCGAGTTCTAAAGATTTTGCCCGATTCCATCGGACTGCGTCTGACTTGGATGTATGACCTACCGGAAAGCCAGTTCAAACAAAACACTGGCATCCTACTGAATCTGAAGAAAGCATGGGAAAACGGTGAAACCCTAAAAGCTGCAGTTCATGAATACCGGGGTATAACGTATGTTTGGGAAGTAGTGAAAAATATGGAAAAGATGCTCCAAGCTCCCGGAGGAATCTACAATTTTGGTTCCGAGAACACAGAGTGCAGCTATCATACCTTCTTGAAATTTGCCAAACAGATAAACCTTCCTCATCCGGAAGAATGGATTCTAGCGGATGAGGAACGCTTTGCTGCTCAAGATAGGAATTTATCTATCAACATCAGTAAAATCCGTCAATTGGGCATTGATTTTACCCCCAACTAACGTCTCTCCCACCAATACGGATTATTACGGCATCCTTTATTTTCCAAGTATTGGATAAGTTGTGGAATTCGGTCGGTTTGAATAAGTTCAGCACCTTCATCAAGCATCCAACCCCAAGAGCCGTCTGGATCATTTTCCAACACGGCTCTATCATCATGATGCCCTCCGTTCAAACTAGGCCAAAGGGAGTTGATCCAAATTTTCACACCTGAATTCCGAATCTTCTCCAATAAGCGTTCAACTTGTGGAGTTACCGTGCGGAAACAACACTCAATGGCAGCTACATGAATACCTAGGTAGTCGTCTACCATCTTTTCTGCCCCTTCCTGGTCTATGCTGATAACAGGCATATAGATGACCTTATCCAGTATATCCTGATGTTCTTTCTGAACCTTTTCCAAACTATTTCCTGACTTGATAATCACTTGATTAAGCATATCTTTCTCAACCAACAGTTTATATACTTGTGAAAAGTAATCGTACCCCTTATCTATGTTGATTAGAATTTTACCTTTGCATAAATCCAAGGCTTCACTCAGTGTAGGAATACGAACATCGGTTTCTGAACGTAACCCATCACGAAGACGCAACTTCTGGATTTCCTCATAAGTGAAGTTGGACACCCTACCATTCCCCGTACTAGTACGATCCAAGGTATGATCATGCATAAGGACAAGCACACTATCGCTAGTCATCTGCAAATCGAGTTCCACCATATCCACCCCTTCATCAATGCAATGCTGAAAAGCAGGAAGAGAGTTTTCAGGTGCAAACCGCCAATCGCCACGGTGAGCCACTACGAAGACATAATCTTTGCTGTGAAGAAGTTTATCAGTGAGCTGTGCAGCCCTATCTTGTGCTAGGGAGAAAATAGCAAAACAAAGAGAAACAGATAAGAAAAATAGCCTTTTCATCGTTGTATTTAGATTTATTTGGTCTTACAAATATAGGGTATTTCCAAATAAGAAGGCGGTTTTATTTTCAAAAAATGCATTTTTACGTATATTTGTAACCCATTAAAACCAGAAAAGAGATGTCGTTTTTGAGAAAATTGTTCAAGTGTTTCTCCTCAGCCCCTAAAAAAGTGGAGGAAGAAGTTGTGGTAATTCCTCCTACAAAACTAGAACTTCCAATGATTAAAAAAGTAGAAGGTTATACGGCTAGATTCATGGAAGAAGATAGGAATCACCCTTATTTCCACAACCGAGGACTGAAGATGGATGAAACTTATGAGGTGGAATATGTAAATTTACAGCAACCTTACAGTTACATGACACTGAAAAATCTGGGTGGTTGGTTCATCACTAGTGGCTTTGCCTTCTTTAGAGATGGAGAAGAAATCCGACTAAAAGAGGATGAAAACTGCTGGTCGGCTTATTTCCGGAACCTAATGGAATTCAGGAAAACACGGAAGAATCTGGAAATGACTCCAGAACTGGAAGAAGAATGCAAGCTCTACACTGCATCACACTATATGATGTGGACCCTAGTGAACAAGAGTCAGAAACAAGACGATGAATACAAGATGGAAGCATCCGTGGCTGAAATCTATGAACGAAGTAGAGACAACCTACACAATCCCCTGAACATAGAAGGGCTGAATTTCTCCCACCTATGCAGTTATTTCAAGGATTACATAGGCACTTATGGATGGACAGTAGAAACTTCAGATGAGGATGATCCTCATCAGCTTCCAGAAAACAGGAAAATGTTATTCCACATTCAACATTACGGAAACAGTGAATTAATCTAAAGATTTAGCATGAAGAATTACCTCACACCAATCATAGCCCTGCTTATTACAAGTTGCAGTCAGACAAAGGATTCTCCTCTACTGGATTATCAGCTTTCCTGGGAAGATGAAAGAATCGATTTCTGCTTGGATTATATACATCCCCAGACAGATACCGTAACACTTTATTACGGATCAGCTTTTTATGGTGGACAACTGGACATTTTCACCTGTGTGAAAAATTTAAAAGCGGAAGGTGCCGCTCTCATTCCCGACAGTGCAAACATGAAAGTTAAACTAACGGATTTCACCTCACCGGTAACCCACCTTACCTATAGCATCAAGCAACGTTTGCCCGAAGAGGTTCATAAAAGCACACAAGAATCCTTCCGGCCAAACATCACCCACGATTTTTTCATCAGTCATGGCATCAATCTATTCTTTCGCCCTGAAGATGAAGAACAAAGTATGAGGGTTAGTTGGAGCAAGGCGCCCGATTTTCCTGCGTTCTGCCTCTACAACCCTGGACACGGTACCGAATCTTATACAGGAAAGGTGAAGGATTTCCTGTACACAGCACTTCTAGGCGACAGAAAGCTTTGTGTGGATACTGTAAATGTGAACGGTGTGAATAATTATGTGGTGACTGCACCTAGAGTAAATGCTACATACAACAGAACCGAAATGAGGCAGTTCTTTACGAAAGCCTATTCTGCACTTATCAGGTTTTGGGAAGCCGATAGTATAGATACCTACTCGCTTATCGTTTATCCATTTGAGAAAGTTTCACACCGAGTTTCCGGCACTGGCTTAAATGGTGGTTTCCTGGGCAGATATAATGCTGATGCAGATACAATCTTGGACAGAGAACGGGCCAACACCTTCGTTCATGAGATTGGACACAACTGGATAAGTGCAGGAGAGAACGATCAATGGTGGGGTGAAGGTTTCAATGAGATGCAAACTATGTATATGATAGTAACTTCAGGTATTACGTCAGTAAAAGGTTGTATAGATTATATCAATGAAGGACTGGACAAACTCTATCACAGCAAGATAAGAAATCTACCAAATGACAGTATAGCCTCCAACTTCTGGAATCTTGGCGACTACAGCTGGATTCCATACTGGAGAGGTGAAGTGTATGCCTTCAGGCTAATGGGACAAATAGAAAAAGCCACAGGCAACAAGCATGCCTTTAAGGAATTCATGATGGCCATGAAACCACATCTAGATAACGTAAATAAGGAAACTTTTCTGGATGTGGCACAACAGTTCTTGGACAGAAAGCTTCTGGAAGAAGAATTCGACAAGTATATTATGAAAGCTGAAACAATGACTTTCCAAGGCGATCCGATGCCTTCAGGCTGTGAAGTGAATTTCAAGGAAGATGGCACTCCATACATTGTCATAACCGATGAAGAAGAATTCAAAAGCCACTTCATCCTATAGCATATAAATAAAAAAAGGCAGACCCCGTATTTGAGTCTGCCTTTTTTCTACCATAATATCTTACAAAGTTACTTCTGCTTTCAATGGGAAATCGGCAGAACATCCACCTACGTAGATAACAGCCTTACCCTTTTCTATATTCCATGCGTGCTGGAATTCGTTCCAATGACGCAGATTTTCCATTGGTATGCTGATAGTTACCTTCTTGGTTTCACCAGCCTTAACTGAAGAACGCTTAAAGCCCTTCAATTCATACTTAGGACGCTCTACCTTAGAATCTGGACGACCAATGTAAACCTGAGATACTTCTTCAGCTACCATAGAACCCTCATTAGCCAAATCGAAAGTAACCTCGATAGTGTTCTCTGCCACCTTAGCACTCAAATTAGTATACTTGAATGGAACATAAGACAAACCATAACCAAATGGATACATAGGCTTTACGTTCTTAGTGGCATACCAACGATAACCTACAAGAATACCTTCGGTATAATCTGCATCAGCTTTACGCTCCTGGAAACCATCACGATTTACCAAATTCACGAAAACATCACCACCACCTTGCTCTTTCTGTGGGTAAACACCCAGTGCATAAGCTGGAGAATCTTCCAGTTTCATTGGGAAGGTGAATGGCAACTTTCCAGAAGGAGAAATTTTTCCGGTCAACACGTCAGCCAATGCGTTACCACCTTCGGTACCATTGAACCAACTGTAAACAATACCCTTGGAAACCTTCTGTACTTCACGCAAATCAACAGGTGCACCAGCTACCATAACAGCTACGATATTTGGATTTACTTCAGCAATAGCCTTCAATAATTCCTCCTGCTGGAATGGAAGCTGAATAGTGGTTCTATCGGAACCTTCAGTCTCTACTTCACGGTTGTTTCCTCCGATGAAAAGAACGATATCAGCACCCTTTGCAGCTTTTACAGCCTCTTTCTTTAGAGTAGCCATGCGCTTTTCATATTCTGCCATAGCATTTTCAGGAAGTTTCTGTCCCCAACGAGCTCTTGGAGCAGGCTCATAACCACGTGCATAGTTAATCTTAGCCTTGCCCTTCAATGCTTTCTGAAGTCCTTCCAGCGGAGTTACCTCGTAGAGAGTCTTTACACCTGCACCTACACCACCAAGTCCCATGGTACGGGTAGCATTATCACCGATAACTGCAATCTTCTTCACCTTCTTACCTAATGGCAGCAGACTTCCTTCGTTCTTTAAAAGAACAATACTCTTGGAAGCTACCTTATAAGCGATAGCCTGAGTTTCTGGCTGAGAGGTAACCTTAGTATTAGCTACATCCTTTGGTACTGGCTTAATAGCAAAACGTACACGAAGAAGGTTACGTACTTTAGAATCAATAACTTCCATAGGAACAGCACCAGAACGAACTGAATCAGCCAGAGCCTGACCCATATAATCGTGTCCTGGCATTTCAACGTCCAGACCACCGATTGCAGCACCTACTGTAGAATGAGTACCACCCCAGTCGCTGATAATGATTCCCTTGAAGCCCCACTCGTTACGAAGGATACGGTTCTGAAGCATATCGTTCTCAGAGCACCATTTACCCCAAACCTTATTATAAGCAGCCATCACACCCATAGCATTTGCTTGTTTCACTGCCATTTCAAAAGGAGTAAGATAAATTTCACGAAGAGCACGCTCAGAGATATTTGCGTTCACAAAACCACGCATGTTCTCCTGAGAGTTTACTGCATAGTGCTTCAAGCACACAGCCTCATTCTGATCTTGAGAGCCCTTGGTATACCCCACAGCAAGTACTCCACTCAAGAGAGGATCCTCACTAAGGTACTCATAAGTACGACCACCTGTAGGAAGACGCTGGATATTCATGGCTGGGCCCAGGATCATATCCTTACCACGAAGCTTAGCCTCTATGGCCATTCCCTTACCATATTCATAAGCTATTCCAGGGCACCAGGTAGCAGCGAGTGCTGAACCTGTGGGGAAGAATGTAGCTCGGTCAGTATCCCATCCCAGAGGTTTCCAACTGTGTGGTTCCATTTCCTCGCGGATACCGAATGGGCCATCGGCATACTCTATGTCTGGAATACCTAATCTTTCGATTCCAGCAGAAGAGAACATGTTTTTTCCATGTAGCATGTTGACTTTCTCTTCTAAAGTCATACCCTTAATGATTTCAGTGATTTCAGCTTCATGTTGCAGAAGCGGATTGGTTTGCTGAGCAGATGCTGCCCCCGTAAGGAAGAAAGCAGCCAGCATTAAAAAAGATTTCTTCATCTTGTTTAAGGTTAAAGTATTAAGGTTAATAATAGATTTAGTAATGCAAATATAAGGGATTAAATTTAATCAGAAAAAAATATAAGTAAAATCGGACGTATTCTTGAACTTTTTCATAAATTTGCAATATATAAAACATTGAAAGAAACCTTAAATCTAATATACCATGAGAAAATCGATTTTGGCAATTCTGCTACTGTTTATCTCAGGCAGTCTAATGGCAGCGGATGTTACATCTATCCGTGTGAATCATTTGAACAAGCCGATAGGTATAACTGACCCCCACCCTGTATTCAGTTGGATACTGACCAGTACACTTCGGAACAATGTTCAAACAGCCTATCAGCTGGAAGTAAGAAAAGGAAACAAAGTGGTATGGTCTACGGGGAAAGTAGAATCCGATATCTCCAATGGAGTACCTTATGAAGGAGAAGAACTAGAATCAGCTACTTCATACTCTTGGCGAGTGAGAGTATGGGATAAGAAAGGAGCGTCCAAATGGGTTCAAGGCAGCTTCATCACAGGTCTATTTAAAACCAGCGAATGGAAAGCTAAATGGATAGAGCCGGTTGACTCTAATGCCCGGAAAGGTGCCCCAGCTCCTATCATGAGAAAGGAATTCCAAGTAAACAAAACTGTGAAGAGTGCCTTAGCTTTCATCACTTCACACGGAGTGAATGAGCCATATCTAAACGGTAACAAAATAGGCAATTACCACATGGCTCCAGGATGGACTGCTTATTTCAAACGACTTCAGTATTACACTTATGATGTGACCTCCATGTTCAAGAAAGGAACGAATGCCTTCGGTATTCAAGTGGGAAGCGGTTGGGCACATAGCAGACTGGTATGGGACACGAATTTCCCTTATAAGAAACTAACGGAAAGCACGGGAGCACTGGCTGAGATCATCATCACCTACACAGATGGCACACAGGAAACCATCTGTACGGACAAGACATGGAAGTATTCCACTGGTACGGTACAAGAGGCTACCATCTATGATGGAGAAACCATAGATGCCACCAAGGCACAACCGGGTTGGAATGCTGCAGGTTTTGATGACAGCAAATGGACTTTTGTGAAAGAAGCGACCTATGACAATAGCAATCTGATTAGCTGTGAAAATGAGCCCATAGAAACACGTGTCATCCGTTGGCCGCAGAAACTCATCATCACACCAAAGGGAGAAAAGGTTATCGACTTCGGTCAGAATCTGGTGGGTTATGAAATTGCAACCCTTAAAGGTAAAAAGGGACAGAAAGTGACCATCACACATGCTGAAGTTTTGGATGAAAACGGAAATTTCTACACACACAACTTACGTTCTGCCAAGGCTACAAGTACTTACATCCTCAGTGGAGAAACCGACAGGTTCGAACCCGACATGACCTTCTATGGTTTCCGATACATCAAAGTGGAAGGATTAGAAGAAGTGAAACTGGAAGACTATCAGGCTGCTGTGATTTATTCCGGGTTTGACGACAATGGTGATTTCACCTGTTCCGATGATACCATCAACCAGCTTCAAAGCAATATCCGCTGGGGAATGCATGGTAACTATCTAGATATACCAACCGACTGTCCTCAGCGCGATGAAAGATTAGGTTGGACAGGTGATGCACAAGTATTTTTCCGTACGGCAACCTTCATAGGCCGTGTGCAGAACTTCTTCACCAAATGGACCAAAGAACTTGCAGCAGAGCAAACTGAAGATGGACGAATTCCAAATTTCGTCCCAAATGCCAGCAGTGTAAACGACTCCGGAAGAACAGGATGGGCTGATGCAGCAACCATTATCCCATGGCAACACTATCAGGCATACGGTGACAAGAGAATTTTGGAGAATCAATATGACTGCATGAAAAAATGGGTAGATTTCATGATTCATGAATCTGAAGATTATGTATGGAAAAAAGGATGGCATTATGGAGACTGGCTTTTCTATTCCGTACAAGATGACACTTCAGGAGTTTCAGCTGTTACTTCCAAAAGACTGATTCAGCAAGCGTTCTTTGCTAACTCAACAGACATTGTGGCTAAATCTGCAGAAATCCTAGGCTATACCGAAGACGCAAAGAAATATGCAGACATTTATCAAAAGGTAAAACAAGCCTTCCAAGATAACTACTTGACTAAGAGTGGAAACTTGATGAGTGACACACAGACGGCATACGTTCTAGCTCTACGCTTTAATCTACTTCCTGAAGAAATGCGTCCAGTAGCAGCTAAGAGATTAGTGGAGTTGGTAGATCAATATGGACACATTACAACAGGCTTCCTAGGAACACCTTATATTTGTGATGTGCTCACAGAGAACGGTTATGCCGATAAAGCGTATCAATTATTACTGTACAAGAATTATCCAGGTTGGCTCTACCCGGTTAAGATGGGTGCAACCACTATTTGGGAACGTTGGAACTCCATGATGCCAGACAGAACCATCCCTGACAACGGCATGAACTCATTCAATCACTATTCTTATGGTGCTATAGGCGACTGGTTGTACCGGGATGCAGTAGGAATACAAGAAACCTCACCTGGTTTCAAGACCATACGAATTCGTCCACATATAGGAGGCGGATTAACCTTTATGCATGCTCATGAGAATACCCCTTATGGTTTCCTTTCTGCTAGCTGGAATTTAGACGATACTACCATTACCATGGAAGTTACCATACCAGTCAACACTACAGCAGAAATTCATATTCCAACATCCGATAGTTCTACGGTTCAAGAAAATGGACAAGGCGTAAGAGCAGAAACGGTTGATGGTTATGCTGTCATTAAAGTTGGTTCGGGTACTTATACCTTTACAGCAAAGAAATAATACACCTTAAAATTTACTTACGAAGCTTTAGGAAGCAATATTTTCCTGAAGCTTCTTCTTTTTTATAAACTTAGAAAAAGAAAAATCAGTAACTTTGCACCGCGAAAAAGAAGGTATGGCTAAAAATAATGAAATAGACATGCTGCATGGACCCTTGGTGGGCAAAATTCTGATGTTTGCCATTCCATTCGCCTTTTCCAGCATCTTGCAACAACTCTTTAACACGATGGATGTAGCCATTGTGGGAAGATTTGCCAGCAGTGAAGCATTGGCTGCTGTAGGTGCGAATACTGCACTCATCAATCTCATCATCAACCTATTTGTGGGTTGTTCCATCGGTGCTAATGTAGTTATTGCAAATCTCATAGGACATAGGGATAATGACAGAATCAAGCAAGCTGTAAATACTACATCCGTGCTTGCAGTAATAAGTGGTATTATCTTACTTTTCATAGGATTAATAGTATCAAGGCCCGTGCTTGAACTAATGGGTACCCCTGAAAGCATCATTCATGATGCTATACTCTATCTCCGTATCTATTTCTTAGGTATACCCTTTTTCATGATATACAACTTCGGAACGTCTATCTTACGAAGCAGAGGAGATACTAAAAGACCACTCTATATCCTGATAATTGCAGGTATTATCAATGTCATCTTAAATCTGATTTTTGTCATCGTATTTCACTTAGGAGTAGCAGGTGTAGCCATCGCTACTGATATTGCAAACCTCTATTGTGCTGGTAGAGTGATATGGATACTTCTTCATGAAGAAGAGCCATTTAAAGTGGACCCAAACAATCTTAAGATAGATCCCGTAGCTTTAAAAAGAATCCTACAAATAGGACTTCCTGCGGGATTACAAGCTATGGTATTCTCCTTCAGCAATGTATTTATTCAAGCCACTATCAATGATTATGGACCAGCTGCCATAGCCGGTTCTTCCATTAGTCAGATGTTTGAAGGATATTGTTATTTTCTCATGAGTGCTTTTTGTGGGGCTGCTGTAACCTTTACCGGACAGAATTATGGTGCACGACAAATAGAACGTTGCAAACAGATTTTTTGGATTTGTCTGGCCTTTGGTGCTTTAGCTTGTTTCGCTGCAAACATGCTCTTCCTAACCTGCAGCGATTTCTTCCTACAATTCTTTACCACAGACCCAGAAGTAGCCCATTTTACTAAAATTAGGATTCTATGGGTCATAGCTTTTCAAGCAATAGCAGCTTCGTACGAAATACCTGCATCAGCCATGAGAGGACTAGGCCATTCACTAGAGCCAGCTTTACTAACCGTAATAGGAACTTGTGTACTTAGACTGGTGTGGATATTTACAATCTGCCCCATTTGGCCCGGATACGACAGGTTAATGATATGCTACCCTGCTTCATGGATACTAACCGGTATCATGGTAAGTACTGTATATGTACTAACCGCTAAAAAGTCTTATGCGTTCATAAGGAAGAATCAGAAATGAGAAGAGAGGTCGGTTTCATCCGTAACTTCTAAGGTATCAAAAGGCTCAATGACCTTAGCACCCCGTGCTACCATCTGAGCATAGAAATCTTCTAACATAGAAGATAAAAATAGACGATATCCAAAATCTTTAGCTATTTCATAAAGGCTTCTTATCAAGGATTTACCTATATTCTGATGAGCATCTTTCTTATCAACAAAAATGCGGGAAATCTTTATTGTTTTTTCTCCGTGATACATTAAAACACGAATAAGTGGAAGGGCCTCTAAAACCATCGTTGTTCCAGACATGGGAGCTGAGTGAATATCTTTTTCTGAAATTACTTTATTCACATGATGAATGATGCTCTCCTTCAATAGCTCAGGCACATTATCTCCAGTCTGTTGGCTTCTCATTGACATGATATTTCAGTTTCAAAAGATGTTTGAATAGGTTTCATTTCCAAAGATAACACTTTTTTTATAAATATCAATCTCACTATTCTTTATTATGCAATTAATCATGGATAATGACAGTTAATTGAAAGTTTTTAGTAACTTTGCATTAACTAAATCTCATTAAATATGAAAAAGATTTTAAGCATTATATTTCTAAGTTGGCTATGTATACCAATTCTTGCTCAGCAGTTGGACTATAGTAATCCAGACAACTGGTATACAAAAGCCGTTTCCCCTAATCAAACTCAAGTGGATGTCTTTTATTTGCTTCCAACATGTGTTACAGCTTGGGAAAATGAACAAGGGCAAACGATTTATAATGCAGATATCAAAAATAAGAGTCATCTAGACGCTTTTAAACTATCTTGTGAACTTGCTCAAGATATTTTTGGAGAGGGTACCAATTTTTATCTTCCCTACTATCGTCAAACCACATTCGGTGCTCCTGACGAAGGAGAACAAGGCGACAGCATTCGGGCCATTGCCATAAAAGACGTGATTGATTCTTTTGATTACTATCTAGCTAACTACAATCAAGGAAGAAGATTCATTCTTGCAGGTTTCAGCCAAGGGGCATTAATGCTGGTTCACCTGCTCAAACACATGGACGATGCAACCTATAACCGAATGATTGCAGCCTATGCTATAGGGGGAAGCATTACTAAGGAGGATTTATTGCACAAACATGTAAAACTGGCACAAGGCGAAAAGGACAAGGGAGTAGTCATATGCTTTAATACCGTAGCCGATATGAAGAAAAATACGCATTCCAACCTCCTCTTTCCTAATAATATCGCATGCATAAATCCTGTTAATTGGACCACTGGAACTAAAAAGGCTATTCTTAAAGCGAAGAATACACCAGTAGAACCGGACGATCCTAATTTCCCTTATGGCACAGCAGTAGTTCCTGCTAAAAAGAATAAAAAGGTTACAGTAAGAATTAACCCTGAAAAGAAATTGCTAGTAGTAAAAGGCCTAAGCCTAGAACGTTATCATTTAGATTTTATGAATGATATGTTCCCACTAGGATATTTACACTTACAAGAGCCATTCTTCTACGCTGAACATCTGAAAAAAAACATTAAAGTACGTAGTGCGGAATAATTAGTAGATTTGATACAAATAAATTGATGATATCATGAAGAAAATAATCTTATTCCTTTTATCTATTTTATCAGTGAGCACCATGTTTGCCCAGAATGTAGTTTTGGACAAGTCAAAAGGACATGCCGTTTTAAAGGTTGACAATAAGCCTTTTTTGATGTTATCTGGTGAGTTGCACAACTCTACATGCTCTGACATTAAATACTTGAATGGAGTGTGGGATAAACTGGTCAGTATGAATATGAATTCTGTTATTGCTACAGAGTCCTGGGAACTGATGGAACCAGAAGAAGGAAAATATGATTTCTCAAGGATTGATGCTGTGATAAAAGGTGCTAAAGAGCACAACCTGAAGGTAGCACTTATCTGGTTTGCTACATTCAAGAACCCGTTCATGACTTATAGCCCATCTTGGGTAAAAGCAAACAACAAGCGCTTCCCTCATGCACAGAATGCAGAAGGGAAAATGTTGGAAATACCTTCACTTTTCGACAATAAAGTCATTGAAGCAGACCTTAAAGCATACAAAGCACTGTTGCAGCATATCAAAGACACGGATACTAGCCATACTATCATAGGTATTCAAATAGGAAACGAACCCGGTCTGAATAGTCCTACTCGCGACTGTTCTCCAGCTGCGAATAAAGCATGGAAGGCTGATGTTCCTCAGCAGATTATCGACTACATGGTAAAGAATAAAGGAACCATGCAGCCTGATATTGAAAACGCCTGGAAAACAAACGGATATAAGAAAAAAGGCAACTGGGAGGAAGTTTTCGGAAAAAGCATTACTGAAGATGATGGCACCCATCCTATCTTACATCTGACTGAACACCTTTTCACAGCTTATTCATTTGCCAATTATTTCCAGATTCTTTCTTCAGAAGGAAAGAAAATTCTTAATGTGCCTACATTCATCAATGCAACAGGTAGCGTTAATTCTAGAGGAAGAAGCATGGGTAACGGTTGTTCCATCCCTGATTTCTTCGACATTTATATGGCTGTAGCACCTTCTCTTGATGCATTGACACCAAACTCTTATGGGAAAAACTTTGACGCTATTTGTGAAGCATTCGCTTACAAGAATAATCCTATCTTCATACCAGAATGTACGATGTCTGCAGTTCGTCCATTTTACGTTTTCGGAGAATGGGATGGCCTGTGCCACTCACCTTTCGGCATCGATGACCATGATGCGAATAAACCTGAAGGTAAGAAACTGAGTGAGGCTTATTCCTTGTTAAGCAACATGAGTAGCCTGATCACTGCTAATCTCAATTCCGACAAGATGAGAGGGGCCTACATTTATGAAGGAAAGCCAGAAGAAGTTATTGAAATGGGAGATTACAAGTTGACCATTACGAATGAAACAAGAAATGAAATTGGAGAGGCTATGATATTAGCCCTTGCAGGAAAAGAAGCATACGAGGCCATGAAGAACCGCAAAAAAGAGATCAAGCCATTTGAAAGTGCATGCCTCATTATT
The DNA here is from genome assembly GCA_002395835.1 of Bacteroidales bacterium UBA4293. GTDB lineage: Bacteria > Bacteroidota > Bacteroidia > Bacteroidales > Bacteroidaceae > Minthousia. The sequence goes on along the minus strand of DGVD01000009.1, from coordinate 39,686 downwards.
CAAACTGGAAAAGATGAATTCTACATCGCTGGTGGTGGTGTAAACGTCAGTTTCCAAATGAAAGACAACATAAAGGCTCAGTTCTGTGACTACGATTATATTTACGAAGGAACCTTCAATAAAGATGGACAATTTGAAAGAGGAAGACTTCTAAATGGTGATGAACAGAATGTCTTTATTCCTGAAGGTAAGATAGGAGTTCTCCAAGTGAAAATGTACCATTTCTAACTATAATAATTCTAAACTAAACACCAAGCTTATGAAAACCATGAATTCTATCAGTAGAAAAAGCCACAATATATGGGTCAAAACCTTAATATTTATTATGGCTCTTTTTACTGTAAGTCAAGGTTATTGTCAGAATCCAGAACCCAGAAAAAAAGTTGCGCTAGTACTTTCCGGTGGAGGTGCTAAAGGAGTGGCACATATTGGTGTGATTAAGGTATTAGAAAAAGCCGGAATACCAGTTGACATTGTCACCGGAACATCCATGGGAAGCATTATAGGTGGTTTGTACAGTATTGGATACACACCAGAGCAGATGGATTCCTTGATCTCTATACAGAACTGGGCTTTTGTACTTTCTGACAACGAAGATTTAAATAGTAGAAGCTTGGAAGATGTGGAGAAAAACAATACTTATCTCCTCAGTCGGCGTTTCAGCATTAAAGACAAGAAAATTAATGGAATCAGCGGTATCATTAACGGTAAGAACCTGGCTACCCTTTTCCGAAGCTTGACAAAAGGGTACAACCATGAAATGGATTTTAGTACCCTACCCCGCAAATTTGCTTGTGCAGCTACAGAACTTGTAACCTATAAAGAGTATGATTTTTTCAAGGGTGTTCTATCAGAAGCCATGCGTGCCAGTATGTCCATTCCTGCAGCCTTCGCACCTGTAGTGAAGGGCAATATGGTACTGGTGGATGGTGGATTGAAGAACAACTTTCCTGCAGATTTAGCCATTCAATTAGGGGCTGATTACATCATTGGTGCCACTGTCCAAGGTCCGGAAAAAACAGCCGAAGACCTTAAAAACACCCTAGATATCGTAGGACAACTTGTAGATGTAAACTGCAAGATGAAATACAATGATAATTTAGCCATTACAGATGTAGCAGTTCGAATCAATACGCAACCATACGGAACTGCCAGTTTCAACAGTAAAGCTATTCGGGCCATGATTAAGATGGGTGAAGATGAGGCCATGAAACATTGGGATGAACTGATAGCACTGAAAAAAGAACTTGGACTTCCCGATGACTATAAAGTGGAACCTATAGCCCATCAGCATCCAGAGGACATCGACAAGAAATACAAAGTGGATCGGTACCAATTCACAAACATGTCTGATCATGATGAACGATTCTTGCGCTCTAAGTTCAAATTGAAAGATGGTGACAGCATCAGCATCAGAAAAGCGGAAGAAGTGGCTACATCCACCCGTATGGACTTATTCTATGACCAGGTGAATTACACCCTTGGTGCACCAGCAGAGGACAATGTCATGAATTTTGTAGCCAACGGACAAAAAGCTTCAAAATTAAATCTTGGTGCTAGGTTTGACTCTGAAGAAATGGCTGCTTTATTACTAAATATAGAACAGCCTATACGCTCAAAGGTGCCTACGAGTGTTGACTTAACTCTTAGGCTTGGAAAGCGAGTACATGCAAAGGGTGAAATCGTATTTCATCCAGCCAGCTTCTCAAAAATTAAAATGTCATATGAATACCAACACAATGACCTCAATATTTACAAAGAAGGTGAAAGATATATCAACGGAACCTACAGTCATCATATAGGGGATTTGAACTTATTGGATTTTGACATCCGAAATTTCAAGGTTAATATTGGTGTAAAATGGGAACTGTTCCACCGCAAAAACATGCTTGCTGACATTGACGAAATGCAGGATGACTATTTTAAGAATCTTCATGGAAGCCACTACTTCAGCTACTACATAAACACTAAATACATTTCTGAGAACGACTGGAACTTCCCAACCAGAGGTGCCAGATTCCATGCTAGCTATGGATATTTCACAGATAATCTAGTTAAATATAATGATCATAGTGGTTTTTCCATTGTTGACGCTTCTTGGAGAATGTCATTTGCCATCAACAATAACCTCACTGTCACTCCTATGCTTTATGGAAGACTATTATTTGGACGGGATATTCCACTCATCATGTCCAATATAATAGGTGGAGACTATTTTGGTCATTATATAGAGCAACAAATGCCATTCTCAGGATTAGGGCATATAGAACATACAAGAGACCAATTTGTGGCAGGGCAACTGAAATTCCAGCAAAAAATCACCAATAGCATCTACGCTATTCTAACTGGAACATACGCTAAAGCAGCAGATAGATTTAGGAATCTTCCATCAGGTTCCAACCTATATGCAGCCCAGATTGGAGGCCTTTATAAAACCCTATTAGGTCCCGTGGGGCTGAATATAGGATGGAGCAACAAGTCGAAGGAATTACATATGTATTTAAACCTAGGATATGAGTTCTAGAAATAAAGGGGGTGAATGATTCACCCCCTTTATTTCTATTCGTCCACCCACTCTACAACTGGTTCAGGAAGTGGTGGCAAATCTGATTTCACATGACTACGTTTCGATACTCGTGTAGCACCTCCGGAAGCACTCCATGATGGTTTATCAAATTCCACAAAGTCTGCATAATCGTAAGTATAACCAGATACATTTCCTGTGGAAAGTGCCATGGCACGTTTATAAATAAGTTCACGACAAACCGCATTAAATGCACTATAATCAGAGCCCATCATACTATTATCCGTAGGTCTATAAATACCTGTACTATGGGTCCATGCTCCTTCATAACAGCCTATTGACTCATAATTATATCGGTAATCAGCAGCCAAATGTGCCCATTGACAATTGTTTACATTGCTCTCCAATGTTACATTCAAATTATTTCCATGACTTTGTACACCTTTTAAGAATGTCTTCCTTATTTCAGAAATAGCAGAACTATAATAATATTCATCTGCCAAACGGCCAAATCCATGACCTACTGTCTCATGGTGTACCAAATCCCGGTAAGTAGCTCCTTTGTTGCTCATTGGCACATAAGCTAATGAATATCCAGTGGATACAACATCTCCTTGACGTGCATTAAACATTGTAGTCCAACCTGCGTATCTAGATGAATTCAGAACAACCATAATTGTCATAATCTGAGCCTTGAATGCATCAGATCTAATAGCATCAATGCTCTTTGCATAAGTAATTGCAGCATTATTATTCCCAGTTATGGATGTTCCATTACCAAATTTACAGTTCAAAGTTGTTGCATAGGAATCACCAAACTGGTCATTTGTTGAAACCAAATCTATGTACCAGACATCAAAGTAATCTCTTAAGGACTTGGTTGGCTCAATATCGAAAAAGTACTCATAACCATCAGTCATAGCCTTCGCATAAGTACCATCTGCTATTTCAGTGTCAATGAAACCATCTCCCATGATCACCAAAGGAATACCTACTCCTTTTTTATGTGTCTGTAAAACGTGAATAGTTCCTGTTGCTGAAAAATCAGTAGAAGTACGAACCGAAGCTAGTCCCTGATTAATCTTTATCAGCGTAGAACTATATTCTGTTCCATTCTCAGTAAGATGAAGGTAGAAAAATCCATTTATTTCATTTGATTTCTCAGCATTTCTTTTAATCTGAACAGTATATGTAAACTTATTGCTTACTTCATCATAACTCAATTTTGTATCCCCTAACATTGCCTTTGTATTGGCATTAAATGAATGTATGGACAAGGGTAAATTTTCAGAGGTATATTTTTGAGAACTATTTACACGGAATACCAAACTGATTTCATCTCCATCACCATTCAGTCCTTCAAATTCTGTTTTATCCAAAATAAACGGAGGATGCTGTCTTACAACCGCCCGTCTAATTATGGTCCCACCCTTATTTTTAGCCTCTATAGTGAAAGCTAGAAGAACAGCATCAAAGTTAATTGAATCCGTGGTTGCATTTGCCGTCAAAGTCAGCCCGTCTTGACAACTCCCTTCCAACTGGCTAAAAGTAACATTATTTACATTAGTACGATAAGTGATGCGCCAATCACAATTCGTACTAATTGGAAATTCCAACTTACTTCCCTTCGAGAAAGTAAAATAAACATTTTGAGGCACATTTAGATAAGGGACACCCTCCTGCGTAATTGTTATAGTCTGTTTAATATCATTATATGTCAGGGTTATGGTACCTGTCCTTGAATCATTACCAGTATTCTCTGACACATTAAAATAAAGATCAACACTCTGTAAGGCACGAGTAGAAACTTGGGTTATCCAATCTGCAGAAACCTCAACTGTAAAGTCTACATTCGTATTTACAGTAAAATCCAAATGCTGTGAGAAGCACGATAAGACATATGTGTCTTCGGCAACGAGGATGGCATTTTTTTGCATCTGTGTGATCCGAACCGTATCTGTAAGTTCATATTCTTCATTCTTGAAAACTACATAAGTGGTTCTTGGATCATAATCTTCATTGGCCTCCACATCAAAATAGTGGGTAAATGAAGAAATGGAACGGGTAGTGTTTTCACTTACCCAACCGTCTTCTGGTATTTCCACGGAATACTCCACGTTGCTCTTTACTTCCACTTTAACGGTTTCCTTTGAACTGCCAACTGTCAGTTCCTTATCGGAAATAACCAAAACCGGGTCTAAACCATCTTGATAGACTGTCACCTCCTCAGTCAAACTTCCATTAGAGATAGTTATGACGCCTGACCGATTGTTCACATCTTCATTCTGAGCAATATTCAGCACAATATATGAAGTCTGTAATGCCCTTGTTCCTGCAACTGATATCCAAGACTTCGCATTGTCGTCTATCGTATAAGTGTATTTGACATTCGCTTTCACCTCAATGGTCTTCTCGCCACCATCTGCATCAACTTCTATCTTATTCGAAGTGACAGTCAGTGCATCCTTCTGTTTCTGAGTAACAAGCACAGATTTAGAAATGCCATTACAAGTGATGACCACGTTCGTATTACGTTCATCAAAAGAGTCATTCACTCCAGCCTTAACATGCAAGGTTATACTTCCTTTATTTCCACTAGAGGAAGATAGCGTCAACCAATTTTCTCCACTTGATGCAGTCCAGTTTCCGTTAGCATTAAAAGAGATATCGGCTGAACCACCAGCCTGTTCAATCACTACATTTTCTGTCTTAATAGTTAAGACTGAACTATCTGTAGAACCACCGGAAGAGGGGCTGTCATTTTTACTACAAGCAAAGAAACTGATAAGTAATAAAAAAGAAAGGATATAAAAACCTAAAATGCTTCTTGTTTTCATAGAGAATAGTTTTTTCCATGGCAAAGATACAACTTTCTCTAATAATTATATTCGTATGCGATAAAATAAATTGCAGCCAACTTATAAAAGCGGCTGCAATCTATATATTTCAAAAGAAATTCTTAAATATTTTTGATTTCCGTCAAAATTACATCCAATTTATCTTTTGCTATTTGTATCTCCTCATCTAAAAGCAATACTTTTTCCAACTCAACTGGATTCACATTTGGAATTTCAGACGCTTTGAGTACGGTTGTGGAATAATCCCAAGCCATCAGAGCCAAAGATAATAAGGTATACTTAAGTTGCTTACGATTACTGAAATCAAGAGGCTTAGTCTCATCCTGAAGTTTATCCATAATCATGGTTACAGTATTAAACTTTAGCCCAGTATATTTCATAACAGTATATTTTGTAAGCTCTCTACCATATTGGGCTGGAAGTTTTTTCACCTTACCTGTATCTTGTTTATAACGCAAGGCGCGCAGATACTCCATTTTTGAAAATCTAACAGCATTGGATTGAATAATCTCAAACTCTTTTTTTAACACTGAAAACGCTTTTTTCAACGTACTAGGTGAAATTGTAGGATTTGTCATAATATATTCAAATATGTAGTAGTATTTAGGAAGTGTAAAGGTAGGGAAAAAAATGAAAACCTTCTTTAGATTTTTACTGAAAAAGCGAAACTAATACCCATTGGCATATACATTTGTATTGACATTAATAATTAGCTTTGATTTTTCACCTTAGAATAGGTTTAAGAGGATGAGATTATTCCACAAAATAATTGTAACTTTGTACTCAGAAATTTATAGTATGAAAAAGTATCTTGTAATTATATCCGTTTTGTGTCTTGTTGCATGTTCACCAACTAGAAAAGACATCATTGAGAATCTCATTGAAGAAGAAATGAGACAAACCCTAGTTAATCCAGACGACTATGAAGTTATTGACACTAAAATAGACAGTGCTTTCAGCCCTATTGAGGAACCAGAACTACTAGACAAGATAAACAGACTAGGAAGAAATATAAACAAGTTGAATACTCTTGACCCTGAGAGTGAAGAAGCGAAGCTGTACCAAAAGAAAATCCAGCAAGATGGAGACGACATTGTGTATCTTGTAAGCCGACCCGTAGATTTTATAGGGCTAAAAGCGATACAAACATATACCACTAAGAATAATGATGGTGTTCTTATAACGGAACAAGTAGTTCATATCTTTGACAAGGAACTCAGCAAAATAGTCCGCTCCTACTATATGGAAGATTGGAAAAATAATATAGAAGGTGCAGAAACTATCAGGAAGCAGATAAAAGAAAGTATTGAGAAAAATAAAGAATTGATAGAGAACATTCCAGAGAACAATACCAATAAATAAATCTCTATTAGCGATTCTGACTTAAACAAAACTGTGAAGGCAGCATTCCTGTCACAGTTTTAAAAGTTCGGGTAAAATGAGAAGGATATTCGTATCCTAATGCATCTGCTGTTTGAGAAACACTCATACCACTTACCAACAAACTTTTAGCTCTATCAATCACAAAATTCTGAATAAAACGAGTAGCCGTTTCTCCCGTAGCATTCTTAATTATATCTCCAAAATAGTTGGGTGAAAGAAATAACTCCCTGGCACAATATCTAACCGTAGGAATACCCGATTTCCGTTGCTTGTTATCTTCATAATAGTGAGTAAGAAGATTATGGAACCGGCTCAAAACATGATGGTTTTCCGAAGCCTCCTTCTTTATTTGTCTGGCATAGAATCTATTGCAATACTCCAGAACCAGTTGGATGCTAGTTCGTACAATGTCATTTAAATAGGGATCTTCAGAACTATTCTTTAATTCATTCCGTATCTGTTCTATGATGCGTATAAGAATCTCTTTCTCTTCTGGCTCTAAACGAAGGGCTTCATTCGAGGTATAAGAAAAGAAATGATAGCTAGACATCTTACGTTCCAGTTCTGTCCCTCTAATGAAATCGGGATGAAAAAGCAAAACCCAACCGCTTAAATCAATCGTATTTCCATCATCTGGTATTCCACCTAGTTGCCCTGGAGCCACAGCTATTAATGAATCATTTGATACCTCGTAGTTAATTACCCCGTAAATTAGATTTTCAGGAAAACTCTTCTGCAGAAACAATCCATATACACCGTAGCTATTCAAACTACTATGTATATTAGTAAGCTCGTCATAATGAATCACACCTACAAGAGGATGTAAGACTTCTGCTCCTACATATTCAACATAGGTGTTTACGGTTTCTACTTTCAGGGTCTGAGACATATAATTCTAATAGCTTCTCGTTAAATTACTCTTCCTCTTCTTCCAGTTCTTCCTCATAACCATCATCCACGACTCCTAGCTGAGAGGTTTTATTATATCGAACCTTTATTCTTTCACCTTGAGACAGAGGAAATTCATCATCTGCATAGAAAGTCATAAAATAATTGGTTCTAAATTCCTTAGGCTCAATCTGGAAAGTAAGGCTATAAGTTCTGTCTGGGAAATTGACCATCAGATTATAGGAAGTATTTCCCAATGAATCAGGCCCTTCGGATTGGGTCAGATAAAAAGAACCCAAATGATGAAATTCTTTCAGGTTATCATCCATAGAGATGTTCCAGTCACTGGTGAGTTGGACTTCCAAAGAGTCTACCAAATAATAACCGGCAAATTCTTTGGAACTGAGAATCGGCTTTGTTTCCCCATTATCCATACTTGCCAATACTTTATGACCATCTTTTCCGAATTCTTCTATCACCGAAGAAACATTGTTGATTCCATGGAGAGGGCCACTGCAATGAAGATCACCTTTAGTGATGGCATCTATAATACTCATGATAGCTACCCTACCACGGGCACTAATCAAAACCAGATAAGGGTCTCTATCCTTACCTAATTTTACATGCATGATACCTGCACAAGATTGATTCAACCCTTCTACGGTGGTTGATTTACTAATCAGGAGAGGAAGTCCCACCTTTCTTGCTAAACGATTACAAACTCGATCGTTAAACGTAATATTAACTTCCCCTTCTTTATTAATCTTTGCTTCATATAGTCCGTCTGTATCCGATTTATTCAAAGACTGAGGCAAGGCAATCCTACTCCTCTCTTTGTTGACTACAGCAAGGGAGTCTACATCTACAAGACCTGCCTCCTCGTTAGAGGACTGTTGTCCACAGGAAACGAATAGAAAGGAAAAGAGTATTAAAATGAGAAAATTCTTCATGTCCTAATCACTATTTCATGCAAAAATATAGAATTAATCGCATTGATACAAAAAATTCACTACTTTTAATGTTTTAGCCTTTTTGCTTAAACTAATTTCAAATAAAGAGGGGTTAATCCGTCGATTAGTCGAACAAATACCCTTGTTAGTCGGAATGGATTTTGAAATAGAGCACACCCCCACCTATATTTGCAATACAGAAAAATGAATTACGAACCATTAAAAGGATACAATTATGAAAAAGTTTATATTCTCCATCATTGCGATGTTAACCCTATTCATCGGAACAGCATCAGCTACAGAAACGAAGCCTGTAAGCAAAACAGAAAATACAGAAGAATGCATTCAGATAGAAAACGTCTCTAAGGAATCTCTGAAAGCAGCAGCTGAGAACCTGAGCAACATCTGCACAAAAATAAAAAAAACTGCAGAATTCGATGAATGCAAAAAGGAGTTTGAAGCTCTTAATGAGACCATTCGTAAAATGCAGCAAGCCGAACTTCATCTGAAATAGAACTTAAAAAAGACTCCTGCCTATCTAATTGGATAAGCAGGAGTATTTATTTAAAGTGAGATAAAATTCTTAAAACATCTTGATGCCCATAAGTTGACGCATCTCCTCCACGTTCTTACGAACCACTTCACGAACTTTTTCTGCACCCATCTTACGCACCTTATTTAAATAATCTGTATCTGCATAGATTTCCTCATAACGCTCCCGAATAGGACGGGTAACCTTGAGTACATCTTCAGCAATTTGCATCTTCAGATCACCATAACGGATAGAGCAGTCGTTCCATGAAGCCAGGAACTGATCATACACTTCTGGGGTAGATACCAGTTTCAGGAAATAGAACAAGTTCTTCACAGGTTCATTCATCTCTGAGTTAGGTTCTGTAGGAGTCATATCGGTGACAGCCTTCTTGAATTTCTTGATTACTGTCTTGTCATCATCGTTGATGTAAATACAGTTGCCCTCGCTCTTTCCCATCTTTCCGGAACCATCCAGACCAGGAATCTTGATAGGCTCACCTTTTGCCTCATAAGCACGAGGTTCCACCATAAAATCAGTCTTATAGAAATGGTTGAAACGAACGGCAAAATTACGTGCCATTTCCAAGTGCTGAAGCTGATCTTTACCTACAGGAACGAAATTTGCTTTATGCTGAAGAATATCTGCTGCCATCAGCACCGGATATGTAAGAAGACCAGCATTCACATTGTTGGGTTGCTTTCTAGCTTTATCCTTGAAGGCTACTGTCTTCTCCAGCTCACCTAAGTAAGCATGCATATTCAGTAGAGTGAAGAACTCACAAGTTTCAGGGACATCGCTCTGCACATATACCATGCATTTCTCTGGATCCATACCTGCAGCAATGTACTCTGCCAAAATAGAACGTACATTACCGTTCAAAAGGCTTGGATCTGGTTGTGTAGTTAGAGAATGATAGTCTGCTATGAAATAACGACAATCATAGTCGTTCTGCATATCTACGAAATTTCTTAACGCACCATAATAATTTCCCAGGTGAAGATGTCCTGTAGCACGAATGCCCGACAGAACGATGGGTTTCTTGTCCATATACTTTTTATTTTTTTTGTTATCAAGGATGCAAAGATACACTTTTTCATCGGAATCACTTAAAATCTTAGAAAATAATTTCTCATAGGCATCGTCTATATATGAACTAGAATTTTCTACATTAAAAAAATAAGGGCTATTTCTGCAGAAAAGAGGGAAATCTATGGTAATAAAAACAAAAGAAGACCCTCTTCACAGAGAATCTTCTCCCAAATTTTAATTAACTAAACTTAGCTTGTTTACTAATTAATGTCTGAAAATCGTTTTACAGTGGCAAATATACTTTAAACAATTAAAAATACAAAAAACACTCCCTACTTTTTTTCAATTTTTATGTAATTTCCTCATTCATAATGGTTATTCCAGGTAATAATGCTATTTTTACCGAAAATAATTGGTTCTAAATGTAATAATTTCGATTCTTGTCTGTCTTTAGAATAGAAACAACGGAAAATGGAAGACAAAGAAATAGTACAACGAATCCTCAGACACGGTGAAACTCAATGCTATAGTCTGATAGTAAAACGCTATTCAGGCATGGTGTTCTCAAAAGCCATCAGTTTGATGAAGCGTGAAGATCTGGCTCAAGAGATTACCCAGCAGACCTTCATTAGAGCTTACACCAATCTAGATAGTTGGCATGGAGATTCACTAGGTGCTTGGATGCTTTCCATTGCAGCACATCTTTCCTTGAATACGTTGGATAAAATACGAAGAGAACGAACAGAATTTATGGATGAGTCGAAATGGAAAGAACCTGAACCAGAAGATGATGAAGAACATGAAACTCTGATACAGATTCTAGAAAAATCCATAAAAGAACTACCTCCCGATGACCAGAAAATTATCCGTCTACATTACTATAAGGGAAAGAAAACTGCAGAAATAGCGCAACTTACAGGACTGACCTCAAGTAATGTCTTAGTGAAACTGCACCGCATTCGTGAACTTTTAAAGAAAAAAATAGATCATGAAAGAAATAAATGACAATGAACTGGATTCTCTCATCAGTGAAACACTGAGACGGGAAAACATCTTGGAAGAAGTGAACAAACAAGTTATGCTTACTGTTCAGAAACAAAAACTAAGAAAACTGTTTGTTAAATGGGCTATATTTTCCTTCGGGATTTCAGCACTCACTGTCCTACCGTTTGCTGGAATTTATTACATCACGGAAAGCGGAATGGAAAAGGAAGTTGCCTTCTCCTTCACATTCAGCATGCTGATATTCCTGATAAGCATTATCTACTATGCAAATATATTTTCTGCAAAATTTTATTCAAAAATAGTGTAATAATTAATCCTGAAAACGGTCTTATAAATAGAAGTTTAACTCTTAAAATTATAAAAAATATGAATGCATTTTCATTACCTATCATTGTTAGTGTTATGGGTATCCTAGCTGGAATTGTTTCTATTATTGGTTGGATAATAACTGATGTGAATGAAAAAAAGAACGAAAGAATGATTCGTGATTCTATCGTCCAAAACAAGACAGATCCTGAAACTGCAAAAATCCTTCTGGCAGGAAGTGAAAAGAAAGCTAAAAAAGAAAATCCTTACGTTATGCTCCAAGCTGGATTAACCTTATTAGGACTAGCCTTTGGTTATTTACTGACCATCCTTTTAGGTATAAAACAGAATGATTTCGGATTTTGGGTGATGCTCATTGCCGGAATGGGATTAGGAATGCTACTTACATTCTGTATAAAAGTAAAGATGGAAGAAAAGAAAAGAGAGAAAAACTTAGAAAATAAAGAATAAAAGAAACAGGCCCGCTTCTCAGTGGGCCTGCTTTAATTTCTAAACTTTAACCTAAAAATAATACCATGAAAAACACACAAACATTAATTAAAACAAATCTTTAAAACCTTAAATAAACCTATGAAAACATTTCTATTCTCATAAATGAGAGAGTTAGTTTCCTTTTATTAACTTCTTATCTTTCTTTTCACATTGCAAAAATACGGTGGGATTTTTCCTACTGCAAGGGAAAATGCCTAAAAGTATAGGGGAATTTCCCTACTTCATTTTTTTGATTCTTGGAAATTAATACTTATTTTTGTCTCCGTAATTAATTATAGCAAATTATCAAAATGAGTAATACATTCAGAAGAGTAACATTCTTTGTTACGCTATTCATCTCTTGCCTGTCGATGAGTGCACAGATTGCTACGGAAAACTTTAGTGATAATAGAATGGGATGGACCCAGAGAGAAAAGGGAAAAGAAATAGTGATTAAAAGAGGGAAACTTTGTCTGGATTCTAAGGGTAAAGCTGCCATTTCCACCTGCTTTGCTCCTATGGATCTCAACAAACCTTTCTCCATCTCCGTAGAAGTAGAAGCAAAGAAGTTGGCTCCTAATCACACGGTAGGTATGATGGTAGACGTAGAAGATGAGTATAATTTCATCCTCTTCCAGTTTGCAGGTAATCAAGTGTCTTTCTGCAGAATCATCAATGAAAGGTTGGAAGGTTACCGGGAAACCGATTTCCGTGTGAGAACGGGAAGAAAGATGACGTTGACGGTAGAGTATGATTCTAACCGACTGACTTTCCTGGTGAATGGAAAAAAGGCCATGGAATACCAAAAGCACCTGAAAGCAGGAGAATCCTTGGTAGGAACTACGGGAGTAGGTCTCTATGCTAGAGGCATTTCTGCAGAATTTGATAATTTCGAAATTAATCAGTAAATAAAAACGGTTCACTTTGATGAGTGAACCGTTTCTTTTTAATCTTCTGCCAGAAATTCTTCCGTTTCCACCACCTCTAGCTTTTCTGGTTTTTGACTTTCTAGTTTCTCGCTCTGGAGTTTCCTCTCCCTTCTTTCACGAATTTCATCCAGATAACCAGCTGTAATCACACCCGATGGTAAAGCTATCACTGCCACACCTACTAAGGATGAAATCATACTAATCAACCGTCCTATCGTGGTAATCGGGTAAATATCTCCATACCCCACGGTGGTCAGCATACAGGTAGCCCAATAGATGGATTCATAGAAGGTTTCAAACTTATGTTCATTGTCGATGCCCTCCTCCGTATTGAACATGATGAGTGCTGTGATGAAGATATAAACCACTGACATGCTGAGCACGGTGAGTAGAACCCCTCGTTCCCTTTTCAGCACGTTTGTCAGGATGATGAGTGGCATGAACATCTTGGTAGCCCGGAGGATACGCAGAATCTTGAGGAGACGAAGCATTCTGGCCACCTTGAACGAGTTGCTAATGATGGTAAATGTAGGCAAGATAGACAGCAAGTCTATGATTGCCATCGGGGTAAATGGGTAGATGACATAAGAATATAAACCTGTGACTTTTTTCCCGTTCTTTTTTCTTCGGATATTATGAGTGTACCAACGCAGAATATAGTCAACAATAAAGCAAGCACAGGAAATGTAATCCATCCACAAGAGGACTTTATTGGTATGTCTAAACATCAGTGGAATCAAACCCAGAATAATAGCTGAGTACATTATCCAGTCGTAGACACGGGAGGAAGTGTCTTCCCTATACGAAGCACTCTCCACTATCTCATATAATCTTTCCTTTGTCATCTGGTTCCCATTTTTTGCAAATTTACAAAATAAAATTTAAAACAAAAATTTTATACATTTTTGAATAAAAAAAATGATGCATGGGTAAATGGAGATGATAGATGTAGATGTGTAAACATATTTTACTGCTTACACGAAAAAAAGTGAAGAAAAAAAACGATTCGTTAACTAGGAAAAACTATTTCCCCAGTTAGAGAAAAATTTTTCTCCCGAAGGAGAGATTTTTTTGCCTTTCATACACCCTTGAAGAGTGAAATTAAGCATGTAAAGATTTTTTATTGATTTGTGGGATTTTTAGGGGTTCACTGCTCATTCTCTGCTCATCCTTCGATGGTTCTTCGTTCTTTCTTCGCTCTGGGTTCGCTCAAGGTTCGCTCTACCATTGCTCATAGAGCGAAGGTGGAGCAATGATGGAGCAATGGTGGAGCGAAGGAAGGGCTAACCCAATACTTGACAAACGCTCCAAAATGTATTATCTTTGCAGTTTGGAGAATCAACGGATAAAGTTAGTAGGGGTAAACTGTTCCGACTCTGGTACGTCATTCGCACCATCTGCATGGAATTTCTTGAGCATCCAAGCCATATTCCGTGCCAACTGACGCATGGTTTGCATGCCTTCTTCATCCATTTGAACCTCACCTGGTAGCATGCCGTAGCCGATGTTCCAGTACTGTGAAGTAACAATTGGCATGTTCATCATCTCGAAAGGCAGATTCATGGTTTGGTATGCTGCACTGGCTCCTCCACGTCTGCAGACTGCTACATTTGCCACGGGTTTGAAACGGAAATTATCTCCTGCAGAATAAAGCATGCGCTGAACCAGGGAAAGCAGAGAACCATTGGGCTGTCCGTAGTACACAGGGCTACCGAAAACGAAGCCATCAGCATCCTTAGCTTTTCTGGAAATCTCATTGCAAGCATCTTCATTGAAAACGCATCTTCCGATGGTTCGGGTTGCACAACTTCCACAAGCTATACAGCCTCTAATGGGTTTCGTACCCAGGCTTACTATCTCTGTTTCAATGCCTTCGGCCTCTAGCTGACGAGCCACTTCACTCAGTGCCCTAAAAGTATTCCCCTCCTTACGGGGACTACCACAAATAAGTAAAACTTTTGCCATATTCTTTCTGATTACGTTCTAATCAGCAAAGATAACAAAAAAAATGGATTTTCAAAAAAGTTCTACCGGAACGGCATAAGCCATGGCTTTATAAGCTGATTCACTGGGGTGAAGATGATCTCCACTGTCGAATCCCGGAGCAAAAGCACGTGGGTTTGCAGCATCCCGCACTGCCAAGTCGAAATCCACGCAACCATCGAAATCCTTGCAGTTCCGGAACCACTGATTCAGCTCGTTTCTAAGCACATCTCTTTCTTCGGTATAGGTTCTCCAACCAAAAATAGGAAGCAGTGTTCCACTCCACACTTTCACTCCCAGTTTTCTGGCATGTTTGATATAAAATTCCTCTATACCTTGGGTCAAATCCTGAAGGGAAGGCATGTCGCTCCAAGGACGGAACGGGTTCACATCCACTCCCACAGGGTGAATAATATCATTGATTCCATGCTGAATGATTACCGCACTGGCACCAGCTACGTTCATCTCTATGGGAAACCTGGTAGCTCCCTTCAAACCGTATGCTTGGTATGTGATGCAGTCGTACTGTCTCAGAATTCGGGTACCACTGACTGCCCTTCGGATGATGGACACATTCCGATGATTTTCTTCCCATGCACGAAGGGTAAGGTAGTCGGGCCAGCTCTGGGCTGTGATGGAATCTCCATAGCAAACCAAGGCATGATTCTTTTCCTCTGTGAGAATATCCACCGTGTTCAAGAAATAGAACCAGTTGGTATTCCGTGTCAAATCCAGAGGCAAATCCTTCTCCCTAGAGAAATCACCATAACTGTACTTTCCGGTAGAAAGTGGACCGGTTATGAGGGTTCCAGCATTCAGTTGGGTAAAACCCTGGAAATACATGCTCACGTTCAGGGTGGAACCCGCAGGAACCAGCAATGGAATCTCATCACTCTCCACCTCACATCCTGGATTTATAGTTACAGATTCCTGTTCACGGAAAAGTATAGGAACAGATACGTAATCATCCTGGTTCAGAGCCACAAAGCCACGGGTAAGCGTTACAGGTTCCGTACCTGTAAGATTAGAGAAACGCAAACGGATTCTAATGCCTTCGAATGGCATGAAAAGCGGATAACGAAGCGTTAAATCCTTAGCAAATGTGGCTTCTTTCCTATCGGTTATGCTGGTTGCATTCCCCCAGCAAGCCACCCATTTAGTGTATTCACTCTCTTTTTTCATATCGGTGTGCAAAGTTACATAAATTCAAGGCAGAAAAGAAGCTTTTTTCATAATTATGTAGTATATTTGCAATAGAAAATAAGACCTATAAACTAATAACCATATATTATGCCATTAAAACATAGACACAAAGTGGCTGTAATAGGCATCGGTGCTGTGGGCTCCGCTGTTTGTTATGGTCTTGTAAATCAAGGAATTTGCGATGACGTGCTTTTGGTTGATGTAAACATGACCAAAGCCATTGGTGAGGCCATGGACCTCCGTCACAGCATAGAATACATGGGACGAAACATGAAAGTGCGTGCTTGTGAATATTCGGAATGTGGGGATGCAGACATTGCCATTTTTTGCTTGGGAACCCCTCAAGCCTTGCTGAAAAGAGATGAGAACGGAAACGTGATGCGTGATTCCATGCTGGAGGTTGCCATCCAGATGGTTCGTCCTGCGGTAGAATCGCTCATGCGTTCTGGTTTCAACGGATACATCATTTCCATCACGAACCCTCTTGACACCATCACACAGCTCATCTGGCGTATGTCCGGACTCCCCAGCAATAGGGTCATCGGTACTGGAACTTCCCTGGATACTGCCCGACTGAAATGTATCTTGGGTGAAATCATCAACGTGGATCCCCACTCCATCAATGCTTACGTGATGGGAGAACACGGCCCTACGGAGTTCATTCCTTGGAGCATAGCTAGTGTGGGAGGTAAAAGCATGGACAGCATCAAAGCCGATAATCCGCAGCTTTTCGAGAACTTCAGCTATGAAAAGATTCTGAACGACGTGCAAGTAGCTGGCCCTAAGGTGGTGAACAAGAAAGGTTTCACGAATTATGGTATTGCTTCTTCTGTCATCGCAATAGCCAGAGCTATTCTGTATGATGAGTGCAGGGTCATCCCTGTTTCTACCCTACTGGAGGGCTACTACGGTTTCAGCAATGTCTACGCCAGCGTTCCAGCTATCATAGGTGGTGAGGGTGTCAGGGAAATCATCGACCTCCACCTCACTAAGGATGAAATGAAACAATTTGAACACTCCGTGAATGCCATCAAAGAGGCTAATAAAACAGCCATGTCATTCATTTAAATCTCTTTGAGGAATCCGTGTAAAAAATATGGGCCTGCTTCACAGCAGGCCCTATATCATCTTTAAACCTAAATCTATGTGGCAGAGAGTTGCCAATGTGAAAACTATATATAAAAACAAATAAAAATAAAAAGATGTATTTATTACGGATTAACTTCTACACAAATATACAGTTTTTTTTCATTTAATACTAATGCAAGTAGCAGAATGGAACAGAACTAAAGAACAATTGACGAACATATTATAGAAGGTAAAGCCTACCCTGCATAAATTAATGGGGAAAAAACATACTATTGACGAGAAAATACACTACATTTGCAGTACAGTAACGAATTAAAAATCCATTATTCATCTTTAAACACTAACTATAAAATGAAAAAAACATTATTCTACTTATCAGTTGCCATTTGTGCCCTCTTATCCACCATCCTAATCGGTTGCAAGAGCGATGACAATGAACCTTCCACTGTGAAAGAGCAAATTCAGGGACGCTGGGAGATGACCAAGTTTACCCCTTCATCTTCCTCTAGCCTTTTCGACTTGATAGAAATCCCTAAATACTATTGGATACTAGAGACCCATATATCATCTTCCTATAAAAGTGATTTCTCCGACTTGATGAGAGCGGTACCTTATACATTCAATGAATCTACCAAAACCTTAACGGCAAATACTTACCTATATGGTGACATAGAAGGTAAATTGGATGTTCAGATAACTAGCATTGACAGTTCTAATATGACTTGGAATGCTACAGTTACTGCCCTTGGGAAAAGCCTCAAAGCCACTATGACTTTTACAAGAATAACAAAATGACATAAAATAAAAGAAGACTCTCTTCACAGAGAATCTTCTTTTCACACAACATTAATCCCGCTGGATTATAACCTAATTTGCTTCTTTAAAAGAGTCTTTTTACTAAATCTACAAGTAAATAAAAAATTGAAATACTAAACACTTCTAATTCGACTACAAATATACCAAATAATTTAAACCTATATTCCTTTTTTAGAAAACTTAACCATCTGAAATAGAAACACTTGCCTAAATGGAATAGTCATTTTCTATCGAAGCAATATAAGACAGTAATAAAAGTAATTTCTAGTGAGCAAGAATGACGTAATCAAAAAAATATCTATATTTGCATAGTAAAGAAAGAAAATTAATGTGAACCTATAAAAACAAATAAAAATGAAAAAAATGATGATGTTGGCTTTTACCCTAGTACTTGGGATAAATGCCATGGCACAAGAAGTGAAGTTGCCTGCACCAGACAAGAAAGTCTCCACCACCCTTTTTGAAGCCTTGCAGAATAGAAAGTCTGTCCGTGATTTCACTGCGAAAGAACTTACTGAAGCACAACTGAGCAATTTGCTTTGGGCTACTATTGGTGTAAACAGAGAAGATGGACGTATGGTAGCACCTACAGCTATGAACCGTCAGGAAGTATCAGTTTATGTAGCTACGAAAGATGGCACTTGCCTATACAATCCTAAGAGCCACTCACTTACCGTAGTAAGCAAAGAAGATATCCGTCCTGCTTTAACTGGACAGCAGAAAAGTGTAGCTAATGCTCCTATCTTCCTGGTAATTGTGAGCGATGCCAGCAAATTTGGTAATGGAAACGGTTATGCAGAGTTAGATGCAGGTTATGTAAGTCAGAATATCTGCTTAGCTGCAGCAGCTATGGGTTTAGGCACCGTACCACGTGCCATGATGGATCGTGAGGCAGTTAAGAAAGCATTGAACCTGGGTGAAAGACAACTGGTAGTATTAAATCATCCAGTAGGATATCCTAATGAATAAACCTAGAACCTGGATATAAAAAAAAGGGCGGATCTGAATAGATTCGCCCTTTTTTTTACTTATAATCCTTTTATACCAGATGAATCATGTTCTTGCACGTTTCATCGAAAGATGTAACGAGGTCGTTCATGATTTCACTCACAGGTTTAATTTCAGTGATAGCAGAAGCAATCTGACCAATCTCCAATTCACCATTCTCCAAATCACCCTCAAAAAGACCACGTTTAGCAGCCTTAGCACCTAAGATAGCACGAAGCTCATCTGCATCAGCACCACGATCCTCAGCCTCTTTCAACCGGTCGAACAAAGCATTCTTAATCAAACGTGTAGGAGAAATCTTCTTGATAGCTAACATCGTACCATCCTCTGGAAGATGCGTGCAATACTCCTTAAAAGCATCGGATGCAGAACTTTCCTTACTCAATGCGAACAGGGTTCCTATCTGAACACCCTCAGCACCTAATGCCATAGAAGCAGCAATAGCTTGACCACTGCCTATTCCTCCTGCAGCAATTAAAGGCAATGAAGTAGATTTACGCACCTGTGGAATCAGCGTCATTGTGGTCAATTCTTCACGACCATTATGACCTCCTGCCTCAAAACCTTCAGCTACAATAGCATCTACACCAGCTTCCTCGCATTTCTTGGCAAATTTGCTACTAGAGACCACATGCACTACCTTAATGCCAGCATCGTGGAAACGACTAGTAAACTTTTTAGGGCTACCTGCAGAAGTGAAAACCACCTTAACTCCCTTTTCAATAATGAGGTCGATAGCCTTATCTATTTCAGGATACATCAAAGGCAAATTGACACCCCAAGGTTTATCGGTAGCAGCATTCATCTTGTCTATATGCTCAGCTAAAGTCTCAGGATGCATACTACCAGCACCCAGTAGTCCCAGTCCACCAGCATTGCTCACAGCAGAAGCTAGACGCCATCCACTGCACCAAACCATACCACCAGCAATGATAGGATATTTAATTCCAAACAGTTCAGTGATTCTTGTTGAATTCATGTCTTTAATTTTCAATTAAGATTTCCAGAGACCATGCAAATTGCAGAATTCACGTGCGTATACCTCTTTCGCATCAGTCTTGAATTCAGCTACTGGCTTGTCTGCAGGAGTAAGATGTTTACGTAATACTCCATCTTCAGTGATCAGTTCTATCCACTGAATATAGTGAGCCTCAGTCATTGGATGATCCACCTCACCTACTCTTACAATATAACCATCAGCAGTCTTCTCTACTACAGGAACATGCTTTTCCTTAGCACCATCCGTAGTATTTTCCTTCAGCAACTTCATGGGCTGTCCACAGCACTCCGGTGTGCAAGTTCCTTCAATGACTACTTCAACCATATTTGTGCAACAAGTGCATTTGTAAATTTCATTTCTTTTTGCCATAGTGTAAATTTTAAAATTAGGTTTGCTAAGATACAAGGAAAATCAGAGATTGCCAAATTTAAATTCTAATTTGTCAAAGAATAACCTCTTCTTCCTTCTTCTCTTCTATAACAGATGCCTCACTAGGTTCCTCATTTTTCATTACAGAATCCTCTGTAACAGGAACAAGTTTCTTGTAAGCTATATAAATAAGAATGATGCCAACAATAGGTAATATCAAATTCGGTAAGATATTCCCAGTCATCTCAGAGTCTTCCATTCCCCATATCCATGTAGAGACGGTAGAGAAGATATTGTTGATAAAGTGAACAACTATACCAGGCCAAATGCTACCGGTACGATAGAAAAGCCAACCACAAACCATACCCAGGATAAATCCTGCAATGAACTGTGGAAGATTTCCATGAGCCAGTCCAAAAAGAATAGAAGCCAAGATGATAGCTACCCATGGATTCTTAGTCCACTTCATGAGATGCCCTTGGATTGCACCACGGAATACCAATTCCTCTGTCAAAGGAGCACCAATGCAGATAAGCAATACACAAAGAGGATTATACATGAGCGGCTTGAACATTTCCAGGTAACTGAACATCTGCTCTTCGCTAGGTATTACAGAGAGAATAAATTGCTCGATGAGAATAGCACCTACCATCATTATAAAAGCGTAGATGGAAAAGGTACCAATGGTATTAACCTTGTCTAAATTCCCAAAAGAATAATTGGCACGTCTAAAAGCCAGGAAAAATAGAATGACAGGAAGCTGAGTGCCCAATAAAATGGTACCCATCAACCATGGATTATCCATCACACTATCCATACCGCTACCTGGATTTATTGCATTGTTCAGCACAGCACCAATTATACTGAAAACAATCGCTCCAATAAAAATGGTAAATAAATAAAGTAAAATGTCTACAATAGCCTTTTTCATATTGATTTTCTTTAAATTTTTGATTGCAAATATATAAAATGACCTTGACAATCGCAAATTTGAGAATAAAAAATATAAAGCAAAGGAGGACATACCCCATAGGGATATGCCCTCCTCTATCTGAATGAAAGAGTCAACTTATTTGCACTGATCAGAGAAATGACGGGTAGCGTAACGTAACGCGTAACCTAATGCCTCATACCAATAATAGGTAGCATGTACACCTTCACGAGTACGGAACTGTATGTTCATACCCAATTTCTTCATTTGCTGATAGGTCTGCACATTTCCTGCAAAAAGGAAATCATCATCACCACAATCCAAAGTCCAAGCTACAGTCTTCATTTTTGCCAGTTGGTCTTCTGGAACATTCTCCAAATCCACATTAGCCTGGAATATGTTCTGACTTACACCACCTGCCATACGCTGTGGTCTAGCATTAGGTGAAGCAAAGCTACCTACAGCAGCACTGATGGCATATACACTACTGAACATTTCAGGATGACGACAACCATAATAGAATGAGCCACCACCACCCATGGAAAGACCAGCAATAGCACGATGTCCCTTATCAGGAATAGCACGGAAATTCTTTTCAATCAGAGGAATCAACTCTTTGAAGAAATAATCCTCATACATCCATCCTTCTTTATTGAAATAACCAGACTGATGTTCGGTAGCATTCGGCTGAACGATAATCATCTCAGCTGCAGAACCATCAGCTGTTACCTGGGAGATACGCTCATTAATCATAGAAACAGGGATATTTGCCCATTCCCAATCATTTTCACCATGACCGTGTAGCAGATAAAGAACTGGATACTTACGGTTTGGTTCCTTTTCATAGCTCTTAGGCAAGAATACAGAGAAGTTCTTCTCTACACCCAAAATCTCGCTCTTCATAGTCAAGTGCTTAACTGGCATAGGAAATACACGTGGAGTGTGCTTAGCTGGATCCTGCTCCGTATAATCCTGTGCATTTACCTGTAAAGTAAAACAACTGAATAGAAGGGTTGCAATTGCAAAAAACTTTTTCATGATCATAAATTTAAAAAGTTATTATAGATTGATTGTTTTTGATTTCTTTATTTACACTGGTCGGAAAAATGACGAGTAAAGAATGTCTGCATCTTGCAAAGACCATCATACCAGTAGAATGTGGCATGAACACCATACTCTGAACGGAACTGGCAGTTCATTCCTATCTTTTTCATCTGCTGATAGGTCTTAACGACATTGTCAAAAGCTATATCCTGACCACCACAGTCGATAGTCCATGCCACAGTCTTTACTTTTTCCTGTTCTTCAGGAGAAAGAGTGGTAACGTCGATAGAACTATGTCCACTGATGGCATAGGCAGCACAGAATAATTCTGGACGAGTAAGTGCATATTGATAGGTACCTCCAGCACCCATGGAAAGTCCACCGATAGCACGATGACCCTTACCATTGATGGTACGGAAATTCTTTTCGATAGCTGGCATCAACTCATTAAAGAAATAATCCTGATATTTCCAGTCGTCACGGTTGTTATAACCTCCCTTGTATTCAGTTGCATTGGGTTGAACGATAATCATTTCTGCACAAGACCCATCACCTGTCATTTTAGAAACAGCCTCACAAAGCATAGACACTGGGATGTTAGCCCATTCCCAATCGTTCTCACCACCACCATGGAGTAAATAAAGAACTGGATATTTACGATCTGGCTCTTTATCGTAACTGCGAGGAAGGATAACGGAGAAATTCTTGTCTACACCCAAAATCTCACTGTGGAAATACAAGTGTTTAACTGGCATAGGAAAAACACGAGGGGTGTGCTTAGTAGGATCCTGCTCCTTAATCTCCTGAGCATTTACCTGCAAAGATACCAAACCAAGCAGAAGTGTTACTAGAAATAAAAATTGTTTCATGACTTTTAGTTTTAGATTTATTTTGTTGGGTTTTTCTTTTTATTTCGATTACTTTCGTTTGCCGACTGCAAATAAATTAAAAAAAAGCGAAATCAACAAACTTTCTGAAGAAAAAGATAATTAAAAACAACTTTTAACCAAAAAGAGCTAAATTTGCACCCGCAAAATAAATGATAAACCAGTAAATGAGTAAAAAAGGAGCATCGCACTTGGATATGCTTAATGGACCTATAGCCATTAAGATGGTTTGGTTTGCCTTGCCTGTAGCCATAAGTGCTTTATTCCAACAATTACTCAACGCAACGGACATAGCTGTCGTGGGTCATTTTGCCAGTAGTGATGCCATGGCTGCTGTAGGTGCTAATACGTTCATCATCAACTTGATGCTCAATCTCTTTGTAGGTCTGTCTGTAGGAGCCAATGTAGTCATAGCCCAACTGATAGGTCAACAAGATAAAGAGAACACAAACAAAGCAGTTCATACTACAGTAGTCCTCTCCTTGATTTGCGGTGTATTCATGAGCATTCTGGGTTGGTTCATAGCCAGGCCTATATTATCACTTCTCTCTACACCTGATGACATCCTTGATTTAGCCGTTCTCTATTTCCGTATCTATTTTCTGGGCATGCCATTCATTATGCTGTTCAATTTTGAATCGGCAATCTTACGGAGTAAAGGGGACACAAAAAGGCCACTCTATGTTTTAATAATCTCCGGTATCATCAATGCAGTACTAAACTTGTTCTTAGTGGTAAAATGCCATCTAAGTGTGGAGGGGGTAGCTATAGCCACATTAGTTTCATCCATCATCAGTTCCCTTTCCTTATTTTACATGCTAAAAAAGGAAAGTCCAGAACTTCGGATAGAGATGCACAAGTTAAAAATACATTGGGACATTCTAAAAAGAATTGCTTATATAGGCATACCTGCAGGTATCCAAGGGATGATTTTTAATTTCTCCAATGTGATGATTCAAGGTGGTATAAACTCATTAGGAACTGCAGCAGTAGCAGCTAATACCGTTTCCTTAAACTTCGACTATTTCTGCTTTTTCATTGGCAATGCATTCGGACAAGCAGGAACCTCTTTTATGAGCCAGAATTATGGAGCCAAACAGATTGACCGATGCAAGAGAATTATTCGGAATGTCATGATAATCGGACCTGGGACAACACTAATTGTCAGTTGGATTTTTATTCTTTTCGCTCAGCAGCTGGCATCTGTCTTCACATCCGACCCAGAGGTAATCAGACTGGCAGTCATTCGTAGTCAAATTGTATTAGCTATATATGGCATTCACTCTTTTAATGAAATCATGTCGGGCATTTTAAGGTCATTGGGTTATGCTGTCATACCTGCATGGATAAACATCGTATTTATATGTGGGGTACGCCTGTTATGGTTGTTCTTCTTTTTCCCTATGAAACCAGAAATGGGATTCCTCATGTACTGCTATCCTATAAGTTGGATTGTAAATATAGGAGTACTCATGCCTATCTTTTTTATTCTTGTACATCGAACGCTCAGGAAGGCAAGCATATCATAAACAAAAGAAGGGCTTCATAATGAAGCCCTTCTTTAATTAATGATTGGCACGATCTGCTCCAGGTCCACCTGTTCTTGTGGTAAAGACAAAAGAAGTAAGCAACCATTTACCATTTTCGCGAGTAAAGGTTTGTGTTACGAAGAATGGAGTGATTACATCTCTACCACCCAACTCTGCAGTTAGCACGATGGTACTATAAACAGCCCAGTTGTCTTCATTAATCTTTTTTACATCCACACCATATACATCGGTTTGCTTGTAGAAAATAAAACCCTGACCAATGGTAGTGAGTTCTTGTTCAGTTCCCCAATAACCACCCATGTGAACAAACATTGCATTAGGATGGAATATATCTTTCAGGGTTGTAGCATCCTTTTGTGCCATACAATCCCATATCTTCTGACTAAGATCTGCGAATGGTTGAGCCTCAGGTGTATGAGCCTTATTCTCAAAATTCTGGAACTGAGCATAACCCGGAGTAGCAACGGCTACTAACATCATAACTGCAACAAGCAGTGATTTAAACAAACTATTTTTCATGACTAAATTTATTTTTATTTGTTGCAAAGATATAGTTTATTTAGTAATGAACCATAACACTTTATTCGCTTTGAATGATGATTTTTTCATTAAAAACATCTAATTTATTTCATAAAATCGTAATCAGGTACTAATTGTTTCATCAAATCATCGTCAAAACCCACCCGTACCTTTGAATCTTTTCCAAACACCATTGTAGCACGATTGTTCTCTGTGAAAGCAGGCCACTGAAGACTAGAAGTGCTGGGATTTCCAGTGCGGGCAAAATTAATCCAAGCATCGCTCATGGCGTTGGAAAGACGTTTTGCTTCCTCTGTTACCTGACCTCCAAGCATTGGATTACGTCCTAGATTATTAAATACATAAGCTATTTCTGCTGTGTGCGGAGCCATTA
This sequence comes from Bacteroidales bacterium UBA4293, assembly GCA_002395835.1. Taxonomy (GTDB): domain Bacteria; phylum Bacteroidota; class Bacteroidia; order Bacteroidales; family Bacteroidaceae; genus Minthousia. The sequence continues at coordinate 13,994 of DGVD01000009.1, read as the reverse complement.
GTAATGGATTTTGAGGATTATCAAATGCAAACATATAACTATATACAGGTGCACCTTCAGCTACGCGTAAAGCCATATAGCGTAAAGAGTTACTTCGTATCCAGCTATCCACATAAAGAGCATCTATAGCATCTCTATCAGGATATGCCTTGTGAAATGCAGTCACTACAGCATCGGTATGATTTCCAAAACGCTCACGCAGACGCTCTTGTTTCTCCTCATTACTCCACGTGCTCTTATTGCTAGTCTGGAAATTAGGATCAAACATCATCGCCATAGAATTCATCTCTGTCAAGTTAGTGCCTACAATCAAAGAGACATTGCGAGAAAGTTTCTGTGATGCATCGGGTTGCTGAGGAAGGAAATCACCATCCACCACAGGAGCCCAAGACATATTGCCTGGATTATTAAAACCATCCTTTAACCCCAAACGAGTACCAACCTCTCTTAAGGATTCATCACCAGCACGATTCAGTTGCTGGTATGGAAGTGTCTGCAATTTGTCAACCTCATCAGCAGGGATATTCAACTTGGCCAACAAAGTTTCAGTAACCTGTTTAGCAATAGACTTCTCCGTAACTTTCATTCCTAAACTCTCTACCGCTCCACTCTCGATGATTCCTTTTTGATAAAGGCCTTGTGCAGAAGGTGCTGCATTGAGCACAATGATTTTTGCGCCACCACCCGACTCACCGAAAAGTGTTATATTATTTGCATCCCCACCAAAAACAGCTATGTTCTGTTTTACCCATTTCAGGGCTGCTATAATATCAAGAACACCCACGTTTCCAGAGTACTTGTACTTTTCACCATAATCAGAAAGATCCAAATGACCGATGATATTCAAGCGGTGATTAATGGAAACAACTACCACATCACCTCTTTTGCTAAGATTCTCTCCATCAGTAGTCACATCAGAAGAAGAACCACTCTGGAAACCACCACCATGAAGCCACAACATCACAGGACGTTTCCCTCCATCGTTAATGGCAGGAGTCCAAACGTTCAGATTCTGACAGTCATCTCCCATATTACTTTGTGCCTGACCAAATCCCATAAATGCTTGATAACTCATCTGACCATAATCATCAAAATGCTTCACTCCTTGCCACTCATCAGGGGCTTGAGGAGCCATGAAACGCTCAGCTTTAGCATAAGGTATACCTTTATATACATATATACCATTATTAAACTGACCTTCTGCTAGTCCACTAGTGAGCTTTACCTGTGTATTTTGTGCAGAAGCCAACGGAGGAGCGACAAACATCACTAATAAATACCACATATTTCTCATCCCAAAAACATTTAATTATTTAATAATCTTAGAACCACCAAACACCTCGCTCATCTCAATACCATCGAGAGCTGTATCTATACGTTTCAGTTCATCTGCAGTCATCTCTATATTAGCACTTCCCGCATTCTCCTCAAGGCGAGCTATCTTACGAGTGCCAGGTATAGGAATAATACCCTTATTAATCATCCAAGCTAAAGATATTTGTGCTGGAGTGGCACCATACTGAACAGCCAAATGATTCACCAGATTAAATAAGGATTGATTCTTTTCAAAGCTTTCTTTACTGTATTGCGGCATAAATGCACGGAAATCTGTTTTCAAATCAAACTGCGACTGTGCATTATAACAACCACTCAGTAATCCATTGGCCATAGGAGAAAATGCTACGAAACCAACACCTAATTCCTTAACTACCGGAAAAAGACTCTCATGCCAACGGGCCAACATGGAATAACGATTTTGTATAGCAGCTACAGGGCAAACAGCATGAGCCCTTCGCAAATAATCCTCATTAGCTTCTGAAATACCCCAAGAGAGAATCTTACCCTCTTTTATGAATTCAGCCATAACTTCGGCCACTTCTTCCGGTTCAACCTTCGGGTCTATACGATGCTGATAATAAAGATCGATGTGATCGGTCTTCAATCTGCGCAAAGAGCCTTCTAGTGAATAACGAAGAGAGGCAGGACTTGCATCAGTTATTAAAGGATGAGTAGCACTTTCGGAATCATTATCACCAAAACGAATGCCTCCTTTAGTAGCCAATACTATCTTATCTCGTATAGAACCCATAATTTCACCTAGCATTCGTTCATTATGATGAGGATCTGATTCGGTTCCATATACCTCTGCCGTATCGAAAAAGGTATATCCCAAATCGATGGCTTTCATTATAACGTCTTCAATTTCCTTCAAATTCATAGCTTCACCATAGGCATGGCTCAATCCCATACATCCCAAACCTACAGCAGACACTTGTAATCCTGATTTTCCTAATTCAATTTTCTTCATACTAATAATCAATTTTAATTGATGCAAAAATACTGTATTCAGCATTATAAACCATTTCATTTTTTTCGGTTGGTTATGCTGAAAATTCGGGAATTGGTTTCTTTCCGATAAGAAAGTTGAAGATTTTATTCCTTTAATAGGCCTATAGAGTCAGTGAAGTAGAGAACTCCACAGTAAATGGACGGATAAACGTTCCAGAAGTTAAATAATTCTTGAATGCAGAGCCATCTGTAGCAAGAGAAGCAGCCTGTATGCCGGCACTGGCACCTGTTTGATTCAAGAAATTAATGACATTAATAGAAAAGCTGATATTTTTCTTCCAGGCAAAATCAACACCTCCAAATGTTTCCCATCGAGGATTAAAGAATAAGGAGTTAGTTATATTCACGTACTGCTTACTATAATACCGGGCACTCAGCCATAAACGCCATTTATCCCATTTATAGGAGGGTTCCAGTTCTATTTCCACACTTGAAGAAGAAGTGATTCTCTTTCCAGAAAAATCAAAAGTCTCAGAATAACCATCACTGAAAGTTGGCTTAAAACTATAGTCTCTATATTTGGGAGAACGGAAGGTAAACAGACCATGAAAAGCAAAGCCTTTAAAGGGAGTCAATACCACATCTGTGGTCCATCCTACAGCATCCATACTATAAAGCGAACCTATATAGACACTTTCATTATAGCCAGCAGGATATCCTCCAGCAGCTTTTTCAAGCTGATGTGTCCACATGGCAGAGGTAAAATTATTGTCCTGACGGATATAGGTCAGCAAAGATTGCAAATCAATCCAACTATTCTTATAATTTATACCCCCACGAAGGAGATAATCGTTTTTGGCAACATCATTTGGTAAATCCTGCTGACCGTATTGCCAAAGTTCTGTATGACGCTTCGTGGCTATAGCATTCATTTCCAATCCGAACTCCGGAGTAATCTTATAATATGCCACCAATGAGGCAGCCCCATTAAACATGTCCTTCTTGATTGGGTTTAATTGAACACCAGGTGATTTCAAACTCCAATTAGCCTGACGAGTGTTATTATCCATTCCTTCCGCATTAAAAGCTCCATCCCCACGAATACCACTATATTCCATTCGAAGTCCTAGGCGAAGTGTAAATCTAGAATTGGGAACCCATTGGTCTTGTCCGAACAAAGCTATTTTACTCTGGTTTCCATCTACATATTGAGCACCTGTATTATGCACATAATACATATCTCCATTATATAAAAGAGAAAGTGGATCCTTTTTTGCTTCATAAGCAAAATTGATGGTATGGATATCGTTTGTGGTATCCACAAACCAAAGGTTCAAGCCTCCCATCCACTGATGTTTCTTCCACCGACCTTTCAGTTGAGCAGTAGTCAACCACTCATAACAGTGATCCTCATAGTAAAGCATGTAACGAGTCTGTACATTGCCCTCGTAAGGAGTTCCTCCTGCATAAGTATACCCATCTATAGAACCTACTTTTGAGATAGAACTTAAATAGGATTCGGTCAAGTTGGTGTTTCCTAGTCTCAACCTGGTATTGATATCCAACACAGTACCATTTTTGAATAAATAGTTTAGACCAGCCGTAACCACATGTATAGGTGTACCAGCGTCATTGACAAACCTACGAGTTTTCTTCTCTCCTGTCTTCAAGTCCACATAATCAAACGTGGCAGTAGAAGGCAAATACTGATCCTTACCTAATTTAAAATCCTCGAATTCCTTTACACTACCATCACCCACAAAGATAAAAGGCCCGTAAGGATCGCTCAAGCTAAGGGTCTTCATGTAAAGATAAGAGAAGAAGAAATTACCTCTATTCTCATCAAATTTCTTAGAGACACCTAATTTATAATGCTGAATATGCTCTTGGAAATATGATAAATCCAAATGATTGGAACCTCTATTCAAATCCTGATAGATGTTCAGGTTGATGCCCCATCCCTTTCCAAGAGGAGAAGCTATATCGGCTTCAATCTGATTTCGGCCATAGATATCTATGCTATAATTCACAGCACCTTCCAGTTTCTCGGCACCAGCCTTGGAGGTAGTCATAGCGAAAAAGCCGGAATTACCCAGCATGATGGCAGATTCATCCAGACGTGTTAGGGTCATGGATTTGGTACCCAAGCCGTTCCTCCAAGACCAGAAACCCGGGAAATAATCCATGTAAAAAGATGTAGGCAATCCATCATCAACGATAGCGGTTCCCCATTGTGGAATTCCCAACGAAATAACGCGAGGTTGAGAAGAGGAAGAAGCATTCAGCATCACATTCTGATTACTCCTTCTATCGGTAGAAACCGAATCTGACACTTCTTCCTGAGCTGAGATGTAAAGTGGGAAACATAACCAACTAACGAGAAGTAGCGTTTTATAGAATGAATTGCCTTTCATCTTGAAGCTATAAATTCCTTTAATTAAAATCTACTTGAAGTCTTATATTCTTCCCCAGGCTGGTAGTCGAACCAGTCTACATGAGCTGTTGCCTTAGTTCCTTCCTCGCCTTCAGCAAACAAGCCAAAGACCATTCCGGTAAAGCCACCTAAAGTTTCAGTAGCGAGGAAGTAAGTATCCATACTACCCAATTTCTCAAATTTCTTGCCATCGGTAGAATAAGAGAATGAATAGAGCGCATTAGTAGCCTCCACTCTAAATTGAACAGCTTTCTTGTTAGGAAGTTTCACGCTCTTTTCTATATGCTTCATGGCACCTAAACGGTAACTTAGCTCCACATAGTAATTGCCATCGGCTGCAGGAATCAAAGCAATATCATAATGTCCCTTAGGATCCATATAAACAGTGAGACCTGCACGGTCGCCTTCCTTTGCATTGTCAAGAGAAAGCTGAGTGGTTACCACACAATTGATGTCAGTCTGACGTTTTGCTACAAATGTAGGCGTCTTCCTAGGATCATCCAATGGTACGGAGGTAGCCTTCAACTGAAGTTGGTTCTTAGCATAGATGTAATTAGACTCGACAGGATTGTTGATGTAGATCCACTCAAATCCCAATTTATTCCCATTCTTAAAAGAAGTGCGAGAAGCAGGTTGCTTCATCACAACTTGAGGAAGAGTAGGAACATTCATAGTTACATCTACCATTCCATTTCCATTCACAACAGGCCAAGCATTCGTATCCCACCGTACTGGTGCCAAACATGTTTCACGGCCTAAGGTATGCAACTGTTTACCAGCACTGGTACGGAAAGCTAGGAATACAATCCACCATGAGCCATCGGAGGCTTGAACCAGATCAGGATGTCCTGCACCCTGAATAAGACTTCCAGCACTTTCTCTACGCTTTTGAGTTAAGATGGGGTTAGAAGGATTACTAGTATACGGGCCATCGATAGCTCTTGAACGAGCTATATTCACTTTATGCCCCATCTCTGTACCACCTTCAGCAATCAGTAAATAATAAAAACCATCTTTCTTGTAAATATGCGGTCCTTCAGGACTACTATCACCATCACCCTCCCAGATATTTCTAGGCTTACCTATCATTTGGAATGTAACTGGGTCTAATTCCGCTAAACTGATATTATTCATTGCAGACCAGCAAACATACATTCGCCCATCTTCCCAATAGAGTGATGGGTCTATACCATTTACCCCATCCACAAATACAGGTTCGCTCCATGGACCTTCAGGCTTATCTGCAGTTACGATAAAATTACCAGACTTACCCGTAAACAACCTATTTATATTCGTAGTTATCATATAAAACTTACCCTCGTTATAGCGAATGGTAGGTGCAAAGATACCGGAACTGGCACCACCGGCACTTAAATCCACTTGAGAAGCCCGATCAAGCACATTACCTATCTGCTCCCAATGAATCAAATCCTTACTGTGCCACACAGGCACCCCCGGGAAATACTGAAAAGTACTGTTAACCAAGTAGAAATCATCACCTACCGCACAAACACTAGGGTCGGGATAGTAACCTGGGATAACTGGATTATGGAAAACATTTTCTGTAGCACCATTATTCAGCACATTCTGACCTTGAATTAAATTGGCAGAAAGAAATAAACTAGAAAGAAAGATAATTAATGTGATTTTTCGCATAGCATTAAAATTTAGTATCACAAAAATAGCACATTAAACCTAAATACCAAAATAAGAAAGGGATATAAATTACTTTTTCAGGCAAATAGCAGACAATTGAAAGAAAAAACATTATCTTTGTAGACTAAAATATAATTATGGAACAAAAGGAAACTTCGTTAAAAGAAAAGGAACGAACCGATTTAAGGGAGCCAAGGCAATACAAAGTTATATTACACAACGACGATTTCACCACATTTGACTTCGTAGTGAAGATACTGACTCTTATCTTTTTTAAGACAGAGACAGAGGCTCAGCTTCTAGCAGAAGCCGTTCATAAAAGTGGGCAAGCCACTGTAGGAATCTATTCCCTGGATGTGGCAGCCAGCAAGGTTAGAAAAGCCACTCGCATGGCTCGTCAGGAAGGCTTTCCTTTACGTCTCACTTACACGCCTGTAGATTAAATATGGAACAAAGCGTATATACACAAGAAGCACTAAATAAAGCATTTACTCTGGCACTCAATAATCATCATGAGTTTATCACGCCAGAACACATCCTTCTGACCATCATGGATCAGGAGCCATTCAAAATGGCATTAACCCTGAACTTCTATGATGAAGATTTCATGCGTGCAGAACTCAAAAAATATATTGATGCACTGGAAGTCGTACCCGAGAACGTAGAAAATCATCTGCCTGAGGCATCCTACCAGCTACAACGAGTGCTGGAGTATGCATGTATCCAGATGGAAAGAAGCAATGCAGAAGAACTGGAAGTCACTCATATCATAATGGGGATTCTAGCGTTAAAAGATTCTAAGGCAGAATTTATCTTGTTGAAAGCCATCAACAATGATAAAGAAGAATTCATGAGCGAACTTATCAACCAGTATGAATTCAATTTAGAAGACGAGGAAGATGAGGACGAGGATTATGACGAGGAAGAAGAGGGTTACGATGAAATACCAAGCAGAAAAACAGAGCCCTGGAATCATTTCGTAACCTGTCTGAACGACCATCTGGCAGAGCACAATCCACTTATAGGTAGGGAACAAGAATTGGAAAGAACCATTCAGGTACTCTGCCGTAAGGAAAAGAATAATCCACTACACATAGGTGAGCCTGGTGTAGGAAAGACTGCATTGGCTTATGGTTTGGCCAATATGATAGAAAAAGGAGAAGTTCCAGAACGATTAAAAGGATATAAGATTTACGAACTGGATTTAGGAGCCATGGTAGCCGGTTCTCAATACAGAGGTGATTTTGAGAAACGCATCAAAATGATCATGGAGGGACTGAAGAAAGAGGGAAAAGTCATTGTATACATCGATGAAATTCATAATTTGATTGGTGCAGGCCGTACGAATGACAGTTCCATGGATGCAGGCAACTTACTGAAGCCTTATTTGTCTTCGGGCGACATTAAATTCATCGGTTCCACCACTTATCAAGAATACAACCGTTATTTCTCTCAGAGTAAGGGAATCGTCCGGAGGTTCCAACAAATCAATATCCCAGAACCTAGCATTGAAGAATCCATTCACATCTTAGAAGGATTACAAGCCAACTTTGAAAAGTATCATGGTATCCATTATCTGGATGGTGTAATCCCTTATGCAGTGGAACAAAGTGCCCGATTCATCAATGAGAGATTCCTTCCCGATAAGGCTATTGACCTCATAGATGAGGCTGGTGCTTTTCGGGAACTCCACCCTACCGAAGACATGACAGTAAGCAAAGAAGTAATTGCTGAACTGCTCAGTAAAATATGCCGAGTTGATGCCAAGGCATTGAAAGAGAACGATAACTCAGAGCTTGAAACGTTAGAGCCACATATCCTAAGCCAGATTTACGGTCAGGATGAAGCCATAAAGCAAGTAGTGGAAGCCGTCCAAATGAGCAAGGCCGGCCTTCTGGATGCACAGAAACCTATAGCAAGTCTGCTATTCGTGGGTCCTACGGGTGTGGGTAAGACAGAAGTAGCCAAAGTATTGGCAAAAGAATTAGGAATTAGTTTGGTTCGGTTCGACATGAGTGAATATACTGAGAAACATACCGTAGCTAAACTGATAGGTTCACCAGCAGGTTATGTAGGATACGAAGATGGTGGATTATTAACTGACGCCATCCGCAAGACACCAAACTGCATATTACTTCTAGATGAAATAGAAAAAGCACATTCTGACATCTTTAACCTGCTGCTTCAAGTCATGGATTATGCCAACCTGACCGACAACCGAGGACAAAAGGCTGATTTCCGTCAAGTCATTTTAATTATGACTAGCAATGCAGGAGCTCAATATGCAAACCAAGCCCTTGGCTTCAATGCAAAGATTAGCAAAGGCACTGCCATGTTGAAAGATGTAAAAAGAATCTTCAAGCCTGAGTTTATTAACAGATTATCGGGTATAGTGACCTTCCATGATATGGACGAGCATATGGCCAACCTGATTTTGGACAAGAAACTACGGGAACTTCAAATAAAGTTGGATGCCAAGAATGTGCAACTTACACTTACTCCGGCTGCTAGACAACATCTGCTCCAGAAAGGTTTCTCTCAAGAATATGGTGCCCGTGAAATGGACCGTGTCATTCAGCAACTTCTGAACCCATTACTCATGAGAGAAATCTTGTTCGGAAAACTAAAAGATGGCGGAGAATTGCAGGTCGATTTGAGAAATGATTCTTTAACAGCTGTTTAAATCCTCATTGAAGAGGGAAAAAATGCACTAATCATATAAAATTAAAGGAAATAAGTTTGTCACCTATCAACTATTTCCTTTAATTTTGCACATTAGAATTATCCTTAAAATCAAAACTATAAACAACATGAAAAAAACATGGACTTTATTTGCAGCAGTTCTGACATTACTTTCAACTGCCTGCACCGAACAAAAACCTGTAGTTGATGAAAACCCCATTCTTACCATAGAAGGTGGTAAAGTTCAAGGAGTGGTTTTAGATTCTACCAATGTCATTGCCTACAAAGGTATTCCATTTGCAGCTGCTCCAGTAGGAGAATTACGCTGGAAAAAGCCACAACCCGTTACCCCTTGGGACACAGTCATGATTGCAGACCATTTCCGCAATGCTTCCTGGCAAGCTGCCCATGACCCTAACGATGGTGCTTATGGCACAGAATTCTTTGCACAAGATGCTCCATTCTCTGAGGACTGTCTACAACTAAACATTTGGACTCCAAAGGATGCTGCTGGCAAAGCAGAAGCTAAACTTCCTGTAGCCATGTGGATTCATGGTGGTGCATATACCGGAGGTTGGAGTTTCGAGCCTGAAATGGATGGTGAAGCATGGGCAGAACGTGGCGTAATTTTGGTTACAGTCAACTATCGCCTTGGTGTCTTCGGTTTCTTGAATCATCCATTGCTTACAGAAGAAGGTGGTGGTCATTCCGGCAACTATGGTACCTATGACCAAGTAGCAGCCTTGACCTGGATTCATAATAACATTGCTCAGTTTGGCGGTGATCCAGAAAACATTACTGTATTAGGACAAAGCGCAGGTGCTGCAAGTGTAAAGAACATGATTATAAGCCCATTAAGCAAAGGAATGGTGAAGAAGGCTATTATCCAGAGTATAGGTGGAATAGGTATGGAACTGGCATCTCCTGATACACAAGAAGATTTAGATGCAAAAGCTAAGGCAAAACTAGATGCAGCAGGCTTAACTACCCTGGAGCAATTACGTGCAGCTAGTTATGAGGATTTGATGAAGGCACTCCCATCTGCATGGGGTGATCCTAATGCCGTAAGATTCAGCCCTCATCAGGATGGTGTTTTACTTACTGAAAGTTTCAACAAAGCTGTATTCAACAATACAGTAGCCGATGTTCCATATATGATGGGCCACTGTGCAAACGATATGCCAGGTCTGACTGATGGTGAACAGCGTTTTGCAGAAGTTCGCGACAGTTTATCAACCAAACCTGTTTATCTGTACTTCTTCGACCGTCCACTTCCTACTGACGGACGTAAGGCTTTGGAAGGCTCATTCCACAGTTCTGAACTCTGGTATACCTTCCATACTTTAGACCGAAGCTGGAGACCATTTACCGCTGCCGATGAAGAACTATCTAACCGCATGGTAGATTACTGGACCAACTTCTGTAAATATGGCAATCCAAATGGTGAAACAGATGGTGAGTGGAAGAACTCCACAAAAGAAGCTCCATTTGTAATGAACCTGCGTGTAAAAGAATAAATTTATTCATACATAAGATAAGGGAGAATCTTATCTGGCGGCAGATAAGATTCTCCCTTTCTTTTTAAACCATCCCTTTATGGCTTATGGGAAACAGTCAATAAGCCCAAATAAGTTAAAGCTCCATTCAGGATAAGCAGTTCATAACCGAACTTATAACCAAATAAGTGCTGCGTAAGTAAATCCAAGAGGAAACAGATTACGGGAGAAGCTACGGCTATAAAAGGAACAAACTTTTCTGTAGGAACTCTTTTGCAGAAGATTCCAAAACTATACATACCAAGTAGTGGACCATAAGTATAACTAACCATAGTTAAAAGTGTGTCTATCACACTGGTACTACCCAGAACTTTAAATCCTAAAATGAAAAGAATGAAAAGTGTCATCATGCATAGATGAACCACTTTTCTAACTTTCTCTTTCGATACACTTTTTAATGGAGCATAGCAATATCTTTCATCCTCTATTTCTAAGATATCGATGCAAAAGCTTGTGGTCAAAGCTGTCATAGCAGAATCTGCACTAGAAAACGCTGAAGCTATGATACCTATAGTGAAAATAACCAGCACAGTATCCCCCATCACCCCACTAGCTATGAAATCAGGTATCAAACTGTCGCCTGCAGCAGGCAATGGCATTCCTATATGAGAATAAAGTAAAGTCATCATCACCCCTAGCATCATGACTAAGCCTATGACTATAACGAACAAGAAACCAGATACACACATATCCTTTTGAGCAGAACGTAGATTCTTACAAGTAAGATTCTTCTGCATCATATCCTGATCTAGTCCCGTCATGACTATGACAATAAAGATTCCACTCAAGAATTGTTTCCAAAAATAATTACGTGAGGTCCAATCATCAAAATCAAATATACGACTATGAGAATCACTCCAAATAGCAGACCAACTATCAGAAAAGCCTAGATTCAGCATATCGGAAGCTTTATAAAGAATCAAGATAATGGTTACAATAAAGCATAAAGTCTGCAATGTGTCTGTCCAAACCAAGGTCTTAATTCCACTTTTACGGGTATATAACCAGATTAGAATCAATGTTACCAGCACTGTAACAATATAAGGTATACCTAAATCGTCGAAAACATAATTCTGCAAAATAAGACAAACTAAATACAGTCTGGCAGCAGCTCCAGTAAGTTTGGATAGCAAGAAAAACGAGGCTCCCGTTTTATAACTAACTTTTCCAAAACGATAATCCAAATAGGTATATATAGAGGTCAGATTCAACTTATAATAAATAGGTAACAGTATGAACGCCACAGCCAGATAGCCAAAGAAATAGCCAAAGCACATCTGCATGTAACCCATATTAGAGCCTAAAACCATACCTGGAACACTAACAAACGTAACCCCAGAAAGCGTAGCTCCTATCATTCCAAAAGCTACTAATGGCCAAGGAGACTGCCTGTTCCCACGGAAAAAAGCATCGTTGCCCCCACGCCCCGTAATGTGAGCGATAAGAAGCAACAAACTAAAGTATATAATGGTAGTTATTAAAACAAGCATGAAAACTATTTTTATTTAGACCGCAAAATTAACACACTTTTCCGAGATAGACAATAATTGCAAAAATAGAATCTTTACTATTTCTTCAATATGCTGAACGTCTGTAAAAATACAGATAAAATAATCAAGCTTAAACCTACCCAGAAAGAGATGTTCAAAGCTCTGGCTTCATTAAATAATAGCATCGCAAACAATATACTGTAAACAGGTTCAAGATTATAACTCAGATTCACCGTAAAAGCAGAAATTCTTCGGAGTGCTTGTAGTTGAAGCAAGAAAGGGCCTATAGTAAAAACAGAGGCAAAAATAAGCAATAACAAGAAATCAGATGGAGATGGAACAACTTGCAAGTCTGCGAAAAACAACAGATATAAAGGAAGAATCAAAGTAAGGATGGTACCACCTCCCAGTAATTCATACAGAAGCATGGTACTACTACTTTTTCCTGTAGACTCCTGTACTTTCTTACTGAAGATGGAAAAAAAAGGCATAGACAATAGAAGAAACCATACCTAAACCGATACCAAGACGATATCTGACATCCAACTGAAATATCAGTAAAATTCCTATGATGGTCAACAGACTAAAGACTATATCTCTCCATAAAGGTTTACGCCTATATATGATAGGTTCTAACAGAGCTGTGTAAAAACCAACTGTAGCAAAACAAATCACCCCTATAGAAACATTCGCAGCCTTTATACTTCCATAGAAAAAGACCCAATGACTTTTCCTGAATTAGGTTGACTCTTTTTATGGTTAAATTTTTAACATAATCCTATCCGTACGGAAAAAGTTGACTATCCGTACTGGGAAAGGTTGACTCTTTTCCTAGAAAAGTTGACTATGTACTGAAAAAGTTGACTCTTCATACTGAAAAAGTTGACTTTGTACTGAAAAAGTTGACTACCACATGCGTAATTGTTTACTATTCTCCGTGTGTACCTTTGAGGGTACCTTCATGCCAATGCTGGCATGCGGACGCTTTTCATTGTAAAAACCGATGAAGGAGGCAATACGTTCACTTGCCTCCTGAATGTTCTTGAAACGTCGTTCACGGTAAATGACCTCAGTCTTGAGTATACCATTCACCCGCTCCGCAATAGCATTGTCTGTAGGCTTGTAGTCCTCAGTCATGGATATACGTATGCCATACTTCTTTAATTCACCCGTATAGGCATTGCAGCAGTACTGCACTCCTCTGTCTGAGTGATGTATGAGCTGATGAAGCTGA
>DGVD01000009.1:0-490 GCA_002395835.1 Bacteroidales bacterium UBA4293 | reverse complement strand
GTTACCAAGTGCAGGTAGGAGCAGCTGTCCACCAGGTCAATGTAAGTTATGTCGCTCACCCAGAGTTGATTGGGCCCTGTCGGGACAAATCCCCGGATGAGGTTCTTATACATGCGGTAACGGTGGTTCGAGTTCGTCGTAGAGCGCGGCTTCGGCCGTTTCTGCATGAGGTTGAAGTCGCGGAGCAGGTTCAGGAACGCATCGCGTCCGGGAACCCAATCATGGAGGAACATGCGCTTAGACATGAGCCACAGCTTGTAATATCCGATGCCAGGGTCCATCTCGCGGATTTGGCTGACAGCGTCCACCAGACGGCTCACACGCAGCACATATTCCTCATCGTTCTTCCTGTTCTTGTAGTAAGCCTGTTTGCTTCGGCCAAGCAGTTTGCAGCTGTATCCGACTGTGAAGCCGTTTGAGCTGCTCAGGCGCTCTACTGCTTGGCCCCAGATTTTTTTCTGATACGGATGCCTTGTTCCTCGGCAATGTC
>DGVD01000020.1 GCA_002395835.1 Bacteroidales bacterium UBA4293 | reverse complement strand
AACCGAAATCAGGAAAAGACAGTCAGCCCGGTCATCAGGTCATCAGGTCATCAGGTCATTAATATATACACACTACATAGATGAAGGGGGAGGCATTTCCGGGCCAATATTATAATATATTTTATATATTATAATATTGAGCACTTTTTCCCCCCATTTTTCATATTTTATGGGAGTATGAGATACTTTAATGACCTGATGACCTGATGACCTGATGACCTGAAAACCTGATAATCTGCTTTTATTTTCTTTATCCACTTAAATATCAACGTGTTATAAAGATGAAACCCTAAAAAATCATTTTTTCGGGCAAAAAATGACGTTTTTACGCTGAAAATTTGGTTTATGCATTTTGTATGTATTATCTTTGCATAAAGAAACACTAGAAAACGTGCGATTTTTTTCTCCTTAATTGGAGAAAAATTTTTCCTTAACTAGAGAATTTTTGAGGGTTGGTAGAGAACCGAAAATTGAATATTTATGCGACTTTCGCATGAGAAGACCAAACCGATAGACAAGAGAACCAAACACATTTAAAAACTTAAAAATAGTACTATGAAAAAATTATTGAGAACTAGTCTTTTCCTGTTGGCCGGAGCCTTCCTGGCATCCTGCGGCGGAAAGACTCAGCAGGGACAGACTGCAGAAGAGTATCTGGGCTACAACCCCGATGAGCAGCAGCTATTGCTGGGCGATGACATTGCCATTGCTCAGACGCAGTACGGAAAGGTGAAGGGCTACATCCTTCGTGGGGTGTACACTTACCTGGGCATTCCTTATGGCGCACCTACCGGTGGTGAGAACCGTTTCATGCCTCCACAGCCTCCACAGCCTTGGGAGGGCGTGCTGCCTACCGTTTTCTACGGCGATAGCGCTCCACAGATTACCGACGATAAGTACCACAACGACTACGGTACCTTTGCCGACCACTGGAACTACTACGGCGTGAGCGAGGACTGTCTGCGTCTGAACGTGTGGACTCCTAACACCGACCAGCAGAAACGTCCCGTACTGGTTTGGCTGCATGGTGGCGGTTACACGAACGGAAACGGCATTGAGCAGGATGGCTACAAGGGTGAGAACCTGGCTCGCGAGGGCAACATCGTCTTCGTCAGCATCAACCACCGTCTAGGCCCTATCGGTTACTCCGATTTCTCTGCCGTAGACCCTAAGTTCAAGGATTCCGGAAATGCAGGTATGCTGGATATTCACGCTGCGCTGCAGTGGATTCATGATAATATAGCCAACTTTGGCGGTGACCCGGGCAATGTGACCATCATGGGGCAGAGCGGCGGTGGTGCCAAGGTTTGTAACATGATAGCTATGAGCGACAATAAGGGACTGGTTTCCAAAGGTGTGGCTCTGAGTGGAAACACTTACCACGCTGCCGACCAAGCCTTCACCTCAGAACTGGGTAAGTTCATCTGTAAGAAAGGCGGTGGCATGGATAAGTTGCAGAAGATGACCTGGCGTGAGTACATCGACCTAGCCAATGCCTGCGCTCGGGAGTTCGCGGCTGCACATCCTGAAACCCCTGTACGCGGTTCTTTCGCTCCTGTAGCCGACGGCGTTCACTTCCCTAAGGGTAATTTCTATGCCGACAAGGCAGACTGGAGCAATGATGTTCCAATGTTGTTCTGCACCACCACTTCTGAATGGGGCATGAGCCGTGCTAACCCAGAAATGGACGATGTAACCAAGGAACAAGCTATCGAGCTACTTCAGCGCCCAGGTATTTTCAGTAGTGCGAAGACTCCAGAGAAGGCTGCTCAGGTTTATGCAGCCTACGAGAAGCTGGCACAGGTATTGCCAAACAAGACCAAGCCTATCTCCATCGTGAACCTGGCAAACGCATCCCGTACAGCCGTAGTGGCTTCAGCCGACTGCAAAAAGGTGCAGGACGCTCCTGTCTATATGGCCCTCTTCGACTATGAGCCAAACCTCTTCAATGGTCGTATGCGTGCCTTCCACTGTGCAGACATCTGCTACTGGTTCAAGAATACAGACCTCATGGTTACCCACACCGGTGGTGGTAAGGAGCCTAGAGAGCTGAGTAAGAAGATGAGCACAGCCCTGCTGAACTTCATGAAGACCGGTAATCCGAACAATGAGTTGCTGCCAGAGTGGCCAGCCTATACTACTGAAAAGGGTGAGCTGATGCTCTTGAATACCGAGTGTAAGGTGCTGAATGATCCGGACCGCGAGGCTCGTAAATCACTTCAGTAAAAAAACAAAAAAAATCGGTATCGAAAGGTACCGATTTTTTTATGCGTTATTCTGCGGTTTACTTGGCAGGAATGACATAGATGCAGAATGATTCCGGAGCAATCCGTGCCTGAAGAACGTTCCCGTTCAAGGTGAATTTGTGTCGCTCTGGCTTAATCTTGTCTGGATTATCCACGGTGTTCTCTGCATCAGGGTCAGCGCAGCTGAAACGAATGCACTCTACCTCACGGTCAGTAATACCGCCCTTCTTTTTCTTCTCTTTGAGGTTGATAGGCACGCTCAGGGCTTCCTTGGTAACATTGACCACCTTGATGTAAATCAGGCCCTTGTCCTTGTCCAGACAAGCGGTGGCATAGAGTCCGTCCTGACCTTCGGCACCGATGACTGGCTTGTTGTTCATGGTTAGAGGGAGTACGTTTGTTCCCTTGTAGAGGGAGTAGAGCTGCTGCACGTAATAGCTGCAGGTGCGGGCTACCCGGGTATTGTCGTACCAAATCATGTCGGGGCGCCACTGCCAGCCTTCCACGTGGGCAAAGAGTGGGGCATAGGTAGCCATGTGAACCACGTCGGCATTCCGCTCCAGTCCGGTCATGAAGGCAGCTTCCATAAGGGCTGCGTGGTAGTGGTTCCAGCCCTTGCCTTTCTCATGGCAGGCATACTCTCCGGCAAAGACCTTGGCACCCTTACGGGAATAGCTGTCGTAACGGTCGGCCGATGTCAGGAAAAATTCTTCTGGCTGATAGTAGTGCTCGTCTACCAAGTCTGCACCCAGACGATTCATTTCCGGCCACAGGTAGTCGAACTGCTCTCCGCTAGCCGATGGCCCGGAGCTTCCTACCAACTTAATTTCCGGATGTTTTTGGCGCAGCGCCTTGACAAATACCTCCAGACGTTCTGGGTATTCAGGGCCCCACTGCTCGTTACCGATGCCCAGGAACTTCAGGTTGAAAGGTTTCGGGTGGCCCATTTCAGCACGGAGCTTACCCCACTGGGTGTCCGTACTGCCATTGGCAAATTCTATCAAGTCCAGGGCATCCTGTACATATTCATCCAGCTGGTCCACCGGCTGATGGGCGCTCAGATCATCGTTCTGGTACTGGCAAGCCAGACCCACACTGAGGATAGGCAGTGGCTCGGAACCTATTTCCTCGGAGAGCAGGAAGTACTCATAGAAGCCCAGACCGTAGCTCTGGTAGTAGTCGGCATAGAAACGGTGAGGGAAGGTGTACTGCCAGCGGTTCTGGTTCAGCGGACGGTTCTCCACCGGTCCCACGGAGTTTTTCCACTGGTAACGGGTAGCCAGGTCGGAACCTTCCACAATACAGCCACCAGGGAAACGGAACACACCCGGTTTCAGGTCGGCCAGTGCCTGTGCCAAATCCTTACGCATGCCGTTCTCATGCCCCTTCCAGGTATCTACTGGGAAGAGCGATACATGTTCCAAGTCCACCGTCTCCGTGCCTTCCAGGAAGATGCGCAGTACCGCCTTCTGGCAATCTTCGGCAGCCTTCATGGTAACGGTATATTTCTTCCACTCCTTAGAGTCTATAGTTACTTTTTCCCGGTTGAAGTACATGTTTCCATGCTCCGTGCGGAGCAGGTTCACCAGTTCTACCCTTATTTGTGCAGGAGTGCCATTAGGAACACGTGCCCACACAGAGAAACGGTATTCTTTATCCTTCTGGATACCGATGCCGAAGAAACCCTCGTTTTCCAGCATGGTACGCTTGTGCGCATGTCCAGGGTCGGCCAGACGTACGTAGTGAGGGTTCCGGTCGAAAGGACCGTCCTCTCTTACCGTTACGTTTCCAGCGCTTTTCCAGCCTTGCAGTCTTTGTGGGAACTCAAAGGAACGGTTCTTCACCAGCTCGGCATAGAGACCGCCGTCGGCTGCAAAGTTGATGTCTTCAAAGAAAATGCCATACATGGTAGGCTGAATCACGGCACCCGGTTTCTGGGCATTGACTACCAGTTCCTGGGTGGTTTTCTGTGCTGAAGCTGTGAGTGAGGCAGCCAGCAGGGTTAAGATTAAGAAGTTATTTCGTTTCATCTGGATAATATTTTTTCAGTTTAGCATATTCTTTTTTAGTCAGGGGAATGATGGTTCCGTGCCGGGGGTGGAAGTCCATGCTCACCTCGTGGTCTATGGCCTTGAAGTGGTGCAGGTCCGTGGTTTCCGTGAACTGGTATTTTTTCTTCATGTAGACATCGTACATCAGAATGTACTTGTCTTGACCGATGAGCTTGAAGGTTCCGGCACCTTCCACGGCTTCTGTGGTCTGCTGCTTGTAGTCCGGGTCTTCCTCCCACTTTCCGGAAGTGAGGGAGCGGGTCGTGGCCACCTTGATGCCGTTTCCGTGTCCTTCGGTCTTGTAGAAGAGGTAGTACAGTCCATCCTTCTCCACAATGTCGCCGTCTATACAGGATTTCTTGTCCTTCGGGAAGAAGAACTGCTTCGGCTCGCCCTCCAGGTCGGTAAAGTCCTTGTTGGCGTAGGCATAATAGATGATGTCCGTGCCCTTCTCTCCGTGTTTCATGGACCAGTAGATGAGGTACTTACCCGCCTCCTTATCGTAGATGGTCTGCGGAGCCCACACCCGTTTCAAGTCTTCCTGGTTGTTGTATTTCTTCTGCATGTTCACCACCGACGATTTCCAGTGAATCAGGTCTTTCGACTGAAGCAGAACCATGGCACGGTTGCTGTCCCAGCCGTTGCACGAAGCCATGTCGGTAGCCACCATGTAAAACGTTTTCCCATCCTGTGCCCTGAGGATGTGCGGGTCACGCACGCCTCCGGTGGAGCTGATGGCTTTAGAGTCGATGACCGGCTTGTTTCCGTTCAAGGCATGGAAGTGATAGCCATCGGGGCTCAAGGCGAAACAGATGGCTTCCTGAGGAATATGGTTCCCCAGGAAATAGACGAAGAGGTAGCCTCCGTCGGGTTCTGCTGCCTGGAGCGACCCCATGCAGCAATTCAGCAAGACAGTGAGTAGAAGTTTCTTCATAGAAGGTTTAAGGACTAGATGGTACAAAGATAATGAAAAAAATAAAAAAACCGCAGTCTCTTTTCAGAAAGCTGCGGCTTTTTAGGTTTTATATTTTGGTTAGGTATTTTATTTCTTCTCGTAGTAAGGAGTGCAGTAAGTCAGTTTTACACCATTAGCAGTCTTTTCCAGGATCATGGTAGTACCGTCTGGGTCTACATCATAAGTGTAAGTATTGTTTCCAGCAGCAATCTGGTGGTAAACCACGTTGAAGATCAAAGCTGAGTTCTGGAAATCTGCAGTAGGAACCTCGATGATCAGCTGACCAATCTTGTTCTTATCCTTAGTGTCTTCCAAGTTGAAGCTCAAGAAAATTTCAGTACCCTGGCACTTACCAGTCAGACAATCCTTAGCCTCGTCATAAACATACCCTTTAACGCTAATCTCTCTCATTACCTGAATACGGTTAGCATTCAAATCGATTCCATCAAAGATAGCTGCATTTGCGGAGAAGCAGCTCAACATTGCGAACAATGCAAACAAAATCTTTTTCATAATATTTGTATTTTTAAATAATTTGTTGTAGTCCTTTTTGAAAAACCGGTGCAAAAGTAGAACATTTTTGAATTCACACCAAATTTTTTCCGTAAAAACTTACATTATGTCAGTAAAAATTATGGTTTAGGGGTGGTTTTAGGGGTGTCAAATAGCATTTTGACACTAATTTACCTGTAAAACTAGGGTTGCTCCGTCTGGACAAAGGAGACGAATTTGGTAGTTGCTGATGAGGTAGGATTCCCCTCTGATTTCCTCTCTTTCTCCGTTCGAGAAAATGTAACTACCATCGGGAAGGCCATAGAAAACATGGTCTGAAGTGGTAGGCAGGATAATGTCTTGCAGCATACGTTTCCCGTCCAGTATGTCATAGGGAAGTTTATGCCAGTGGGGAAGGATGTTCCGGGAACTGAAGCCTAGTCCCTGGAATTCTCCCTTGAAGTGGGGGTCTAGGGTTTCCCCTGGCAGTTCGGGATGCACGAACACGTTCTCGGCCATGTTCATGGAGCCGGCGCTGATGCCCAGAAGGACTCCCTTGAAGTTCTGGAGGCGCTTGCGCAGATGGATTTTCTGGAAGAACTTGTTTTGTGTGGGGACATGCCCCCCACCTAGGACAATGACATCGCTGTTGCTGGTCAGTTCCTGCGTCTTTTCGGCATTTTGTCCATCCAGCAAGTGAAAGCAGCTAAACTCTAGTCCTATTTCCTTCAGTCCTTTGTAGATACTGTCCCGGCAAGCTACTGAAAAGTCGTGCTCATCGGGGGCAGCGGTGATGAACAGTCCTCTTGCATTACGCTTCTTAATATTAAAGAGGAGTTCATCCACCAGGCGGTTTTTGGGGTTCAGGCTTTCGGTACCTTCTATGAATGGGTTACTGGTTAAAAAGGCTATCATATCTTTATTTCAGACTCTGCTTGTGGTATAGTTATAGAATTCGTCCATCTCTTCCTTGGTCTTGAAACGGGCAATGTAGGTCTGGTCGCCCATAGCACCTGAGAGAACCTTAGGCAGCCGGTCCCACTGGCGGAGCTGGTCTTTGTATTTCTTCATGATGTCTTCATGACTGTGCACATATTTCACATTGTCCCTTCGTCCGGCAAACATCACATAGTAGTCGTCGTTCGGGTACGGAGTGGTGTTCTTGTCGAAACAGACCATATCGGCCCAAATCTTGTACACATCCACGCTGTGGGCATAGTTGATCATATCTGGCGTGAAGCCTCCTCCAGGACGCATATTCACCTCCAGGGCCACGAAATCGCCCACCTCGCCCAGACCTCTGTGTGGACGGTCCAGACGGAAAAATTCCAGGTGCACAAAACGACTTTTCACTTCAAACGCTTTCACTGTCTTTCGGCCCCAGTAGCGCAGGTTCTCGCTCATGTGCTGCTCCACATAATAGGTAGAGTCCAGGTTGTATTCCACCACATCGGCAATGCTAGGCGGACACACGCACATGGATTCAAACAGAGGGTCTCCCTGGCTGTTCACAATGGCATCGTACGTGCAGATGTTTCCCGTAACATATTCTTCTATGACATATTGCTCCACCTGGGGGGTGGTCTCAAAGAACCGACGCAGTTGCTCCTCGCTCTCCAGCTTGTGTGCTCCACCAGCACCTACGCCAATGTCGGGCTTGGAGAAAAGCGGGTAGCCAGCATCTTCTGCGAAGTTCAAGGCAGCCTCCAGTCCTAGTGAAGCCTTAATCTGCCGGGCCGTGCGGATGCCTCCCTTAGCATAGAATTTCTTCATCTCCGATTTCTCCTTGATGTTCATGATCTTATCCTCGCCAATGCCAGAAGTAACGTGGAAGGCCGTGCGAAGCTTGGCATCCATATCCAGCCAGAACTCATTGTTGGATTCTATCCAGTCGATGGGCCCATAATGGTAGGCATAGTAAGCCACTGCCTTGTACATTTGGGGATAGTCCAGCATGTCCGTTACCTTATAATATTCCGTAAGCGATCTTTTCAGTTCAGGAACCAGTTCCTCATAAGGAGCATCGCCTATTCCCAGTACCGTAGCGCCGTTTTTCTTCAGGGCATCGCAAAATTGCCAGAACTTGGTGGGGAAGTTGGGGGAGATAAAAATAAAATTCATAGCTTAATCGTTCTCGTTTATTAGGAACAAATATACGGCATTTTCAGATTTCGGCCTACAAAAAAGGTTAAAATTGTTTTCTGAGTAGAAAAAATGCCAAAAAATAGTCCATATTGACTATATTTTTTTAACTTTGCACCCTGAATTGTTTCAAATGAAACTTATTTAATTATGGCAGAAGAAGAAATTAAGCAGTTGGCCGCCCGCCTGAAGGGACTTCGTGACGGATTAGACCTTACTGTAGAAGAAATGGCAGAAAACGCAGGTATTCCTGTGGAAGATTATATGAAAATGGAGGCTGGGACGATGGATGTTCCCATCGGAACGCTTCAGATGATTTCCCGTGCGTATGGCGTGTCACTGGATGTACTGCTCTTTGGCGAGGAGCCCAAAATGAGCAGTTATTTTTTGACCCGTGCCAATTGCGGCGTGAGCATTGAACGTACCAAAGCCTATAAGTATCAGTCGCTGGCATCAGGCTTCAGAGGCCGTTTGATGCATCCGCTGATAGTGACCATAGAACCGGCCGACACCGACAAGGCCCTGGCTCTGAACAGTCATCCGGGGCAGGAGTTCATGATGATACTGGAAGGTGAAATGGAACTCACCTTAGGCGGAAAGACCCACATCATGCATCAGGGCGACAGTATTTATTTTAATTCAGGACTGCAGCACGGCATGCGTGCATTGGGTGGAAAGGCTGTGAAGATGCTTTCCATACACAACTAAATCAGAAAAAATGATTGAAAAGTTTGTAACTAAAACTTCTTATACCTCACAAGAAGATTTTATAGAGAATTTCCACCTTATCGTACCGGAGTATTTCAACTTTGCCTATGATGTGATGGATGAATGGGCCGCTACGAATCCAGATAAGTTGGCCCTACTGTGGACGAACGACCAAGGAGCGGAAATTCGCTTTACCTTTGGCCAACTGAAAGAATATACCGATAAGACAGCTGCCTATTTCCAGCAGTTGGGCGTGAAGAAGGGAGACCGTGTGATGCTCATGCTGAAAAGGCGCTATGAGTTCTGGTTCTCCATCCTGGCCCTGCATAAGCTGGCAGCCATCGTGATTCCAGCTACACACCTGCTTACCGCACACGACATCGTGTATCGCTGTAACTCGGCAGAAATCAAGTTGATAGTCATGGCTGGAGAGGATGTGATGGTTCAGCACGTGATAGAGGCCATGCCAGAGTGCCCCTCCGTGGAGGCTCTTTCCTGCGTACGCCCCGTACATCATGAAGGAAGCTGGGATGTTTTCCATTGTGACATTCAGGCAGCGAACGGACGGATTCTGCGCTTCCACAATTTCGATGAGGGAATTCAGAATGCACCGGCATTCGTTCGCCCGGAAAAGAATGAGACTACCGACATCATGATTATGTATTTCACCAGCGGCACAACCGCAGAACCGAAGATGGTGGCACACGATTTCTCTTATGCCTTGGGTCATCTGTCTACGGGTGTTTTCTGGCATAATCTGCATGAAAACTCTCTGCACCTGACCATAGCCGATACGGGCTGGGGAAAGGCTGTCTGGGGAAAACTCTATGGCCAGTGGTTCGCTGGAGCCACCGTCTTTGTCTATGATCATGAGAAGTTCCGGCCAGAAGATATTCTGCACATGATGGAGAAATACCGCATCACTTCCCTGTGCTGCCCGCCTACCATCTACCGGTTCCTCATCCGGGAAGACCTGAGCAAGTACGACCTCTCCTCTCTGGAATACTGTACCACAGCCGGAGAGGCACTGAACTCTGCCGTGTACGACAAGTTCCTCCAGCTCACCGGCATCCGCCTGATGGAGGGCTTCGGACAGACGGAAACCACACTGACCCTGGGCACCTTCCCTTGGATGAAACCGAAGCCTGGAAGCATGGGTGTGCCTAATCCACAGTACGACATCGACCTGATTACGGCCGATGGGCGTTCTGCAGAAGATGGAGAGCAGGGTGAAATCGTAATCCGTACGGACAAGGGCAAGCCTGTGGGCATGTTCTGCCAGTATTACCGAGACCCAGAGCTGACCAAGCGTGTTTGGCACGACAATATGTACCATACTGGCGATGTGGCTTGGCGTGATGAGGATGGATATTACTGGTTCGTGGGCCGTGTGGACGATTTGATCAAGAGTTCCGGCTACCGCATCGGTCCGTTCGAAGTGGAAAGTGCCTTGATGACCCATCCGGCAGTGGTGGAATGCGCCATTACCGGTGTGCCCGATGAAATCCGTGGTCAGGTGGTGAAAGCTACCATCGTGCTGGGTAAAGAATATAAATATAGAATAGAGACAGAAGAAGGTAAGGAAGACTTGATTCATGAGATTCAAAATCATGTAAAACAGGTCACCGCACCTTATAAATATCCGCGTGTGGTGGAATTTGTGGAGGAACTCCCTAAGACCATCAGCGGTAAGATTAAGCGAGTGGATATACGCAACAAAAGCAAAAAGGCATGAAGTGGATAGGACGGTTCGTGGTCTTGATGGTGGTGCTGGCTGCCCTGGCGGTGCTGGCTGCTTCGCCCATTGGCAAGTGGTATGTGAACAGCCACGGGCGGGAACTCATCGGGCGTGAAGTACGGATAGACGGGTTCATGCTGAATCTGCTCACCGGAAATATCAGCCTGGATGATGTGAAAATCTACGAGGCCGATGGCGACAGTGTTTTCATGAGCATCAAGGAACTGGATGTGAATCTGGCCATGACCCAACTGATGGAGGGGAAAATCAGCATTGAATCCCTGGACGTGGACTATGCCAAGATGAAAATCACCCAGAAGGATACGGTGATGAATGTGGACGATATGGTGGCTTTCATGAGTCAGGGAGAGTCTAGGGATTACACTATAGGTACCCTGCGCATGGCCAACTCGGAAGTTTTCTTTGTGGACAACTCGGACCCTAGCTTCCCGTTCTCCTATCGAATCAACGACCTGAAGGTGGAATCGGACAATTTCAGTACGGCCGATCGCAACCATGTGGTTCTTTCAGGAAGGCTGCAGGAGGAAGGCAGACTAGAGGCTATCTATGACGGAGCCCTGGCCGATCCCGGAAACATGCTCCTTTCCCTAAAACTGACCGATGTGGACTTGCGGGATTTTACTCCACTCTTCGTGCTCTATACCGGGTATGAGGTGGTAAATGGCAAATTGAGCCTGGCCAGTGAAATTACGGCCATAAACAACAAGGTAAACGGAGCCAACAAAATCACCCTTCAGGCACCCAAGGTGCAGAAACTGAAAGACTTGGCCTTTAAGCCACCTTACAAGGGATTACCACTGAAAACCTGCTTCTACCTGCTTACCGACAAGAAGGAGCAGTGCGTGATGGATGTGCCAGTTACGGGGAATATGGAAAATCCGAAGTTCAGCTACAGGAAAACCGTGTTCAATGCCTTCTGCAAGGCGCTCCTCAAGACGCTGACACAGCCTTTCAGGAAGAAACCAAAAGCTATTGACGAAGATGCTATAGAATCTATATAAATGAAACTAACTAAAAACTTATGTGTATGAAACGACTATTTTTGATTCTTATCGTGCTTCTGGCTGCATTCCCAGCTATGGCACAAAATGAACGGGAGGCCGTGGATCCAACGGCTTTCAAGGTTGATGTAAACCACATGAACCCCTTGAGATTCCCATCCAAGGTTCTGACAGATTCTTATTCTGTAGAGGTAAGAAATGATTCAGTGGAAGTGCATCTGCCTTATTACGGCCAACGCCATTCGGTTAGTTTTAACTCTGACGGGCTGCATTTCAAGGAGCCTATCACCGTGCAGAAACTGAAGACGAAGAACAAGAAAAAGGCTGTAGTGACCGACTTGACTTTCCGTGCCCGTCATAAGGGTGAGTCTTACACCTTCCACTTCAGCGTGTGGGGTAAGTCTACCGCTAGCCTGGACGTGAAGCCAGACAACGGCGATGTATGTAGCTATAGTGGCGACGTAGTAAATGAATAATCATTGGGCATAGACAGGCTCCATCTGCTCTTCGTTCGGCCAATGCGGCAGATAGAAGAGTGGAAGGGGCTTGCCTCCCACGCCCGTCCAGTCTATCTTTCGTACATAACTGAAATCCGGACCTCCAAAGTCGAAGGAGCGCCCGTAAAGCAGTATGGCATTCCTTCCGTGGTCTATCTTCCATAGACCCCCTCCGTAGCAGTCGTCTTCTCCTATTTCCAGCATTTCCCGATGCAGGTACACGTGCCCAAACTTCAGCACGCCACTGGAAGTGATGATGAATTTCTGAAACATGGTTCTTTTTCTTACTTTGCTGCAAAGTTACGCAATTTTTTGCAGTAAGAACCTTTTCTATTATATTTGCAAGACTAAAACCGATACGATGAGGAAAATAATCTTTTCGGCAGTGATGCTTTTGATGGGGCTGACTGCCACTGCCCAGGAATTTTATAAGGGTGCCGATGTGGGATGGATGACCGAGATGGAATCCAAAGGCCACAAGTGGTACAATGCAGAAGGGAAGGAAACGGAATGTCTCCAGCTGATGAAGGAATACGGCATTAATGCCGTGCGACTGCGGGTGTGGGTAGACCCTGCCAAGCACGACAACTGGTGCAATCTGGACGATGTGATAGTGAAGGCGAAGCGTGCCCAAAGGCTGGGCATGGAAATCATGCTGGATTTTCATTATAGCGACTGGTGGTGCGATCCTGCCAAGCAGCCTATCCCTGCTTCCTGGATGGGACATTCCTACGAGCAGATGAAGCAAGACCTCAAGGACTATACCATCTCCGTGCTGAATACGTTGAAAAAGGAAGGCATTACCCCGAAATGGGTGCAAGTGGGCAATGAAACGTCCAATGGCTTGCTGTGGAGCGTGGAGACCGACCCAGTGACAGGCTGGGAAATCAAGGACGAAAAGGGAAACACGAAGATAACCACTTCCATGGGGCATTCCCGCTTAAATCCTACTCAGTATGCCGGGTTTATCCGTGCCGGCGCTGAAGCGGTGAAGGAAGCTTCTCCTTCTTCCCTGGTCATCGTTCACCTGGATAATGGCTTCGACAAGGAACTTTATGAATGGAACCTGGGTATTTTGGCCGAAAATGGAGCCCAGTGGGATATTATCGGCATGTCGCTCTATCCTTATTGGGCCAAGGAAAGCGGATTGGAAACCGATGCGGATAAATGCATTACACGCTGCATGGAGAATATCCGCGCAGTGAGTGAGAAGTATCACTGCGATGTAATCATCGTTGAGACAGGATTTGAGGTGGACGAGCAGCATCCGGAGGTAATGGAGGAAGGTTACCGCCAGCTGAGTAGGGTGCTTCAGGAGAGCAGCCACAGTACCAACGGACGGTGCAAGGGTGTGTTCTACTGGGAACCAGAGTGCAAACCTAGCCAGTACAAGCTAGGAGCCTTTACGGAAGATGGACACCCCACCCGTATTATGGATGCTTTCAAGGGATTTCCGGTAAAATAGAAAAAGTCTGCTGAGTTTCAGCAGACTTTATAGGGTGGAGCTGGAGGGATTCGAACCCTCGTCCAAACAAGGAAACAATATGCTTTCTACATGCTTATCTCTGACTACGTTTTTCGAGCATCAGCAAGACCAGAGCCACCTACCAATACCTTAGCCTTTAAAATTTCATCCAGGCATCAAGGCCTACCTGAACTATCCCCGATTTAGCTGTGCCACTGAACCAGAGCGCTTCGGAGCAACAGCCTCTGAGTGACATCTCGTTCCAGCACCTGGTGCCGGAATAAAGCTAATCTACTATACTTCGATTAAGCAGCGAGAGCGTAGTTGTTTTCGCCAGATAATTGTTGGTAACTGATATTTAAGAGGAAATCACCGACCCTCTGCATGCTTACATACCCTTTCATCTCGCTGTCAAATCCAGTCAACCCCTTTGACGTTGCAAAGTTCCTTATTTTTTTTCAAATACACAACAATTTGGTCTTTCTTTTAAAAAATTCTAATAAAAGTTTTTCTATTTTTTTTTTTTTTTTTTATTAGCTTTGTAGTGTTGAACTTAAATCACAGAAACTGATAAGAGAAAAACGTATTAATCTAAACATTATTATGAAAAAAGTTCTATTATTTTTGTTTATGTTTGTTGCAGCGCTGGGTTTCTTTTCTTGTCAAAAGGACGATATAGATAATTCTGATTCTACGACTTTTGAACTTAAACTTGATAAGAACGGAATGATTAGTAGCCCTAAATGGTTAGCTGTTAAAGTTGATTCTATTGCACATTTAATGGAAAAAGTATTTTACCCTGACGTGCTGAAAATTACAGCAGGAAATGATTTTTATATCTGTATAAATAATCCTTCCGGTATATTTAATTCTTCATCAAGTAGTTCCCCATATTTATATTTTCATAAGAATGGAAAGCGTATTAATCCTTTAGATCCACTGTTGGATAAAATAAGATCTTCCACTAGCCGCGAAATTATTTGGAGTAAGCATTAAGTCTTTTTTCTAATATGCAACTATTTGAAATTTTAAACAATAAAGTTATGAAAAAGAGTTTATTATTTATGTTTATGTTTGTTGCAGCGCTGGGTTTCTTTTCTTGTCAAAAGGACGATATAGATAATTCTGATTCTACGACTTTTGAACTTAAACTTGATAAAAATGGAATGATTAGTAGCCCTAAATGGTTAGCTGCTAAAGTTGATTCAGTGGCACATTCAGGGAAAAAAGATGTATTATATCCAGAAGTATTGAAAATTACTACTAGAAGTGATTTTTACATCTATGTAACAGGGCTTCCATTTAGTTCTACAGTAAGTCAATTATATTTTCATAAGAATGGAAAGCGCATATATAATTCAGATCCACTGATGGATGAGATTGCATCCTCCACAAATCGTGAGGTTATATGGAGTAAGCATTAAGTCTTTCCAATAATGAAAAGCAGTCTGTTATTTGTCTCGTTTTTAGCCTGTTCCCTCTTACCTTGTGTGGGGCAGACCAGGCTGGAACTGGAAAATCTTTACCTTTCCGGGATGGGTGATCATGCCCGTCTTTATATAGGAAAAGTTGAGGTTCCCTATGAAAGGCAGTTTTACAAAACACTACCTTACCTTTATGAGGACGGCTCTTTCCATGTAGGTACTGTAGGCACGGAGGAACTGGTCTATCCAGAAGTGTCTCTTAGATTTGATGTGTACTTGAACCAACTGGTGGTAGAGTCTCCCCATTCCCATGTCAAGGTGGTGCCAAGGAAGGAGAATGTACAATTCTTTACCTTGGAAGGGCAGAGATTCGTGAACTGCAGCGGTACTTTCGTACGGGAGGAATATGCGGGAAAAAAGTTCAGCCTTTTTACTTATATCTATAAGGAACAGGACTATCCAGATATTCAGCAGGCCAGAAAAATGGTGCAGTTCAAGTCGAAGTGGGACCTGTGGCTGGTTCAAGACGGGAAGGTAAAGACTGTAAAGAGCCTAAGCGACTTACAAGCTCTTTTCCCAACCCGGAGTCAGGAAATCAAGCGGTTTGCTGATGAGAAGAAATTGAAGTTTAATACCAAGAACCGCATAAATTCCGTGAAATCTATCGTTGAATTCTTAGACTCGTAGTGTATGCGAAAAGTCATCCTAATTTTACTATGCCTCTGGCCTGCCATGCATGCCTCTGCTCAAGAAAAGGCAGACAGCATCTACTTGTCGCAGTTGATTCAGGAAATCCAGTCCCGTACCAGTCTGCAGGTGTATAGTGTGGCTCCAGATACGCTGAAAGTGCTGAAGACTACCGACTACTCTTTGGATGGAATACGCCGGTCTGTGCGTGGAACTTCCGTTCAGGTAACGGTTCTGCAGGATAATCTTTTCTTTTCCCAAGGGGAGCCACTCTCCACAGAGCTGGCATCCTTTCAGCAGAATACAAACCCTGATTCAAAGGCTTATCTTCCTGTAGTCATAGCCAGCAATGAGAATCAGATTTATGAGGTAGGAACTCAGCCACAATCTACTGGCTCAGAGAAAGTCACCTTGCAAGGTCAGGTGTACAATTTCCGCACAGGAGCCCCTGTAGGAGGCGTGCAGATTATCAGCAGAGAACCTTGGAATACAGCGCTGACTGGCAGTGACGGAACCTTTACCATGGAACTTCCGGTAGGTTACCGTGTGCTAGAGCTGGAAGGTATAGACATTCAGAAAACCCAACGGAAATTTCAGTTGCATGCCGATGGCCGGGTCCGTATAGAACTGGATGAAGACAAACACATGCTGGAAGAGATTGTCGTGCTGGCTGGTCGGGTAAACCAGGTTCACAGCACCCAGATAGGTGTGGAAAAGTTTAATCCTATTTTGCTCAAGAATATCCCATCGGCCCTAGGTGAGGCAGATGTGCTGAAGATGCTTCAGACTCTTCCGGGAGTAAAGACTGTGGGAGAGGCCAGCAACGGATTCAACGTGCGAGGCGGTGCCACAGACCAGAACCTGATTCTCTTTAATAACGGAACCATCTTTAACCCGAACCACATGTTCGGTCTTTTCACGGCTTTCAACTCCGACATGGTGAACGAGGCTGAGCTCTACAAGAGCAGCATCCCTGCCCGATATGGCGGAAGAATATCCTCTGTACTAAACATCAGCAGTAAGGAGGGAAACAAAGTGAAGACAACCGGATCGGCTAGCATAGGACTCCTTACTGCTAAACTGAATCTGGAACTGCCCCTGGTGAAGAATAAACTTTCCCTTCAGTTGAACGGACGAATGACCTACAGCGACTGGATGCTGAAACATATTCCTGAAAAGAGCGGATACCGGAACGGTAAAGCCGGTTTCTATGATATGGGAGGCGTGCTGA
Source organism: Bacteroidales bacterium UBA4293 (assembly GCA_002395835.1). Classification (GTDB taxonomy): domain Bacteria; phylum Bacteroidota; class Bacteroidia; order Bacteroidales; family Bacteroidaceae; genus Minthousia. The sequence goes on along the minus strand of DGVD01000020.1, from coordinate 58,065 downwards.
GCTGGAATATCAACGAGCGAAGCAAGTTCAATGTGTATGGGTACTACAGCCATGACCACTTTTCATTTATGGAGAAAGGGAAGTATGGCTATACCAACATGAATTTCTCTGGTGAATGGAAATTATTCTTCAGTGATTCTTTTTCCGGAGAATTCTCTGCAGGTTATGACCACTACGACTATTACAATGATGAGGGCCGGGTAGACGACAGCCCTTCATCCACATACTCCGATTATTCTTCCTATAGGCTCTCCTATGCCATTCATCAGGTGTTCGGGAAAGCCCATTTCAACTGGCAGGCCAGTGAAAAGCATCAGGTGAATTTCGGTCTGAACGTGAACTTCGACAATGTTCACAGCGGAAAAAAGGAACCCTTGGCAGCCCTCTCCATTGTAGAACCATGGGAGTTGGAATGGGACAATGCCCTAGAGTCGGCTCTCTATGTAAGCGACCTCTATGACATCACACCAGAGTGGAGTGTGGAAGGTGGTGTTCGTCTCAGTATGTTTAATGTGCTGGGCCCAAGGCATGTGAACTCTTACGAAGAGGGAAGTCTTCCTAGCGTAGAAACGCTGGTGGAGAGTATGCTGAAAGACGGAATCATCAAGACTTTCATGGGGCCGGAGTTCCGCCTTTCCACCCGTTACCGCTTGAAGGAGAACCTGAGTGTGAAGGCTGGCTTTAATACCATGCAGCAGTATTTCCACAAGGTATCCAATACCAGTATCATGTCGCCTACCGACATCTGGAAACTGAGCGACGCCAACATCAAACCTCAGAAAGGCTGGCAAGTGGCCCTGGGCCTCTATCACGAGAGTCCTCGCCGAACCTGGGAATACTCTTTGGAAGCTTACTATAAGCAGCTGAACAACTATCTGGATTACAGAAACGGTGCGGAACTGCTCATGAATGACCATCTGGAAACAGACGTGATTTTTACGGAGGGTTATGCCTACGGTATAGAGCTTCAAGCCAAGAAAATGTTTGGAAACCTCACCGGGTGGGCCAGCTACAGCTATTCCAGAACATTCATCCGGCAGAATGACCCAAGGGTGACAAATCCTGTAAATGGCGGAAAATGGTATCCTACGGAGTATGATCGTCCACATGAGTTCAAGCTAACGGGCAACTATAAGTTTACTCAGCGGTTCAGCATATCGGCCAACCTGGACTATAGTAGTGGCCGTCCTACAACCATTCCAGCCGGGCAGTATTATGACCGGCGACAGATGAGGTGGCTTCCATACTACATAGACCGTAATAGCTATCGTATTCCAGACTACCTTCGCTTGGATTTATCTCTGAATCTGGAGCAGGGACATCATCGGACTAGGTGGCTGCATACCAGTTATAGTTTAGGTGTCTATAATGCTTTGGCACGTAGGAATGTGTATAATGTGTACTATGTGGTGGAAAATGGTGCCATTAAGGGTTATCAACTCTCTATTATCGGCACCGCCATTCCTTACCTTACTGTTAATCTTAATTTCTGAGCTCCATGAAGAAGATCATATCTATATTTGGAATGTTGGTACTGCTGCTGGGTTCATGCATTGAAGAATTTGACGCCCAGCTGCCAGAAGGCGAGGATAACATATTGGTGGTGGATGGTTCCATTATTGGTGATAGCCTTTGTACTTTCTACCTGAGCCGGAGTGCGGCGGTAGGTGAAGGGAATGCATTCAAAGGTGAAATGTCAGCCTCCGTAAAAGTTGTAGGCTCCGATGGCACAGAATGGCCTGGAACCTTAGAGGGGGATGGGGTATACCAAGTTCAGGTAGGTACATTGACCCCCGGCGTGTCTTATCAACTTCAGATTCAGTCTAAAGGGCTTACCTATACCTCTCATCCTCAAACACCCATGGAAACACCTCAGTTGGCAGATTCCCTGTTGGTGAGAGAAAATGAAGCGAAAGAAGAGGCGAGTATGCTTCTTTACCTTACCATGCGTGGCTCAAGTAACGACTATTACCGTATTTCCTATCTTCAAGACTGGGAGATACGGGCTGTATGGAAGGCCGATGTGGAATACAACCGGAATACAGGGGAGATAGTTCCAGTGACCTTACCTATATACAGGGGATGGAAGAGTGATTATGCGGATAATCCATATCTCCTAGCTGCCAGTAAGTATGGGTCGGGCTCCAATTTCCCCATAGAGCTTTATCGTATCTCGTTAAGAGAGGATAATCTGTCTTATCGTCATTGTACCAGTGTACTGTTGCGTGCCATCTCTAAAGAGGAATATGAATATGAGAAAATTCGCAGTCAGATTAGCAATGAAATGGGGGGCCTTTTCACTCCTCAGCCATCGGAACTTCCTACAAACATTACCTGCAGTGATCCTTCAGTCAAGGTGATAGGCTATGTAGGAGTATCTAAAAATGTGGCGTTAAGTAGGTATTATATTAATACCACGCAGGTAAACTGTATCTATAATATAAATGATAATGAAAGATGTGAGGCACATCCCATGAGTTATTATAACGCAGATAGTTTTAATGTGATGTATAACAGGGGGTATAGGCTCGTAGGAAGTTCCAAGCTCTGGGCACGGGGTGGTTGTGTAGATGTACGTCTTAATGGAGCTACACTGGATAAACCAGCATGGTGGCAGGAAGAAAAAAACGGAATGCAATGAAAAGACTGTTGTTTTATATTTGGATAAGTCTGGTCCCTTTCATGTGTCAAGGGCAAAATGTTCTGGAATATCTGCAGGTGGTCACCGATAGAAATCTATATATAACCGGTGAGAGACTCTATGTATCCGTTAGGGTGGTGGATGATGGCCAGAACCCACTGGATATGAGTAAGGTGGCCTATGTGGAACTCTGCGACAAGCAGAAAGCTCATGTCCAGTTCATGATAGCCCTAAAGGATGGGCAAGGCTGGGGAGATGTTCTTTTACCGGTCACCATGCACAGTGGCAATTATGAGCTGAGCGTCTATACGAGCTATATGAAGAATTTTGGCCCCGATTGTTTCTATAGGAAGAATCTGGGTGTAGTTAACTTGAATTTTAAGTCGCCAGAAGATAATTTGGTATGGGAAGAAGGCTTGCCTTCAATTTCAGTTTCCAGTGATTATCCTATTCATACGGATAAACCAATCTATGGCAAGCGTTCTCAGATAAAGGTTCAGTTGCCTATTGAGTGCCAAGGGCACGCTACACTTTCTGTCAGAAGGCTGGATATGGAAATGATTTCGGAGAAGCCGACTCCTGAAGTACAATCTTACGTGGGAGAACCCTCAACCGATTATCTGCCAGAGTCAGAAGGACATTTGCTTTCTGTTCAAGCTGCAGAGGGTACTGGTTCTTTAGCACAGGTTCAGCTAGGTGTAATGGGACTGAATACCCATGTAGCAGATGGAAAAAGGTTCAGAGGCAATGAGTTTCTGCTCCCTATGTATGGTGTATATGGTCATCAACATGTAGCTTTGGCTGGCTTTGATTCCCAGAATAATCTGATACCAGTGACGATAAAATCACCTTATGCTCAATGCCTTCCCGGTGAACTCCCTAGTTTAAAAGTAAAGTACGATGAAATGGCATTGAAGTACAGATTGCTAGCTAGCCAACTGCAGGGAAGCATTGTGCCTCAGAGAGACCTACAGCAGCGCTTTACTGTCGAGGGTAGGGAACCCAGCTATATCTACAATCTCTCAGAATACACACCTATGAAGAGCATTCACGAAGCTCTGGTGGAATTTGTGGAAGGCATAAAATACGATAAGTACAAGGGTAGCTACGCTTTGTTTACCACTACAGAAGAGTTTATTGGCTACAGTAATCAGCCAGCTCTGGTACTTCTGGACGGAGTTCCGGTGCAAGATATAGATAAACTGATGGAGTACGATGCCCGTAGGATTCATTACATTCTCATCTATAGGGGAAAGTATACTTTCGGAGATAAAGTGCAGGAGGGAGTTATTTCGTTCACTACCTATAGTGGGGAGTTGCCAAGTTATCAGCTGACAGAAAATGAAAGGCTCTACGAATATGATTTTCCACAAAACCGCCCTTCTTTCAATGCTGAGGAATACGGAAATTCTACGGAAGTTTCTACTGAGCGGCCAGATTTCCGCAGTCTATTGTATTGGAACCCGCAAGTGAAAGGTGATGCTGTTTCTTTCTATTCCTCAGATATGACGGGTAAATATGAAATAGAGTTGACTACATACAATTCTCTTGGGGAAGAGAAAACCTATCTAGGCTATTTTGAAGTGCAATAGAGAAACTCCCCAGAAGGCTAATGAAATCAGTCTGCGAAGTAAGAATAAGATGGTTCTCATGTTCTTTGTTCGCTAAGCAGATATAAGGGATATAAATAAGAGAGGCATCCTATACTTTTCAGCTTAGGATGCCTCTCTTTTTATCATTATAGTAAGAGATAATTACTTAGCGTAGCTTACAGAACGAGTCTCACGGATTACGGTAATCTTTACCTGTCCAGGGTAAGTCATTTCATCCTGAATCTTCTTGGCAATCTCGCCACTCAGTTTCTCTGTCTGTACATCGTCAATCTTGTCGGCACCTACAATGACACGCAGTTCACGACCAGCTTGGATGGCATATGTCTTGGTTACACCTGGGTAGCTCATCGCAATGTTCTCCAAGTCGTTCAGACGCTTGATATAAGCCTCTACAATCTCCCGGCGTGCACCTGGACGGGCTCCGGAAATAGCATCGCAAACCTGTACGATAGGAGCTATCAAGGTGGTCATCTCCATCTCATCGTGGTGAGCACCTACTGCATTTACAATGTCTGGTTTCTCCTTGTATTTTTCGGCCAGTTTAGCGCCATAGATAGCGTGTGGCAATTCAGGCTCCTCATCAGGAACCTTACCAATATCGTGGAGCAGACCGGCACGTTTAGCTTTCTTTGGGTTCAAGCCTAGTTCTGCAGCCATAATGGCACACAGATTAGCGGTTTCACGAGCATGCTGCAAGAGGTTCTGCCCATAGGAGGAACGGTATTTCATTTTACCAATGATACGGATAAGCTCTGGATGCAAGCCATGAATACCTAAGTCGATAGTGGTGCGCTTACCGGTTTCAATCACTTCTTCTTCTACCTGTTTCCTAACCTTGGCTACTACTTCCTCAATACGAGCAGGGTGAATACGTCCATCGGTAACCAGCTGATGCAATGCCAAACGGGCAATCTCACGGCGAACAGGGTCAAAGGCACTCAGTACAATAGCCTCTGGGGTGTCGTCAACCACAATTTCCACACCGGTAGCTGCTTCCAAGGCACGGATGTTACGACCTTCACGACCGATGATACGGCCCTTCACCTCATCATTATCGATATGGAAGACAGTAACAGAGTTCTCTATAGCAGTCTCAGTTGCTACACGCTGGATGCTCTGGATGACAATTCGCTTTGCTTCCTTGTTGGCAGAAATCTTCGCTTCCTCCATAATGTCATTGATATAGCTGGCAGCCTGAGTCTTAGCCTCGTCCTTCAAGGACTCTATCAAGTGCTCCTTAGCTTCTTCAGCGCTCAATCCACTGATGGTTTCCAACTTAGTCAGTTCCTGCTTATGAAGATTATCTACCTCCTGAGCCTTTTCATTCAGGCGTTTCAGTTGGTTTTCCAGGTTCTGTCTCTGATTTTCGATCTCACGGTTCTTGCGGCTCAACTCATCCTGACGCTGGTTCAGGGACATTTCACGCTGCTTAATCTTGTTTTCCGCTTGCTGGATGCGCTGGTTGCGCTGCTGAACTTCTTTTTCCAGCTCCGATTTCTTATTTAGGAATTTTTCCTTTACCTCAAGGAGTTTTTTCTCCTTAAGAACTTGCGCCTCCTCTTCGGCCTTCTGGACAATACTGTCGTATTTGCCCTTGACTACATATCGGAACAAGCCGTATCCCAGTAATGCACCTATGAGGATAGCTGCAATAACTACTATAGTTACCATTTATATTACGTTATAAAAATATAAAAAAGCACCGAACTAAGACATTCGTTATGAACATCTTAACCGGTGCGAAATCAAATTCTCAAAATTTATTATTTCAACAAGTCCACTACATCTTTATCTAGTAGCTCCAAACGTTCGAAGATAGGGGTAGAGTCGGCTATATGCTCGTTTCTCTTCAGGTTTACAGCAATGGTCAAAGCCACCATTCTCAGTTGCTTGTCGGCAACATTTTCTCCATAGCGGCTTCTATAAAGATTTAGTTTTTCGTCGATCAACTTAGCTGCGTCACGATAAATCTGCTCATCAGACCTACGGATAGTGAGCGTGAAATTTTCGCCTGCAACTCTAAGTGTTATGTTAAATTTTTCGTCTGCCATGTTCATTTGCACGTTTTACGATTTATGTATTCAGTAAAGCGATGCATTTGTCCACATCACGCACCAGTTTGGCTAATCTCTTTTTGGCGTTATCCAAATCGGAATCGCTTACAGAGATTATCTTGGCCAGTTTCAAATTGTCATACTGTTTCTGAAGTTCCTCGTGTTTCTGCTGCAGTTCTTTCAGGGCGGCATCTTTCTGATCCACCATATCATAGAGCTCTGCATTTTCCGCTTTCAGCTGAACGAATTTTTCCATCAGCATGCGGAAATGGGCCTCAAATACCTGCAGTTTCTTGGTTTCTTCTTGTGTCATAAACAATTCAAACTAGGGGCAAATATAATGATTTGCTGCTAATTGGCCAAATTTTAAGGGCTTATTTTAAGCTCAAGTCATCGTCGGCCTGCTGAGGCTCTTTTTTAGCCAGCATAACGATGTTGTAAACGTATTCCGTAATCCAGTTTTGGCTGAAACCTAGATAAGCCTGACATCTTCTTACGTTGTTCACACTCTTAGCTACACCTGCGTCTTTCCAGTTGTTGCTGGTCATGATTTCACTCACGGTCTTCATGGTCATGGTGTAAAGCTGTTTCTTAAAGATGCTAGGCAGACGGAACTTCCACTGCATCAGGTTTCCCATCAGCATCATAAGTTCCTGGCTGAATGCCTGGAATACGCCAAAATATTGTTTAATATCATTTACATTGCGGCAGTTCTTCTTTACGCTACTGTCGATTTCTTTAAAGAAGTCATCTTTCAGTCCATAAATATCCTGCAGCATTTTCTTGCACTTGTTCTTTTCTCCTAAACCTAGTTTATTGTTTACAGTAGGTATCTTGAGGGTTTGTTTGAACTTGCGCAAATCGGGCAAGATGGCTAGGTTAGTCACACCTACCTGAGAAGCAATGATGCACTGGTAGTACACACTGATGAGGCTCATGAAATCTTCCATGCCGCCTACGCGTGTTACAGGCTCTTCCTTCTTGCCGAATAATTTACTAAAGAATCCCATTTATAATTCGAATTTATTTTTCCTAAAATATAAAATACCGTGCAAATTTACAACATTCCTTGGATAAAGCCAAGATTTATCTTCCTTTCTTTTTATTTTTCCTTTTTATCCACAATTTCTTATCTTTGCAAACTGTCACTTCTATTTCTATGGCACAGTTTGTGTAAGTTAAACAGAAATAAGGATGAATATGAACATATTTGAAAAATTAAGATTCAATAAGAATACTCAGGAAGAACCAAAAGCTCAGAAGGATGTGCAGCAGGAAGCTGGTGTGGACCAGCCTGTTACTGAGATAGAACCGGTAAGTCAGGAAGCAGAGAAGGTACCGGCTTCAGTCTCTGTACTCAGCTTGCTGAAGCGCCTGAACTGTGAATATAAGACGGAAGAGCGGGAACACTCTCTTTACGTCATCTTCGATTATCAAGGAGGACATTTTCGTATAGATGCATCAAAATATAATGAAGGCATAAGCATAGAGTTTCCCTTTATTTACGATGTAGAGGCTGAATACCTGAATTTGGTTCGCACTCACTGCAATGAGATGAATTTCCGTGTCCGTTTCTCCAGGTTCCTGTATACTTATGATGAGGGGAAGCACCGGATTATTATGCATATCTTCACAGGCTTAAACATTCCAGAGGATGCGAACTATGGGTATAAAGTATTCAAAGCCATACTGGATAGCCACTTCAACCTACAGCGTGATTTTGTGGCTCAGCTTGAGACAAAACTGAAAGATGAGGATAAGAAACGGCCTATAGATTTGGAAGCAGAGAATGTGCAGAATAGAAGACTGCTTTACTTGCTGAATGAGCAGGAACTGATTCACCAGCATCTAAACATGAGCACCAGAGCTAAAGCTGATAATCCTATTACTGTGGGACAAGTTATCGGGGAATTCTATGATACGGAGCAGCTTGAATCATTCATAGAAATGAAGGTAGTGACCGACAGCCTCCTTATTCTGGATGGAACGGAACAGATTAAGAATTATTCTCTTCTGGCTCCACTTTTGGAAGGTGAGGGCGCTGATGTGAAGTTGAAGTGTGATGAGGCTACTTTCATTCTGAAAGGCCAGAATGAATCGCTCACCATTCAAGTTTCTGCTAAGGTGGAATCAGAGTCTTCCATCTATTTCCGCATCAATGTGATGTGCCCGGGAGTCCAGATGAATGCCCACAAGCAGAAAGGAATGGGGCTAGAGGCTTATTCCTTTGTGGTGGCCTATGACAAGACGGAAGAGGCAAACCACCAGGCTGAGTTCAAGTATATGTGGGAGGATGCCCAGGAAAAGCTGAAAGCGAAGAACTTTAATGATATGACCCTGGAACAACGGATTATCTGCGATGTGGATGAACCGAACCTGGCCATAGAGTTTTACTGGGGAAAGAAGTATTTTGGAGAAAAGCGGTTCTATGAGGCGCTGAAACATCTGGAATATATTTATCAGGAACTGAATGACCATTTCCAAAAGCTTGACAAGGGTATGCTGGATAAGTTTTATCATGTCTGTTTCCTGATAGGTTTCTGCTACAATGAATTGGAACTATATAAGAAAGCCCATTTTTATTTGGATATCGTATTCCAGTTCCACCGGTATGTAGAAACTACAGAATATGTGAACTGTCTGGTAAATTCAGGAGATTTTCGTGCCATATATGTTATCAATGGGCTGCTGGATAGTCTGCAGGCTCAGGAAACGGCAGAGCAACAGGCCTACGAGGAAGAGGATGAGGAATCCGGACCGCATGAACTAGATCACGACTTTAAGTTGTTCCGTGATTTCCTGCGAAGAAGAAAGGTTTATGTGCTAGTGGAAGTGGGGAGACTGGATGATGCGGAGAAACTCTGCCAAGAACTTCTCAAGGAACCCATGAACTCAGATTATGCACTTGGTGAGCTGGCTTATATTCAGCAATTGAAGCAAAAACAGCTAGAGCCTAAGAAAGCAGAATAACAATACCGTGTTCTCTTTTTAAGAATATTATGTGTCTTCTGGAAGATTAGTAATCCTCAGCCCCTAAGATTACTAATCTTCAGCCCTTAAGATTACTAATCTTAGTGCCTTAAGATTATAGAGCATTTTACGAAAGATAATAGAAAAAGAAAATCCTGCTAATTTTTCAATTAACAGGATTTTTTCTTGTGGGTGGATAGTCGGACTCGAACCGACGACATTCAGAACCACAATCTGACGCTCTAACCAACTGAACTATACCCACCATCATGTTGGCTTTATTCTCAAAAGCGGTGCAAAGATACGACAAATTTTGAATCTGCCAAAACTTTGAACACTTTTTTACTTGTAAAACTCCTTTTTAGCTGCAGAGAGCGTGTTCTTCATGAGAGAACAAATGGTCATAGGGCCCACGCCTCCAGGAACAGGGCTAATGTAAGAACATTTAGGAGCCACTTCATCAAACTGTACATCACCACTCAAGCGGAAACCGCTCTTTTTAGTGGCATCTGGTACACGTGTGGTGCCTACATCGATAACTACTGCGCCAGGCTTTACCATATCTGCCTTTACATATCCAGGCTTGCCCATAGCCACAATCAGAATGTCGGCCTGTCGGCACTCTTCAGCTATATTCTTGGAATGGCTGTGGAGGATGGTCACTGTAGCATCGCCAGGATAGTGCTTCTGCATCATGAGAATGGCCATAGGCTTGCCTACGATATTGCTGCGGCCCAGAACCACGCATTTCTTACCCTGTGTTTCTATGTTGTAATGCTTCAGTAACTCAAGAATTCCATTAGGGGTGGCACTCACGAAACATGGCAGGCCAATACCCATACGTCCCACGTTGATAGGGTGGAAACCATCTACATCTTTATGATAATCTATGGCTTCGATAACCTTTTCTGCATCGATATGCTCTGGAAGTGGGAGCTGAACGATGAAACCATCCACATCGTCATCATGATTCAGTTCATCAACCTTAGCTAGCAGTTCCTCTTCGGTTACATCGCTTTCAAAACGGATAAGAGTGGATTTGAAACCGCACTCTCCACACGACTTTACTTTATTGGCTACGTAGGTTTCAGAGCCACCATCGTGTCCTACAAGGATAGCTGCCAAGTGAGGGCGCTTTCCGCCCGCTGCTACAATCTTTTCTACTTCTGCTGCAATTTCTTTCTTGATAGCTGCAGACGTTGCCTTACCATCTAATAATTCCATACCTATTATTTCATTTTTGGCATGCCTGGCATGCCCATACCTTTCATTTTAGACATTTGGCCCATCATGTTCTTCATTCCGCTGCCAGTTACCATCTTCATCATCTTGCGGGTCTGGTCGAACTGCTTGATTAACCGGTTTACTTCCTGGATATTAGTACCGCTTCCCTTGGCAATACGCATTTTGCGGCTTCCATTCAGAATCTCTGGGTTAGTGCGCTCCTTTGGAGTCATGGACTGGATGATAGCTTCGATGCTCTTGAAAGCATTGTCATCTACATCAATGTCCTTCAAGGCCTTACCTACACCAGGAATCATAGCTGCCAAGTCTTTCAAGTTACCCATTTTCTTGATTTGCTGAATCTGGTTCATGAAATCATTGAAGTCGAACTGGTTGCGCTGAATCTTTCTCTGCAGACGTTTAGCCTCTTCCTCATCGTATTGTTCCTGAGCTTTCTCCACCAGAGAAACAATATCTCCCATACCTAAAATTCGGTCGGCCATACGTTCTGGATGGAAAATATCCAGTGCTTCCATCTTCTCACCGGTACCCACAAGTTTGATAGGCTTGTCAACCACTGTACGGATAGAAAGTGCAGCACCACCACGGGTGTCACCATCCAACTTGGTCAGAACCACACCATCGTAATCCAGACGGTCATTGAATTCTTTTGCCGTGTTCACAGCATCCTGACCGGTCATGGCATCTACTACGAACAAAGTCTCATCTGGTTGGGTAGCCTCCTTTATGGCTGCAATCTCACGCATGAGTTCTTCATCTACAGCCAGACGACCAGCGGTATCTATGATGACTGTATCGTATGCCTTGGCTCTAGCCTCCTGAATACCTTCCTGTGCAATTTTAACAGGATCCTTGCTCTCCAGGTTCATATAGACTGGAATGCCAATCTGCTCACCCAAGACACGCAACTGCTCTACTGCAGCAGGACGATAAACGTCGCAAGCCACCAACAGAGGCTTCCGGTTCTTCTTATTTTTCAGGAAAAGTCCCAACTTTCCAGAAAGGGTAGTCTTACCAGCACCGTTCAAACCAGCCATGAGGACCACAGAAGGATTTCCTATGGTACCTTTCAGGTTCAGCTCTACAGCCTCACCACCCATGAGCTGAGCCAACTCATCGTGAACAATCTTCACCATCAGCTGACTAGGCTTTACTGCAGTCAGTACATTCTGACCTAATGCCTTTTTCTTAACAGTGTCAGTGAATGATTTTGCCACTTTATAGTTCACATCGGCATCGAGCAGTGCCTTGCGCACATCCTTCAATGTCTCTGCTACATTGATTTCGGTAATTTTGCCTTCACCCTTCAAAATTTTGAAGGAACGCTCTAATCTTTCACTTAGATTATCAAACATAAATACAGTTTTTTCAAATTTGGATGCAAAGATAACACAAACTTTGTGCCGAATAAAATAATTTCTTTAAAATTCTATCATTCGGGCAACATATAATAAGGTATAACAGGAGGGATTTACCTAAATTTGATGTTGAAAAGTGAATTATTGCTTAAAAATCCTTTAAAAGTCAAAAATAATCCCCATCTTTGCAGACGATTTGGATAAAAAAAACGACAAAATGAAGAAATTCTTACTAACAGCAGCCTTTTTGGTTGCTTTCTCAAGTTCAGCATTTGCAGGTGGTATTCTTACTAACACAAATCAGAGTGTAACCTTTTTACGTATGCTGGCTCGTGACGGTGCAATCGGTATTGATGGTGTATATTCAAACCCTGCCGGTGTGGCTTTTTTGGACCCAGGTTTCCATATTTCATTGAACTGGCAGAGTGCATGGCAGACGCGTACCATTACAACAACGAATCCATTGTTTGCATTAGGTGTCAATAATAATGGCGCTGTTACAAAAACATTCGAAGGTAAAGCTAGGGCTCCGTTTATTCCTTCTATTCAGGCAGCCTATAATACAGATAAATGGTCTTTTCAGTTTGGATTTGCCGTTTCCGGTGGAGGAGGTAAGTGTGAGTTCGATGATGGACTAGGTTCTTTTGAAGGAGCTGTGGCACAGATTGCATATGCTTTGAAACCGTTTGGTGTAACAGGTTATGATATGACCAGTATGTTGCAAGGTGACCAGTTCTATTTTGGTTTTACTTTGGGCGCAGCTTATAAGGTAACGGATAATCTTTCTGTTTATGGTGGACTCCGTGCCCTTTATGGAACGGCAAGCTATAAGGCTAAGATAGAGAATATTCAGGTACATGAAGGGACTAAATTGGTTTCATTAGGAGATTTACTGGATGGTATAAATGCCAGTTATGCCCAATTAAAACAAATGTATGAAAAGTATGGGGATGCCATAGGTCCAGAGAATGTAGCTAAATATAGGGCTCTTGAGGCAGCCATGCCACAGATTGAGAAGCTGGAAGTTTACCGTAATGGTGTGAACCTTCAGTCAGACCAGACAGGTTTTGGTATTGCTCCTATCATTGGTATCGATTATAAGACTGGAAAGTTTAATTTTGCTGCCAAATATGAGTTTAGAACCCATATGGGAATGAAGAACAAGAGTACCTTGACCGAAGCCATAGCCGTGGAAGCTGCAAACCAGTTCCTGGATGGAACTACAGTACGTGAAGATTCTCCGGCTCTTCTGACATTAGGTGCAGAGTATAGCATACTTCCTAATCTGCGTGTAGATGCAGGTTATCATTATTTCTACGACAAGCAATCTGCCAAATATGGCAACAAGCAGGATTTGCTTAAGGGAGGTACCAATGAGTATTTGGGTGGAATAGAGTATGATGCCACAGACAAGCTAACCGTGAGCGGTGGTTTCCAGATTACCAAGTATGGTCTTTCCGATGAGTATATGAACGATATCTCCTTTGTGGTAAATTCTTGGACCTTTGGTTTGGGAGCCAAGTATAAGTTCAATGACAAGATAGCTTTGAACGTGGCTTATTTCCAGACTAATTATGGTGATTATAATACTGCTGCTGTTCAAGGAGTACAGAACTCTTTCACACGTACCAACTATGTAGTAGGTGCTGGTGTAGACTTTACATTCTAAGGACTCAACTAGAAATTGAATAAGAGCCGGCACAAGGTGTTTTTTCCCCCTTGTGCCGGTTTTTCTTGTGCAATTCGGAAAATACCCTTACCTTTGCAGCCGATTTAATCCGTGTGCTTGAACACCACGTAAAAAACAAGAACTATGAATCAGAAACAAGTTTCTGTATCCTTTATGTTGATGGGGATACTTTTTTGTGTTTGCCTGGTGGCATCCAATATGCTGGAAACAAAAGTTGTGCAACTGGGACCAGTTTCCCTCACTGCAGGTTTCTTGGTGTTTCCCATTTCCTATATTATAAATGACTGTATAGCCGAAGTCTGGGGTTTTAAGAAAGCCCGTCTGATAATATGGATGGGGTTCATGATGAACTTCTTTGTGGCACTTATGGGACTTTTGGCTGTGGCACTTCCTGCCACTTCATACTGGAGTGCCAATGAGCCTCATTTTAATTTCGTGTTTAGCCTGGCACCCCGTGTGACTATAGCTAGTTTCTTGGCATTTCTGGTAGGCTCATTTCTGAATGCCTATGTCATGAGCAAAATGAAGTTGGCCATGGAGGGAAAACATTTTTCCTGGCGTGCCGTTGTCTCCACTTTAGTGGGTGAAGGAGCCGATTCGCTTATCTTTTTCCCATTGGCTTTTGCTGGCCTTATGCCTTTTAATGAAGTAATAAAGTTGATGGTGATTCAAGTGGTAGCAAAGACACTGTATGAAATCATAGCCTTACCCTTGACCATTCGTGTGGTAAAGAAGGTGAAAGAAATAGAAGGAACCGATGTCTACGACAAAGACATATCATATAATATTTTGAATTTAAAAGATCTATAATAGTGAAGGAAAGAGAAAAAGAAGGACTGAAGTCCTTAGGAAAAAAGTCTGAATATCGTCAGGATTATGCCCCTGAAGTATTGGAGAGCTTTGAAAACATGCACCCAGAGAACGATTACTGGGTTCGTTTCAACTGTCCAGAGTTTACAACCTTGTGTCCTATTACCGGACAGCCCGACTTTGCAGAGATTCGCATCAGTTATTTGCCTGATAAGCGGATGGTGGAAAGCAAGAGCTTAAAGCTTTATCTGTTCAGTTTCAGAAACCATGGAGATTTCCATGAAGACTGTGTGAACAAGATTATGAAAGACCTGATAAAGCTTATGGATCCAAAGTATATAGAGGTGACAGGAATCTTTACTCCAAGAGGAGGCATATCCATATATCCGTATGCCAATTATGGACGTCCAGGAACGAAATATGAGGAAATGGCCAACTACAGGCTAATGAACCATGACTTGAAATAAAGTCATGGTTTTATTTTTCTTTTTCCAGTTCAGTAGGTATACGGAAAGAAGTATACAACTGTAATATGGCACCGATGCTGAAGAATATAAGCCATTCGTTTCGATGCCCATAGTAAATATTATGTAAAGGCAGAACCATGCTCAATCCAGAAAGAATAAAAGCTAGGTTGCTAAAGATCTGAATACGTCGGAGACGGCGGATTACCACATTTTTCCCATTATAACGTTGGAGCATCTGGATACATCCGAATAAAAGGGTGCCCAATAGAAACAGATAAGGCCAAATGCTAGAAGGGTAAAAAAAAGGGGCAATAAGTGAAACAGCCATAAGAATGCCACCGGCTTGTAGCAGTCCCAGCTGCCATTTTTTTAATTCTGTCATGTGATTATTCTTCGATGATGAATATGTCTTCATCTGCAGCTTTCATGAAGTAGCGCTCACGGGCTACCCTACGAATAGCTTCCAGACTGTTATACAACTCATTAAGTTGTTCAGTATCCTTGTTGTACTGCTCCCTGTTCTTTGCAATTTCCCTCTTAAGCTCGTTGATGGTACTCTGGTGCTGCAAATGGGCCAGATAGCTGTTCTCACCTACAAAGCCAAGAAAGATGACTGCCAATCCCACTACAATAATGTAACGGTAGATGCGGAAGAAAGTCAATATTCGGTTTATTTTAGACATATTAAATTCTTTTGTTGCAAAGATAAATCAAAACCCTCGATTGACAAAAAATTTTTTTATAACTTTGCGCATACAAATATTGAATTATGGAGGAATATATTGTCTCTGCTAGAAAATATCGCCCTACGACTTTTAATTCAGTCGTAGGTCAGGGGGCACTAACTACCACGCTGAAGAATGCTATCCATACAGGTAAATTGGCTCATGCCTACCTGTTCTGCGGTCCCAGAGGAGTAGGAAAGACTACTTGTGCTCGTATTTTCGCAAAAACCATCAACTGTTTGAATCCAAAACCGAATGGTGATGCTTGTGAAGAATGTGAATCTTGTAAGGCGTTCAATGAACAACGTTCATTCAATATCCATGAACTGGATGCTGCATCAAACAACTCGGTGGATGATATTCGTAGCCTGATAGAGGAAGTACGCATACCGCCTCAGGTAGGAAAGTACAAAGTATTCATCATAGATGAGGTACACATGCTTTCTGCCTCTGCATTCAATGCGTTCCTGAAGACCCTAGAGGAACCTCCTAGGCATGCCATCTTCATTTTAGCTACCACTGAAAAACATAAGATTTTACCAACCATCCTTTCCCGTTGTCAGATTTACGATTTTAATCGTATGTCCGTATCTGATATTGTCCAGCACTTGGAGGATATAGCCCGGAAAGAGAATGTTGAGGCAGAACCAGAGGCCTTGAATGTGATAGCCCAGAAAGCGGATGGAGGTATGCGCGATGCCCTTTCCATCTTTGACCAGGTGGTTAGTTTTACAGCCGGTCATCTTACTTATGATAAGGTTATTCAAAATCTGAATGTATTAGATTATGAATATTATTTCAAGGTAGTGGACGGGTTCTTAGAGAATAAGGTGTCAGAGCTGATGCTTCTTTTCAATGATATCTTAAATAAGGGATTCCAAGGAGATCATTTTATTACAGGGTTAGCCAAGCATCTGCGTGATTTGATGGTAAGCCGTGATCCTGTGACCCTTCCTTTGCTGGAGGTGGGAGATTCTGTGAAGAAACGTTATCAGGAGCAAGCTGCCCGATGCACACAATCATTTCTTTATCAGGCAATGAAACTGTGCAATGACTGTGATTTGAGCTATAAAGCCAGCAAGAATAAGCGCCTTTTGGTAGAATTAACTTTGATACAGTGTGCGCAGTTGACCCAAGCCAGTGACGAGCCTGTTGGTGGGCTTCGGCCCACGAAGATTTTAAAACCCATATTTGATCAGCAACCTTCTACTGCAGTTAAGAAACAAAATAACGTAGCAACAAACATACAGAAGGAAGAGACGTCGTCTCAGACAACATCTCCTGCTGCTAATTCCGATGATCCTGCTGTGGATTTACATCCAGAATCAGGTATCCAACAACTTTTGGCTCGTGCTTCAGGCCCTACAAAAATGAAGTTGACATTGAAAGGTGGGAAGACCGGAGGTTTTTCCATTCGAGAAGCATTGAGTGGCAATGCTAATAAGCCAGAGCCTGAAATCAGCAAGGAACAGCAAGCGGCTAATGCTGCAGCTGAGCGTCTGCAGAAAATGAATAATCCTGCCACTGAAGAAAATATCCGTTTCTATTGGATGGAATTTCTCCAGTCCCTACCTCAAGAAGAAGCGGCAACCCGTGGCCGTATGGAACTGATGCATCCCGTCTTGGTGGATGCAGAGACATTTGAAATAGTGGTAGGAAACAAGCAGGTGGAACGTGATATGAAGATGGTAAAACCTCGTATAGAAAAGCACATGCGTGAGGGAATAGGCAATGCCCGTCTATGTATGAGAATCCGTGTGGCATCGGAAAAAGAGGCCCGTAAATATATGTCGTCTCATGAACGTTTTGAGGCTATGTGTGAAAGAAATCCAGCTTTACTGAAATTAAAGAACGAACTGGGCATGAGGGTTATTTAACACTCTTTGGCAAAAAAGGTCAAATTATCCCTAAAATATGACATAATTTTTTAATAAAGCTAAAACCATGCCCTTCGCATGGAAAATACGTTGTACTTTTGCTTTATAGAAAGATTACAAAGCTAATAACTTAAATGAAGAGGATTATTCATACTTTACTGGCAGCATTGGTGTTTTGCTCTTGTGCCAGTCAGTATTCCATAGATGGTAAGACTTCCAGCTCAGATTTAGAGGGTAAAATGGTGTTCTTGAAAACTGTGAGTGTGGATGGCATGAACAGTATAGACTCTTGTGAGATTATTCACGGAAACTTTTCTATGTCGGGTAGGTGCGATACGGTCTGTATGGCAGAACTTTTCCTTGATACTACTCCTATAATGCCTTTGGTTTTAGAGGCTGTTCCTTTGCAGGTATGCATTAATGATACTGTCTACAAGGTGTCTGGAACGGAAGCTAATGACAAACTTTATCAGTTCCTTCATAAAAAAGCAGAGTTGGAGCAGCAATTATCAGATCTTCCTCGTCAGGAAAGTCGTATGATTATGGATGGCAAGGATGAATATGAGATAAATATGACCTTGACCAATACGATGCAGAAGATCACTTCCGATTATGACAAGTTGGTGATGGAATATATCACTCAGAATTTTGACAACATTTTAAGTGTGGGTGTCTTCATGATTCATACACAAGGTGGTCAGGCTCCAATGATAACACCTCAGATTGAGGATATTATGAGCAAGGCTTCAGACAAATTCAAGAATGACTCGTATGTGAAGGCATTCATGCAGACTGCCGAGCAGAACCATCGTAATATATACGGGAAATAAAGCTAATCTTTGAGGGCAGTAGGGAGCGCACTGTTAATGGCTTCACGAGACTGCTGCATGATATTTTTAACATCCTCCTGACCTTTACGGGTTGGGAGGATTGGTTTATGTATGGTTAGGATAAGTGGGTGCCAAGATACGAAATTGAAACCTTTGGTACGTGGAAGAACCTCCCAACTGCCATCTATAGTCATGGGAACGATGGGTAGTTGCAGCTCTTCTGCCAACTGAAATGCTCCTTTCTTGAAAGGCCCCATCTTCCCGGTTTCAGTTCTTCTTCCTTCAGGGAAAACCACCAGAGAGGTTCCATCTTTTAGGGTTTCACGGGCATTGGAAATAGTCTTGGCAGTTTTGCTTGGTGATGAATTATCTACAAAAATATGTTTGGCAGATTCGCATGCTTTTCCTACTAGAGGGAGTTTACGCAAGCTCCTCTTCATCATCCATTTAAAGTTTCTACCTAGGTAGCCATAGATGAGAAATACGTCGAATATCCCTTGATGATTTGCTACAAACACGTAAGAAGTATGATTGTCGACATTCTCTCTTCCTTTTACTTGCACGGGGAGCAATAGAATCCAGCAGAAGAACTTAGACCACCATCTACCTGGATAATAGCCCCAGAAATGCGCATTGCCTATACTGGTTCCGACCATGGTAAAGAGAGCTGCTAATATGGTAGCCAGAATGAGTAGAGGTGCTGCGATAAAGAGCTGATATAAACAGTAGAGTAGTCTCATATTTTGAATTTTAAAGGTTCGACAATAAGAAAGGTTTTATTTCATCTACACTCATGCCTCTGCGAGATGCATAGTCGGCCAACTGATCTTCTCCAATTTTTCCAATACTGAAATAATGGCTTTGAGGATGGGAAATCATAAGTCCACTAACCGATGCATGAGGTTTCATCATGGCATTCCCCGTAAGTGAAATTCCGATTTGCTGATAGTCTAATAAAGGCAATATTAGACGGTTTATGCTGATATCGGGTAAGGATGGATAGCCAATGGCTGGACGGATTCCTTGAAATTCCTCATGGTTCATTTGGGCAATAGTCAGTCGCTCATCTGGTGAATAAGCCCAAAGGTATTTACGTACTTCTTCATGCAATTTCTCTGCAGTGGCTTCAGCCAAACGGTCTGCTAATGTTTGTGCTAATAGGTGCTTGAAATCGTCATTCGGAAATAGAGTTTCTACCTCAGCATCAATCGTAGTGCAGAAAAGTCCTATGGTATCTGGGATTTTCTGTTCTATAGGACGAATAAAGTCGGAGAGGCAGAGCAAGGGTGCATCTCCACTCTGCTGCCTAAGCAAGGGCAGGGTACAACATTCACCGTCGAGATTCAGCAAAATGTCATTGGTTTGGCTATTACATTCAGTGAGACGTACATTACCTCGGGTTTCATACTTCTTGTCCAAGAAAAATAGTAACTGCTTGGCTTCTTCCCAAAGATTCAGGGCCTCTTTGGCTTTGGGCTGCTCTTCCTGGGGAAAAGAATGAACCCAGTTTGTCATGCAACTGTAACAATGACTAAAGATTTCTACTGCAGCAAACTTAGGTGGGAAGCCCCATGCATGATAAAAGTAAATCCAATTGATGTATGGAGCCACTTCCCTAATCCGGTAATGTCTGCGGTGTAATCCTAGTTGCATATATCCTGTTTAGCGAAATTCAAGTGGTTGGCCTACTGAAGAGTCGATTACGGTTCCTTGCTGATAGACTTTATTCCCATTGCAGAACGTATACTCTATTTGGTGATGGAAAGATTGTCCTTCCATGGGACTCCATCCACATTTGCTGAGAATATCAGATTCCTTGACTGTCCATTCGGCATTTGGATTCACTAATACCAAATCGGCTTGGTATCCTTCTCGGATGAATCCTCTGTTATGTATGCAGAAGAGCTCAGCAGGGCGGTGACACATCAAGTTTACCATTTGTTCTACGGTGAGTACTCCCTTACGTGTCAGTTCCAACATAGCTACCAAAGAGAACTGAACCATAGGCATGCCCGAAGCTGCTTTTAGACAACCACCTTGTTTCTCTGAAAGCAAATGAGGCGCATGGTCTGTTCCTATCACATCTATTCTTCCATCAGTCAATCCTTTGCGAAGGGCGTCTCTGTCTTTTGCTGTTTTTATAGAAGGGTTACACTTGATGCGAGTCCCCAGAACTTTATAGTCTTCATCAGTGAAATAAAGGTGGGCAATGCAAGCTTCTGCCGTTATTTTCTTGTCCTTGCTATAGGGAACAGCCTGGAATAAATCTAATTCTTTAGCGGTAGTGAGATGGGCCACGTGGAGTCTAGAACCTGTTTCTTGAGCGATTTGGATGGCTAAAGAGGTTGATTTATAGCAAGCTTCCACATCGCGAATTTCAGGGTGATGGATGACTTCAGGGTCATCACCATAAAGTTTCTTTATGCGTTCCGCGTTTTGGCTAATGGTAGGAGTATCCTCGCAATGAGCCATGATTACCATATCCTTTGGCGTATTCTGGAACACTTGTAAAAGGGAATCCTTCCGATCTACCAGCATGTTCCCTGTAGATGAACCCATGAAAAGCTTCACACCAGGAATGTCCTTCCGGTCCTTTAAGGAAGAAAGCATGCTGGCATTCTTATTTGTGGCACCGAAGAAGAAACTGTAGTTTACCAGACTCTTTTGAGCGGCATTCTCAAACTTGGCATCCAATGCCTCTATAGTGGTAGTCTGAGGATTGGTGTTAGGCATGTCAAAGTAGCTTGTCACACCTCCAGCTGCAGCAGCACGACTTTCAGAAGCAACATCGGCTTTATGGGTGAGGCCTGGGTCACGGAAATGAACATGGTCATCTATAACACCAGGAAGCAAATAAAGCCCTGTGGCATCTATCATCTCATCGGCAGTGCAAGTTTCTGGCTCAGGGAGGATACGGGCTATCTTTCCATTGGAGATAAGGACGGATGCTTGGAATCGTTTCCCTTCGTTGATGAGAGTTGCATGCTGAATGAGTGTGGTAGACATGATTTTTAATTTTGGGATTTAGGATACTTCCGGAACCAACTGTCCCATTTAAGCTGGATGACTCCGAAAACAGCTTCACCAAATATGCTGGTGTTCATTTTACTGGTTCCTAGTTCACGGTTGACAAAGATGACAGGTACCTCCTTTACCTTGAAACCGCACTGAACCGTAGTAAATTTCATTTCTATCTGGAAGGCATATCCCTTGAATCTTACTTTATCTAGTTCTATGGTTTCCAAGACTCTACGTTTGTAACAAACGAATCCGGCTGTAGTGTCATGGATGTCTAATCCGGTAATGATGCGCACATACTTGGAGGCAAAATAGGACATTAGAACCCGGCCCATAGGCCAGTTCACCACATTTACACCACTGATGTACCGGGAACCGATAGACATATCGTAACCCTCCTGGGCACAGGCAGCGTAGAGCCGTGGTAAATCGTTCGGATTATGGGAGAAATCGGCATCCATTTCGAATACATAGTCATATCCATGCTCTAATCCCCACTTAAATCCGGCGATGTAGGCCGTACCCAACCCTAATTTCCCAGAACGCTCTACAATGAACAGACGAGTGGGAAATTCATTCATCAGACGTTTTACGATATTAGCAGTACCGTCGGGAGAACCATCATCTATAATAAGAATATGGAACTCCTTTTCCAGGCCGAAAACGGCTCGGATTATATTTTCAATATTTTCCTTCTCATTATAAGTTGGAATAATGACCAGGCTATCTGAGGTATTCATCCTTAGTTTACATAAATTTATCCTTGCAAAAGTAGCAATTAATTTGTAGATAGCAAAAAATTGAGTAAGTTTGCAAATAAAATAAGATAAATAAAGAATAAAATGGGAATAGGAAAATGGATAGGTGGCATACTGGGATGGATTGTCGCTGGGCCTTTAGGAGCTTTGGCTGGTGTGGCTTTGGGCTCTCTTTTTGATACAGATAACTTGATAGAAGAGCCTTCTTCCGGGTGGAACGGACAACGGACTCAAAGAGGAGGAGGCACATATAATTCTAATCCTTTTAATACAGGAGAGAGAAACAGTTTCTTGTTCTCCCTGCTGGTTATGGCTTCCTATATCATCAAGGCAGATGGAAAAGTGATGCATTCTGAGATGGAGTATGTGCGACAGTTCCTTCGCACCAACTTCGGAGAAGTGTCTGTTTCTCAGGGAGAGCAAATCCTGAGGAATCTTTTTGAGCAGCGTAAGCAGATGGAAGCGCGGAATCCGAATGCTTTCAAAAATACGATTCATGAATGTGGTCAGCAGATAGCTCAGTATATGACTTACGAGCAGCGTCTGCAGCTTCTGGCATTTCTTGCAAACATTGCCAAGGCCGACGGCTCTTTGCCTCAAGTAGAGATTGATGCATTGAAGGAAGTGGCTGCTGCCATGAATGTGGATGGTAAGGAAGTGGATTCTTTGTTGAACCTGGGTGGAAAGTCGTTGGATGAAGCCTATAAGGTGCTTGAAATAGAACCGACAGCTACCGACGATGAAGTTCGTAAGGCTTACCGAAGATTGGCATTATTACATCATCCGGATAAAGTAGCTACCCTGGGTGATGATGTGAAAAAAGCTGCTGAGGCTAAATTCCAGGCTATAAATGCTGCAAAGGAAATGATTTATAAAGCTCGTGGCATGAAGTAAAGATGATAATCCAACTCTTATTTGTTTTGGTTGCTATTGTTGTCGGTGCTCGTTTAGGAGGCATCGGCCTGGGAGTCATGGGTGGAGTTGGTGTAGCTATCTTATGCTTCTTTTTCGGGTTGCAGCCTACAGCTCCTCCTATAGATGTGATGCTGATGATTGCAGCAGTTATTTCTGCTGCATCTTGCATGCAAGCTGCAGGTGGTCTAAATCTGATGGTTCGGGTGGCAGAACGGATATTACGTAAGCATCCTTCTCATGTAACGATTCTCAGCCCTATAGTTACTTATGTCTTCACGCTTTTTGCTGGTACAGGGCATGTGGCATATAGTGTGCTTCCTGTTATAGCTGAAGTGGCACGTGACAGCAAGATTCGTCCTGAACGTCCTTTAGGTATAGCAGTGATAGCTTCGCAACAAGCCATTACTGCCAGTCCTATTTCTGCAGCTACTGCTGCCATGCTGGCTCTGCTGGGTGGCTTTAATGTGACGCTATTCGATATTCTTGTCATTACTATTCCATCTACGTTTATTGGTTGTATGGTAGCAGCTCTTATCTCTATGAAAGTGGGTAAGGAACTGGAGGATGATCCTGAATACCAACGTCGTTTAAAAGAGGGAATTTTAGATGCTACCCCTAAGAAGCATTCCCAGGAGGAGTCTCTCCTTAAAGGGAATAAGAAGGCTCTATGGTCTGTGCTGATTTTCTTATTGACTACCTTCTTAATTATCATTTTCGGTTCTTTCCCTGAACTTCGTCCACATTTCTTGGTAGATGGTGTTGAAGTAGTGATGGATATGCCTACCATTATTGAAATACTGATGCTTGTGGCAGCAGCAGTTATCTTGTTGGCTACTCGTACGGATGGTATCAAGGCTACTCAAGGTTCAGTATTCTTAGCTGGTATGCAGGCTGTTATTGCTATCTTCGGAATTGCTTGGATGGGAGATACTTTCATACAGGGTAACATTGCAGAGCTCACGGACAGCATACAAGGATTGGTTACTCAGATGCCTTGGCTCTTCTGTCTGGCACTGTTCGTGATGTCCATTTTACTGTATAGTCAAGCTGCTACCGTGCGTGCCATCATGCCATTAGGTATAGCATTGGGGCTTAATCCTTACTTGCTGATAGCCCTTTTCCCAGCAGTAAATGGTTATTTTTTCATTCCGAACTATCCCACAGTTGTAGCTGCTATCAATTTCGACCTTACAGGTACTACCCATATTGGAAAGTATGTGCTGAATCATTCCTTCATGATGCCAGGGCTGGTAGCTACTGCAGTTTCTTTAGCGATAGGTATTGGCATTTGCCAGATTTTCTATTAAAATCTTTCATTTTCTGCTTTAAACTTGAAACATAACTGTTTCCAGGTAGGTTTCTTTTTCTCCTCTTTTGTAGTGCGGTTTACAGAGATTCCCAGTAGTCGGATGGGGTGGCTCTTGTAGTCTATTTCCTTGATGAGGTCTTTGACGGAAGGAAGAATGTCATCTATAGTCTTGAAGGGTGTCTTTCGGGTGATGCTCCTGGTTATTTGCTGGAAGTCATTGAACTTGACTTTCAGGGTTAAGGTGTGCCCTATGAAATGGTCATTTTCCACACGTCGAACCAGTTCCTCGGTTAGGTGATAGAGTTGGATGATGACTGCAGCCTGGGTGGAAATGTCTTGTTCAAAGGTGCGTTCTGTTCCCACGGATTTCCGAATCCAGACGGGTTCTACTTCCCGATTGTCTATCCCTCGGGAGAAATCATAGAAGATTTGTCCGGATTTTCCGAAATGATATTGCAGAAATTCCAGACTTTGAGCCCGAAGTTGTTCCCCATTGTTAATCCCTAGCTCGTGCATCTTTTTTGCAGTTACTTTTCCCACACCCCAAAAATCTTCGATGTCCAGTTTGGAGATGAAATCCAAGGCTCTGTCGGGATGAATGGTGCAAAGTCCATCGGGTTTACGGTAGTCGGATGCTATTTTTGCCAGAAACTTATTGTAAGAGACTCCTGCTGAGGCTGTCAGATGCAGACGTTCTTGTATTTTTTTCTTGATTTCTTTAGCTATATCTACAGCAAGTTCTATATGGGGTTTGTTTTCTGTCACATCCAGAAACGCTTCATCACAGGAAAGGGGTTCTATTTTATCGGTGTACTCATGGAAGATAGCTCGGATTTGTTCAGACACCTCCAGATAATACTTGTGCCTTGCAGGAATGAGGATGAGCTGAGGGCAGAGTTGCTTAGCCTTGACCACAGACATGGCAGAATGAACACCGTATTTACGTGCCTCATAATTAGCCGTTGCCACTACACTCCGTTCCGTAGTGCCTCCCACAGCAATGGCTTTTCCCACCAGTTCTGGATTGTCTCGCATTTCCACAGCAGCAAAGAAACAATCCATATCTATGTGTATGATTTTACGTAGATGTTCCATTTTTTATCACTCATTTTGCTTTCTTGAAAGCAGATGTCTTAAAAGATAAAAGCCTTTCCCGGAGAAAGGCTTTTATCTTTTTATTTGGTCTTCTTGAGGCGCCCTACAGCTCTCTCTAGACTTTCTGTAGGTTCTATGATGTTGTAGTCTCCCCAGAAATCTGGATCAGAGAAATCTTCCACTGCGTCGTTGAACGTGTCTCGTTCTCCGAATCTTTCTTTATTGATAATTTTTGGCCCCTTGTAGTCTTCTTCCACATCGGTTATAACCATTTCAGAAACGCAGGTGTAACTTCGTGCGAAGAGACGTTTCTTCCAGTCGCAACTGAAGCGGAAGGTATTCTTCATATAGTTTATTCTTCCGTTCTTGTAATCTACTATAGTGGTAAGTTCCCTAGGACGGAAACGGAGGCCGTTAGGTTTCTTGTAAAGCATGTGTTTAACGGCTTTTGCCCGGTCTCTCATGTCCAGAGAGAACTCCAGTCGGGTGATAGCCAGGGTTTGCTTATCCAGATAGATTTTACCGTAGTAGAGTGCCCAGGGTTGTTCTGCTGCGGGGGTGAAGTTGATAACCAACTGTGCCCTGTCATTGATGACAGCAGATTCATTGTCCAGTTCGTATTTATAGGCATCTGCTTGCCAGTCTACAGGGTCGAACAGCACTACATCGTTCTTCACTGCATCCAGTGTGATAGGGAGGGTAGGACCACCCATAACTTTCACAGAAATAGTATCTTTCGTTCTCTGACTGATGAGTCTTCGGCCTTGAACCACTTTTACCTTATCATAATCTATTCCGTAGTCATAAGGCCTTTTGTAGGTTTGAAGAATGGCCTCGGAGATATCAATGAAACGATTACCCTTCTGGATGGTCTCCCTGTAAAATGATGTCAGAAGTTCCGTGTCCTGAACATTGTTCTCATGACGTTTATCCAGGGCAGCCCTTACCAGATTTCGTCCCTCACCGGAATAAACCACCAGTTCCTTGAGCACCATGGAGGTAGGTGTAAGATTGACTCTGAGGCCTTCCAGCTTGTCGTTAATGTCCACATTCTTAGTCTTATAACCGATGGAGGTGACTTGAATGTATTCGGGTTTCGTCTTTAATTTAAGGGAGAAATATCCATCTTCATTAGTCACCGTACCGATATTTGTACCCGGAACAGAAATGCTGGCATCTTCTATTTTTGAGCCACTGAATTCATCACGTACATGACCAGTTATTTTGATGAGAAAACCTTCATCATCAGTTTCTTGTGCCATAGTCAGAGCAGCTATTGGCAGCAATAATAGTATAGCAAATAGTCTCTTCATGGTCTTTGAATTTTAGTTTAGTTGTTTTACTGTTAATATAGAGCGATAGTTCTCTTTACAAATTTAGTAAATTCTACGTAATTAAAAAATTTCCTTCTTAATTACTTTAAGGTTAGTATTAGCTATTTCAACAGATTAGGAATTAGGGTTTAACTCTATTTAACACGATAAAGGTAAAACCAGTTTCCAACGTCATAGCTATCCATGGCAAATATAATAAATTCTGGTGTGAAAATCAAAATTTTACGAGACTATTTAAAGGACTTTTAGAATAATTATGCAGAAAAATGATGGGGGAGAAAACACTGCTTTTTTGAGGGCTAAAACGGAGGAAAAAAACTCTCCTTAAGGAGAAAAATTTTTCTCTAGTTAACGAGAAAAATTTCGCTAGTAAAGGAACTCTTGGAACCCTTAAGGAACCATGTTCTTTTGTGCAAAATTATTCAAATATTTTTTCAATTTGGGCCACTCGGGAAGATGTTGGCTCATGAGACTCTTGAAATGATCATTGTGATAACGTTCTTTCAGATGGGTAAACTCATGCACCACTACATACTCCACACAGGAGAGTGGCATGCGAGCTAAGTCTAGATTGAACAACATACTACGCTTCGATGGACTGCAGCTTCCCCAACGGGTTTTCATCTTGCGAATGCTCCATTTTACATTCGGTTCATGGAGCCTTAGCGACCATTTATAAACCAGTTCCTCAATTTCTTTCTGAAGAAGCTTTCTATACCACTCATCCACTATGGAACCTCGTTTTTCTGCCGAGGAACCGGGGCGTACAAAGAGCAAAATCTGGTTCTCTTTCAGCTGAATGGCAGGGCCCATGCTGTTTTCTATCACCTGCATCTCATAGAACTCCCCAAAGAGCAAGTGCTTTTCTCCCGTAACATATTCTCTTTTCTTCAAGGAAGCCTGGGAACGCTCCATGACTTTAGCTCTGTTTTCCATAATCCAGTCCCACTTTCCCTGGATAAAAGAACGGATTTCACGTTCTGAAACCCAGAAGGGTGCAGACACATGTACCTGAGCATCAGGACCTTTAATGGTTATCCTGATGCTTCTCATCGCTTTTCTGCTCAGTATGATCTCCAGACTGCTTATTTCCATATGCTCATACAAAAGTACGGCTTTTTTTGCGAAAAAGCAGAAAGTTCTGTAAATTTGCAGAAAAATAATGAAACCATGAATATTTTACTAGATGCTCATACCCATACCATCATGAGCGGACATGCCTATAGCACCTTGAGTGAAATGGTGGATATGGCAGCTCAAAAGGGGCTTCAGATATTGGGCATCACAGAACATGCTCCAGGCATACCAGGGACGTGTAATCCTATATATTTCAGAAATTTGCATGTGGTTCCTCGGAAAATAAAGGGGGTGAATCTCTTGCTGGGAGCAGAATTGAACATCTTGAACACGAAGGGTGATCTGGACTTGAACGAGTTCTATTATCGCCTTCTAGATATCCGTATAGCTGGTATTCACTCCTTGTGCTACGATGAAGGCACCAAGGAGGAAAATACGGCTGGAATGCTGGCAGCCATCCATAATCCTTGGACGCACATTATCAGTCATCCGGGTGATGGAACTGCGGAACTGGATTTTGAGCCCATCGTTTTGGCATCGAAGGAATCTCATACTTTGCTGGAAATCAATAACTCGTCATTGAATCCGGGTAGGGGAAAGGAAAAGTCCAAAGGGAATAATTTGGAGATTCTTCGTCTGTGTAAGAAATATGAGGTGCCTGTGATTCTGGGAAGCGATGCTCATATTTCCTATAGTGTGGCAGATTATGACTACATCTGGCCCTTGCTGGCAGAAACGGAATTCCCGGAGGCTCTGGTCATGAACGATAAACCGGAGGAATTCCTTAAGTACTTGAATATAAAATTAAAAAAATAGAATAATATGGAGAAAGTAGTAGTTAACTCTTACGAAGAGTTTGCCCAATTGCTTGGTAAGCAGATTGGTGTTTCTGATTATGTAGATATGGGACAGGACCGCATCAACCAGTTTGCGGATGCCACCTTGGATCATCAGTGGATTCATGTAGATCCAGAACGTGCTAAGGTAGAAAGTCCTTACGGTTGTACTATCGTTCACGGTTATCTTACTTTGAGCATGCTTCCATACATGTGGAACCAGATTATCCAGGTAAACAACTTGAAAATGATGGTAAACTACGGAATGGACAAGATGAAGTTCGGACCAGCAGTGAAGGTGGGTCAAAGAATCCGTTTGGCTGTTTGGATGGAGAGCATTGCCAATCTTCGTGGAACCATTAAGACAGAAATCAAGTTCCAGATTCAGACAGAAGGCGAGAGAAAGCCTGCTGTAGAGGGCATTGCTACTTTCCTTTACTATTTCAATAATTAAAAATTTTTGAGGGAAAGAATTAAACCTTTTACAACTGGAACAGTCAAATTAGAAAAGAATAATTGTATATTATGTGTTTCTAATTGAGGTATTAGTTCAAAATCTCTCGAACTTTGTTAAAATAAATCCGGTTTGTTGTGAAACAAGCCGGACTTTTTTTGATTATGTGGCAGAAAATCACTAAATTTGCACGCAAATTCTGAGAAAGGAATGAAAATAAAGGAAGTGTTGAACGCCCTTGAACGTTTCGCGCCTCTGCCTTTGCAAGACGGCTTTGATAATGCAGGCTTGCAGTTAGGATTGACAGATGCGGAAGTTTCAGGGGCATTATTGTGTCTAGACGTGACTGAAGCGGTGCTGGATGAGGCTATTCGCTTGGGTTACAACTTGGTACTTTCCCATCATCCACTCTTATTTCATGGGCTGAAAAGCATCAGTGGCAGAAACTACATTGAACGTTGTGTCATGAAAGCCATAAAACATGATATCGTGGTGTATTCTGCTCACACCAATCTGGATAATGCTCCCGAAGGAGTGAATTGGTGGATGTGCCAGAAACTGGGGATAGAGCATCCTCAGGCACTAGAACCTAAAGATGGAAGCTTGCTGGAGAATGCCGGAGCTGGAATGATAGGGGAGTTGCCTAAGGCTTATTCCCAGATGGAATTTCTAAAATTGGTGAAGGAAACATTCGGGGTGGGCTGTGTACTCCATAACCGTCCATCAGAAGAGAAAGAAATCCGTCGTGTGGCACTTTGTGGAGGAGCTGGAGCATTCTTGGCAGAAGAGGCCAGACAGAAAGGTGCAGATGCCTTTATCACCGGTGAGATGAAATACCATGAGTTTTTCAATTACGATGATTTGCTTTTGGCTGTTATAGGGCATTATGAGAGTGAACAATATACTCAAGAATTATTTAAAAACATTATAGAGAAGGAATTCCCAGGATTGCCAGTCCAGCTGACATCCGTGAGAACCAATCCTATTTATTATTTGTAATTATGGCAAAAGAAAAGAAAGACCCTGCAGATTTTTCTGTAGAAGACAAGTTGAAAAACTTGTATCAATTGCAGTCTATTTTGACCGAGATTGATAAGATTAAAACATTACGTGGTGAACTCCCATTGGAGGTTCAGGATCTGGAAGATGAAATAGAAGGTTTGAAGACTCGTATGGAGCGTCTTGGAACTGAGGTTGAAGAATTAAAGTCTCAGTTAGTAGAGCGTCGTGCTGATATCAATGAGGCTCAGAGTCTGATAGCACGTTATGAGGAGCAGCTGAAGAGTGTTCGCAATAATCGTGAATATGACACTTTGACCAAGGAAATCGAATTCCAAAATCTGGAGGTAGAATTAGCTAACAAGAGAATCAGAGAGGCTAGTGAGGCTATAAAGGAGCATACAGAGCAAATCCAGACTGGAAGGCAGCAGATAGAAGAGCGTTCAGAAGACCTGGATGCAAAGAAAAGTGAACTGGAGGATATCGTTGCAGAAACTCGTCAAGAGGAGGAGCGTCTTCGCGAAAAAGCAAAGAACATTGAGGGAAACATCGAACCTCGTTTGCTGAGCTCTTTCAAACGCATTCGTAAGAACTCAAGAAATGGTTTGGCTGTAGTAGTTGTTCAGCGTGATGCTTGTGGTGGTTGCTTCAATAAGATTCCACCTCAGCGCCAGTTGGATGTTCGTATGCGCAAAAAAATCATCGTCTGTGAGTATTGTGGAAGAATCATGGTTGACCCTGAATTGGCAGGAATCAAACCTGCTACAGCAGAAGATAAACCAAAGAAAAAACGTGCTATCCGTCGTATCTCAAAGACAGAGGAAAACTAAGCAGAAAATGTCATAAATTTTCATAAGCAGGTATATCTTGAAGAAAGGTATACCTGTTTTCTTTTAAGTCAATCTTACAGCAATAATGGTTCATGCCATTGCTCACTATGAGATACTCCACATGGAGAACCATATTATAACGGGTAATCTGGTCAAATACTTTTTGTGTAATGGGAATGTTAGGAGCCTTATATTCCACAATCATCTGTGGAGACATGTGAATGTCATAAAGTACGGTGTCACATCTTTTAGTCGTTCCATTTAAAGTTATGGCTATCTCATTGGCTAAAAGTGTCTGAGGGTATCCTCTATGTTCTATAAGGAAATGAATGAAATGCTGTCTTACCCATTCTTCCGGAGTTAAAGCCACGTATTTATTCCGAAGTGGATCAAATATACTTAGCTTATCATCTTTCCCTTTTCTTATTTTGGGGTCAAAAGGAGGTAAATTTAAGGGCTTCAAAATTTCCATATTTCCAATCACATGGTCAGGTGGTTTAAAAAATCAAAATCTCAGCAAGGTTTTATAGAATAAAAACATTACCTTTGCAAAAGTAGTCAAAAGTACTGAAATGGCAAAGAAAGAATCAACGTTGACTTACGATGTAGTGGTGCGCAGCATAAAAGAGCGTCAGTTTAAACCTATCTATTATTTGATGGGTGAAGAGTCTTATTACATAGATCGGATAGCTGATTATATAGCAAGTAATGTGTTGACCGATGAACAGAAAGACTTCAATTTTACTACTCTTTATGGTGCAGAAACCGATATAAATGCCATTTTAATGGCTGCTAGACGGTATCCGATGATGAGCGATTATCAAGTCGTCTTGGTTAAAGAGGCTCAAAATTTGAAGAATTTGGATCCGCTTTCTGTTTATCTAAAGTCTCCACAGCCCCAAACTATCCTTGTCTTTTGTCACAAGAATGGTGTCCTGGATAGGAGAAAAAAAATTGCAGCAGAAATTGAACGGGTGGGATTCCTGTTTGAAAGTAAAAAATTATATGAGCGAGAACTGCCTCCTTTCATAGCTGGATATGTTCAACGTAAAGGAATGAGTATTGACAGTAAGTCTGTGGAGTTACTGGTGGATTACATCGGTTCTGATTTGAATCGAATGGCAAATGAGTTGGATAAATTAGTTATTAAAGGTGACAAGTTTATTACTCCTGAACTGATAGAGCAGAATATCGGAGTCAGTAAGGATTTTAATACCTTTGAACTTCGAAGTGCATTGATTTCAAAAGATATTTTCAAGGCAAATAGGATTGTGAATTATTTTGACAAAAATCAGAAAGAATATCCTATTCAAAAAGTTTTACCAACTTTGTTCTCTTATTTCTCTAATTTGATGTTGGCTCACTATGCTCCATCAAGAACTGAGGCAGGGGTGATGGAAGCTTTGGATTTGAGAATGTCTTGGCAGGTGAAAGAATACATGATAGGGATGAAGAATTTCAGTGCTCGTAAAACGATGAATATAATTGCTGCTATCAGGGAAACTGATGCCAGATCTAAGGGTTTTGGTAATAGCATGGCTTCATCTGGTGAATTACTACAAGAACTGATTTATTTTATTCTGCATTGATTCTTGTTAGAGCTTAATCCTGTTTTAACATTTTTTTGCGTGCCTTTTTGCCCCATTTTCCTATAATTTTAGGGTAGGTTTGGCCCTACAGATTCATCTTTTTTCTGTTAGAAAGCTATCTTTTCTTTATTCTTATCTAGATTGACGCTTTTTCTAGACAATAATTTTGGGGCCTTTTCTGCAGAAAACTAGTTATTTAGCTATCCTTTTTACCCCTTGAGGATCTCATAAAATTTTAAATTTTGAAGGCTGGTTTTAAATTTCAGAAAATTCTCAAAAAAATCTGCTTTCAGCTTCATGAAATTTACGTTTAACATTTATTTAGGGATGATTTTTGCGTTCTTTTTCTTTGGTTTATCTTTATAAATTCATGCTTTTTAATTCGATTTGCAAATAAGTAAAAGGTTGGAGCCTTTTCTCGGACATGAATTTAAGTTTATGTTTGTAAATTTTATGAATTCATTAAAATAAATGAATAAATATAACAATTTATTCTATATTATTAACTCATTGATAGCCAGATATTTTATTGATTTTTGTAAAATTTTAAATCAGTTCAGATCAGAATATAATCAAGGGAACACGTTTTTTACTTCAATATTTGAAGATTATTCTTAGTATAATAAAAAGATAACCAGATAATTATTTTTTTTTGTTTTCTTTCTACTTTCAGCAGGTTACCTTGCGTTTACAATTGTAAATTCATTAATATAAAGTATGCTGTCGCTGGTATTCATGACTATAAATTTTATTATTTTGAATTTTAAAATTTACATTTAAAATTATCAATTCATTTTCTTGTATGAATAGAAATTATGTTTTATCTTTGTAAAATCATTAAAACAGTCTATTTTTGGCATTTTTACGTGCTTGTCTAATAAAAATTGTAGAAAATGAAAGATCGGATTAGGGAGTTACTTGAGTACTCAGGTTATAACCAAAATGTATTTGCAGAAAAAATTTCAGTTGCAGCTGCTACTCTTAGTAATATATTAAAAGGTAAAACCAAACCATCTTTAGAAATTGTGCAGAATATTCGTTCTGCTTTTCCAGAGGTAAATTTATTATGGTTGCTCGATGGTAAAGGTTCCATGTTAAATTCTGAAGTATCTTCTTCTTTAGTAGAAAAAGACCAGAGTGACATGCCTGATCATGCTTTACATTTTAGTGGTGATTTATTTCCTGATTCTAAATTACAGTCTGATTCAATGGATAGAACTTCTCCTAGTGCTATTCCATCAAAATCTGTTCACTCATCAATTTCTAATGAACAGTTTCCTGGGCAAACTCTAGCGTCCGGTTACCAAATGGCACAAAGTTATACAGATTCTAAGGATATAAAGATGGTAAAAATAATTGACAAACCATTAAGGAAGGTGAAAGAGATTCAAGTATTCTACGATGACGATACCTATGAAGTTTTTGTTCCCAGAAAATAATCAAATAAAAAAAATGTATTATCTTTGGCTACAGAATGATTAATGGAGTTTACGAATGAAGAAATACATTTTAGATCTAAGGGTTGTGGAAAATTCTTCTCCTCATCCACGATATGCTCTACTAAAACTTACTCATGATTCTAAGTTACCTGAAATGCTGCCAGGCCAGTTTGCCGAAATCCGCATCGATGGTTCTAAAAATACCTTTTTACGTCGTCCCATATCTATTAATTATGTAGATTATGAGCGAAATGAGGTATGGTTTCTTATAGCAAAAGTTGGTGAAGGCACTAAAACTTTAGCAAAAGTTCAATCTGGAGAGATCGTTAACGTTATCCTACCACTTGGTAATGGTTTTACCCTCCCCTTAAGTCCTAAGCAAAAAATTCTTTTAGTTGGTGGTGGAGTGGGAATTGCACCATTACTTTATTTTGGAAAGTGTATAAAAGAAATAGGTGCAGAACCTACTTTTTTATTGGGAGCAAAAAGCGCTAGTGATCTTTTGGAATTGGATCAGTTCCATGAGTTGGGTTCGGTATATACCACAACAGAAGATGGTTCAATGGGTGAAAAAGGTTTTGTAACTCAGCATTCCATTTTGAATCAAATCAGATTTGATAGAATTTCGGCTTGTGGTCCAAAACCCATGATGATTTCAGTAGCACGCTATGCCAAAGCTGAAGGGATTGAATGTGAAGTTTCTTTGGAAAATAAGATGGCTTGTGGGGTTGGTGCTTGTTTATGTTGCGTGGAAAACACAACAGAAGGGCATAAATGTGTTTGTAAAGATGGTCCTGTATTTAATATCAACGATTTGTTATGGCAGATTTAAGAGTTAAAATAGGTTCTTTGGAGTTGAAGAACCCCGTAATGACTGCTTCCGGGACATTCGGGTATGGTAAGGAGTTTGAGGATTTCATCAATCTGGAGGATTTGGGAGGTATTATAGTTAAAGGTACCACTTTGAATCATAGAGAAGGAAATGCTTATCCCCGGATGGTAGAAACCCCAAGTGGTATGCTGAATTGTGTAGGACTTCAGAATAAGGGTGTAGACTACTTTTGTAATCATATTTATCCTGACATTAAGGACATTAATACTAATATGATCGTTAATGTCTCAGGTTCTACTGTAGAGGATTATGTAGCTACAGCTGAAAGAATCAATGAATTAGATAAGATTCCAGCGATTGAATTGAATATCTCTTGTCCAAATGTGAAATCTGGTGGAATGGCATTTGGTGTTACATGTGAGGGCGCATCTGAAGTGGTCAAAGCTGTAAGAAAGGTATATAAGAAAACACTTATCGTCAAACTGTCACCCAATGTTACGGATATAGCAAGTATTGCTAAAGCAGTAGAGGCCTCTGGTGCTGATTCTGTTTCCTTGATTAATACATTGATGGGAATGGTGATAGATATAGAAAAACGGATTCCTATGCTTTCTATTAATACAGGAGGACTCAGTGGACCTGCAATTCGTCCTGTGGCAGTGAGAATGGTATGGCAGGTGGCAAAAGCAGTAAAAATCCCAGTTGTGGGACTTGGTGGAATTGTTAATGCTCACGATGCTATTGAGTTTTTTATGGCAGGTGCAAGTGCTATTGAAATAGGAACTGCAAATTTCATAGACCCAGCAGTTTCAATTAAGGTTAAAAATGGAATCAATGATTGGCTTGATGCACATGGTTGCAAGAGTCTATTGGAAATCGTAGGTTCGTTGAAAGATTATTAATCTGTCAAAAAATAATCATAAAAATGAGGAATCTTACGAAGAATCAATTTCTGTATATTGTAGGATTTTTGTTTTGTTTTTTGATAGGAATTCATGCTTTTGTTTTTTGGCCTGTCTCTACAAGCCAAAAACAACGCGCTGCAGTCTTGCTTGAAAGCATCGACTATTATCTTGTTTCAAATGGGGTTGATACCTTGTACTTTTCTTCTGTAGATACTATACAAGGTCTTTCAAAACTTTCTTTTTCTTTGGAAGATTGTGTACAAAGAAGTCTCGATGTTGGTTTCTTCATTTCTAGAGCAGGTAAAATCAAATTGCAAAAGAATGCCTTTTACTCACCTTATGATAGTGCTTATTTTTGTTCTAATAATGATTTAATTTTAGAAAAATCGAATAATTATTTGTTGGGTAAATGCCAGGTCCTGAATAAGCAGATTAAAGAACTGGAGTATTATGTACAAACTCATATGCATGCCGATGATGGATTTGAGGAGATGAAGTCTTTGTATGCTGAGTGTTTGGCTAAACTAGATTATTTAGATAGTTTGAGTAATACGATTGAAAAGTTTGTTCAGGCATCTTCTTTTCTGAAGTGGCAACGTGTTCAAAAAGTGTTTGCTTATTATAGTCCAGAGGGGAGAAGAAGAAAATATACATGCGGACCGGTTGTTTATAAAAAGAACAAAGCTGAAACTCAACTAATAGAAAAGGGGCTCCCTGTTAATGCTAAATCTATAATAAATCCTTTATTTAGAGTTTCAGATTTAAGTTGCGAAACTGATTCTTTTACAAAGGGTTCTGTGTCTTCTGAATTATTTGGTTATGTCGGAAAACTTAAAAGTGAATCTTTTGAGTATTCAGGTGAGATCCAGTTTAATATGCCAAATGGAATGGGCATATGTATTTATAATGATGGTAGTATTAGCCAAGGTTTGTGGAAAGATGGTTTATTGCATGGGAGTGGTTGGTTCAAGGACAAAGATGATGCAGTTTATTCTGGTGATTGGGAAGAAGGATATTTGATGGGTGGAAATGTGGTTTATCCGGATGGAAGTTCTTATAATGGTGCATTTTGGGATAACAAGATTTTTGATGGAGCAGGTGAGCGGTTTTATGCTGATGGTTCCATTTATTATGGTTCTTGGGCTGATGGTCAGAGACAGGATTTTGGTATGTATGTAGATGCAGATGGAACTGTGCAGTGTGGAAGTTGGAAGGATGATAAATTCGAAGGAGAGAGGTTGCTTTATACGGCTGATAGAGTTTATGGGATAGATATTGCTAGATACCAACACATAAATCGTTATAGGAAGGCGTGTAATATTTCTTGGAAATATTTGCGTATTAAATCATTAGGAACTAGAAGTGAAAAGAGAATAAGTGGAATTGTTTCCTATCCTATATCCTTTGTTTATATTAAGGCTACTGAAGGTGCAACAGTTTTAAATAGCTATTTTAAATCTGATTATCAGCAGGCTAGAAATCATGGTATACACGTTGGTGCATATCATTTTTTCTCTTCAGCTCCTGTTGAAGAACAATTGGCTTGGTTTTTTAAAAACACAATTTATAAAAAAGGAGACCTACCTCCTGTCTTGGATCTAGAACCCACAGATTCTTATATAAAAGATCGATGGGGAAATGATGAGATAATGTTTGAGCAAGTCTTGAAATGGTTAAAAACAGTTGAGGCTAAATTTGGTGTAAAACCATTGCTCTATGTTAATCAAATGTTCATTAGAAATCACTTGAGTAAGGCATCTGAGGAAATCCAAAGTTATGATCTTTGGGTAGCTCGCTATGGAGAATTTAAACCTTACTCACATATGATATATTGGCAAATCTCACCGGATGGTAAAGTAAGCGGTATACAAAGTGATGTAGACATCAATGTATTTAACGGTTCTAAGGAACGTTTTGAAGAATATCTAAAGACTTTCAATTAGTCACTTAAAAGGTCTGGTCGTAATCTTTTGGTACGTTCAATAGCTTGTTCTAATTCCCAGTTCCTAATATTTTTTTCATGTCCTGATAAAAGGACATCAGGAACCTTCCAACCTTTATAATCAGCAGGTCTAGTATAAACAGGAGGTGCAAGAAGGTTGTCTTGGAAAGAATCTGATAATGCACTTTGTTCATCTCCGATTACACCAGGGATAATACGAACAATGGCGTCTGTCATGACAGCAGCTGCTAATTCTCCACCGGTAAGAACATAATCACCGATGCTTACTTCTTTGGTAATCAGATGCTCGCGAATTCTATAATCAACCCCTTTAAAGTGACCACAAAGAATAATGATATTTTTTTTCATAGAAAACATGTTGGCCATAGGTTGATCGAATTTTTCTCCATCTGGAGTTGTAAAAATCACCTCATCATATTCTCGCTCCCTTTGAAGGCTCTCAATACATCGATCTATAGGTTCACATTGCATAACCATACCAGCGCATCCACCATAAGGATAGTCGTCTACTCTTTTGTGCTTGTCTAAAGTCCAATCTCTTAAATTATGAACATGTATTTCTACAAGTCCTTTCTTTTGAGCACGGGCTAGAATGGAACAGTTTAAGAATCCTTCAAGCATTTCTGGAAGAACAGTCAGAATATCAATACGCATAGGATCTGCAGTATCTAATTTCATTCGTTGATAATTTTCTCCAAAGGCATATATTTCTCCAGCTTCACGGAATCCTAATGAACGATATAATTTTTTGGCTTTGTGATTATTGGGGCTTACTAGGAGAGTTACATGAGGTATGCTAAGTTTTTTCCCTGTTTCAATACCAGCAAGAAGGAGTTTCCTTCCGATTCCTTGATTACGGTATTCAGGAAGAACAGTTGCAGAATCAAGATAGTATTCGCCTTCATGGGTCTCATCTTGCATAAGATCAATGTCAAAATCTAAAGGTCCGTCAAAAAGAGCAAAAGTTCTTTCTCTCATCTCCTTGTAGTTTGTTCCATTGTATGCCGTAAGACTTGCAACAGGCTTTCCTTCTATTTCAGCGATTAAGGTATTTTTCCAACTATATAGGACGTCTTCGCGCTGACAAATACTAGTTATTCTTTTTATCATTGCCTTTGTCCTTTTGGGGAGTGGAGTAGCATAGACTTCATCCTGGCCTAAAGCAGCCATGACACTTTTTGCTACAAATTCAGAATCGTCGAAAGTAGCAGGTCTTATGTTAAGCGTTTCTATATCCATTGGATTAATTTTTCTGCAAAATTAGGTCTTTTATTCTGAATCTCAAATTTTAGGTATCTTTTTCTTAATTAAACTCACTAAGTTTGTTCGCTTGATAAAAAAGAAGTAATATTGCATAAAAATTGATCTATTTATGGAAGCAAAAGAAAGAATAGAATGGTTGAGGAAGGAACTTCATCGTCATAACCATAATTATTATATTTTAAACAACCCTGAAATTTCCGATTTGGAATTTGATAAAATGATGCGTGAACTCCAAGATCTGGAGCAAACTCATCCTGAATTTTACGATCCGAATTCACCAACAATGCGAGTAGGAAGTGATTTGAATAAAGAATTTAATCAAGTTGCTCATAAATATCCAATGCTTTCATTGGCTAATACATATTCAGAAGCAGAAGTTGCAGATTTTTATGAAAGAGTTAAGAAGGGTTTGGAAGGAGAGGATTTTGAGATTTGTTGTGAATTAAAATACGATGGCACATCGATTTCTTTGATTTATGAAGATGGGAGGTTAGTTCAGGCTATAACCAGAGGAGATGGAGTTCAAGGAGATGATGTTACAGCAAATGTGAAAACAATCCGTTCTATACCTTTGCAGCTAGCTTCTGGTGATTATCCTAGATCTTTTGAGATTCGTGGAGAAATTCTTATGCCTTGGAAGGTCTTCGAAGAGCTCAATTTGGAGCGTGAGGCAAATGAAGAACCTTTGTTTGCAAATCCTAGGAATGCAGCTTCTGGGACATTAAAACTGCAAAACTCTAAAGAGGTTGCTCGAAGGAGGTTGGATTCATATTTATATTATCTTTTGGGCGAAAGCCTACCAACAGATGGCCATTTTGAAAACTTACAGAAAGCTCGCTCTTGGGGATTCAAAATAAGTGATGGAATGAAAAAATGCAAGACTTTACAAGAAGTCTTAGATTATATTGATTATTGGGATGTAGAGAGAAAGAATCTGCCAGTTGCAACGGATGGAATTGTGCTGAAAGTTAATTCATTAACCCAACAACGTCATTTGGGTTATACTGCAAAATCCCCACGTTGGGCGATTGCATATAAATTCCAGGCTGAACGGGCTCTCACTAAATTAGAGAAGGTAACTTATCAAGTGGGAAGGACAGGGGTAATAACTCCCGTTGCAAATCTAACTCCTGTACAGTTAGCTGGCACGATAGTAAAACGTGCTTCAATACATAATGCTGATGTCATCGAGGGACTAGACCTTCATATTGGTGATATGGTTTATGTAGAAAAAGGTGGTGAGATTATACCAAAGATTACAGGAGTAGAAAGTAGTTTCCGTAATAATTTAACAGGGGAAAAAGTCAGGTTTATAACAGTCTGTCCAGAGTGTGGAACCCCATTGGTTCGATATGAGGGTGAGGCTGCTCATTATTGTCCAAATGATGTGACTTGCCCTCCTCAAATTAAAGGAAAGATAGAGCACTTTATTAGTAGAAAGGCAATGAATATAGATGGTTTAGGACCAGAAACAGTTGCTCTTTTCTATAATGCAGGTTATTTTCAAGATGTGACAAGTATTTATAATATCTTTTATAGGAAAGGAGAAATACAGACTCTTGATGAATTTTATGATAAAAATCCATGGGAATTTATGAATATTCCAGGATTCAAAAGTAAGTCTGTGATTAAAATTATGAAGAGTGTTAAGAATTCTTTGTTAGTGCCTTATCCTCGTGTTCTATTTGCTTTAGGTATTCGTTTCGTGGGAGAGACGACAGCTAAATTATTAGCAAAGTCTTTTCCTTCTATTGAGCTATTGGCTTCTGCTAAATTTCAAGATTTGTTGGACGTAGAAGGAGTTGGCGATGTTATTGCTGAGAGCATTATACGCTACTTTGCAGATGAACGTAATATACATTTAATATCAGAGCTTAAGGCTAATGGATTGCAATTTGCTTTATCAGAGGAAACACTAACTGAGAGAACAGATAAGTTATCCGGAAAGAGTATAGTAATCAGTGGAGTCTTTTCAAAACACTCACGAGATGAATATAAAAACATGATAGAAATACATGGAGGTAAAAATATTGGAAGTATTTCTTCAAAAACAAGTTTTATTTTGGCTGGAGAAAATATGGGACCGGCAAAATTAGACAAAGCACAGAAATTAGGCATTCCAATTGTCAATGAAGATGATTTTTTGTCAATGATAGAATAAAATGCAAAGTTTTTTGGTGAAAGTGTAGAAATTGTAGTACTTTTGCACCTGATTTTCAATAGATATTTATTTATGATTCAAAACGTATTTAGAGGAATGGGAGTAGCCTTGATCACACCATTTAAAAAGAATGGTGATGTGGATTATGATGCACTCATACGTTTGGTAGAATCTCTGGTAAGTAATGGTGCAGATTTCTTATGTGTATTAGGAACTACAGCAGAGACTCCAACCCTCACAGTAGAGGAAAAGGAACAGATTAAACGAGTAGTTGTTAAACAGGTGAATGGAAGAATTCCATTGTTGCTTGGCTGTGGAGGTAATAATACACAGGCTGTAATAGACAGTTTAAAGAATGATAACCTAAGTGGATATTCCGGTATCCTTTCGGTGTGCCCAATGTACAATAAGCCATCCCAGGACGGTTTGTATCAGCATTTTAAAGCTATAGCAGAAGCATCACCTCTTCCAGTTGTGCTTTATAACGTGCCGGGTAGAACAGGTGTGAATATGACAGCAGAAACAACATTGCGTTTGGCTCGTACTTGTCATAATATCGTAGCTATAAAAGAAGCGTCAGGGAACATTACACAGATGGATGATATCATTAAAAACAAACCAGATAATTTTGATGTCATTTCAGGTGATGATGGTATTACTTTTCCATTAATTACGTTAGGAGCTGTAGGAGTAATATCAGTTATTGGAAATGCTTTGCCTAAAGAATTCAGTCGAATGGTTCGGCTGGCATTAAATGGTGATTATAAAAATGCTTTAACGATTCATCATCGTTTTACTGAACTTTTTAGTTTGTTGTTTGTGGATGGGAATCCTGCAGGTGTAAAGGCTATGTTAAATTTAATGGGAGCCTGTGAGAATGTTCTAAGGTTACCTTTAGTTCCTACAAGAATAACAACAATGGAAAAAATAAGTAAAATTGTAAAGGCTTTGAATGTTAAATTTTAAATACTATGAAGAAGGTTATTTCTACATCCAATGCACCTGCTGCAATTGGTCCTTATAGTCAGGCTATAGAAGCTAATGGAATGGTGTTTGTATCTGGCCAAATTCCTGTGGATCCAGCTACTGGTGCATTTATTTCTGATGATATTAAAGATCAGGCAAAGCAGAGTTTGACTAATATCAAAAATATTCTTGCAGAAGTTGGTCTTTCTATGGATAACGTGGTAAAAACTTCAGTTTTTTTGGCAGATATTAAATATTTTGCTCCAATGAATGAGGTTTATGCTAGTTTTTTTAAAGCTCCATATCCTAGTCGTTCAGCTATGGCAGTAAAAGATTTGCCGAAGGGCGCACTGGTGGAAATAGAGTGTATAGCAGTAAGATAGAATTAAAGCTAATAAAAGTTGGAGTACTAGAAGTTAATAATTCGAGTACTCCTTTTTTTTCTTGAAGTTTAATCCTACATAAAAATTTAAGGAACCAAAGCTGTTGTTTATGGAAAATTGTTCTTTCTTATAATTGAATGAATGATAGATGAAACTTAAACCTGCAAAATATTTTGTGTTATTGTAAACAAGTGCTATACGAGTTATCAAATCAAAGTTAAGGTTCTTAAATCTTAAATCTTTAAACAGGTTAAAATTACCATCACTCTCTAAATGAGAACGAGTATATGCTATAGCTGGTGTTAAAGAGACATCCAAAAGCCAATTATATTTGAAGACCCAATTATAGGCATACCCAAAACTGATATTGTAATCCGAGTAATAGACTCGGTCGAATTTCATGGCTTCGCTCATTTTTTCTTGAATTGCTACAGGCAAGAGGGTATAATCAAAGGAAACTTTATGTTGTGAGTAAGAAAACCCAAGTTTGAATGAACCGCAACTTCTACGTTGTACTGTGCTCTGAGAATAGGCTGCTGGAAATGAAAAGAATCGATGGTTGAATATATAATAAACATTGATGCCTTTCATCTTAATATTTAACCCACTGAAATCATCATCTATTGTGTTTCCATCGCTGGCATATTTTTCTGGTTCTTGAATCTTGAAGTTGTTTCCAGTTTTTCTGTAATAAAGGTCTATCCCAATTTTACTTGTGTATATACTAAGATCTACTTCAGTGTTTTTCTTTTCATTGTTACGTTTCTTCCCAAGTATATCATTAACATTGAAGGTGTATCCTAAAAATAACCATCTCCATCCGAAGTATGCACCTAAACGTAGGGTAGGTGCTGGTGAGAAATCTATTCTATTGATTGTGGCATTACTTGTACTAGCAACTGAAAAACTTTCAAATGTATTTGTATTTTGAATCATGAAAGTGAAATTGTAATAATTGGGGGAGATCCAAGTT
This sequence comes from Bacteroidales bacterium UBA4293, assembly GCA_002395835.1. GTDB lineage: Bacteria > Bacteroidota > Bacteroidia > Bacteroidales > Bacteroidaceae > Minthousia. The sequence continues at coordinate 14,686 of DGVD01000020.1, read as the reverse complement.
GTATCAATATCATTTAAATCCTCAATTTTACCTTTCAGATAAGCTTTGATAAGTTCTTTTTTCCTGAATTTGGATAGCGATGTTTCATTCACAGCCTTTATAAAGCTTGAGTCTCTGGGGATAGAGTCTAATGGCTCTTGAGCAAAGCAATTATTAAGGTAGAAACAACAGCAAATAAACAGGAAAAAAAATTGTTTCATATTATATTTTACCTAGGATTTTATCCATTACCCAATTTACAGGAGTTGCACTTATTCCATCACAGGTGCAAGTACCCTTTTTTTGTAGATGATTGACTACAGCTTTGATAATTGGCATTTGAACATATTCTGGATTATCTATTTTAAGGGTTTCTACTCCTCGCTCGGTATAGATGGTAATAGGCTCATAAGTATATACGCTAAAATTCAATCTTCCTTTTTCTCCATTAATTTCTATTCTATCTTCTTTTGCTGATTCATGGCCTACGAAACACCAAGAACCTGAACCTATTATACCATTTTCAAAACGGAAACAGGCACTGACTGTATCTTCAGCTTTGTAAAGGCCAGCTCGATTTGCACAGCATCCCCATGCATCTAATATAACACCGAAATAATCTTGAATAATGTCTAGTTGATGGGGGGCAAGATCGTAGAAATATCCTCCACCTGCAATGTCTGGGTGAAGACGCCAAGGAAGGTTATCACGATTGTAATCTAAATCTCTTGGTGGAACAGAAAAACGGATTTGCACATCATTTATCTTCCCAATAATATTTCTGGACAATAGTTCTTTAATCTTTTGGAAATAAGGTAAATATCTTCGATAATATGCTACAAAGCAAGGTACTCCTGTTTGCTGTGAAACTCTATTTATTCTTGCACAATCAGAATAAGAGGCTGCCATTGGTTTTTCTATGTATACAGGTTTCCCTGCTTTCATTGCCATAATTGAGAATGTTGCATGTGAGGATGGTGGGGTGGCAATGTATATAGCATTGATATCGGGGTCATCTATAAGTTCTTGTGCATCAGTATACCAGAGTGGTATATTATGTCTTTCTGCATATGAACGAGCTTTTTCTGCATCTCGGCTCATCACTGCATGTATAGTTGACCCTGGTAACATGCCAAATGCTGGTCCACTCTTTTTTTCAGTTACCTCACCGCATCCGATGAATCCCCAACGGAGCTCTATTTCCTCTGCGTATTTCATCTCTTTAACAAATACTTATATTTAGTAATGCAAATATAGAAAAAATTGTTGTATTTTTGTTGCTTGAAAAAATAAAAAGAAGATAAAGATGGAGAATACAGTAGAGACTAAAACTTTTCGTGACTATAGAACCACATTACGAGCATTGTCTGATGGGGCTTCCCTCTTCACGAAAAAAGCCACTATGCTATTGAAGGCTACGTGGCCTTTGATTCTCTTTGTTAGCATTTTAGGAGCTTGGTTAAGTCGCAGTACTGTAGGTGTTTTAGGCGATTTTATTATGGGAACAACAATGGAAATGAGTGATTTTGGACTTAAAATTGGAGTTCCTGCATTGCTTTATGCTTTTGGAATGATTTTATTTTATTCTCTAGTTTTTACTCTTTTTGCTCTCTATATTGAAAAGGGATTTTTGCCTACAATTAAAAGAAAGACTTATCTGTTGTGCCCTAAAATTACTAAATTGGGAAGATTTTGTGTGTGCTTATTGTGGGTTTTATTTGTGTTTGTAGTTTATGTAGGATTAGCAGCTATTCTTTTTACTGTTTCTAGATGGACTTTAATTTTAACTATTCCTATTTTAATAATCCTTGATTTTTGGCTGATGAATCAATGCATTGATTATGTTTTGATATCTGATTCATTAATGAGCTCTATAAAGCGTTCATTTAGAATTACACTTAGAGGACTCGGTTCTTTTATAACTGTTGCTATTGTTTTATGGCTCATCTTGAGTGTAATTGGTTTTTTGTGCTTTTTACCTTCAATTACAGCTGAAACCATTTTTGTAAAGGCACAAATCAGTATTGCAGAAGGTGATAGTGGAATACTGCCTGGCTATTTTTCTCCTATATATTTCGGCACTTTAGTTTTCTCTAACTTCTTGTATTTGTTGCTTTTAGCAATTAGTTTAAGTTGCTGGTGTATGGTTTATGGTGCTGTTGATACTCGTTTGAGAATAAAAGATTCAGAGAAGTTTGCGCATCAATCATAAAAACTCCAGGAAATTCCTAATTTTATAATCATAGGGTTTATAGGGTAGTGAGGAGCAAGGAAATATCTTCTGCTTCCTGTACCTTTGTTTACATGGTAAAACACCATGGCATAAATGCGAGTCCGTTTCCATTCTGCATTGATATATGTATTGATTATAGGGTAATCTCCTATTTCAATTCTAGAGTCCTTATTTTGTAAATAATACTGACCTAGGGCAGGTAAATAATCGGGTGCATAGTAGCTAGTGAAGTAACGGGCATCAGCTCCAATTTGCATTCGCATTACATTCTTGACTATATGGAAATTGAGATATAGGTTACTGTAGGCATTAAATTTAGGAAGAGGTAAAACATCCTCATTGCTAGTTGTTTGGAATGTCAATTCATTATCCCAGTTTAGAATACCCCAGTGAAGTTTTTGTGACAGTTGCGCAGTAAATATTTGGATGCTTCCATTATTTTGTGCGATGTTTGCACGTTGACTCCAACCAGATAAAGTACCTTCAGAATCATAATTAGCTACACTTTGATTATCCAAATATGTGTAATTATCTATATGCTCTGCTCCAACCCTTATAGTTGTCCCTGTTCTCTTGAGAGACAGTGTACCTTCTATTCTAGTGCGTGTTTCTTTGTTTAAATCATTGTCCCACCAGAAATAGTGAGAATGGTAATGTCTGAATAAAAACGATGGGGTTTGCTTTTTGAAAAATCCTCTTGCTGCTAAGTTTATGGTATCATTGAACAACTTGAATTTCAAATTGATATCAGCATTAACACTGAAGTCTCCAGAATCTTCACCGGTTAATGTGGTTTCTCCAGAAATCAGGTAATTCAAATGTTTCCCTTGGGCTCTACGGAGTTCTCCTCCTACACTGATGAGGTTTTCTTTATATTTTTTTCTATAGACAGCCCCTTCTCCATCAAGTTCAGGTAGATCATAGCTCCTCAGGTTGTGTTTTACATAGCCTGTTAATCCTGCTTGAGCCCATTTGTTGAACCCCTCTTTTAATTGAATTCCAAAGGTGTTCTTTATGCCATAGTATCTTGTATCATCAAAGTCTGTATCATCTGCATAGAATTGGTCAGCAAAATAACCGTCAATGTTATCTCTTGAAATGAATTGATGGTGATTTTGATCAAATTGCAATGTATGAATAAAACTTGTTACAGGTATAAATTCTCTATGAGGGATAGAATCATTTTGAATGCTATCTTGAATAGTTCGGTAGAATCCTACATTATATCGGTGAGTTAGATAGAAATTTCTGGTATCATTTCTGTTCCAGGTCTCACTTAAAATGGTAGGGATTGTATTGCTGGAAACACTTTGACTTAGGTTTTCTGGATGCAAGATAAAATCATCATTTTCAATACCACCATTTTCAGCTTGTTTCATATGATTGGCAGTAAAAAGCATATGCATTTGATACTTGTTCCCAGAATAAGAGCTAAACAAGGTCCCATTGAAAAAGGAATTAGCTTGATATTGATAATAACCTCTACCATAGAGATAATCAAATATAAATCCCATATTTAGCCTTTTGTTACCATTTACGGTAAATAATGCTTTGAATCTGTCATCTCCTACAGTTTGGTCTCCACTTGAATAATAGGTAAGATTAGTAAATGGAGATTTTGTGTTATAAAACAAGGTGTTTTCAGGTTTTCTTATATAAAAATCAAGGGGATCCAGAAATAAATCCTCAGATGAGGCTTTACGATTCATGAAAATACGAGATAATCTGGGAGAACCCATGTTACCTAACATATTATACTCCCCATTCATGCCATAGGTTTCATTGCTGTTTTGAAAATTCAAAAACAGGGTATCTACATCTGCTGCTAATACTTCTCCAAGTTTAGGATCTATTTTCCAGGCACGTATTTCATGGGGAACTGTATTTGCATCTATTCTATTTTTCCTTAATAAAGAATCAGAATTGATTTCTGAATTGTTCATCGCATTCCTCATATTGTTGTTTCTGGCATTGATGTTTTGAGCCAGTGAAGGAACGCTAATACAGAATAATATAATTAATGTGTAGATAATCTTTTTCATGTTGCAAAGATAGAACAAAATCATTTATTTTTAGGAAATGATAGTTCGTATTTTGTTTTTTCTTATTAAATTTGTGAGCAATTAAATCTAATTAACTTGTACCACATGAATTGGAAAGTACAATCCTTATTCTTCACTCTATTTTTTATTGTTTATTCTCTTTCCTCAACTGCACAAGTGGAAACTACGCATGCAATAATCGTTGATGATGTCTTTATTAATGGGGATGATAGAATCCCAGAATGCCATGCTTCCACTATTGTAGAACTGGATAATGGTGATTTGCTTGTGGCCTTTTTTGGCGGTTTAAAAGAAGGGTTTCCTGATTGTAATATTTGGTTGACTAGAAAGACGAAGGGATCTACAGAATGGTCTGTCCCTAAAGTCGTGGCAGATGGTATTTATACTGAATATACAAAATCTGCATTCTCTCAAAAAGATTTAGAAGATTTTGCAAAGAGGGAATTGCATGAAGAGTGGTGGATGAAACCCGCAGAAAATTCAGGAGATCCTTTGATAAGTACTAAGATTCGTAAACCTTGTTATAATCCGGTTTTGACGCAAATACCAGGAGGGGATTTAGTTCTTTATTATAAGATAGGTTCTTTTGTGCAAGATTGGACGGGTTGGCAAATTCGTTCAAAAGATGGTGGAAAAACATGGAGCCATCCCATCCCTTTACCTGAAAATTTTTTAGGGCCAATTAAAAATAAGCCTGTATATGTAAAGAATAGATATATCAATCCTTCTAGTACAGAAAAGGGTGGTTGGAAATTCCATTTTGAGATTTCAGATGATAAGGGAGAATCTTGGAAATATGTGGGTCCCATTGAGGCTGAAATGAGTGTGCAAACGGAAAATATGTTGGATAGTATTCCTGCTGCTATGCCCATTCAGTGCATACAACCTAGCATCCTGTTTTTGCCAGATGGGCAGTTGGAGGCTATCGGACGAACCAGAAACGGACAGCTAGCTGTAACATATAGTAATGATAATGGAGATACATGGAGTAAGGTTCAATTGTCTGAATTGCCTAACAATAATTCTGGAACTGATGCTTTAACTTTAGCTGATGGGAGACATGTAATAGCTTATAACGACAGCAAACCTCAACCGGGTCAGAGTGGAGGTCCAAGAACTCCACTTTGTCTAGCTATATCCGTAGATGGAAAGCATTGGAATAAATTATTGACATTGGAAGATAGCAAAATCGGAGAATATTCTTATCCAAGTATAATTCAAGGCCGTAATGGCAATTTGTACGTGGTATATACTTGGAGACGTCAACGAATTGTCTTTAAAGAAATTGCGTTGAGAGAAATTCTGTTTGAAACGACGTCTTCAGATACAATTCCTTATCGGATACCTGCTATCGCTTCTACTTCAGATGGTGATGTCTTAGCCTTAACAGATTATAGATATTGTAAATTAGACATAGGTTTTGGAAGGATTGATATTCATGGTCGTTTGTCTTCCGACTATGGTAAAACCTGGGGAAAGGAGTTTCTAGTTGCTAGGGGTTCAGGAATTCATGGAGCCGTAGATTGTGGGTTTGGTGATGCAGCATTAGTCGCTGATAGAGAAAGTAACGAAGTCCTATTGGTTACTGTTTGTGGTGAAACAGTCTACACAGCTCCAACTACAACTCGTCAGAATCCGAATAGGGTAGCCTTGATGAGGAGCCATGATAATGGTAAAACTTGGACAAAGTTTAAGGAAATAACAGAATCTATTTATTCCTTGTTCGATAAAAGTTCTTTAGGACCTGTTCAAAGTTTGTTTTTTAGTTCTGGACGTATCTTTCAAAGCCGTACAGTAAAAGTTGGCTCTCATTATCGTCTATATGTTTCACTTTCTGCAAGACCGAATGGAAATAGGGTGATATATTCCGATGATTTTGGAAATACATGGAAAGCATTGGGAGATATAAATATCTTACCTGCTCCTAACGGTGATGAATCAAAGTGTGAAGAACTACCAGATGGACGTTTGATTTTGAGTAGTCGTGTTCGTGGAGGTAGATATTTTAATGTCTATACCTTTTCTGATGTGAAGTCTGGTAAAGGACATTGGGACAAAGTCACATTTTCAGGAGCAGAAAATGATGGAACTATAGCAGAAAATAATGCTACAAATGGTGAAATTCTTGTTCTTCCAGCAAAGAGGGTTAAAGATGGTAAAGCTACACATCTGATATTGCAGTCTGTTCCTTTAGGTCCTGAACGCAAGAATGTAGGGATTTATTATAAGGAATTAGACGACAAGGTAAGCATTTCATCCCTTAATTTGGCTTCAAATTGGAGAGGACCATATAAAATAACGGACATGGATTCGGCTTATTCCACAATGATACAACAAGCCGATGGCTCTATCGGTTTTTTATATGAGGAAACCACTTATGGTGCTGACTATTGTCTTGTTTACAAGAACTTAAAACTAAAAGATATTACTGAAGGGGCTTATTACTAATTAATTCCTCTTAATGAGTAGGGAAAGAAGAAAACCTACTAAAAAGATAATGATAGTTCCAAATACAATAGCAAGATATTCATGGATATGAGGTCCTGGAAGCGGAAGATGTTCAGCCAGTGAAATCCATCCAATAACCATTACACCGCATATAACGCCAATTACAGCGTGTATTCGGTGTACTTTTTTTGCAAGATATCCTAATAGGAATAGACCTAACATACCTCCACTAAAGATAGATGACAGTTTCCACCAGGCATCAATGATATTGTCAACACTTAACATCCCTATAGCTACAATAATACCAAGAACGCCTATTAATCCACTAGAGAATTTAAGAACAAATAAATCTTCTTTGTCTGAACTGTTTTTCTTAATTCGTTTAAAGTAATCTGTTAGAATTATAGTAGATGAACTTGTAATGCTAGTGGCTACTGTACTCATTCCTGCTGCAAAAATGGATGCTATAAGCAGTCCTGTTAGCCCTACAGGAAGTTGATGAACTATAAAATAAGGGAAAATGTAATCAGTTTTTAAGTTTTCCGTTGGCATTAGTTCTGGATAGACCTGATAATAGGAGAATAGGGCTGTACCTATTAAAAAGAAAAGAGCAGAAACTGGTATATATAAATAACCACCAAACAATGCAGAAAATTTAGCCTCTTTCAAACTTTTTGCAGTATGGTATCGTTGTACGTAATTCTGGTCTATACCATAATTTTGTAGGTTGGTGAAAATACCATATATTAAACACACCCAAAAAGTTGACGTTGATAAATCAGCAGAGAATGAGCCCAATGAAAATTTACCTTGTTCCCAGGCTATAGTAAAGGTTTGAGAGGGCCCCTCTGGCATAGAAAATAGTAATATTCCTAAACATACTATAGCTCCTGCAATTAATATGAATCCCTGTACTGCTTCTGTCCAGATTACAGCTTTGATACCTCCCAGTATTGAATAGAGTATAATGAGAACACTGGTTGTTATGATAACTACATGGATTTCCCATCCCATCAAGATATTCATAGGGAGAGCTAGTAAATAAAGAATAGACCCCGTTCTTGCTATTTGTGTTAGCAGATAACAAGCTGAAGCATAAAGCCTTGCCCATAATCCAAATCTTTTCTCTAAAAAACTATATGCAGAGACGCATGTCTGTTTTCTGTAGAAAGGAACAAAATATTTAGCTGCGAAATAAGAGGCTATGGGGATAGACAGACTGAACACATAGGCATTCCAATCTGAAGAGAATGCTTTGCTTGGATATCCTAAATAACTGATACTGCTGACGTATGTAGAGAAAATGGACATGCCTACAACCCATCCTGGTAAGCTTCTTCCAGCAGAAGTGAATTCATCAGAAGAGGTTTTTCCCTTAAAAAAAGAACAACCGAAGACTACTATTCCTCCAGTAAAAACAATGAATATAATCAGGTCTATGATATGCATTGGGAATGTAATTTTTATGATAATAGCAGACAAATATAAGGAAAAATATATAATGGGAAGTGGTACTTTCGGAAAAACTGCGTAATTTTGCATGTTAATAATAATAGAGCAGAAAATATCATAATGGATATAGTAGAACTGCAAGACCTTTTATACCGTCATCCACAGGTAAAAGAGTTAGCTGTTGCTCTGGGAAAATCTTCAGTGAAGAAGATTTTTCTGGAGGGTTTGTGTGCGTCCGCTACTCCCTTGGTTTTTAGTGCAATAAGAAAAAAAGTCAATATTCCTGTATTGTTTATATTGAACGATGAGGAGGATGCTGGATATTTTTATCATGATATGGTCCAGATTCTGGGAGATGAACAGGTGCTTTTTTTCCCTTCATCTTTTAGGAGAGCCGTTAAATATGGACAGCGTGATGCAGCCAATGAGATATTGAGAACGGAGGTTCTAAATAAGTTGTCTAAACAAGGGAATACCCCTTATGTCATCACTTATCCGGAGGCTGTAGCAGAACAAGTCATCAGTAGAAAGTCTCTTGATGATCATACTTTAGATATTGTTAAGGGTGGACATTATGATTTACCACAATTGGGAAAATCTTTAGTCGGTTTAGGATTTCATAGGGTAGATTATGTTTATGAACCTGGTCAGTTCGCTATCCGTGGAAGTATTCTCGACGTTTTTTCTTTTTCATGTGAATTGCCTTATCGAATTGACTTCTTTGGAGATGAGGTGGATAGTATCCGCACATTCGATGTGCAGAATCAGTTGTCTATAGAAAAGAAGAATGATATTTCCATTTTACCAGAATTAAATGATGACGGTCAAAAGGTAAGCCTCTTTTCATTCTTTCCGAAAGATACAGTTTTGGCTTTAGGAGATTTTGTTTTTGTTCATGATAGCATTGATGCTGTCTATGAAGCAGGATTTTCATCTCAGGCACAATTAGCTGATGAGGATGCTGCAAATACTTTAATCAAAGAAAAACTGTTGATTAATGGATTGACCTTCACAAATGATGCTGCAGGTCTGCGTAGGGTAGAGTTTGGAAATCGTCCCTCTAGTCTTCCAGAGGTATCTCTCAAATTCGAAGAAGTGGCTCAGCCTATATTCCATAAGAATTTTGATTTGCTTTTCGACTCTTTCAATAACTATTTGAATGAGGGGTATAAAATCTACATTTTAGCAGATAGCAGTAAGCAACATGAGCGTTTGAAAGCCATCTTTGAGGAGAAAAATGCAGAAAATGGACGTCTGATTTTTGATGGTGTAGAGCAAGGTGTGCATTTTACTCCGATAAATAAAACGATTCATGCTGGTTTTGTGGACAAGACATTGAAAGTGTGTCTTTTTACTGACCATCAAATCTTTGATAGATTTCATAAGTATAATTTGAAGAGTGACAGGGCACGTAGTGGAAAAGTAGCCTTGACCTTGAAGGAACTGAACCAATTTGAAATAGGTGACTATGTGGTTCATGTGGATCATGGAGTAGGTAAGTTTGCAGGGCTTGTCCGTATCCCAACGGGTGATACTACGCAAGAAGCCATCAAAATTCTATACCAGAATGATGATACGGTTTTTGTTTCCATACATTCTCTACACAAGGTTTCTAAATACAAAGGGAAAGAAGGAGAACCTCCTCATATTAGCAAGTTGGGTACGGGTGCATGGGAAAGGCTGAAGGACCGTACTAAAACTAAAATTAAGGATATAGCCCGTGATCTGATAAAACTATATGCTCAACGAAGAAAGGAGAAAGGCTTTAGTTTCTCTCCTGATAATTTCATGCAGCATGAGCTGGAAGCTGGATTTTTGTATGAGGATACTCCAGACCAGTTGAAGGCTACTCAGGATGTAAAACGGGATATGGAACGTGCACAACCTATGGACCGACTAATCTGTGGGGATGTGGGTTTTGGAAAGACCGAAGTGGCTATCCGTGCTGCTTTTAAGGCTGCTTGTGATAATAAGCAGGTAGCTGTGCTGGTTCCTACTACGGTTTTGGCTTATCAGCACTATCAGACTTTTTCTAGTCGTCTGAAAGATTTCCCTGTGAGGGTGGACTATCTAAGTAGGGCACGTGCAGGAAAAACTGCCACAAATATCCTAAAAGATCTCAGTGAGGGTAAGATTGACATTATAATTGGAACTCATAAACTCTTGGGAAAAACTATCAAGTTCAAGGATTTAGGTCTTTTGATTATTGATGAGGAGCAGAAATTTGGAGTTGCTACAAAAGAGAAACTTCGTCAGTTGAAAGTAAATGTGGATACACTGACCATGTCTGCTACTCCTATTCCTAGGACATTGCAGTTCTCTCTTATGGGTGCCAGAGACTTGTCTGTCATTCAAACCCCACCACCAAATCGCTATCCCATTCAAACAGAAGTACATACATTTAGCCCTGAAATTATAGCCGATGCCATTAACTTTGAGATGAGTAGGAATGGACAGGTGTTTTTAGTTAATAATAGAATCAGTAATCTTTATGAGTTGGAGGATTTGGTTCATCGGAATGTTCCAGATGCTAGGGTAGTTGTAGGGCATGGTCAGATGAATCCTGAAGATTTGGAAAAGATTATTCTAGGTTTTGTAAATTATGAATACGATGTCCTCATTTCCACTACCATTATTGAAAGTGGTATAGATATTCCTAATGCAAATACTATTATCATCAATCAGGCACAGAACTTTGGTTTAAGTGATTTGCATCAAATGCGTGGTAGGGTAGGACGTAGTAATCGTAAGGCTTTCTGTTATTTGGTAGCACCTCCATTGGCTTCTCTGACTCAGGAGGCTAGACGTAGGCTACAGGCTATAGAGAATTTCTCGGATTTGGGAAGTGGAATACACATTGCCATGCAAGACCTTGATATTCGAGGAGCTGGAAATATGCTGGGTGCTGAGCAAAGTGGATTTATAGCAGATTTGGGTTATGAAACGTATCAGAAAATTTTGAATGAGGCTGTCAAAGAGCTGAAGAATGATGAATTTGCTGATATGTATACGGAAGAGATGAAGAAAGGGGAAGATTTTGCAGGAGATGAATTTGTGGATGATGTCACGTTAGAAAGTGATTTGGAGATGCTCTTCCCTGATGAATATGTACCTAGCAGTAGTGAACGTATGTTGTTGTATCGGGAACTCGATGGGTTAGAAACTGATGAGCAACTTCTGGCTTATAGAAAGCGTTTGGAGGATCGTTTCGGTCCAGTGCCTAAAGTGGGTGTGGAATTGTTGAATGTAGTTCCTTTAAAACGGTTGGCTAAGCATTTGGGTATAGAGAAAGTTTTCTTGAAGGGTGGAAAAATGAATCTTTATTTTGTGAGCAACCCTCAGAGTGCTTATTATCAAGGTAAAACTTTTGGTCAATGCATTAAGTATGCCATGGATAATATACGTAGATGTGAGTTGGGAGAAGTGAGTGGAGGAAAACGTAGATTGCTGGTTCGGAATGTAAATTCTGTGGAAGAGGCCTTAGGAATCTTAAAAGAGATAGACGGAAAAAGTATAAATAATTGATGTAGACGAGATTATGATTTTAAATTATATATGGATTGCATTATTTGCTATCGGGTTTATATTAGGAGCTGTAAAGTTGTGTCTAGGTGATGCAGCTGTGTTTCCAGCTATGATGGATTCCACTTTTGAGACAGCTACCCAAGGTTATGAAATGGCTTTGGGGCTTACAGGTGTACTCACTTTATGGATGGGAATCATGAAGGTAGGAGAGGCTGGTGGAGCTGTAGGATTTCTTTCTAGGTTGCTGAGCCCTGTCCTAACGAAATTGTTCCCGGAAATTCCGAAAGGTCATCCGGTTTTCGGTTCTATGTTCATGAACATATCTGCCAATATGTTGGGTCTTGACAATGCTGCCACTCCCACCGGATTGAAAGCTATGGTGGGTTTGCAGGAACTGAATAAGAATAAAGAAGCAGCTAGTAACTCCATGATCATGTTCCTTACTTTGAATACTTCCGGATTAACCATCATTCCTGTAAGTATTATGGCTTATCGTGCACAAGCAGGAGCTGCAGATCCAACCGACATTTTTATTCCTGTCTTACTGACTACTTTTATTGCTACTTTGTGTGGTATTTTAGTGGTTAGTCTTTTTCAGCGGATTAATTTATTTAAGAAATCCTTGCTGATAGCCTTGTTTGTTATCTGTTCTTTGGTGGCATGGCTTTTCTATACCATTCATTCACTTACTCCTGAAGAAATGCAAGTCTTTTGCAAGCTATTGACCAGTATATTGCTGATGTCCATCATCCTTATATTTATATTGGCAGGTGCAGTAAAAAAGATAAATGTTTACGATGCGTTTATAGAAGGAGCTAAAGACGGATTTAATACTGCGATAAGAATTATCCCATATCTTGTAGCTATCTTGGTGGCAGTAGGTGTTTTTAAAGCATCTGGTGCTATGCAGTCGTTGACAGAGGGGCTGACCTGGCTGGTGGAGACTTGTGGAATTAGTAGTGATTTCGTGGGTGGTATTCCTACGGCTTTAATGAAACCGTTGAGTGGTGGTGGTTCACGTGGTATGATGATTGAAGCCATGAATACATATGGGGCAGACAGCTTTGTGGGCAGATTAGTGTGCATGTTGCAAGGTAGCACGGATACTACCTTTTATATATTAGCACTCTATTTTGGCAGTGTGGGAATACGTAAGACTCGCCATGCAGTGACTTGTGGTTTGCTGGCCGATCTTTCCGGTACTATAGCAGGAATTATTCTTTGCTATTTCTTTTTCGGTTAGTTGTCGGCAATTATGTCACCTGTCTGATTCTCAGAGTCTATCAGGTTCCCTGATAATTCGTAGATTCTTACCTCAGCATTGGTGAACACAGGAACTTCCTGAATGGTTTTCCCTTTAATGGTGGCTTCTATAACCCTGTCCATTAATCCGTGTCCCACTGCTAGGATGGTTTGGTTGGGGTAGTGGTCGGTGATATATTTTAAAAAGGTGTGAGCCCTTTTAAACATATGTTCCACACTCTCTACATCTGCAGGAAAATCTTTCCCTCTGATTTCGGGAATATAGGCTCCTGTCCAGCTTCCCCAGTCTCTTTCACGGAGTAGGGGATTTTGTACAGGTTCCTGATGATGAGGGTTTGCTAATATGGAGGCAGTGTCCATGGCTCTGACTAGATCGCTGCATAAGATGGCATCGAAATGAATATCTTTCAGCTTCTCTTTAAGAGCATTAGCTTGCTCTATCCCTCTTGGGGTGAGCTTAGTCTGAAGGAGCCCTTGTAAAATGCGTTTGGCATTTTCTTCCGTCTCTCCATGCCTGGTTAAGTAAAGTGTGGTCATGGTTATTTTTAACGGCAAAGTTAGAATCTTTTTTCATTCAGTAAGAAGATAATCGTGAAAAAATTTGCTCTTTTTTCTAATCTTGACTAACTTTGTGTCATAATTAAAATGAAAATTATGAAAAGTAGTATATTACGTGCTATTGCTTCTATTATTGTAGGAGGACTTCTATTAGCATACCCTGAAAAGGTTACTGTTTGGTTGGTTATTGTGGTGGGCTGCCTGTTCCTCATTCCAGGTGTTTATTCCATTGTCACTTACTGGACTATGCGTAAACAGGACGACTTGCATATCGGTCTTCCTATAGCTGGGGTAGGAAGTACCTTGCTAGGTATTTGGATGATTTTAGACTCCACTTTTTTCCTGAAGGCTTTTATGATGGCTATTGCCATTCTTCTGATTGTGGTAGCCGTGAATCGAATTGTAAATAACATCCGGGCTAGAAAATATGCTCATGTGCCCCTTATTTTCTATGTTTTTCCGGTTTTGCTAATCATAGTTTCTGGTTATGTTTTAACTAGGCCTTTAGAAGTGGCTAGTATACCTTTTTATATATTAGGTGTAACCATGATAGTTTATGGCCTGATAGAATTGTGGAATTCACTTTGGCTGCATGGTAAAATTAAAAAATACCAGGAGGAAAATGAAGGTACTCAACTGGAGAACCTTGACATTGTGGATGCAGAGATTGTAGAAGAAACTACCGATGAGGTAACTGTCAATGAGTAATATCTCTGCATAGTTCCATTTTCTTGACATTTCCCTAGTAAAAAAATGACACGCATGACACGACACGCGTGACACGTTTTTCTAGGGAAAATTTTCTCTCTAACTGGGGAAAAATTTTTCTCCTTAAGGGGAGAAAGTTTTGGCCTTCCTTCGGGTTTCTTTTTGCGTTCAGGAAGGTTTCCGTTCCATCCGGTAAAAAGTCCTTACATTCCTTCGGCTCCCGTGCGTAAGGTCCTTAGGATGTGGGGGAGATGCCCCGTCCTGTCCGTGCCCTATAATATATATAAGGAGATGCACCTGATTCGGGGCAGGAAAGTCGGAAAAATGAATATTCAGGCGATTTTTTTCCTCGAAAATATTTTGCGGTTCGGAAAATTGTCGTACCTTTGCATCCGCTTTCCGGAAATAAAACGCCGGGAGGCATCAAAGAAGCGATCTTTGAAAGACTTGAGATAAA
>DGVD01000004.1 GCA_002395835.1 Bacteroidales bacterium UBA4293 | reverse complement strand
AAATGTCTTTATATGTAGGTCGCTTACCCCGAAGGATAAGGACCGTTGTAATCTGTCCTGAGGATGAAGTTCGAATTTACAGTATTTGTCTTACTGACGGTTCGTATTCTTTACCCAGATTACTCACTTGTAATCTGCTCTTGTACTACTTCTGTCTGTTTATCTCAAGTCTTTCAAAGATCGCTTCTTTGATGCCTCCCGGTGTTTTATTTCCGGAAAGCGGATGCAAAGGTACTGCTTTTTTCTTAACCGCAAAATAAAATCGAGAAAAAATTGCATTAAAAATTTAATTTCCGGCTTTTCTTGTCCTAAATCAAGAGCTACACCTTTTAATATTATAGGCAATCTGCCGAAAGCCCCGAAAACACCGTTTCCGGAAGATGTAAAAACATTTTACCGGATGGCACAGGGAACTTCGGGAATCCGGGAAAAGGAAGAAAGGAAGGCCGGAAATTCCTCCCCTTAAGGAGAAAAATTTTTCCCCATTTAGGGAGAAAATTTTCACCGGCAAGGCGTGTCGTGCGTGTCGTGTCATTTTAATTACAGGTATCTGTCAAGAAAACGGAAAAGGGGAAAGGCATAAGACCTTTCCCCCTATTGAATCCACAAACGGGACACTAATCTTCTATGTTAGGAGTTTCCCATGTATAAGTTTCTGTACATTTCACAGGGGTAACCAACTTCCCGCATATAAAATTAAAATCACCTTCCTCCAAAGTCCATTTATTGTCAGCACCCACGAAAGCTAAATCGGACGCTTTCACCTGGAGAGTGACAGTCTTAGTTTCTCCTGGCTGCAGTTCAATTTTCTCAAAAGCACGTAGACGTTTGTTTTCTGGCATTAGTGATGCATACAAATCAGAGGAATAAAGCAGAACTACTTCCTTACCTGCCATCTTACCCGTGTTCTTCACATCTACGGTGATATTGAGTACATCCCCCTTCTTGAAGTTGGTCTTATCCACCTTCAGGTTACTGTATTCATAGGTGGTATAACTTAAACCAGCACCGAACCACCACTGCTCATAAGTCTTGGCATCATAGTCATATACGCCACTCATAGTGGAACGCACTTCACAGGCTCTATAGTCGTAATTCACAAACGCATTAGGCTTAGAAGAATAGGTATAAGGCAGACGTCCGCTGAAATTTGCATCTCCTGCCAGCAATTCTGCCAATGCATCACCACCATAGTTACCAGGCAACAGGGTATGAACAACGCCCTGAGCCAATGGTTCAATGTCATAAATAGTACGTGCACGACCTTCATTCAAGACCATTACTATAGGCTTTCCTGTCTTGGCAAGGGCCTTTACCAAATTCTTTTGGTTCTCAGAAAGGTTTACATCGGCTATGTTTCCAGTAGTTTCTGCATAAGTATTCTCACCGATACAAGCCACGATGTAGTCTACACCTGAAGCTGCTGAAACCGCTTTTTCGATATTTGAAGCATCCTCATCCTGCCAATTTGAACCTGCATAAGAAACACCTTCTTCCAAGATAACATTTTCTTTACCGAACTTGTTCCGAAGTGCCTCATAGAAAGTATTGAACTTTCCGGTAAACTCCTCACGACCAGCGCCATCGCCCTGCCAGGTATAGCTCCAGCCACCATTCAAAGTACGCATGCTGTTGGCATTAGGACCGGTAACCAAGATTTTAGAGCCCTTCTTCAATGGGAGAACCGCATTCTCGTTCTTCAGCAACACTTCTGATTCCAAGGCTGCCTGACGACTATAAGCTGCAAACTCTTCACTTCCAAATTTTGGATAATCCTTGGCAAAAGTGTTTGGAGTATCAAACAAGCCCAAACGGAATTTCAGACGAAGGACACGGCTCACGGCATCATTGATGCGGTCCATAGACACCTTACCTTCATTGACCAGTTCCTTAAGTAAAGCATTATAGGTAAACTGGGAAGGAACCATCATCATATCCACACCCGCATTGATAGCCAGCATGATGGCCTCTTTCTGAGTAGCTGCAATGTGGTCACGGGTACGAAGATTCTCGATATCAGCCCAATCCGTCACAATCATACCGTCCCAATTCAGTTCTTCCTTCAGCCAACCTGTCAGGAAACGCTTGTTGGCTACTCCGTTCATATTGTTGACAATGGAAGAATTAGTCATAATAGTCAGGGCACCTTCCTTGAATGAAGCCAGGAATGGAGCGAACTGTTTTCCACGTAATTCCTGATCACTCAATGTAGCTGGTGTACGGTCTAGACCATTGTTTGGAACACCATAGGCAAAATAATGTTTCAGGGTACTAGCCACATGATATTTGTCGATATGGTTTGGATCTGGCCCTTGCATACCACGTACAGCAGCACGACCCATCTCTGAATCCAAGTAAACATCCTCACCGAAACCTTCATACTGACGGCTCCATGCCTGCATGCGACCCAGGTCAATGTCTGGGCCGTAAATCCAAGGAACATTGCATGCACGAGTCTCATATGCCACGATTTCACCCATTTTGAAAGTCAAGTCACGGTTAAAAGTTGCAGCCATATTGATGGCACTAGGGAACAAAGTTCCACCCTTAGTATAGGTGGTTCCATGCATCTGATCCAATCCATAGACATCAGGGATACCCAATCCTTTCATGGATGCATCTTGAATGGTTTTCACTACATAATTCCATGTTTCAGGTGTTTGTGCTGTAGTACGTGGAGCATTCAAGATGGAGCCCACCTTATATTTATTAATAACAGAATCCAACTTTCCCTCATCTATCTTAAAAGGATCTTTTGCGTTTAGCGCTTGAGAAAATGCATACAACTGCATAGCTCGTGTCATATCAGGATTTTGAGGGTTTGAGATATACATATCTTTTGCCTTGAAAGTGTCGCCCAAACCTGCTTTCTGAATCATGGCATCGAGTTCTTTCTCTGATTTCCCAAAAAGATTTCTTACATCATATTCAGGATTGGTGTAGGTAATCATATTGATTTCCAACTCCACCATTTGCCCAATCTTTTCATCCAAGGTCATTTTAGACAATTGCTTCTGGACCCTGTTCTCTAGATCTGCATCTCTAGGTAACATAGGTTTCTGAGCAAAAGCAGCCGAAACTACCAGTAATAAAAAGATGTTTAATAAGGTCTTTCTCATAGTTATTATAAAATTTTAGTTTAAATATGTCCTAATACTTTTGAAAGGTGAATGCTGTTAGAGCCTTTTACCAGTATATAATATCCTTCTGGATGTTCTGCATCTAAAGTGGCTATGACATCTTCAACCTGCATAAAATGCCGGTAACTATGCTGAGTCTTACCAAACTCAGACCCCACAAGCCATACTTGCTCAAAGTTGCTCTTCTTGAGGTATTCCACCACTTTTTGATGTTCCTCCATACTACCCTCACCCAGTTCACGCATATCACCAAGAATAGCAAACTTATGCTCCACCTTCATCTCCTGGAAATTTTTCAACGCTGCCATCATACTCGTAGGATTAGCATTGTAGGCATCGATTATCAGATGATTATGTGGAGTTACCTCCAGCTGGGAACGATTATTCTGAGGTATGTAGCCAACCAAAGCCTCATCTATCTGCTCTGGAGTCACACCAAAATAAAGGCCAATAGTAACTGCAGCCAGCATATTATCTAAATTATAAGAGCCTATCAGGTGCGTCTCTACACGATGCCAGTCTCCACCTTTCTGTTTCCATCGGAAAGTGAGATAAGGTGCACACTCAATGACATCGCCTACCACCGCATTGTCATCGGACTCCCATGTTCCATATTTAACTACAGGCAGTTTGCCCACAATAGCCTTCAGATATGGATTGTCTGCACACAAGAAGACCTTGCTGTTAAGGCGAGAACGCAAGAAATCATATAGTTCTCCTTTGGTATGAACCACACCTTCAAACGACCCGAAACCTTCCAGATGAGCCTTACCTACATTGGTAATAATACCATAATCAGGTTCTGCAATATGAACCAGCGTATCTATTTCTCCAGGATGACTAGCTCCCATTTCCACAACAGCCATCTCATGCTCTGGTTTCAAAGAAAGTAAGGTTTTAGGCACTCCAATATGATTATTAAAATTACCCTGAGTATACCACAATTTATACTTTTTACTCAGAACCGTGGATATCAGCTCCTTAGTGGTAGTTTTGCCGTTTGTTCCTGTAATTCCAATTATAGGAATGCCTAAACGCCTACGGTGATAATTAGCCAACTGCTGAAGTGTCTTGAGGCAGTCATCCACCAGAATAAAGCGCTCGTCTCCCTCCACTGCATATTCAGCCTCATCAATGACTGCATAAGAACAACCGCTCTCTATAGCTTTCAGTGCAAACTTGTTACCATTGAAGTTTTCACCCTTAAGAGCAAAAAAAACGGCCCCCTCCGGACAAACACGACTATCAGTAGTTACTTCAGAATGGGCCAAGAATATCTGATACAAATCTTTTATTTCCATGAACGATATATTTATTTTGTTGCAAAAGTAACTAAAAATAAAGAAGAAAAGAAGGAAACACCGATAATTTGCGTATATTTGTGGGCAGATTTGGAAAGGGAAACGATGCAAAATTTCATTCCATACACATTGGACTTAAGAGGGAGAGCCTTCAGCCTGTCCCAACCTAAGGTTATGGGCATCCTGAATGTCACTCCAGACTCCTTCTTTTCTGCTAGCCGCACGCAGACTATCAATGAGATAGGGAAACGAATTAGGCAAATTGTTACAGAAGGTGCTAGCATTATAGATATAGGTGCATACTCTTCCCGTCCCAATGCAGAAGATATTTCTACCGCTGAGGAAATGAAGCGACTTCGGCAAGGACTAGACATTCTGCGGAAACTATACCCTGAAGCGATAGTCTCTGTGGACACCTTCCGAGCTGATGTTGCCAAGATGTGCGTGGAAGAATACAATGTGCAAATCGTCAATGACATATCTGGAGGAAAGCTAGATTCTAGGATGTTTAAAACAGTAGCTCAGCTTGGAGTTCCCTATATCCTTATGCACATGAAAGGGACGCCCCAGACCATGCAGCAAGCACCCTATTACGGGAATGTAGTGAAAGAAGTCTGTTCTCATTTCCAAGGAAGCATCCATGAACTGCAAGATGCGGGGGTAAAAGATATTATTCTGGATCCTGGATTTGGATTTGGAAAGACACTGGAACATAATTACCAATTGCTTCATGACCTAGAGGAACTTCATCAGTTCCATCTGCCGTTGTTAACTGGATTTTCTCGGAAATCCATGATTTGGAAACCATTGGGTATTACTCCGGAAGAAGCTCTAAATGGCACAACAGTACTGAACACAATTTCTCTACTGAAAGGCGTTCATATTCTGCGTGTGCATGACGTAAAAGAATGTATAGAAGTTGTTAAACTGACCCAAGCCCTAAAGAACAACCATGTTTAATTTTGGCATAAAAGACCTTATTGACATTTTCCTTGTAGCTCTATTGCTATATTATGTCTACAAATTGATGAAAGAATCTGGAAGCTTGAATGTCTTTGCCGGCGTTCTGGTATTCCTATTAAGTTGGATACTAGTAACTCAAGTTCTGGAAATGAAACTCCTAGGTTCTATCTTCGACAAACTTATCAGCGTGGGAGTTATTGCCCTCATCGTGCTCTTTCAGGAAGAAATACGAAGGTTCCTACTCGCATTGGGAACTCAGCATCAAGCCAATAATTTAGTCCAGATATTAAAGGGATGGAAGAAAGATCAGAAGAAGACTAATACCCAAATGCTTCCTGTCGTGATGGCATGCCAAAACATGAGTCGCAACAAAGTGGGTGCTCTCATCGTCATCCAGCGAATTGATACACTGAATAGTATTATTGATACGGGTGAAATTATCAATGCCAACATCAATCAGCGATTGATTGAGAATATCTTCTTCAAGAACAGTCCGCTACATGATGGAGCTATGGTTATTTCTAAGGGTCGCATCACAGCTGCAGGATGTATTCTACCTGTATCCCACAATTTAAATATCCCCAAGGAATTAGGTCTTCGCCATCGAGCAGCATTAGGTATGTCACAAGAAAGCGATGCTATTATCATCATTGTCTCTGAAGAGACTGGTGGAATTTCCGTGGCCAAGAAGGGTGAATTCCAACTTCGAATGACAGCAGAGGAACTGGAACGTTTCCTAAATCGGGAATTACAAAACTACTAAGAGCTCCAATAAAAAAAGGAGGACTGCCAAACGCAATCCTCCTTTTTTGTTTTTATACAATTATTTACTTCTTTAACTCACTTACCAGTTCTAAAGTATCAGTTGCAATCATCAACTCTTCGTTAGTTGGTATTACGCAAACCTTAACCTTGCTGTCATCGGTAGAAATAACTGCCTCTTCACCGCGAACCTTATTCTTCTGTGGGTCAAGTTTCACACCCATAAACTCAAGTCCTTCACAAACCGAAGAACGGCAACTTACTTGGTTTTCACCTACACCACCTGTAAAGACAATGATATCCACACCACCAAGAACAGCAGCATAGGCTCCTACATATTTCTTAATACGATAGAAATACATGTTCTGAGCCAAAATGGCACGCTTGTTGCCAGCATTTGCAGCAGCCTCAAGGTCACGCATATCGCTAGAAACACCTGATACACCAGCCACACCACTCTTCTTGTTCAGTAAGTTACTGATACCCTTAGCATCCAGGCCCTCCTTCTCTTGAATAAATGAGATGGCGCCACCATCTATATCACCAGCACGAGTACCCATCATCAAACCTTCCAATGGAGTTAGACCCATGGAAGTATCTACACACTTACCATCCTTGATAGCTGTGATAGATCCACCATTTCCAATGTGGCAGGTTATAATCTTCTTATCTTTTATATCTACACCTAGGAACTCACAAACGCGCTGTGAAACATAGCGATGAGAAGTTCCATGGAAACCATAGCGACGGATACCATACTTTTCATATAATTCATAAGGAATAGCATACATATATGCATAGTCTGGCATAGTCTGATGGAATGCTGTATCAAAGACACCTACCTGAGGTATGTTAGGAAGTAATGCTGTTACGGCATTCACACCTTTCAGGTTTGCAGGGTTATGCAGAGGAGCCAGGTCATTGCAAGCTTCAAATGCCTTTAGAACCTCATCGTTCAAGATAACGCTCTTAGAGAACTTTTCACCTCCATGCACCATACGGTGGCCCACAGCATCAAGTTCATCGAGAGATTTCAATGCACCATACTGAGGGTCTGTCAACACTTTGAAAATAAGTTCCACACCCTTAGTATGCTCAGGAATAGGCACTTCCAATGTTTTCTTCTCACCATTAGGCAAAGAAAACTTAATAAATGAGTCTGGTAAACCTATTTTCTCGATACCACCTTTGGCCAGCACCTCTTTAGTGGTCATCTCGAACAACTGATATTTGATAGATGAACTACCACAATTCAATACTAGAATCTTCATGTTTATCTTTATTTGAGATTAATTATTTAGCATCCATAGCCTGGCAAGCCGTAATAGCTACCATCTTATAGATATCCTCAACAGAACATCCACGGCTTAAGTCATTGACAGGACGTGCAATACCTTGAAGTATAGGACCAAGGGCCTCGGCATCACCAAGACGTTGTACCATTTTGTATCCGATATTTCCAACTTCCAGATTAGGGAATACCAGAACGTTTGCTTTACCAGCAATATCACTTCCTGGAGCCTTCTTCTTACCTACAGAAGGAACCAGAGCTGCATCAGCTTGCAATTCACCATCAATCTTCAAAGAAGGATCCTTTTCCTTTGCCAGACGTAGAGCCTCAACCACCTTGTCCACTACTTCATGCTTAGCACTGCCTTTAGTAGAGAAACTCAACATAGCAACTCGTGGGTCTTCAAATCCTGCTACACTTTTAGCTGTCTGTGCTGTGCAAATAGCAATCTGTGATAATTGATCAGCATCAGGAACTGGAGTTACAGCTACATCTCCCACTACCAGAATACCATTCTCTCCATATTCAGGTTTCTTAGTAATGAGAAGCATGGCACCAGAAACGCAAGTGATTCCTGGAGCTGTCTTAATAATCTGCAATGCTGGACGCAAGGTATCTCCGGTGGTACTCAATGCACCAGAAATCTGACCATCAGCCCCATTGGTCTTGATAATCATACAGCCCAGATACAATGGGTTCTTTACCAACTTTCGAGCCTCTTCTATCGTCATTCCCTTCTTCTTACGGAGTTCTGCCAGCAACTGAGCATATTCCTCACTTTTTTCACAATTTTCAGGGTCAATCAGTGTTGCCTTATCCAAATGAGTCAGGTTATGCTCCTTAGCTAGAGCTGCCACCTTATCTGGGTTACCAATCAGAATCAGATCTGCTATGTCATCAGCCAGAACACGGTCGGCTGCAATCAAGGTGCGCTCCTCTTCTGCCTCTGGGAGCACAATGCGCTGCTTGTTTGCCTTTGCTCGCGCAATAATTTGACTTACTAAATCCATGTTATATGCTTTATTTGAAAATACTTCGATTAATCATGCAAATTTACTCAAATTTGCCATAATAACATGACAAATAAGAAATTATTTATGAAGTTTTTCTCCTTACAATTTGCTTTCTCCTTCGATGAACTCTTCCAGGAACATGTGTTCACCATCGAAAACTGCAAAAGAGAATTCATTAATCCAGTCACCCAATATCATTAAACGAGATTCACGACCCAAAGAAAGATCCAGTTCAATATGCCTATGCCCAAAGATAAAATAATTAATATCCGGATGAGTTTTTAAATACTGCTTTGCATATTGAACCAAATACTCCTTGTCCTCTCCTTTATATTCTTCCTCTCTTCCACCAGCACGTTTCAGCCTACTATGTTTAGCCCAAAAAAGTCCAAGGTCCACTCCCCAACGAGGGTGAACTGCAGCATACAAACTCTGGCAAATTTTATTATGGAAGACTGCACGCAAAAAACGGAACTTAACATCCTTGTCACCTAACCCATCACCATGTGCCAGATAAAAAAGTTTCCCATGCAATTCCACTGTAATAGGTTTACGATGCAAGATAACCCCACACTCCTTCTCCAAGTAATCACCACACCACATGTCGTGGTTTCCTGTAAAGAAGTGCACTTCTACTCCTCTGTCGGTAAGTTCACTGATCTTACCCAGGAAACGAGTAAAACCCTTCGGAACTACGGTCTTGTACTCAAACCAGAAATCAAACATGTCTCCAAGCAGATAGACTGCCTCTGCATGATTCTTGATGTTGTCAAGAAAGTTGACAAGACGACGCTCTTGGGTTCTACCATGCTCTATGGCACGTGAGCCCAAATGTGCATCAGACAGAAAATAGATGTTCTTACCCATTATTACATAAATCCTAATTCAAGTTTCGCTTCATCCGACATCATGTCCTTATCCCATTCCGGTTCAAAGACCAGATTTACCACTGCCGACTTCACACCTGTGATGTTCTCAAGTTTCAAGCGAACATCTTCCATTATGAAATCTGCAGCCGGACAATTGGGTGCAGTCAGTGTCATATCGACAACTACATTAAATTCATCGTCCACATCCACTTTGTAGATAAGGCCCAAGTCGTAAATATTTACCGGAATCTCAGGGTCAAAGACGGTCTTCAACACCTCTACGATTCTTTCTTCCAATTCAAATTTAGTCATAATTTTCCTTCATCACAATAACTAAAGTAAGCTCCATCAGTTATAATAATATGGTCTAGAAGCTTCACAGACATTATTTCACATGCTTTCTTTACCCGTTCCGTCAGTTGGTCATCATCGATACTAGGTTTAGTGTTCCCCGACGGATGATTATGACTTAGAACGACAAGTGTAGCCCGTTTCAAAAGTGCCTCCCGCAAAATCATTCGGACATCGACCAAGGTTTCATTCCATCCACCTACGCTGATACGCACTGTGTCAATTACCCTTAGATTATTATTTAGCAGTACAATCCAACATTCTTCATGAGAAAGGTCCTGCATACGAGGCAACAAATATTCATAGATCTCAACCGAACTTCCTAAACGTAAACGTTCTTTTTTCTCTTCCGAATTCCGACGTTTGCCCAGCTCCAAAGCCACCTTGATAATACTGGCCTTTACATGTCCTAAACCTTTATAGCCACATAAATCATCGACTTCCTTCTTTGCTAGAGTATTCAGATTATTGTTGCAATCTGAAAGGACTCTGCGCATGAGCTCCACTGCACTTTCTTCTTTTGTTCCTGTTCCAATCAGGATAGCCAGCAGTTCTACATCGGTAAGAGCAGAAATTCCTCTTTCTGCCATTTTTTCTCGGGGGCGGTCGGCCTCTGCCCAGTGGTTAATGCTGATTCTTCTTTGCTGTTCTTTCACTTATAAAAATTATGTTCAAAAGCAGTAAATTCTGCTTCCTTCCTCACGCAACGCGCCCACCAAGCCCTCAAGAAACCTGTTCCATATCCTATCAACTGAATGAAAGAGGCTTCGATAGACAAAAGACCTATCTTCAAACTCCGATTCTGGATGGAGGAATCGATGAACACCAACAAGCCATACAACAAAATGGGTACCAAACATATCCACCACAATGTATTACAAATCTTAAACCCACAGGCAGCTAATACCCCAAATATGGCAGCCAAGCCAACCAAACCTATACACCCTACAGTGAACAACGCTGGTAGAATATGTACAATTTTCAAACTATCAGGATATTTCTTGAAAAGATGAATACGGGCTATACCCGAATTATGTACCTGACGGAAGAACTTTGTAAAATCAGTACGGCGCTTGTGCCATACCCAGGCTTCAGGGAATAAGCGACAACGATAGCCTCCTTTGAAGATTCGAATACTAAAATCTATATCCTCACCAAAACGCATCTTAGAAAAGCCACCTAATGCCTTGTACACATCGGAACGAATACCCATGTTGAAGCTACGTGGATAGAATTTGTCCATTTTTTTCTTTCCTCCCCGGATGCCTCCAGTAGTAAAGAAAGAAGTCATGGAATAGTTGATGGACTTCTGCACTGGAGTGAACGATTCATGGGCACGATCTGGGCCGCCAAAGGCATCAGCAGGTTCACGCTGTAGTTCTGTTTCCACTGCCTTCAAGTAGTCTGGAGGAATCACACAGTCGGAGTCCAACACGATGAAGTATTCTCCTTGAGCACGCTCAGCCCCGAAGTTACGGCTCATTCCTGGTCCAGAATTCGGCTTCACGAAATACTTCACATCCAATCTATCGGCATAACGCTCCACCACCTCCTTACAAGGCACAGCAGAACCATCTTCCACAACTAGAACCTCAAAATCATTCAAGGACTGGTGCGTAAGACTCTCTAACAGTTCATCCACCTCATCAGGACGATTATATACAGGTATAATCAGTGAGTACTTCATCTACAACTTCCAATATGGGCACAAAATTAAGAAAAAAAGAATTTGCTACCAAACTATGGATGGAAAACAAAAAAGGGACAAGTAAAAACCTTGTCCCTTTTTTATGCCATTGTAATTTACATTTAAGCCTTTACACGATTTTGGTAAGAGCCATCACGAGTGTCAATTTCAATAAGCTCTCCCTCGTTGATAAACAATGGTACTCGTACAGTAGCACCAGTTTCAACTGTAGCAGGTTTAGTTGCGTTAGTAGCTGTATCACCCTTCAGACCTGGCTCTGTGTAAGTGATCTTCAAAACAGTCTTGATTGGCATTTCAGCAAACAAAACAGTTTCAGTAGAAGCATCAGAAACTACATCAACTATATCACCTTCCTTCATGTAATCCACACCAGTGATGAGTGCCTTTGCGATAGGAATTTGCTCATAAGTCTCCTGGTTCATGAAAATGAAATCATCACCCTCCTGATACAGATACTGATATGGACGACGCTCAACTCTTACATCCTCCAACTTTTCACCAATATTAAAACGACGCTCCAATACGCGACCATCAACTACATTCTTCAGTTTGGTACGCATGAAGGTGTTTCCTTTACCTGGTTTTACATGGAGGAAGTCAATACAGAAGTAAAGATTACCGTCCATACGGATAGCTGTTCCGATCTTAATGTCTTGTGCATTAATCATATTGTTCTTGATATTTTATAATGAAAATAATCTATTATTAGTCTCTTTTCGAGTGCAAAAGTAGTGGAATTCGGTTAAAATCGCAAAAACTTTTGTCTAAAAATGACTTAAGATTTGGAGAATTTGAAAAAATAGCCTAATTTTGCAGCCCAAATCCGTGATTAATAACGTAAAAACAGTATATAAAGATGAAAAGAACATTCCAGCCTTCTAACAGAAGAAGAAAGAACAAGCATGGTTTCCGTGAAAGAATGGCAACAGCAAATGGCCGTCGCGTGTTGGCAAGCCGTCGTGCTAAGGGTCGTAAGAAACTGACCGTTTCTGATGAGTTTAACGGAGTGCAGAATAAGAAGTAATTCCTAATTTGAAGACTCATCTTATCCAGAACAAATTCATTGGATTAAATACAGAAAGAAGTAAAGGCACAGTCTTTGCTTCTTTTTGTTTTTTCCTAAAATATTTCGTTATTCAACTCGTTTGCACTATCTTTGCTCCATAATTAATAAGGTATGGACTTCAAACACATTCTATATAGACTCAAAAGCGCTGAATTTTGGATGCATTTCTTTGGATATTTTGCATTTATCATAGTTATGATCATCCTTTCACTCTGGGCTTTAGACCTATACACACACCATGGGGAGGGAGTGTCCGTTCCCGATGTGACTGGTATGAGCTATGAGGCGGCTCGGGACAGGCTAGACAATGAAGACCTAAACGCCCTGGTAGTAGACTCTCAATACGTTAAAGGCTTGGGGGCTGGAACCGTCTTGGACCAAACACCTAAAGCAGGAGCAGTAGTCAAGAGCAGCAGAACCATTTATCTGACCGTAAATGCGGCAAGTGCCCCTACCCGTGCACTGCCTGATTTGGCCGACAATTCTTCCGTTCGTCAAGCACAGGTTAAACTAAGAGCCATGGGATTCAAGATGGGACCAGTGGAACCTATCGATGGAGAAAAAGATTGGGTTTATGCCATCAAAATCAATGGGAAAAAAGTCTTTGCAGGTGATCGTGTTCCAAGCGATGCCATCTTAACATTGGTAGTTGGAACAGGACTATATAGTGGAGAGAATGATAGTATCCAATACAGTATCCACGATGTAGGTGATTACTCTGAAAGCCTCAGTGATGACGGATTCAATGAGAACGAATACTGATATGATCACTGAAGACGACCAACTGATAGATCCCGAACTTTCTGAAGAAGACGACTGGGTGGATGGTGAAGAAACCACTCAGCTCTATGAACATTTCCGATTTCAAGTAGACCGGGGACAATCCCCCATGCGCGTTGACAAATATATAACGGAAAAGCTACCCGGATTTTCCCGTAACCGCGTTCAGATGGCAGCTGATGCCGGATTTGTCATGGCCAATGGGAAAGTGGTAAAGAGTAGCTATAAAGTCAAGGGCAACGACTTGATTACCATCATGATGGATCGTCCTAAGTATGAACATGAGATCATAGCTGAAGACATTCCACTTGACATTGTCTACGAAGATGCAGACCTTATGGTCATAAATAAACCAGCAGGCTTAGTGGTTCACCCTGGATATGGTAACTACACAGGTACCTTGGTCAATGCCATAGCTTACCACCTAAAGGATGACCCTAAGTATGACCCCAATGACCCCAGTGTAGGATTAGTGCACCGTATAGACAAGGACACCTCTGGATTGTTGGTGGTGGCTAAGACTCCGGATGCAAAGACCCATCTGGGTCTACAGTTCTTTCAAAAGACCACCCAACGAGAATACAATGCCCTAGTCTGGGGTTCCTTCGATGAAAAGGAAGGTACCATTGTGGGGAACATCGCTCGCAATCCGAAAGACCGCATGCAGATGGCTGTCTTTCCACCCGATTCAGAAATCGGGAAACATGCTGTGACCCATTATTACACTTTGGAATCTTTCGGATATGTCACACTGGTAAAATGTGTGCTAGAAACAGGACGCACCCACCAGATTCGTGCTCATATGAAAAGCATCGGACATGTTCTGTTCAATGATGAGCGGTATGGAGGCAATGAAATATTAAAAGGAGTCCCTTCTGGATCCTATAGGCAATTTGTTCTGAACTGCTTCGATACTTGCCCCCGTCAGGCACTACATGCCAAGACATTGGGTTTTGTTCACCCACGTACAGGAAAGCAGATGTTCTTCACTTCTGAACTTCCCAAAGATATGCAAGACCTAATCTCCAGATGGAGAAATTATATTACAAATAAAGCAGGCAACTAGTATTATTTTATTATATTTGTAGCTGAAAGACTCAGCAATAAGATGATGAAAAGAAATATAGCAATTATAGCTGGTGGTGACTCATCTGAGCATGATGTCTCACTCCGTTCTGCACAAGGTATTTATTCTTTCATGGACAAGGATAAATACAATGTGTACATTATAGAAGTCCAGGGTCTGACCTGGGAGGCACATCTGGAAGATGGGACCTTTTCCACAGTAGACAAGAACGACTTCTCTTTCCAAGTTGAAGGCAAAAAAGTAAAGCCAGACTACTGTTACATCACTATACATGGCACCCCTGGAGAAAACGGACTGTTTCAAGGGTATCTGGACCTAATGCGCATTCCTTATTCTACAAGTGGAGTATTGGTGGAAGCCCTAACCTTTAACAAATTCACCTTGAATCAGTATCTTAAAAGTTGGGGGGTAAGCGTTAGCGAATCTATCCTGATTCGTAAAGGGCAGACCATCAGCAATGAGGAAGTAATAGAGCGTGTGGGACTTCCTTGCTTTATTAAACCAAATGCAGGAGGTAGCAGTTTCGGAGTGACCAAAGTAAAGTCGCCAGAGCAAATCCAACCAGCCATTGAACTGGCCATGAAGGAAAAAGGAGAAGAAGTGATGATTGAAGCATTCATGAAAGGCATAGAGATTTCCTGTGGTCATTATAAGACTAAAAAGCACGAGGTGCCTCTCCCTATCACAGAGGTGGTCCCTGCCAATGAGTTCTTTGACTATAATGCCAAATATAATGGTGAAGTACAAGAAATCACTCCTGCCCGTCTACCACAAGACGTCACAGACAGAGTTCACAAGATTAATTCAGCCATCTATCAGATATTGGGAGCCAACGGCATTATCCGCATGGACTACATCATTACCGAAGGAAATAAAATTAACCTACTGGAAATCAACACCACACCAGGAATGACAGCCACCAGCTTCATTCCACAACAAGTGCGTGCTGCCGGTCTGGAGATGAAAGATGTGCTGACGGAAATCATAGAAAACCAATTTGATTAAACCGATAAGCTTATGAAAATCCCTGCAGAATTTGACGAAATCCGTCCTTATGAGCCAGAAGAAGTGCCACAAATATTGCATGAACTGATTGAAGACCGTCAGTTCTCTCACGTCCTTCAAGGTTTTGTTCCTTGGATGCCAAAAAAAATGAGAAACTGGCTCTTAAAGTTGGCCTGCAGAGGTGTTAAAACGACTTCAGACTTCCAGCACCGGTTCATGTATCCAGCCATGAGATTCTTACTCTGGAAGACAACTACAAATTTTACATTCTCTGGACACCCACTTCCAAATAAGGAAGACAGATTTACCTATATCAGTAATCATAGAGACATTGTCCTAGACAGTGCCATACTGGATGTGAATCTTTATAAAAACGGATACCCCAATACGGTTGAAATTGGAATTGGAGACAATCTTCTGATTTATCCTTGGATAAAAAAACTGGTCCGTCTAAACAAAGCATTTACTGTGCGTCGTGGACTTTCACGAAAGGAATTACTGCAAAGTAGCCTGCTTATGAGCAGGTACATCCATTTCACTATCAACGAAAAAAGAGAAAACATCTGGATTGCTCAGCGTGAAGGACGTGCCAAGGATTCTAGTGACCACACCCAGGAGGCAGTATTGAAGATGCTGGCTATGGGCTATGAAGGTACTCCAGTGGAACAGCTCAAACACTTGAACATAGTACCACTGGCCATCAGCTATGAATATGATCCTTGCGACTTTCTTAAAGCTCAGGAATTTCAGTTAAAACGTGACAATTCCACCTTCAAGAAGAGCAAACAAGATGACTTGGACAATATGAAGACTGGCATTTTAGGCTATAAGGGACAAGTCCACTATGAATGTGCACCTTGTATTAATGAATGGTTGGATGAACTGAAAGACCTTCCAAGAAACGAATTCTTTGGGGAAGTGGCACGTCGTATTGACAAGGAAATACATAAAGGCTACCGACTCTTTCCAGGTAACTATGTGGCAGCCAATGCTCTAAGAGGTGGTTATGAAGACAAGTTTACTGCAAAGGACAAGGAAAAATTTGAGCGATATTTACAGAGTAGACTGGAAAAAGTAGACATTGAGAACAAAGATGAAGCATACTTGAAAGAACGAATCCTGACAATGTATGCAAATCCTGTCTTCAACCAAGAAGAGGCTAATGTAAAATGAAGAACTGGGGTCAAATAGCAGCCATCTTTCTACTGGTACTCACAGCTTGTAATGAAGAAGATTATCATTACCCAGATGTAGTGACCAATCTAGTAGAGCTGGAAACTGATGGTTCCAGTAATATCCATCTAATCCGGACGGATGACGGAGCTATATATTTCCCCGATAAAATTATAGCATTTAAGGATGCCACACCTGATTCCCTGTACCGTGTAAACTGCACCTATCAACCCCTCGATGAAAGCGGTGGAAAAGCCACACTTTACAATGTTAAAGGGGTTTTGTCTCCCTTCCCCAAAGATCCCAGTTACTTTAAGGATGGCATTAAAACCGACCCCTTGAAGATTACCAGCATTTGGAATAGTGGAGGCTATATCAATCTCCATTTAGGTGTCATGACCAAAGGTGGTAAACACAAATACCACTTTCTGAATCTAGGTAAAAGCAGGAACTCTATGGGGAAATCTACACAACTCATTCAACTCTTCCATTCACAGGAAAAAGACCCTGAAGCCTATACTCAAGAAATTTTCCTATCCTGTCCACTACGCAAATTAGACTTGCATTCGGGCGACAGCATCATCTTTTCCATCAATACTTATGAGGGGGTAAAGGTGTATAAATTCTTGCACCAAGAAGCACTTTAAATCATAAAAAAGCAGGGTGTGGATTTTGACCCTTCCACACCCTATTTTCTATTCCCTAACTGGGGAAAAATATTTCTCCAGTTAGGGAATAAATAATCACTATGAAATCCGATGGTTAAAGTGACTCCAAAAGTCTCCTCAAAACTACAGTAGCAGAGATCTCCCTGTTGGCAGCTTCAGGTATCACCAATGAAGTAGGAGCCTCTATCACATCGTCCGTAACAATCATGTTACGACGCACAGGTAAACAATGTAGGAAATATGCATTATTGGTCCAGGACATATGCTCAGTATCCACCGTCCAACTCATATCCTTACATAAAACCTTACCATAGTCCTCAGGGGTCGTTACACCAGGACAAGCCCAGTTTTTAGCGTAGATAAAATCGGCACCTTCAAATGCTTTTTTCTGATCATACTCCACCTTGGCTCCACGGACAAACTTAGGATCCAATTCATATCCATGAGGATGAGTAATGACAAAATCCACATCAGCCTCATTCATCCAATCTGCAAATGAATTAGGAACAGCCTGAGGCAATGCCTTTGGATGAGGAGCCCATGTCAAAACCACTTTTGGTCTATCTTTACGCTTATATTCCTCTATTGTAATCAAGTCGGCAAATGCCTGAAGTGGATGACCAGTTGCTGCTTCCATAGAAAATACAGGTTTACCACTATATTTTATGAACTGATTCAAGATTTTCTCTGTATAATCATCCTCTCTGCTTTCAAAACGGGCAAAAGAACGCACACCAATCACATCACAGTAATTAGCCATAACAGGAATTGCCTCCAAAAGATGCTCACTCTTGTCACCGTCCATAACCACACCTCGTTCTGTTTCTAGTTTCCAAGCTCCTTGATTGATGTCCAGTACAATCACATCCATACCCAGATTACGAGCCGCTTTCTGAGTGCTAAGACGAGTACGGAGACTGTTGTTGAAAAATATCAAAAGACAGGTCTTGTGATGTCCAAGCGTTTCGTACTTATAACGATTTTGCTTAATTTCCTGAGCCTCAGCCAAGGCAACCTTTAAGTCACCAATATCTTTTACGTTTGTAAATGTTCTCATATCATTTTTATTTTATTTTTTATTTAGGACGAATCTGTCCGTTTCCACGGATTATCCATTTGTAAGTTGTCATTTCCTCTAAGGCCATTGGACCACGGGCATGCAATTTTTGTGTACTGATACCGATTTCCGCACCTAGGCCAAACTGGGCTCCATCAGTAAAGGAGGTAGGTGCATTTGCATATACACATGCAGCATCTACAGCCATAAGGAAAGTATCAGCGAGTTCTTTGTTCTCTGTAACTATACTCTCACTATGTTTGGAGCTATTATTGGCAATATATTCCAAGGCTTCTGCAAAAGAGTCCACAACCTTGACAGCCATTTTATAAGACTGAAATTCCGTTCCGAAACTTTCAATGGTGGCATGCTCCAACAATTCCACTGGATACTTGCCTTCTAAAGCCATGAAAGCACGTTCATCAGCATATATAATAACCTTACTCTCTGCAAGAGGTGCACATAAAGTTGCCAAATCATCTAAACGAGAAGCATGGAGAATTAGACAATCCAAAGCATTACATACACTTACCCTTCGTGTCTTAGCATTATTGATAATTCGAGTTCCCTTCTCCAAATCACCATATTCATCAAAATAACAGTGGCAGATACCCGCACCAGTCTCTATTACAGGAACCACCGCATTTTCCCTGACAAACTTGATTAAACGACTGCTTCCTCGAGGAATAACCACATCAATGTAACCCACAGCATGCAACATTTCTTTTGTAGCCTCATGAGTGGCAGGCAGTAAAGTCACAGCATCTGGATTTACACCATGACGTTCTAATACCTCATGAATCACTTCTACAATAGCACGATTAGAATTATCTGCATCCTTTCCTCCCTTTAACACACAAGCATTTCCACTTTTTAAGCAAAGGGAGGCTACATCGACAGTTACATTGGGACGAGCCTCATAAATGATTCCGATAACCCCAAAAGGCACACTAATACGGGTCAAGCCTAACCCATTGGGTAAAACACTGTGCTTCAGTACCCTTCCCAAGGGGGAAGGTAATGTAGCCACTTTCCTATTGTCGGATGCAATTCCCTCTATACGTTCAGAGGTCAACTTTAAACGATCATACATAGGATTAGAAGGATCCATCTGGGACAAATCCTCCTTGTTGGCAGCTAAAATTGAATCCTGACATTTCACTATTTCATCAGAAAGATCCCGCAAAATAGCATTTACCTTTTCTTCCTTCAGAACAGCCAGTTCCCGACTTGCAGCCTTTACCTTATTAAATATATATTCAAACTCCATCTTTACCTGTTTATTCCAAGAACAAATAATCATAATGTACTATAGGACGTTGGTCTCTTTTACCAAGGACCTGGGCAGCCTCCTCAGAGGAATAGCTTACTTTACCAACTCCAATCTTGTGCTCTTGTTCATCCTGGATGCTGACAATATCATCCTTTTCAAATTCTCCATCTATACCTATAACACCAACAGGTAATATACTTACAGCCTTTTTACCCCGTATAGTCTTGACTGCCTGATTATTCAGCTGGATGGAACCTTTTGCAAATCCATCGCTATGCGCTATCCATTTCTTCACACTGGAAACCTGATCTACAGCTGGTTCAAAACACGTGAATAAGGTATTTTCAGGGTCGTACAACAAAGAAAGAAGTATATTTTCCCTTTTACCATTGGCAATGAAAACACGAATACCTTCCTGAGAAACTTTACGAGCAATATTGCACTTAGTTATCATTCCACCTCTCCCGAAGCCCGACTTCTCTGCCTGGATATATGTGGACAAGTCTTGTTCAGCCTCAACATACCGAACAATCTTACTATTGGGGTTCTTAGGTGAACCATCATAAATACCATCTACATTACTCAAAATAATAAGAGTATCAGCATCAATCATGCTGGCAATGAGTCCACTAAGTTCATCATTATCAGTAAACATTAGTTCCGTAAGGGATACTGCATCATTTTCATTGACGATAGGTATGACCTTGTTATCCAGCATTATTTCAATGCAATTACGTTGGTTTAGGTAATGTCTACGTGTCCCAAAACTCTCCTTCATAGTAAGTACCTGCCCTACTGCAATGTGATGTTCACGAAATAGGTCAAAATAACGGTTGATCAACTTGGCTTGACCTACAGCAGAAAACAACTGCCGTTGATCCACAGAATCCATCTTTCTACGAATCCCCAATTCACTACGTCCACTAGCTACGGCACCAGAAGAAATAAGAACCAGTTGTATACCGCTTTTGTACAATTCTGCCACTTGATCCACTAAAGCAGACATTCTAGTGACATCCAAAGTGCCATCGGCCCGAGTCAATACGTTACTACCTATTTTAATTGCAACT
This sequence comes from Bacteroidales bacterium UBA4293, assembly GCA_002395835.1. GTDB lineage: Bacteria > Bacteroidota > Bacteroidia > Bacteroidales > Bacteroidaceae > Minthousia. The sequence continues at coordinate 140,049 of DGVD01000004.1, read as the reverse complement.
CTTTTCATTACTTATTTCCAGTCATTCCTTGATTTAAAGTGCAAAAATAAATATTTTTCCTTTGGGAACTGTATTTTTAACAAATAATATAAGAAAAAAGATGCCCATTGTTTCACAACAACGGGCACCTACATTGTAGCGTTTTATTCTTAATTTTATGATATAGTATAAGAGAGTTCTAACTATTTGTCATGCAAATATAGTAAAGAACAAACTAAAATCCTAATCTTTTAGATTATATTTTATTAAAAAATGATTTATTTAATTCCGATTTGTCAATTTAAATATTTGTGTGCGTTTTCATATTTTAAATTTCAATTTGTGCTGGCACACAGCCCCTAAAAGTCTAAAAAACATAAAAGGACGCCCCTTAGTGTATGAAAAATAGAATAAATATACCGATTTTCGAGAAATATATGTGAAAAAAGGAGCATTTTAAACGAAATATTACAATTTTCTTATGCAAAAATATGCATAATCCCAAAATTATGACTATTTTTGCACCCACCTTTCAAAATAATAAATAAAACAAATGAAAGATAAGAATCGAAGATTAGAGGCCATCAAGGCAATCATTTCCTGCAAAGAAATAGGAAATCAAGACGAGCTTCTGCAGGAACTTACAAGAGAAGGATTTAACTTGACCCAAGCCACGTTGTCCCGTGATCTAAAACAACTGAAGGTGGCCAAAGCATCCTCTTTATATGGGAAATACGTATATGTATTACCCAATAACACGATGTATATGCGTAATACCGATACAGCCAAACTGAGTGAGATGATGGTGGATTCAGGCTTTTTATCCATAACATTCTCTGCCAACATTGCCGTAATCAAGACCAAGCCTGGCTATGCCAGCCGTCTAGCTTATGACATTGACAACCTTAACCCTTCTCAGATTTGCGGAACTATCGCAGGTGACGATACTATATTCGTGGTAATCCAGGAACAGGCCAGCCGAGTGGAACTTATCCATGCCTTGAAGATCATCATCCCAGACATACACTATTAAGTTATAGACAGGAATATCAGAAATGAATAAAGAAACTCCAAAAATCGATATACTCGTTGCCGAGGCATCACATGAGGTATACGTAGATCAGATTTTGGATACCATCAGTGAGGCAGCCAAGAAAAGAGGTACGGGTATAGCAAAGCGAACACATGCTTACCTTGCCACCAAAATGAAGGAAGGCAAGGCTATCATAGCCCTTGACGGCAACAAATTCGCAGGTTTCTCCTATATTGAGACTTGGGGAAACAAATCATATGTAACCACATCTGGTTTGATTGTGCATCCTGACTATCAGGGTCAAGGTATTGCTAAGCAAATTAAAGACCACACTTTCACTTTGGCACGTGTCCGATGGCCAGAAGCCAAGATTTTCTCCCTAACAAGTGGAGCTGCAGTCATGAAAATGAACACGGCACTAGGATATGTACCAGTAACCTTTGCAGACCTTACTGACGATGAATCCTTCTGGAGAGGATGCGAGGGCTGCGTAAACCATGATGTGCTTGAGCGCACTGGACGCAAATATTGTATATGCACTGGCATGCTCTATGACCCAGAACAGCACAAGGGAGAACCGACACCACTGGACGTATTCCAGAAAATTATGAAGACCGTTGTGTCTAGAGGACTAATCTAATTTAGTAAAAAAAGAAAAAACAAAGAAAAATATGGCAGAAAAGAAGAAAGTAGTCGTTGCCTTCAGTGGAGGTCTCGATACCAGCTACACCGTAATGTATCTGGCTAAAGAAAAAGGATATGAAGTTTATGCTGCATGTGCCAATACTGGTGGTTTTAGTGCAGAACAACTGAAGACAAACGAGGAAAATGCTTATAAATTAGGAGCAACCAAATATGTTACATTAGACGTAACCCAGGAATATTATGCAAAGAGTCTGAAGTATATGATTTTCGGTAATGTGCTTCGAAACAACTGCTACCCTATCTCTGTCAGTTCAGAACGTATATTCCAGGCATTAGCTATTGCACGCTATGCAAAGGAAATTGGAGCAAATGCCATTGCACATGGATCAACAGGAGCTGGAAATGACCAGATTCGGTTCGATATGACCTTTCTGGTAATGTGTCCTGGTGTGGAAATCATTACTTTGACACGAGACTCTAACCTGAGCCGTCAGGAAGAAGTTGACTACCTAAATAAGAACGGATACTTTGCCGACTTTACCAAACTAAAATACAGTTATAATGTGGGTATCTGGGGCACTTCTATTTGTGGTGGTGAGATTCTAGATAGTAAACAAGGCCTACCTGAAAGTGCATACTTGAAACATCCTACCAAAGAAGGAACTGAGATTCTCTCACTAGGATTCGAAAAGGGCGAGCTAAGCAGTGTCAACGGCGTACATTATGATGACAAAATCCAAGCTATTCAAGAGATTGAAAAGATAGGACAGGCCTATGCCATTGGACGTGACTGCCATGTAGGCGATACCATCATCGGTATCAAGGGGCGTGTTGGGTTTGAAGCTGCAGCACCTATGTTGATTATCGGTGCACACCGTTTCTTGGAAAAATACACTTTATCAAAATGGCAACAATACTGGAAGGACCAAGTTTCAAACTGGTACGGCATGTTCCTACACGAAAGTCAGTACCTAGAACCTGTCATGCCAGACATTGAAGCCATGTTGACTTCATCACAGCGTAACGTAACAGGTGTCGTTACGCTTGAATTACGTCCATACAGCTTTCAAACTGTAGGTGTAGACTCACCTAACGACTTAGTAAAAAACAAACTTGGTGAATATGGTGAGACTGCCAAGGCCTGGACATCTGAAGATGCCAAAGGCTTCATTAAGGTCACTGCTACCCCACTACGTGCATACTATTTGGCTCACCCAAACGAAGAAAGATGATAAAAGTAGGAATCTTAGGTGCAGCAGGATATACAGGTGGCGAACTGATTCGTTTACTGCTATGGCATCCAGAAGTAGAAATTGTATTTGCTAACAGTGAATCCAATGCAGGCAATCTAATCACTGATGTGCATGAAGGGCTGTTAGGCGAGACTGAATTACGTTTCTCTGCTGATATGCCACTCAATCAAGTGGATGTGGTCTTTTTTTGCTTTGGTCATGGAAAGAGTGAAGCTTTCCTCAAAGAACACAGCATCCCTGCCCACGTGAAAATCATTGACCTGGCTCAGGACTTCAGAATTGCAGCACCTACACATGATTTTGTTTATGGATTACCAGAAATCCATAAAGAATCTATTCAAACTTGCCAGCACCTGGCTAATCCCGGTTGCTTTGCTACTTGCGTTCAGCTAGGTCTTCTACCATTGGCCAAAGCTGGCTTACTAAAATATGACATAGCTGTGAATGCAATCACTGGCTCCACAGGAGCTGGTCAAAAACCAAGTGGCACTACACACTTCTCATGGAGAAATAACAATTTGAGTATATATAAGGTTTTCACTCACCAGCACCTACATGAAATTTGCCAAAGCCTGAATGAGCTTAGGCCTATTCATACACCAAACATTATAGACACCTTGGTTGCAACACCAACAGAAAAAGATATTACCATCGATTTCATTCCATATCGTGGGGATTTCGCTCGAGGTATTTTCTGTACAGAAGTAGTAAAGTTCGATGGTAAAGAAGGGGCTTCCTCTAATCCGACAAAAGAACAACTAGCAGAGCTATTCAAGGAGTTCTATAAGAATGCAGCCTTTACCCATTATGTGGATAAAGCATTGGATTTAAAACAAGTAGTCAATACCAACAAAGCATTGATACATGTGGATAAGTTTGGCAACAAAGCTGTCATCACTTCCATGATAGACAACTTACTGAAAGGAGCTGTTGGCCAGGCTGTTCAAAATTTGAATCTAATGTTCGGCATTGATGAGACAACGGGATTAAGATTGAAACCAAGTGCTTTCTAAAGAATAAAAAAAAATGAAGTTATTTGATGTATATCCTTTATTTGATATAGCTATTGACCACGGCAAAGGATGTAAGGTCTGGGATGAAAAAGGTCAGGAATACTTGGACCTATATGGAGGACATGCTGTCATTAGCGTGGGACATTGTCATCCTCATTATGTAGAATGCATGACCAAACAACTGAATAAGTTGGGGTTTTACAGCAATTCTGTCATCAATCCACTACAAAAGGAACTGGCAGAACGTTTAGGTAGAATCTGCGGACTCGAAGACTACCAACTCTTTCTCATAAATAGTGGTGCTGAAGCCAACGAAAACGCATTAAAACTGGCATCATTTTATAATGGACGCACCCGTGTACTTTCCATGGAGAAAGCATTTCACGGACGTACTTCTTTAGCTGTAGAGGCTACCTACAATCCTAAAATTATCTCACCTATTAATGCAAATGGCCACGTCACCTATCTTCCCATCAATGATTTAGGTGCTTGGGAAAAAGAGCTGGAGAAAGGTGATGTCTGCGCTATCATCCTAGAATACATCCAAGGAGTGGGAGGAATCCGTATTGTAACCCCAGAATTCTTACAAGGATTACGTGAACTTTGTGACAAATATGACACTGTCATGATTTGCGATGAGATTCAGTGTGGATACGGACGCTCTGGAAAATTCTTTGCACATCAGTATTCCAACGTTAAACCAGACTTGATCACTGTGGCAAAAGGCATTGCAAATGGTTTCCCAATGGCTGCAGTCCTTATATCTCCTAAGTTCAAGCCTGTCTATGGGCAATTAGGAACGACCTTTGGTGGAAATCATCTTGCATGCGCAGGCGCTTTGGCAGTTCTAGACATCATTGAGGAAGAACACCTAATAGAAAATGCCGCTGAAGTTGGTTCCTACTTAATGAATCGACTTAAAAGTGAAAACCTTCCCCATGTTGTAGAGGTGCGTGGACTTGGCCTCATGATTGGAATAGAATTGGATGTCCCTTATAAGGAAATCCGCACAAAATTAGTCAAAGAACAACATTGTTTCACAGGATGTAGCGGAACAAATGTCCTGCGGCTCCTTCCGCCACTCTGCTTGACAAAAACAGAAGCGGATGACTTCATCGAACGTTTAAAGAAAGTTTTATAACATCTAAAACAAAAAAGGCAGATCATTAAAGATCTGCCTTTTCTGTCGGAAAGAGGAGATTCGAACTCCCGACCCCTACGTCCCGAACGTAGTGCGCTACCAACTGCGCTACTTTCCGAAAGTGCGTACAAAGGTATGACTTTTTTTCGACAAACAATATGTTTTTGAGGATTTTTACTATCTTTGCAAAACAAGTAAATACTAACAATTACCCAAACATGAAAAAATTCTTAACCTTGGTAGCCTTGTGCTTCATTTGTACAACTACCATTATGGCTCAAAAAGCAAAGTACGTATTTTATTTTATTGGTGATGGCATGGGACTTAACGAAGTTAATGTCACAGAAACTTATCTTGCAAATATTCAAGGAAAGATAGGAATCCAACCACTTTGTTTTCCCAGTTTCCCATACACTACGTATGCTACTTCTTTTTCTGCCAGCAGTGATGTCACCGACTCTGCAGCTGGAGGTACTGCTTTAGCCACAGGTGTAAAGACAAAAAACGGAGCCATCGGCATGAACCCTAAGCTTGAGCCTGTAAGCAGCATTGCAGACTGGGCAAAAAAAAGTGGCAAAAAAGTAGGTGTAAGTACATCTGTAAGCATTGACCATGCAACACCTGCCGTGTTTTACGCTCATCAAGAAAGTCGTAACTCCTATTTTGAGATAGGCAAGCAGGTTGCCTCATCAACTGTGGATTATTTCGGTGGTTCAGATTTTCTCCAGCCAACCAAGGATGGCATAGATCTTCATCAACTTTGTGAAGAAAGCGGCTACACGTGGGCCTATGGATATGAAGAAGCTAAAGCTAAATGGAAAACTGCGAAGAAACTGATTATGACGCAAACCAAAGAAGCTGCAGCTAAAAACAAGACAGAGCTTCCATATGCTATTGACAGAACCGATAACGATTTAACTTTGAAACAAATTGTGGAAATGGGAATCAACTTCCTTACTAAGGATAATAAGAATGGCTTCTTTTTCATGATTGAGGGTGGTATGATAGATCACGCTTGCCATGGGAATGACGCAGCTACCATGATTCACCAAACCATCGCATTTGATGAGGCTATTCAAGTAGCATACGATTTCTATCTGAAACACCCCAAAGAAACCCTGATTGTAATAACAGCAGATCATGAGACAGGTGGATTGATTCCGGGCAATGGACGATATGAATTGAATTTGCAGGCACTGCAACACCAGACCTGTAGTGTGGACAAGGTAACTGAACGTTTCAACGAGCTGAGGAAGAATAAAAAAGCTACTTGGGAAGATGCAAAGAAGATTCTAAGTGATTGTTTTGGTCTTTTTACCAAAGTTCCAGTAAACTGGAGGGATGAAGCTGAACTCCATAGTACATTTGAGGACTCTTTCCGTGCAGGTGGTACTGAGCAAAACTGGTATGGTAACAATGCCAAGATCGCAGCTAAGGGACGTGACATTTTAAACAAAATTGCAATGATTTCTTGGGCTAGTTTCGCACACTCTGACGGTTATGTACCTGTTTATGCCGTAGGTGTAGGAGCTCAAAACTTCCATGGCAGGATGAATAACACCGACATACCTGAACTTATATCTAAGGCAGCTGGCTACAAGAAATAATCAATCATCTTTTTGATATTTAAAGAAAATGGCCCACTTGTCAGTGGGCCATTTTATGTTATTTTCAATCCTATCAAAATCCAAAAACACCTAACTCATTCAAGAAAATCAGAATAATAGCCAATGGCAACAAATACTTAATAAGCAAATAGAACATACGAACTAGCCACTGAGGAAGAGTCCTATTATTGGAAAGTTCTGTCAGCAATGCCTTTTTGTTCATCTTCCATCCCACAAACAATGCTGTAAAAAGCCCTCCTATAGGAAGCATAATCTTAGCTGTAGCAAAGTCAAAGAAGTCAAACAAGTTTAAACCAAACAATTTGAAATCTCCCCAAACTCCCATAGAAAGTGAACAAGCAGTACCCAGAACTATTACCAAAGAAGTGGCCAGCAAAGCTGCAGTCCTACGGCTTATATGAAATTCTTCGGATAATAAAGATGTAGGAGGTTCAAGCAAAGAAATAGCGGATGTCAGTGCTGCCATAGACAACAAGAGGTAGAACATTAAAGAAAATGCATAAGCTAACCAAGGTAGACCATCAAAAGCTTGATAAAACACATTAGGCAATGTAATAAAAACCAAAGAGGCCCCTGAACCAGGCTCTATTCCTACTGAATATGCAGCTGGAAAAATAATTAACCCAGAAAGTATAGCAATAATAGTGTCTATGCCTGCTATATTTAAGGCATTTCCAAATAAGTTGGCTTCCCTAGGAAAATAGGATGCATAAGTACAAAGACAACCCATACCTATACTAAGGGAGAAAAAGGCTTGTCCCATAGCTGCCAAGAACGTACTTGGATGAACTGCACTAAAATCAGGATTCAATAAATAATCTACACCTTTCTTCGCCCCAGGAAGAGACAAAGAACAAAATACCAAAATCAAAATGAATATAAACAACATAGGCATCATCACCTTTGAAGCACGTTCGATACCTTTTTGAACCCCCATCACAACCACTCCTAAAGTAAATAGGACTGCAATGAACAAATAAATAAGAGGCCGAACTGGATCGCTCACAAAAGTTGAGAAATCTGCTGTATATTGTTCAGCCGTTTTCCCGGCCAATCCATTCGAACCGGCCTGAAAAACATATTCTAATGTCCACCCTAATACAACAGCGTAATAACATAGAATAAGCCAACCCGTCAAGACACAAAGAAATCCCACATATCTCCATGCGCCCTTTGCACCTAAAACAGGAAATGCTCGAAAATTATTCGTTCTGCTCCTTCGCCCCACTGCAAATTCAGCCACCATCAAAGGAACACCTACAATAATAATACATGCTAGATAAATTACTAGGAATGCTGCACCACCATTCTGTCCTGTTTCATAAGGGAAACGCCATACATTACCCAAGCCAATAGCAGAACCTGCCGCGGCAAGAACCGCTCCAACCTTACTTCCAAAATTTGTTCTTTTACTCTCCATAAATAATCTAGCTATCAATTCAATAAACCTGACAATATTTTAAACAGGCCCAATTCATTCATAAAAATCAAAATAATACATAATGGAGCAAAATATCGGATGATAAAACGGAACACAGGATATAGAGGCTGTTTTAATGCTCCTTCATTAGTAATTTCAGCACGTAGTACTTTTTCGTCAACCACCCAACCCAAAAATATGCAAATCAAAGCACTGCCTATAGGCATTAACAATTTAGCTACCAGGAAATCAAATAAATCAAAAAATCCCATTCCAAAAATTGTTACATCTTTCCAAATTCCAAAAGAAAAAGAACATGCGGATCCCAAAAGAAAGCAAACGATGCTAACAACCAAAGAAGATTTAAAACGACTTACCTTGAAATGTTTGATAAAATAAGCTGCAGCCATCTCCAACATGGAAATGGAAGAAGTCAAAGCTGCCATAACCAACAAAACATAAAACATCAAAGAGAACACATAAGCTACAGCTGGCAAATCTCCAAAAGCCTGTTGAAAAACATTTGGCAAAGTAATGAATACCAAAGAAGGACCAGCGTCAGGCGATAGCCCAGGAATAGAATAAACCGCAGGAAAAATAACCAAACCAGACATAAGAGCAACTAATGTATCAATGGTAGCTACTCCAAACCCATCACGTATCAAATCAATATCCTTTCTAAAATAACATGCGTATGTGCACAAACAACATATACCTACACTTAAAGAAAAGAAAGCTTGACCCATAGCAGATAGGCAAGTTGATCCAGACACCTTTGAAAAGTCGGGCTTTAATAAGAAAGTCAAACCTTTAGAGGCATCAGGCAAGGTCAATGAACATATAACTAAAATAACCAAGAAAACAAATAAAATAGGCATCATAATCTTAGCACCTCGCTCTATTCCTTTTTGCACGCCCATAGCCACAATACCAAATGTCAAGGCTAGAATAAAGAAAAGCCATGCTAATGGTTTAAAAGGATTAGAAGAGAAAGATACAAAATCGGATGCATACTCAGCTGCAGATTTTCCTACAAAATCATTCATACTAGCCAGAACTGCATAGTTAAGTGTCCATCCAGCAACAACAGCATAATAGCTTAAAACAAGAAAACCGGATATAACAGGAATAAGACCCATATATTTCCAAATCTTTCTACCACCACTCATTTTCAAAAATGAATGAGAAACATCGCTTTGACCATGACGACCAATCGTAAACTCAGCAATCATGATAGGCATAGCCATAAATAGCATGAAGAATATATAAATCAGAATAAACGCAGCACCACCATTTGTTCCAGTTTCAGTAGGGAAACGCCAGATATTCCCCAAACCTACAGCCGAGCCTGCTGCAGCTAATATAGCACCAAGTTTACTAGCAAACCCCGCCTGATTCGTATTATTTGCCATATTTTTTATAAATTCAAACTAAAATCTCTCTTATAAATTGCAAATGTAAGAATTTTAGCACTAATTTTGCAAAAAAGAAAGATAAAAATGATTAGAGATTACATAAAAAACTATAGATTCAGTCTATTTTGTATCGTTCTAATTTGGGTTTTATCCTTAATGCCTGTTCCAGAGACAAATTTAGCAGAAGATATTCCATTTATAGACAAATGGACTCACATAGTCATGTATCTAGGAACATGCAGCATTATTTGGATAGAATATTACCTTAAACATAAAGCAGAGACGAACAAAATCAGACTACTAATTGGAGCGATAATCTTACCCATTCTAATGAGCGGCATTTTGGAACTTCTCCAGGAATACTGTACTGGAGGTCTAAGAAATGGCGATTGGATAGATTTAGCTGCCAATACTACAGGTGTAGTACTAGCAGCTATATTAGGTGTATTTCTGTTTAGAAGGATTCTTGTAAAATAGAATCCTTCCAGAGTTTAAAAGGATAAGTCAACAATGAACCATTATAAAATCGTCGGTCCCCTGTAACCTCTTTTCCAATAAAATCAGGCTTTTCATAAGGCTCATTTTCATATTCCAATTCAACCTCAGCCATAATTAAGCCCTCATTATCTCCATAAAACTCATCAACTTCAAAGATATGCTTTCCACTTTTGACCAAATAACGCGTTTTGTCTATATACCCATCTTTACAGAGTTTCATCAAGTCCATGGCATCTTTAAAACTGATTTCAATTTCAAACTCATATCGAGATAATCCTCCATCAATGGAAGGGCCTTTAATAGTAAGATAACCCTTTTCATTACGTAAACGAACACGAACAGTGCGGCCACCGCCATGACAAATATACCCTTGTACTATACGTGTGGATGAAAAAGCCCTCTCCTTAAAAGGCCCTTTCACTAGAAATTTACGTTCTATTTCCTGTCCCATATCAATTATTTGAATCACTGAACTCCATGAGGTAAGCTTTGATGAATTCATCAATTTTGCCATCCATCACCCCATTGACATCACTAGTCTGGTAATTTGTACGATGGTCTTTTACACGACGATCATCAAAGACATAACTTCTTATCTGACTGCCCCATTCGATTTTCTTCTTACCCGCCTCTACTTTTGCTTGCTCTGCCATTCGATGCTGCATCTCCTTATCATACAACATAGAGCGCAACAACCGCAATGCATTCTCTTTATTCTTTGGCTGGTCACGAGTTTCTGTATTTTCAATTAAGATTTCTTCTTCCTCACCAGTATAGGGGTCTTTATATTGGTATCTTAAGCGAACACCCGATTCAACCTTATTAACATTCTGACCACCAGCACCACCACTTCGGAAAGTATCCCAACTGATTCGTGCAGGCTCTATATTAACCTCTATGGAATCGTCGACCAAAGGAGTTACATACACAGAAGTAAAAGAAGTCATACGCTTACCCTGAGCATTATACGGCGAAACCCGCACTAAACGATGAACACCATTTTCACTCTTTAAATAGCCATAAGCAAATGGACCTTCAATATTTAGTGTGCATGTCTTGATTCCTGCATCATCTCCTTCTAACAAATTAGCTACTGAACATTTATACCCATGAGTCTCCGCATAGCGCATATACATACGCATAAGCATCTGTGCCCAATCTTGCGCTTCTGTACCACCAGCTCCTGCGTTAATTTTAAGGACACAGTCCATCTTATCAGCCTCACTGCGCAACATATTCTTCAACTCCAAAGCCTCAACTGCAGATGCAGCTTTCACAAAAGCCTCATCTACTTCGGCCTCTGAAACCAATTCCTCTTTATAAAATTCAAAAGCAGCATCAGCCTCTTCTACTAAAGTCTTAACTTCTTTATACCCATCAATCCATGAAAGAAGTCCTTTTACCTTTTTCATCTGTAATTCGGCGGCCTTAGCATCATCCCAGAAACCCGGAGCTTGAGTACGCAATTGCTCTTCTTCTACCTCTATCTGCTTGCTCTCGATGCCCAAATAACGATAAAGAGCATCAGTACGATCTTTTATATCTTTAAGCTGTTCTATTGTTATCATCTTCTCAATTACTAATTATGTTTCGTACATTTTATCAATCTCTGCTGAATAGTTTTTCAAAAGCACTTGTCTCCTAATCTTCAAAGTATTCGTCAATTCCCCTTTATCCATTGTAAATGGCTCAGGTAACAAGGTAAAACGTTTAATTTGCTCATAAGAGGCAAAAGTTTGCTGCAAAGTATCTATACGAGTCTTTATCATCTGGTTTATTTCCTTATTCTGACATAAGTCCTTCATATCTTTATACTCAATCTTATGCTCTGCTGCATAAGCTTTTAGCTGGTCATATGCCGGAATTATTAATGCAGAAACAAACTTTCGTTGCTCAGCTATGACTGCCAATTGTTCAATATATTTATCCACACAAAGCCTTCCTTCCAGCACTTGCGGTGAAATATATTTACCATTAGAAGTTTTGAACAAATCCTTAATGCGATCAGTAATAAAAAGTTCACCGTCCTTTAGATATCCTGCATCACCAGTATGGAAATACCCATCCTTATCGAAAGCCTCACGCGTAGCAGATTCTTTTTTATAATAGCCACTTGTAACACCCGGGCCTTTAATCAAAATCTCATCATTCTCACCAATCTTTACCTCAATGCCAGGCAATGGACGCCCAACAGAACCAAGTGTCTTTACACCGTAATCACAACTTACAGTAGCCAAAGATTCTGTCAATCCATAACCTGCAACCAAACCAATTCCTACTGAATGGATAAACTCTTCAATAGCGGGAGGTATAGGGGCACCTGCCGTAGGAAGGAACAATGCGTTTTCCATACCAATGGCTTTCTTCAATTTCTGAAAAACTAGTTTATCATAGAACCGGTATTTCAGAGACAAAGAAATAGGTGCAGTCTTACGTTTTAATACGTACTCTATATTATACTCACGACCAACTTTTAGGGCACTTTTCACCACCTTCTGCATAACAGAACTCATGGCTGCAATCTTAGCGTTTACACCATCATAAACCTTCTCCCAAAATCGAGGTACAGCACACATGGCATTAGGATGAATTTCCTGTATAGACTGCAAAATAGCATGGGGATCTGTATTTACACAGACTACCACACCTGCACTTAGACAAAGGAATGTCCAACCACGTTCGAATACATGTGTCAATGGAAGGAAATCCATGGAAGTCATATTAGGCCAAAACAGGAATTTTATTACCTTGAAGTGTGCTTCGAATTGACCGATATAGTTAGAATGTTTCAGAATAACACCCTTAGACTCTCCGGTTGTGCCTGAAGTGTAAAGGATATTTGCAATATCATCATCATTTAGATTCGCCTTCCTTTCCTTTAATTCCTCTTCGTATTTCCAAATTTTCTTCTCATCGACTTTTACAAAATCCGTATAATAAACAGAAGTCTTGTCTTGAGGATTCATCACCACTTTGGAATCATAAATAATCAGTTTATGCAATGTTGGACAAAGAGAATGAGCCCGGAAGGCTGTATCATACTGCTGTTGCTCACCAACGAAAAGATAGCGAATCTTAGCATCATTCACAATATACTGAACCTGAGTTTCTGAACTCGTAGCATAAAGAGGTATAGTTACAGCACCAATACTAAAGGCAGCAAAATCAGTATAAAGGCCCTTTGCCATATTTTGGGAGAAAATACCTAAATTCTCCTGATGCTTTACTCCATTTGCCAACATGGCACAGGCCAATTGATTTACATTCTTGGCAAATTGTGTCCAAGTGACAGATTGCCATAGTCCTGTAGCATCATCCCTACATCGAATTGCAGTTTGTGAACCTCTATTCTGGGCTTGCGTATCAGCAAGCTTTCCTAGATGTAAAACCTTATGCTCCATTGTTATAGTAGTTTAAGTTATTTTTCTAATTTTAAGCCATCCAACAATTCCAAATATAGTCTGATGGCGTGATCTATTTCAGATATTTTAATGAACTCATTTGCTGTGTGCGAACGAGAAGAACAACCTGGTCCCAATTTCATTGATGGGAAAGGCATCAAGGCTTGATTTGACAATGTAGGAGATCCAAATGGGACTAGACCCATTTCCAATGTTTTTAATACTAAAGGATGCTCTGCATCTATACTAGATGAATTTAATCTAAATGAACGAGCCTTAATGTCACTACTAACATGCAAACAGATATAATCGTACAATTCCTTATTAGAATAAAGTTCATTACTCCTAACATCCACTACAAAAGTGCATTGATCTGGAATGACATTATGCTGAGTGCCTGCATGTACCATGGTCACTGTCATTTTCACGGGTCCAAGTAAAGGAGAAACTCGATTGAGACTGAGATCTTTAATCCTACCAATATCTGCTATTGCCTTATAAATGGCATTTTCACCTTCGTCACGAGCTGCATGACCTGCTTTCCCATAAGCTATCGCATCAAGCACCATTAACCCCTTTTCGGCAATGGCTGGTTGCATATTTGTAGGCTCCCCTACCAAACCTACGTGAATGGGAGGTAACAATGGAAGTACACATTCCAATCCTGCACTACCCGAAACTTCCTCTTCACACGAAGCTGAGTAAACCAAATTATATGACTGGCATGAGCCTATCAAAGTTTTATATACCTGCATCAAAGACACAACACTAGCGCCATCATCATTGCTCCCTAATCCAAAGATACAATCTCCTTCCACCGTAGCCTTGAATGGATTTTTTGTCCAAGCAGAAACAGGTTTTACTGTATCTAAATGAGCATCTAAAAGAATCGTGGGCTTAAGGGCATCGTAATAAGGATCCACACACCAAACATTATTGCCAATGCGATGAGGTTCCAATCCATCCTTCTGCAGTTTGTCAAAAACTAAATCAGCCACAGCACCCTCTTCTCGGCTAAAAGAAGGTATCTCAATCATCCGAGTCAATAAATCAACTGCTTCTTTTGTTTTTACAACAATATTATCCATTAACGCCTACTTAACCATTGCTCAGGATTCAGTTTCCTAGTCTCTCTTCGCAACTGGAACTGGAGAACATAATCCCCATCTTCATTTCGAGCCACTTTTCCTATGGCATCACGAGCCTTAACTTTCTGCCCTGCACGAACATTCACTGAAGATAGATTACAATAAACAGATATATAGCTTCCATGGCGAATCAAAACGCCTCGCATTCCTCCGTAAGAGAAAACACTAGACACCTCACCCTGAAAAATAGAACGGGCACTAGCCCCCGACTGTCCTTTAATATCAATACCTTTGTTATCCAATTTTACACCTTTTAATCCTGCTACAGTATAAACACCATAGTGACCAACTATCATATAAGGTCCAGTGATAGGAACCGGCATTAACCCTTTATTTCTTTCAAACCCTCCTGAGACTAAACGATCCTCGTCATCAACTTTATATGCACCCATACGCTCTGCCTTAGCCTTGGATGTGTTAGAGTTATTACCAGAAGCCACAGACTTAGAAGAAGACTTGCCTATGTTTTCACTTTCTTTACCAGTAGCTACTTCTTTTTCCGAATTCTTAGCTAATTCAGCCTTTTTTCTACGTTCTGCTTCAAGACGGGCCATCTCTTTCTTACGTCTTTCTTCCTCACGTTTCTTTGCCGCTGCAATCTCCTGCTCAACTAAACGATCTATCTGCTCATTTAGACGCTGACTCTGTTTTTGCTTCTGAGAGATTTCCTTTTGAACATCTTTTTGCTTCTTCTGAAGGCTAAACAGCAATTGTTTTTGTTCGTCTTTCTTAACCTCCAGTTTCTTGCGTTCTTGCTCACTCTGCCTCAAAAGACTTGATTTTTCACCCTTAGCCGCCAAGAGATCTGCTTTTTTTTGCTGCACAGTTTTCTGCTGTTCCTTCACTTGCTCACCTTGAACTCTAAGATACGTAGTGTATTCTCTAACATAACGCATCCTACGAAACATTTGAGAAACTGTTTCTGCAGAAAATATAAACATCAGTTTATCTTGAATGGTATGATTCTCTTTATATGCATACTGTACAGATTTAAGATACTTTTCTTTCATACTATTCAAATTTGCTTCTAGAGTGTCCAATTCAGTCTCTACTAAAGCTATTTCTTTATCTAAGGCCTTTATATCTTCTTCTATAGCAGTCACATATTTTTGTTGATTGTTAATTTGACCATTCAAAATTGCCAAGTCGCTCAACTGACTTTTCACGTCCTTCTTCATGGTACGGAGCATCTTCTCAGACTCAGTAATCTGCTTCTGCAGTTCTGAGCGCTGAGCTTTTAGATTCCGGATTTTCTTATTGGTCTGGCCCGAAACGTTCAAAACCAAGCAACAGAAAAAAGACAATATCAGTACAAAATATTTCATAAGCCTTAAAGACGCAACATTTTCAAAAGGTCTTCTGCCTTCATTTCTTGATAAGAAGTCTTTACTTTCGTACGTGTTTCCCACCCAGATTCATTAGACAGATTCCTTAACTGTATTTGAACTTCTGCATCCTTTCCCATACCCACAAGTTTAATCTTATGTGATAATGGGAAATACCTTCCACTATAAGCGGAAAAATCAGAATATGACCAATCAAACTCAGCACTACCACCTCTAACAGATGATATTTGAGTCTGCTGCACTAAAGAAGTAGCCAAGGATGTTAGAAACTTAAACTTGAGACGAGTATTCTGGCAAACTACAGTGGCATTTCCACTTGTAGTATACTCCAAAGACAAGCAGCGTTGTCCTGATGGCATAAATATTTCATTTCTAAAAAGAGACTCAAGTACTGAAAAATCGATACCAGACTCCTCCAAAAAATGAAACTCACTGTATGCAGCTTTTATATATCGTTTGTTAATGCGATCTATAACCAAAACATCTTCCGGAGTAAATTCTATCCGAGCTGCTTCCATCAGCCCCAAAGCCACAAGTGATAGTTGAATCACATCATTTCTCTTCATCTTTAGGTTTCCACCTACAGACAAAACTTGAGAACCACTCTTAAATCGGAAGTTCATCTTGGCAGACAAGCATTCATCAGGAATCACAGTTTTCCCTACAGCAGCAACAACCTGTTCTGCAGTAAGAGTTTCTGCATCCAATTTGCCATTAAATGTTTTCCTAGATGTACCACACGCACCCAACAAAATAGGCAAAGCAAGTAAAAGCAATCTAATTATTTTACACATTAGTCTTCTATATATTTTTTCTGCTTAATCTTCTTCTTCAAAGTTTTAGAATCAGAGCCCATTTCATCAGCTTGTTGCCAATAATCCATTGCTTTCTTTAAGTCTCCATTAACAAAAAAGATATCACCTGCATGTTCTACTATACCAGGATGAGAGTCACCACCATTCTTAAGAGATTGTTCTATATAGATTTTGGCTTCCGTAAACTTTTCCTCCAAGAACAAAATCCAAGCATACGTATCTAGTTCATTATAAGACTTAGGATCAGCCTTAATCGTTCTAAAACTCATTGCCTCTGCTTTCTCCAAATCCTTTTTTTCCAGTGCCAGGTAATATGCATAATTGTTAAGAACAAGAACATTATCTGGCTTATAAACTAAAGCTGAATCATAAGCTTCATAAGCCTCCTTACACATATTCTTCTCATGATAAATATCACCCATAGCTCCGAAAATATTAGACGCAAGTTCAGTATCTGTATTAGACGTAATATACTGGCTACCCCGCTTAAAAACATTCAAAGCTTCATCATTCTGGTTACTTTGAAGATAAGACAAACCTTGATAATAATAAAATGCCACCTCTTCTGGAGTGTACTCAATGGCTTCTTGACAAAGCTGAATGGCATCATTGAAATCCTCCCTTTCAAAAGCATACTGCATCAACTGCAAACGAGCTCCAGCATTACTAGGATCCAATTTTACCACCTTCCTTAACGATGTAGTTATTTCCTCTTTGGACATTTTTTTCAAAACTTTATACTGCGTACAAAGCATGGCCATATCTGCATTACCTTGAGGACTCTCCAAAATCTGGTTAAAAAGGTTCAAAACATGAATACTATCTTTTTTTTCTTCTTCACTATTGTAGATAATCTTACGCATCAGGGAAACTCTAATTTCATCATCTAGCGATGGATTCAAGACCAAAGCCTCCAACGCTTGCCCTGCATCCTCTTTCCTGCCTTGCTTTTCTAAATAAGAAACCATAGAAAGTTGCGCTTGCACATTCTGTGGCTCTTCCTTTAGCACACTTTGATAAATCTCAAAAGCCTTCTTAGGTAAATTATTATCTAAATAAAGATCTCCCAAAACCACTTTGTAGCGATAATCATTAGGATATTTTTCAGCTAAAGCTTCTATCTCACTAAACGCTTTTGCTTTATCACCCAATCTAAGAAACATATGGTATTTTTCCATACTGATTTGTTCACTCTTCCCATCCAGACTTTCCAATTTATTCAGCGCCCAAATACATTTCTCGTAATCCTGCTTTTGAGAATAAAAAGATAAGAGTTCATAAAAAACTTCTGACTTTTCCGGAGTGTTCGCAGCCATTTTTTCATAAACATTAATGGCTTCGTCTATTTGACCATTCCTATAATAAAAATTTCCTAATACTTGCTGATACCAAGTATTAGTTGGAGCCAACTCTGCTGCTTTCTCATAATAATACTGAGTTTCCTCTCTGGAACCCCAATAATTATAAAAACTGGCCATATCGAACAAAGCTTCTGGAGCATTGGGATTTATAAGAAGAGCATGTTTATATAATTCATAAGCTTCTGCATATTTCCCCAAATTACGCATCCGGACAGCCTCCATATAAAAATAGTCGAACCGCCGCTGAACCTCTTTTGGTAATTCAGTAGCAAAAGAATAGCCTACTGCAAACAAGCATACAAGGCTAAATATGATTCTTTTGGTTAAACTCATGCTCATTTTACACCAGAGTGCCCAAATCCACCTGCTCCACGTTCTGTTTCATCCAAAACTTCAACAGGCCTCCAACGTATCTGCTCATAACGGGTAATAATCATTTGAGCTACACGCTCACCATCTTCAATAACAAAATCTTCTTGAGACAAGTTTATTAGAATAATACCAATTTCACCACGATAATCAGCATCTATTGTCCCAGGAGTATTTAAAACTGTCACACCCTTCTTCAAAGCTAGGCCACTACGAGGACGAATCTGAGCCTCATATCCATCAGGCAAAGATATAAACAAACCGGTTGGAACTAAACAGCGTTGCATTGGTTTCAAAACAATGGGTTGATCCAAATTAGCGCGTATATCCATACCTGCAGACATATCTGTAGCATATTGTGGAAGAGGATGATGACCTTTATTAATAATTTGTACGTCCATAACTATTCAATACACTGATATTTGATATGCAAATTTACATAAAATCCATCATTTTTTCCACTTTTTCTAAAGAAAACAACCCTCAGTTAATATTTTCAATGTATTTTTGCAATAATTAAACGATTCAGAAGATGACTAGGATGAACTGGGAGAAACTACTATCCACAAAACGACTGGGACAAGAATCATTGGACGGTTATAAAACACATGACCGGAGTGAATTCCAAAGGGATTATGACAGGTTAGTATTTTCAGCACCATTCCGAAGGCTTCAGAACAAGACACAAGTTTTTCCACTCCCAGGCAGTATCTTCGTCCATAATAGACTCACACACAGCATTGAAGTAGCTAGTGTAGGACGTTCTCTAGGTTCCGAAGTTGCCAATAAACTAATTGAGGCCCACCCAGAATTAGCAAGCACTCACCTTCCTGAAATTGGTGCCATCGTATCAGCAGCCTGTTTAGCACACGACATGGGTAATCCACCATTCGGTCATTCTGGTGAGACTGCTATCGGCACCTATTTTTCAGAACGGGACGGGTTAGCGCTTAAGAACCAGCTATCGCAGGCTGAATGGGAAGATATCACCCATTATGAAGGGAATCCTAATGCATTTCGGCTACTTACTCACCAGTTTGTTGGACGCAGACCTGGTGGATTCGTCATGACCTATTCAACCTTAGCTAGTATTGTTAAATATCCTTTTGAGTCTAGTCTTTCTAATAAGAAACAAAAATTTGGTTTCTTCCAAAGTGAAAAAAATGATTATCTTAAGATTGCACAAGAATTAGGTATTTTACAATTAAGCGAACCAGGTAACCCCCTAAAATTTGCCCGGCATCCTCTAGTCTATCTAGTAGAAGCAGCCGACGATATCTGCTATGAAATCATGGACATAGAAGATGCTCATAAATTAAAATTTATAAGTACTGATGAAACGAAAGAATTGATGATGGAATTTTTCGATGAAAACAGGAAAAAACGCATTTTAGATACTTGTAGTTTCGTCACAGACATTAATGAACAGATTGTATATTTGCGCTCCTGTGTCATCAGTTGCTTAGTTCACGAATGCACAAAGACCTTCATAGCCCACGAGGAAGAAATCTTAAATGGTACATTTGAAGGAAGCCTCATCCAACACATTAGTAGTATTCCACGTAAAGCATATCAACTTTGCATAGAAAAGTCATTCAAGAATATCTATTCGGCAAAAGATGTTGTTGATATTGAATTAGCAGGTTTCAAAGTTATCAGTACACTTATTGAAGCCTTCACAGATGCTGTAATGAATCCGAATAAGGCTTATTCTAAACTGCTTATTAAACGAGTAAGCCAACAATACGAAATAAACGCAAGCACAACTTATGGTAAGGTTATGGCCGTTCTGGATTACATTTCAGGAATGACCGATGTTTTTGCCTTAGACCTTTACCACAAAATTAATGGGAACTCACTTCCAATAGTATAAACCTTATTATTATATAAACAACATGAAGTATTTTAGAACAATCGTAATTGGATGTTGTATGGGAATAACAACTACAATTCAGGCACAAATAAAGCCTGCAATTCCTTACAATGCTGAAATCGAAGCAAAGGTAGAGGCTACCTTAGCCAAGATGACATTGGATGAGAAAATCGGACAAATGTGTGAAATTACGGTAGATGCCATCACAGACTTCAGTGATAGAAGTAAGTGGAATCTCAGTGAGGAGAATCTCAAAAAAGTTCTGCGACAGTATAAAGTGGGCTCCATCCTTAATGTACCATTAAGTATGGCTCAAACACCAGAAAGTTGGGCAACGGGTATTCGTAGACTGAATCAAGAGTCTATGGCAGAAACCGGTATTCCACAAATATATGGTGTAGACCAAATGCACGGTACCACATACACTTACGGTGGAACACTCTTCCCTCAAGAAATAAACCAAGCTGCTTCTTTTAACCGTAATATTCCACACCGCATATCAGAAATTTCAGCTTACGAAAGTCGTGCATGTCTGATACCTTGGATTTATGCCCCTGTCATGGACTTAGGTCGTCAACCTTTATGGAGTCGTATGTGGGAAAGTTTTGGAGAAGACGTATATCTTAACTCTGAGATGGCTATTCAATCTGTAAAAGGTTTTCAGGGTGAAGATCCAAACCATATTGATATGTACCATACTGCAGCCTGTCTAAAACATTACATGGCCTATGGTGTACCAACTAACGGAAAAGATCGCACACCTTCAAGTATAACTAATCGCGAGCTCAAGGAAAAATACTTTGAGCCATTCAAAAATTGTGCAAAGGCTGGAGCACTTTCTATCATGGTTAATTCAAGCGTAAACAATGGTATGCCATTCCATGCTAACAAGGAAATGCTGACTGACTGGTTCAAAGTAGGTTTGAATTGGGATGGTATGATTGTAACCGACTGGGCAGACATAAACAATCTTTACGTTCGTGATCATATTGCTGCAGATAAAAAAGAAGCCATTGAAATAGCCATAAATGCAGGCATTGACATGTCAATGGATCCATATAGTGTAGATTTCTGTGATCTTTTAAAAGAACTAGTTAATGAAGGCCGTGTCAAGATGTCTCGTATTGACGATGCAGTCCGTCGTATTCTACGCCTAAAATATCGTTTGAACCTGATGGACAAGTCTACTTGGGATATTGACACCAATAACTTAGCTAAGAAATATAATAAGTTCGCAAGCGATGATTTTGCTAAAGAAGCTATTGCCATGGCTGAAGAATGTATCGTTCTTTTGAAAAATAAGGACAACATCTTACCATTGAAAAAGGGTACTAAGATTTTAGTAACTGGTCCTAATAGCAACAGTTATCGTGCTCAAACAGGTGGTTGGAGTTATAGCTGGCAAGGTGACCGGGCTAATGAAGCTTGCAAAGCTATCGCCAAATACAAAACCTTCTACGAGGCAATCAGAGATAAATTTGGTAAAAACAATGTAACTTTAGTTGAAGGAGTCACTTACGTTGAGGGCAATGGTAACTTTGAACGTGAAAATGAACCAGACATTGAAAGTGCTGTAAAAGCTGCAGCAAACGCAGATGTTATTATTGCCATAATTGGTGAAAACTCATACGCAGAAACCCCTGGAAATCTAGATGATTTCAATTTGAGCAAGAATCAGCAAGACCTAGTAAAAGCATTGGCCAAAACTGGCAAACCAATAATCATGGTTTTGAATGAAGGTCGTCCTCGAATTATTAAAGATATAGAACCACTTGCAAAGGCAACCATCGATGCTTTTCTTCCTAGCAATTATGGAGGCATTGCTCTAGCAAACCTATTAGCTGGTGATGCTAATTTCAGTGCAAAAATGCCGTTCACATATTCCCGCCATATTGATGCTATCCAAACATATGATTATAAGCCATGCCAAAATATGGGACAAATGGATGGAAACTATAACTATGACGCTGTTATGGATGTTCTTTATCAATTTGGAGATGGAATCAGTTATACTACTTACAATTACAGTAATCTAAAAGTAGACAAGAAAGATTTTAATGTAAACGATGAACTTACTTTTACTGTAGACGTAACCAATACCGGTAATATGGCTGGCAAAGAACCTGTATTGTTATTTATTTCTGACGTAGTAGCCTCAATCACTCCAGACAACAAGCGTCTACGTGCGTTCGACAAAGTATCACTTCAGCCAGGAGAAACAAAAACTGTAACCTTGAAAGTGAAAGCTAGTGACTTGGCATTCGTAGGCTACGATGAAAAATGGATTCTTGAAAAAGGTGAATTTAAAGCTAAGGTTGGCAATTGTGATCCTATCAGTTTCAACTGTACAACCACCACAAAATGGGAAACCCCTAATAGAGAAGATTAATAAAAAAGGGCTTGCGATGCAAGCCCTTTTTCATTTTTTCTTTTTATGCGTCATTATATCTAAGACCATCCTATCTGTATCATCCATTCCCTCTGAAGCCAAACGAGTTAGATTATAAATACAACTATCCACATCATCTTCAATTAGTCCTTCTGCAGAAGTTACATATTGATTCTGGACAGCCAACATAGCAGATAAAACGGCTGTAGAGACTCCACTAGAGACCTTCAGTGCACAGCTAGGCTTTGCACCATCACATACCATGCCAGCTAAATTTGCAATCATATTTTTTACAGAATAAGAAATCTGTTCAAAATTTCCACCCATTAAATATGTTAACCCACAACTAGAACCAGTAGATGCTACTACACATCCACAAAGAGCACTAAGACGCCCAAGACTCTGTTTAATATAGATAGCAGTCAAATGACTTAATATCAAAGCACGAGTTAACTCCTCATCTGTATTATGATTTTCTTCGGCAAAAACCACTATAGGCATAGTTGCTGCTATTCCTTGATTTCCACTACCCGAATTGCTCATAACAGGAATCATAGCTCCAGCCATACGAGCATCACAAGCACTACTTGTAGCAGAAAGCATATGAGAAAACATACTCTCTCCCATTATACCTCGTCCTAAAGGTCTAGACAAAATCTTACCTAAATTATGCCCATAATTACCTTTCAACGCTTCTTCACTAGCTTTCTCATTTAATTCTCTAGCTTCATTAATAAACTTAAGTTCCTCTAGAGGTGTAGAAATCGCAAAATCATAGACTTCACGAAGTGTCAACTTTAAAGGAGACCAATTCTCCTCATTTTGTATTTCATCTCTAGCATCAAGAAGAATTCGTTCATCTTTGGCCAAATAGACAATATTATCATGTCGACCAGCTATAATAGCAACAACCGTTGAACCATTAGCAGAGCAAGTTGCCTCTATATAAAGTTTATCAACGTTTTTGTCTTTTAGTTTAATCTTTATTCTATTCTCTTCTAAAAATTTTTTGCCTTCCTCTACTGCTTCAGGTGTGGTATCACACAAAACTTCTAATCCATTCTCACTTTTACCAATTAAGGCTCCTAAAGCTACTGCAATAGGCAAGCCTATCATCCCTGTACCTGGGATGCCCACTCCCATCGCATTTTTCAAGATATTCGGACTCAGCAATACCGTTATTTGTTCGGGCTTTTGGCCTAATGTTTCAGAAGCTTTTGCCACACACAAAGCCACTGCCATTGGCTCTGTACAGCCAATAGCTGGCACCACTTCCTTATGAATCAATGATATAATCTGTTCTCTTTTTTCCTTTGCTAACATATTATTTCTTATAATTCTTTAAACCAGTATTAAGAAATTCAATATAATTTGAAATACTTTCATCATGGCTATAACTCTTATTCAATGGCTTGCCTTCATTATTTAGAAGGACATAAAATGGTTGAGTTTGCGATCCAAACTTTGTACGCTGAAAATAACTCCATTTATCACCTATTGTCCGTAACTTTCTGGTACGTCCATTTTCTTTCACCTCAACAATCTCAGGCAATGGGGTCTTGTCATCTACATATAATGAAATAAGAACATATTTATTCTCAATTAAATCTTTTACGGTTTCATCAGTCCAGACTGCAGCCTCCATCTGTCGGCAGTTTACACAACCAAAACCCGTAAAATCAATCAATACAGGTTTCCCTTGAGCAGCTGCATATTGCATACCTGCTTCATAGTCCTTGAATTGAGCCTCAACTGCATCGCTTTTAGCCAGATTGAAATCCTGAGTATTCATTGGAGGTGCAAAAGCACTAACAGCCTTACATGGGGCACCCCAGAGTCCTGGTACCATATACAAGGCAAAAGAAAAAGATATGAGTGCCATGAAGAACCTTGGAATAGAAGTACGAGGATTTACCACAACATTTCCCTCCTCATCATAGACGTCCTCATCATGAGGGAATCGAATCCACCCAATTAGATAAGCACCAAGAAGTGCAAACAAGACAATCCATAAACATAGGAATACTTCACGATCCATCAAGTGCCATCCATATGCCAAGTCGGCTACAGAGAAAAATTTCAATGCAAAAGCCAATTCGATGAAACCTAGTGTAACCTTTATCACATTCATCCAATTACCACTCTTAGGTACACTCTTCAGCAGCGTAGGAAAAAGTGCAAAAAAAGTAAATGGCAAAGCTAATGCAATAGCAAAACCTAACATACCTACCGTAGGTCCAATAATATTAGCCGTAGCCATTTCTACCAGTAAGAATCCAATGATAGGTCCTGTGCATGAGAATGAAACTAACGACAAAGTAAATGCCATGAGGAAGATACTTAAAAAGCCTGCTGAACTACTCGCCTTATTATCAACCGCATTACTCCATGTTGATGGGAGAGTGATTTCGAAGCCACCCAAGAAGGATGCACCAAATACCACCAACATCAAGAAGAAGAATATATTGAAAATAGCATTAGTCGACAAAGAATTCAAAGCACTGGCACCAAATATTAAAGTTATAATCAAACCAAGTGACACGTAGATTATAACAATAGAAATACCATATGTGATAGCATCACGTATTCCTTTTATCTTGTCATTTTTAGAACGTTTCAGGAAAAAACTAACGGTCATTGGGATAATAGGCCAAACGCAAGGTGTAAACAAAGCTATCAAACCACCTAAAAAGCCTAAGCCAAAAATAGCCCAAAGACTCTTATTAGAAGTCTCATTCTGTTCACCGTAGCTGCTCAATTCTTTGATGACAGGGCTCCATAAGTCTCCTAATGCAGCTGATGGTTGGGAAGATGTATTCACTGTTATAGTATCAGAAGCCTTTGTTTCATCCACTACCTCTTTTTCCTCTGAAGACAACCCATCTTTTTCCAAAAGGGATGCTACCTCCTTTACAGGCTCCACATTTTTTTCAACCCCAGTACCTTCATACTTAAAATCCACAGAGGTAGGAGGCATACAATTTTGATCATTGCATGCACCATATTCCAAATAGCCCTCAATAGAATAAGTTGGTCCTGTAATTCTCACTGTCTGAGTAAACTCAGCAGAGTTCTCATAATAAGAAACATTAGCATCAAAAACATCCTCATAGTGAGACAAAGGTTGTGTCTTAGACTTCAATTCTCCAACTAATTCTACCCCTTCTTTCTTATCCACATTAAAAGAAGTAGGGATAGGACCATTCTCTTCAGTTGTAGAATAGATGTGCCAGCCTTCTTCGATAGAACATGTAAAAATCAAATCAAAGGTATCTGGAGCTGTTTGCTTTTGAGCTACCTTCACGTTTACCTGGCCCTGAGCAACCAAAGTGACCAGAAACAATGTAAGAAAGATACTAATATTCTTCATACTTTATTTGTTTTATAAATACTCGCTTAATTGTTTTATAATCTCTTCCCCACGTAAATCACGTGCTAAAATAATTCCATTAGGGTCAAACAACATTATCTGCGGTATACCATTGAAACCATATATTTGACTAGGTATTTCTCCAGCCTCTAATATTTGAGGCCAAAAATGATTGTCTTCTTTCAATGCTTTTATGGAGTCTTCCCGCTTATCCCATATTGCCACACTAAGTATTTCCAACCCTTTTTCATGAAAAAGTTCATAGGCTTTCCTTAAATAGATGCCCTCTCTCCTGCAAGGGCCGCACCAACTGGCAAAAAAATCCACAAGTACATATTTTCCCTTTGCGACATAGTCGGAAAGTTTAGCCTGACTTCCATCTAAATTTCCATTAGGGATGACAAAATCAGCAAACATTTTACCAGGTGAAGTACTATGCTGTTTTTCCATCCTATCTTTAGCATTCCTTACTATAGGGCAATTTCTAGTCACTTCTGATGTCAGAACATAAAGTTTCTCAAACACATCATAATCTTTAATCCAAGATATACACTCTACAAAGGTCAAAGTGTTCAAAGGGTTGTTTAAATTCCTTCTCATCATATTCATGGCCCGACTTAAAAAAGTAGCCTCATGCTCATCAGTCAAAGATTTCAGCAAACCCAACTTTTGCTTTTTGTCCAAATTTAAATCGCTTTTAGCAGCCTGGTACTGACGATTAAAATCCCGGACATACTTGTTCCTATCTTGAATATATGCATTCCATAATTCATTTAGTAAGGAGCCACCAGTACTCATATCAGACTTCACAAAGACCTTCCCACTTTCTGCAACCAAAAAGACATCAATAGGTTCTATTACCATAGCTCTCTTTTGGCTTACATCAGCTAAATGAAAGGAATATTCTTCTCCATTTAGTTTGCAACTATCTAATTTCTCCCCCGTAGAAAGATCTCTCAAGAACAAAAAAGACTCTCTTATCTGAGGTATTTGTTTCTGAGATACCGACCCGATTACATCTAATTCTTGAGCCAAAACATTGGTTAAAGAACAAGAGATAATCAACAAGAAGAGAAAACGTTTCATCCCAATAGAATTAACTGCAAATATAGTCAAAAAAATAACAATAATCCTTTTTACAAATCAAACTTATATCCTAAGGTTACCATGAAACCTTGGTTGGCAGCACCATCAGCAAACGTGTAGTAATATGAGGACTCCTTCACTGGATTAGTAAGGCCCCAATAATAACGCGCATCAATTATGAAATTCGCATATTCATATGAAACACCGAAAGGAATGGAAAACTCTGTAGATTTAACTTCATCATCCATATCGTGATCACAAGAAATGCGTAATGCTGGTTGTATTCCCAACTTCAATGCTAAGTTTTTAACTATATAAAAATTCGCCATGATGGGGAAAGTTAGGTAACCTAGTGTCCCTTTGTTTTCCGACTCCACATCTTTAATATTGAGTCTAGGCACAGAAACAAAACCTTTTACCTTTATCCCTTTCGATTGGAAAAGCAAGCCCACTGAAGGTTTAAACCAACCGTTCACTTGATAACCCATTTCTGCCCCTCCAACTAATCCCAACTTTGATTTCGTTTCCACTCTTTCTATATTTGCCACGGCATCGGTCCAGTCGAATTTTATAGTTCCACTGCTATTTTTAACACCCCAATTATTCATGTTCATACCTAAATGGATATGAGCACTCCATTTGCCAACTTCACCTTGAGCAAACGCAAAAGTACAAGAAAAGAGTGCAGCAAATATGACTAAAAACTTTTTCATAGTTAATCTATTATCAGCATTTGTCAGTAACCATCGCAAAGTTAAGAAAAAAATATGATGAAACACAAAAGAGGAGCTCTCCTTTCGGGGAGCCCCTCCTTATTTTAATAATTTGAATCCTAAAATTTAGATTAGAGCTGTGGACCAGCAGCAACCAAAGCCTTACCAGCCTCATTGGTTGTATACTTATCAAAGTTCTTGATGAAGCGAGCTGCCAAATCCTTTGCCTTCTCTTCCCATTCGCCATCACAAGCATAAGTGTCACGTGGGTCAAGAATACGACGGTCAACACCTTCCAAAACTACTGGAACCTCGAAGTTGAAGTAAGGAATGTGCTTAGTCTCTACCTTGTTGATGTCACCGTTCAAAATAGCATCGATGATACCACGAGTATCTCTAATAGAGATTCGCTTACCTGTACCATTCCAACCAGTGTTAACCAAGTATGCCTTAGCACCACTCTTTTCCATCTTCTTTACAAGTTCCTCACCGTACTTAGTTGGGTGCAACTCCAAGAATGCCTGACCAAAGCAAGCAGAGAATGTAGGAGTAGGCTCAGTAATACCACGCTCAGTACCAGCCAACTTAGCAGTAAATCCAGAAAGGAAGTAATACTTAGTCTGCTCTGGAGTCAAGATAGATACTGGAGGTAAAACACCGAATGCATCAGCACTCAAGAAGATAACCTGCTTAGCAGCTGGACCAGCGCTCTTGCCATTAACCTTCTTTACAATGTTAGTAATGTGCTCGATTGGATAAGATACACGGGTATTCTCAGTTACACTCTTATCATTGAAGTCGATAACACCCTTCTCGTCTACAGTTACATTCTCCAGCAATGCGTTACGCTTGATTGCATTGTAGATATCTGGCTCAGACTCCTTATCCAACTTGATAACCTTTGCATAGCAACCACCTTCGAAGTTGAATACGCCATTATCATCCCATCCGTGCTCGTCATCACCAATCAGCAGACGCTTAGGATCGGTAGAAAGAGTAGTCTTACCAGTACCAGACAAACCAAAGAAGATTGCAGTGTTCTCACCGTTCATATCAGTGTTAGCAGAGCAGTGCATTGAAGCAATACCTCTTAGAGGCAAGTAGTAGTTCATCATAGAGAACATACCCTTCTTCATTTCACCACCATACCATGTATTCAGAATTACCTGCTCACGGCTCTTAACATTGAATGCAGCACAAGTTTCAGAACGCATACCCAACTTCTCGAAGTTCTCTACCTTTGCCTTAGAAGCATTGTAGATAACGAAATTAGGCTCAAAGTTCTCCAGTTCTTCAGCAGTAGGCTGGATGAACATATTCTTAACAAAGTGTGCCTGCCATGCTACTTCAACAATGAAGCGAACAGCCATACGAGTATCCTCATTAGCACCACAGAAAGCATCTACAACATAAAGTTCCTTGTTGCAAAGCTCCTTGATAGCCATCTTCTTTACTTCAGCCCAAGTTTCCTCTGACATTGGGTGGTTATCGTTCTTATATCCTTCAGTAGTCCACCATACTGTATCCTTAGACACATCGTCCATTACGATATATTTGTCCTTAGGTGAACGACCAGTAAAGATACCTGTCATTACGTTTACTGCACCTAACTCGGTCAGCTGACCTTTGTCAAAACCTTCCAATCCTGGCTTCATTTCAGCCTCGAACAATGCCTCGTAAGAAGGATTGTGACCAATCACGGTTGAACCTGTGATACCGTACTTTGTTAAATCCAAATTTGCCATTTTATTATTTATATTTTATAAGTGTAATTATAAATGCTATTCTTTTGCACCTTTTAAATCGAATGCAAAAATAATATTTTATTCGTAAAATTCCACGCTTATAAGTAAATATTTCAATGCTTTATAGCCTTTTTTTTACTAACTAACATTTACTGCAAACTCCATATTGCAAATTAAGGAGTTTTTCATTTCTCTTGAAGCTGCACACTTCATCTGTCCTAGTGAATCAACTCTTTTGAGAAGCCACAAAGGACACGTAAAACAGCCATCAAGACATGAACAACTTAATCCCTATTTAATATGTGACTCAATGAATTGAATGGTTTGGTCAAGTATCTCACTACTTTCTGGAGTACTTCTTCCTAATGGAGCAAAAGCATGGAAGCAGTGTGGATAAGCCTTGAAATGACATTCCACACCCTGAGTGAGAAGTTTCTTCACGATTTCTTCAGAATCTGGTGCCAAATGCTCATTCATATCCCAAGCCAAAAACATAGGAGGCATGCCGTGCATATCATCATAATATGGTGATGCATAAGGATTCTTCCTTAATTCTGGAGAAACATATAAATCCTCCATTAATTTCACACCTTCCTCATTGATGGTAAAGTCTTCATCTGTAGCTCTTCTTCTATTGAGTGCTCCACTCATATCTATCACTGGTGAATACGGGAAAATAGCTGCAGGCAACTGCACCTGATTGTCACGTGCTTTCATCGCAGTGGTAATACAAAGGGTAGCACCAGCACTTTCACCTAGCAGAAATACTGGTTTCCCTGGATGACGTTCCAGTATAGCCTTGTAAGCATTGAAGCAATCGTCCACACCTGCAGGAAATGGTGCTTCAGGCATTAGCCTATAGGAGAATGTATATACTGGCAATTTCGTCTCACTGGCATAGATTAAAGCATAACCTCGTGAGGTTTTAGCATTGCCACACATAAAACCACCACCATGAATATACACCAAAACAGCATCGTCACGCATGTCGGACATGTGGCAATATTCTGCGTCTATCCCTGCCAGTTTCACCTCTTCAATTACAAATCCTGGCACATTAGAGTCCATACCAGCCTGAACATTTTCTGTTATACGGCGCAGTTCAAAAGGATCAGTGTCCTTTGTAAACTTAGGCATGGAGCCATTTTCTATCTGCTGCTTTATAATAGTTCTCACTTGCTGCATGATTGGAGATGCTTCTAAAGCATTTTGAGCAGATACTGTACAAGTGAACATCCCAGCACACAACAAGGTAAAAATTAATTTTCTCATAGTTTATTTAAAAGATAAAAAGGATTTATTTTCAAAAATTCTTCCGAACAACTTTCCAATCTGGATACTTATATTTCAAATAATCATCATCAAGGAAGAAAGCAGCCTGGCTCACATCACCTTTAAACTGCCAATCCAGCCACTTCAATACTGCTACACCATAGCTCCCTCCGTTTTTCTCATAATAGGTTCCACTATGGCCGTCAAGTGTATTCATCATTACTACAGGAACATTCTTGATGTTGTCAAAATCCATCTGTGCATTAGGGAAAGCCACATCGTCTGAACCTCCTATGAGATAGAACATTGGTTGATGTAAACTATTCAAAGCCTCTTTTGTGGTTCCCTGCATTTCCATGTCGGCTATACCGGAATTAAGCATTACACAAGTCTTGATGCGTGGGTCGTGAGCCACACCTAGAACCTGAGCACCACCACAAGACTGACCCATAGCTGCCACATGGTCAAGATCTAAACAATGGTAATAATCAGACTGTGGATCTGCATTTTGATCTGTCAGCCAGTCAAGCATCTCTAAAAGCATCTTAGGAGATGTCTGCTGGACAGGCTGAGCAGAGCGTTGATTTTTCTTTCCTTTCTTAGCTTGCTTCTCTGCCTCAGCTCTCTCCTTAGCTATGCGAGCTTCCAACTGTGCCCTAAAGGCTTTCTCCTCTTCAGCACTCATGGGTTTAACAGTCTCTCCGTTTGCCAGTACCACAGAAGGCTTTGTCTTAGGATACATGAAAGTGAGTACATTTTTCCACTCTGCAAGGACATCAGCTTCATCATAAGGGCCTATAGCTGCTGCCACATAGCCATGAGAAGCTACTTCACTCAGCAGATAGCGCATCTGAACATTATTGTTGGCACATCCACCATTGGCATAGACAATTACAGGAAGCTTTCCTATCTTTGCCACTACATCTTTTTTTAAGTTTTGTGGCCTATACATTGTAAGCATAGGACAAGATAAGTCTTCTACCACCTCAGCTTTATAAAGGCCTGTACCACCATTCTCCACCACTTGCTTTCGTGCGGTCTGTGCATCTGCCATCCCGATTGTTGCAGCTAGCAAGCAAACTGCCATTAATAATCTTCTCATAAATCCTTTTTTTTCTCTCTATAACGCAAAGATACAAAATAATTTCTTGTTTTGTGTCACAAAACACCTTACTTTGCGTATTATTTATAGAAGAAATTTAAAAGAAAAACAAAGAAACTGCTGAATGACAAGCGAAGAGTTTGAAATAACGATGAAAAGGCTCCGACCTGTACTGATAGCTGAGGCAAACAGGTATCTAAGTGATGCTGATGAGGCTGAAGATATAGTACAGGAAGCCATGATTAGACTCTGGCAAATGTATGCTCAGCTACATAATCCGGTAAATGGATTAGCTCGAATACTGGTGAGGAATCTTTGCCTCGACTTCATCCGGTGCAGAAAGCCCCGAGAAGACATAGAATCCCTGTCCATTATAAGAAGTAGCGAAAGCAGTGAGAGGATGGATCATGAACGCATTGAACGTATGATGACAATCGTGGAAAGTTTACCCGATGTACCTCAAACCATTCTCCGACTCAGACATATGGAGGGGATGGAAATAAAAGACATAGCTCGATTCATGCAGATGGAAGAGGCTGCGGTTAGAAAGGCATTGAGTAGAGCCAGACAAACGATAAAAGACAAATTAACCTGCAATAAAAAATGAAAGATATAGCTGAAATAAAATTATTGATGGAACAATTCTTCGAGGGGAACACTACCTTAGAAGAAGAAAAATGTCTTTATGATTACTTCAAGCAGCATCAAGATTTACCTGAAGAACTAGAGGCATATCGAGAATTGTTCCTGGATTTAGATGCTATAACTCTAAATGAAGTGCAACCTACAGAATTCCCGGAGGAAGAACCAGCAATCAGTTTACCTTCTACAGAACTTCCAGCAAATTCCACACCACCAAAACACCGTAGATTATGGCTGAAAATTGCCAGTATTGCTGCTTCCATAGCCATCTTTCTAGGATCTTTTGGTATTTATCGGACATACGAAAATATGAAATTACAAAGAATATATGGTGGAAGCTATATGGTGGTAGACGGTGTACGCATTGACAATTTGAGGGAAATCTTACCACAAATCAAAAGTGCTTTAAGTTTAGCTGAAGACATCGGTTCACCATCTCCCACCGATTTAATTAACCAGGCTGAACAAGACCTGCTAGGCACTATACAGGATGCACAGGAAAGAGAACGCATCCACCAACTATTAAATCAATAATAAAATATGAATATGAAGATAAAAGTTTTATTGTGCATGCTAGGGATGCTTTTTACTACACTGGCTATCTCTGCTCAAAATTCCATAGACAAAGCGGTTGATGAGTATTCGTCTATTGGTAAGAGCACTTTTACCTCCGCAGTAGAACGTGACCCCAAGACACGCAAAGTTCTGAAAGTAGTGAAGATTCTACAGCCCACCGATATGAGCATTAATAAATTACGTAAAGCATTTCTCCAAGAGCAAGAAAACGGACAATTCAGCATCATGGTGAATGATGAAGAAGAAACCATGACTTTGACCGTAGAGAACGAGAAAGAAAACCGTGTCTATATGATGAAATATGTTAATCACAGATCGTCATTTACAAACGGTAAAGTAACCATCATTATTAGATACAAATAAAAAACTAGCTAAAATGAAAAAGATAATTTTAGGGGTAGCATTAGGGTTAGCTACCATAAGTAATATACAAGCTTCAACACCAGTATACGATGAACCCATCATCAGCAAAGATTATAATTTGACAGGTTTCTCCGGTTTGAAGAACTATCATGTTGTCAGGATTCACTACACACAAGGTAACTCTTACAGCATCAAGGCTGAAGGCTCTGAAAAACAAATAGAAAGCCTCATACTGGAAGTAAAAGATGGAATTCTGATAGTAAGAAACGACCAGAAGAAAAAGAAGAACTCCAACGAAAATCAGATGTTGACACTCTACATTACTTCACCCGACATGAACTCTCTAGAAAATAAAGGAGTTTTAAAATTTAATGCAGATAAGCTAAAGACTGAAAATTTACACGTCAGCAGCAGTGGTGTATTTGATCTTAATGCCCTACAGATTTCTTGTCCCGAAGCTACTTGTGAATTAAAAGGTGTTACCAATTTAGATGTCCATTTCGATGGAACCTTGCTGAATTTGGATGACCGGGGTGTCACCAAAGGAAAGTTGGTAGTAAAAACTGATAAACTGGATATTCATTCCAGTGGTGTGGACAACATTAAGGTAGATTATAAAGGGAAAGAAGCATCCATCAGCAAGAGAGGTACAGGTACTATCAATCTTCAAGTAGATTGCGAAAAACTAGATGCCACAAATTCAGGTGTAGGAAAAATTATTCTTTCCGGAACTGCAGATGAAACATCCATTCGTAACACGGGTGTTACGAAAATAGATGTATCCAAACTCAACCAATTCTAATTCTTTTCTTCAAACATTTATATATATTCAAAGCGGTAGCCACCCGAAAAGTGACTACCGCTTTCTTTCATGTTTTTGTGAAAAGAGAAATTACTTCACTTCCCAAATATCATTAGTCTCCAGCAACTCAGCAAAGTTGTGGTACTTCTTCTTGGCACTAACCTCCTCTATCTGAGCATGGACAGCCTCATCGTAAGTAGGAGCTTCTACATCACGAATCACACCGAAAGCCACAGGGAAATCTGGGCCATCCATCATGGCAAGTTTCAGTTGCAAGGTATTGTCCATACAGTGTGCATCATGAACCAGGATATCATCCAGTGTCACACCATTCTCACCAATCTTCACTACCTTGATTCCGAAACCTTCCTGAACCAATCCGTACTCGTTGTTCTCACCGAATACCATAGGTTGACCATGTTTCAGGTAGATGGCATTTTTAGCACGGTCTTCTTTCTTTGCCAGATAGTCGTAAACACCATTATTGAAAATCATACAGTTCTGCAGAATCTCGCATATGGCAGCACCTTTATGCTGAGCTGCTGCTTTAAGAATCTCCACTGTTCCTGCTGCATCTACTGCTGCTGCACGTGCAAAGAATCTTCCACGAGCACCGAAGCAGAGCTCTGCTGGGCAGAATGGATCTTCTACAGTTCCATAAGGAGATGATTTGCTCACAAAACCACGAGGTGACGTTGGAGAATACTGACCCTTTGTCAAACCATAGATACGGTTGTTCAGCAGAATCATATTCAGGTCGATATTACGACGGACAGCATGGATAAAGTGATTACCACCGATAGCCAATCCATCACCGTCACCAGAGACCTGCCAAACCGTGAGGTCTGGGTTTGTTACCTTAGCACCTGTAGAAATAGCAGCTGCACGTCCATGAATGGTTTGCATGGCATACGTATTCATGTAGTAAGGCAGACGGCTAGAACAGCCGATACCGGAAATTACTGCTACGTTCCAGGGCGCAACTCCAAGTTCTGCCATTGCTTTATGCAGAGAGGCAAGGAAGAAATGATCGCCGCATCCAGGACACCACCGAGGTTGTCCTTTCTTATAGTCTTTTGCTGTATATTCGCTCATGATATTTCTGTTTTTGGAGTTTACTTATTAAGGATTTCATTAAATGCTTCTACCAATTCGCTAATCACGAAAGGCTGGCCTTTTACTTCATTGTACTGATAAGGAACGAAGTTGTCTACCTTCATGCGCAGATAAGCTGCAAACTGGCCTAGGTTCTGCTCTGCCACCACTACTTTCTTGTAGCGTTTCAGCACTTCGGCAGTGTTCTTTGGCAGTGGGTTAATATAGCTGAACTGTGCCAAAGCCACTTTCTTTCCGTCCTTGATCATCTCGTCCATAGCTGAGTGAAGGTGTCCGTAAGTACTTCCGAAACCTACTATCAGCAAATCAGCATCGTCCTTGCAACCTACCACTTCCACGTCGGGTACTGGAATCTTAGCTACCTTAGAGGCACGCACATGTACCATCTTGTTGTGGTTCTCTGGGTCGGTAGAGATGGCACCGGTATTACCGTCTTTCTCCAGACCTCCCAGGATGTGGGTGTAACCCTCCTGTCCAGGGATAGCCCAGTAACGCACATCACCGTCGTTTCGCTTGTAAGGGGTATAGTTGTTCTTCATTTCCTCGGTTACATAAGGAGGATTGATGGAAGGATATTCACCCAGGTTAGGTAGCTTCCAAGCTGAAGAACCGTTGGCAATGAAAGCATCGGTCAGCAAGATAACTGGAGTCATGTGCTCCAAAGCTATCTTAGATGCCATGTAAGCAGCATCGAAGCAGTCGGTTGGTGAAGTTGCTGCAATGACTGGCATAGGGCTCTCACCGTTACGTCCGAAGAGTGCCTGAAGCAAGTCGGTCTGCTCACTCTTAGTTGGCAAACCAGTAGAAGGACCTCCACGCTGAACATCCAGCAGTACCACTGGAAGCTCTGCAGTTACAGCCAGATTCATAGCTTCTGATTTCAGACACAAACCAGGGCCTGAGGTGGAAGTTACAGCCAAAGCACCAGCGAAAGATGCACCGATAGCAGTAGCAGCACCAGAAATCTCGTCCTCGCACTGTACGGTAATCACACCCAGTGACTTATGCTTAGCCAGTTCATGAAGAACATCGGTAGCAGGAGTAATAGGATAAGAACCCAGGAACAGCTTCAACCCTGCTTTTTCTGCAGCAGCAATGAAACCATAGGCAGTAGCCTTGTTTCCTGTAATGTCCATATAACGGCCCGGTTCTTTCACCTTAGACTCTATACGGTAGACATTAGCAGCTGAACTGTGGGTATTATGACCATAATCATATCCAGCCTGAATAACTTTTATATTTGCCTCGGCTACACCTGGCTTCTTCTGGAATTTCTCACGAAGGAAATTGAAAGCGATATTCAAATCCCTGCTGAACAACCAGCACACCAGACCCAGTGCAAACATGTTACGGCATTTCAGGATGGATTTATTATCCATACCGCTGTCTGCCAAAGCTTCTTTTACCATATCTGTGATAGGGCATGCAATGACACGATCTGGATTAACACCCAGCTCTGCCAATGGATCTGCCGTTTTGAACTCTGCCTTCTTAAGGTCTGCCTCCTTAAATGCATCGGTATCAATAATGATAGTAGCATTAGGTTTAGCAAACTTCAACTGAGTCTTTAGAGCTGCAGCATTCATAGCCACCAGAACATCACACTCATCACCAGGGGTAAACACCTTAGCAGCACCTACATGCACCTGGAAACCAGAAACACCAGTCAATGAACCTTGCGGGGCACGAATGTCCGCAGGATAGTCTGGAAAAGTACTGATACTATTACCTACAGTAGCTGAAACTGTAGAGAAGATACTACCCGCCAACTGCATACCGTCGCCGGAATCGCCAGAAAAACGAACTACCACTTGGTCTAGTTCTTTATATTCCATTCCTTCTGCCATAGAAAATTTTATATATTTTTGATTTTAATCAAGAAAAGCGGTGCAAATTAAGCATTTGTTTTTGACTTAGCCAAACAAAAAGTTTGAATTTTTAAAATTGTTTATTTTCATTTTTCAAAGAAAATAAATGATAACTTTTCATTTAGAAAGTGAAGATGTGAAACTAACGACATTTTGCGAAATTTTAACCCTTTTACGCACCTAAAGGGA
This sequence comes from Bacteroidales bacterium UBA4293, assembly GCA_002395835.1. Taxonomy (GTDB): domain Bacteria; phylum Bacteroidota; class Bacteroidia; order Bacteroidales; family Bacteroidaceae; genus Minthousia. The sequence continues at coordinate 102,478 of DGVD01000004.1, read as the reverse complement.
AGATTTTTCAGCACTTAGCATGCTTAGAGAAAATCCAGATGAATGAACCACAAATTTTGTTGTTCCGTAAGAATTATTTATCTTTGCAGCTGCTTTTCCAGAAAAAAGAGGATGCCTCTATAGTTCAATGGATAGAATACGAGTTTCCTAAACTTTAGATCCGGGTTCGATTCCCGGTGGAGGTACAAAGTACTGATATTCAATTATTTGAAAAACAATCAGTTAAATAAAATTATAATTTGCAGCACTCGCATATTACTCGCAAAATCTCAATTTTATTCTATTACTTTTTATTGCTTTTTATTACTCGCATTATTGCACACCTTTTAATATTTGATAGACTATGAAAACAATTCTAAACCTGGTCACATTGGCTGCAGCCTTTATTCTTACATCCTGCAATGGCGGTGCAGGAACCAAGCAGGCCGAATTTTTCGACACAGAGCATAAGACAGTATTCATTAATGGAATTTCGGCTATTGGCGGTAAGGATGCCATCCTGCAAAGCTTAGAAAAATATGGCCTGGTACCGGAAACAATTGATACCATTAATCTGTCAATGATAGGTGGAGAATATTACGAAAGCTATTTCATGGAAAACAACACCAATGATGAATCTTTGGCCGATGTCCTAACCTACAACCTTTTCAAGGATATAGCAATACCGGAAAAAGAAAATATCTATGTTCATTTCAGTTCATATAGGAATGGAAATATAAAAGACTATTCAGTCAGATTAGGCACAATGGATGCAGACCTAACAAAGGAAGAATCCAACAAAGTAAACATGAGATTGGCTGAGATGTTCCCACATTCCAAGATAGCAAACAGCAGAATGGGATATAGAACCTATTATGATGATAACGGAAACGGAATCTACTATACAGATGGAAGTTCTTTGGATGTTTATATAAATGACTCAAAACTAATGAAATAAGGCCATTATAAGGCCATTAAAAACCATTCCTGGATATTCTGTCGGGTTGTCATTGCAGGTCATGGCAAACGCATTTCTTTATGCATAAGCTTTGCCAATGATATATGCAGATTCTCAGCCAGGCTGAATGAGAAAAGCTTGAAAAATAACAGATAGTGCCTATATCAAAATGCCATTATTATAGAGGCTTGCCCTATGGCAGGATTGCTAGTTGTTTGGGGTAATTATTAACCTGCAACCAAAAGTACCATAAAAGCATCAGAAAATGCAGATGCATGAATAATGTCAATAATAGGGTTGAATCCGTTCCGCCTGCTGATTGGAAAAGGCTTCACACCTTCCATGTGGATTTACCCGAAACAGATTCAGAAACATTGGGATGAAAGGTGAAGGCATCATATTGATTTCTGCCTACAACAGAGAACCAAAACAACTATGGCATGGCTCCAATATATAGGCTCCTATAATGCAATGCCATCAAGCCGGCACCAGGACAAGGATTTGGAGCCTGCAGAACTGATTCATCCAGGATGCAACCCGGTTACATCCACCACCCTATCTTGCAGCATTCATCCAGGCATGGCACCCTGCTATATGAGTGCCGGCCATGATCCGGACAAGATGAAGCAGGAAACAAGGCCAAAACACCATTTTTCCGTACCATGTCCGCATTGATGACAGACAGTTGAACAATAAAAATACTACACTATGGAAGAAGCACCAAAGACCAAAAGAGTAACTAAAAAGGCTCTTGAAGAATTCTGCACCGCCAATGGCATAACAGAAGATAGGATACATAATCTTTTGGAATCAGCTTGTCCGGCAACCTACAAATGGGATGAATCAACATATAAGGCAATACTGCACCACTTGTTCAAGAACTATGAATTCTTGACAGATGAAGATATTATTTCATCAATCAATGGTATGCAGAAGAATCTGTACAAGTATTCATTTGATTATGCCCACCAAGCCAAAATGAAAATAAAGCTTGAAGAATTCCTGGATAAGGTTGTTGAAATTGCAGAAGTGCAGGATGTAAAAGCAAGTCAGATAGAAGGTTGGAATGAAGAAATGAGAGAGTACATAAAAAGGAAAGTTGCCACATGGTCTGTATTTGATGAAGTGACCAAAGAAATACAATGGGGAAAGGCATTTAACAACATGCTATCATATTACCGGTATGAACTCCAAAACCCGCCATTCCATTGCTACAACATCTCCAGGGATGAAGTACTTTTCACAAAGGAAAAGTTATATTGGAATGGGAATAGCTATCAGAAGGAACCAATCCAGGATGCACCAGGCACCACACCAGGCACCGCACAATCCAATAGTGGATGTTGTTTTCTGTTAGGCTACATCGCAATTGCAGGAATCACCACAACATTGCTTCTCTTATTTTAAGGGTTTGCATTTCTTGCATTTTTAATCAAAAAGACAAGGCATGAGCAATTACCACCCATGCCTTTTTCATCTTCATCCTGCCTTTCTAAATTGTCCTGCTGCCTATTTGAGATAGGTTTAAATCTATGCTATCCATGAGCAGCTTTTGCAGTTCAACCCTTAATGCCTGGTATTTTTCGGTGAATGGCTCCAACACTTTTTCAGTCTGTTCATTTCCCCAAATACCGGAAGCGGATTTGGACACCTGGTCATAGAATGAATTCATTGTTGCAATGCAGTTCAAAAGGCTGCTTGTTTCTTCTGATACGTTAAATTGATTGTTTGCCATAGTCATTGAATTTTGTGTTTGTTTCTGTTGTTTATGTGCTACGAAGTTATAAGAACAAGTACAATAAAGCAACTATTCCGGCATTGTTTTAACATCATTTATAACAGTATAAACCAATTGGTTTATATATCTGTAAATCAATAAACTAAATAGCTGAGTAAGAAAAAATCAACAACGGATTAAAGCTACCATCCAGGGAACCCACAAGAGCCAAAAAAATACCACCCACCAAATCTGCATTTTGCAATCCGGTAAGCTTTTTCTGAAACCGGAAAACTTTTTCCCAATGCCCAATGGCAAATCCATGTCTGCCTATCAGCAGGCATTGTGGCTCGTTGTTTTGCCTGCCATTGCCAAGTTACCACATGGAAGGACAGAAGGCCTTAAAATAGCTTATACGGCCTATATTGCCACAATAGGTGATGCAGACAACATCAGTACAACTGCAGAATTGCTGAAGGCCTCAGCAGGGAAAGACAGACCGACCAAAGCACCATTCCTGGCACATGATGCAATGCAGCTTGAAGGCTGCTATCATTTCCCAACCCTATTCTTCATGAACACTTCAAACATATCACTAAAGTCCTTGAATGTTTCCGGCTTCCTGCCATTATGGAATTCCGGGAATACATCCATGTAAAGTAGTGTCAAACCGATTATCGCACCTACAAATTCATAAGTACTTGCAAATCCGTATTTCTTTTGATAATGCATCAATATCCTATACCTGGCATCTGGAATCTTTGTGACTATCGGCTTTGTCTTTCCTACGGTTTGCCCTACATATCCTTCATGCTTTTCTTCTGTGTATTTAGGTTTTCTTCCCATAGCATAAAGCACAATTTATTAAGGCAGATAGTGGATGCAATAGATTGGATGGTCAAGGAACCACCCGACAACATAACACACAAAGTCCGGCTTCTGCTCTTTCTCATCAATGCGGTAGTACCTGCCAATCCTTTGCATTTTCTTGTTGCTTAGTTTGCGTTGCTTAATAAATTTCATTGGTTATGTGATTATATGTCCTGCTCTTATTATTTCGTGTCCTATGGCCTCTGCATTCTACGTTCCGGAAAGATACCTGCATGGAGAATAGGCAGGAAGGCATCCGGTTATTTTTCAGTTGTCGCATTCCTTAACCTGGAATTCAGCCTTTTCCTTTGTTGCCTTCAGCACATTCCTTGATTCATGCTGCAGTTCCTTCACCCTGGCCATAGCTTCTGCCTTGCTGCAGTAAATACCGGTGGAATAAGGCACGAACCAGGCAGTCCATGATAGGCCATCCCTGCTCCAATACTGATACCGTTTAAGTATTTCATAACTCATTGCCTTTTTTATCCATTTATGTCAATTTTGTTCATTTATACCTATTTTTCCCCAATAATCCACATGATCAGGTGGAATATGTTGTTTATTTTTTCCGAAAACCCCCACGGCCTAAAAAAATTACCCTCGTGTGGAAAAGATTGCGGGCGAGGTTATCTGATAGGGTACCCCCTCTCTAAAAACACCCCCCGGGGGGTACATGTAACAACATGCCAGGGGGAATGGGGTACACCTGGCAGGCCGGCACACCATGCAACCATTGCCCGATTCATTTTTATTTTTCCTTTCATGGTTCTGCAATATACTGTCATCATATCCCTGCCAAAACCCTGCATTGCCTTTTCAGTTCATCCTGCCTGGTCAATGATTCATTATTAATGCTGAATGGATGGTTAAGTACATTCAATGCACTATCTGTTCCGTAATGGGTACACCTGCATTGTTGCTGCATCTACCATTGATTGAGTGAAGGCAGGTGTGGGAACAAAAGAGCAAATAACCAAAGAAAGAACTATGAATGAATTTTCCCACACCATGCCTAACACTACTAACCAATAACTAACCTATCAACAATTAAACAACAATCAATGCAATGACAATATGTGTCCATGTGGAAGCTTGAACCCATACATTCTTTCAAGCCTTGCACCTCGTTTTGCAAATGCCTCACGAACACGTTTTTCTTCCTCTTTGCTCAAAGGTCTGCAAACATATTCACGTTTGGCATTGCTACTCTTTCTCTTTCTGCTTTCCATTGCTGCCTCAAATTTCTTGACTGCAGCATCTAATTCTTCAAAAACATCCATAACACAACAATTAACTAAACACTAAAAAATCTCATATTTAGGCCTTTCTTCCTTGCTCAACCCATCAAGGAATGATTTGTACCTTTTCCCTTCATCTGTACTGTAATACCTGGCAAGGAACCTATCTTTGGCCAGGAATACCTTCTGCCCGGAGAATGCAACACAATCTTTGTAGTGCATGCTTACTGCACCAGTCGGTAGCTTCGGGGCATCAATCAAGGTGGGCATTTCAGCACACCTCAGAATCATCCCGGTTCTGAATGTGCCTGCACCGAATTTCTGCAGCAATGTTGGGACAGTACATCGGTTCATGTAGTCTATCTCCAACCCTGCCTCTTTAAGCATCCTTTGCAGGAGTTTTGTTTCCGGCATCTTACTTTCCATCCTATCTTCTGTTAATCATCTGACAACACATCACTAAATTCATGCCCTAATCTATGTACACCGCCTTTCATTATCACGTTCTTCATGTCACGGTCAAACGCAAAGAAATACTTGTGCATCAAGCCTGGTGAAGCATGGCCTTCAAAGAATTCATTCATTAGGCCGATTATCTTTTTCTGAAGCTTGTATTTCTGCAATGCCTTACCGCTTATCCACATTTCAAAATATGGTTCCATCTTTCCTGCATCCAGGGTTAAATAATAGGGGCAACCGTCAACCTTACGTTTTTCATCCTTCTCCAGGGTTATGAATGGCCACCACTTCTTATCCGGTGAACCTACAGACTGTGCAGAATGCTTAAAACGTGAATCCTGCATCATTAATACATCCAACATAGCAGGACTTATATTCCGGTGTTCCAATTCCTTACGGATTGCATCCTTCAAGTCCAGAGTTAAACAGCCAAACTGACCGAAACGATATACATTGTATCTTGAAAGGATGTCCAGGGCATAAAGCAATGGCACAAGGTTCATGTTCAAGTTGCCAATCTGCAATCCGCAATATTGCATAGTTTTGCTATATGCATCATAATCCACACCAATAAGGATTGCATCCTTTGGATGTTCGGGTAACGGTTCCAGGCTGAAGAATTCTGCTTCCTGCTCCGCTGATTCAATGACCGGTTCATTCACGGCCTTCTTTTCTTCTTTTCTCAAATAATCTAATAAACCCATAATACTATCTAATTAAAATCATAATACTGAATCACCTTAATTTCTTCACTACTCAATTCCTCGAAGAATAGCCTTCTTGCTATGCCATCTTCATTGAATGTATGGTACCAGGATTCAAAAGTGGCTCTGTCAAAGTACATGATGCCATTGTTGAATGCCATCAGATTCTTCCACTTTATCATTCGTGGCTTTGCAGTCATGTTGTTTACATCCTTCAGATTGTATCTTCCCGGATTTTCTGCTGCATCAATGAGAATACCGAATGTAGGTGTTATGTATGGGCGCACCTGCTTTGTTATATTCTCGTTAATATACCTGCAATCTTCAATTGCCTCATTCTGTATTTTCACATAGGATTCAAAGACCGGAATAGCCAAAGTTGCATTGTTCATCCGCATCTGCTTTTCCTGCATTGTTTTCTGTCCTGCCTTCATGATTTAAGTTTTTATGGTTGTCAATCTGCTGAAATAATTCAACCGCCTCTACACTACCTCAAAAACAAGAAAAAAGGATTACCGATGGTTGAACCATCAATGGTTGAACCATATGGTTAAACCATCAATGGTTAGACCATTAATGAAGGATTGCAGGGTGCAGCACGTTTTGCCGGTGAATGCCATGTTTAGTTATCCTGGAGTCTGTAACACCTTCTATTTGCCCTTTCATTCGCCCTTTAATATCTTACTTGCTCACCTCAAAGACAAAGTGACCAAGTTATAATTTATTAGCAATCATTGTTTTACACCATCATAAAAAATTAAGCATATCCAAACGTGCTTATTCTATCCGCCTTTTTATCCGCCCTTTTGCTATCAAATTAGGGGAAATTTTCCCATGATTTCCCATTAATACAAGTTAGATTCTCTGGAATTTATCAGCATGACAGACAATGGCCAATTCTTGCCAATTCTGCAAAGATTGGAAAGAATCATGCAGTTTTATTCCTGGTTACGTTGGTATGTTGCCAGGTGTTCTGTTCTTTTGCCCACAGACAGACAAAGACAAGATGAAGGGTATCATATATAAATACACTTATAAATACACTTATAAATACACTTTCCCGAATTGGAAGGTGTACATTTGGCAGACAATCTCACCTGGCACCAGGAAGAAACAAAGACAAAAACCTTCGTAAATTCAACGCCTCTGATTTAGGGATGAATGGAGAAACTATGACAAGAGCCTTCCACCACAAAGTATCAATCCTTAACCAGGCATATAATGATGGAGCCAATAAAGATACATGGAATTGGATTCAAAGGTATTAACAAGAAGCAATAAGAAAATACATTGACTAGGTTTAGAACTGCAGGCATTTAAGGCACATCATTTTTGCCATATCCACTCATTTAACTATGCTATGCCTTCGTTCTACCTTCGTTCTACCTTCGCTCTACCTTCGCTCTAACATTGCTCTAACATTGCTATAACATTGCTATATGAGCAATGGTTGAACAATGTCTGAGCAATGGTTGAACAAAGGAATGGCAAATATAAATACTATGCAGAACACCTGGCACCATCATCCATCCATCATTGCCCGCCCCGGCCTATTTCCGGCCATATAAGGCCTTATTTAATCCTATTCGGGTTGATACCTGGCACATGCCTCTTGCAGCCTTACAAACCGTTTTCTTTATTGGGGTTGATAGCTTATTATTATTTGATGGAGCAAAAGAAAAATTCTTTTTCTTTTACATTGTTTTCTTTTTCAATAGACTATTAATATACTATATAATTTACTATTGTGCCTACTTTTGTATGCACCGGTGTATCCTTTTGTATACACATAATAAAGGGTGTATCCTTTTGTATACACCCTCCACAATCTTTTAGGTTAATGAAATCATTCTTTCACCCCGGCATCGTAATAGTTGGCCTCATAATCATTCAAATAATGCTTCAATACTGAATAATAGTCCTTTGGAGAAAAGAAGTATTTCCATTTATCCTTTCTGATATCTTCATGGCCATCAAGCATTCTATCCTGGTAAGCTATGAATGCACCTTTTATCTGCTCATTACTAAATTTAGATTGGGCAGAAGCCACCATTTCAATAACATCATCCGTTTTTGGCAATAGGATTTCATTTCTTGTCTTGTATTCATCCCCACACTTTGTATTTGCAATTATTTCCTCATTATGCTCATTGCATCTTTCTTTTGCAATATTGTTCAACCCATAAATAAGACTGCAGGCATTTTGGATGTTAACATTTTTCCTGGCCTTATATTCAGCCGACAAGCCATCTTTTTTTGCATAACCGGCTGAGGATTGCTTCCTGCCTTGTACCTCAAACCAACTGCGCTTTTCCTTAAATTCTGAATGTGGATTATCAGAGTCTAATATTAAGGATAGGTTTGCAGTAACCCCCAACCATTTGAAATCAACCTGGTAATAGCTTATCATCTGTCCTTTGTAGGCCAAGTTCTTGCCATCATACAACCGTACATCATGTTTAAGAAATCCTATCTTCTTGAATTTATCAAGAATGGTCTTTAGCCTTTTTACCTTTACACCTGGTATCAACTTTGTACTTTCTCTTGCGCTCAATGTAAAGAATCCAAAGTTGCCTATCTTTTCGGATGTTTCCAGGCTCACAAGCTTTTCAAATACAACCGCCTCATCATACCTGCCGAACTTGTAAGCTTCAATGCCAAGCAGGAAAACGGTGTTTATCGTAAATTTATCGTTCTCAATCATGGCACCATGTATTTAGGGATTATACACTTATCCATTGTGCATTCTGTCCGGATCATGGCATACAATGGAAAATAATATGATTTGAGAACCAATGGAAGCAGACAAGCTGCACCATACCTGCATGAACTAATACCAACAATTAATGCATGGTATTCCCGGCTCAATAGCGCAAAGCCTCTTAGACACACTCCACCCATAATCAGTCTAAAGCTTTACTGAACCTCTTTCTTTTCTTGACTCTATCCAGGCATCAAGTTCTGATTTCTTGAACTTCAGAAAACGTGATGCAAGGTTATAATGCGGAATTCCTGCCACCTTCACCAAACGAAGAAATGCCCGATATTCCAAACCACAATAATTTGCAGCCTCTTTGCTGCTCAATAAATTCTGTTCCATGTAATAACACTATTAATTAAATCCAATTATTCTCTCCATAATGAGTCAGTTTTCGGTCAGAGTTGTTTTGGGTAGTTTCTGCTATTTACATGTGATTTTGTTTTATCATCTACAAATTTAAACAAATACACTCAAATACGGTAAACAATAACAGAATAACATGGCAACCAAACACCAGGATATTAGAGAATCAGACACCATCAGCAGGCATAAAAGCAAGGTTCAGCACCCCAATTGGATGGAATGCTGAACCATTACTACGGATAATTGCTAACCTATGTATTGTGGAGTGGTTACTGCAAATGTATGATATTTCCTGCAAATATCAAAGTTTTTCCATCTGCCAATTGGCTAATAATTAGCCATGTAGGGTTATCCACACTCAATTCTGATTCTTCAGCATTCCTGGTTGATGATTTGCCGGTATCTTAGGCAATGTGCATTGCAGGGGCGCACCTGATAACGATTGAATGTCTTAGAATCTTGTGGAGAATCTTTGGCAGTATAGAGCCACCATGAGAACCGCTACAAATACCACATTCACTTTCCCTGGCTGAAGGTTTGAGCAAATGCAACCCACCTTCATGGGCGAGTACCCGACCAGGGATAACCTTTGCCATATCTGTTTCTTTTGTAGCCATTCTCCAATCCTGCATGAACTAAACTTTAAACCTTATACTTTGGCCATGAATGGCTTTAGAACACTCATACAATGTTGTTTTGTGGATATATCCAACCAATTCTGTATTTCCCATTTTCACTAAATTCCATGATTAACTGTTATTCCACCCATACAAGCTTCATGAATGCTCATTGGCACCAGGTACATTGGCCTCAACTCCTATTTGCCATTCTTTCTGTCACACTTCCTCATAGATGGTTCTCACCTTCTTCTTCATGACCTTGTATCCATTTGACTTTAGGAATTCAATGCAGTTTTTTATCTTTAATTTCATTTCAATTTTCATCTTCTTGTCATGTTCTGCTATCTGCAGCCTTATGGCATCAGATGTTTCCCTGGTAGGCCTTTCCTGGCTTGTTAGGGCATCCACTACAAAGCTTTTACGGAATACACCTACACCATGTTTGTTGGCATAGTGGCATGGCTGAATATCGTCAATTGACACCACACCTTCTTGCACATCCTGCCACATTTCGAGAAGGCAGGAATGAAAATTCTTTAATGATTCGTACCTCATAGAAATTAAAATTTAACTGAGTTAATAAATAATTGTTGATTCTAAAAAGTACAGATTTGGGAAATCACAAAAAAAGGCTATCTTTGCAACAGAAATGTTTGAATGTGCATTTTTGCCTTCATTCATTTTATATCCAATTGAGGGTGTTGGCTGAGAAGTCCGCACCCTTATCTTTTTATCTTGAATTAGTGGAAATCCCAGGTCTGCATTTTATCTGCTTCCTGCAGGCTCAATTCATTGCCTTGCGCTAATATAATGGGTTCTCATATATGAATCCAGGTCTTCACGTTTAACATAGATTTTCCTGCCGATCTGGACAAAAGGTATTCTCCTTTCATCCCGGTATGTCTGCCAGGTTCTCTGTGATACACCAAGAATTTTCCTGGCCTCAACAGAATCAATCCATTGTCCGTTCACTTCATCATCACTCTTTTGCTGAAGCATCCGTTTGAGTTCCTGCAGTTCATCTGTGATTCTTGCCCATGCAGACTCCGGCAACACCACCATTGATAGAGGGGTTAAGTTGCCTGCCATTTCTAATCCATTAGTTTTTCTTTCCATTACATTCTAAGAAATCAGTTTTTATAATAGAACCATTTCTACTTTTTGCTGATTTACGTTTGCAAATGTAATAGGGTGCAGCTATGCTCAAGGGGAAAAATAAAAGGGGAAAAACTTGTGATTTTTCCCCTTGCACCGTTACCCTTGATTTATATGAAGTTGGCCATCATTTCCGGTTGTACGTTCATCTGTTCACTTGTATTAATAAATGACCTATACCAGGATTCAACACGTTTCCACCTGGCCTTGTCATCATCAAGACTGTATGCCTGCATGGTCTGTTCATCAAGGCAACCCGTAGCCGAAAGTAGGTCACCTATGAAGCAGAATTTTTGGGTCTTTGTGTCGAAGCTTATACCTTCTTCATCTATGGTTCTCAGCACTACTGCAACAAACAGTCCGTTCATCGGGATTTTCTTTTTCTTGTAACCTTCCATCATGCTGCATTGCTCCTTGAGCCTATTTAGGAAAATTGCCACCTTCGGCCAATCCCTATTCTCCAGGTATTCAATAATAGAGTCATTGACAAGATAACCGCCCATGCGAGTTGAACGGCCATTCAAGGCCTTACCACCTATAATGAGATTTGACAGTATTTCATTTACACGTTTCTCCAAATCTGCAGCCATTTCACCCTTGAACCATCCAGGCACCCTTGCCACCTTTTCTTCAGGTGCCTTACCTTTTGCCGACACCTGCCCGGTTAATGAAATATCATTACATTGGCTGAGTACATTTAGGCAATTGACAAGTTCAGAGGATTCATTTATGATTTTGTGGTATATACCGCTTGAGAATAGGCTGTATTCCATCATACGGATTTGGAGTTTAAAGCCTAAAATCATATTATCCTTTAGGCCGTATTCAGCCAAAACACGTTTAACGTTGCTTTGAAGTTCAATGGCATAATTATCCTTTATAACGTTGCCACCTTCCTGGATATATTCCCATGAATCACTTTCCCAAATCAATTCATCATGTTCCTGGAGGCCGGATTCAGCCAGGACACATTTAATGTCCTTTTCAAGTTTCTCAAATATATCTGCTTTAGTTCCCATGACACAGTTTCTTAAAGTTATACACCGCCAATCACTTTCCCAATTTGGCCAACAGAACTGCAAGTTCCTCCGGCCTCAAGCTTTGCAGTTGTGCCAACAATGCTGCAGTATCGGTTGTTGCCGGTTGAGGCTTGTTTTCCTCAAATATCTGTACCAGGGTTGCATCTGTTTCCTTTGTGTCAAAGCTTCCCATGTATGTTTCAGTAACCTTTAAACTTGAATGTGCAAGCATATCTTTTACTTTGGAGTTGTCCACCCCCTTCTGCTTTGCCACCTTTGCAAATGAGTGTCTGCTTATGTGGAATGATACCTTCTTCTGTATGCCTGCCAATTGTGCTATCTTGTTAAGATATTTGTTTATCAAGGCATTCTTTGCGCCTATGGTGTTGAAAAGTGCCTTCTTCAAGTCTGCAGGCATCTTGTCCTTGTCTGCTTGTGTTATGGCCTTTGCCCATTCTGCCCTACTGTCAAGCAATGGGAAAATATAATCTTCTGCCTTCACATTCTCGTTGTGGTAGTACTGCAGAATTTCCCTTGCCTGCGGTACCAGGATTAAATCCCTTTCCTTGTGATTCTTTCCCATCTGATAGTTTATCCTGCCTTCGGCTGATATATTGCACCATCTCAGTTGGATAAGGTCACCTGCACGGATTCCGGCACAATAGAAGCTAAACAGAAAGTAGTTCCTGCAATGCCAAAGCAAGCTGCCTTCCTCAAGCTGCAATGCCTTGATAGCCTCAATTTCATCCATATCCAATTTGTCTTTCTGTGTCTTGACTCCACAGAACTTGTAATTCAAGAATGGGTATTTGTCCGGCTTCATCAAGCCATCAACCTCGATTGCTCGCCTTATTAGGGTACGGAAAACCTTCATCACCACCTCAATGGTGTTAGGGTGCAGCATCTCATCCGGCTGCCTCTCATTGTGCAGGGTATGCAAATAGGCATCAAATTTTGCGATATAAGCCGGTGTAATCTCGCCAAAGGCTAAATCCCTTACCTTGCCGGTTCTGTCCTCCTGGAAGGCCTCTAACTTGTTCACAAAGCCATTGTATTTTTTCCAATTGCGGATGCCACCTGCATTGTAGACTTCTTGTGTCCTCTTTTTGGCATAGTCAAGGAATGATGCAGTCTTTTCCGATGCAGCAACCGCACGTTTCACCTTTTCAGATGTGGCCAGGCCATCATCCTTCAATTCACGGTATTTTTCCTTTACCGATTCAAGTTCCTTTGCTAGTCCTGCATTCCACACCTTAGAATTCGGTTCACTAGTCTTTATCCAATTGTCACCTTTAGGGGATGGGTTCCAGTCTGAAATCCTGGACACCTGGTAGGAAGTCTTTATGTACTTTCTCTTGCCATCTATGTTTACCACCACATAGATATTGTACTTTCTGTTTTTTGTTGCCTTGTGGTCAAGGTTCAAATTAAAAGTTGCCATATTCAATTCATTTTATATCCGTATGCAAATATAGGCAATTTTAATTTTACTCGCAATTTTACTCGCAAAAAAGTGATATTCTATTGCATTTCGTTGCATTTCGTTGCATCGCTGAAAAATTGTATCTGTGCTGATTATCAGTTATTTATATAATTATTGAGATGCAGTAGAATATCGTTTTAGTAGTTCCGGTGGAGGTACTCCGGAAAATGCTTCTTTTTAATACGTAGTTTTGACACTAAGAGTGCTTAAAACCACCAAAAAATCTCCAGGTAAATGTTGAATCTTTACCTGGAGATTTTTTGTTCTTTTACTGGGAAAATATTTTTCCCTAACTGGAGAAAAATTTTTCTCCTTAAGGGGAATTATTTTTCCTTATAAATAACGTTGTTTGCCCCACTGGTAATTTTCAGTGCTTCGGGGTGGGTCTTTACAAATGTGTCAATATGACGCATTCGCTTCTCTTCCAGTATCTCATCCACTGCTATCAAGATGCCTGTTTCTTCCACATCACCAAAACCATCGTTTATGGCAGTACCAAAGAGTTTCATGGTAGGAGAAAGATTCATGTAAGCATTTACCAAAGGAGGGATATTATAACCTAGCTTTCTAATTTCTGTGTTCAATATCTTATAATCCTTGCGGAAATCATCCTCCTTGAAAATAGCCTTCAAGACTTCTTCATCGGTTTCCAGCTGAAGAGGTTTATCTGGGATAATCAGATTATCCTTGTCTTCAAAATGCTTTTTCAGGAAGTAGAGAATCATGTCCCTACCCTTACGGTGGTAAGATGGATACATGGTCATCTTTCCGAAGAAGTACTTCACATTGGGCATGATGACTGTGAGGGCACCTAGACCATCCCACAGATTATCCAACGCAAAGATAGCCTTGCTCCCTGCACGGGTGCTTTGATACTCTAAAGATACAAAAGAACGCCCCAGCTCTATGGTTTGAGGAAGATAATCTTTCAAGAACCTGTCAGAGAAATGGAACATGTGGGAGGTGGCCAGTTTAGGCTGACCCTTCTCATCCATTTCCACCTCAGTACCAAGTATATAACGATAGCCACCTATGATTTCATCCTTCTCTGGATTCCATACGATCAACTGCTTGTATGGATTTTCCATGGTATCGAACTCATCCAAATCTAAGGCCTTACCTGTGCCACCACCTGCAGCACGAAAAACGATTTCGCGCAGACGGCCTATTTCCTTCACCACATTAGGAGAATCCTGCCAGGTAACTATGTAGATTTCATTGTTGCTCTTATTCGTAAAACGTAAACGTTTTTCTTCGGTAAGTTCACTCAATAGAATCTCTTTGGGGATAGGGGCTATAATCTGTTCTTCCATTGATTATGTTTATAATTGGTATACAATATCCTGCACATACTGTGCCCATTGTGCAGGGGTTCTTGATTTATCGAAGGTTTCCCATGGAATAGGTTTTCCTATGTGGACATCGAAAGACTTATGTACATTCTTATACATTTCATCTACCAGGAACAACATAGCTATGTTAAACTTTATTCCAAGTGCCTTGCAAACATTTGCCAAGTTGTAGAAGAAGTTGGAATTCTGCCCACTGAAATGAATAGGAACCACATCCCTGTGCGTTTCTACACTCTTGGTAATGAAGGTTTTCTTCCAAGGGAGGTCTCGGATTACTCCATTTATTTTCCGGGAGCAAAGCCCTGCAGGGAACATAATGATATTATTGTCCGAATTGAAGCCTTCTTCCACCATCTTAGGGAACTGCTTGGACTGAGAGCCTGTCTTGTTGATAGGGATACAAAGTGGAGCCAAACCGTGAAGATTCATCAGGAGGTCATTGACCAGATACTTAATCTTCCCATTATACTCATTTCCTAAGATTTTACCCAATGCTACCCCATCGGCTCCACCCAGTGGATGATTACTTACAAAAGTATATAGTTTACCATCCTTAGGCAGATTCTCTAACCCTGTGATATGGAGGTCCATGTCAAGATATTTCACACATTCATCTAGGAAAGGAACCCCCACTTTATCGCTAGTCCTAGCCAAAAACTCATTCACTTCATCCTGATGAATGATACGTTTCAGCCATGAAACCAGAAATTTTGGGATATACTTCGCTTTTTCACCAGCTTTATCCCGGATAATTTTATCCAAATCTACTAAAAACAGCTCGTCACTAGCCATTATTTATTTTTTTATTTCAATCTGCAAAAATAATGTTATTTTGTCAATCTCGCTAAAAAACATAACGAAAAGTAACCCCGAAACTGACGATTTTTCTAAAAAAAGTGAGTTATCAACAGAGTGTTGAAAAATTATTTAAATTTTATTAGGAGAAAATGTGGGGAATTGTGGGGAATTGTGTAATTTTACACCCAAAATTAAATATAATAGGTGTTTATGATACGTTTCATTGGTGACATACCCGCAAAATCCGATAGCAAAGGAAGATTTTTTCTCCCTGCAGCTTTGCGTAAAACCCTGCAAAGCTTCGGTGAGGAGAGGCTGGTGCTCCAAAAAGACATCTTCCAAGACTGCCTTGTGCTAAGCCCGGAAAGTGTATGGAACGAGAAAATAGACCTCCTGCAGAAGAAGTTGAACCCGTTCAACAAGCTAGAGGCTCACGTCATGCGCCAGTATGTGGTAGATTCCGAACTGATTACGCTGGACAGCAACGGTCGTTTGCTGATTCCAAAGCGCTACCTGCAGAAAGCAGGGATTGAGAATGAAGTTCATTTCCTGGGAGTGAATAACACCATAGAAATCTGGGCTTCAGAAAAGATGGAAGGAGCCTTTATGGATAGTGAGGAATTTGCCAAGACCTTGGAGAATCTCATGCAAGATAAACCCGAAAAGTAAGAATGAACGACGAACAGGTATATCATATTCCTGTACTCCTGAAACAGAGTATCGACGGATTAGCCATCTGCCCTGAAGGCATCTATGTAGATGTGACCTTCGGAGGTGGAGGACATAGCCGTGAGATACTGAAGCATCTTGCTGGAAAAGGGCACTTGTACAGCTTCGACCAAGATCCTGATGCGGAACAGAATATAGTGGAGAACGAGCACTTTACTTTTGTGCGCAGCAATTTCCGTTTCCTGCAGAATTTCATGCAGTACTACGGTGTGGAAGAGGTAGACGGAATCCTGGCCGACCTGGGAGTTTCTTCTCACCATTTCGACGATGCTGAACGAGGTTTCTCCTTCCGGTTCGAGGGGCTTCTGGACATGAGGATGAATCAGCGTGCAGGAAAAACGGCAGCAGACATCGTCAATGAATATACGGAAGAGGATTTGGCACACATCTTCTACCTGTACGGAGAACTGAAAAACAGCAGGAAACTGGCCTCCATCCTGGTAAAGGCACGTGCCAAACAGCCCATCCAAACCATTGGAGACTTCCTGAACATTGTGCAACCTCTTTTCGGCAGAGAACGGGAGAAAAAGGAACTGGCAAAGGTTTTCCAAGCCCTCCGTATCGAAGTGAATCAGGAAATGACAGCCTTGAAGGAAATGCTCCAGGCTGCCATCAGCCTTCTTAAACCAGGTGGCAGACTGGCTGTGATTACCTATCACTCCCTGGAAGACCGAATGGTGAAAAACATCATGAAAACCGGAAACATTGAGGGGAAACTGAAACAAGACTTTTTCGGAAGGATTGAAACGCCCTTCAAACTGGTGAACAATAAGGTGATAGTGCCCGATGATGATGAACTGGCACGAAACCCCCGGTCACGCAGTGCCAAATTAAGAATAGCAGAAAAGATAGGATAAATGAACGAGAAAGATCAAAAAACGAAGGAAGATTTTCTAATCAATGACCCTGTGGAAGAACCAGAAGGGGCTGAAGAAACTTTGGAGGAGGCAGAAGGTGAAGAACCGGTTGCACACGAAGAAGAATCTGAAGCACAGAGTATTGAGAAGATTAAACAATTTACGGAAGAAGATGAGGGCAAATCCCCAGCTTCCAGCTCACTGCGCAGTATTCTGGGAGGTGACTTCCTGACTGCAAAGTTTGTTCGAAGTCAGCTTCCTTTGATTATCCTCATTGCTGCATGCTTCATCATTTACATCAGTAACCGATACACGAATCAGGCAGAATTGATAGAGATTGACAATCTCAAGAAAGAACTGGATGATGCTCGTTTCAATGCGTTGACACGTTCCAGTGACCTGACTGCCAGAAGTCGTCAATCTTATGTAGAGGAATTCTTGAGAACCAACCATGACAGTCTTTTACAGATTTCATCGAATTCGCCCTATGTAATCAGACTGGATGGTTCCAGTGAATTACCTCCTGTGGATGAAACCGACCTGACACTGGAGCAAGTTCAAACTAGACAATATGTAACCGATCCCGACACCACTAAAACAGATACCCTAGATGAGTAAAGTTACAGGCAAAATCATACCACGCTACATGGTAGTAGTA
Organism: Bacteroidales bacterium UBA4293; assembly: GCA_002395835.1. Classification (GTDB taxonomy): domain Bacteria; phylum Bacteroidota; class Bacteroidia; order Bacteroidales; family Bacteroidaceae; genus Minthousia. The sequence continues at coordinate 84,758 of DGVD01000004.1, read as the reverse complement.
AGCATCTTGGCATTGGCAGCTATTGCCATTGTCTTCAAGATGTCTTATACCATGTTCGTTGAGCGTGATAAATGGACTGAAATAGCCAACAATGCCGTACGTGACAGTGTGATTCAGAAAGCTACCCGTGGACGTATTCTCTCTTCCGAGGGGCAGCTCATGGCTAGTAGCCTTCCTGAATACAAGATTCAGATGGACTTCAAAGCTGGTGGTAAGGATAAGGACAGTATCCTGATGGCCAACCTAGACTCTATTTGCCTAGGTCTTAGCAAGATTATCCCTCAAAAGACACCGGCACAATTCCGTGAACGTATCCTGCAAGGACGTGAGAAACAAAGCCAGTGCTGGACTATCTATACCAGAAGAATCTCTTACACCCAGTTCAAGGATGTGCAGAAATTGCCTCTCTTCAACCTGAGTCGTTACAAGAGTGGATTCATCTGGGAGGAATATCCTAACCGAAGGAAAAAGCCTTTTGGAAGCCTGGCAAGCCGTACATTGGGAAGTATAAAGCCATCAAACGACTCTGCAGTGAGTGGTTTGGAGCAGACATTCGACTCCATCCTTCGGGGTACCGACGGATTCGTACATCGTCAGAAAGTGCGTAACAGATGGTTGAGTATTACCGACGTTCCACCTGTAAACGGTGCAGACGTTGTAACCACCATCGATGTGAGCATGCAAGACATCTGTGAACAGGCTCTGGAAGAAAAGATGAAGGAGATAAATGCCAACATTGGTGTCGTTATCTTGATGGAAGTAGCTACGGGAGATGTAAAAGCCATCGTAAACCTGGGGAAACAAGACGATGGGAGCTACTTTGAAGATGTGCCTCATGCCATTTCCGACATGATGGAACCGGGTTCTACATTTAAGACAGCTTCCATGATGGTAGCCCTGGACAACAACATTGTAAAGTTGACCGACAAGGTAGATACCGGAAGTGGAATCAAGATGATGCATGGTTCACCAATGAAGGATCACAACTGGCATCGGGGTGGATATGGAACCATTTCTGTGCCACAGGTGTTAATGTATTCATCCAATGTAGGTACCAGCACCATCATCGATGGTTACTATTTTGACCACCCTCAAGATTACGTGCAAGCCCTATATAATATAGGTATAGCTGAAGACTTGAAATTACCGTTCAAGGAATACAAGGCACCTCGTATCCGTATGCCAAAGAAAGACAGGACAGGCAAGCACTGGGCTAACTGGTCAAAAACGGCACTTGCCTGGATGTCCATCGGATATGAAACGCAAATAGCTCCTATCAATACCGTGACCTTCTATAATGCCATTGCTAATAATGGAAAAATGATGCGTCCACGATTTGTAAAGCGCATAGAGAAAGATGGAGAAGTCATTACTGAATATCCACCTGAAGTCATAAAGCCACAAATATGCAAACCATCTACCATAGAGAAACTGCAGAAGATTCTACGTCTGGTGGTTAAAGACGGTGTGGCAAAAAAGGCTGGAACCAAACAGTTCCATGTATCTGGTAAAACTGGTACAGCTCAGATTTCTCAAGGTAAAGGTGGATACCGTAGTGGAACTACCGCATACCTGATTAGTTTCTGCGGTTTCTTCCCATCAGAGAATCCTAGATATACATGCATCGTCTGCATGCAAAAGAAGGGTTCTCCTGCTTCTGGTGGAACCATGTGTGGACCCGTGTTCCGTTCTATAGCTGAAAAAATCTATGCTAAAGACCAGACAAAAGACATTTCTGCAGCTAGAGATACGGTAAACATCCATACTCCTGAAGTGAAAGATGGAGATATACTTGCTGCCAGCTATTTGCTTAACTCACTGGAAGTGAACAACAATCATAAAGGTTCAACTACCTATTCTAAGGGGAACCCTGTCTGGGGCACCAGCACCAGCACCAAAGAAGAGGTAACCTTTGTCAAAAAGGAAATCAGTGGCAAAACGGTACCAAATGTCATTGGAATGGGTGCACGTGATGCTTTGTATCTGATGGAAAGTTGTGGACTGAAGGTTTCCTTGGAAGGCCATGGAAAGGTATATGAGCAAAGCATCTATGCTGGAAGTAAACCAGTTAAAGGTGCAGAGATTAAACTAAGATTGAAATAATAAATAGAAAAACATATGAAATTAAATGATGTTCTTGCAAAAATTACCCCAGAGAAAATTGTGGGTAATGCAGATATTGACATAGAAGGTGTCAATATCGATTCAAGAATGATTAAGAAAGGGCATCTGTTTGTTGCTGAAAAAGGCACTCAAACCGATGGGCACAAGTTTATAGGTAGTGCCATAGAGAACGGAGCTATAGCTGTACTGTGCGAAACTATCCCTGAAGATGCTCCTAAAGATGTAACTTTCATTGTGGTAAAAGATAGTGAAGATGCGGTAGGTAAAGTTGCTACTCAATTCTATGGAGATCCTACTTCCAAAATGGAACTGATAGGTGTTACTGGTACCAACGGTAAAACCACCATTGCCACCTTATTATATAATATGTTCCGTAAATTCGGGTATAAGGTAGGCTTGGTTTCTACCGTATGCAACTACATAGATGGAGAACCTATCCCTACTTCTTGCACCACACCAGACCCCATTACGCTGAATCAGCTCTTAGGAAGAATGGCCGACGAGGGGTGCAAATATGCATTCATGGAAGTAAGTTCACATTCCGTAGCACAGAAACGCATTGGAGGACTGAAATTCAGAGGTGGAATCTTTACAAATCTGACCAGAGACCATCTGGATTATCATAAGACTTTCGAAAATTACCTGAAAGCTAAAAAGGGATTCTTCGACGGATTGGGCAAAGATGCATTTGCACTCATCAACCTAGATGACAAAAACGGAAAAGTCATGGTGCAAAACACAAAAGCAAAGGTTGCAACCTACTCTATCCGTACAATGGCCGATTTTAAAGGCAAGATTCTGGAAATGGGATTCGAAGGAATGTACTTGGACATCAACAACCGTGAAGTAAGTGTCTCTTTCATTGGGAAATTCAACGTAAGCAATTTGCTTGCAGTCTATGGAGCAGCTTGCTTACTGGGCAAGAAACCAGAAGACATTTTAGTAATCCTGAGCACGTTGCATTCTGTGAATGGACGCTTCGATGCTGTTCGCTCTAAAGAAGGCGTTACCGCTATCGTAGATTACGCACATACACCTGATGCTTTGGTCAATGTACTGAATGCCATTCATGAAGTACTGAGAGGCAAAGGAGAAGTTATCACGGTAGTAGGAGCTGGAGGAAACCGAGACAAAGGAAAACGCCCTATTATGGCAAAGGAGTCAGCTAAATTAAGCGACAAAGTCATTATTACCAGTGATAATCCTCGATTTGAAGAGCCACAGGACATCATCAATGATATGCTTGCAGGACTGAATGCAAACGAGATGAAGAAAGTCATTTCCATTGTAGATAGGAAAGAAGCTATCCGCACAGCCTGTCTGCTGGCAAAACCTGGAGATGTTATCTTGGTGGCAGGTAAAGGACACGAGAATTATCAAGACGTAAAGGGTGTAAAACACCACTTTGACGACAAAGAGATTCTCCTTGAAATATTTGGATTGTAAAAATTAGCACATGTTATACTATTTAGCATCATTTTTGGAGAAGATGGACATTCCCGGTATGAGAGTGTTCAGTTATGTGTCCTTCCGTTCACTCATGGCACTTATCATATCACTATTGGTTTCCATGTGGTTTGGTGAGTATTTCATCAAATTATTAAAGCGTAAAGCCATAGCTGAAACCCAACGGGACGTAAAGATTGACCCGTATGGTGTGAATAAGAAAGGTGTACCTTCCATGGGTGGAGTAATTATAATTGTAGCTATCCTCGTCCCATGCCTTCTGTTAGGTCGTTTCGACAATGTGTACCTCATTTTAATGCTGATCACTACTGTTTGGCTAGGTACATTGGGCTTCCTAGACGACTATATTAAAATTTTCAAGAAAGACAAGGAAGGGCTGCACGGAAAATTCAAGATTATCGGTCAGGTTGGTTTAGGTATGATAGTAGGATTAACCTTATATTTCAGTCCGCAAGCCGTTATACGTGAGAACGTTAGTGTGGCTCAGACCAACGGTGTAGAGTCTGTCATCCATAAGAGTCAAGAAGAAAAATCTACCAAAACGACCATTCCATTCTTTAAAAAGAACCAACTGGATTACGCTGACCTGATGTTCTTCTGTGGAAAGTACAAACAGGAAGCAGGATGGATTTTATTCGTAATCGTAACAATCATAGTGGTTACGGCAGTTTCCAATGGTGCAAACCTAAATGATGGAATGGATGGCATGGCAGCAGGAAATTCGGCTATTATAGGAGTCACGCTAGGAATATTGGCCTACGTCTCCAGTCATATCCAATATGCTGGTTACCTAAACATCATGTTTATACCAGGGTGTGAGGAACTGGTAGTATACATCTGCGCTTTTGTTGGAGCATTGATTGGTTTTCTCTGGTACAATGCCTTCCCTGCTCAAATTTTCATGGGAGATACGGGCAGTCTAACCATTGGAGGCATCATTGCCGTACTGGCAATTGCAATACACAAGGAACTTTTGATTCCTATTCTTTGCGGCATCTTCCTAGTAGAGAACTTGTCGGTCATTCTGCAGACTCAATACTTCAAGGCTGGAAAGAAGAAGGGTGTAATGCAACGTATGTTCAAACGTACTCCTATCCATGATGCGTTCCGAGTTACAAAAGAACAGATGATACCCGAATGTAACTATAAATTTACATTCCCAAAGCGACCATATCACGAAGCAAAGATTACAGTTAGGTTCTGGATTGTAACTATCATATTAGCTGCAATCACTATAATTACATTGAAGATTAGATAAAAAAGATATGAAAAGAATAGTTGTTTTAGGTGCAGGAGAAAGCGGAGCAGGAGCTGCTGTTCTAGCTAAAGTGAAAGGCTTTGATGTCTTTGTCTCTGACATGTCTAAAATAAAGGATAAATACAAGGACCTTCTGAATAAATACCAGGTTCCTTGGGAAGAAGGGCAGCATACAGAAAACCTCATTCTGAATGCTGATGAGATAATCAAAAGCCCGGGAATTCCCAATAATGCTCCCATGATAGAAAAACTGAAAGCACAGGGCACTCCAATTATCTCTGAAATAGAATTTGCTGGACGTTACACCAATGCCAAGATGATATGTATCACTGGAAGCAATGGTAAAACCACTACCACCTCACTGATTTACCACATCTTTAAATCTGCTGGATATAATGTGGGTTTGGCAGGTAACATCGGACAAAGCCTAGCTTTACAGGTAGCAGAAAAAGATTTCGATTACTATATTATCGAACTGAGTAGTTTCCAGCTAGATAACATGTATGACTTCCGTGCCAACATAGCCATCTTGATGAACATCACTCCTGACCATTTGGACCGGTATGATTACAAAATGCAGAACTATATAGATGCTAAGTTCCGTATTACCCAAAATCAAACAGAAGAAGATGCTTTCGTATTCTGGAACGATGATCCTATCATTAAAAAAGAACTAAGTAAATATGGCCTTAAAGCCCAGCTATATCCTTTCTCTGAAATCAAAGGAAATGGTGTCATTGCATATACGGAGAACAACAAAGTATACTTCGATGCTCCTATAGCCTTCAATATGGAGCAGGAGGAACTGGCTCTGACAGGAAAACATAATCTGTATAATTCTTTGGCAGCAGGTATTACTGCTAATATCTCTGGCATTAGGAAAGACATCATTCGTGAGGGATTGATGACCTTCAAAGGAGTAGAGCACAGACTAGAAAAGGTGGCAAACGTAAAAGGAGTAAGCTATATAAACGACTCTAAAGCGACAAATGTCAATTCTTGCTTCTATGCCCTTCAAAGCATGAAAACTCCTACTATCCTGATTTTGGGAGGAAAGGATAAAGGCAACGATTATAATGAGATAAAGGAACTGGTTGAAGAAAAATGTGTGGGTTTGGTTTACATGGGTCTACACAATGAGAAATTACATGATTTCTTTGACCCAATGGGACTTCCTGTCCGCGATGTCCAAAGCATGAAAGATGCAGTTCAAGCTTGTTATGAGATGGCAAAACCTGGAGATACCGTTTTATTGAGTCCGTGCTGTGCCAGTTTTGACTTATTCAAAAGCTATGAGGACAGAGGAGAACAGTTCAAAGCATGTGTAAAAGCACTCTAAATAAAGAAGAAAGAAGAAATGAAGTTGAGCGTATTCAACATATTTAAAGGTGACAAAGTTATTTGGATGATATACTTCTTTTTGAGTCTAGTCTCAATCATCGAAGTATATAGCGCTACCAGTACACTATCCTATAAGACAGGAGACTACTGGGGACCAATGCTGAGCCACTGTATCTATATCTTCTTAGGAGCCTTACTGGTATGGGGTATTCACCTTATACCATGCCGTTGGTTTAAAATACTACCGGTGTTCATGCTCCCATTTTCTTTCTTTTTGCTGATTGCTGTATATATATTTGGAGTAGCAGAAAATGATGCTGCCCGTTGGCTTCCTATTTTCGGTATTAAATTCCAACCTTCAGAAATTGCAAAAGCTGCAGTTATCATTTCTGTAGCACAGATTTTAGCATCCATGCAAGGAGAAAAGCAGGCCAACCCGAAAGCATTCAAGTATATCATGTGGATTACTGTGATTATCTGCGGATTAATAGCTCCTGAAAATCTTTCCACTGCTTGTCTCCTATTTGGGGTTGTGACTCTAATGATGTTTATTGGAAGAGTATCTCTAGTACAACTTACTAAAATGTTTGTTGTCATAGGATTGGGAGTGGGCTCAATTGTAGCTGCAGTCATGCTTATCCCCAAAGATGTAGCTGAAAATACTTCAGGAATCGTACACCGTATGGGAACCTGGCAAAATCGAATTAAAAATCATCTGGAAGATAAAGACACACTAGATTTGACTGGAAAAGATGCCCAGACAGCTCATGCCCAGATAGCAATTGCCACCAGTAATGTAGTAGGTAAAATGCCCGGAAATTCTGTGGAGAGAGACTTTCTACCACAGGCTTATTCCGACTTCATTTATGCCATTATCATTGAAGAGATGGGTATTGAAGGAGGTGTATTCGTGCTTATGCTATACATGTTCCTACTCATTAGAGCAGGTAGAATAGCTAGTCACAGTGAAAGGAACTTTCCTGCATTTCTAATCATGGGCCTTGCACTAATGCTTGTATGTCAGGCCATTTTAAACATGATGGTAGCGGTAGGATTATTCCCAGTTACAGGTCAAAACCTTCCTCTAATTAGCCGTGGAGGATCATCCATGCTTATCAACTGTTGCTATATTGGCATGATGTTAAGCATCAGCCGTTATGTAAATAAAAAGCAGGAAATAAAAATGGGGATTGATAATCCTGAGGATGAAAAATCCATGACAAATATGTATTACAATGATGAAAATATGAAATAAATAACTTGATAAAAAAGATTAAATTTCGTATTTTTGCACATTAAACAAAAATTGGATGAAAAAACTTAACATCATCATAAGTGGCGGTGGAACAGGTGGTCATATTTTCCCAGCTGTTTCCATTGCTAATGCCATCAAGAAACAGCATCCTGAAGCTGATATTTTGTTTGTGGGTGCTGAAGGAAGGATGGAAATGCAACGTGTACCTGCTGCAGGCTACCCGATTAAAGGATTGCCTGTTGCTGGATTTAACCGCAAAAACCTATTGGCTAATATACCTGTTCTTTGGAAGCTATTGAAAAGCCAGTTCATGGCATATCGAATTATTAAGGATTTTAAACCTCTGGTAGCAGTGGGAGTTGGTGGATATGCCAGTGGCCCAACATTAAAAATGGCTCAGAAGATGGGAATCCCAACTTTAATACAAGAGCAAAATTCTTATGCAGGAGTAACGAATAAACTACTAGCAAAAAACGCAAAGAAAATTTGCGTAGCATATGACGGTATGGAGAAATTCTTTCCTGCAAACTTAATCTTAAAGACGGGAAATCCTGTACGCCAGGGACTATTGGAAAGCAACATCAACAAAGAAGATGCGGTTAAAGCGTTTGGTCTTGATCCCAATAAAAAAACGATTCTTCTCATAGGTGGAAGCTTAGGTGCCAGGACTATTAATGAAAGTGTACTGAATCACTTGGATCTGATTCGCCAATCTAATGCACAATTTATACTGCAAACCGGCAAATTCTACAGCCAAGAAATTCAAGCACAACTAAAGAATGAGAAAAATCTAGAGATGCTGCATGTTACAGATTTTATCTCTAACATGGATGCAGCATACGCCGCTGCTGACTTGGTTATTTCCCGTGCAGGAGCTGGCTCCATTTCTGAATTTTGCCTTTTGAAGAAACCAGTAATCCTGGTTCCTTCACCCAATGTGGCAGAAGACCATCAAACGAAGAATGCACTAGCACTAGTAAATAAAGATGCAGCATTGTATGTGAAGGACACTGAGGCAAAAGATAGCCTAATCAAGTTGGCAATTGAAATTGTCAACCGCCCAGAAAGGCTGCAAACGCTAAGTAAGAACATTGCTACATTGGCATATGAGAACTCAGCCGATATCATAGCTCAAGAAGTATATAAGTTAGCTGTAGCTTATCGGGATAGTAAAAAGTAAGAAAGAATGAAAGCTGAAAATATAAAGTCTGTATATTTTGTAGGAATCGGAGGCATTGGCATGAGTGCCATTGCACGCTATTTCCTTCACAAAGGAATACCTGTTGCTGGATATGACAGGACTCCTAGTGAATTAACAGACACACTGATTCAAGAAGGAGCTGAGATTCATTTCGAAGAAAATGTAGACCTCATCCCTGACGCATTCAAGGATGCATCTTCAACTTTGGTGATTTTCACTCCTGCCATACCTAAGGAGCATGCTGAGCTATGCTTTTTCCTAAACAATGGTTTTGACGTTGAGAAAAGAGCTCAGGTGCTTGGCACATTAAGCCAATCCGGTAAAGCACTTTGTGTTGCTGGGACTCATGGAAAGACCACCACATCCACTATGTGTGCCCACCTCTTACATCAGTCTAAAGTAGACTGTAATGCATTCTTGGGAGGCATCTCTAAAAATTATGGTACGAACTATATCTTGTCACATAGTCCATATATCGTCATTGAAGCTGATGAGTTTGACCGCTCTTTCCATTGGCTAACACCATATGCCTCTGTTATTACAGCAACGGACCCTGACCATTTGGACATCTATGGGACAAAAGAAGCATATTTAGAAAGTTTCCGCAAATACAGTTCCCTCATCCAACCGAACGGTTTCTTGATTATCCATGAAGGATTAGAAATGAAACCCGACGTACAGGAAGGTGTTACGATATTCACATACAATCGTACAAGTGGAGATTTTCATGCAGAAAATATCCGGATTGGAAATGGTGAAATCATTTTTGACTTTATTTCACCACTAGAGAACATCAAAGATATAAAACTGGGAGTACCTGTAAGTATCAATATTGAGAATGGCATCGGAGCTATGGCTCTGGCACAAATAGCTGGTGTATCTGCTCAAGAGATTAAAGCTGGAATGGAAAGTTTCAGGGGCATTGACAGACGGTTTGATTTCAAAATCAAGAATGATGATTTCGTACTATTAACCGATTATGCTCATCACCCTGAAGAAATCCATCAAAGCATACTTTCAATCCGAGAATTATATAAAACAAAAAAGATCACTGCTATTTTCCAGCCTCATCTATATACTCGTACCCGTGATTTCTACAAAGAATTTGCAGCAAGCTTATCTTTGCTTGATGAAGTTATTCTGGTAGATATCTACCCGGCTAGAGAGGAACCTATACCTGGGGTTACCAGCAAATTAATATACGACAACCTACGCCCTGGCATAGAAAAGAGGATGTGCCACAAAGAAGAAATTCCAGGAATTATAAGCAATGGTCATTTTGAAGTGCTCATTGCACTGGGAGCTGGCGACATTGACAATTATATACCGACATCAGATATTTTGAACAATAAATGATAAAGAAGATTCTGCTCTCAATCGTGCTTTTTGTTTTAGGTGGTTATTTCATCGCAGCAATTACCATCTTCAATAAGCCATCTGACACAGAGGTTTGCACTCAAGTGGTAACCTTTGTGAACGATAGTTTGCGTGCAGGATTTATCAACTCAAAGGAAGTGGAACGTATCTTGAAGAGTTTCGACCTTTATCCCCTAGATAAAAATATCATTGATATAAATACTAGAGAAATTGAAGAAAAGCTCCAAGAAAACCCATTCATTAATAAAGCACAATGCTATCGTTCCGCTACCGGAAAAATCTGCATTGAGATAAGCCAGCGGTTACCTATCTTGCGTATTCTCTCTAGAACTGGAGAAAGCTGCTACCTTGATGCTCAAGGGCACCATATGGCATCAGGCAATGCCCTTTATGCTGCAAACTTGCCTGTTGTAACTGGGCATGTAACCAGTAAATATGCTATCAAGCACTTGCTACCGCTAGGACAATACATACAAGAAGATGAATTCTGGGATAGCATGATAGAACAAATTAATATTACTGAAAATGGCAATGTGGAACTTGTACCCCGAGTAGGCAACCATATCGTCTACTTAGGAAAACCAGAACAATTTGAGGACAAACTATATCGTTTGAAGATCTTTTATGAAAAAGCACTCTCCCAAATTGGATGGAACAAGTATTCACGAATAAACCTGGAATTCAGTAATCAGATAATCTGTACAAAAAAGTAGTATAATATATGGCAACAAAAGAAGTTAAGGACTTTGTCGTCGCAATCGAATTTGGTTCTTCTAAAGTTACCGGTATAGCTGGGAAGAAGAACAGTGATGGTAGTATCACGGTGCTGGCTTATGCCAGAGAAGATTCATCCTCATTTATTAAACGAGGATTGGTTTACAATATTGACAAGACAGCCCAGTGTCTTATAAACATCAAACTGAAACTTGAAAAAAGTTTGAAAGCCATAATTGGGAAAGCATACATTGGTATAGGAGGACAATCCTTGCACACTGTATTTCATTCCGTGAATCTACCTTTAGAACCTGGTTCTGTCATCTCTAAAGAAACTGTTGACGAGTTGAAGAAAGCAAATCGTGACTTCACTTACGATAACCAAGAGCTTCTTCAAGTTGTTCCACAAGAATACAAAGTAGGAACGAACTCTCAGATTGACCCAATAGGTGTAGTCTGCGATTCAATTGAAGGACGCTACTTAAATATTGTAGCACGATACAGCCTTAGACAGAACCTGGAGAAAAGTCTAGCTTTAGCTGGTATACAAGTTGCAGATTATATCGTAGCTCCACTAGCTTTAGGTGAATGTGTTCTAAGTGATGCCGAAAAGCGTTCTGGATGTGCCCTTATCGATTTAGGAGCCCAGACAACTACTGTATCCATATACAAAAATAATATCTTGCGTCATCTTTCCGTAATTCCTTTGGGAGGCTACAACATTACTAAGGACATCAGCGCACAGCAAATTGAAGAAGAAGATGCAGAAGAACTTAAATTGAAATATGGTTGCGCTTATACAGAGAAAGAAGACAATTCTGATGGAGACGAAGATAAGACTTTCCCTGTAACCGATGAACGCAACATCGAAGCAAAGTTGTTGAATGATATTGTAGAAAGTCGTGTTGAAGAAATCATTGCTAATGTCAGTGAACAAGTCAGACAATCCAATTATGCCAATGAGCTCTTAGCTGGCTTCATCCTAACTGGTGGTGGATCTAACTTAAAAAATATTGAACTTGCATTCAAGAAACGCACTAACGTGGAGAAAATAAGAACTGCAAAGTTCGTAATCCCTACTATCGATGCTAAGAACCCAGACATAAGAAGTCGAGACGGATCCCTGAACACCACTTTGGCTCTAATGATTATAGGTAAAGACAATTGCTTTGAGAGTGTTCTAGAAGCCGATGATCTATTTGAAGGTATCCAGAAACGTCAAGATGAACTGATCAAACAGAAAGAGGCTGAGGAGGCCAAAGAAAGAGAGCGTCTAGAACAAGAGCGCCTTGAACAAGAAGCTGAACTTGAACGTCAAAAGCAAGAAGAAGAAGAGCGTGAACGTCGGGAGAACAGTTGGTGGAACAAGCTGAAGAAAAATGTAACGAAGCTTGGTACTACTATATTCAGCGATGAAGATTAATAACCACTAAAAACATATAGCAATGGAAGAAGAGTTTGAGAATATTGATTTTAACTTCCCAACGAACAACCCTAGCATTATTAAGGTTATTGGTGTAGGTGGTGGCGGTGGCAACGCTGTAAACCACATGTATAGAGAAGGTATCCACGATGTAAATTTCGTAGTTTGCAATACAGACAACAAAGCTTTAAGTGATTCACCTGTACCTGTTCATCTGCAACTAGGCAAAGAAGGACTTGGTGCAGGAAATCGCCCAGATGTAGCTCGTCAAGCAGCAGAAGAAAGTATTGATGAAATTCATGCTATGCTAGACGATGGAACCAAGATGGTTTTCATTACTGCCGGTATGGGTGGTGGAACTGGAACTGGTGCAGCTCCAGTTATAGCACGAATTGCAAAAGAAATGGATATTCTTACTGTTGGTATTGTGACCATACCTTTCCGTTTTGAAGGCAACAAAAAAATAGACCAAGCATTAGACGGTGTAGAAGAAATCTCTAAGCATGTTGATGCCTTACTAGTCATTAACAACGAACGGCTTCGAGAGATCTATCCAGAACTGACCGTATTAAACGCATTTGGCAAAGCTGATGATACGCTCTCTATAGCAGCAAAAAGTATTGCTGAAATTATTACCATGCATGGAGTCATTAACTTAGATTTTAATGATGTAAAGACTGTGCTGAAAAATGGTGGTGTTGCAATTATGAGCTCTGGATATGGCGAAGGTGAAGGCCGAGTCACAAAAGCTATAGAGTCAGCATTACATTCTCCATTATTGAACAATAACGACATCTACAACTCACAAAAAATTCTTCTAAGCATTAGTTTTTGTGCTGAAAATGAAGGAGACTCTCTAATGATGGAAGAGATGAACGAAATCCATGAATTCATGGAACGTTTTGGTGGTGAGGTTGAAACCAAATTTGGTTTATCTGCAGATCCTGACCTTGGCAAACAAGTAAAAGTCACTATTTTAGCAACAGGATTCGGAATAGATAGCGTTCCTGGAATGGAGGAGGTATTAGCTAATCGCAGTCGTGAAGAAGCTGAGCACTTGGCTGAATTAGAAGAAAGAGAGCAAGAGCGTATAAATCGCCGAAGCAAATACTATAGTCAAGAAAAGAGCACTAACATCTATAAAAGACGTCACCATATTTATATCTTCAATCAAGACGATCTAGATAATGAAGATATAATCTCCATGGTAGAAACAACTGCGACCCACAAGCGGTCCAAAGACCAACTTGAGAGCATTAAAGCCAAATCATCCTCTATGGGGAAGACCACTGAACAATCCGACTCTTTAAAGACAATCACATTTTAAAATACAGCATTATGTTATTCGACCAAATTAGCAACGATATAAAAGAAGCCATGAAGGCTAAAGAAAAGGTTCGCTTGGAAACCTTACGTAATATAAAGAAATACTTCCTAGAAGCTAAAACTGCGCCAGGTGCCAACGATACTCTCACTGACGAAAATGCTCTAAAGATTCTTCAAAAATTGGCAAAACAAGGCAAAGAATCTGCATCACTGTATATATCACAGAATCGTCAGGACTTAGCAGATGATGAATTAGCACAAGTTGCCGTAATTGAAACTTATCTCCCTAAAAAAATGTCTGATGCCGAATTAGAGGTTGCACTTAAAGATATTATAGCTAGTGTAGGTGCTACTGGCATGAAAGATATGGGAAAAGTTATGGGAACTGCTACAAAACAACTAGCAGGAAAGGCTGAAGGATCAGCTATATCTGCATTAGTAAAAAAATTGTTAAGTTAACTATTGCTATTATACATCTATTTGAAGGGCTATTACTAGTTAATAGCCCTTTTCTTTTAATCAAAAAGTTCTTTGAGAATAGGAAGAGATTTTAAATCTGCACTCCCTGGTATATGAATGGAATAATATTTAAGCAACATATCTAATATCTCATTTCTTTCAACACGATTCATCTTGAACAAATGCATAGTTGCATAATTCATGCGCATCAAAGTCAAAATATGCTTCGCTTGTTGACCATGTACAAACTGACCATGAATTGGTTGTGTAGAGACAAAGCAACCATTCTCAAGGTCAAAGAAATCACCCTGATGGTAATTTTCCAGGTTGGGATAAAGACCTAAAAACCGAGAAAGACGCATCAAAAACACCAAATGAAAATTTGCCGGAATTTCCTCAGTACCATCCAACCACCGAATAGAATACTCCAAATAGGCAAAAAGAGACTTATTCTGAGTTTCCTCACGTAATACCTTTGACAAATATTCTGCAAGAAAAATTGCCACTGAAAGTTTTAAAGGATCAAAAGGAATAGAATTAAAAGGAGAAATCGATCTTGCCTCTTTTATATGACTCAAACCGTGTTTTGAGACATCAATATCCAACTCTAATATAGATAATGGTTGAAATAGCACGTTCTTAACTTTTGCCTTAGAATTTTTAGGAATACGCAACCAAAAGGACATACGACCATCACCTTCAGTGAAAGTATGCACTATCAATGAGGAATCGTTATACTTCAAAGTAAAAAGAACAATAGCTTTAGTCTTTTTCAACATATTTATTTCTTTTAGACAAAGATAGCATAAAAACACTAAAAGCCAAAATTCAATATTAGTAATCTAGATTTAAGAGTATCAATCAACTGCGATTTTTCCTAAAAAAGGGAAAATTATATTAGAAAAGTTTTGTCGAATTATTTTTTTGCTTTACCTTTGCACCCGCAATTAGGGCAACTTGCCTTAACTGAATACCGGTTTGGTCCCTTCGTCTATCGGTTAGGACGAGAGATTTTCATTCTCTAAAGAGGAGTTCGACTCTCCTAGGGACTACAATTAATAACAAATAAGAATAAATTAAAAAAGATTAGTCGAGATGGCAAATCACAAATCATCACTTAAGAGAATCCGTCAGGAGGAGAAAAGGAGACTCCACAACAGATATTATGCAAAAACAATGCGTAATGCCGTTCGTAAACTCCGTGCAACTACAGATCAGGCTGAGGCAGTTGCTTTGTATCCAAAAGTTCAGAAGTGTCTGGATAAATTGGCTAAACGCAACTATATCCACAAGAACAAAGCTGCTAATCTGAAGGCAAAACTTTGCGCTCACATTGCAAAGTTAGGCTAACATCTCTGACGCAAAGCTATAGCAGAGGCTGGATTCTATGAATTCAGCCTTTTATAGTTTGTCAAGCACTCCTAACTTCCTACAAAATAGTTCTTTACACCCATATTTTTAGAGAAGATTTCTTCTCTAATTTGATTTTTTTTCCTATCTTTGTGGGGTTAAATAGAAAGTAGAAAATGGCAGAAGAAATCAATGAATTAAACGCCGAACAATACTCAGCAAGCAACATTCAAGTACTTGAAGGATTGGAAGCTGTGCGAAAACGTCCGGCTATGTATATTGGCGATATCAGCAAGAAAGGTTTACATCATTTGGTATATGAGGTTGTAGATAATTCTATTGATGAAGCCCTAGCTGGATATTGTTCCCATATCGAAGTAACAATAAACCAAGATAATTCAATTACAGTTCAGGATAATGGGCGCGGTATTCCTGTTGACATGCACCCAAAAGAGCACAAGTCGGCTTTGGAAGTTGTTATGACTGTATTACATGCAGGAGGAAAATTTGACAAAGGTTCATATAAAGTTTCTGGTGGTTTGCATGGCGTTGGCGTTTCTTGTGTTAATGCACTCTCCATACACATGACTACACAGGTTTTCCGTGATGGCAAAATTTATCAACAGGAATATTCTTGTGGTAAGCCTCTTTATGATGTTAAAGTCGTTGGAGAGACTACTTTAAATGGAACTCGTCAGCAATTCTGGCCTGATGACAGCGTTTTCACTGTTACACAATATGACTATAACGTATTGGCTACCCGCCTCCGTGAACTGGCATATCTAAACAAAGGCATTACTATAACCCTAACAGATGTCCGCACAAATGTAGAAGGTGCTCACGAAGACGGTACACCTCGAAAAGAAAAATTTCACTCAAATGAAGGTGTCAAGGAATTCGTAAGATTCCTAAATTCAGGAAATACACCTTTAATGGATGATGTTATCTATTTGAATACAGAAAAGCAAGGCACTCCTGTTGAATGCGCAATCATGTACAACACTGGTTATCGTGAGAATTTGCATTCCTATGTAAACAACATCAACACAATAGAAGGTGGCACTCATGAAGCAGGATTTCGTGCGGCTTTAACTCAGGTCCTAAAAAAATATGCAGAAGACAACTTCAAAAAAGACATCGAAAGGGCTAAAATCGAGATTGCCCCTGAAGACTTCCGTGAAGGTTTAATAGCTGTCATTTCGGTCAAGGTTGCTGAGCCTCAGTTCGAGGGACAGACCAAAACTAAATTAGGCAATAGCGAAGTTTCAGGTGCCGTACGCTCTGCAGTTAGCGAAGCTTTGTCCTACTATCTAGAAGAACACCCAAAAGAGGCTGAGCTTGTAGTAAAGAAAGTGATTCTGGCTGCAACAGCCCGTATCGCAGCTCGTAAAGCACGTGAGAGCGTTCAACGTAAGAGTCCTATGTCTGGTGGCGGCCTTCCAGGTAAATTAGCTGATTGCTCAGACAAGAATCCTGAAAATTGCGAGTTATTCCTTGTTGAGGGAGATTCAGCAGGTGGTTCTGCAAAGCAAGGCCGTAGCCGTGCAACTCAGGCTATACTACCACTTCGTGGAAAAATCTTGAATGTAGAACGTGTTATGTGGCACAAAGCCTTTGAAAGTGACGAAGTAAACAATATCATTCAAGCATTAGGTATTCGTTATGGCGTAGGTGAAGATGACAGCAAGGTTGCCAATTTGGACAAACTCCGCTATCACAAAGTTATTATCATGGCCGATGCTGATGTGGATGGTGCTCACATTGGAACCTTGATCATGACCCTATTCTATCGATACATGCCTCAATTAATTCAAGATGGCTATCTTTACATAGCACTACCTCCACTTTATCTATGTACCAAAGGAAAGATTAAAGAATATTGCTACAACGATGAAGAACGCCAAAAATTTATTGAAAAGTATGGCGACGGAAAAGAATCTGCAGTCCACACTCAACGCTATAAAGGTTTGGGTGAAATGAACCCAGAACAACTTTGGGAAACTACAATGAACCCAGAAACTCGTTATTTGAAACAAGTAACTATAGAAAACGCAGCTGCAGCTGACTATGCATTCTCCATGTTAATGGGTGAGGAAGTAGCCCCTCGCCGAGAATTCATTGAGCAAAACGCAATTTATGCGAATGTAGATGCATAATCTAAACTAAATCATATAGTAAAAAGGTGATAGAAAATTATTCTATCACCTTTTTATCTTTTAATTCTTTTACGCAATCTTCCAACTCATCATACCATGCTTGCCCAAATTTACGGATAAGCGGCTCTTTCAAAAACTGATACACCCTTAGGTTCAACTTCTTTCCCAAAAGCACGGCAGCCTTACACACATCCCAATGGTGATAATTAACTCCCTTAAAATTTCCAAAATCTTTAACACGGATAGGATAAAGTTGGCACGATATTGGCTTATAAAATTTTGTCTTCCCTGCGCGATAAGCTTTCTCTATTGCGCAAAAACAATTTCCTTTTTCGTCGTAACAAGTAAAAACGCAATCTTTATTATTTACTATTGAGGTAACCAGATCACCATCACTATCTGTATAGACTACACCTTGTTTATTTATAACGGTACGAGCTTCCAAACTTAAATCATCCCAAACTACATTTAAGACATTCTCCAACTCAGCCACCTCATCCAGTTCTACAGGAGCTCCGGCATCCCCTTCTATACAGCATTCTCCATGGCAAGCACTTAAATTGCAACAGAAATACTGATCTAAAACATCTAAAGATACTATTACATCGTCTATCTGTATCATAGCTCTATTTATAAAAAAGGGCGGAGCTATTAAGTTCCGCCCTTGCCAAATTCTATTCAAATTAATCTTTTATCAAACAATTACCTGTCATCTCTGCGGGCTTCTCTAGACCCATAATATGAAGTATTGACGGAGCCACATCTGCTAAAATACCATCCTCGACCTTTGCAGCCTTATTAGATGTTACATAGATAAACGGTACTGGATTTAAAGAATGGGCAGTATTTGGTGTACCATCTGGATTCAACTCATTGTCCGCATTTCCATGGTCTGCAATAATTAGGACCTCATATCCATTAGCTTTTGCAGCCTCAACTGTTTCCTTAACACACTGGTCAATAGCAACAACGGCCTTTTCTACCGCAGCATAGACTCCAGTATGTCCAACCATATCACCATTTGCATAATTCACAACAATCCAGTCATACTTTTGAGTATCAATAGCTGCAACTAATTTATCTTTTACTTCAAAAGCGCTCATTTCTGGTTTTAAATCATAAGTGGCAACCTTTGGAGATGGAACCAAAATACGATCCTCCCCTTCATATGGAGCCTCACGACCACCATTGAAGAAGAAAGTAACATGAGCATACTTCTCTGTTTCTGCTATGTGAAGTTGTTTCAATCCTTTTGATGATAGATACTCACCTAAAGTATTAGTTACATTCTCCTTAGGGAAAAGAATATGAACACCCTTAAAAGACGCATCATATGGAGTCATACAATAGTACTGCAGACCTGAGATTGTTTGCATTCCCTGTTCAGGAAGATTCTGCTGGGTCAATACGGAAGTAATTTCCTTTGCGCGGTCATTTCTATAATTAAAAAAGATGACAACATCACCTTCTTGAATTGTTCCATCAACAGTACTGTTTACTATTGGCTTAATAAACTCATCAGTAACACCTTCGTCATAACTTTCTTGCATGGCTTCGGTCATATTGTCGGACAACTTTCCTTTTCCGTATACCAACTGATCATAAGCTACCTTAATACGTTCCCAGCGCTTATCACGGTCCATTGCATAAAAACGACCGATAATTGATGCAACAACACCACAACCAACCTCATTAATATGCTTTTCTACATCACCTATGAAACCCTTCCCACTCTTTGGATCTGTATCTCGTCCATCCATGAAACAATGAACAAAAGTCCGTCCTTCTAGATTATACTCTTTAGCAATATCGATTAACTTAAACAAGTGGGTCAAGGAACTATGTACTCCGCCTGTAGAAGTCAAGCCCATAAGATGAAGCTTCTTGCCTGTTTCCTTTGCATAACTATAGGCAGAAACAATCTCTTTGTTCTGAAGTATGCTATTGCTAGAACAAGCTCTATTAATCTTTACTAAATCTTGATATACAACTCGGCCACCACCAATATTCAAATGACCAACCTCAGAGTTTCCCATCTGACCATCAGGCAATCCCACACTTTCACCACAAGCAAGCAACTGAGAGTGAGGATACTCTGCATTTAAATAGTCCATATAAGGAGTCGGAGTATTATAAATTACATCACCTTTACTGCGATCACCGATTCCCCAACCATCCAAGATCATTAAAAGAGCTTTCTTTGCCATAATATTCTGTTTTTAAACTTATTCATTTTTAAATTTGCGTCGCAAAGGTACATATTTTTCAGCAAATCTTATTGATTTTTAAACTTAAAAACATCATAGATACAGACTTTTTACTTAATGCCGGCACGGTTACAGTCCCAAACGGTAAAAAGGAACCAAGTTACCAGTATAAAATGAATAAAAACAGAACAGGATGTAAATGCTGCAAAACAAAATGCCACACTTGCATGAAAAATTTTCCATGCCTTTTTCACACTTATTGGCTCTTCCAAAAGGGAGGAATACACTTTGGCCAAGTTCTCACCCACACTCTGTATAAACATTCTAGTTTTGGTTACGAAATTTAATGTTAGTGATAATTCCTTCTTCATAGTTCTATAATTTTAATCCTTTATCGTTAGACATTGCAAAGAAAAGATATTATTTTGCCAATTTATGACAATTCGATTCCGCAATTCCTAAAAAAATATTAAATTTGCATTAAATAATAAATGATATGGCACTAAATAAATTCGAAAGACAATTGCAGCTCATGCTACTCTTAACACAAAACAAGAGATTTACCATAGAAGAAATTGCCGAAAAACTAGATCTATCGCCAAGAAGTACTTATCGATATCTAGATTTCTTCAAGGAGTATGGTTTCAAAGTAGAAAAGAACAAAGCTGGTATTTATCGATTAGATAAAGAATCAGCCTATTTTAAAGAAATTACCGAATTAATACATTTTACTGAAGATGAAGCCATCACTTTGAAAAAAGTCCTTGAAGGTATACCCAATAAAACTACAGCCATTAAACATTTATTAAATAAGCTTTCTCGTTTATACGATCTAAACCTGATGGATAATATTGCTTCGGATGAAAAATTTGCCAAAAATCAGCAAATACTATATCAAGCTGTTAAGGAAGGAAGACAGTGTTGTTTCAAAAACTACATTTCATCAAATAGCTATACAACTTCTGACAGATTGGTAGAGCCTTTTGCCTTCATGGCAGGTAATACTGAAGTTCGTGCATTCGAAGTTTACACTAAACAAAATAAAACCTACAAAATCGCTCGTATTGGTGAAGTGGTTATCCTACCAACGAATTGGGATTTCTTTCATTTCCATAAAAAAGCCTATACTGATGCCTTCCATTTTACAGGAGAGGAATTAATTCCTGCAAAATTAAGGTTGGATACAAAAGCTGTCAATTTACTTAGAGAAGAAATAATAGTGCACGAAGGCGAGTTAACAACCGATGGAGAGGATCATTGGATATATAGCACACAAATCTGTGATGTTAGAGGAATTGGTCGATTCATCATGGGCCTTTCAAATCATATTCAGATTTTAGAAAATCAAGAACTAAAAGATTTTGTAATGGAGGAAATGCGGAAAGGGTTAGCTTCATTGCAAAGCATCTAGCATAGAAAAAAGCTCGAAAGATTGTATGTTCATGCATTCTTTCGAGCTTAAATAATTAATTCAATAATGCTTCACTTTACTTCTTCTAGATAAAGTACACGACTGGCATAATCGTTTCTCTTGTTATAATCCACATCGTGGCTTAAAGGCATTTCTAAACCATTGTTCATGAGAAAATCGCCACTAAATATTCTCCCTTCAAATGCCAGAGGTTTAGTATCAATTCTATTTAATTCATGGACCTTATATTGCTTTTGTGAATCCAAGCCATTCATAGTTACACGAGGCAAATGTTGATCACAAAAAGTTTCTGTTTTCCACCAGTAAAAAACTGAGCGTGCTTTATCCTCAGAGACAAACATCATACTGGCTGCACCTTTCTTTTCATTTGGATTAAGAAGACGATATTGGTCGCCAAACTGCACAATGTCACGAATCTGCTTATATTCTGCCACTGCATTTTTAACCAGTGCCTTTTCATCCTCTGTCATATTTTTAGGTTGAATCTCAATGCCCAATCTACCACTCATTGCCACATCAACACGATATTTAATAGGAATAGAACGGAACGTTTGATGGTTGGGAGCCGCACTAATATGACTTGCCATTGCTATTGCAGGAAAGAAATAACTTGTTCCCCATTGCATATAGATTCTCTGTAAAGCATCAGTATCATCACTAACCCAGAACTCATCAAAATAAGGTAGCAATCCATAATTAGCACGTCCTCCACCACTAGCACAATCCTGAATAGTTACATCTGGATACTTAGCCCGAATGCGTTTCAATACTTTTTCCAGTCCGCGATGATACTCTATGTACAAATGACTTTGGTTGTCTTTAGTAAGATATTGGGAACCATGATTCATAATAGGAGCATTAGCATCCCATTTTATATAATCAATCTCAGGATAATTCGTCATTAGTGTATCAACCACCTGAAACACTAAATCTTGAACTTTCGGGTTGGAGAGGTCTAAAACAACTTGAGTTCCTCCCCTACCTAAATTAGGTTCTCGGTTCGAAGGTTTAATTATATACTCTGGATGTTTTTCATATAATTCACTTACTGTATTGGTCATTTCCGGCTCTATCCAAATACCAAATCGTATTCCATGCTTCTTGGCATTTCGGAGTAAACCATTAATACCATTAGGTAATTTATTAGTATCTACAACCCAATCACCTAAAGAAGAAGAATCATTCTTACGCGGATATTTATCTCCAAACCATCCATCATCCATCACGAAGAGTTCTCCTCCCATTGAAGCAATATCAGCCATCATTTGATCCATGCCAGCCTCATTGATGTTAAAATAAACTCCTTCCCAACTATTTAACAATATCTTGCGTAGTTTGTTGCCATGTGCCAATTTATATTCACGTGCCCAACGATGAAAATTACGGCTAACTCCACCCAATCCTTCCTTGCTATATGTCAGTGCTAATACAGGTGTAACGAATGTTTCACCTTTTTGCAAATGATATTCTGAATTCTCTTCATTAATTCCCGCAAAGAACCAATGGTAATCTTCGTCACCCGTATCAAAACGAAGTTTATAATTTCCACTATAACAAAGTGCAGCACCTATAACCCTTCCTGTGTTTTCCTGAGGTTTGCCATCTAAAGATATCATCACCTCAGGATGAGACGTATGTGTGTTACGAGCACCATCTTTGTTCTTGATGACCAGCATCCCATGCTGGAGAGGCTCCTCATCTACTCTTGCCTCATTGGCCCATGAACCATACAGATGACTTACCCAAACATTTCCCACTCGGATAGGGAGATAACCAGAAGCAAATTGAGTGAGTTTAACCACACCTTTCTCTTGATGAGACATGTCAGTCCATGTTTCAATAATCTCCTTATTGGGATATGTACGATAATGAACATTAACAACAAAAGGATATGACAAATCCTTCAAAGTAATAGTCGTCACTTTAGCCCCATTAGATTCGGTTGACTTCTTTACCCCATTCACTACCAGTTGTAATGTCATGTTACCATCTACATGAACAGCACTTAATGCAGTCTCGGCAATGCATTGCATTCCATAAGCAGGGTATGCATCCTTTTTAGGAGTTCCGGCTGCAAGCATATTATCAATTTCAGAATCATTAATCTTATCACCATAATAGGCAAATGTCAATGTTTCACCTTCGGTAGCATCTAATACTAATGACGTTTTATTTGTTGAAATATGCACAGGTTGTGCCCAAATAGGTATTACCACTGTGGCCAGCAGTGCAAAACAGGCCTTTCTCCAATTATTCATGATTTCATCTCTATTGATTTTCATTTACAAAGATAATAGAATCATGCAATACATCATAATCATACTTTTGTTTCAGAAAATGGAAAAGAAAAAAATGCAAAAATAGTATTAGAAAAGCCACCTTTTGATAAGAATCAAGAAGGTGGCTTAACTTTCTCTTAAAAACTTATTCCTTAACTACTAATTGTACAGGGCCTATCAATCCAGATGGTTCTAATGGAGAATCTTTCTGATAAAATTGCATATCTGCATAAGTATATTTTTGAGCTCCAGGCTGCATATCGCCAATTAATCTGTTAACCCAAAGATTAGTTACACGAATCTCTAATGCATTTTCACCAACTTTCAATGCAGAGGTGACATCCACTTCAAATGGTTCTTTCCATACAATTCCTAATGGTTGGCCATTCATGAAAACTTCTGCAATATTTTTAACCGTACCCAGTTTTAGAACCTGTTGTTTCCCTTCTATCTTATTTATCCTAATTGTATTAGAATAAGTGGCTGTCCCAGAAAAATACTTAATCCCATCATTTTCATTTTCAGTAAAGTCCCTCAGTTGATTAAACACCACATTATCAGGAGCTCCTCTACCCTGCTGGAATTTAACATTCCATGGAGTTTCTATCGTAAGAATTGTTCGTTCTGCAAATTCAGGAACTCTATAAGATAATTCTGAGGTCTTATCTGTCAATACCAGAAATACAGCATCTTCAGGTACCATAGGAATATTTACTAGAGTGCGTTCATCTTCTATACGATAAGAAACCTCTTCCATCTTACCTGTTTCTGGATGCCATAACATTGGCTTGTAACCTTTTACACGAAGACTAACTTCTACATTTGAATAATCCACAGAAGGTTTGTTAATCCAATAAATTTCACCCGCATCTAATGTACGATGTAGAAACTTTATTCCTTCAGGAGCTACTAAATCAGGTTCAATGCCATTTTCCTTCAGCACTTTCTCAATGGGAACACCTGTAGTAACATTCTTTCTACCACTCTCCCAAACGTCCTTCACCAATGCATCAAATTCATCTTGAGAATCCATTAAACCTGATGGATATTGAGGCTTTTCACCACCAATCAAAACCCCTGATTTTGCCAGTTTGGCTATTTTACGCAGAACTGGAAGTGACATGTACTCTACATTCTTATCTAACCACAGTAATTTATAACTAGTCCCACTCAAATTAGAAAGAATCAACCCATCTTTAGCCTCTAAGACTTGAGTCAATGCATGAGGACTACAAAAATCGTACTGAAAACCTAAAGGCACAGCAGGAAGAGTTCGACCATTGTAAATAGAAGTGATATTTGCATCTTCACCATAATACAACAATATATCAGCTACATTTTTACCTTGCTGTAGCATATAGCAGCTCCTGGACATATAATCCACCCATGCTTTAGCCTGCTCTGCCCAAGTATCATGTCGATTAAACCACTGACCAATGCCCATCAAACCCAATCCTGGTACTTTATCGTCAACAGGTTGGTGAGCACTTTCATGAATTACAAAACGATTTATTCCTTGAGAAAGTTCCAAATCAGCAGTCTCTTTAAGATTGCCAGGATGATATTTGTAGGCATATCCTCCTTGTCCTGGAGCTGTCATTGATTCAGCAGCAGCTATATTTTGGCCATAGATATGGGCCACTGAAGCGGACTCATGGTCATCCATTTGATACACAGTTCTATTGGGCTTCCCATCGGAATTCATAGGAAGCCAAGGAGCTGTCACCCACATAGCAGACATTGGAACCTCAGCTGTACGTTTCACATCCATACCATCTACCACATAAGCACGCCCTCCTTCATGGCTTTCGGTATAACGTCCTTTCATGCCATATTCATTTTTTGCTATCTGAGACAACAAATCATAGTTTGCAGTAATCAGTTCCCCTATAGTTTGACGCCAATCTCTTAAAAAAGCATCACTTTTAGCTGGACTTTCAATAACCATTCCAGTTAAGACTGGCAACCAAGGATGAAGGTCATATCCACGTCGATTCTTGAACTCTTGGAACATTGCTGGTGTCCAAGTTTCCTGTTCTGCTTCATAACTATCTGTTAATACATATTGAATACCATGCTGACCTATTTTCCCATTTGCTGCCTCTTTATACATATTAAAATAGGTACGGAAGTAATGAGTCCAAGCTTTTGGATCCAATTTATCGACTTCCAGCCCGGTTGCCTCGGGAGGAGCAGGATGATTCTGCTTACCAGTCAAACTAAAGCCAAAACGAAAAATACGCCAATTACCTTTAGGTGCTTTCCAATTAAGATTACCGGCATTATCTACATATTGAGTTACATCTATTACATCACTTGTTGAAGCAAAAATCTCTCCTATAGAAGAAAGGGTTGGACTCATTGCTAGATTAGAAGCGGCAGTAAATGCAGCCTTATCCTCTGCGCGATTTACACGAGTAGCTGGATGAAGAATCCATTCACCTATCAAGGTTCCGGGGGCTGCTGGAGTTGAAGGGCCAAACATACCAGGCATAGCACGAGGATTCTGTATTTTCAACCGAAAATAGCGAGCAGTAGTTTCAGGTATATCCAGCGTAACATGTTCAAGCGAGCCACGGCCACCAACAACTGGACAAACTTTAACAAAATTACGCCCATCCATACTACTTTCCAGTTCCATTGCATTCCCTGATGCATCAACTGTCATACTTCGAATGGTCTGTGCTTTTGGAAATGAGTATTGAATCCAAGCATAATCACCCTTCTCATTTTTAGGTAGCAACACCGTTTCTTTTAACACACCATCAGTGAGTTGGTCCAAAGAAAAAGTTCCACCAGAAGCTGAAACATTAGCCCCCATGTCTTCCATACTCAATTCACTTGGACTAAGTTTAACAGCCATGAAACAAATATCCTCATAATACTCAGCTACAGAAGCTGTACCACGACCTGCAGCAGACAAATCTTGAAAAGCTCCTGTCGTCTTATCTCCCTCAGGTAGTTTAACTTTTACCTTTTTACCACCTTTTACATCCATGGTTTTCCAAACCAATTTCTTCATGGCATCTTTTGGAGCTACCCAAGGGCCTCCTGTAGCACTCCAACCTGGAGCACTAGCGATTGCCATTTCTAAATTCAGTGAATCGGCTAAAAATGTGGCATAGGCAAAGGCATCCTTCCAGCCTTCATCCATATATACCAAACGTTTCTCTACAATAGGTGGAGTATCTATGCCTGCATCAAAGTTTTGAAAGCCTCCCAGCCCTATCCGATGCATCCAAAGCAAATCCTTTTTTATACCATCCTTTGTAATATTACCATTCATCCAATGCCACCATACACGTGTACGTGCTGATTGTGGAGGATTTTTGAAACCTTCCTTAAGTTCTGTCGTCGACTGAGCTTGGACGAACATTGGAATAGCTATAAGCAGACTACCCAATAATAATTTTGAAATTTTGTTTTTCATTCCTTATATGATTATTATACGATTCTAGAATGTAAAGTTAAAATAATAATAGTTCCCCAGCAATAACAGGTAAATGCTAAAGTAATTTTGATAAAATATATTACACTGGTTTTCAATAATATAAAAGCTACAAATAGTAAGGATTACCGGCTTCATTAATTCGTTTATTCTTTAATATCTTTCTCCATTTGTTTTGATATTAATAAATAAAATTTTAAATTTGCAGTAACAACCTAAATTCATATTATGAAGAACAAAGACCTAACCTTATATAATTATAGTAAAGTTCTATTTCTTTCTGTCTTAGGAATAATTATTTCTTCCTTTTATTCTTGCCAACAGAATCCAAGTACTGCAAGCAATGAAGACTTATTCTATTTCGCTCTACTAGATTCCACTCTAAATCAAAAGGAATATAACAGAAAGATCTTTGATGCCAGAGTTGCAGAACTAAAGCAAAAATGTAAATCAGCCCAAAGCCTCGATGCTATTTATTTTTACCAAAAAATGTTGACGGAAGCATATATAGAATTTGAGCCTGATTCAGCATTATATTTTATACAAAGGAACCTGGACTTAGCAAAAAAACAGAATAGACAAGACTGGGAAACTGAATGTTATATATATAAAGCTCAAACTTATACTTCTGTTGGTCTACTTGATGATACAAGGAAAGAACTGGACGTGGCAAAAAAATTCTTAATGCAGAAGGAGACAAAACTTAATTATTATATAGAAGAATTAGACTATTGGCATAATTATGCCATAAAATTTAAGCTAGAAAGTCCTTACTCTAAAGCAACAGCTTATGCTGATTCAATAATAAGATTAGAACCGGATTCTGAATCACCTTATCATCTATATGCTAGGGTATGGTACACAACGGATAATAAGGAAAAGAGAAAAGTACAGAATGAACTCATGCACTATGCAGATCAAATGGATCCAGAAAACATTTGGTATGCTAGAATGAACGAATGTGCAGGAACCATGGCATATGCAAATAATGATATACATAATGAAATCAAGTATTGGACAATAAGCACTGCTGCTAAATTCAATAAATTAAGCAGACACCTTCCTCAACTAGTTACTATTGGCTCACTTGCAAAAGGACTAGGTGAATATAAATATGCATCAAGGTTCTATAACTCCGCTATACAGATACAATCTGACCATCCCGAATATGCATATAATGGAAGGGCTGATTTTAGTAATTCTATTATGGATTTCCATAATATAGTATCAGAACAATTAGCAAAAGAAAACAATAGAAATAAATGGTTGAACTATGGGCTTTTGACATTTATCATCATTTCTGCCATTTTATTCTTATCCACCATTTATGATCTTAAAAAAAGAGTTGCCCTTCAAAAACAATTAGAAAGAAACAATAAAGAACTAGCAGCAAGTGAAGAACATCTCCGGATTTCCAATTTAGAACTAACAAATAAAGACAAAGAGCTAAGTTCAATTAACATGTTATTGACCGAAGCAAATTTCCTAAAGGAAGAATATATTGGTCAATTATTTGCCACATGTTCTGACTACTTGGGGAAAATGGAAAAGCTAAAACTCACTATAAACAGGAAATTAAAAGCTAACCAAATAGATGATGCTATTAGATTAACTGATAGTAAAGATGTACGGGAAAATGAAGAACTCCACGAATTATGGGAACGTTTTGATGAGGTATTCCTAAACTTATTCCCTGATTTTGTAGAACAATTTAATGGATTGCTAAGACCGGAAGAACGCATTATGCTACGTTCTGGCGAAAAATTAAACACTGATTTGCGAATTTATGCTTTGGTCCGCTTAGGTATAAATAACAGTGTAAAAATTGGGAAAATTCTTGGAATATCTACTCAAACGGTTTATAATGCCAGAATGAAAATGCGTAGCCGTGCTACCGAGAGTGACATAGAGTTCCCTATAAGGGTTCGCCAATTAAAAGGCAAAAATCCTACTAAAGACGATTATAGCGAGGAAGATAAAGAATCATAACTTCCTTACTGTATAATCTATTTAAAAAGCTGAATATCATAAACTTTACAATTTAGAACCTTACTATTAATCCTTTTATCC
Source organism: Bacteroidales bacterium UBA4293 (assembly GCA_002395835.1). Taxonomy (GTDB): domain Bacteria; phylum Bacteroidota; class Bacteroidia; order Bacteroidales; family Bacteroidaceae; genus Minthousia. The sequence continues at coordinate 55,871 of DGVD01000004.1, read as the reverse complement.
CTTTTACCTGTATGGTAAAGGGGATTTTTTTATGTATAATTTTGCCATCGTTAAGAAATTAAAATATGCGGCAAATTAAACCTCTTTTCACCTTTTTGATTGCTTGCCTCACAGCATGTACATCAAATAATACAATAAAAGGATATCGCACCACATCAGATATCCTTTGGGAAGAGGTTGACTTTGCAGAGTTTCATGAACACAGTTCTGATAAGGTTATAATAGATTTAGATTTTGGTTTGGGTTCGTTTTATGTTCAGCAGGCACAACTTGCACAGCAGTTCTCAGGTGTAAGTGTGCTACTGGACATGAAAAACGGACTTTATGACGAGGTCGATGGCGATTTTGATATGCGCTATTTCACCATAGCTCCAGACAAACATACTTTAATACCTTATATTACAGATCTTCTTAATGCTTTTCCAAACATCGAAGTCTGTGTCCTGGCATCATCTGGCCCATCATGGTTAGATTTAAACCAAAACAAGGAAGAACTATTCCAAAATGCTTTTACTTTATATTTAACCAAGTTCATTGACAATTACCATAAGAATTTAATTCCTATTAACACTTTATTGCTACCCAATTCATGCAAATGGGGAAACTCTGCTGAGGGCAAAATCATGGAAGCGATGAAAGAACGCGGAATAAGCACCATACGCAAAGAGGAACTATATATTGACAGAAATGTTTCAAAAAATCATCCAATGGAAGATACTTGGCAGACTCTAAAAAGAGCTTTAGATAAAGGGGTTCCACATGTAGGAACGTTCCTAACTCGTGCCGATAGTCCAGAAACCTTCCAATGGAAAAAACAATTACTCAAACATTTACAGTCTTTAGAAGGACACACCTCAAACTATCTGAAAACAGAAACAAACAATAATATCCTGGCCTTTCAAATTGAGAATAAGAAAATTCTATTCATAATATGGAATCCGGACAATAAAATAAACAGAGCCAAAATAAATGTAAACAATAAAGAGATAAACTTTCAAGTAGCACCTATATCCTTGAACTCTTTTTGCATCAATATCGATTAAATTATTAACTAACTTAAAACATATATTATGAACAAACGGAATCTATTTCTGAAGCAGGTCATGCTAGTTTGTATGATATTGCTTGGTTCTTCTACTGCACTTTGGGGACAGGTGACTGTCAAGGGTGTAGTAGCTGATCCTTCTGGCGAACCTATCATCGGTGCCAATATTCTTGAAGTTGGGACTACCAATGGAACAGTAACTGACTTTGATGGAAATTTCACTCTCTCAGTAAAACAATTGGGAGCAGAATTAAGTTTCTCCTACATTGGTTATGTAACTCAAGTGGTAAAAGCTACTAGAGACATGAAAATTACTCTCCAAGAAGATAATGAAACTTTGGATGAAGTTGTTGTCGTAGGTTATGGAACTACCAAACGTAAAAACTTCACAGGTTCAGTAGCATCTATGACTGTTTCAGATAGCCCTATTGCGAACTTGACTTCTACAAGCCCTACTGATATGCTTCGTGGAATGATTCCAGGTTTAACAATGACTCAATCCGGTGTCGCTGGTCAAACATCAAGTATTCAAATTCGAGGTCAGAAATCTATCGATGGTGGTTCTGATCCACTAATTGTTGTTAATGGCGTCATCTTTAAAGGTAATATGAATGATATAGATCCTAACATAGTTGAATCTATGAGTGTACTGAAGGATGCTACTTCTCTGGCTGCTTATGGTTCACAAGCTGCTAATGGTGTAATTATGATTACAACTAAAAAAGGGTCCCAAGGGAAACCAATGATCAATTTCCGAGGCTCAATAGGTATGGTTCAAGCTGCCTATGAACCAAAACTCCGTGATGGCAATGAATATATCGAATTAATCAATGCTCGTCAAGGCTTGCCAGCTGGAAGCACTAACTGGATGACATACTTGGAAAAAGCAAACTATGAAGCCAACCAAGAAACGGATTGGATTGATTACGTTTCTCATACTGGTGTTCGTCAGAATTATTCCATCAACATTTCTGGAGCAAATGAAAACATTGATTACTCTTTTGGTGGATCATATTCTAATAATGGGAACTTCATTAAAGGTAACAGCTTCATCCGCAAGACTGTTAATGGACGATTCAATGCAAAAATCAACAAGTATATTAAGACTAGCTTTGATTTCAACTATGCCACCGGAGCCATGGACGGAGTAACCCCTTATTACTCTCGTTATTTTTCTCCTTGGGGTGAAGCATATTTACCAGATGGTAAGACTTTACGCCGTTTTATCACTGAACATACTGCTGATGACGTCAACCCATTATGGCAATCCCAAGGTGGAGTTGATGCTCAACTCCGTAACAACAATGTCACTGTAGGAGGTGAAATTGAAATAAAAATTCCAGGAATTGAAGGTTTAAGCTATAAAGCCACAGGAAACTACAATGTCCGCCAAACTCTGAATCGCCGTTTCTATCATGAACAATACTATATTGCTATGGCAGATGGTGATAATTATACTACTGATGCATTCGACACTCACTTGAACCAAGCTAATGGTTACATTGCCAATACCAAGACTACTTCTTATGTTATGGACCACATCCTAACTTATACCAAAGAATTCGGAGATCATTTCTTGAGTGCAACTGCAGTTTATACTCGTGACTCTGATAAAATTGACGGAAGTCAAGTTGATGGTACTGATTTCTCTGGTTTAGGAAATACAACCTTAAGCTATTATGGTTTAAATAACGCAGGCACTCAAAGAATAACTGACATAACTTACTCTTTACACAACAATATTGGTTATCTAGGACGTGTAAACTACTCATACAGGGACACTTATCATTTCAATGCTTCTATACGCCGTGATGGTAGTTCAGTCTTTGGTAGCGATAAGAAATGGGGTGTATTTCCTGCTATTGGTGTAGCATGGACTATTTCTAATGAAACGTTCTTCCAAAAAGCACTTCCTTGGGCTGCCAACACTAAAGTAAAGGCTTCTTGGGGTAAGAATGGTAACCAGTCATTGGCTCCTTATGGTACTCTATCCCAAATGAGTATGGGTAAGTCTGGAGGATATACTGCATATTTTGGAAATGGTCCAATTTTTGCACAAGCTCTCAGTACTTTAGGAAATCCTATGTTAGGTTGGGAAACTACAACATCTTGGAACTTTGGAGTTGAAACTGACTTGCTGAAAGGTGGTAGAATCCACTTCGAGTTGGATACCTATTTTGCTAACACTACCGATCAGATATTCGACCGTACCATTCCTGTAATGGGGGCTGGCTTGAGTACTCAGCAGTCTACCATGGGTAAAATTAAGAACTGGGGAATTGAAGCTACTATCCGCAGCATGAATATCCGCAAGAAAGATTTTACATGGAGTACAAATCTCCAGTTCACTCTTAGCCGCAGTATCCTAAAAGAACTATATGGTGATGGCAAAGACGATATTATTAACGAATTGTTTTTAAATCATTCCTTAGGAGCTATTTATGGCTACCAGTTCGACCGTGTAGCCCAAGTTGAAGATACAAATTATTTAGAGGCCAATGGCGCTAAACCTGGTGATCCTATGTATATTGACCAAGATAACGATGGCATTATCACACCTAACGACCGCGTTATTCTAGGTTATAACAAACCAAGTTTCATGCTGAATATGGGTAACACATTGACATATAAGAATTTCTCTCTTTACTTCTTATTCGCTGGCACTTTCAGTAGTGGGAAATATGGTGTAGCTCCTAATAACAATGCATTTGTCAGCTACGAAAACATGGCTTATCTTAATGCCGAAGATCATCCTTTCTGGACTGAAGAAAACCACGACATGAAACACCCGGGTGCAAATGCAGACCTTTCAAAATTCACTGGTATCCAGAAATATGGTTTTGTACGTCTCCAAGATGTGAATTTATCATATGATTTCAAAGGCAACTGGATGAAAAAACTAGGTGTAGGTAGCTTACAAGTTTATGTTTCTGCACAGAACTTATTCTTCATTGCTCCAGATTGGGAATTCAGTGATCCAGAAATTCGCAGCAGCCGTACCTCACAGTTGCCACGTACTTACACCTTTGGTTTAAATGTTAGATTCTAAAAAAAGATAAATATGAAAGCATACAATTATATTTTAGCAGGACTTTTTACTTCATGTGCCCTTGTTTCCTGCAATGATGATGAGTTTCTGGAAGAGCATCCAAAAACCATATACACTGTTGAAACTGCGTTTGAAAAGAGCAGTCAGGTAGATGCTGCAATAGCCCGTGCATACATTGCATTTGATTACATGTTCGGCTGGCACAACCTATACATAGATGGAGCTGCAGCAAGTAATCTATTAGGTGGAAATGGTTCCGACTGCATCGACAGTGGCTTTGGCTCAAGAGCTATGGCTGCAGGATTCTTTTCTAACTTTATGAATTTGAATTCCGATACTGGTGATTTTAATACACTTTGGAACGAGCTATATCAGCTGGCTGCAGATTGCAATCTTGTCATGCATGGAGCAGAGCTAGTGAATTGGAGCGATCCAAACGATAAGGCATATGCTATAGCACAGGCACGTTTTATGCGTGGATGGGCTTACCTCCGCTTAGGTGAATGTTTTGGAGGTGTTCCAATTGTTGAAGAATATAGTGATGAACTTAAATTTGACTATGAACGCTCTACCCGTCAACAAACTTATGCATTCGCTATTGCCGATTTAGAGGCTGCTGCACAGACTCTTCCTCAATATCCAAAGGAAGACGGCCGAGCAGGTCAAGGTATTGCAAATCACTTCTTAGCTGAAGCATATTTAGCTCAAGGTGTTGAAACAAACGACAAATCTTACTATAGCAAGTCTATCGAAGCTGCTAATAAGACTATAAGTTTACATCCAATGATGACTCAGAGGTTTGGCGTTCGTGCCAATCCTTCTGACACTGGTTCTACAGGCTATCTGGGAGTCGCAAATTACAAAGAAGATGGCAACGTATATTATGATTTATTCCAACTTGGTAATTATGATCGTAGTGCCGGTAATACAGAAGCTTTGATGACTGTACAGAGCCCTACATATGACCAGTGGTCCAATGATGGTGGTAATAGATTGAATTTTGGTATTACCGTCGGATGTGTATATCGTGACTTAATTTGGAATAGTGCTGAAGCTCAAGAAAATTCTGCTGGTCCATGGCATGACAACCCAAACATCGATGTAAATACCTACTTTGGTGGTAATGGAGGTTGCTATCTTGGTGGAACTTCTTGGGGACTCATTGGTGCAACAGATTATTCTGATGAGGTAGTTTGGGCCAACCAATTCGCAGACGATATTCGTAATTCCCAGATTGTACGTTGCAACCCTATTGTATTAGAAAGGACCTCAAAGCATTATGGTGAGATATGCGATAAAAACTGGCTGATAGAACCTTCTCGTCTGATGAGAGTTTCTTGTAAAATTACCATGCAAGATGGTTGGGGATGGGATTCACACCACGATTTCTTTGGACAGACATTTGCATATCAGTACGGTCGTGACTTATACGTAGCCCGCTCTGCTGAAACTTATCTACTACTTGCTGAAGCTTATTTACGTAATGGAAACACTTCTGAAGCAGTAGCTGCCCTAAATGCTGTTCGTGACCGCGCTCAAGCTTCTTACAAATATAGCAGTATCACGATTAGAGATATATTGGATGAGCGCGCTCGTGAATTAGCTTATGAAGAACACCGCTGGCCTACTCTACTCCGTCTGGATAGCTCCAATGGTAGCAATGAAGATATGAAATATCAGCTTACTAACTATACCATGTACACTAACGATTGTGGGCTAGATGGAATAACTCCAAAATGGACTCTATTCCCAATTCCATTGACAGTAATCAACCTCAACTCTGAAGTTGTATTGGAACAAAACCCTGGTTGGGATTAATTATAATCTCACACAAATACACACATAGCCATACTGTCTTTTTTCGGCAGTATGGCTATTAACCTAAATCCTTCATGAAACAACACTTCTGCAAAATCATTCTCTTATCAGCTTTCCTTTGCATAGGTGCAAGTCTCACAGCGCAGCAAGTTCCAAGACCACGTACCATCATCACCACCGATGGAGAAGTAGACGATGCGGACTCCTTTATCCGACTCCTTCTATATTCCAATGACTTGAATATTGAGGGAATCGTATACTCCAGTTCCCAGCACCACTGGGCTGGCGATGGAAAAGGTTCACTTTTGAAACCTTTAAACCGTGTTTCCATGCCTGGATTTCCAGTTCAAGAGCCAAAGGAAGAAATAAGCCACCGGTGGATAGGCACCTCCTGGGTTCAAGAGATTATTGCGGACTATGCCCAATGCTATCCTAACCTCATCAAGCACGACAAGCGATATCCCACTCCCGAAAGTCTTTACAGTCTCGTCAAAATTGGCAATATAGAAGTGGAGGGGGACATGAGAAATCCTACCGAAGGCTCCGAATGGATTAAAAACATCATCTTGGACGATAATCCAGATAAAGTCTATCTGGAAGCCTGGGGTGGCACCAATACTATTGCCAGAGCATTGTTGTCCATTGAAGAAGAATACAAATCCACACCTAAGTGGAACGATATATATCAAAAAGTTTCAGAAAAAGCAGTCATACACATCATTCAGGATCAGGATGGTACCTACCGGAACTATGTTGCCAAGAATTGGCCCAATATTAAGGTAATATACAACCGTCTCCAATTCTTTTGTTTCGCTTATCTTTGGAACACCATCGTGCCAGAGCCCCTGCAAAAATACCTGAAAGGAGACTGGATGTTACAGAACATCAAAGAAGGTCATGGACCACTGGCAGCCCACTATTATTGTTTAGGAGAAGGCTATGACCTCCACGATCCCGATGACCATTTTGGAGAACCTGAAGCACCAGAACGCATGCAACAGCAGCTCCATAATTTCATATCCGAAGGTGACAGCCCTTCTTATTTTGTCCTACTTGATTTCGGACTGCGAAATATAAATCATCCTGACTGGGGAGGACTGGGAGGAAGATATGTATCCTCCGCACAGCATCCCAACGTATTCATTGACCCACAGCTCCCTGGTGGAGCAGGTCGCCTTTGGGGACCTAAACGGGAGGAGCAGAAACCTTCCACAGAGAAAGTGAAATTCGACCGTAGTCAAGGTGACTACAATCCCTATACCGATGAAGTAGATATGTTCTACCCACAATCTCGTTGGGTGAGTGTGCTGCAAAATGACTTTGCTGCCCGTGCCGACTGGTGCGTAAAAGACTACATTGCTGCAAACCATTCCCCATCAGTAACTGTAGAAGGCCCCCTGGACATTCAAACAGCAGCAGGCACAACCATTTCACTAAAAGCTTCTGCCACAGATCCTGATGGTAACCAGCTTTCCTATAAATGGTGGCAATATAGAGAAGCTGGAAACTCTGACCTCATCATTAAAATAACTAACAAAAATAGCCCAGTTACTACCATAGAACTTCCAGATGACACCCCATTAGGAGTTTCCTTCCACCTCATTTTAGAGGTCAGTGACAATGGCACTCCATCGCTTGCCTGATTTCAACGTGTAATCATAGCTATAAAATAAAACTCATGAAAAAAAGCCTTTTCATTCTAATGACTTTTCTTTGTGCCCAGCTGTCTGCCAAAGAAATCAATTTCAACAAAGGCTGGGAATTCTCTGCAGATTCCTTGGTACATACCAAGGCCGTAGACCTTCCCCACGACTTTAGCATGGAACCTGTTTCCGACACTAACAACGAAAAGCACATAGGCCCCTTCTCTTCGGATAGTCCGAACGGACGTTCCACAGGTTATTTCATGGATGGAACCGGTTGGTACCGGAAGTATTTCACCATTTCTTCCGAAGACCAAGGCAAGGTGTTCACTTTGCTTTTTGATGGATCTTATATGGAAACTGATGTAATGGTCAATGGGCAGACACTTATTAGCCATAAAAACGGATATACACCTTTCTACGTAGATATCACCTCAGTCCTGAAGCCTATTGGACAGAAGAATGAAATCATCGTCAAGGTACGGAATCATGGAAAGAACTCCAGGTGGTTCTCTGGCTCAGGTCTCTATCGCGATGTAACATTAACAGTAAAAGATCCTGTCCATCTCGCACAATGGGGAACCTATATAACTACACCCAAAGTAGAACTCAATCAAGCTAGAGTAAACTTAAAACTGACTGCGCAGAATGACTCTAAGCAGGTCTGCACAGCCTCTTTGGACATTTTCATCTCAGACCCCACTGGAAAAGTTGTATCCACACTTGAAAAATCCGTTTCTCTGGATGCACAGAGTAAGCAGGACATAGAGGCAGAGACAACACTGTCAAATCCGAAACTCTGGTCTACAGACACTCCAGCACTTTACACAGCCACCATAAAAATCAAAGTGAATGGAAAGGTAACCGACAGCTACACCCAGAAGTTTGGCGTGCGTTCTATCTCCTGCAATGCTCAGACGGGCTTGCTTATTAATGGCGAACCTACCCTCTTGAAAGGAGGATGTATTCATCACGACAATGGCATCTTAGGTGCCGTGGCTTTGAAAACTGCAGAATACCGCCGTGTAAGACTCTTGAAAGAGAATGGATATAATGCCGTACGCTGTGCCCATAACCCTCCCAGCCGGTATTTCTTAGATGCTTGTGATGAGTTAGGATTGCTGGTTATTGACGAGTTTACCGACATGTGGGAACAACCCAAGAATGCAGATGACTACTCCCAATTTTTTATAGAGAACTGGGAAAAGGATTTAGAGTGCATGTTGCTTCGCGACCGAAATCACCCCAGCATCATACTATGGAGTATTGGAAACGAAATACCTAACTGGAGCATTGCTGATGCATCCCGAATAGGTAAGGCCTTAAGCGATAAAGTACGAAGTATGGATGCCACCCGACTGGTTACTCAAGGTATAACAGGTGCCTACATTCATCTGGAGTGGGATAATTCCCAGTACACCTTCCAGCACCTGGATGTGGCAGGCTACAACTATCTTCGTGACAAGTACGAAGGCGACCATGAGAAATTCCCAAATCGCGTCATCGTCTGCACAGAAAGCTACCCTAATCAATCCTATAAATACTGGAAGGATGTAGAACAAAAGCCATACGTCATCGGTGATTTCATATGGACAGCTTTGGAACACTTAGGAGAATCTGGATGCGGAAGTGCCCGTTATGTCGATGCCAATCAGCCAGAACTCCAAGGTCCTATTTTCCAGACCTCCATGGGTCCAAAGGAAGGTATGAACCCTGCCATGATGTGGATGGGCGGAGGTGGAGGAGATGCCCAGTTAGCAAAAACTGACGGAAAGAAGGACAGCAAGAAAGGAAAGAAAGACGAAACGAAGAAGGAAGAAAAGCCTGCAGAAGTTCCATTCTGGATGCGTCCACCGACTCTTCCAACGACCTACATCAACTGGTGTGGAGACGTGGACCTCATTGGCAACATTAAACCTCAAGGGCGTTACCGGAATGTAATGTGGGATGTATCACCCATCGAAATTGTTGTTCATGACCCTATGCCAAAAGGGATGAAAGAAACAATGAATCTTTGGGGATGGCCCAACGAGCAAGCCCTTTGGTACTTCCCTGGACATGAAGGAAAAGAGCTGCAAGTAAGAGTATTCTCAAAGGCCCCTCAAGTTCGGCTGGAAGTCAATGGAAATGTAATAGGTATCCAACAGACCGATGATAACCTAACAGCAGTCTTTGAGAATGTGAAATATCAGCCCGGAAAAATCGTAGCTATCTCTTTGGACAAAGACGGCAAGGAAGTGGGTTCTAAAGTATTAACCACTCCTGGTAAACCTGTAGCCGTAAGAGTATACCGAGAGAAAAACAATGTAGATAACGAAATAGCCTATCTCCAAATAACAGTAGTAGATGAAGACGGTAACGTGGTTCCTGGAAAATTTCCACTTTCCTTCAACATTCAGGGAGCAACATTCGTAGCTGCAGGCAATGCGGCAGCCAATGACATGGCATCCTTCCGTAGTCTCACTCCAAGCACCTACTTGGGCGCAGCTCTGCTTATCGTCCGTCCGAATGGAAATGGCAACATCGAGGTTACAGCCTCATCTGAAGGACTGGCAAATGGGAAAGTATGCTTCACCCCCGAAGGGAAAGACCTTATCGGCAAGGACTTTGGCGTGGGACTCTGCTCTGTCATTGGACTCAATTCTGATTTCGAAGGATCCTTAGCCCGAATTGCAAAAACAGGTGCTACCTACGTAGAATTCAACAATTTTATGGGTGGTCGCATGCTGGGAACTACTCCGGAACAAGCTAAAGCACTCTGTGATAAATATGGGTTACGTATCCTATCCGATGTCACAATGGCCAGCGTTATAGAAGATACTCCCGAGTATCTAAAACGCTGGGAAGAGACTTTTGAGCAGGATGCTAAACTAGGTGTAAAATACGTTTCTATGACAGCCAATCTCGCCTGGGGTGACCAAAAGAACGTAAAGAAAAGTTGTCGGGTACTCAACAAATTAGGAACTATGGCCAAGAAACACGGCATTCAGTTCCTATACCACATGCACAACATCGAATTCAACCCTATTGTTGACTCCAAGTACAAGGGACAAATCATCGATTATGTCATGGAAAATACTGACCCCGATTTGGTCAAATTCCAGGGCGATGTCTTTTGGATTCAGATTGGTGGTCGTGATGCAGCAAAGTTTATCAAAGAACATGCAGACCGCATCCCTATGCTACACGTGAAAGACTTCTACTTTATCGGCGAAGGTGACTTTATGGACTACAAGGCCATATTCAATGCTTTCTATGGCGCCGGGAACACCGACTGGGTACTTGAGATGGAAGACCCGATGACTCGTGAACAGATGTACAAGAAAGCCGAAGGACATAATCAGATGAGTCAGAACAAGCCTGCCAAGAATTCACAGAAGGGTGCTGGACAACCCCCACAAGGTAACTGGAATCAATCCCAGCAAGATCCCGCTGCTCGTTCTGCCCGTCTGAAGGCACAAAATGCTTCCCGCTTGAAAGCCCTCAGAGACATCGACAAGAATATGAAAACACTTCAGCAAATGACATTTATACCAGAAAGAAAACTATAAATACATGAAAGAAATTATTGCTTTATTGTTCAAAAACTTGTATCTTGCAACAAATTTTAAATGAATAAAATAAAACTTTGAATTATGAGAAAGATTATTACAACAGTATGCCTTGCTTTGCTAGCTTTCAACGCCAATGCACAACTCACAAAAACCACCGTGGAACAAGGAGAAGTAGAAGGAATAGCAGAAAATGGTCTAGGTTCTTTCAAAGGAATTCCATTTGCACAACCACCAGTAGGCGAATTACGTTGGAAAGCTCCTGTCAAGGCGGCTTCTTGGAACGGCACCTATAAAGCTCAGGAATTCAAGGCTAAGCCTTATCAACGGGCACAGGGCCCATCACGCCCTGGACAACCTGGAATAAGTGAAGACTGCTTGTACTTAAATATCCTTACACCTGCCAAAAATAAAGACGAGAAATTACCTGTACTAGTATGGATTCATGGTGGCGGTTTCTCTACTGGAGAATCATGGAGTCAAGATGGTACAAGTTTTGCAAAAAACGGCATTGTCTATGCAGCTATCACATATCGTACAAATGTATTCGGTTTTCTCTCTTTGCCTGCTTTGACCCAAGAGAGTGAAAAAGAAACAGGTCGCGCTATTAGCGGTAATTATGGCTTGATGGACCAAATTATGGCTTTACAATGGATACACGACAATATCTCAGCTTTTGGCGGTGATCCTGAAAAGGTGACTATCATGGGTGAAAGTGCTGGAGGTATCTCTGTGGCTATGCTTTGTCAGAGTCCGTTAGCTAAAGGACTTTTCCGCGGAGCCATCTCTGAAAGTGGTGGTAACATGGTTCCTGTAGATAATGTTAGAATAGACAACAACAGTATGCGCAACGTCGCTGGAAGCGAAGCATATGGCCAAGCCATGATAAATAGATTAGGGCTAGGCAAGAAGAAGCTAAAGGATTTACGAAAGATGGATGCTGAAGTATTCATGGCCGATTCCGCAGCATTCAGTGCGGGAGGTGCACTATGGCCAACTTATGATGACTATGTACTTTCTAGCGATGCTTACAAACAATATCAAAATGGGAATTACAATGATGTTAATGTGCTGATAGGTACGAACTCTGATGAAGGTTCCATGTTCACAGGATTTTTAGGTGGCTATACCCCAGCTCAATATGAATATGAGATGAAAACCAGTTTTCCTGATAAAGAATGGCAATCTAAATTTAGATCCATGTACCCTGGGTCTAATAACCAAGAAGCCTTCGATGCACACTCAGACATTTTCCGCGATGCTGCATTTGCATGGCCTACTTATGCATGGGGTAACCTACAGAGTCAACGAACCTTGGACAAAAAAGGTAAGGGTAATGTATATATGTACTTCTTTGACCAAGAAAAGTTCAATATGTTCCGTCGTGGACAGCAAACTGACCGAAAATTCCTCTCCATGCATGCTGTTGAACTTAGCTATACTTTTAATGCTTCCGGTTGGGGTGGCCCTAAGGACCCAAGTTCTGAGGCTGAGACTAAAATCATACACCAATATTGGATTAACTTTATTAAAACAGGAAATCCTAATGGTGAATTATTACCTTACTGGCCAACTTACCAAAAGGATACTGAAAGCGTGATGTATTTCCGTGACGGAGCTCATGTAACTGCACTTCCTAATAAACCACAACTTGAGCTTTGGGAAAGCTATTTTAATTGGCGCAGAAATAACCTAACCCCTTTGAAATAACAATAAAATTTAAAGAACAATGAAAAAAACAATATCATTGCTTACAATACTTTCTATGGCATTCATATATGCTACGGAATTACGTGCTCAATTCCCAATAGAAATGATGTTGCGACAAATAGAAAACCGTTCTTCTTTCGACATGATGAAGGAATCATGGAATGCTCTATGGATTGCAGTTCCTGAAGCCTCCCAGAAAGATTACGGTATCTACTATTTCCGTAAAGATATTAACCTGGATAAACAACCCGGAAAATTCGTTGTCTATGTAACAGGAGATACTAGATACAAACTGTATGTGAATGGAACATTGGCTTCTTTAGGTCCTGCCCGCAACGATTCAAAACACTGGAATTATGAGACGGTAGATTTAGCACCTTATCTTAAAGAAGGAAAAAATGTCTTTGCTGCTCAAGTTTGGAACGAGGGTAATTTCACTCCTGTACCTAATGCGACTATACGCACAGGTTTTCTAATGATGGGAGAAGGGGATGCCAAAATCATCAATACAAACAATACATGGAAATGTATTCAAGATTTGTCTTATGAGCCACTTCGCCAACAGGTTCCTGGTTATTATGCGTTGGGAGCAGGGGAAAATATAGATATGTATAAGCACATTTCTGACTGGAATGATCCCAATGCCGATTTAAGTAGTTGGAAAGATGCAGCTCCTTATGAATTGGGAACTCCACACGATACAAATAGCGGTACGGGGGTTTATACAGGGCACATGTTAGTTCCAAATACTTTACCACAGGTAGAACGATTTGAAAAGAGGCTAAATACCGTTCGCCGGGATGGTGGATTAAAACTACCTAAGGGATGGCCTGCGCAGAAAGCTAAAGTATCTATTCCTGCGGGTAAGACGGTCGACATATTATTAGACCAAGAAGAATTGACAAATGGCTATTTTAAACTGAACTTCAGCAAGGGTGCTCAAACCACCATTACTATTCAATATGCAGAGGCTCTTTATGTTCCAAGTAATGAACCAAACAATAGACGAGAACCAGCCAAAGGCAATCGTAATGACGTAGAAGGAAAAATTTTCCAAGGACGTTATGATAAGTTGGTTTCAAATGGTAAAGATAATCAGCAATTCACCACATTGGACTGGCGCACATTCCGATATGTCAACTTGCATATTGAAACAAAAGATGAAGCTCTTGAGATCAATGATTTGGGAAGTACATTCGTTGGTTATCCTTTCCAGCTAAATGCAAGTCTTGATACAGATAATCAAGAACTATTGAAGATGATGGAAATCGGATGGCGTACTGCTAGACTATGTGCCATAGAAACTTATACAGACTGCCCTTATTATGAGCAGCTGCAGTATCTTGGTGACACTAGAATCCAGGCACTAGTTTCTCTTTTTAATAGTGGTGATGACCGCCTGATGAAAAACTATATGCGTCAAGCCGACATGAGCCGTAATGCCGAAGGTGTCACCATGGGACGTGCACCATCAGAGTTGGCACAATACATTACACCTTACGCATTGGATTACATCTACACCATTCATGACTACATGCGGTATGGCAAGGACCAAGAGTTTATTTGGGATTTAATACCAGGTGCAGAACAAATTCTTCACTATTTCAGCAAATATCAAGATAAAAACGGCCTTATCAAAGGACTCCCTGGCTGGAACTTTTCCGACTGGGTTTATACTCCAGGCTGGCAAATGGGAGTAGCTCAGCCAGGCAAAGATGGATATGGTATATTGATGGACATGCAACTCTTATTAGCTTATCAAATGATGAGTGAAATGGAGAATCTTCAGGGTAATACTTTCTTATCCGACAAATATGCACAAAAAGCCACACAACTCAAAAACTCTATTCAAAATACATATTGGAGTGAAGAAAAAGGATTATATGCTCAAACATCGGAAAAAGAAATCTTTTCACAGCATGCCAATGCTATGGCTATTATCACTGGGATGGTAGAAGGAGACTTGGCAAAACAAATTGCCCAAAAACTACTGACTGATTCCACCCTATCTCCATGCTCTGTTTATTACAAATTCTATCTGCATGAAGCACTGATAAAAGCCGGCCTAGGTGACCACTATTTAGAATGGTTGGACATTTGGCGCGAAAACATCGCTATGGGATTAACCACATGGGGAGAGACTTCCGACGTTAATGCCACTCGCTCTGATTGCCATGCATGGGGAGCCAGTCCTAATATCGAGTTTTTCCGCACACTTCTAGGAATAGATAGTGCAGCCCCAGCTTTTACAAAAGTGAAAATAGAGCCTCATCTAGGCAATATCAAGCAGATTGGTGGTAAAATGCCTCATCCACAAGGAGAAATTAAAGTTAGATATAAGAAAAACAATTCTACTCTAAAGGCAGAAATTGAACTTCCTACACAGGTTTCTGGTTCTTTTATATGGAATGGAAAGAGCTATGATCTTAAAGGTGGTAAAAATGTTATAGAAACAAAGTGAATATTATGAAAAAATACTTATTCCTGGCTATTGCCTATTTATCTTCATTAGTAGCACTGGGACAACCTATGATGCAGAATCCTGGTCCTGATGATACTTTTTCTAAAATTGAAGGGCTGAAAAAAACTTCAGCATTCAGGTATAATGTCCCAAGAATACAAGACATTCATTCACGAGCTGGTTTTGGCCCTACCTTTTATGTATTCCCTAACCAGACCTTAGATGCTGATCAAGCTCTTGCTCTAGTTAATGAATTAAATTTGCCTCAGTTAGCCAAAGACTTTTCTGGTTCCCTTGTAGTTGTCAACCCTATGGCTAAAACCTACCAAAAAGAAGATGTTGAGGCTTTTCATGAACTTCTGAATCTACAGGGTGGAGCTACAAACGTTAAGGTCATAGGATTGGGAAATGGAGCTACTTTTGTGAATCAGCATTTGGCAACTAGCAAGCTGGCTGGTGTTATAGCTGGCATAGTAAGCATCAATGGAAATTCGGGTAAAGCTGGATCTTTAAAAGTACCAGTATACGTAGGAGGTACCAATGCTGCAAAAGTTGCTAAAGCATACATTGCCCAAAATGCAGCAGTCAAAAAAGATCAGCTCGGAGGCATTATCACTTATCAAAATGCAGACGAACCTTTACTTCGTGTTGTCGTAAACTCTAATAAGAAGGCCACACAAAAAGATTTGATTGCCGAGGCATGGACTTTGCTTTTAAGCAGAAACTACCGCTATAACAATCTCTATCAAACATTCTACACTGCACGTGGAATCGACAATGAAAATGGAGTGGAAGAATTTGAATTAGAGCCTTACGTAATGTTCGACCAATTGGATATTCAACGAAATGTAGTAGAGTTCCCCATTTCAGGCCCCAATCCAGCCAACAATCAAAAATATCTTTGGTATGAATATATACCAAAACGATTACTAAATGCCCCAAAATCGTCTGTCCCATTAGTACTCTTACTTCATGGAAATGCTAATGACCCACGAACTCAGAGTGAAACTAGCGGCTTTATTGAGTTGGCTGCAGAAGAGGGTTTTGCTGTGGCCGAATTGGAATGGCAAGGAAATGCCAACTATAGCCCTATGGGATTAGACGGCATTGAAGGTGTTGTTTACGAGATCTTGGATAAATATCCTTTCTTGGATCCAAGCCGAATATATTCTGAAGGACTATCTGCAGGTTCTATGACATCTTCCACATTAGGTGTAAAGAAATCACATGTCTTTGCAGCAGTGGGTGGACATTCAGGTGGTTTGTTCTCTGGCCGCGGTTTAGGTTATTATGGATATGGTAGTGAACCTATCATGAACGAGGCTAAACAGAAACGTGGTCACATTGAAATGCCATATTGTTCTGTAATAGGTACAGATGATGAGGTAGTCCGTTTCTTGAATGCAAATGATTGGAAAAATAATTCCATCTTAAATGCGTGGAACATATACCAAACAATGAATGGAATAGAGGTCACACCTGAGTTGGATTTCAGTAAGGATGCTACTTTTGGCATCACTTTACGAGACCGAAAGCAAATCATTACAAACAAGAATGGAATTTCCATGGAGTTTGGCCAGCTCTATAAAGGTGAAATACCTATAATTCGAATGATTGCTATCAATCATTATTGCCACTGGAACTTTAAACCTACAGCAAAACTCATGTGGGATTTCTTCAAACATTACTCGCGTGATCCTGAAACTAAAGCATTAATCTACACTAAATAAATATTAATAAAATCCTACAATATCCCTTCGTTTTTTTAAGGAAATTGTAGGATTTTTGATTTTAAATTCTTAACTTTGGAACAATATTTTGTTTTAAGCCTTAAAATATAAAATTATGAAAGATTTAAAAATGTACATCAACGGCCAATTCGTTGAAAGCCGTTCAGGAAAATGGATTGATGTTTTGAATCCTAGTACTGAGGAAGTAATCTCTCGTCAGCCAGAAGGAACTATAGAAGATGTAGAAGAAGCTCTTGATGCTGCTAAATCTGCACAGAAAAGATGGGCTAACGTTCCTGCATGTGAACGTGCTTCTTACCTGAAAAAAATTGCAGCAGGTATTCGTGCACGTCAAGATGAATTCATTGAAATCATCATGCGTGAGCAAGGAAAGACTCGCAGTTGGGCTACAACCGAGGTTGTTTGCACTGCTGAGTACTTTGACTATATGGCTTCTTTCGCCCGTCATATTGAAGGTGAAATCATTCAAAGTGACAATCGTGGTGAAACCATTTATCTGAGCAAAAAGCCTATTGGTGTCGTTGCAGGTATTCTTCCATGGAACTTCCCATTCTTTCTGATTGCTCGTAAGGCTGGTGCAGCTCTCATTGCCGGATGTTCTATTGTCATCAAGCCATCACAACTTACCCCAGAGAACTGTACTGAATTTGCTAAGATCGTCCATGAATCTGGTCTGCCTGCAGGTTTGTTCAATGTTGTTACTGGTAAAGGTAGTGTAATAGGCCACGCTATGGCAAGCAGCCCTAAAATCGATATTGTTAGCGTAACAGGTTCAGTAGGTGCAGGTGAAAGCATCATGAAGGCTGCAGCTAGTAATATCACCAAAGTTTCTTTGGAATTGGGTGGCAAGGCACCTGTAATCGTTTTCCCAGATGCTGATTTGGAACTCACTGCACAGGCTATCTTAGAAAGCCGTATAGGTAATAACGGTCAGATTTGCAATAATGCAGAGCGTCTGTATGTCCATAAGGACGTAAAGGAAAAACTAACTGCCATGCTATTGGAGAAATTCCAGGCTGTTAAGGTAGGTGATCCGTTCTCTGGTGAAGTAGATATGGGCCCATTGGTTGAAAAGAGAGCCTTGGATAGTGTAGAGGCTAAAGTTGAGAATGCAATCAAGCAAGGAGCAAAGGTTCTTTGTGGTGGCCATCGTGTGGGAGATAAGGGTTATTTCTACGCAGCTACCTTACTGGACAATTGTTCTCAAGATATGGATATCATTCATGAAGAAACATTCGGTCCTGTACTGCCAATAGTAGAATTTGAGACTATAGACCAGGCTCTTAAATGGGCTAATGATAGTGAATATGGTCTGGCTTCTTCCGTCTTCACGAATGATATAAATATTGCTGCACGCTGCTGCCGTGAATTGGAATTTGGAGAGACATATGTGAATCGATTCCATTTTGAAGCTATACAAGGCTTCCATGCTGGTGTCAAGAAGAGCGGTATTGGAGGTGCAGACGGTAAACATGGTGTAGATGAATATCTTTCAACCCATGTAACATACTTACAGACAAGATAAGTATTAACACATTCTATAATCCTACAATTTTCACACACACAAAAAAGTGGGAATTGTAGGATTTTTCATTTAAATTGCCTATCTTTGGAACGTAACTTAATAACTAATAACTTTAAAATATCTAATACGTAAATTCCACAGAGAGTAGATTTACATCACTATGGGATTTTATACAAAGAAAAATATGAAAATTGGCTTATTTATCCCTTGCTATGTAGATGCGCTATACCCTCAGGTCGGTGTGGCTACCTACAAACTGCTTAAAAGCTTGGGACTGGATGTAGATTATCCAGAAAAACAGACCTGCTGCGGACAGCCAATGGGCAATGCTGGTTTCCAAAACATGGCCGATGAACTGGTTGAGAACTATGACAAACTGTTTAAAGACTTTGATTATGTAGTTGCTCCTTCTGCAAGTTGCGCTGCCTATGTAAAACTTTTCCACCCTAACATTGTTAATCACGAATGTAAGGCAGCTCAAAAAACCATGGATGTAGTAGAATTCCTCCATGATGTGCTCCAGATTAAGAGTTTGCCCAGCAAATTTCCTCATAAGGTAAGCATCCATAACAGTTGCCATGGTGTGCGAGAACTGCATCTTTCTTCTCCCAGTGAACTAAATATTCCTCGCTTTTCCAAAATAAAAGACCTACTCCAACTAGTTGAGGGTATTACCATCCTAGAACCGGAAAGAGTGGATGAATGCTGCGGCTTCGGTGGTATGTTCTCTATAGAGGAACCGGCAGTATCCGTACGAATGGGGACAGACAAACTAAACCGTCATCTGGCTACAGGAGCTGAATACATCACTGGGCCCGACTCTTCTTGCTTGATGCATATGCAGGCTATTGCGAAGCATCAGAACTATCCTATCCAGTTTATTCATGTTGTAGAAATTTTAGCTGCAGGATTATGAGTACAAAACATACAATAGCTGCGGAAAAGTTTCTGCAGAACAGCGAGAAGGTAACTCGCCATGACCAAACTTTCTGGAGTGTTCGTGTTAAGCGTGATGCACAATCACAAGAACTGCCTGAATGGGAAGAACTACGCGAAGCAGCCAGCCAAATTAAAAAGCACACGATAACTCATCTGGCCGAATACCTGGAAAAGTTCGAAAAAAATGCCACTAAAAACGGTGCTATTGTTCATTGGGCAAAAGATGCGGATGAATATAATGAGATTGTCATGGACATTCTGCATAAGCATCAAGTCAAGAAAGTGGTGAAAAGCAAGTCCATGCTGACTGAGGAGTGCCACTTGAATGATCACTTAATTAAGCATGGGATTGATGTAGTTGAAACAGACCTAGGAGAGCGTATCCTTCAGATGATGCACTTGGCACCTAGCCACATTGTCATGCCAGCTATCCATATTACACGTGAACAAGTAGGTCGTTGTTTCGAGGATTACAAAATCAGTCCCGAAGTTGGGAACTATGATCCAACCTATTTAACCCGCTGCGCTCGCTACCATTTGAGAGACAATTTCATGACAGCTGATTGTGGCATGACGGGTGGTAATTTCGGAATTGCTGAAACAGGTGATATTGTGGTATGTACCAATGAAGGGAATGCCGACATGAGTACATCTATTCCAAAATTACACATCGTATCCATGGGACTGGAAAAACTTATTCCCGACTACAAAGCTATGGGTGTATTCCACCGATTATTGGCACGCTGTGGAACAGGCCAATCCACCACTGTTTATACCAGCCATTTCCGTGGGCCACGCCCAGGAGGTGAAATGCATATCATTCTAGTGGACAATGGACGTAGCAAGATACTCGGCAATGAAGAGCATTGGCAAACCCTGAAATGTATGCGCTGCGGAGCTTGCATGAATACTTGCCCTGTATATCGCAGAACAGGTGGCTACTCTTACACCTATTTCATTCCAGGTCCTATTGGAATAAACTTAGGTATGCTTAAAGACCCTGATGAAAACTACCACAACCTACCCGCTTGTTCTCTATGCTGTTCTTGTGACAATGTTTGCCCTGCAAAAGTAGATCTTTCATCACAAATCTACCGCTGGCGTCAAGGATTAGATGGTATGGGACATGCAGATCCAATGAAGAAATTCATGTCTAAGGGAATGCAAGTTTTGTTCGAGAGTCCAGGTTTATATACCACTGCCTTGAAATTTGCTCCCATTGCAAATCATCTTCCTAAATTCATTACAGAAATAAAACTAAATGGATGGGCACAAGGTCGTGAGATGCCCGTATTTGCAAAACAGTCCTTCCACGAACTATGGAAGAAAGGTAAAGTAAAAGCATAAGACTATGAGCACAAGAGACGAAATACTTGACAATTTACGCAAGAATGTGCGTGAAACATATGATATGCCAGACTTAGGCTTTAAGAAACGTATATTTGAAGACCCTGTTAAGGCTTTTATTGAGACTACTACTACCACGGCTGGCGCTAAGCTGATGGAGATTAAGCCAAATGATGACATCAATGAAAAGATTCATGAGGCATATCCTGATGCCAAAATCATCAGCAGTAATGTACCGGGCATAAAGGCAGACCGTAATCCTGATACCGTAGCTGAGGCACAAGATCTAGATGGCACGGATGTGGGAGTCATAATGGGCGGTGTGGCATGTGCTGAAAATGGATGTATATGGATAGAGCAGACCATGAAGGAAAAGGCTATCTGCTTTATTTCTGAATGTCTGATAGTCATTGTATCTAAGAAGAACATTGTAAGTAATATGCATGAAGCCTATGAGCATATTCAATTTAATGAGAAATATAATTTCGGCACATTTATCAGTGGCCCTTCTAAAACTGCTGATATTGAGCAGTCATTAGTTTATGGTGCTCAAGCTGCACGAGGGCTTACAGTTTTTTTAACCGAATAACAAAATCAAACCATAAAAAATCCGCAGATTGAAAAGTCTGCGGATTTTCTATTTCTAATTTTCACAAAGGACATAAAGGGGAGACCGACTATTACCCGATACATTCTCAATCATTCTACGTTTTATTAATTCTCTGATACGGGCACTGGCTGTACTTTCATTCAACTGGGCAAACTCTTGCAATTTCTTTCTGGTCAAGAATCTTTCTTTCTGATAATAAAGAGGAAGAATTTTAGTTACCAAATCTTCCACTGTTACCTTTCTAGAATGAAGCACACTTGTATCTCTTTTAAAAGAGGCCTTCTTATTAATGCGTTTCTTCAGATTTTCTTCTGTCCGGAAATTTACCTTCTTTACTTCAATACCATGCCTAGGTGCTCTTCTCTTAGTCAGTTTAGGAGTGGAAAGAGAAACTTGAAAGGTTCCTAAGCCTTTAATCTGTACACTGCTTCCACCACTGAGCTGCTCCACCATAACATCTTCCAATGTAGCAAACATGTTCAATACTTCACCCGGAGAAAGATTGCATCGGTCCGTTATGAGACCTACCAATTTTTCAAAATTTACCGGATTCTCATTGACAGGACGGGCATGATACTCAGGGTTATCTGTGCCTATAGAATGAGGAGATTGGTATAAATCATATTTCATAGATTCAATACTAATTAAGCGGTGCAAATATAGAGAAAAAATCGGACAATAAGCCATTCTATCTGCCATTTAGTATACATAAGCACTCTAAAAACCGTTTAACAAGAATCAAGAAGGCATTTAACTGAAGTGAAGGATGCCATTGACAATAGTAGAAAACGCTCTTGACACGAGTCAAGAACCTATATGTCTATATAAACTCTAGCCATCGTGATATAATCTTCCTGTTTATATCCTACTATACTTACTACATTATCAAAGAGTGTATTCAGCATTATCCTGATGCTTTCCAACAAAAAGTTTTGCTTATTTTTCCTAAAAGGTTAACTTTGCAACTGGTTTTGGAAACAGATGACATACTGCCATCTGTGTAAGGGAATCAGGTCTAAGCCTGAGCTGTTCCTGCAGCTGTATATCCTATTCAAACAAACCTGACAAATCCTAGGTCACTGCTATAGAAGCGGGAAGACCGTTAGGTTTAAGGACAAGCCAGAAAACCTGCCAAAAACCGGTTAACGAGGGAACCATCCCAGGAGAATGGGGTTCTTTTTGTTCGTGCTTTTAGTAAACTTAAATGTTTGTTGTAAATTGAAAAGAAGATGAGGCATTTCTTTTTAGTTCTATCTTTGGCTGTTGCATGCTGTTTTACATCATGCAACAAGAATCAGCAGTCCGCACAAAATTTTAAGGCTGATGAACTATTTCAACTTCATGACTCTATTCTGGCTCATACCCAAGAGTACTCAGATTCTGTAATCATCCGTTATGCCAAAGGCTTGAAAGTAGATTACCAACCCGATGGCATCCATGTTTACATCTGTAACCCTGACCCATCATTGGAAAGAACTACCACAGAAGAATTTGTCATTACAAAGCCTGCAAAACGTTTCATTTGTACCACTGCCCTACAGCTAGGTAATTTTGAAGTGCTTGGACTAGAAGATCGCATCGTAGGAATGAATTCCTTAAAAAACCTGTTCAGCCCGAAAATGAAACAGCAAATGGTCGATGGCACTACAGTCAAAATCGGTAAAGAAGGGAACTTTGACCTGGAAACCGTCATTGCGGTAAAACCGGATTACATTTTCGTATCGGCCAGCAAACATGGAGGCTTCGAAGTCTTGAAAGAAATTGGTGTTCCACTAATCTCACATCATGGATACAAAGAGATTAATCCCCTAGGACAAGCTGAGTGGATTAAACTAATAGGCCTGCTTACGGGAGAAACCAGACGTGCCAATGCCGTCTTTGCCGACATTGAAAGAAAATACCTAACCTTGAAAGAGGAAATTCAGGCAGATTCACTCCATACGCCTACCGTTATTTCAGGCCGGCAGATCCGAGACGGTTGGTATATTGTAGGAGGCAAAAGCTATATGGCTCAATTATTCAAAGATGCCGGAGCAGATTACATTATGAAAGACAACGAAGATTCTGGTGGAACTACCTTGGATTTTGAAGCTGTCTATGCTCGAGGCATCAGCGCAGATTTTTGGCAAATAGACGGCAGTTTCAATGGAGATTTTACCTTAGAGTCCTTAGCCAAGGAAGACGAGCGATATACCTCTATGGATGCTTATAAGAATCAGAAAGTGCTTTTCTGTAATTTCGCTCAGACTCCCTATAGAGAACTGGCAGGTGTCCAGCCGCATTATGTACTAGCTGATTTTGTCAAGGCTTTTCATCCGAATGTCCTGCCGAACTATGAACCCAAATTTTACAAGCTGATTAAATAAGACATGACTTCATTCCTTATCGGCGCTACTTCTTCGGGCTGTGGGAAAACCACCTTCACCATGGGAATTCTTCGCGCATTACGTAATAAAGGGCTAGAGGTACAACCGTTCAAATGCGGTCCCGACTACATTGATCCCATGTTTCATTCCATGGCTAGCGGCCATGAATCAGTAAATTTAGACACATGGCTGGCTTCTAAAGAACATGTAAGATATTTATATCAACATTACTCTAAAGGGGCAGACATTAGTGTAGTAGAAGGTGTAATGGGGTTATTTGATGGTTATGATAAAAGTAGGGGTTCTAGTGCTGAAATATCTGGTTTACTGGATATCCCCGTAATCTTGCTGGTCAATGCCAAATCAGTAGCCTATTCCGTAGCCCCGCTCATCTACGGATTTAAACATTTCAGTGATGCCATTAAACTAGGTGGTGTGATTTTCAACAGGGTTGCCAGCGAGAACCATTTCTCTTACTTGGAACAAGCGTGCAGTGATGCAGGGGTCCCCTGTTTGGGATATCTTCAGCAAAATCCCAAACTCACAGTTCCTGGAAGGCATTTGGGTCTGACGATTACGGCTAAACAGGAAATGGAAGAACTGATTTGCCAAGCTGCATCAGAGGTGGAAAAGCATGTACTCATCGATAAAATACTGAGTCTATGAAAATAGCGATAGCTAAGGATGAAGCCTTCAATTTTATGTATAGGGCGAATGTGGATGCCATGAAAGAATGTGGAGATGTGTGTTTCTTTTCTCCGCTTACAGATCCGGAACTTCCAGTTTGCGACTTACTTTACCTCCCAGGTGGCTATCCCGAGCTTTTTACAGAAGCATTAGCAAAAAATACATCCATGAAAGAAAGCATCCGGCAGTATGCAGAAAAAAATGGAGCTATTTTTGCCGAATGCGGGGGTATGATGTATCTCACGCGAAGTATTGAGATAAATGGAGAAGCATATCCCATGTGCAATGTTCTTCCTTTTAAATGCACAATGGAGAATGCTCATTTACATCTGGGATATCGGATTATCCCTCTAAATAAGAACAGTTTGAAAGGCCATGAGTTCCATTATTCCGAGATAGAAGAATCAGTGCAGGCTCCTGCTGTCCAAACCACTCAAAATCAACTCTCAGCCAAAGGCTTACCAGTCGCAACCAGCATCTATCATTCTAAAAATGTAATTGCTGGATATACACATTGGTATTGGGCAGAATGTGGGTTTGAGGCATTTCTTGCACAACTAAAATCTTGTATCAAGGATGCTTGATAATCATTAGGGAGAAATAAGGAAAATCTTGTTGTAAAAGAATATCTCTATCATGTAGATACACTTCTTCTGGCTGACCAATATGGCTAAAGTAGTGATATTGATATTCGGGATGTAATTTCATACATTCATGAACAATGTCCGTAGCCATAGAAAGTTTCATAATTACCACAGTTGTGTTTTTTTCAACCAAATCAGTTATCTCCTGTAAGGTAATCATTCCTGGGATAACCAATAAGCGCTCTTTCTGACTAACCAGATGGAGTCCTGCCCTGGCACTGGCTGCGATAAAGGAAGGTACTCCTCCCATTTGTTCCGTCTTCACTCCCCACTGGTCCAACAGGTCCTTCACATAATGGGTTGTGGCATATATTCCACTGTCGCCTTCGGTAGCTACTGCTATTTTCTCTCCCAAAGAATGTTTTTCTTTGATTTCTGATGCCAAGTCCTGATAAACTTTCCAAGTCGCCTCTCGGTCTTTCTGCATCGGTACTTTCACCACCTGAATAGGAGCATTAATGGGCAACAAGGAAAGCGTCTTTGCTGCAAAAGACTGGCTACTAGTTCCAAAACAATATATCCGGTCGCAATGCTGAAGAATCTTGATGGTTCCCCACGTCACATTTTCTACTCCACCTGGGCCTAAAGAAAGGAAATATACACTTGCCATAATTCATCTTTTTCACTACAAAGGTATAGCTTTTTAGCTTGATTATTTGCACCTTCTACCCAAATTAGGGTAAAAAAGAGACTTTTCTTTTATTTAATAAATAAAAAAGGTTAATTTTGCACCCGCAATTGGTTTCTAAGGCTGTTTTTACACAGCCAAAGACGAAGAGGGAACGCAGTGCAATTCTGCGACTATGCCCGTAGCTGTAAATTCCAATTTACGTGGGAATGCATTCCAAGGCCACTGAAACGGAGTTCGTTTTGGGAAGGCGCATGACCAGGAATAAAGTCAGAAGACCTACCTATTGCTTTAGTGAATAGTCATTTCGGGGACAGAGTGACTTGAACATTGTTTTAAGCCTTTATTTTGCTAATGGAGCAAAACTGTGTGATAGCTTTAGCCGTCTTGGCTATTGCAATGTGTCTTTATGTAGGGTTATCTCGTGTCGTACTTCAACCCTATAAGCACTTCTTTATTCCCCTTTTCCTTTACACTCTAAGAATCAATAATCTCTAAATGAATAAAAGAATACTGATAAAAGAAGCATTCCTGCTTGTACTCCTACTGATTGTTACTGGTTCAGCCTGGGCGCAATCACAAGTAACTCTGACAGGAACAGTGAAAGACAATAAAGGCAATGTCCTTTCCATGGCCTCGGTTTCTGTTAAAAACTCCGTCATAGGTACTTATACCAATGATGATGGTGAATATGAACTGAAAGTCAAATCTGGGAAACTAATCTTAGTCTCACAACTTATTGGCTATGAAACGAAAGAACTAGAGATTGATACCCGGAAACAGACAAAGATTGACATCACCCTTACGGAAACTGGCTTCAACCTGCAAGATGTCATCGTTGTGGGGAAAAGTCAAGAGCAACAGCTCCGTGAAGGTGCATATACCGTAAGTGCAGTGGACATCAAAAGCATTGCCAGCAGTGTGACCAACCTAAACGACTTGATAAGCCGTAGCAGTGGTGTGAAAGTTCGGACTGAAGGCGGTTTGGGAAGCGACTTCGAATTGTCTTTAAATGGGTTATCCGGTAATTCCATCCGCTATTTTGTAGATGGCCTGCCATTATCTTCCAAAGGAAATGGAGTGAACCTGTCCAACTTTCCTATCAACACCATTGACCGAATAGAGGTATACAAAGGAGTGGTACCAAGCTACTTGGGTGCTGATGCTTTAGGGGGAGCCATCAATATCATTACTAAACAAGAAAAGACAAATTTCGTAGATGCTTCTGTCAGTGCTGGTAGTTTCAGCACCTACATGGCCGATTTCAATTCCCAGTTTGTTCTTAATAAAACGGGGATTATCCTGCGTCCTCAGTTCAGTGTGAACTCTTCCAAGAATGATTATAAAGTACATAATGTGGAGGTGTGGAATTCTGAAACCGCACGATATGACACGGTCACCCGGAAACGCTTTCACGATGATTATTTTAATGCCATGGTCCAATTGGAGGCTGGAGTACAGAACAAGAAATGGGCTGACCAGTTCTTCGTGGGTGGTAGCTTTACTCAGACCAACAAAGAGATTCAGACAGGTACCATCCAGTCTATTGTCTATGGTAAGGCAGAGCGCAAACAAGATGCCTGGAACATCAACATGAAATACAAGAAAGATAACTTCCTCACCGAAGGGCTTTCGTTGAATATTTCTGCCAGTCATACCTGGGATCATAGTCTCACCATAGATACGGCTTATGCCCGCTACAACTGGAATGGAGGTTATCAGTATAAGTCTAGTAATGAAATGACCTCTAGAGGACGTCAGTATCGCCATTACAAGCGCCCGTTAACCATCATTCGCGCTAATTTCAACTATGCCCTGAACAACCATCATTCTTTCAACTTAAATTATATGTTGAACAGAACGGGAAATAAGCGTTATGATACTGCTTCTGATTATTACCCAGAGAGCGAAATTGACGGAACGTTCACCCCATCGGAAGACTTGCTCTCCAAACAAGTACTGGGTTTAAGCTACGACCAATCTTTAGGTAAAGACGGCCGTTGGGTGAACTCTTTCTTCCTAAAAGATTATATCAACCATGTTCGGGTGGAACAAACCGACTTAGCATGGATTACGGGTTCTAACAAGGTACCTAGCACCACTACTAAAAATAATCTGGGTGGTGGAGTTGGCAGCCGTTTTACTATTTTTGAACCATTGAGTATCAAATTAAGCTATGAACGCTCCGTAAGATTACCACAAGCTAGGGAACTTCTGGGCAACGGTTCTACCACCTACCCTAACCTAGCCTTGGAGCCAGAAAAAAGTCACAACGTAAATATCGGTTTGTTCGGAAACATACAACCTAGTCGCAAGCATTTAATTTACTATGAATTCACTGCTTTTTATAGGAAAGTGACCGACTATATCCATTTGCGTGTAAATGAGAGCGATGGAACCGCCCAGTATTTCAATGTGAACGATGTGACCAGCAAAGGATTAGAGGGGGAAATACGCTATTCATGGGGACGATGGTTGCAGCTAACCGGAAACCTGAGCTATCAGGAGAGCCGTGATATGGAAAGATACCTGGAGAATGGAAACGAAAGTGCCACCTATAAAAACCGAATCCCTAATAAGCCTTGGCTCTATAGCAATATCGATTTAACGTTGAACAAATATGATCTCCTCTCCCAGGGTGACCGTCTGCGTTTCAACCTTCTTTATCAATACGTGCATTGGTATTACCTCACCTGGGAAAGCTACGGCTACCTGCCAAATAAGGCACGAATCCCAGAGCAGAACGTGTTCAATGCTTCACTCACTTACTCTTGGCAACAAGAACGCTATAGCCTCACGTTAACTTGCGACAACGTGTTCAACAAACTGTCCTTCGACAATTATAAACTCCAGAAACCAGGACGAACATTTATGGCAAAATTCAGAGTATATATACGATAACAACACATAATAAAAACAAATGATGAAAAAGTTTAAATTTTTAGCACTGGCATTCTCATGCCTGCTGGTAGGAACAATGTTCAACAGCTGTTCCGATGACGACCCTGTAGTACCAACCACCTTTACAGTTGCTCCTGATGCGGGAACTGATATTGAAGCTGCTGGGGGTTCTCTAAATGTTACGGTCAGCTCCAATGCGAATTGGACAGCTGCATCCGATGCAGAATGGTTGACTGTTTCCCCTACTTCTGGTAATGGAAATGCGACTTTAACCGTTACTGCAACCGAAAATACAGATTACGAGAGCCGCACTGCTCATGTAAAATTCAATTTCAATGGCGAGACTGCATCTGGAAGCACAGACTTGACCTTTACCCAAGCTGGTAAAGAAAAACCTGCTGCACCTACTTACCACTTCGACCTTCTAGCTTCTGTAGGTGCTACCACAGGTATGTCTTCTACGGGTGTAACCTCTTACCTTATTCGTAGTGTAGAACCTGGAGACTTGGTTAACCCTAATTACTCCATAAGCTATACTGGTATAGGTGCTGACATCAAGTCAGCTGAGCTGGAATCTGAAGCTGTCATCTATAAAGGCTACTACTATGAAGTAGCTCCTAAAGGCAATTCATGGTATGGTAAATACCTTATCAACAATGAAGGTGCTACCACCATTGCTAGATTTGAAATGGGTAGCAGTGTCTTCCAGACTCGTAAGTATGCACATGCTATCATCGCTGAAAATGAATTTGTATTCATCGGTTCCGACAAGGCTTCTTCAAAGGGCTCTCAGAACAACATTGTATGGTCTAAGGTAAAAGACAATGGCACTTCATTCACCCTGGAAGGTGAAGGTGTTCTGGATCTGACCAGCGCTACCAAAGACCTCAAAGAAGGTGGAATCGTATCTTTCTCTACTTCAGGTTTGGCTAAATACCGTCCTAGCGATAACACTATCATTTATTGCTTCACCGATAAGGCTACCGATGCTGCTCCTGGAATCTACATTGCCTTCATTGATGCTGCTACTATGGAAATAAAGAACGTAATCAACGAAACCCGTATAGATGAAATGGCTGGTACAGCATTCGGTGAATTGCAGCAGGACAAGATGTTCATGGATGAAAATGAAAACCTGTACATTGCTTGCGGTAACCAGATTCCAGAAACTTCAAAATCTACTCAACAGTACGGTCGTCTTATCCGTGTAAACAAGGGTGAATATGATACTGACAAGAACTATCTGGGATTCGACAAATATGATTCTGGTAAGATTCTGACTGTAGATTACATGGGAAATAATAAGGTAATGATGTACATACAAGACCCATATTACTGCGGCCTGGCATCTACTCCAACAGAATATAAAGGCTGGGGACAGAATGAATTCAACAGCTACTATGCCGTATACGACATTGCCACTGGTGAAAGTACTGAATTAACCTTCGATGGCAAAACTCTGCCATACAGCTGTGGTTCATTCACCGACCGTGTAAGCTACTACAACGGCAAGTGCTATGTGGGTACCTGCCCAGATGAAACTACAGGCAATCTTCCTACTATTTACATCTATGACGTAGAAACCGGTAGTGTGACCAAGGGTGCTACTCTGGCATCTGGCTTCTACTTCGACCGCCTGTCTGTAGTAGACAATGTAAACTAATTCTTGTCCATGAATTTTTTCAATCGGACAATGTTTTTCCTGCACCGCCTGTCCGGGACCATTGTGGCACTGTTCTTTGCCATGTGGTTCCTGACAGGCTTGGTGCTGATTTATCATCCCTACCCTCGTGTGGACGATAGGATGAAACAGGCACACCTGGAAGCTATTCCAGATAGCCTGCCTGCCATCGAGCCATTCCTTAATAAAATAGACGGTACAGTCAAGCATATCTCCGTGCATCAGCAACTGGGGCAGACCTTAATTGAACTCAATACAAGTGATAAAGATTACACCTTTTGTGCAGATACTACACAGCGACAAAAGGCTATCACTGAAGAAGCCCTGATGCAGATAGCCTCCCGATGGGTGGAAGGAACCCCTGTCAGAAAAGATACCATCTACGACCGAGAACAATGGGTGCTCTATGAAAGGTTCAAATCGGAGATGCCCATGGTACATCTCACCTACGATGACCCAGACAAAAGTGAACTTTTCATCAGTATAAACACGGGAGAAGTACACCAGTGGACCACTAGGAGAAGTCGCTTTTGGGCATACATTGGAGCCATTCCACACAAACTCTATTTCCCTTTCATCCGTAAAGATCTAGATACCTGGAAATGGTGTATTTACATCGGAGGATTTACCTGCCTTATCGCTGCCCTCACCGGATTATATGTAGGCATTTATGTGCTTGTCCGCAGAAGGTTGAAGAAAAAGGTATGGGAAAACCCTTACAAGAAATTTGTCTACCGTTGGCATGAATTCATCGGACTGGGCATGGGACTGTTCATGATTCTTTGGGGATTCAGTGGGATGTTCATCATGGAACGAATCCCTCAATGGATAGCCCCTTACGAGGGAGATTACACCATCTCTGCATCCCGATTCTGGGGGAGAAAGCCCCTCCCATTGAACGCTTATAAACTGGATTATACCCAACTGGCAGAGGTTTATAAAGACATTAAGGAAGTAGATTGGACCCACTTCGGTTCCGTACCTGTTTATGCGGTGGTCAATGCAGACAGCATGGTTTATATCGATGCTTCCAAAAGCACTCCAGAGCCTGTAGAAGTTTCTCCAGATGAAATCCTGAAATGTGCCATAAAGGTCATTTCGCAAGGGAAATCGGAAGGAGGCAGTGCCCATGGACATGCTACCCACATGACTCGTACATCTCTATCCGAAAAGGAAAAGGCTGATACGGTTTCTCCTTCCAGAAAAGAAACTCCAGCCCCTAAAATAGAAAAATCAGACTGTTCTATAGAACTGCTGACCGCATACGATGAATACTATTCCGACAGAGACAATGAATACCCTTTGCCAGTTTATAAAGTAGACATCAATAATGCCGACGGTTCCCGTTTCTACGTTTCACCACATACGGGTGAAGTGCGGTACTCCAACCACAACCGAAGGGTGAAGCGTTGGGCCGTGACCGCCATACACTATTTGAAGATTCAAGCGCTCATGGAGCACAAGGTACTCTGGACCATCTGCATCTGGACACTTTGTCTAGGAGGAGCCTTTGTCTCTCTAACAGGAGCCTGGCTTGGATTAAAATGGATTAAAAGAAGCATTAAAACATAACAATACTATGATGAAGAGATTCTTTTTCTTACTTTTGCTTTGCGTAACCTTGCAAGTCAATGCCCAGCAAAAAAAGGGAGCCATCTTGGTGGCTCAGTTCGGGACCAGTTACGACGAAGGGCGAAAAGCATCTTTGGATGTCTTGTTCAATGTCATCAAAAATGCATACCCGGAATATGAAGTCCGCGAGGCATTCACTTCTCCTAGAATCCGCAAGGCGCTAGAGAAGAAAGGCATTCACAAGGATAGTGCAGAAGAAGCACTACTGCGCCTGAAACTGGAAGGCTACGAAAACGTCATTGTGCAGCCCACCTTCTTGATGGATGGTGTGGAGATGGGCATCTTACGGGAAGATGTGAATAAGGTTTCACCCTTCTTTAAAGAAATTAAAGTGGGAATTCCTATCCTAAATTCCGTAGAGGATTTCAAGGCGATGACTGCCATCTTGAAAGAACGTCAGACGGCCAAAAATGAACTGGTGATGTACGTGGGGCATGGTAACGAACTTTCTAGTAACGCTGTCTATAGCATGCTGGGGAACATGCTCCGGAACGATGGGCAGACGAATATCTTTGTAGGAACCATAGAAGGCTGGCCCGACTTAGAAACCTCTGTAAACCAACTCAAGGGTTTAAAGGCAAAGAAAGTAACCCTCATACCGTTCCTGTTGGCCAGTGGTGTTCATGCTCACGAAGATATCGATGGCGAATGGCGCCCTGCCATTGAAAAGCTGGGATACAACGTAGAAGTTCATTTCCATGGACTAGGCGAAAATGAAAAGGTGCAGCAGTTGGTATTGAAGCATTTAAACGAACTTTTCTAAAAAGAAACTATGAGAATATATGTGGCTGGAATAGGCCCTGGCTCACCAGAGGATATTACCCCTGCAGTGCTCCAAGCGGTGCAGGACAGTGATGTGGTAATCGGTTACAAATACTATTTTCAGTTTATTGAGCCCTATCTAAAACCGGGTACAGAATGTATCGATACCGGAATGAAGAAAGAGCAGGAAAGGGCCCTACATGCATTCCTCCTGGCCGAGCAAGGAAAGACCGTATGTGTCATTTCCAGTGGTGATGCGGGCATCTATGGCATGACGCCACTTATCTATGAGATGAAGAGGGAACGGAATTCCAATGTGGAAATTATCCCTCTCCCTGGGATCAGTGCCTTCCAGAAAGCCGCATCGCTGTTGGGTGCTCCCATGGGACATGACTTTTGTGTCATCTCTCTGAGCGACTTGATGACTCCTTGGAGTCTTATAGAAAAGCGGATAAAGGCTGCTGCTTCCGGCGATTTTATCACAGCCATCTACAACCCGAAAAGTCAAGGGCGCTACTGGCAGCTCTACCGATTAAAAGAGATTTTCTTACAGGAAAGAAGTACCGAAAATGTGGTGGGATATGTCCGTCAAGCAGGACGGGAGGAGCAGGAAACTCACGTTACCACGCTGAAGGATTTCAACCCGGAAGAGGTGGATATGTTTACCATTGTCATCATCGGGAACAGCCAGTCGTACCTGTCCGATGGGAAATTCATTACCCCTAGAGGGTATTACCGGGAGAGAACCGAAGAAGGGAAGAACCTGGGCCAATCCATCATGATCAAGTCGTTCCAAACCATCCGTAAGGAACTGAAGAATCCAGATATTCCTTTGTGGAAACTGTGGCCCATGCTGCATGCCATTCATACCACAGCCGACTTTGAAATGGAGCATCTGCTTTGGATGGATGAAGGGGCCACTGCTACCTTGTACGATAAGGTCAAAAAGGGAAGCATCAAGACTATCGTCACCGATGTGACGATGGCGTCTGCCGGAATCCGGAAAGGGGCTTTGGAAAGACTAGGCATCCAGACGGTATGCTACATCAATGACCCTCGTGGGGCTGAAATGGCGAAAGAAAAGGGGATTACCCGTGCACAAGCAGGCATGAGACTGGCAGCAGAGGAATATCCTGATGCACTCTATGCCTTTGGCAATGCACCTACTGCCTTACTGGAACTTTGCGAGCTAATCCGAAAGAAGAAATGCCACCCGGCTGGTATTATCGGAGCCCCTGTGGGGTTTGTGCATGTGGAAGAAAGCAAGCATGCAGCCAAACCGTTCCTGGATATTCCGAAAATCCTGATTGAAGGGAGGAAGGGAGGAAGCAACTTGGCTGCTACCCTTGTCAACTCTATCCTGACTTACGATGATGCAGAACAGTTAAAACCCGGAAGAGATGTATAGTTGTACCATCATTGGAATCAGCGACCGGAGGGAGCAATGGTTCCCCCCTGAAATTCTGAACATCATCTCCCGGGGAATGGTCTTCTCTGGAGGAAAACGTCATTATGAAATCATGAAACGTTTCTTGCCAGAACACGCCCAATGGATTGATATTACCGTTCCACTGAGTGACGTCTTTGCCCAATATGAACAACATGAAGATATTGTCATCTTCGCTTCGGGTGACCCACTGTTTTATGGTTTCGCAGCCACCGTCCAGCGGGAAATTCCGGGTATCAAGATGAAAGTCTACCCTTCCTTCAATTCCCTCCAGATGCTGGCACACCGGATGAACCTGCCTTACCAAGATATGCGCATGGTTTCCCTCACGGGCCGTCCTTGGGATAAACTGGATGAAGCCCTCATCCATGATGAACCGCTCATCGGCTGTCTCACGGACAAAAACAA
This sequence comes from Bacteroidales bacterium UBA4293, assembly GCA_002395835.1. GTDB lineage: Bacteria > Bacteroidota > Bacteroidia > Bacteroidales > Bacteroidaceae > Minthousia. Next base: position 21,266 of record DGVD01000004.1, on the reverse strand, counting down.
GACCCCTCAAGCCATTTGGAACCACATGGTGGAATATGGGTACGACAATTATGTCATGACCATAGGTGAAAACCTGGGAAATGAAGAGACGGAACAGGTGGGAACCTTCCACCCGGAGAAGAACTATGCGAACCCGAACTGCCTCATCCTCCAGCAAAAAGAAAGCAGAAGACATCCACTGGGCATCCCTGAATCGGATTTCCACCACTTGAATGGAAGGGCTAAAATGATTACCAAGATGCCTATCCGCCTGCTCTCCCTTTCCATGCTGGACTTGCAGAAGAAAACCTCTTTTTGGGACATTGGCTTCTGCACTGGAAGCGTCAGCATTGAGGCGAAACTCCAGTTCCCTCACCTGAATATCACCGCTTTCGAAATCCGGGAAGAAGGACGAGAGCTGATGGAAAAGAACTCCCGTAAGTTCGGGGCTCCAGGGATTACAGCAGTCATTGGAGATTTTCTGGAAATCGACCTAGCCAAATTTCCCGCCCCTGATGCTATTTTCATCGGTGGGCACGGAGGTAAGCTGAAAGAGATGATTGCCCTTGTGAAAAAATATATGCTACCAGGAGCCTGCATTGTATTCAACTCGGTATCACCGGAAAGCTACCAGTTGTTCGTAGATGGCATCACAGCCATGGACATGAAGATTACTCACACCACCCGAATTGCCATAGACGACTTCAACCCTATCTTTATCCTTAAAGCAGAATGATAAAATTTGAAACCATCAACCAGGCCGGGGAACGACTGGCCCACCGTATTCAAAAAGATTTAAGGGACGATGCCAACTTAAATGCCATCGTCTTCATCGGGGCACTGGGCATCTGTGTCCGTAGATATGCCTCGCTGATTCAAGATAAATATACCGACCCAGCCATCATCTGTGTGGATTCCACGGGCCGATTCGTCATCCCTGTCCTTAGCGGACATGTGGGTGGAGCCAACGACCTAGCTAGAGAAATAGCTGAAATCATCGGGGGTGAGGCGGTCATCACCACCCAGAGCGATAACACCGGGCTGTGGGCCCTGGATACGTTGTCCCGTAAAAACGGATGGAAGGTAGCCCCACTCTCTCATCAGGAGATGAACAGCGTTATCGCTACCTTTGTGAACCAGAAAGCCACAGCATTGGTGCTGGAAGTAGAAGATGAGGGAACTCAAGCATTGGAAAAAACCTGCCCTGCTCATGTGGAGATTTTCCATCGCATGGAGGATTATAAGCAGTGTGCAGATACTTTTGAATTACTCATCCTGGTGAGCCCTCACATCTATCCAGAAACAACTACCAAAACAATTCAGTACTTCCCCCCTTGCCTGCATCTGGGAGTGGGATGCCAGAAAGAGGCACCGGTAGAAATTGCAGCACAGCTGCTGCAAGAGATAAAGCAGCTGGGGTATGCTCCGGAATCCATCGTTTCCATCGATAGTATCGAACTGAAGAAAGATGAACCGCTGTTGCGTGAACTCACCGCACTGCTTCCGCAAGCTACAAAAAAGATCTTCACAGCCCAGGAGCTTTCCTCCATCACCGTTCCGAATCCTAGTGAGAAAGTATTCGAAGTTACCGGATGCTACGGGGTAGCTGAGTCTTCGGCTCTGGCTGCCAGCACTCGGGGAAAACTGGTGGTAGAGAAGCAGAAAGGGTACATTACACTAGGAGATAAAACCTCACATTATACCTTTGCCCTGGCACAAGACGGGAAAAGCGGTCATATCGAAATTGTGGGGGCAGGACCGGGAGACCCCGATTTAGTCAGCGTGCGGGGAAGGAAGTTCTTGGAGAGAGCCGACCTCATCCTGTATGCAGGAAGTCTAGTCCCTCGGGAGCTGACCTTCTGTGCCAAACCTGGAGCCACCGTCCGTTCATCGGCCGACTTGGACCTGGAGGAGCAGTTTGAACTGATGAAACAGTTCTACGACCAAGGAAAGCTCATCGTTCGTCTGCACACCGGAGACCCTTGCATCTATGGGGCTATCCAGGAGCAAATGGCCTTCTTCGACCAGTACGGCATGAGTTACCACATCACCCCGGGTATTTCCTCCTTCCTGGCTGCAGCTGCAGAGCTTCGGAGCCAGTTCACCATCCCGGAGAAATGCCAAACCATCATCTTGACTAGGGGCGAAGGCCGTACTCCCATGCCAGAGAAAGAAAAACTCCACCTCCTGGCTCAACACCAAAGCACAATGTGCATCTTCTTGAGTGCCAGCATTGTAGACCAGGTACAGCAGGAACTGCTGGATGGAGGTTACTCTCCTGACACTCCGGTAGCAGCTTGCTATAAACTCACCTGGAAGGATGAAAAAATCTACCGGGGGAAACTGAAAGACTTGGCACAGATTATCAAGGAGAACCATCTCACGCTTACCACCATGATCGTGGTGGGTGATGCTATAGACAACCGTCAGGGCCTCAGCAAGCTTTACGACGGGCACTTTACTCATTTATTCAGAAAAGGAAAGGACGAATGATTCTGATATTCGGGGGAACCACAGAAGGACGATTGGCAGTGGATGTCTGCGACCAGGCAGGAACACCGTTTTATTACTCCACGAAGAGCAGTTTGCAAACCGTGGAGATGCAGCATGGTATCCGTCTTACCGGAGCTATGACTGCCGATGAAATCACGACTTTCTGCACGGAACACCACATCCGGTGCATCATCGATGCGGCTCACCCTTTTGCCATGAACCTGCACCAGGCCATCGGTAGTCAGCACATCCCGGTCATTCGTCTGCAACGGCAGTTTGAGCCGCATCGGGAGGGGGTTACCTACTGCACCAGTTATGCTGATGCCATTCAGAAGATGGAAAATGCGGGGGTGAAGAACCTGTTGGCACTGTCGGGTGTGAACACCATCTCTTCCCTGGCTCCCTACTGGAAAAACCATCCCACCCTCTTCCGCATCTTGAACCGGCCGGAGAGTCTAGAAATAGTTCAGAAGAACGATTTCCCCCTGTCAAACCTTATTTATTATAAGGAAGACCACTCGCTCCCCACACAGGAAGAAGAGATGGCCCTGATGCAGGAAACGGGGTGCGATGCCATCCTCACCAAAGAAAGTGGGGAAAGCGGAGGCTTCAACCATAAGGTAGAGGCAGCCCTCCAACTGGGACTGAAGGTGTTTGTGGTGGAGCATCCTGCCCTGCCCCAGCACTGGATCTATGCCACGGGGAAGTACAGTCTACGCCGTTCCATTGAGCACCTGGTACCCGATTTCTTCCCCATGAAGACCGGGTTCACCACCGGAGCCTGTGCCACCGCAGCCGTAAAAGCAGCCCTGTTGTCCCTGCTCTACGGGGAAACCCCAGAGGAAGTGGCCTTTGCCCTCCCCGATGGGGAAATCATGACCATGCCGGTACAGGTAGAAGAAGCGGGAGTGGCTTCCACCATCAAGGACTTCAGCGACGACCCCGATGTGACCCGGGGCTGTAAAATCACGGCGCGTCTCACCCCCGGCACCTACGGCATCCGTTTCCTGCAAGGAGAAGGTGTGGGAGTAGTGACCCTGCCCGGACTAGGTATCCCGGTAGGAGAACCAGCCGTAAACCCCACCCCAAGGAAAATGATTTTCGATGAAATCAGGGCTTTGACCACGCAAGACTACGACATTACCCTCTGCGTGGAGAATGGAGCTGAAATCGCCAAAAAGACCTTCAACCCGAAAGTGGGAGTCCTGCATGGAATCAGCATTATCGGCACCTCCGGCATTGTGGCTCCGTTTTCCAATGAGGCCTGGCAGCAAAGCATTGCCCGGGAAATGCAGGTGGCCAAAGCCATCGGATGCGAGGAAATCGGACTGGTGTCTGGGTTGAAGAGCGAGAAAGCCCTGCAGAAAGAAAAGAACATCCGTTGCATTCACTACGGAAATTTCGTCGGGGAATCCCTGAAAGCAGCTCAGCGCATCGGTATTCGGAAAGTCACCTTGGCCATCATGATAGGAAAAGCGGTGAAACTGGCCGAAGGGCACCTGGATACCCACTCCCATAAAGTAGGAATGAACAAGGAATTCCTGAAAACCCTGGCAGAGCCCCAGTATGCCGAAGCGATAGACCACATCACCCTAGCCCGGGAACTGTGGACTTTCCTACCGCCTTCCTTCTTTGAGAAGATAAAAGAGCTCTGTTACCAACATTGTAAACGTGTGTTCCCGGAGGGGGAACTTGAAGTTAAACTGATATGCGAAAATTCTCTATCCTGACGGTACTGATTGTACTGATTCCCCTATTGGCCATCGTCAATCTGGGGCTGGGTTCCGTTTCCATCCCCATCAGCGAGGTCTACAAAATCCTCCTAGGGGAGGGTTCCGATTCCGAGGTTTGGACCAACATCGTGTTGATGACCCGCCTGCCGCAGACACTCACAGCTATTGCTTGTGGGGCGGGACTGGCTGTAGCTGGTCTGGAAATGCAGACAGTCTTTCATAATCCGCTGGCTGGTCCTTCCGTATTGGGCATCAGCAGTGCAGCCAGTCTGGGTGTGGCCTTCGTGGTGCTGCTCTCCGGAACGTTGGGAGGAGGATTCATGACGCAGTTCGGCATCCTGGGAAACACGGCCCTTACCCTGGCAGCTATCATCGGAGCCATGTCGGTCATGGCTATCATCGTGTACCTTTCCCAACGGGTGCGAGGGAATGCCACCTTGCTCATTGTAGGTGTCATGATTGGCTACATAGCCAGTGCCATCATCGGGGTGCTGAAGTATTTCTCCTCGGAGGAAGATATCCGTGCGTATGTCATCTGGGGACTGGGTTCCTTTGCCCGGGTCACCGGAGGACAGGTCTATGTCTTTGTGGGGCTGATGTGCATTCTCCTGCCCCTTTCCATGCTGCTGGCGAAACCGTTGAATATGCTCCTTCTGGGGGAAAACTATGCCGTAAACCTGGGACTGAACATCAAGAGAACCCGACTGTTGGTCATCTCCTCTGCGGGTATTCTTACGGCTATCGTCACAGCCTACTGCGGACCCATCATGTTCCTGGGACTAGCCGTTCCGCACATCTGCAGGGGACTTTTCCGGAAATCGGACCATCGCATCTTACTTCCGGCTACTGTCTTCTGCGGGGCCGACCTAGCCTTGCTGTGCAACCTCATCGCTCGTCTTCCGGGATTTGAGGGAGCCTTGCCCATCAATTCCGTCACGGCACTCATCGGAGCCCCCGTAGCCCTGTGGGTTTTGCTACAACGTAAGAAATAAAATTGTATCTTTGCACCACAAAATAGAAAAGCATGGTTATCGGACACGGAAACGACAAATATCAATATGCCTCAGGAATTCTGCACGACTTCAGTTCGAACATTCCTGGGAGGGTAGATCACACGGGGCTGTTTGAGTTCTTGAAGCAGCAGCTCCCCACCGTCATGGATTACCCCAATCCCATGGGTTCCCCTCTGGATGAACTGCTCAGCAGAAGGCTGGATATTTCCCCCGATTCCATCCTCATCACCAACGGAGCCACGGAAAGCATCTACCTCACGGCACAGTCGTACCACGGGAGTCGTTCTGCTGTGCTCATGCCCACCTTCAGCGAGTATGCCGATGCCTGCCGCATGAACGGACATGCCGTGAAATCCCTCTTCAGCCTGGAGAAGATACCAGCAGATGCCCAGTTGGTTTGGCTCTGCAACCCGAATAACCCCACCGGTTCTGTAATAGGACGGGAGGAACTGCTCAACTGTATAGAAAAGCATCCCGATACCGTATTTGTGGTGGACCAGTCGTATGAATGCCTCACCGCAGAGCCCCTGCTCCGCACCAACGAGGCCGTGCTCTTCCCCAATCTCATCCTCATCCACTCTCTTACCAAGGAGTTTGCTATTCCGGGGTTGAGACTAGGGTACCTCACCGCTCACCCCTCGCTCATCCGGCAGATAGGAGCGCACCGCATGCCGTGGAGTGTGAACCAGTTGGCCATCCAGGCTGGCAGCTACCTCATTCAGCATGAAGACGAGTACGAGCTGCCCCTGCAGGACATTCTGGACGAGTGCCAGTATGTGGCCCAGAAACTCACAGAGATGGGAGGGATGGAAGTATGGCCCAGCAAGACCAACTTCCTCCTGGTGCAGCTTCGCATGGGAAAAGCGTCGGCTCTGAAGGACTATCTGGCCCAGAAACACCAGATACTCATACGCGACTGCAGTAATTTTGAGGGACTGGACGAGCGGTTCTTCCGCATTGCCGTACAGAGCCCCGAAGAAAATGATTTGTTGCTCAATGCCATCCAAGAGTGGATTTTAGAATAATGGAAAAGATCATCCTTTTACTTTCCGCATGGGTTTTGGATTTGCTGGTGGGCGACCCCGAAAAGCTGCCTCACCCCATTGTGTACTATGGGAAATGGATTGCTGCCGGAGAACGTCGTCTGAACAGAGGCACGCACCGGTTAGCCAAAGGGGCAGTTTTCGCCCTCTGCTCTATCCTCCTGGCGTTCCTGGTTCCAGCCGTGGTTTTGCACCTGGTACACAGCTGGAGTCCCCTGGCCTACACCGTTCTGGGAGCCATTCTCTTGTTCTATTGCCTGGCAGGCACCACCCTTATCCGGGAAGTACGCATGGTGTTCCTAGCCCTGGATGAATCCCTGGAAAAAGGCCGAAAGCAGGTAGCCCGCATTGTGGGTAGAGACACCCAGAACCTCACGGCACAAGAAGTGCGAAAAGCCGCCCTTGAAACCCTAGCCGAGAACCTGAGCGACGGTGTCATCGCTCCCCTGTTCTGGTTCCTGCTGCTGGGTGTTCCCGGAGCCCTCATGTATAAGATGGTGAACACCCTGGACTCCATGATTGGTTATCAGAATGCAAAATATAAAGACTTCGGATGCTGGGCAGCCCACATAGACGATGCGTTCAATTACCTCCCAGCCCGAATCACCTCCCTCCTCATGGCTCTGGTCAGTGGGAAGAAGCTAGTGCCCCTCTTGAAATTCATACGGAAATACAGTCGATGCCACGCCAGCCCCAATTCCGGTTGGCCCGAATCCGCCTTGGCTGGCATCCTGAACTGCAGGTTCGGGGGACCGCACGATTATTTCGGGGAAGTTTTCTATAAGCCTTATATTGGTGAAAATGAAAGGGAGCTCACTACGAAAGATATGCAGGTAGCCACCCGCATCAATCGGAAAGCAGAAATCCTCTTCGTGGTGCTTTCCGTGCTTATTCTCCTTGCATGATTTGATAAAGAAGTGGCAGGTTCAGGTGCTCACGCACATGCGCCGCCAGCTTGTCGTATTGTTCCTCCTTATAAGCCCGGTAATCCAGCTCAGAATGCTCCAGCTTGCTGGCATAAGGCTCCAGCAGGAAATCGATGAACGCCGCATTGTCCAGAATACCGTGGATGTAGGTTCCCATACATTTCTGGTTGATGAAACACCCGTCGGCATGCCCATCGGGGAAGACCACGAAAGGTTCCACCCCTTCCTCCAGCATGCGGGTTTCCCCCATGTGAATCTCGTAGCCCCGCAGCCCCTCTTTGCCTCGGAAAGAAAATTCCACCTGTCGGGTCACCTTTTCCCCCGTCATGGAGGTAGAGGTAGGGAGCAGACCCAGTCCCGGAAGCTGATGAATAGAGCCTTCCACCCCCTCGGTGTCCAGCACCTCACGCCCCAGAATCTGGTAGCCTCCGCAGATACCCAGCACGGTTTTCCCCTCCCGGTGAGCCTTCAGAATGGCCTGAGCCACCCCGTTTCGGCGCAGTTCATAGAGGTCGTCCAGGGTGCTCTTGCTCCCCGGGACTATGATAATATCCGCTTTTTGCAGTTCCTCGGTATTGTTGGTATAGTAAAGATGCACCCGCTCGTCCACCTCCAGCCGGTCGAAATCGGTGAAGTTGGACAGATGCCTCAGCAGTACCACTGCCACATTGATTTTCCCTTGCTCCGCCTGCAGGTGCTTATATTCCAGCGATAAAGAATCCTCCTCCTCTATATGAATATCCTTGAAGTAAGGGATGACCCCCAGCACCGGAACCTCACAAATCCGCTCCAGGATACGCACCCCCTCTTGGAAAAGACGGATGTCCCCCCGGAACTTGTTCACGATAATACCCTTGATTCGCTTTTTATCCTCCGGTTCCTGAAGCATGATGGAACCGTAGGCACTGGCAAAGACCCCTCCACGGTCGATGTCTGCCACCAGAATCACATCCGCATCGGCATACCGTGCCATCGGCATATTCACCAGGTCCGTATTTTTTAGGTTGATTTCCGAGATACTCCCCGCTCCCTCCATCACGATGGGATTAAACTTCTGGGAGAGCCTGTCGAAGGCTGCATTCACTGCTTGCCGCAGCTGCTCACGCCCCTCCACCCGGAAATAGTCGTACGCATCCCGGTTGCCGATGGGCTTTCCGTTCAGCACCACCTGTGAAGTATGATCCGATGAAGGTTTCAGCAGCAGTGGGTTCATATCCGTGCTGCAAGGGATGCCCGCAGCCTCGGCCTGCACCGCTTGGGCACGGCCTATCTCCAGCCCCTCAGGGGTGGCGTATGAGTTCAGAGCCATGTTCTGCGCCTTGAACGGAGCCGGGTGGAAGCCATCCTGCCGGAAAATGCGGCACAGTGCAGCAGCCAGGACACTTTTGCCCACATCACTGCCCGTGCCAGCCAGCATTATCGGATGTAACCTCCTCTCCATCATCAAGCAGAAATTTCGTCGTAGTCGTTGCTCAAGCCTCTACCAGCCTGAACCACATTGATTACATAATCGCCGCACTTCTCGCACTCGCAGATGAAATCGATGTAGAACACACCCAGCTGATAGCTGTACACACCAGAGTTCACGTCGCTCAGGTTCTTGTTCTTCAACTGCGTACGATAGTTGTTTATTTCGTTCTCTATGTTGTAAGACTGGTTGATGTTTGGTCTCAGCTCCACCAGAGCCACCTTGCGCACCATCTCAGCCAGGGCCTTATCCACCAGATCTAGCATGGTTTCCATACGGTCCATCTGCTCGGCGGTGAAGTCCTCCTTGCTGTACTGACGCTTACGGTTCAGCGTACGTCCCAGGTTGTAGCAGCTGTCGCCTATGCTCTCCAACTCGGAAATCTGGCGCAGCATCTTCGCTATCCACGCCTTAGACTCGTCGGAAAGGCGTCCTTCGCTCACCTTGTTCAGGTAGCGGGCTATCTCCATCTCCATAGAGTCCGTAATACTCTCGTACTTCTCTATCCGTGCAAAGAGCTTGTTGAACTCCTTCTCATCCTCCGTATGAAGCAGGTCTCGTACCAGCCCCAGCATCCGGTAGCAGCGCTCCGCGAAGGAGTTGATTTCCTTCTGTGCCTGTACGATGGAAAGCTCTGCCGTGCTCAGAATACCACCCGAGATATACTTCAGTCGGTACTCGCCATCCTGCTCCTTCATCGGCAGCACCTTGCACACGAAGGCCTCTATCTGGTTCACGAAGCCTATCAGCACCAGTGTGTTAAACACATTGAACGCCGTGTGGAAGGCAGAAAGCTTGTAGAGGTCGTTGTTCTTTACCCCCATCACATCGGTTACAAACCAGCTCACCGCGTCGCATGCCGGGTAGAACATGAGCAGTACCAGCAGCACACCGAATACGTTGAAGAACATGTGAGCCAGTGCCGCCCTTCGTGCCTGTGTATTCGCCGTGAGCGAAGCCATGAACGCCGTGATGGTGGTACCGATGTTCTGACCCATCGCCAGTGCCGCAGCCTGCTCGAATCCGAAACCTTCAATGTTCATGTCGAACAGCATCAAGGTAATAGCCATGGTAGCTGCAGAAGCCTGTACTATCATGGTTACGATGGCACCCACGATGATAAAGATGATGATGGTGAAGATATTATCATAAGGAATATGCGCCAGCATGCTCGTCACCAGGTCCCCTATGTGCAGGTCGGTAGCAGCTGTCTGCAGGAAGCTCAGACCCATGAACAGGAAAGAGAACCCGAAGATGAACTCACCCAGGGACTTCCTACTAGACTTATTGTTGAAGATGAGCGGCAGACCGAAGGCCAGCAGCGGAATGGCGAAAGCAGAGATGTTTACCTTGAATCCCACAGCCGAGATAATCCATGCAGTGACCGTAGTACCCACGTTGGCACCCATAATCACTCCGATGGCCTGCTTCAGCGTCATCAGTCCAGCATTCACGAAAGACACCACCATGACCGTAGTGGCACTGGAAGACTGGATAAGGGCTGTAATCAGAATACCGGTGAAAACTCCCATGACCCGGTTCTTGGTCATCGCTGCCAGGATAGAACGGAGCCTATCTCCCGCAAACTTTTCCAGACCCTCACTCATGATCTTCATTCCGTAGAGGAAGAGACCCAGAGAACCCAGAAGAGATAAAACGTTAATTATCGTGTCCATAAATTTTCAAAATGACGACGCAAAATTAGCTATTTCTTGCGACATACAGGTCATACTCTGGTAAAAAACTGCCACAAGGCATACATTTAATAAACCTGAAATTCATAAAGCCTTACGGTAGTCCCTTCATCCTGATCCGGCTTTGTGATGAAGAGCCGCACATAGCGTGCTTTCACCGGAGCTGCCAACTGGCGGTCGGTTTCTAAAGCCGTATTATCGGTCACATGGTCCACGGTTTGCCACTCCTCATTCTCATTCATCTTCACCTGAAGAGCATATTCCTTCGTGATGTAATCCAATGACTCCATCCCTGCGTGAACCACACGCCAGCCCTTTATTTCGTATTCCTTGCCCATGTCTACCGCAATGTATTTCTCACGAGACTCACCCACATCGCACCATTTGGTAGTGATGTCATCATCCACGGCCAGTTCTGCCCGTTCTCCTTGGTGATATTCCCCACTCCGCTCTATCACAGGTTTTTGAACGGTGAGGTTCCGTCTGTTCGTGGCTGATGCATTCACCTCAGAGTACGGCAGGTGCACCCCTAGAAGATCGGTGGCAGGTTCCAGCACATTCACCTCGTCACGAGCCACCGTAGCTGCAAAGACTATGATCTGTGTATTCTCCGGCAACATCAGGGTCTGTGCCTTCTCTGGCAAATCCAGCGTCACACTATACATATAGGTAAACTCATAAGGCAGGTCCTTGTTCTTCGACATCTCATGACGATGCGTTCCCACAAAGGCCACATCGGCAGGTTTCACATAACCTTCGGTATGATCCGTATGTCCCCATTGACCGAAGAACCCTGTATAAGAAGGAACTACTACCTTCTTTTCCACATCATCTATAAAGAATGATGCGTACTGGTCAGCCCCCGTAGAAGCTACCAGCAGATGAATCTTGTTGAAGTGGCCCTGCGGAAGAGCTATTTCCTGCCCCCTACACTTCACCACATTCAGCGTATCGGGCACTGGGAATTTGAAATGGATGCCTTTATAATTTAGACTCTCCGGAAGAAGCTCTGCAGCAAAGGCATAGCCTTTCCCATCGAAGTTCACGGTCCTTCGTAAGCCATTATAGCTGGCCGACATCAGATTATAAGAAAGTGCTAAAGGAGTCTGCTCCATCTTCTGTGCAGCTTTCTTCTCCAGTTTCACTTTAAAGCTGCGAATGCCAAAGGGCTGAATATCGAAACTCAACTTATTCCCTTGGAACGGAACGGAATTTTTAAATTGTTCTACCCCATTTACCTCTTCTGCCCCCATCACATTTCCAGCAAAAGAGAGATTTACATGCTGCGCTTTCCCCGCTGTTTCATAATAGCGTAAGATGTATGCCTCTGAATCCTCCTCAGCTTGTTTGAAAGCTTTCAGCACCACATAAGGGTTATCTGTCTGAACCATACTGAAACTGCGTCCTAAAGCACCTTTATGTCTAGGAGCCTTGAAGGCTTGAATGGTTTGATTCACCAGCTCTGCCTTCTCAGGAATATTTACCTCTTGGAGAGTTCCTTTATGACCTACAATGGAATACGTAAACTCATGATGTCCGAAGTCCTGTCTGCTCTGATACCGGTAACCGGAACGGGTGGAAGGGGTATGTAATAAAGACAACCGAATCACATTGTCGGCCGGTTTGTCCCATCCGTATTTGCAGTTGTTCAGGACAGCCACTCCATAATCCCCACTCTGGTCCGTAAGATCCGTCCAGTAATGACTGTACACCTCATAGGCTATATCCGTATTATTCCCCCGTTGTACATGCCCCAGACCAATGTCATACGAAGCCTTTGGATTGGCCACCTGGAGCGGGAATTCCACCTTCAGCAACGCATTGGTGGTACCCCAGTCTATCGCATTCACAATGTCGATGCGGTCGCTCTGTGCCCCCTCATTCAAGCGGATAGTCTGGCAGAAAGTAGACTCTCCGTAGGTTCGCTCTACCCGGATGGCACTTCTCAGCGCACCTTGCTCCACCACGGAAATATTCACATTCTCCGTAATGGAAACGGGCGATGAATCCAGCGTGGATTTCCTGATTTCCCATGCCGGCCAATTGTAGGAAGGATTCTTCGTGAACAGGGCCAGTCGGATAGCCTTCCCCTGCTCCACCAGTTCCTTATTATATCGTTTGTCGTAAATCGATGCGATGTCGCCATGATCATCCAACGTCACCTTATAGACGCTATTCTCGATGCTGCGCTCAGACACCACCATTTCTCCCTTGGTTTTGGAAGCTGCCGTACGCACCTCATAGACCTCATAGCCCACAGCTGGTACACGGGCACTCACCAGCACCTTGAAAACCGAGTCGTTCACCTCCAGTAGCTGACTAGGCACTGTTTCTCCCTCACCATTATACACCGTTACTCCGTGCACCTTACGCCGCACCGGAAGGGTCAGTTCCACCAGGTCCTCTGCCACGAAAGAAGAAGGATTGTACAGCACCACCGGGATACCCCTCACCTGCGTATCCAGCAAGGTAGAAGCAGCACCCACCGAAGTTTTCAGAACATTGGAGAAACTGTTTAGTGCTATCAGTTCATCATTCCACGAGAATTCATACGCTCTAGGAATACTGGTTCCCGTCACGTCATCGTGGAACTGATGTAGAATATACCGTTTGTGGTTTTCCGTGAGCAACGCCCTCGGATAGCTCAGCAAGCCTCCGAAGTGGGCCATCACGGCAGCTCGTTCAGCTGCTGTAGAAAGCAGCTCGTTCCTGCGGTTGAAGAGTTTCATGGCAGCTTGTGAGGTGTACGTTCCCGTACCGTGCACATCCATCAGCAGTTCCCCATTGAACACCGGCAACTCCGGATGATTCTCAAAGGGGAGGAAGTCCTTGTATAGCTGGTCGCTCGTAGCACTGATAATCTTTACAGGACCATCGCCATGCACACCCTTCTGCACGGCACGCACCGATTCCAGGGTGGGAGAACCGCCTGTGTCACCCGTTCCATAGTAGTGGTAAGTAATCTTCAGCGGATTGTTCTCCACTATTTTTTTCAACGAAGAATTGTGGCTCAGGTCGGCATCGGCCCATTTCGTGGTATAGCCATGAGCATCGGCCACCAGCATGATACGAGACCCATCTACCCCCTGCCACAGTCCAAAGTCGAACGGTACCTTCCTGCCATTCTCATAGAACGGTTTTTCACGCCACTGCAACTTCTGTGTAGAAAACCCTATCAGTCCTGAATGAGCCGCTATGGACGGAAGAATATAAGGAAAGCCGAAGCAGTCTGGAAGGAAGATGTCTGTACCCTGCACCCCGAATTCCTGCTGATAGAACTGTTGTCCATACAGGATGTTTCGGGTCAAGGATTCCGGTGCACCTATATTGGCATCATTGGCATCCCAACTACTGCCAGTCACATGCCATCGGCCCAACTTAATATACTGTTTCACTGCCTCATATTCCAGCGGATAGTATTCCTTCATCCAGGAATACTTTACCCCACCCTCAAAATTGAAGATATAGTCCGGATAACGACTCATCAAGTAGAGGTTGGTTTCCATGGTCTTGGGCACATATTCACTGATGGATTTCTGGATATCCCAGTTCCATTGGGTATCAAAATGCGCATTCGACACCACATAAGCTTTCTGGGCATTTACGCTCAGAAAAACAATGCTCCAGAAAAGAGCCAGTAAAGCCAGTTTTCTCATTATTTCCAGTTTTTACTTTGAACAGTCCAGTCTGGATAGTGGGCCTTCTGATAAGCCTTATCCAGGAAGAATTTATTCTCTTCAGTCTTTCCCTTGGTCTGCCAGTTCAGCCACTTCAGGGCTATCTCTGCGAAGGCCCCTCCATGAGGCTGGGCATAAGTAGCCATGTGACCCACGTTCAGGTTGCACCTTACCACTGGGACATGCTGAATCAAGTCGTAGTTCTGCCCTGAAGGCTCATAAGCCACGTCGTCTGGACCGCCTATCAGGTAGGCCACGGGAGCATGAAGCTTCACCAGGTCGGCCTGCGTGGCAGTTCCTCCGAATTCTTTTCCATACAGACCTCCTTCACTCACCTTCTTGGCAAATCCTGCTGCAGGACCTCCAGCCGGCCTTTTACTGCCTGGCTCCTCTACCGGGAAAGGAGGCTTGTTTCTCACGTAACCACTATTCAGGGCTATGGTGGTGGTCACTCTAGGATCTACAGAGCCCGAAAGTGCCTGTCCGCCTCCGCAAGACTGTCCCATGGCAGCCACCTGCTTCAGGTTCACCTTCTGGTAGAAGAGACTCTTGGGGTCGGCATTCAGCTTCTCCATCACATCTATGGCATGCACCATATATTCCGTATCGGTCATGCCCAGCGCCTGAATCTCTTCCAGACTCATCTCATCGAAAGAGCCCACAGCTGCCACCACATATCCGTGCGATGCAATCTCTGTGAGGAACTTCTCAAAATGCTTGGAAGTGAAGGAGCACCCTCCATTGGCAAACAGCACCAGCGGCAGAGGCCCTTCTTTCTTCACGGCATAATCCAGATTGGCCGGATGGTAAAGGGTGTAGTCCGGAGTTTCCGCACTGCGGTCTACCACAGCCTTGTAAGGGCCTGTCCCTCCATCCTCCACCTGAATATATTGGGAAGTCTGAGGGATGAACTTACGGGCTTCCAGCCAACTTATGAGGTTCTGGCTCCAAGTATCTGTGGTGTTCGTACCTATCCTATCGGCCAGGGCGAAAGGTCCCACCCCATCACCATACATGTGCAACTCCGCATTCTTCCCGGCCTTTTTCCACTCCAGGAAGAGGCCCAGCAGGCCCGCAGCTACATTGGGGTGCTCCGCGCGCGTCAGGATGAGCAGGTCTGGGGCGTTCTCCGGCACCTTCACATCCAGGAACGATGGGCCGTAGACCGTTACCAGGAAGTTCGGCATCTCGCCCTCTTGGGCACAGATGACCTCACCCACAGCCACTCCACCACCGGCAGAGAAGCCCAGCAGGCCCACCTTCTGCGGGTCTATGTTCCACTCCGCAGCATGCTCCCGCACCATCCGAACGGCAGCCCGCGCATCGTCCACAGCCCGCATATTCGCTGCATCACCCTCCACACTAGGCATCGGGTTCGCGTTCGCCATCGGGAACTTATCGAATTTCGTCACATCCACCATCTCCGGCATCGGAGGCATCTGCCCCGCAGGAAAGTTCATCTTCGCATTGTTCAGTCGGTACTTCAGCCCTATGGCAGCTATACCCCGTGCATTCAGGAACTTCGCCATACGCTCCACATCGTTCGTCCAGGAATGGAACCGCATGGCACCTCCGGAGCACAGAATCACTGCCGTTCCCGTGTTCAGCTGTTCACTGGGGAGGTACACCGTAATAGAAGGTTTCGTCACTCCTGAAATAATGTTTTGTCCGTCTCTCACGGTTACTGTCTCCTCTACCCCCGGCTCCTCATAGTCCACCGGAATAGGAATTACCTGTTGTGCCATACACAGGGTAGGCACCAGGCAAGCTGCCAGAATAAAATGCTTCATGTATTTCATAACTTAAGATATTTTCTTCGTTTCACCGTTCCAAATCAGGGTCACCTTTGCCCCCTTCGGAGCTGTCACCTTCGCCTCACCGTTCTTCTGGAAGTCCACCGTAATAAAGCCCTCCTTCACCGGAATACGGCCCTTCACGTGGTTCAGGTGCAGCAGGTTAGGGTGCAGGAAGTACTCATTGGGGCGTGCCTGCGACTGGCTGAAGCCCATGATTCCCCTGAGTGCCAGCACCACCGAAGGCACTCCGTTGGCTCCGTGGCACAGACTCAAGCCGAAAGGACGATCATAGAACTCCAGCTGCTTCTCCCACGCATCGTTCACCCGGAAGTTCTCCGGGAAGCGCGTGTTCCCCTCGTCCAGCCAGTAGCCGAATGTTTCGTTCAGCAAGTCCAGCAGTTGGGCCGTACGCCCCGCCTTCACATAGGCCAGGCATTCATAGCCCTTCTCGTAGCTGATGTTATCCTTATAAGCAGGAATGTTCGGGATGACCTCCGAGTACAGATAATCGTAGTGCGCTGCCGGATACAGATCCGTAAGCACAGCCCAGTACTGGGAGTGGTAGGACACACGCTCATCCCTGGAGCCATCCTCCCGGTAGCCATTGATGAACACCCTCCGTTCCTTATCCCAGAAATGCTTCAGGATACTCTCCCGCAGTGCCTGGGCCTTCGCCTCATAGTGCGCTGCCAAGCGGTTCTCCTTCCAGAGCCGGCAGAAGTAGGCCGCAATCCGGAAGTTCTCCATCAGCATCATCTGCGGGTAAGCCGCCGTGCCGAAGGTTTCCGGACCATTATCCTTGCTCCATCCCGGAATAAAGCCCCAGGTAGGTGCCTTAGCACTGATGAACCCATGCTCATCCTGCAGACTCTCGTACAAGTCCAGCTGGGAGAGGATACGGTTCTTGTACATTCTTGACGTCTGCAGATTTCCGTACCTCAGGTATTCCTGACGAAGACCGATGAGCGCATGCAGCGGATAGTCCACCACTCCCAGGTCCTGTGCAGTGGGGTTCTCCGGCATCAGTGCCACGGAGATACCGTTCCGGCTCACCTGAGGCTCCCCAAAGGCATAGTCGCCTCCCAGACTACTCAGCACCGCATCCATGGCCCAGGGCAGATAGTCCCGCTTGATGCCATCCAGGTAGAAATTATGCAAAGCCGTGTGCAGGGTAGCCACACCCGCCTTCCAGAGCCGGTTCACCTGCGCATCATCGCATTCAAACTGCATCTGCATCTCCACCGGCCACACATCGGCCAGGAAACGCACATTCTCCAGCGTGCAGCCCCGGTCCGTGCTTATCCGCACAAAACGCACCGCCCGCTCCGTCAGGCTGATGTCCTTCTTCCCCTCCAGCGCCACAGGCTCCAGCGGAAGCTGCTCCATCACCTTCGTATTCGGGTTCGTCACCTCCTCTATGGACTCACCCACCTGGAAGAACACCTTCCCCTTCCCGGTGGCAGTGAGCTGCAGGTGCCCCATCTCTATGTGGCAGAAATCCAGAATCACGTTCCCCTGAGGGCCCAGGATGAACTTGTCTCCTTCCCTCCGTGCATTCCTCAGCAGCAGCGTTTCCCGTACCGGGATGCTCACCTGAATTTCCTGCGCATCATCTGGGAAGACCTCCGGATGGCAGAAGCGCGCATCGCTCTCCACCGGATGCCAGTTCACCCCGTCCGTGCTAGCCTCAAACAGGTCCACATCCGCCCCCTCCAGAATCAGGGCCGGCAGCTGCCCCTTCGTGTTCACCTGGAATGCCACCTGGTGCGTACCTGGCTTCACGGTAGCCTGCCGTGCATTCAGTTTCTGTTCCTTTTTATCTATGGTAGCCTTCACCGTGCCTGGAGCGTTCCAGCGCAGGGTGCCCGTGCTTTTTATTTTCCCCCGGAAGTAAGTCACCTCGCTGTAGGCATAGAAATTCCCCGGATAGTCCACAAAGGTGCACCTCGCCTTCGACTCCGTTTTCTGCCTCAGTTGCAGCCAAGCCGCCAGTTGTCCGGGGTGCCACATATAAGCCGTGTTCCACGTTTCCTTTTCCGGTTTTTGAATCACTTTACAGAGTGAGTCCAGCAGTGGGTCATACTCCTGAGCTAGGGCAGGGAGTGCCGTGCTGGAGAGCAAGAGGAGTAGTGTGAAAAAGGATTTTTTCAGTCGACTACAGTTTGTAGTCATCTTGATTCCGGTGTTTTTCATTTTCGTTCTTCTAATGGATTTTTTAAAGTCGTTGTAAAGTTAATAAAAAGTCGGGAAAGTGTCAAATCGGGACACAAAAAAGCAGCCCCGCTGAAAAGCAGAGCTGCATCCTAATGTTTTCTCCACATTATTTCTTCTTGGTAGAAACCTTTATTTCATGCACCCCAGAAGCATTCTTCTCCACCGTGATGGACTGAATCTCATCGGGGCTTAAGGAACGGTTCATTTCTTGCACCGTGGTTCCCTTACCATCCACGGTTACCACAATTACCTTATTGTCCTCCTTTTCCTTGGCGTCAGAGCCATCTTTTTTCAGTACCACGCTGAATGGTTTATCTGCACTGTCCTTGGCGACCTTTACTTTAGCCGAACCCATGCCTATATAAGAAATCACCAGCACATCCCCTTCGGATGCTTTCATACTAAACTGGCCAGACATGTCCGTAATGGTTCCGTAGGTGGAGCCCTCTATCAGGACAGCGGCACCTATCACCGGCTCATTCTTCTCGTCCACCACCTTACCCTTTACCAGGAAAGGTTCACCTTCTACTGCCTCCACTGCAGGAGCTACAGGTTCCTCCACTGCAAGAGTTTCAGGAGCCTCAGAAACCACGGGAGCCACCGGCATTTCAGCCTCCTCAGCCACAGGCTGTGCAGCTACGGGAGCCACTGGCATTTCCACTGCAGCAGCTTCAGGAGCCACTGTTTCCTGCACCGTTACAGCCTCGGCAGCAGGAGCCACCTTCTCCTCCACGTAAGAAAAATCCGTCACAGAACGCGCATTCACAGCCAGCGCAGCCATTACCAGAGGAATTACATAAAGAACTTTCAGAGCACTAAACGCATTAGATTTATGTTTTAACATCATGTTTATTCGTTTTTTAAGGGTACTATGACCTATGCTATTGACCACAGAGTACCCACCGGTGGCCATAGCTTTCCTGACTAAAAGATATTGATATTGACGTGCATCGATGCCTTGAGAGAGCACAGCGGCATCGGCTTCAAACTCGTGAATGGAGCGCAGGTCGGCCCTGAGCTGCCACATCGCCGGGTTGAACCACTGCCAGGCTGTGAGTAGGTCCACCAGCATCACATCCCACGAATGTTTCAGGCGGATGTGAGCTCGTTCATGAGCGAGAATCGCGGCATCGGGAGAGTCGTAATCCCTGCGACTCAGTACGATATAATGCATCCAGCTGAAGGGTGCCAAGTCCTGGCTGCACACCGCTAGGGTGATGCCATCCGGCTGAGGGTGCAACTCGCTCTTATGTATCAGTATGCATACTTTCACTACAGACAGAATGGTTTTCAGGAGCACCAGGGCCACCCCCAGGAAGAAGACCACCCCCAGCACGGTGGGCCAGACGGGTTCTGCAGCCGCCTCCCCTGCCACCATAGTAGAAGGAGCCAGGGCAGTTTCCTCCGTTTCCATGCTAGTTACAGGCACCAGCACGGTTCGGTGCACCGTAATGACGCATAGAGGAAGCACCATGGAAACCACGGCAGTGCCCAGCAGCACCAGACGGTTCAGCCTGTGCAGCGTTTCATGGGCCAGCAGTAGCCGGTAGAACAGGTAGAACACCGCCACCAACACAGCCACCTTCGCGTCATAAACCAGGAATTCTGTCATCACTTATTTATTTTCCTTTTCTATTTTTTCCAGCAGCTCACGCAGTTCATCCACACTCACCTTCTCCTCCTTCAAGAACGAAGAAACGGCACTCAGGTAGGAGTTGTCGAAGTAGTTCCGAATCACCCCTGCCAAGGAGCTGCGCCCATAGTCCTTTTCAGAGACCACCGGGAAGTACTGGTACGTATTTCCGAACTGCCTGTGGCTTAGGAAGCCATTTTTCTCCAGCAGCCTCACCAGGGTAGAAAGCGTGTTGAAATGCGGTTTCGGATCAGGATAGTGTTCCTGCAGTTCGCGCACGAACATAGGCCCGTGTTCCCAGTAAAGGTCCATAATCTCCTTTTCCTTATTCGTCAGTTTTTTCATTGTCACTTGAGTTTATTCATTCTTATCTTACCGCATCCATCCATGCGCGTCCTATCAATATCTGCATGCAAATGAACTAAAACTTTTAGTTACATCCAACTAAAAACTTTAGTTATTAAAGAAAATTAAATAGTTTGCTCTAAATTTTAAGGTTTGTTCACTTTTCCCGCGGAAAGTCCCTTCAGCGTTTATTAGGAACCTTATTAGGAACTTTATTAGGAACTACACCTCTATCTTTTTAATCACCTTGGCAGGAACGCCCCCCACCACGGTATTCGGTTCCACGTTCTTCGTCACCACGGCTCCGGCAGCCACCACCGCCCCATCGCCTATGGTCACCCCAGCCAGCACCGTAGCGTTCGACCCTATCCACACATTCTTCCCTATGTGTATGGGAGCATAGTCCATACTCTGCCGATGTTCCGGGTGCAGATGGTGGTTGAGGGTAGCCAGCACCACGTTGTGCCCGATGAGTGCCCCCTCATCGATGGTTATTCCCCCTTGATCCTGGAACTTGCACCCCATATTGATGAAGACCCGCTCCCCCACCACGGTGTTCTTCCCACAGTCCGTATGGAACGGCGGAAAGAGTCCCACAGTCTGAGGCACCTCACGTCCCCAAAGCTCTTCCAGCAGCCCGTGCAGCTCCTGTGGCGTGTGGTATTTCCCGTTTATCTCCGCAGTGATTCGCAGTGCCTCCTGAGACAGCTGGTGGAACATCTGGTGCACCTCGGAGCCACCCACCACCGGCTTCCCCGAAGCCATATATGCTCTAAATTCTTGTATGGTCATAGTGTATTGAATTAAATCGATGTAAAGGTAGGAAAAAATGAGGGAAATGCCAAATGGTGACAGTCACCATTTAGTTTGAACTGCGTTTCCTTTGCTTTAACTTTAATTGCCATAATGTTTAGAATTTAGGTATTAGTTGTATTTGTATTTTAAGTGACTTACCCTCTGAGCCTCTCCATACCGGCCGATGTATGCAGACCCGGATTTGAATCACTACACAAAATTACGAGGCTCTTACTGAATAACCATAACTTCACCCTCACTTTTCCGGCCCAAAATGGGCTTACCCTAAAAAAAGTGGCATTTTTGTGCAAAAAATGTCAATATATTTTACTCGGCTGATGAGAAATGTGCAGAAAGATGCTGCAACTGGGTTAACGAGGCAGAAAAATCTCCCTAACTGGAGAAAAATTATTTCCTAACTGGGGAGGAAAAATTTGTCTTGTACTGAAATAGGTTG
>DGVD01000003.1 GCA_002395835.1 Bacteroidales bacterium UBA4293 | reverse complement strand
TCAACCTATTTCAGTACAAGACACAATGACCCGCACAAATGTCTTTTCCTGATTTCGGTTGACAGTTTTTTGCTTCTTTCCTGATGCAGTTGACAGTCTTTTTACTGGGTAGGTTGACAATTTCCTGAAATCGTTGACATCCATCCTGAAAAGGTTGTCATTTTCCTGGTTCTTCTCATCATACTTTTAGGGAATTATATACCTGTTGTCCCCGACTAAGTTTAATTGAATAATTATTCATAAGCAGTCAGAAATGGCTGCTTGTTTTTATGCTATCAGTTTATCAATTATACTCTCAATCATTTCGTAAAGTTGTGTTTTGTTTATCCTAATTACTTTACTTCTTGATTCGGAGAGTATTTGATTCTTGTATGAATGTATTGTCTCATCTATTATATTGTCCATGATATGTACGAATACTTCGTCAAGATGGACATTATTCCACATCTTGTTCATATCGTACATTTTGCCGTCCATGCTAATGGCATATAGTTCATCGTTATAACTAACATGGGCAATGATGTTTAATTTTCCAATCGGATGCTTGAAGAATTTTGGTTTCTTGTTAAACCACTTTTCCACTAACGGCTTTCCATTAGCATCTATTATTGTATATCTCTTATTGTAATAGCCAATCTTTAAACCGTTGTAGTAACTACCGGTCAATATCCTTGTAGTTGGAGGAACTACGAATGATTTTGTTGTGGGTTTTGACCAAAAGTTTGGACTTTTTGAAGCATCGACAGGTGGAGTTCCTAACAGTGTTGAAGGTGGAACAGATGGCAATCCTTTGCTAATTCTTTCGCTGTTTGATTCTATTTCCACATTTCTTAGAATCAGCACATTAATACTGCAACTATGAATTAGAGCTGTTAATACGTTATTTGCATCATAAACAACATCTAAATCAATATCACAAGTTCTTCCTATGTATCTTGTTGAAAAACTGTAAATAGCATCTGTTATATCCTTACAAAACTCGTAATTCCACTTGTAGAACGCATCACTAAAATTTCTGCCTACAAAGGCAATACTATAGTCTGTGTAAATTATATTTAAAATGTATTCAACTGAAGGTGCACATAATATTTTCATCTAGTCTCTTAGTTTAACCCCATGACTAACAAAAAAATCTGTCATATCAACATACCCACATTGTTTACATATTTCTTCCGCAGTCATATTAATATGACGTATTGAATATGTTCCTTCATTTATTAACTCAGGATGTGCCTTATCATATTCCATTCGTTCCTCAAATGACATATTACTTATGGTATTTAAGTATGCTTCTCTTTCTTCAGATAAAATGCCCTCAAATTTTCTCATTGTCATGTTATTATCGTTGTTTTTTTAAATAAATAGTTCTTTTTGGCAAATATAGTTCAAGGAAACCATATAACCAACAATTCACATTATTTTTCCCAAATTATCTGATATTTATACATATATAATTGGCAATAAACAAATTGAAGCATGAAGAGAACTATAAAACTTACCGGAAGGGAATTAAAACAGATGATTTCCGAATCAGTGAAAAGAGTGTTGAGAGAAAATGAATATTTAGATGCACAGTCATGGATGCCGGGTATTGATGATGATGAATGGGAAAAAACAATGAACAAGCATGGTAAATTGCCAAAAGGATATGACAAAGATTTAACCGTCAATAACTTGAGTGATTATCCATCAGTTGATGCTCTTGCAGGTCTTAATAAAGACTATGAAAGTGAAATACTTCCATTTAGGAAGGATGATGAAAAAGAAGCTTCTTGGGCAACGTTTGACCTTAATAATCATTATAGATATCCAAGATTTAACCCTAATGACCCATCATACCGTAACGCATATACTGCACAAGCTGATTCACAAGGTAAACGTTTTTTTCATTTATATAATAGTAATATTAAACCGTATACTGATTGGTATGGAATGGACGATGAAGCATTTACCAATGCAGAGCAAGAAAGAGACAGTCAAAACAAGACAAAATCAAAGGTTGACAAAGGTATTGAAGCAGCAGACAAGAGACCTCTGCACAGAAAGGGAAGTCTCAATAGAGAACTGAAGGAAAGCCGTATTAATAGGGTTTTGAACGAAGATACAATAGTTATGGATAATAATTGGGCACAAGAGGAAAAGTATTTCGTTGAACCATGTAAAGAAATATGTAAAATGATGCTCTCTGAAAAATGGTTTTCACTTCTTCAAAGATATGGTTGTAAACCAACTTTTTCAGTTGAACCATATATACTTATCAATAATGATGCACCTTTAAAAGTAGTTGATGATTTGATTTTTAAAAGTAATAACATCGAAGAACTTTTTGATTATATAAGAAAACTTAAAGATAACGGTACTGTGAGTGGAGTAGAATTGTTTTTACGTGCAGAACAGCCAAGTAAAAATGCACCAAAACCAATTCATGAAATATATAATGAATTATTTGATGACTTTGGAAGAAGAAAGGGTGCTTGTAATGTTTTTAATTATGAAGAAGCACACAAACCAAAAATGGACTATATTTTAAGAAAATATGTAAATAACGGTTTAAACAATAGGTAAATAATAAGGGGACTATATAGAATTAGACCCGTATATACATTAAATGCAGTCAAAAATGGCTGCATTTTCTTATGCACAGTGTGTGCTCTTCCAAAGGTTGTAGTACATCAAACGGTATTCCCTAAAATGCTCAATGCTTACCACGCTTGAAAGGCTCAATACGTCAGTATAGTCAAAGGACTTTACAGCCCTCTTGAACATATCCTCAAAGCGGAATTCGGCATTCTCCTTACGGGTATTCCAACGGTATACCTGCTCGTCAATGTAACGCTGTAGATAGTCCTTGCTTACCATGTGGTAAGTGGAGAAAATGACACGCTTAAAGTGCGCCCAAAAGCCCTCAATGCCGTTGGTATGGATGTCCTTTGCACGGACGTATTCACGCTGTCTATGGTTGACGAAATGGTGAATATAGCCGTTTTCGGTCAGCCTATTGTAGATGTTGGCTTCGTCGGTGTAGGTTGTTGCACCAGTCTCAACAAACTGCTCCACGATAGGCATAAGGGTAGCACCTTGGGTGTTGTCCACCTTCATTGCAACCACGTTGCCGCCACGCTCAATCATACCGAAGATTGGGGTCTTGGTCTTGGTGGAGCGACCTTGGTTATTAGGGGTCTTCTTGCCCTCGTGCTTGTTTGTCTCACGTCCACCAAGGTACATTTCGTCCATCTCCACCTCACCATCAAGAGCAATCTCGTCAGTGATGCCGTACAAACCACGAATCTTGTGCAGCATGAACCATGCCGTCTTTTGACTTACCTCACAGTCACGCATAACCTGACAAGATGATACGCCCTTCTTGTGGGAGGAAATGAGGTACATGGCAATGAACCACTTCTGCAAAGGCAGTTTGGTGTTCTCGAATATAGTGCCGGTAGTACAAGAGAAGTTATGCTTGCAGTGATTGCAGCGAAAGCGTCCGTCCTTGCGTCTTGTGCAATGGTGCTGACCGCAATGTGGGCAGACCACATCGTCACCCCAACGAACCTCTTCAAGGGTCTGCTTGCAGATGGTCTCGTTATTGAAGTGGTTTATAACTGCGATTACTGACTTGAACTTGCTGAAATCTAACATGGAAAAATACTTTTAGATATATGATTTATTCTCTTGTAATAAAGGTAATGCGAAGGTAAGTATTTTTCCAGTAATAACCTAATTTCCAGTAAGATATCTTTATAATTCTAGACATTATTAACGATTCATATATACAAAGTATATATGAGGTTAAAAAGTGCTAGTAAAAACGTTTGATAAAAAAAAGCAATCATTGCTGATTGCTCTTGCATGTATTCGGGGTAAAATACTATATACTTCCCTAAACAATTTTTCCTTTAACGCCAAAATAATCATTTAGCAGACGCTCAAGCTGCCATGGTTTGGATGAAAAGGCAATGGCTTGATTCATTGAATCCTTCAAGTTATTTTCAGTGTATATTTCCTTTAATCTGTCCATTATAGGTTTACCGACTTCATAAGTTATTCCGCCATTCCATTCAGTTGTTATGGATGTTTCGGTAACACTTATATTCTCAATTCCCGGCGCAATCTCTATTTCTCCGCTTTCGTAAAGTCCTCTTTTCTGACTTTCTTCCTTTAATATCCTTTTAACTGTTTCGGAAATAATGTGTTTCAGTTTACTTTCCGTAAGTCTTACAGTTCGTTTCATATATCAGCCTAATTATTAGATTATTACTTACAAATAAATATCCCGACAAGAGATAAAAACCTAATGTCTGGATAACTTTATTTTTGGATATGTAATTAGTTTGCCTTATATTTGCAAATGAAAGAGAATAAATATTCAGTTAAATAAGTCGGGGACAACAGGTATATAGTTCCCTACTTTTAACACATTTATAAGTTACTAAATGTGTCAACCTATTTCAGTACAAGACACATCCTAATCCCTTATTGTCATAAAACTTTACAAATTATTTCACCCCGAAATTTGTTCGCATCCGGCCTTTATAGAGCGAAAAATTTCTCCCCAGTTAGCGAAAAAAATCTCTCCTTAAGGGGAGAAAAATTTTGCCTTCTAACTCATTCTTCTTTTTCTATAGGAACTTGCTAACTCACTCATTGAAAACATTTTACATTCGGCTTAAAAAGTGCGAAAAAATCCACTTGAAATAAACTGCGGAAAAAAAGCGGAATATTCTCCAAAAAGTTGCATTCTCCGTTTTATTTTATTAAATTTGCATTAAACTAAAATGTAAAACCTATGTTAGAAACTTTAGCAAATTACGCTTGGCAAATCTGGACCACCATTGCAGTGATCTGTTTAATCTTGGAGTTGGGTAGTGGCGATTTATTCCTCTTGAGTTTCGCCATCAGTGCGGCTGTTACGGCCATCCTTGCCTTCCTGGGAGCAGGCATCTACGTGCAGCTCTTGGTCTTCGCAGTGGTGTCTTTACTGACCCTGCTGCTGGTTCGTCCTTCCTTGCTGAAGGCCCTGCACAAAGGCGAGGATAAGCGGAATAGTAATGTGGATGCCCTGAAGGGAAAAACCGGTGTGGTAACCGAAGATATTCCGGAAGACAACTTTGGCCGGGTGATGCTGGGAGGCGACGACTGGAAAGCGAAGACCGTGGACGGGAAACCTCTGAAACGAGGCGCAAAAGTGAAATTCGTGAGCCGAGATAGTCTGATATTAACCGTAGAAGAAATCTAATAAAATACAAATATGGAACCGATTATTATTGTTTTAGCTGTTATCGTTATTCTGGCGATTATCGTTGTAAAGAACACACTGATCATCATTTCTCAGTCGGAAACCATGATTATAGAGCGTCTGGGAAAATATTATGCCACCCTGAAACCGGGTATCAACCTGATTATCCCGTTCATCGATAAACCGAAGAATGTGGTGATTCTGCAGCGTGGCCGGTACCTCTATTCCTCTACCATCGACCTACGTGAGCAGGTGTACGACTTCGACAAGCAGAACGTGATTACCAAAGATAACGTACTGACCGAGATTAATGCGCTGATTTACTTCCAGATAGTAGACCCGTTCAAATCGGTCTATGAAATCAACAACCTGCCAAATGCCATTGAGAAGCTGACGCAGACCACCCTCCGAAACATCATCGGTGAGCTGGAACTGGACCAGACACTGACCTCCCGTGACACCATCAACACCAAGCTGCGTGCCGTGCTGGACGATGCTACGGACAAGTGGGGCGTGAAGGTGAACCGTGTGGAGCTGCAGGACATTACCCCTCCATCTAGCGTGCTCCAGGCCATGGAGAAGCAGATGCAGGCTGAGCGTAACAAACGTGCTACCATCCTCACCAGCGAGGGTCAGAAAGCAGCCGTGATTCTGAAGTCTGAAGGTGATAAGACTGCCATCATCAACAAGGCAGAGGCCGACAAGCAGATGGCTATTCTGAATGCCGAAGGTGAGGCTCAGGCACGCATCCGTAAGGCTGAAGCAGAGGCTATCGCTATCGAGAAGATTACCCAGGCTGTGGGTGCTTCTACCAATCCAGCCAACTACCTGCTGGCTCAGAAATACATCCAGATGCTGCAGGAATTGGCTGATGGAGAAAAGACGAAGACCGTTTATCTGCCTTACGAGGCAACCAATCTGCTAGGCAGCATAGGTGGCATAAAGGACTTGTTTAAAGAACAATAAAGGAATATGAAAAAATCGCTTATCCTCAGTTTATTTTCACTTTTCTGCCTCACGGCTTCGGCACAATGGAAGCCTGCGGGCGATAGAATCATGACTCCTTGGGGGGAGAACCTGAATCCTAGCCAGGTTCTTCCGGAATACCCTAGGCCCATCATGGAACGGAAGGATTGGGTAAACCTGAACGGCCTGTGGAAATATGCCATCGTGCACAAGGGAAGTCCTATTCCTACAGCTTTCGATGGGGAAATTTTAGTGCCTTTTGCGTTGGAATCAGCCCTTTCTGGAGTGGGGAAGACACTAGGGAAGAACAATGAACTGATTTATCAGCGCACGTTCAACGTGAATGCGGCGTGGGCAGGGAAAAATATCCTGCTGCATTTCGGTGCGGTGGACTGGAAAGCAGAGGTCTACGTGAACGATGTGAAAGTGGGTTCTCACACCGGTGGCTATACGCCGTTTTCCTTCGACATCACCTCGGTGCTGAATAAGGGAGCGAACAAACTGGTGGTTCGTGTCTGGGACCCTACCGACGAGAGTTTCCAGCCTCGTGGAAAGCAGGTTTCTAAACCGGGTGGCATCTGGTACACGCCGGTGAGCGGAATCTGGCAGACGGTTTGGTTGGAACCGGTCACTCCGAAACACATTGAAAACCTGAGGATTACTCCGGATATAGACAACCGGATGCTTCGGGTGGATGCGCAGATTACCAACGGCCAAATGGCGGATATGGTGACGGTGAATGTGTACGACGGAAACACGCTGGTGGCTACGGGAAAGAGCATCAACAACCAATCCGTGGAAATCACCATGCCAGAAGATTTCAAGCTCTGGAGCCCCGACAGTCCGTTCCTCTACAAGTTGAAAATCTCCCTGCTGAACCAGGGAAAGCACGTGATAGACTACGTGGACAGCTACGCTGCCATGCGTAAATTCTCCACGGGAAGGGATTCTAAAGGCATCATGCGCCTGCAGCTGAACAATAAAGCCATCTTCCAGTTGGGTCCTCTAGACCAAGGCTGGTGGCCCGACGGTCTCTACACGGCACCATCTGATGAAGCCCTGAAATACGACTTGCAGAAAACCAAGGACTTCGGGTTCAACATGATTCGGAAGCATATTAAGGTGGAACCGGCTCGCTGGTACACGTATTGCGACCAACTGGGAATCATCGTTTGGCAGGACATGCCTAGTGGGGACAAGAGTCCGGAATGGCAGAACCATCAGTATTTCACCGGTACGGAGCTGACTCGTTCCGAGGAATCGGAAGCCAACTATCGGAAGGAATGGAAGGAAATTATGGATGCACTGTATTCTTATCCTTGCATCGGAACCTGGATTCCTTTCAATGAGGCTTGGGGACAGTTTAAGACGGCAGAAATAGCAAAATGGACCAAATCCTATGACCCAACCAGACTGGTAAATCCGGCTAGTGGCGGTAATTTCTACACTTGTGGAGATATTCTGGATTTACATAATTATCCGCAACCGGAAATGTATCTCTATGATGCTCAGCGTGTAAACGTGCTGGGAGAGTACGGAGGTATAGGAATGCCGGTGAAAGACCATCTGTGGAATACGGACCGGAACTGGGGTTATGTTTCCTTCGAGGATGCCAAGGCCGTGACCGATGAATACGTGAAGTATGCTCAGCAGCTGTACAATTTTATAGAAAAGGGCTTCTCTGCCGGTGTCTACACGCAGACCACGGATGTGGAGGTGGAAGTAAACGGACTGATGACCTACGACCGGAAAGTGATAAAGATGGATGAAAAGGCGGTGCACGACATTAATTATAAGTTGACTCACGCCCTGGAAACCAGCGGAAACCCCGTCTTTCCCGGTTGGTATGCCGACCCCGAAGTAACGGTCTACGGAAATGAATACTGGATTTTCCCCACCTTATCTTTACTCTGGGGAAAAGATGCAGAGAAATACGCAGCCGACGTGAACCGGGAAACCAAGGCAGGGATGAAGGATTTCAACCTGCAGACGCATCTGGATGCCTTCTCATCACCAGATTTGGTTCACTGGACTAAACATCCAGAGGTGCTTCATAAGCGCGATGTGAAATGGCTGGATTATGCCATGTGGGCTCCATCGGTTATTTTCGCCAACAACAAGTACTATCTTTTCTTCGGTGGAAACGATGTGCACGAGGGTGAAGTAGGGGGAATAGGAGTGGCTACGGCCGACAAGCCCGAAGGCCCTTACAAGGATGCTCTGGGCAAGCCTTTAATCGGGAACATCGTGAATGGAGCGCAGCCCATCGACCAGTTCGTTTTCCGCGATGATGATGGCACTTACTACATGTATTACGGCGGTTGGCAACACTGCAATGTGGTGAAATTGAGCCCTGATTTGCTGAGTCTAGTTCCTTTCGAGGATGGGGAAACCTTCAAGGAGGTTACTCCGGAGAACTACGTGGAAGGCCCTTTCATGCTGAAACGAAACGGGAAATACTACTTCATGTGGAGTGAAGGCGGCTGGACAGGCCCGGATTACAGCGTGGCCTATGCCATTGCCGACAACCCTCTGGGCCCTTTCAAGCGCATCGGAAAGATTCTGCAGCAAGACCGGAACGTGGCAGTGGGAGCAGGGCATCATTCCGTGCTTCAAATCCCTGGAAAAGACGAGTATTACATCGTTTACCACCGTCGCCCGCTAGACCGTACCGGAGGCAGTGAACGTCAGGTTTGCATCGACAAGATGGAATTCGATGAGCAGGGTTACATTAAACCGGTGAAAATGACCATGGAAGGTGTTTCTCCTAGATTAATCAATTAATTTAAAATATGAATTCAATTAAAAATTATTTTCTTTTGGGTATGGCTGGTTTCCTGCTCATGGCTTGCGGAGGAAACCAGAAAGAGCCCGAGGTGGCACTCACTAAATCAGGATTAAATCCTCAAAATTTTGTGGCTGAAATCAACGGAAAACAAACGCAGTTGGTTACCTTGACGAATGCCAATGGCATGGAAGTCTGCATCACCAATTTCGGTGGTCGTGTGGTTTCCATCGTGAAAGCCGATAAGAACGGGGTAGACCAAGATATCTGCTTGGGATTCGACAATGTGAAGGCTTATCAGCCAGAGGTGAATCAGACGGATTTCGGTGCTTCCATCGGCCGTTATGCGAACCGCATCAACCAGGGGCGTTTCGAACTGGATGGAGAAACTATTCAGCTTCCTACCAACAATTACGGACACTGCCTTCACGGAGGTCCAACTGGCTGGCAATACCAGGTGTATGAGGTGGAATCTGTCACTCCAAACAGCGTGAAACTCGTGATGAACTCACCCGATGGTGATAATAATTTCCCAGGCAACATGAAGGCGATCGTCACTTACACCCTGACCGACGAGGACAAGCTGGACATCACCTATGAGGCTAC
This sequence comes from Bacteroidales bacterium UBA4293, assembly GCA_002395835.1. Lineage (GTDB taxonomy): Bacteria > Bacteroidota > Bacteroidia > Bacteroidales > Bacteroidaceae > Minthousia. The sequence goes on along the minus strand of DGVD01000003.1, from coordinate 50,940 downwards.
CTGCGACAAGCCATCTATCATCAACATGACAAATCACACCTATTTCAACCTGAACGGAAATCCTTCTAAAAATATAGAGAATGTGCTGCTCTCCATTAATGCAGACACTTTCACACCCACCGACACTACGTTCATGACCACCGGAGAAATCCTTCCAGTGGAGGGAACCCCAATGGATTTCAGAACTCCTAAGGCTGTAGGAAAAGACATCAACGCAGATTACGCCCAGACCCAAGGTGCATTAGGTTATGATCACAACTGGGTCTTAAACACGAAGGGAGACATTAACACTCCATGTGCCGTGGCAGAAAGTCCTGAAACCGGAATCGTACTCACCGTTTATACCGATGAACCTGGTATTCAGTTCTATAGTGGTAATTTTCTGGATGGAAGCGTAACGGGTAAGAATGGGGTAGTGTACAATAAACGTGCTGGACTCTGCCTGGAAACTCAACACTATCCAGACAGTCCAAATAAGAAAGATTGGCCTAGTGTGGTGCTAAGACCGGGTGAAGTCTATCATTCACACACCATCTTCGGTTTCTCTACCCGGAAATAATTTCTCAAAAGCTGATAAAGAAATAAGGAGCTGTCATCCCGACAACTCCTTATTTTTTAATCTTAATCAATTATGTTTTTTTAATGGCATGAATACAATTCTTCCTTACATTTTCGATGATAGAGAATGACGCAATAAGCCCATGCGAAATTCACTCTATCAACCCCTAGATTTTATCTATGCTTTAAAATCAAGTTTCCGAATATCCATAATCCCGTAGATACTCATCTTTAACGCACTTAGGCAGGTCTTCTGACTTATCCTTGACACACGCCTTCCCTCTCTAAACCAGAAAAGTGGCCCTTTCAGAATGTGTGTCATGCAATAGGAAATACAGCTGCGGGTACAGTCACAGAAATCACACTGTGTTCCCTCTTAGTTCCATCTCGAAGTAGGAGATGAAAAACCTAATGCGATGCAAATTTACACATTATTTTTAGAATATGAAATTTTCACCGCATAAAAATCTTTCTACGGACTCAGCGAGTTTAATTTCTACTGACTAACCAAACGCCTAGGAAAATAAGGAAGGCATATAATGCCGTTTCCCAACTAACTACTGCCAGTCCTGCAATGATGGAAATCACGGCAGCTACCACGGGCTGAAGGTAATTGTAGATGGCCACTACGGTAGGAGAAACGTGTTTCTGGCCGATAGGAGTGAACAGATAAGCCAAACAGGTAGCCAGAACCACAATATAAAGGGTGTCTAAAATTCCTCCCAATGGCATTTCACTCCAAGGCACATTCACAATGCCACCTATGGTAAAGGGGAAAATAGCCACGGCAGAGATTAAAAACATCCATTTCATCAGGGTGAATGCGGAATATTTCTGGATTAAATCAGTGAAAAACACCAGATAACAAGCACCGCAGATTTGAGCCAAGAGGCACATGGCATTTCCCAACAGTGGATTCGTAACGTGAGTGGCATCGTTGGTTTCTCCTGCAAAGATGAAAGCCAGCACACCGGCAAATCCTAGAGCCACACCCAAAGCTTTCATCCAAGAGATTTTCTGGTGAAGGAACACCGCTCCCAGGATTAACGTGAAGATAGGAGTCATACTGCAAACGATGGTAGCATCTACAGGGCTAGTATAAGCCATTCCCATGATAACCAGTGCCTGATTGGCAGCGATAACCAGTAAGGAAGCTAGACAAAGGGGCAAGAAATCTTTCTTTTCTACCTTTTCATCGGAAACCCATGCCTTGGGAAGAATCAAACTCAGTAGCCAAAAGAGCAAGGCTCCACCTAAAATTCGGACACCTGAAAGCGACCAACTGCTGATTTGACCCATATTCAACAGGTCTTTAGAAACGGGGGCCATTCCACCCCAAATGATGTTTGCAGCTAAGAGTGCTGCGTGACCTGTGATTATTCCTTTGGTAGATTTAGAATCCAACTTGTTTTGCTGTTCCATTTTTAGCGATATTTATTAATGTTTTAGAATCTATTTTCACTTCTCCCTGGATGAATTCAGGAATATTGTAACTGAACATAAAGCTTCGGTAAAAGTCGGGATCTTCCTGTGGAAGCATAAAAGGCTTATGTGCCTTCCCGTTTTCGTCTATATAGGTAATGTAGGGGCGGGTGTAAAGTCCATCGTCTCTTCTGGAGCTGAAGACCAGCCATCGGCTATTATGACTCCAAGAATGATAACTTTCCGTATCATTACTATTTGCTTCATTTAAAGGAGTATATGCCTTTTTGCTGAAGTCGTAGATGAACATATCAGCATCGTGATGCCAGATGGAGAAATTCCCATAATCGGACACGGTGAAGACCAAGAACTTTCCATCGGGGGAAACCCTAGGGAACTTGGCACTTCTTCCTTCCTTGCGTACACTGTAAATGGTATCTACTTCCGTGCCGAAGGTCTGATTGTCCGGGTTAAAATCTATTCTGCAGAGATTATACTTTATGGTTTTAAAATCCCTAGGCATTTTCAAGGTGTCGGGGATGCTGGCACTGCAGAAATACAGGGATTTCCCATCGGGAGAGAAGGTGGGGAACGTCTCAAAGGCATTTTTGGAAAAGAGGAGAGAATCCGTCAGAACTTTATGCCTTTTGATATCGTAGACAAACACATCCGAATTCTCATCGTAGACTTCTATTCGGTTAGAGTGGGCTCTGTGGAAAGACTGCAACGTTTTATTGGTAGATAATGCGATGAAATCACCGCTGGGGTGCCAACTAGGGTACACAAATGATGCGATTTCATCGCCCACTTTGCCATCTAGCTTCTCCACATCATTTCCATTGATAAGGTAGGTTCCTCCATAAACGGCACGCATGTGGAAGAGCATCTTATCTGGATTCTGCATGGGGAAGGAATGACAATTCATGCAGTTGTTGTCCGTCTGCGTGTTCTCCAGAATCGCCTTCTCTTTAAATGTAGTAATGTCCCGCTGATAGATTCCCATTCTGTACCAAGGTTCATAGCCTGGAGGGATTAAACGGTAGGCCAGGTGAGAGTCCACTTCTTCGTTTGCCACATGAATAGGGAACGACTGGTATTCTGCCCAGCTTCCATCTTGTTTCTGATAGATTTTCAACTGAATATCTTGACCTTTCGCCTGCTTCAGCAAATCCTTCCATTCGGATTCATCGAAAAGGAACTTGCTTTCATCGGCCTTTTCAATGATCTGATTCGTTCTGCAGCTCAGCACGGCAATGGCTTCATCCGTACCTGTCTTTAGCATGAAACGCAAGGGAGCAATATTCGATGGAATGGTCACATCCACGTAGTCTGGATAGATTTCGGGGAGAACATCCAACTGTCTTTCTGCTTTCGGTTCTTTCACGGAGCAGGAAAGAAGGAGAAGGGCGCTTATATATACAAACAACTTATTCATGGGATAATTTCGTGTAACAGTCTAAATAATCTTTGGCTGCTTTAAAATCGGGATTAGCCTGAACTATTTTCTTCAAATCTGTGAACATATCACTGGATAAGCCATCCAGTCCCTGGGTAAGCTTCTTCAGAGGCCCCAGAACGGGGTCTTGCTCTATTAACTCCGGATGGTTCAAGAACTTACGGTATTCCGAAGCGGGCTTTTTATACAGCAGTGTCTCTTCCAGAAGGCTGATGTACTTTTCTGCCACCTGATAACTTCCGTTGATAAGATTCGTTTCTACCAGACGGAGAAGGGCAGTAGGAAGAACGGTCTTTCCACTGTAGTAAAAACCGTTGAAAGCCGCCATCTGCGAAGCTGCGACGTTTCCCTGAACAAAGTAGATGTCGGAGAAAAGCAACAATTCATATTGCAGGCCGTGATTATCAGACCAAAGTCCTTCAACACCCAACTGCGGATATTTGTCGAACTGCTCACTCAGAACGCCTTTATTAGCCAAAGCCAGATTCTGATAAGCCGCATAGAGGGTAGTAGGGGAAAGCTTCATGTAAGGCAAAGCCAAGATTCCATCCCAGTCCTTCCTCCAACGGAGGGTTTCCAGACATTTCAACCGGGTACTCTGATTATGATGTCGTTCCGTAAAGAAATTCAAGCCCAGCCAAAGCGCACAGATACAAAGGATTACGGAGATGACCTGCCTCAAAACAAAATTTTGTGGGGGGATTTTACTCCGGAACTTCCGGGTGAACTTTTCCATCCCGAAGACATAGAAAAGGAATGCCACGAGTCCAAGGATAAAGACGTACATGAAATGCCCCGTAATGTAGCCAACCACTACTGTAGAAACCATGAAAACCACCGATGAAATGGCCTTATTTGGAGCGTAGAGAATACAGTTTAAAGCCAAAAGAATCAATAAAATACTGAGGGTATTTTCCGTCTGATAATTCAAATCGGTTTCCAGTACCACGATGACTAATCCGCATAAAACAGCGAAAAATGAGGTAAGATAATCAGGAATCAGTTTCCTTAAAATGAAGAAGACTCCTAAAGCTGTTCCCAAGAAGAAAAGGGTGTTTATCAACGCACCGCATGCTGGCCAATAGTAGAATTGGGTCAGATAATCAGCGATATAAGTTGAAATTCCACCCGCAGAAAACAGCAAAGGCTCTGCATAATTCCAACTGTAACGGAACATGCGGAACTGCTCATCGTAAGTGTAATCGTATCTGCAGAATTTCTGCAGGAACCAAAACACCAATACAGAAAGAATGAGATAAGTGAGAATCTGAATCCAAACGTCTCGCTTATCTCTATCTACAGGAACATTCGTGGGGTTTAGGGGCTTATTCTTTCGCATTCTCATGCTGTTCTTTCATATAGGTAGTCAAGAGATTACGCACCATGTAAGGGTTCTTTACATACTCCAGTTGATGACTAGTACCTCCACTTCCCACCAGTTCTATAGTTCCGGTTCCCAGGATGCGTTGACCGATGGACTGGTAAAAATTAACGGTCTCCACCTTAAACAAAGGTATTTCGGTCATCTTGATGTTAAAAATTCCATCCTTCTGAATGAATCGATGATTCGTAATGGCAAATTCGGTTTTACTCCGGATGAAATATCCCCAAAACATCAGTAGGGCACCGATGACGATTCCAATGCCACACCCGATGCCAATAGCCTTAATGTCGGGATCTCCACTATTAGAATTAATGAGGGAGAAAATCACACCAACCACACAACCCACCAAGAGGAGGAATCCACCGAAACTATATTCCCAGTTGTACGACCAGTGCAATCTGCCTTTCATCACCACAGTTTCTCCTTTTTCAAGCGTCTTTTCAATAAAATTTGCCATATAGCACAGAATAAATATGTTAATCAAAAAAAATAGAAAATCCCAGCACCAAGAGTACCAGGATTATCCTACTGGAAACGGAAAATTATGATAATTTCTTCCAAAGCCACAAAACAAGAGCTGCACCTACTACGGCTACGATGACTTCACCTACAAATCCGGGGACAATGGAAATTCCTAACAAATCGAACAGCCAACCACCGACTGCACCACCTATTACTCCCAGAATTAAATCCATGAGACAACCCTTGCCTGAACCACTTGTCAGCTTAGAAGCGATAAAGCCAGCAAGAATGCCGACAATGATTCCTGTTAATAATCCATTCATAATTTTACATTTAAAGATTCTTCTCGCAAAGTTACCATAATTTCATTTAAATGCAAATTTATGACTCAAAAATTATGATAAATATTCCACCATAATTAATAATTGATTACTTTTGTGCGACAATTATTATGGTATTTGAATTAGACGATAAAATTTGGTTTCCGAATCCCGTTTTAGGAGATTCCGATGGACTGCTGGCAGTAGGAGGTGATCTTTCTGTGGACCGTTTGCTCTTGGCTTATAGCAATGGCATTTTTCCCTGGTATGATTTCAGAAACAGCCCCATCCAATGGTGGTGCCCCATGGAGCGTTTCGTCATTTTCCCCTCAGAAATCCATGTTTCTCACTCCATGAGAAATCTTTTTAATAAAGGGAAATATGGGGTGAGTATAAACAAAGCCTTCGATGAAATCATAGAAAAATGTGGTGAACTTCGGATTAAGGAGCGAGGAGCTTGGCTGGGTCCGGAGATGACAAGTGCTTATCAGGAACTTCACCGTCAAGGGTTTGCTAGTAGTGTGGAAGTGTGGGATGAGAATGACCAACTGGTGGGGGGTCTTTACGGAGTAACCTTAGGAAAATGTTTTATGGGTGAAAGTATGTTCTCTCTGGTTCCTAGTGCCAGCAAACTGGCTCTGATTTATTTGTCGGATCTAATGGACGCAAATGGTGGTTTATTGATTGATTGTCAGTTTGAAACCCCACATCTGAAAAGCATGGGAGGAAGATACATTCCTTATGAGGAATACATGAAATATCTACGAATGTGAATCAACAAAATATAAACTCTAACGAAGATGAAAAAACTATTTCTTTGCGCAGCTTTGGCTCTTCTTACCTGGAATGCAGAAGCATGTACCAACCTGATTGTAGGGAAAAAAGCCTCGGTTGATGGCAGTGTGATGTGTACGTACAACTGTGATGGATTCGGGTTTTCCGCATCCTTATCCTTAAGTCTGCCAGGAAAGCACCCAGCAGGTGATAAAATTCCTATCCGTGGATGGGGAGGCGGTGGAAAACTGAATTATATCAAGCAAGCAGAATATACCTACAATGTAGCTGGATTGATGAACGAGAATCAGGTTACCATCGTAGAAACCACATTCGATGGCAGATTGGAACTGGAAAACAAGGATGGTTTGCTGGATTATTTCACCTTGATGGGACTGGCTCTTCAGCGTTCTGCTACGGCACGTGAAGCTATTCAGTGCATGGCAGATTTAGTAGCTGAATATGGGTATAAATCTACCGGTGAAACCTTGACAATATGCGATAAGAATGAAGCATGGATTATGGAAATCATCGGTAAGGGTCCAGGTAGAAAAGGTGCTGTTTGGGTTGCCCTTCGAGTGCCAGACGATTGCATCACAGCTCATGCCAACCTGAGTCGTATTCGTCAGTTCCCTCTGAAAGACAAAGAGAACTGCATGTATGCGAAAGATGTCATTTCCTTTGCTCGTGAAATGGGTTTCTTCAAAGGAAAAGATGAAGACTTCAGCTTCCGTGATGCGTATTGTCCTATCGATTTTGAGAATGTTCGGTATGCAGATACTCGTGTTTGGAGTTTCTTCCGTCATCATTATAATAAGGATGAAATGGACAAATACATTCCTTACCTGAATGGTGAGTTCGACAAATGCGATCATCTTCCTCTCTGGATTAAACCCGACCAGAAACTTTCCGTTCGTGACTTGATGAATGACATGAGAGATCACTATGAGGGTACAGTCTTCGATATGAGTGCAGATATGAGTGCAGGGCCTTGGGCTTCACCTTACCGTAATCAACCGATTAATTTTAAAGATTCCAAGGGAGCAGACATGTTCCGTGAGCGTCCTATCGGATGCCAGCAGAGCGGAATGACCATGGTGTGCCAAATGCGTAATTTCCTTCCAAATGAGGTAGGAGGGGTTACTTATTTCAATCTAGACGATGCTACCATGGTGGCTTACGTTCCTGTTTATTGCTGCATTAACCGCATTCCAGAACCATTTAGAAGAGAGAATAATAACATTCTGGAATTCTCTACCGAAAGTGCATTCTGGATGAACAATTTCGTTTCAAACATGGTTTACCCTCGTTGGAGTGCCATGATAGGTGATTTACGCGATGCTCAGAAAGAACTGGAAGATTATTATGCAGAAGATCAGAAGGAAGTAGAGAAAAGAGTGCAGGAAATGGAAACTACCAGTGAGAGAATAGAGTATCTCACAGCTAAGACAGAAGCCTACACGGATAAGATGATGAAACGTTGGGATAAGCTGGCTAAACTTTTGATTGTAAAGCACAACGACCAGATTATGCGACCCAGTCAGAATGGAGAAGTTGTGAGTGGTAGATATTCTTCACCAGCATATGCTCCAGCATGGGTAGATGCCGTTCATGATCAAACGGGAAAACGTTATGAACTCAAGAAATTGATTATCCGAAGAGAGAGATAATTACTGATGAAATCAATAAAAAAGTGGCTTAGAGTACATTCTTTAAGCCACTTTTTTTATGTCATTTGATAGGGGAGTAGACTAGAAATTTTCAAAGTTGGAATTTCCCTTTTCCGTAATAGCCTGACATTCCATCTCAATCAACCACGTTGGTCGGCAAACTGGAGCTAGGGTAAATACCACCGGATGATCAGGGAAACGTTTCTGATACAGTTCTTTAATCATCTCATAATCAGCACCATCACGCAGATAGACAATCATCTGAGTCACATCGTCGAACGTAGCTCCACCTTCTTTTAAAAGCATTTCTACATTCTCCCAAAGTCTGTGGCACTGTTTTTCCACGTTTCCAACGTAAAGCACATTTCCTTTGTTGTCGATGCTGGCAGTTCCACTGATTAAAACGTGCGAACGATCACCATAGAGAACCACCGTACCACGTTCAAAAGTAACCCCATATTCATAGGTAGGATTCAAATGAGTAGAAGCATACAGGTGCTTGAACTGATTGGGTTTCAATCCTTTAACTGAATAGGCATCCATCTGGACAAGCGCACTGGGATGAGCAGGATTTCCACCAATTCCAGTACTAGCTATATAATGTGTCTTTTCCGTCAATCCTTGCTCCACGAAATTCTCTCTTCTGGCTTTAACCATACCCGCATATTGCGTATCCACATCCCGGATAAAGAACCAAGTACGAAGGCAATTGTCGGTCATAGTCATCTCATTCTCAGTCAATTGCTTCTCGTAGCTTTCTAGAATTTTCTTCGTCTGATGATAAGAATCTCCGGAAGGATCATACATGGTTCCATGGAAATAATCGGTAAAACTTCCATGTTCTACAGAAACTTTTCCAGATTCACCTTTGACTTTTACATCAGTAGCCAGATAACACCAAACAGCTAGTTTACTGGCATCCAAAGGAGGTTGCTGAATGATGGAAACACAGCAGTTTTGTTCCTTGGGAATCAAAGGAGATTGATTCGTGGCATCGCTCAGGAAAAATCTCTTGAATATCGGTTTAAAAGTAGGATAATTAGATAGGAAGAGAGAAAATGCTTCTTTGACACGAGCGTACTGTCCATCAAAAAGTTCACCTCGTGGTTCCACATGAAAAATTACATGCATTTCCAAAGAATGATTCTCCCCAAATATAGAATATTGTGCGGTGACGCCTTGTTCTTTAAATAATAAAGTCTTTCTTTTCATATTTTTCTAAAAATTGCACAAAGATACATAATTTATTTATTTCAGCAAAGTTTGGCAAAGATAAAGATTATTTTTGAATCATGATTATGTTTAATAGAAAATGTAAGAAATTATGAAATGCCCTATTACGGGAAAAATACAAAATTTTGAGATAAATTTAACTAGTGATTAAGGAGGCAGAATTTTCTCCCCTTAAGGAGAAAAATATTTCCCTAACTGGAGAATAAAAAATCGCTAGTTAATGACATAAATGAAAATGCAGAGAGTAAATTCTAAACGGAACAACTTTTTATCAAAATATCAGAAAAAACAATTACCTTTGCAGACAAAATACAAATCTACAATGACAACTAAAACGAGTAACCGATGGCTCTCCTATGTGCCAGTGGTATTTTTGATTTTATCGCTTTCACTGGTCATACGTTTATATGGTAGTGATGCATTGGCTGGAGGCAGTCAGATAGCGTTATTATTTTCCACAGGTATTTGTGGACTGATAGCTGTTTTCTGCTATAAAATGAAATGGGCTGATATTGAAGATGCTACATTTAAAAGTTTCAACACTATCACTGCTTCCATTATTATTCTTTTGCTAATAGGTTGTTTATCAGGCATTTGGATGGTTAGTGGCATTGTCCCAACCTTAATATATTATGGCATTCAAATCATTCATCCTCAGTTTTATTTGCTTTGTACTTGCCTGATTTGCTGCGTAGTAAGTGTAATGACGGGGTCTTCTTGGACTACTATTGCTACGGTGGGAATTGCTCTGCTGGGAATTGGTAAGGCTCAAGGGTTCAGTGAAGGTTGGATAGCTGGAGCCATCATCTCTGGAGCCTATTTTGGAGATAAAGTCTCCCCTCTTTCTGATACCACAGTTTTAGCATCTTCCATGTCGGGAACTCCCCTCTTTACGCATATCAGATACATGTTGATGACCACCGTTCCTTCCTTGATTATTGCGTTATTGGTATTTGGAATCGTTGGGTTCAGTCATGAATTGAAAGATGTGAGTCTGTTAAACGAATATACAGAAACACTTTCCAAGACATTCAACCTGTCTTTATGGTTGTTGGTGGTACCTATCGTTACGGGAATTATGATAGCTAAAAAAATGCCAGCTATCGCAGTTTTATTCCTGTCTTCCATGCTTGCAGCTGTATTTGCCATCATTTTCCAACCGGAAATCATTGCTCAAATAGCTGGTTCTAAAGAAGTTTCAAACGGAGCTCTGGTAGATGGTATACTGAAAGGGCTTTACGGTTCCACCCAAATCCTTACGGGAAATGCAGACATTGACCAGCTAGTGGCTACCCGAGGCATGGGAGGCATGTTGAATACTGTTTGGCTCATCCTCTGTGCCATGTGCTTCGGTTCCTGCATGAAAGCAAGTGGGATGCTTCAAGATGTGGCTCAGATCTTCACCAAGTTCACCAAGACACGCACCAGTTTAGTGGGTTCTACCGTGGCATCGGGAATGTTCTTTAACACCACCGTGAGTGATCAGTACCTTTCCATCATACTGTGTGCCAACATCTTCAATAAAATCTACGAGAAAAACGGGTATGAGAACCGGTTGCTTTCCAGAGCAATAGAAGATTCTGCTACTGCCACTTCCCCACTGGTTCCATGGAGTACGTGCGGCATGACTCAAGCAACGATACTGAACATTTCTACCCTGACCTATCTACCCTACTGCGTGTTCAATATAATGAGCCCGTTCATGAGTGTAATCGTTGCTTTCATCGGGTATAAGGTGTTCAGAAAACAACCTGTCATCGAAGAATCTCAGATTCCGGAATAAGGTCTTCATCGGTGATTTCATGAAGAACTTTACAAGGAACTCCTGCAGCCACTACCCCTGCTGGAATGTCCTTTGTAACCACACTTCCAGCACCGATAACGGAACCTTTCCCTATCCGTACACCACCACAAATGGTGCAGTTGGCTCCTATCCACACATTGTCTTCTATATAAATAGGTTTAGAAGTGCTCACACCCTTAGCTCTTTGCAGAGGGTGAATGGCATGACCAGCACAACTGATAACACATCCTGGGGCGATGAACGTCATGTGACCGATGTGAATGGGTGAAGTATCCAGCAGGCAACAGTTGTAATTAATAAAAGAAAAGCCGTGAATATGGATGTTGAACCCATAATCACACTGGAAACTTGGTTGTATAACAAAAGCTTTAGGGCAAGTTCCTAGCAGTTCATGCAAGATTTCATACCGTTTCTTCTCTTCATCAGGAGAGGTTTTATTGTATTTACAGCAAAGATGTTTTGCCCTCACTTGCAGTTCAGAACCTGGGCCGTCCTGAATATGACAGTACCCCTTCTCCTGCGTACGTATTTTCATGAATTCATCGGATTCCACCATCGCTTAATCTTTCAGAAAGTCAATTACTTCATTTAAAATTTTCTCACCCTTTTTCCGTCCCATCTGATAAACCTTATCCATCTTTTCGGTGTTCATTTCTGCACGACCGATATTCAATGCCGTTTCCGGATAAATTAAGAACGTATTCCCCTTCTTTTCTTCAGCTTCTATGTAATCTAACTGATCATTATACATTAAATGACGGTGTGCCATGGCATCAGCAATGGCTGGATATTTGCAGAAAAGTTTGAAGATGGGTGTCAGTTTCGTCTGCTTCTTACGGAAACCTGCGGGTTGGGAAAGAATCACGATGTTCTTTTCGAACCCTTCCTGCTGGAAATGCTTTAGAGGAATGGAATCGGAAATACCTCCATCAAGCAACTTGTAATCCCCTATTTTCACGGCATTAGAAACTAAAGGCATGGAGGCAGAAGCACGAATCCATTCCAGGAACTCATGAATGTCTCCATTTTCAAGGGTATGATAAACGGGAGCACCATTTTCCACATTCGTACAAACCAGTTCAAACCTCATGGGATTTTTCAGGAAAGTGTCCATGTCAAATGGGTCATACTTGATAGGTACATCATGGTAAGCCATCTGCTTGTTGATCAGGTCACCTGTGGTAATCCAAGAGCGGAACCCACTGTATCTGGGGTCCTTCGCAAATCTCTTATTGTATCTTAGTGCCCTACCTATTTGCTTCGACTTATAATTACAGCCAAAAGCAGCACCAGCAGAGACACCGATGATTCCATCGAAATCTATCTTATTCTCCATGAAAACATCCAGGATACCCACTGTATACATACAGCGCATACCACCACCCTCTAGTACTAATCCACGTTTCATCTTTTTCTTTCGCATTTAATGCTACAAAGTTAGGAAATCCTCTTTATTTTTGTTATCTTTGTCATGATATTTTAAAACTTCTTAAGTATGGCTTATAAAGAAATACACACCATTCAACAGCTGGATGTATTAATGGAGAAAGACCGAGATTTACGTCACATGGCCTTTCAAAACATCGATTTTACTCAAGCTAGTTCTCGATTAAAAGAATGCACTTTTGAGGATTGTATCTTTTTAGGCTGTACCCTCCCCGATTCAGTACGAAGAAAAATAGACTCCACCAGTCTTATCTTTCCTAAAATGAAAGTGCCGTACAATGTCTACCGGAGCCAATTATATAATGCATACGATTTATATAAAGGGTATAATATAGAAGACCCGACCACCTACGACAGCTATTTTGATGCGAAAGTCTACGAACATTATCTTCGTACGGGAAAACATGCTCTGGATATCAAGGAGACTCTGGCTCGTTCCCTCCATGATCATGCCATGACCGATGCCATGCAAGATTTTCTGGAAAAATATGATCCACAGATGGTGGTAGGTATCATGGGAGGGCATGGTCTTCTGCGTACCGACCCTATTTTCCGTCAGATAGTACACATCAGCAAAGAGCTCACGGAAAAAGGATTTCTCATGGTTAGTGGTGGAGGTCCTGGTGCCATGGAAGCTACTCACCTGGGTGCCTGGATGGCTGGCAGAACGCAGGAGGAAGTAGATGAAGCGATAGCTGTAGTCTCTTCTGCACCAAGTTTCCATGATGAAGGATGGCTCCATACCGCATTAGTAGTAGTAAGAGATTATCCTCAGAAGAATTATTATAGTTTAGGCATTCCTACCTGGCTTTACGGACATGAACCTTCTACCCCATTTGCTACCCACATCGCTAAATACTTTGAGAATGCCATTCGTGAAGATGGCATCTTAACCATAGCCAAAGGAGGTGTCATCTACACTCCAGGAAGTGCAGGTACCATGCAGGAGATTTTCCAAGATGCTGTTCAGAACCATTACTTGAGTTTCGGTTATGCCAGTCCGATGATATTCCTAGGAACAGAATACTGGACGAAGGTAATGCCGGTTTATAATTTGCTTGAGAATTTGCTGGAAGCAGGCAGGTACAAGAACCTTATGCTTACCCTCACAGATAAGTCACAAGACATCATTGACCTGCTTACGGGTTATCCTTTTGGTAAGGAAAGCAGCTAAAAATGGTTCTTTTTCTCCTTTTAACATTTGAAAATGAAAAAAAACTTTGAATAGATATTGTTTTTCTCAGATTGTTTTTATCTTTGCGCCCCGATAGACAACCTAAATTAGTATTATTTTGGAGGCAAAAGATATTTTAAGTAAGATTATTGAAGCACTGATGGAATTAGAAGTTCCAGTGCAGAAAGAATACTTCATGGACTTCATTTGTGGTCATGACAATGAAGACATAGAAGAATCAGGAAAAACAGATTTAGAAACTTATGGCATTGTTCAAGGGGAAGAAGATGCCTACATCGAAGTGGTAATCAAAGAGGCTGTAAAAAAAGGTCTTATAGAATATGATTCAGATAATCAGACTTACACCTTTACAGCCAGTGGAAAGAAATTCCAGAAGAGACCAAAGTCGTTCGTTGTGAATTATGACGACGACGAAGATGTGGAAGATGCAACGATAGATGATTCCATTGACGAGCTGATGGAGGAAATAGAGAAAGATGCCCCTATCAAAAAGCCAGCAAACCAATTGAACAAGAAATCTTCCATGAAGATTAAGTTGATTCATGCTATCGACAATCAAAAGGCTTTGGACGATTTTGCAGAATCTCAAGGAATAGATTTCGATGTGGTTCTGGATGAATTGGAATCCATTGTTCAAGCAGGAACTCACATCAACATAGATTACTTCCTGGAAGAAGTGTTCACAGAAGACAATATTGAAGAAGTGGTAGGATTCTTCGATGAAAACGGTGGAAATCTTCAGAAGGCACTCCATGAATTTAAAGATGCCTATAATCCTGAAGAAATCCGATTACTCAGAATCAAGTATCTGACAAAAAGAAAATAAGAAATGAAAAAGGGCACAGATTCAATCTGGGCCCTTTTCTTTTATTTTTCTCCTCGTATAGCTTTCGGAGTCCAGTGCGTAAAGAAACTTTGAACTTTCTTTTTACTGTATCCTTCTCCTTCTTCTAGTAATCCGGAGTCTTGAATATGAACCACATTACCCTCATCGTTCAAGACTACTAAGACTGGAAATCCGAAACGTGTACAATTTCCCAATCTCTTCATGGCTTCATGATTCCGGTTCTTTTTGGAATAATTCACATGAATATAGACGAAATTGTCATCTACTATTTTTTTAATTTCCTCATCTGCACCAATGTAGTCAGCAAAACGAATACACCAAGGGCACCAGTTGCCTCCCACCTGGCATAATACATTTTTACCCTCACTTTTAGCTTGAGCTATAGCCTGGTCTATTTGCTCCATGCCATTCAAGTCTTCGTTGTAATACTGCTTTTTATCTTGTGCATTGACAAGAGTTACTGTCAAGAGCAGAAAAAGTGAAACAAGAATCTTTTTCATCATGATAAATTTTAGTTATATTTGATTTTTTGCAAAAGTAAAGAAAAAGACGGAATAAAATGAGTTCTATTTGGATAAAAGTAATCAAAATTGTTTATTTTGTTGGTTTCTTATCGAGAGTATTATGAATTTTATTATTTTTGCATCGTAAGAGAACTAGAATTGTTTAACTAATTAAAGGAAAAAATGAAAAAACTAATTTCTATCTTGATTGTTTTAGTGATGGGACTTGGAACCATCTCTCTTTCATCTTGTGATGATGAAATGACTGCTTATACCCTGGAAGGAACATGGGAAGGCGACATGTTTATGGGGTATTACTATGATGGTGTGGAATACTGGGCTAGTTATACAGAGCTGGAATTCTTGACCGACCCATTAAGTAACACCTCTGGATATGGTTACTGGATTGACTATTACGATGACTATTCTCCATATTCCTATTATTATAGTCATATAAATTGGCAAGTAAGAAATGGTGTTATCTATATTCACTTTGTGGATGAACCATATTATACTGAAATATCTATTCATGATTATAGACTGAACAATAATCATTTCTATGGTAGAATTTACTACGATAGAGATTATGAGGCATTCGATTTGGTTCATACTTCATCCCCACACTGGGGTCGCTATGATTATGGATGGAGAACTCGTGCTGTAGGTCCAGACGGAACCACTCGTGCAGCTGATTCTGCTGAGAAGCCTGTTCGTATTATGAGACATACAGCAAAATAAATCATGAAGAAAGCACTGATTCCTTTTATCATACTTCTGGTGCTGGGAGGCTTTATCCTCACACAATGTGCTGGAGGGAATAACACGAGTAATCTTCCAGATGAAGCTGTAGATTATTGGGAAGGAGACTCTGTAGCGGGTGACCCTGCCTTATCTGAACAGTTGAAAGACGTAATGATGACCATCGTCTATAAGGATAAAGAACGGTTTGCGTCCCTCATGAGTTACCCTATTCAGAGGCCATACCCTCTTCATAATATAAAGGACAGTGCTTCTTTAATGAACTATTTTGACACCCTTGTTGATGACAGCTTGATAAACATTCTGAAGAATACAAAATTAAGTGATTGGTCAGAAGGTGGATGGCAAGGCTTCACCTTTGATGATGGTAAGTACTTTTGGTTCGACGGAGGAATAGTGGGCTGGAACTACATTTCTGCTAAAGAAAACCAGTTGCTTTACTCCCAGATTCAAAAAGAATGGTCTACCCTACCGGAATCCCTGAAGGGTGAAGATTGGACTGTCTATGATTGTCTTATTCCGGAAGAAGGCCCCTATCAAGTTATCAGACTGGATTGTCGTCCGAACTACGATGAGGAAGATCAATACAGATTATCCTTCTATAAAAAAGGTGCACCCTTGGTTCAATCTGAACCCGATATCGTCATGTTAGGTAGGTGCGACATTCAAGAATCCGGTGAAACACAGATTTTCAGTTTTCACTCGGAAGACAACTCCAAAACTGCCGATTTCATCTATTCTCCAGTAACCTATTTAGATGAGGAAGGTATGGAACTTAGCTTGAACAGTAAGAAGGATACAGAAACCTTTACCGTTCGTTTCGGCTATTGGCTAGACTTAATAAAATAAGGTTGTGATGGAAGACGAGAGAAAAGATACAGAATTAGTAAAATATGAAAAATACTATTCTGAAGAAGATTTAAAGGATAAGATTACCGCTTATGCCAAGAAAGCTGGGAGCAAAGTAATCTACCCTGTTCTTTTACTTTTTTATGTCTTGCAATCCAAGTCTATACCGGTAAGAACCAAAATGAAAATTTATGGTGTTCTAGGGTATTTTATTCTTCCTGCTGATTTAATTCCCGATTTCGCAGCAGGATTTGGGTATACCGATGATTTTACAGCCCTGATATGGGTGGTAAACACCATTTCAGACTCTATTACCCCAGACATTGAGGCGAAAGCCAAGAAGACTCTTGCTGACTTAGGTTTGGATATTAAAAGTAATTCTGATTATTGATTGTATAAAAAACTCGGGCCACACTGCTATTCCCATAGAAATGTGGCCCGAGAATGTCCTAAAAACTATTTTTTAAACCTTAAACTATTAACTATCAAAAACACATTGCAAAGATAAGATTCATTCCATCTCATTACAAGAAATGTGAAAATTTAATCGTTAATTTTAAAGGTTTTTCGTCAAATTTGCAATTTTAGTTATCAAATTGAGCATTATCTCCAGTTTTACTTGCTCTCTTTTTTTGCTAAAACGAACAATTTGCTCTTCAACCATTCACGCACTGGAACATCATAAAGTTTATATGAACCCCATGCTACAAGAATAGCCAGAATGAATATGCAGACTGAAACAAAGATATGCATACCCAGAGGTTTACTTTCATGTGCTGCAACCCAAGACATCTGTAGATAGATTAATGGATAATGGGTAATATATAATGGGAATGAAATTTCTCCCATCCATTTACAAAAAGCAAAGGATTTCTTACCTGTAACTTGACTTCCTGCTCCTATAGTAACTACTAGAGGGAAAACCAAAAGTATGCAGATAGCTTCATACACACCATTCATCCAGAAATTTTCAGGATTAGCACCTCCTACTCGTGGCATACACAAGCAGATGGCAATAATTACTGCACATACCCAATATCCAGCTTTAACCTTAATGAATTTACCCATGCGGGAAATCAAAAGACCACAGAAGAACGGGTAAAGCAAACGGATGAAACCGATCCACAGTTGGCATGCATCAATACCCCAACCACCAATTACCGTATAAGCTGCATACTGATGAGGGCCAGTAATTCCTAGTGGGTCTATATTCATGCAAAGCATAATAGTAAAGCAAGCAAAGATGCCAACTAAGATAGCTAGAGCTATTTTGGGTAAGTGACGAATAACCAAAGCATACAAAAGATTGGCAATATATTCAAGCATCAGCGTCCATGCGGGGCCATTCAAAGGATAAGTTTCAGACCATCCACGTATATCCATAGATGCATTGACAGGAATCATTGTACAAGCAATAAGGAAAAGAATCAAAGGCTTATACCATGGTGTTTCACCAATCAAAGAAAACATTGGGCTATCACCAAAATAGAATAGCAACAAACCAAAGAATGCACCAAATATCACCATAGGATGCAAACGAACTAAACGACGTTTGATGAAATTCCAGGTAGACATACGATCCCAACGGTCATCATAAGCATAACCAACCACAAATCCTGAAAGCACAAAGAAGAAATCTACAGCTAGGTAACCATGATTTAAAATTTGATTAACGGGGTTACCTGCCGAATAGGTTTCAAACAAGTGGAATGCTACAACAAGCATAGAAGCCACACCTCGCAATCCATCCAAGATTTCATAACGAGGTTTTGACGCTAAATAAATATCATTTTTGTTCATAAAAAAGTATGTGTTTAATATTTAATTCGAGAGAATCTTAACTGGACCTATTAATCCTGCAGGAGCTAACTCTTCATTTCCTGAGAAATAAGGCATATCTGTATAAGTAATAGGCTTAGCTCCTGGCTGCTTATCCCCTATCAATCTGTTTTTCCATAGCGTAGCTACTCTGACTTCCAACGTATTTTCACCTTTATTCAGGGCATCTGAGATTTCAAGGATATATGGTGTTTTCCATGCCACTCCTAAATTCTTACCATTTATCCAGACTTCAGCAAGTGCACCCACTTGACCTAAATCGATATATTGCTTAGAACCGGTCAACTCAGCAACCTCGAAACTTGTGGTATAAGTTGCTATTCCAGAGAAATATTTGATTCCAGGATTACTGTTTAGAGTCAAATCTGAAAGTTCATCAACGACAATGCTATCTGGTGCTCCTCTATTTTCCTGGAATTTAACTGTCCAAGGAGAATCTAGCACAAGGAAATCCTGTTTCTCTTCATTGACTGCAGTAAAAGATTCTTCCTTAGTCTTACCAATAAAGACTACAAATACTGCATCGTTCTCCACCATAGGAACCTGAACGGTAGTAGTGGTTTTATTGATGGTATAAGTAGCATCTTCCATCAATCCAGTTTCAGGATGCCAAATTTGCGGTTTCAATCCAGTGGTACGTAACGTAACAGTTACGTTACGTACATCATCACTAGGTTTATTAACCCAATAAATCTGTTTCAAACCCAAATCTCGATGAAGGAATTTTACTCCCTCTACATCGGCTTTGAAATCTGGTTCTATACCATTTGCTTTCATCACCTCTTCCATAGAAATATCGGAAGTAACATTCTTCAATCCGCTTTCCCAGATTTCTTTTACAAGTTTATTAAATTCTTCCTGACTGTCCTCTAAAGATGCAGGATGCTGTGGACGTTTGCCAGCAATCAGAGCTCCAGCTTTAGCCAGATTAGCCAATTTACGCAAGTATTTCACTGACATGTACTCCACATTTTTGTCAAGCCAAAGTAGTTTATATCTCGTTCCACTAGGGCCAGAAATGTATTCCCCATCTTTATAAGAGATGGCATCCATAAAGGTATTTGGACTGCAGAAATCATACTGATAGCCTTCTGCCACGTCTGGTCTAACGCCATTATATAAAGAGGTGACATTGTTGTCTTCTCCATAATAAACCAGGACATCAGCCACATTCTTTCCTTGCTGAAGCATGTAACAACTTCTAGAAAGGTAATCTACCCACGCATAAGCCAGTTCTGCCCAGGTTTCATGTCTGTTGAACCACTGACCAGTACTCATGAGACTTAAACCTGGAATTTTGTCGTCTACAGGTTGGTGAGCACTTTCATGAACCACAATTCTATTGATACCATTAGCCATTTCCAAGTCGGCTACAAGCTTCAGATTGCCAGGGTAAAATCCATAGGCCATACCAGCAAGCCCCACAGCAGTCATAGACTCTGCTGCGGCAATGTTCTGCCCAAAGATATGAGCTACAGAAGCAGATTCATGATCGTCCATTTCATATAAGGTACGATTGAAATCGTGCAAATCGAAACTGGTGAATGGAAGCCAAGGTGCATTGACCCACATGGCACTCATTGGAACTTCAGCAGTGCGCTTCATATCCATACCATCGCTCATCAGCACACGGTCGTTCTCATGACTTTCTGTATATCGTCCCTTCATACCATAATCTTGAATGGCAATCTGAGAAACCAAATTATACGTAGAGACTACCAAATCACCTATCGTCTGACGCCAATCCCGAAGGAATCGCTCACTCCGTTCTGCACTGTCGATTACAACCCCAGCAATCACTGGAAGCCAAGGTTTCAAATCATATCCACGAAGTTTTTTAAACGCATCAAACATAGCAGGAGTCCATGTCTCTTGCTCTGCTTCATAACTATCCGTAAGGATGTATCGGATACCCTTATCTCCTATCATGCCATTAGAAGCCTCCTTATACATATCTAAATAATGATGCATATAGTTAGAGAAGGCTACCGGGTCCATCTTATCTACTTCCAATCCGGTGGCTTCGGGTGGCGCAGGATGATTCCTCTTACCAGTGAGTGAAAAGCCAAAACGATAAATACGCCATCTTCCTTCTGGTGCATTCCATGTCAACTTACCATCCGTTACATTAGGAGTTAAATCGATGACATCCATCAAATGGGCAAAAGCCTCATTCTTTGAGACGGTAGGGCACTCGCTCATATTCTTGGCAATGGTGTATCCAGCCTTATCTTCTGCATGATTAATGAGAGTCACACCAGACAATACAAATTCTGCTACATCCGTTCCAGGAGCAGGAGGTGTAGGTGGTAAAATGCCATATAAACCAGGTGTTTCTTTCGGATTCTCTATTTTCAGACGGAAATACTTAGCCTTTGTCTCTGGGATATTGAGTGTGACTTGTCCCACTGCACTACTAACCACAGGACAAATATCTGTGAAGGTTTTACCATCGTTGCTGCTTTGCAAAGTCATGCCAGTTCCTTTAGAATAGACCACAACACTTCGGATTAACTGTTCAGCAGGAAATTCATATTGAATCCAGCCAAAGCCACTTGGATGGGCCATCAACATAGAAGAGTTCGTTAAATCTCCATCTGAAAGTTGTTCTACCGTAAATTTACCAGATGAAGAAGTAAGTTTAGCTCCCATTTCTTCCATGGTCAAGTCTTCATCCGTGATTTTCAAGGCTAGAACAGCTATATCTTCATAATACTCGGTAGGAGTTTGTCCTTCTGCTTCAATATAATTTTCTGCCAGTGGCAAATTTTGATAAAGACCTGTAGTTTTATAAGGTTCTGGCAAAGACAGAGAAAGATTCTTTCCTCCCTCTACATTGACTGTCTTCCATACCAGTTTCTTCATTCCATCTTTCGGCTCTACCCAAGGCCCACCAGTAGCACTCCAACCCGGAGCACTTGCTACCGTCATTTCCAGTCCAAGGGAATCGGCTAACGAAGTGGCATATGCAAAGGCATCTTTCCACCCTTCATCCATGTAGACTAAACGGTTTTCCACTATCTGAGGAGTAGAAACTCCAGCATCAAAATGATGGAATCCACCTAAGCCAATACGCTTCATCCAGGTTAAATCTTTCTTGATTCCATCCTTCGTTATATTACCGTTCATCCAATGCCACCATACTTGAACACGAGCTTCTTGTGGTGGATTCTGAAAACCGTCTTTCAATTCCTCCAAAGAAACCTCAGGTATTTGGGGTTGATTAGAACATGAACATATGGCCAATAAAGCCAATATGCAAAAAGTAATTTTTTTCATAGTATTAAGGTCTTACATTTTAATTGCACAAAAGTAATGCTTTATTTGAAATAATGACTTCTATTTCATTCCAAAAGTTATTCTAAATAATCAAAATTCCCTATTAATGAATGATATTATTGAATAATATTATATTTTTGCACTCCGAAAACTTATAAACTTTTATTATCATGAAAAAAACTTTTTTACTTTTCACATTTCTTTCTTTATTTATTCCAGCATTTGCACAGCAAGCCCTGTTCAGTGGCTCTGACATTATTTCACCAGAAATAAATGCTGACAACAGCGTTACATTCAGATTTGTAGCACCCAAGGCGGTTAAAGTGCAGGTTACCGGTGATTTCCTTCCTATGGTGAAAACCAAGTCTCCTTTTGGAGAGGTTGAATCTGCAGGAGTGGCTGATTTGAAAGAAGAGAATGGCATTTGGACTTACACCACGAATGTACTAGAACCTGAACTTTATTCTTATAAATTCATTGTGGATGGTCGTGAAGAGTTAGATCCAAACAATGTCTACATGAACCGTGATATTGCCTCTTATACCAACATGTTTATCATTAAGAAAACTGCTGGTGATAAAGGTGATTTATACAGTGTAAACGATGTACCTCATGGTAATGTAGCTAAGGTATGGTATTACAGCCCTACCCTCCAGATGAACCGTCGTATGACAGTCTATACTCCTGCTGGATATGAGGATGGGAAAGAAAAACTCCCTGTTCTGTATCTGCTCCATGGTGCAGGTGGTGATGAAGATGCTTGGCCAACACTAGGCCGTGCTGCTCAAATTATGGACAACTTGATTGCCAGTGGAAAATGTAAGAAAATGATTGTAGTCATGACGAATGGTAATGCCAATTGTGAAGCTGCTCCTGGTGAGTGGTCTGCTGGCATGTATAAACCTTCATTCATGGGTCATACTACAGGTAAGAAACCTATTTCTACTATGCAAGCTCACTTCCCTGATGTAGTGAAATACATTGAAAAACATTACCGCACCTTGACTGGAAAGAAGAATCGGGCTATTTGCGGTCTTTCCATGGGTGGTGGACATAGCTATATGATTTCACGTGATTTCCCTGACATGTTCAATTACATCGGTCTTTTCTCTGCTGCAATAGCTATGAATCAAGAAGGTGCTGAACTTACCATGGACAACAAATCAGTAGATCCTAAGACTGAAGAACAACTGAAAACACTTTTTGCCAAGAAGCCAGCACTTTATTGGATAGCAATAGGAAATACCGATTTCTTATACAAGAACAATGCAGATTACCGTAAATACTTGGATGAGAAGGGTTATCCTTACGAATATGTAGAAACCGATGGAGGCCATATCTGGAGGAATTGGAGAATATATCTAACCACTTTCGCACAGCGGCTTTTCAAGTAAAAACTATTTTAAAAATATATTGTCAGAGGGCAGTCTTTTTCATCAGACTGCCCTTTATTTATGGAAAACATTGTATCTTTGCTGCATGAAATCCACGAACACACTGTCTACTTTAATCCGTCATATAGGGAAATATAAAACACCTACCATACTTACTCCCCTCTTCACTTTAGGAGAAGTTGTCATAGATGTCTTAATTCCCTATGTAACTGCCATGCTTATCGACCAGGGCATTTTAGCTGGTGATATGCAGAAGATTTACTTTTTTGGAGCTGTCATGATAGGAATGGCTTTCTTGAGCTTATTCCTTGGTGTAGAAGCTGGAAGGAAGTCGGCTAAAGCTGCTTCAGGCTTTGCTTACAACCTGCGAAAAGCCATGTACGACAACATCCAGACTTTTTCTTTCACTAATATAGACAAGTATTCCACATCTGGCCTGATAACACGAATGACCACAGACATTACCATGCTGCAGAATGCTTTCCAAATGGTTTTAAGAATAACCGTCAGAGCACCATTCAGCTTGATTTTAGCTATATTCATGTGTCTGTTTATCAATGTAAAAACTAGCTTCATCTTTATAGTTGCTTTAATTATACTGGCAACTTTCCTTGTGCTAGTCATCAGTAAAGTTACCCCTTTATTTATAGAAACTTTCAAAAAATACGACGCGCTAAATGCCAGTACACAAGAGAATATAGCAGCCATGCGGGTAGTCAAAGCCTTTGTGCGCGAAGATTACGAAAGCCAGAAATTCAACAAATCAGCAGAAGATCTCTATAAAATCAGTGTGAAGGCTGAGAGCTTGATGGCATTTATGAGTCCGATGATGAATTTAGTGACTTATGGATGTATTATAGCCATCGCATGGTTTGGTTCTCATTATGTAGTAGAAGGCACTTTAACTACTGGTGAACTGACATCTCTGTTTACCTATATCATGATGATATTGATGTCATTGATGATGGTATCTATGATATTTGTCATGCTCACCATGAGTGCGGCTAGCGCTAAACGTGTAGTCTCAGTCATTAATGAAAAAGCGGATATAGTATCGCCAGAGAACAGTATAAAAGAGGTAACTGATGGAAGCATTAAATTCGACAATGTGAGTTTCTCCTACGGGACTGGCAGTGGCGATTATGTGATTTCTGATATTAATCTCAACATTAATTCAGGTGAACGTATAGGAATAATCGGTGCTACCGCAAGTGGAAAATCCTCTTTGGTTTTACTTATCAGCAGACTATACGACGTCACAAAGGGAAAAATAGAAGTGGCAGGAAATGATGTGAGGAAATACGACTTAAAATCTTTAAGAGATTCAGTGGCTGTGGTCTTGCAGCAGAACCTGCTATTCACAGGAACGATATTGGAAAATTTGCGATGGGGCAATAAAAATGCCACTTTACAAGAATGTAAGGAAGCATGTATGCTGGCTTGTGCTGATGAATTTGTAAGTCAAATGCCAGAAGAATATAACACCTTGATTTCTCAAGGAGGAACGAATGTCAGTGGAGGCCAACGTCAGAGGCTGTGTTTAGCCAGAGCCTTATTAAAACATCCTAAGATTCTTATTCTAGACGATGCTACCAGTGCCTGTGACACAGCTACAGATGCACATATCAGGGAAAATCTGAGAACGAAACTTCCATCGATGACTCAGGTTATTATTTCCCAACGTATCAATACGGTCATGCAATGCGACAGAATTATTGTTGTCCAATCCGGAAAAATCAATGGTGTAGGTACCCATGAGGAACTGTTGGAGAACAACGAGATTTACCGGGAATTCTATTCCATACAGCACGAGAGTGGCGGTGATTTTGATAATCCAGAACAGAAAGGAGGGCTAAATGAAGAAAACTAAGAAAGAAGTACTGCTTCGTTTAACCAAGTTTGTGCTCAAGAATTATAAGATTTCATGGGGTGTAGTGGCTATTTGTATCATCATTAGCTCAATCACATCGATTATTTCTACCCTATTCATCAAATCCTTAATTGATGATTATGTCATTCCATTGACTCAGGTAGACAACCCTGAATATGCTTCCCTGGCTCAGACTCTGTTCAAGTTGGCTTTAATTCTATTCATCGGTGTCGTGTGCAATTACACTCATAATCTGATTATGATTTTCGTAAGTAATGGCACCTTATTGAAGCTACGGAAGGATTTGTTTACCTCCATGGAGAAATTGCCTATCAGCTATTTTGACCAGCATTCTCATGGAGAACTCATGTCTGTATATACGAATGATGTAGACAGTTTCAGAGAGATGATCAGCCGGTCATTGCCTACGATTTTCAATTCTCTGATAACCATCACTTTCACTGTGGTAAGCATGATAGTACTGAGCATCCCATTGACCATTGTCTCCTTAATCCTGGCATTCATCATGATGAGAACTACGGTAGCTTTGGCTATGAGATCACGCACCTACTTCATGGAACAACAAGAGAAATTGGCTGAGGTAAATGGTTTTATTGAGGAAATGATGACTGGACAAAAGGTGGTTCAGGTGTTCTGTCATGAAGAAGAGGCAAAAGCCAAGTTTGCTGTCATTAATGAAGGGCTGCGTGTAGCTGTGTACAAGGCGAATAAGATAGCCAATATAATCATGCCAGTGAACGGAAACCTAGGTAATCTGGGATACGTGCTGATTGCCGTAGTAGGTGCCACCCTTTCACTCACAGGATTTGTAAACCTCAGCCTGGGTACGTTGGTCAGTTTCTTGACCCTAAACAGGAATTTCATGCACCCTATTTCTATGCTAAGTCAGCAAATGAATACAGTAATCAATGCATCTGTAGGTGCAGAACGTATGTTCAATATGATGGATGAAGAGCCTGAAGTGAATGATGGCACAATAGAATTTGAGGCTGAAAATGTGAAAGGTACGTTCCAACTTAGTCATGTGGATTTTGGTTACACCCCAGAAAAGCAGGTACTTTTCGATATCAACTTGAATGTAAAAGATAACGAGAAGATTGCCTTTGTAGGTGGAACAGGTGCAGGTAAGACTTCCATCATCAATCTGATTACTCGCTTTTATGAAATCAACAGTGGTTCCATTCTTTTTGACGGAATCTCTATCCAGGATATCAATAAAAGTGATTTGAGGAAATGTCTTGGTATGGTGCTTCAAGACACCAACTTATTCTCCACCACAGTCATGGAAAATATCCGATACGGAAGATTGAATGCCACCGATGAAGAATGTATAGAAGCTGCCAAATTAATTGGCTCAGACGACTTCATTCGACGTCTCCCTAATGGTTACCAAACTTTACTCGTCAACGGGGGAAAAAATCTTAGTCAAGGAGAGAGGCAATTATTGGCTATTACCAGAGCTGCAGTCGCAAACCCTCCTGTACTGATTATGGATGAAGCTACCAGTAGCATAGATACTCATTCAGAGCAACTGGTTCAGAAAGGAATGGATATCTTAATGAAAGGCCGAACTACATTCATCATAGCCCATCGACTGTCTACGGTAAGAAATGCCGATGTTATCAATGTGTTGGAACATGGGCATATCATTGAGCAAGGGAATCATGAGCAACTCTTATCCTTGAAAGGGAAATACTATCAGCTGTATACAGGTAGTTCTTCTATTTTAATAGATTAAAATCAAGTAAAACCTTCATATAGAACGATTATTTGAGTATTTTTTGTTCATCTCATAAATAAGAATTAATTTTGCACCGCGTTTTTAAGGTATAGAGCTTTATATAAGCTAAAAGTAAAAAGAGTAAATAAAAGATTTAATTTTAGGATTAACATGGAAATTTATCAAATTACTTACAAGGAATACATCGTTTTGATGAATCTGCTTAAAGAGTATATCGGATTCATTATCAACACTACACCTGACAATACAAGAAAGATGCTAGCAATCAAGGCTAGTGAATCTATAGATGAAACCATAGAAACAGCAACAGCTGAGATTAACCTCCCAAGTTCAGAACTTTATGATATCACTAAACAAGTTTTAGATTTGAAAACCTGTGGTAACCCTCCTATTCCAGAAGTTTTGGAAAAATGGGAAAAGAGTCTGGAGGTGATTAATCAAGCTGCATTAGTGTTGAAGAACATCACCGATGATGCATATTTAAATGATGTAATAGAACTTACTGCAAATAAATAATCAGATAAAGAGTCTTCATCGTAAGACTCTTTTCTTTTCCGAATTAAAAACAATACTTATATGACAGACGAGCATTCCTATACAGTTCAAATTGCCGATGCATCACATATCAAATACATTCCTGATATTTTTTCGGCTATTTATGAAGCCAGCAAAGTAAAAGGAAATAGCATTGTTATGCGAGATCCAGAATACTTGGCAGTTAAAATGCGGGAAGGTAAAGCTGTCATTGCCTTATGCGAAAATGAATTTGCAGGATTCTGTTATATTGAAAGTTGGCAAAGGGACAACTTTATAGCCAATTCTGGTTTGATAGTGAAACCGGAATATCGCAGAATGGGATTGGCTAAAAAGATTAAAAAACTGATTTTTGAAATCTGCCGTACCAAATTCCCCAGCGCTTGTATCTTCAGCATAACGAAAAGCCCTGCGGTGAAGAAGATGAACTTGGCTTTAGGGTTCAAAGAAGTGAAATATACAGAACTCACCACCGATCCTAAGTTTTGGAAAGGTTGTGAAACATGCCCTCACTACCCTGAATTATTAGAGAATGAAATGAAAGCTTGTCAGTGTATGGGCATGCTTTTTAAGCCCTAAGTTTTCATTACTTCTTGTATTTTGTCCTTTTTACCTTAAATGTGAAAAGGATATTTTTTTCGTAGTGTATTTTTTTCGTATATTTGCTCATTATTGAAACATACTATAAAAATACTATGAACGCGAAAATATCAATGAACCCGAATCTGCTGGTTAAGTTCCTGGCCAAAGAACCGTCTGAATTTACCAGAGAAGATATCATCTATTATTGCCGTGAGAATGAAATCAAGTTCATCAACTTTCATTATTGCGGATGGGATGGAAAACTTAAGACACTGAACTTTGTCATTCACAATGAGGCTCATCTTAGAACCATTATGGAAGCCGGTGAACGTGTAGATGGTTCTAGCTTATTCCCTTTCATCAAAGCAGGAAAGTCAGACCTTTATGTCATTCCTAAATACCACACAGCATTTGTCAATCCACTCACTGCATATCCCAGCATCGACCTCTTGTGTACGTTTATGGACAGGGAAGGAAATCCATTTGAGAGTTCTCCTGAGTTTATCTTACATAAAGCACATCATGCTTTGCTAAAAGAAACGGGATTGGAAATGGAAACTATGGGTGAACTGGAATATTATGTCATTGCCAAGGATGATGGCTTATATACCGTTCCTGCTCAAAAAGGTTATCACGAAAGTTCTCCATTCAACAAATTCACGGATTTCCGCATGGAAGCTATGCAAACTATAGCTCAATGTGGAGGCCTAATCAAATATGGGCATTCAGAAGTGGGAAATTTCAATGAGGATGGGTATGTCTATGAACAAAATGAAATAGAGTTCCTCCCTACCAACATAGAAGATGCAGCAGATCAACTGGTAATAGCTAAGTGGGTGTTACGACAGCTGGCTTATAAATATGGTGTGGAAGTAACCTTTGCCCCTAAAATCACTGTTGGTGAAGCGGGATCAGGTATGCATGTGCATTGCAGATTTACGCGCAACGGAAAATCCATGATGACTCATGACGGTAAACTGACGGAAGAATGTTTAAAAGCTATAGCTGGTTATATTGATGCTGGAACCTCTCTCCCAGCATTTGGTAATCCTCATCCGCTAAGTTTCATGAGGCTTGTTCCACATCAGGAAGCCCCCACTAGTCTCTGCTGGTCGTTTTCTAATCGGAGTGCCTTAATCAGAGTTCCTTTAGGATGGCTGCAGAAAATGGATATGGCAAAACGGGTTAATCCATTGGAACAATCCATCACCAATGATTATAGCAATAAACAGACTTTTGAATGGCGTGCATCCGATGGGTTTGCCAATACCTATCTGCTGATGTCCGCTCTTTGTTGTGCTGCCCTTCATGGTTTTAAGATGGAGAATGCCTTGGAAGTAGCTAATCGTACTTATATAGATTTGGGAGTAGATATTAATGACCCAAAGAATGAGGCCGTTAAAAACGCATTGGAGCAACTTCCAGACAGTTGTATGGCAGCAGCCTTAGAACTGGAGAAAGACCGTGCCATTTATAAGGATTGTGGTATATTTACCGATGATATCATCGATTACACCATCAGGTATCTGAAAAATTTCAATGACGTGGAGCTAAGGGAATCATTGACAAACTCCCCAGCCAAACTGAAGAAGTTGGTTCAGGAAAATATAGATAACGGATAATCCATCTAATGCATAAAAAAGAAGATTAGTAATCTTAACTCGGTAGGATTACTAATCTTCACCCTTTAAGATTAGTAATCTTCAAGCACCAAGATTACTAATCTTATTTTTAGTTTACCATGATGTTCAGTTGTTACTTGCGGTTGGAACTGGTTTAATGTTACGGAATTCCACCTTTGAACAATAAAGCACAATATCCGACAAATCTACTCTGAAAATACCCGGCTCACAAAGCCCTAGACTGAACTCTGAACGAGTCCAGGAATAACGATGCACATGAGCTTCAAGCAGGGTCAAGCCCTTGGCATAGATATCCATCTCCGCATATTTTGTCTTTAAATGGAACTTGCAGACATTGGAGTGAGACATAGAGAACTTGGTCATCACTGCATCTTCATACACTTCTTCGTTGCATGCAAAATCTTCCGTATAATCACTTAATTTAGATATGGTATGTAGCCATTCACGCAAACCAGGAATATAATCAGCACAATTCCAATCCAGAGCCATCCCCCAGTTCACTTGGCAGGAAAAAGCAAAGTTTTTATTGTCTTCCAAGTAGTTCTTGAATAGCTCATCCAGCTTCAGAGCATCAGCATCCTCCAGCATCTCACCTGAATGTCCTTTTTTCCAATCAAAACAAGGAATAGCTTCAGCCAAATCCTCTGTCGGGATAATAGGATCTGATTCCGGATCCATGATATAGTTGATGTTCAAGTCGCAGTAATATACTTTTCTTCCTTTTCCCGACCAGTCCTCTCCTAGCACTGGATTAGAAGCAAAGGAGCCTTCCATGACAATGCCCGTAATTCCATTACCCACTTTAACCATGAAAAAGCGGTCACCTACCTGAGCCTTTTTATGATCCCAAACACTCCAATTTGCTTCAACAAAATTTTGATGTTGCTTCCAAAAATGCCAAAGATCAGTGCGAACACTGGAAATCTCTGGATTCCATTTTAAAATGAATGTCTTTTGTTTTCTCATAGCACAGATTAAATTATTTGTCCTAGCAAAAATAATAAATTCTAGATAAAACAACAAACGCCTATTCAAATTAAATAAGGAATAAAAGGATGTCTTTTTGTCAGCAATGTTTAAATTAATTAAGATTAGTGGAAATTTTGACAAGTTTTGTAAATTTTTTGGC
Organism: Bacteroidales bacterium UBA4293; assembly: GCA_002395835.1. Classification (GTDB taxonomy): domain Bacteria; phylum Bacteroidota; class Bacteroidia; order Bacteroidales; family Bacteroidaceae; genus Minthousia. The sequence goes on along the minus strand of DGVD01000003.1, from coordinate 20,226 downwards.
AGAAATCCCGTTTGGCATAAAACTTGCAAATTTATAGGCGAAGTTCGAAATCAAGAACGATGGAGAACTCCAAAACTAGATAAAGAACTAAAAATATAAATAGGAGGTAAAAATTATGTTATTAGCACGTAGAAACAACAATTTAAATTGGATGACAAATTTCTTTGATGATTTCTTCGATGACAGCTGGATGACAAGAATGAACTCCACTGCACCTGCAGTAAATGTGAAGGAAGATGCAAACAAGTATGTAATGGAAATAGCAGTTCCTGGTCTTAAGAAGGAATTCTGCAGAGTAGGACTGAATGCTGATGGTAATCTGGAAGTTAAGCTTGAAAACAAGTGTGAACACAAGGATGAAGATAAGCATGAACATTATTTGCGTCGGGAATTCAACTACACCAATTATGAGCAGACTTATACCCTACCTGATAATGTAGATAAGGATAAAATCAGTGCGAAAGTCAACGATGGTGTGCTCATGATTGATATGCCAAAGATGTCTAAACAGGAAGAGAAGAAAATAGAACATAAGATTGAAGTAGGTTAATAACCACATCTTTTAAATTAGAAGAGAGGATGCATTCTAAGAGGTGCATCCTCTTTTCTTTTTATCTTCACAACGGATTTTAATGGCATGACAGATCATGACAGAAAAGTTTAAAAAAATTAAGTTTTGATGCCAATCTTTCATATTTACAACTGAAAAATGTCAGATATTTTCAACGGCACATCAGTTGCTTTATGATTACCAGATTTTAAAAATTGATAATTAAAAAATAAATATAGGAGGAACGACTTATGTTGATAGTACGTAAAAACAATGACAACTGGATGTCAAACTTGTTTAATGATTTCGTAGAGGATAGATATATGTCAAGAATGAATGCTACTGCTCCAGCAGTGAACATCAAAGAAAACAGAGTAAAGTATGAGATGGAAATTGCTGCTCCAGGCTTGAAAAAGGAGGATTGGAACATCAGTCTGGATGAAGATGGAAATCTCCATGTAAAAACGGAAAAGAAGCAGGAGCATAAGGAGGAAGATGAAAAGCAGGTTTATCTGCGTAGGGAATTCAACTACACCAGCTATGAGCAGACATATACTCTCCCAGAAGATGTAAACAAGGAGAAAATTGCTGCTAAGGTAGTAGATGGTGTACTCCACATTGAATTGCCTAAGAAAACTCAAGAAGAGGCATTGCAGAATAAGCGTAGCATTAACATCGACTAACGGATAGAAAAAATAAGAGGAAGGCGGGCTAAATGGCTCGCCTTTTTTCATTTCAGTTGTTAAAAATCATTATTCAAAAAGCTTCAATCTCAAAAAATGATTACCTTTGAAAATAATTTTTTTAAGGTAAATAAAATGGACGTAGAAAACATTAAATTTCGACATGAGATGCCTGTGCAGCTGCGCTTCTCTGATGTAGACCAGTTCGGGCATGTGAACAATTCCGTTTATTTTTCATTGTTCGATATGTGCAAGACTAAATACATTTTCGATGCCCTGGGGCAAGATTCGTTCCATAACATTGGAGTGGTTGTGGCACACATCAATGCGGATTTCATTGCTCCTATTTTCTATCAAGATGAAGTGGTTATACAGACAGCTGTTCAGCACATTGGTAATAAGAGTTTCACCCTTTATCAAAGAGTCATCAACCCGAAAACCCAAGAATTAAAATGCGTGTGCCAAACAGTCATGGTAACTTACGACTTAAAGAACAACAAATCCATTGAAATTGAGCACGCATTTAAAGTTCGTTTAGCAGAATTAGAACAAAATCCAGATTTATTAAAAACAGATTAATCATTTAATTTTTTAAATTATGGCAAAAGTATACGATTTTAAGTTGTTAGACAAAAAGAAAAACGAAGTTAGCTTGGCCGATTATAAAGGTAAAGTACTTCTCATAGTGAATACAGCTACTGCATGTGGATTCACTCCTCAATACAAGGAACTGGAAGATATTTATCATCGTCTGAAAGATCAGGATTTTACTATCCTGGACATCCCTTGTAATCAGTTTGGCCATCAGGCTCCTGGAAGCGATGAAGAGATTACTGAATTCTGCTCTTTGAACTTTGGTGTGGATTTCCCACAGTTCAAGAAGGCTGATGTAAACGGTGAAAATGAGCTTCCACTGTTCACTTGGTTGAAGAGCGAAAAGGGGTTTGAAGGCTTTGATGCTGACAACAAACTCACTCCTATTCTAGTGGATATGTTCAACAAGAATGTTCCTGGATGGGAAAAGACTCCAGATATTAAATGGAATTTCACCAAGTTCCTCATTAATAAAGAGGGAGATGTAGTGGCTAGATTTGAACCTACAAAAGATATGAAAATTGTAGAAGAAGAGATTAAGAAACTTCTCTGATACAAGGCTTAAAAAAGATAGAAAAAGCGGGGAATCAAAATAAGACTCCCCGCTTTTCTTCATTTCATTATTCACATAAATATATTGCTAAAAACTGATTCTAAATCCAGCACTCAGGGCACGGGGAGCTCCCCAGTAACCACGGAAAGTAGCTAAATCGTGGTTGGCTCCATCGATGCCTCGTTCTATGTAGTGTTTATCCAGCAGATTGGTTCCATTGGCAAACAAATCCAATTGCATATCTTTAAAAATGTAAGTTCTCCATCCCACTGTAGCATCAATTAAGCTGTATGAGGGTAAAAGATAAGAATCGCCCGATGCTTCTGTAGTGCGTGAAGATGGCTCAAAATCTGCATACATTCTGGCATTCAGTTGCCAACCTACATGGGCATAGAATCCGTTCATCCATTTCATATCCAGGGAAGCTCCCACCTGTGTTTGGGGGGCATCACCCACATGAAGCCCATCGCAATTTATGGTGTAGGTGTTCAAGGTTTCTTCAGTGTAGGAGTCGTAAATGATGGCTTCTCCACTGTTTTTCCACTTCCATGATGCCAGCATGCCATACGCTTTGGCTGTAAGCCATTGGTTGATCTGCTGATGCACATCCAGTTCTATACCCATGTGCAGGGCATTCAAGCCTTTCACCAGATATTTCTCCGACTTCTCATTCGCACGTTTTGTGATATTCACAGTCAGGTTCTTATCTTTCCAGGAAGCAATGTAACCAGAGAGAGACAAACCTCCTCCATTCCAACTGGCACGGTAACCCAGCTCTCCCATAATATTCTTTTCATTGATCACATCATTGGTGATGGATAGATTGCTGGAAGCCAAATACACATTGGCATAAGGAAGCCTAGAGTTGTAACCTCCATTCAGATAAATAGAATGCTGGTTATTGATAGCATAGAGAATACCTGCCTTGAAATTCGCTCCGAAACCATTGGCCCAGTCGCTCTTTTCACCGGTCACATCGTTGTGCCTCCGGTACATGCCATTGAAAACTGAAGCACCAAACTGCAGCGCCCAAGGCCCGAAGTCGTATTTCCCTTGCAGGAAGGCTGAAGTATGGTGGGTAGTCCTACCATATCTGGCACCTACATAATCACCCACTCCCAAATTCGATTTGCTGGAATAGTCGTACCAATAGCTTCCACCCAGCAGATCCAGTATTTCCATCTTGGAGTAAGTATCATAATACTGGTATTGAACACCACCAGCCAATGTCCACTTATCGGTAAGTTTATAATCTGCAGAAAAGATAGCTCCAGCTTGCTTGTGACCGCTCAAATAATCTATCATGATATTCTTGGAAGCCCCGTTCTCCTCATTTTCCCTAAGGATAGAATCGAAATCAATATGCCCATTCCCATCTTGATGGTCGATGATGCTTTTAGCTCCAGAAGCAGCATAAGTAGAACGACCCCCTCCATTGGCTAGTGCCAGATAGATAGAGTTTTTCATCGAAAGTCGCTCCCCCTCCATAATATGTTGCAAAGTGAAATAAGGTTTCCAGTAGTGATTCCTAGCTATGGAATACTCTTTTCCTCTCAGGTAACCCCAGTTCTTACTGTATTCACGTCCGTATTTATCCACCTCTGCAGAATTGAGTTCAGTGTTTCGCTGGTCGTGCGTTTCTGGAGAACCAAGCGCCGTAAAAATAAGCGTGTTCTTCTCATTAAGAAGTTTGCTCACAGAGAGCATATAAGAGAAGGTTTGAACATCCGAAGCTTCCACAAAACCGGAGCCCGTAACATAAGCTAGAGACACATCTATTCCCCACCCATTTTTCAACTCTCCTGAAGAGTAGTTCAAACTCCCCTTAAGGGTACCAAATTCTGTAGCAGAAAAACCGAAGTTGGTCATGGGTGAATATCCGCTGCGTTTAGTGATGATATTTACGGCTCCTCCCATAGAAGTATCAGCCAGCATGGATGCCCCTAATCCCTTTTGAATTTGCACAGCGTAGGTGGCATCGGCCAATCCCATCCAGTTGCTCCAATACATGGAACCTGATGTTAAGCCCTGAATAGGAATTCCATTGAGAAGGATGGAGATATTTTCCTGCTTGAAGCCTCGCATATTCAGCGTAGCATCGCCATAGGTACCTGTAGAAGAGGTAGCAAAGACTCCGGGTACTCCCTGCATCATCTCCAGATAGTTTGGAGCCGTGCTATGCCGAAGGATATCAGCCGGTCTAAGGGTGGTAAGATTCAGTGCTGCGTGTCTCTCGTCGGAAAAGTTGCCACGAACTACTACCTCCTGAAGAGAGAGCACCGTGTCATTGGGCAAGACATCATCCTCCATGTGGTTTTTCGCTATACCTGTCATAGAGGTTAGAATTGTGATGCCCAAAAGTACATGTTTTTTCGTTGCCATTGTAGAAAGCTTTGAATTGTGAGTAATGTTACTTTTGGCATACAATTCAAGGCATATAAGAAACTCCTCACCTTACTTCTAAGAGAATGTAAGGGAGATCTCTCTTCTTCCATCCAGACTATACTGTCGGTACCGTAGTTGCATCGGTTCATGCCTCCCTGGAGAGGCTCGCGGACTATACCGCCGGTCGGGAATCACACCCTGCCCTGAAGAGTTTGCGGATGCAAAGATATGGATTTTTTTCGTATTCACCAAACAATTAAACGAATTATTGTTTGCGCCAACAATAAGAAATAGCTTCAAACTTCGTATGATTCTCTGATTTTTCCTATATTTGCAAGATAAAACACCACAAGACAAATACTATGGAAGACTTGAAAATCGTAATGAAGTGTGAGAATACCATCTTTGCCGATGAAGTAAAGATGGCTTTGGAAGAAGCAGGAATACCTTGCATGGCTGTAGATGAAACCATCACAGGTGCTGTGGGTGGTTATGGCCCTAACCCTGCTATCGCTATAAAAGTATATAAAAAGGATCTTGAAAAAGCCAAAGAGATAGTCAGCCAGATTCAAGAAGAGCGAGTGATAAAAATCTGGTGTCCTCGCTGCGGAAGTGAGGATGTGGAACCTATTGAAGGCGGTATGAAGAAATCCACATATTGGAAAAGAGTGGCTATCTTGTTGCTCACACTCACCCTCGTATGGTTCTTTTTCTATCAAATCACTCCTATTCTCACCATTTGTCTCATCGTCATAATCACTGTCCTCGGCTTAATTTACCTACCCAAGAATCAGTATTACTTTCACTGCAAGCAATGTGGAAAGAAATTCTAAGCAACGATTAAGTATAATTTAAATAACATATATGGCAAAAGTAAAAATTGAAACATCATTGGGTGATATCATCGTTCGTCTTTACGATGAGACACCCTTACACAGAGACAATTTCCTTAAACTAGCCAATGAAGGCTTCTACGATGGCACGTTGTTTCATCGGGTCATCAAGAACTTTATGATACAAGGAGGTGACCCCGAAAGCATCGGTGCAGCACCGGGTCATCAGTTGGGCACGGGAGGCACAGGATATACCATCCCTGCTGAAATCCAGCCGGAGCTTATCCACAAGCGGGGTGCCTTGGCTGCTGCTCGTCTGGGCGATGAAATGAACCCAAAACGCGAAAGTAGCGGTTGCCAGTTCTACATTGTCTGGGGCGAAGTGTACAACCAGAGTAAGCTGGGGCAACTGAAGAAGCAGCTTCAGATGCAGGAGGAGCAGAATGTGTTCAATGGCTTGGTGCAGCAGCACAGGGATGAAATTCTGCAGCTCCGTAAGAATAGAGATCGGGATGGCCTCATGGCATTGCAGGACAAGCTCATCGCTGAAACAAAAGCTGCCATGAAAACCAAAGAAGCTAAGGGCTTGACTGAAAAGCAGGAACAGGCTTATACCACCGTGGGGGGTACACCTTTCCTGGATGGTCAGTACACCGTCTTTGGCGAAGTGGAAGAAGGCCTTGACGTGGTAGGAAAGATTCAGGAGGTAGAAACACTTCGGGGTGACCGTCCTAAGCAGGATATCTCCATGAAAATTACTGTACTTTAAACTAAATAACCATGAAAAAGATACTGTTGATTACTGCTGCAGCTTGTGCCTTCATTTTACCTATGCAGGCACAGGTAAAAGCGAAAGACACGAAAGGTACGCCTGCTGAAAGGGCTGAGCAACTGCTGAAGCAGCTCACCCTGGAGGAGAAACTGGGCTTGATGGAAAATGATTCCAAGCCCGTGGAGCGACTAGGCATCAAGCCATACAACTGGTGGAATGAAACGCTCCATGGTGTGGGTAGAAACGGCTTGGCTACTGTCTTTCCACAGTGTGTGGGATTGGCTTCCACCTTCGATACCGACTTGGTATACAACTGTTTCTACGCAGCCAGCGATGAGGCTCGTGCCAAATACATCAAGGCTCGTCAGGAGGGAAATTATAAGATTTATACCGGTCTTACCTTCTGGACACCAAACGTGAACATCTTCCGTGACCCTCGTTGGGGACGTGGACAGGAAACTTATGGTGAAGACCCCTACCTCACTTCTGTCATGGGATTGGCTGTAGTGAATGGCTTGCAGGGAAATTTCGCTCATCTGGGAGTAGATAAGCTGCATGCTTGTGCCAAGCATTTTGCCGTTCACAGTGGCCCGGAATGGAACCGTCATACCTTCGATGTGGAAACCATCGACCCACGAGATTTGTGGGAAACCTACCTGCCTGCTTTCAAGACGTTGGTACAGGAAGGAAATGTAAAGGAAGTGATGTGTGCATACAACCGTATCGATGGCGACCCATGCTGCGGTAGTAGTAAACTGCTAAACCAGATTCTAAGAAATGAATGGGGCTTTAAGGGTGTGGTAACCAGCGATTGCGGTGCCGTTTCCGATTTCTACCAGAAGGGGCATCATGAAACGCATAAGGATGAGGCTTCTGCCAGCGCTGCTGCTCTCTTAAGCGGTACCGATGTGGAATGTGGAAGCATCTATGCCAAGGGCTTGAAGCAAGCCATTGCCGATGGTGATTTGAAAGAAGAAGACATCGATGTCAGCGTGCGTCGTCTATTGCAGGCTCGTTTCGAACTGGGTGAGATGGATGATACTACCCCTTGGGATACCATTCCTTACAGTGTGGTAAGCAGCCCAGAACATCAGCAGTTGAATCTGAAAGCAGCATTGGAGAGCATCATCTTGCTGCAGAATAAGGGGAATATCCTTCCTCTGAGCAAGAAGATGAAAGTGGCACTCATTGGCCCAAATGCAGCGGATAGCATCATGCTTTGGGGAAATTACAACGGCACTCCAGATCATACCTATACTATCCTGGAAGGGGTAAAGAAATATGCAAAGAATCTTATCTTTGACCCTGCATGCAATTTGGTTAGCGACCAACTGTTCACTTCTGTTTACGGGCAACTGAAAAGTGCTGGGAAGAAAGGTATGACTGCTACTTACTGGAACAATAATAAGATGGAGGGAAATTCCGTAACTACGGTTCAGCTCACTTCTCCATTCAGCTTAACTACAGAAGGCGACACTCACTTTGCACAGGGTGTGAACCTGCAGAACTTCAGCGCCAGCTATAAGGCTACCTTCACCCCTGCCAAAACAGAAAAAGTGAACATCCTCTGTAAGTACATCGGTAAGGTAGAAGTGCTGGTAGATGGCCAGATGGTGGAAACAAAAACCGGATATGCTCCAGCCGAAGTACCTGTCTATGTACTGGATGCTGTAAAGGGAAAATCCTACGACATTGAAATTCGTTATGCGTGGATGGGCTACCAGGGATTGTTCAGTTTCAACATGGGTTCCTACAGTACCATCAATTATGATAACATCGTACGGAAAGTAAGAGGTGCCGATGTGGTTATCTTCGCTGGTGGTATCTCTCCTCAGCTGGAAGGCGAGGAAATGCCGGTTCAGGTAGAGGGCTTCCGTGGTGGTGATAGAACCGATATCCAGCTTCCTAAAGTACAGCGCAACTTGCTGAAGGCTTTGAAGAAAGCCGGTAAGAAGGTTATCTTCGTGAACTGCTCTGGAAGTGCCATCGGTTTGGCTCCTGAAACCGAAAGTTGCGATGCCATCGTGCAGTTGTTCTATGCCGGACAGCAAGGCGGAAAGGCATTGGCTCAGATGCTGTACGGCGATTACAACCCAGCCGGTCGTTTGCCAATGACATTCTATAAGGATACCCTCCAGCTGCCTGATTTCCAGGATTACAGCATGAAGGGCCGTACTTACCGTTACATGAAAGAGGAACCTACCTTTAGCTTCGGTTATGGACTGAGCTACACCACCTTCAGCTACGGTGACGCACAGCTTCAGAAAGATAAGATTATCATTCCTGTAACCAACACCGGTAAGCGGAAAGGTGAAGAAGTAGTACAGCTCTATGTGAGCCGTCCTAAGGATGTGAACGGCCCTATCAAGGCTTTGCGTGGTTTCAAGCGTACAGCCATCAATCCAGGGGAAACGGTGAACGTGGAAATCCCTATCACGGAAGATACGTTCACCTGGTGGGATACCTTCACCAACACCATGATTCCACAAAGTGGAGAATATAAACTGATGTACGGTTCTTCCAGTCGTGATCAAGATTTGAAAACCATTACGACTAAAAGACCGTAACGCAAATGGCGCAAAATGTGTATTTAGAATCCAAGCCTCACTATGAGATTCTGGATGGGCTCAGAGGTGTAGCTGCCTTGATGGTGGTTATCTTCCATCTGTTTGAATCTTATGGTGGGGTTAACACCATCGGGCATGGCTATATGGCCGTGGATTTCTTCTTCGCACTTTCCGGTTTTGTTATCGGTTATGCCTATCAGGATCGTTGGGATAGAATGAGCACCTGGGGTTTCATCAAGCGCCGTTTGGTGCGCTTGCACCCTATGGTGATTCTGGCTGCCTTCCTGGCCATGCTGTTCTACTATTTCACCGATAGTGTACCTGCATTCGCCATTGTTCGGGAAACGGCTCCTTGGGTGCTGTTTGGTGTCTTCGTATGGCAGTGCCTCATGATTCCGCTGCCACAAGCTTGGGATATCCGTGGGTATGCCGAAGTAAGTTCCCTGGGTGGAACTTTCTGGACGCTGCACTATGAATACCTGGCCAACCTCCTATACGTGTTCTTCGTGCGGAAGTTCAGTAAGCTAGGGTTAGGAATCTTCGTCTTCATCTGTGCGGTATTCAGCTTCTGCCTAGCGAATGAAATCGATATCCTAGGGCTCTGGGGCCACCGTTGGGCACGTTATTCCGTGAACAGCGGATTCTCCCTCACCGTGAGCGAAGTATCGGTGGCACTAACCCGCCTCATGTATCCGTTCTTCTCCGGATTACTGGTTTCCCGCATGGGTAAATTAATAAAGGTGAAAGGTGGATTCTGGTGGTGTTCCATTCTGGTTATCCTGGTGCTGGCCATGCCTCCAGTGGGAGTGAACGATGCACATTTCGATTTCGCTACCCGTAGCCTGACCATCGGCCCGAATGATACCATGTGGATGAACGGACTCTATGAAAGCTTCGTCATTCTTATCATGTTCCCGCTCATCGTTTCCATGGGAGCAGGAAGCAGTGTAAAAGGTAAGAAATCTTATGCCATCTGTAAGTTCATCGGCGACTTATCTTATCCGTTGTACCTCACCCACTTCAGCTTGGTGTACATTCAGCAGAGCTGGGTGGCTACCCACAAGGATTCCAGCTTCGCACAGCACGCCTTCGTGTTTGTGGCTGTACTGATTCTTTCCATCATGATGGCGTATGCCTGCTTAAAGCTGTACGACCTCCCAGTGCGGGAGTGGCTCAAGAAGCATTGGCTCATGAAGTAATAATTACATACGTTCTTTCCTAAAAAGGGTTGGTGAAATGCCAACCTTTTTATGGAAAAGACGGGTGAAATGATTGGGATAGTTGAAGCCCAGCGACTTGGCAATATCGTTGATACTGAGGTTGGAATCTTTCAGCATGTCTTTGGCGGTATCGATTACCTTATTCTGAATGTATTCCTGCGCAGTAATCTGCAGTTGTCTGCGCACTAATTCTCCGAAATAGTTGGGCGACAAATGAAATTGGTCGGCACACCATGCCACGGTGGGCTGACCTTTTTGTATGGGCTGCCCGCTGGAAAGATATTCATCCAGGATAGAGTTCAGCCTCCGTATCAAATCGGATGTTGCAAGAGATTCAGAACTAAACTGCCTGTCGAAGAAGCGCTTATAGTAAGAAAGCAGATGCCCGATGCTCAGACGCAACATGTGGTCGGTAAGATTATCCGAAGGAGTCTGCAGCTCGAACAGCAGCGTCTGATAAGCCCGGATGAGCAAGCGCCTCTCCTCCTCCGACAGCTGCACGGCCTCCAGCGTATCTTGATTGAAGAAACTGAACATATAGAAATCGCGCCCTAAGCCAGCCTTAATAAGCAGTTCCGGACGGAAAGCCATGATATACCCCCTGGGGGTGACATTCGCATCCAAGTTCATGGAAACCACTTGCCCGGGGCGAATAGAAAATGCCGTACCTGCCTTGTAGTGCACACCACTCCCCGCTTTCTTTAATTCTCCGAAATCTTCATCCATCAGCACGATGCAGTACATGCCGAAATCCGTGGGAGAAAAAAGACTTAATTCCGCATCCTCCAAGCGCCCTAAGCCTACCAGCGGATGCAAGGTGGGTTGGTGAAAGAATGCATTGAACTCATCCAAACTTGCTATTTGAGTAAACATAAAACTGAATTTTGGTACAAAAATAACGATATTTTCTTTAAAATCGGTAATAATGGTCGGTAAAATTGGTACATCATAAGGATAAACGTAAAAATGGTCTAAAATCTCCGTAATAAGTTTATCTAATTATTCAAGGATATAGTCTATTTTTGCTGCCATTAACACATGATACGCTAAAACTAAGAATTATGGCTGTAAAATTTTATCAATCAGAAAATCAGGTACCTTTGGAAATGCATAAGGTACGCGTAGTACAGAAACTCACCCTTCTGCCAGTAGAGGAACGCTTGAAAGCCATGCAGGCTGCAGGCAACAATACTTTCCTGTTGCAGAACAAGGATATCTATATGGATATGATTACCGACTCCGGAGTGAATGGTATGTCGGACAAGCAGATGGCTGCCATGCAGATTGCGGACGACTCCTATGCGGGTTCTGAATCCTTCAACCGTGCCAAAGCGGCCATCAAGGAAGTGTTTGGCGTGGACAACGTGCTTCCTGCTCACCAGGGTCGTGCTGCTGAAAATATCTTGGCAGAAACCTTCGTGAAACCAGGCAAGGTGGCTCTCATGAACTTCCACTTCACCACTACCAAGGCTCACATCACTCGCCTGGGCGGTTCCGTAGTGGAATTGGTAGATAAGAAGGGACTTATCCCTCAAACCGATGATCCATTTAAGGGCGATTTCAACTTGGATAATCTCCGTAGCGCCATTGAGGAATATACCCCAGAGAAGGTGGCTTTCGTACGTGTAGAAGCAGGAACCAACCTGATTGGTGGTCAGCCAGTGAGCTTGGAGAACATGATGGCAGTGTGCGATATCTGCCACCAGTATGGTGTGGTAAGCGTGCTGGATGCTTCCTTGCTGCAGGACAACATGTATTTCATGAAGGTGCGTGAGCCTCGCTGCAAGTACATGTCTACGAAGGAAATCTATCACCTGCTGGCTAGTCGTTTCGATATCATCTACTTCTCTGCTCGTAAGCTGGGATTCAGCCGTGGTGGTTTCATTATTTCTACCGATGCCAAGTGGACGAACATGATGATGGAGTATGTGCCTCTCTTCGAAGGATTCCTTACCTACGGAGGTATGGAAGTGCGCTCCATTGAAGCTGCAGCACAGGGATTGCTGGAATCTCTGGATATGGAATACATCAACCAGGGCCCGGAATTCATTGCTTATCTGGTGAAGGAACTGGACGATTACGGCGTACCTGTTATCAAGCCAGCCGGAGGACTTGGTGCCCACCTCAATGCACAGGAGTTTGTGCCGGATATGCCTCATAATCAGTATCCAGCTGCAGCAGTGGGTGCAGCCCTCTTCATCGCTGGAGGTGTGAGAGGTATGGAACGTGGTACACTTTCCGAGCAGCGTGAGCCCGATGGAACAGAGCGTTATGCAGAGCTGGAACTTCTCCGCTTGGCTGTTCCTCGCCGTGTGTTCACCCTCTCTCAGATTAAGTACTGTGCCGACCGTGTAAAATGGCTTTGGGACAACCGTAAGCTTATCGGTGGCTTGAAGTGGGAATATGAGCCATCTGTGCTCCGTTTCTTCTTCGGACGACTGAAGGAAATCGGTTACTGGCAAGAGGAACTGACTGCGAAGTTCAAGGCTGATTTTGGCGATAGCCTGTAATTTTTAGTTTATATATTAGTGTTATCCCCTCTTTTTCTTTGGAAGAATGAGGGGATTTTTCTATTTTTGCAAGAACTGATAAACCTTTATACCATGAAAAAACTGTTCTTCCTCATTGGTTTCTTATTCCCAGCTGCTTTGCTGGCTCAAGATTACTACCCCATTAATCCCGTACCGTTCACGCAGGTGAAGGTTACCCCAAACACGTTCTGGGGAAACCGTTTGAAAGCCAGTCGTGAAGTCACCATCCCCCTGGCATTCAGCAAGTGCGAGGAAACAGGAAGATATGAGAATTTCATCAAGGCGGCTCATCCTAGTGAGTCGTATAAGGTAGAGGGGTTCTCCTTCGATGATACCGATGTGTATAAAACCATTGAGGGGGCCAGCTACAGCATGCAGACTTTCCCGGATAAAAAGCTAGATAGGTACATCGATAGTGTGCTGGTTATTGTGGCTGGTGGACAGGAACCCGATGGCTATCTGAATACCGCACGTACCATGAACCCGAAACACCCTCACCGGTGGATGGGAAGCACCCGTTGGTCGCAAGTAGAAGAGCTGAGTCATGAGTTCTACAACCTGGGGCACATGCTGGAAGCTGCCGTGGCTCACTACCAGGCCACTGGAAAGCGGAATTTCCTGGATATTGCCATTCGGTATGCGGATTGCGTGTGCCGTGAAATCGGCCCGAATCCGGGGCAGCAGGTGAAAGTGCCTGGGCACCAGATAGCGGAGATGGGATTATGCAAGTTGTACTTGGTAACGGGCGACAAGAAATATCTGGATCAAGCCAAGTTCTTCCTGGATATGCGTGGACGCACCTCGCACCGGGAGTGGTACAACCAGAGCCTAAAGCCTGTCACGGAAGAATTTGAAGCCATTGGGCATGCCGTGCGGGCTGCGTATCAGTATTCCGGAATGGCCGATGTGGCTGCCCTCACGGGCGATAAGGCGTACATCGCTGCCATCGATTCCATCTGGGAGAACATCGTTTCTAAGAAGCTCTACATCACCGGAGGTATCGGTGCACGGCATAATGGCGAGGCTTTTGGCGATGCCTATGAACTCCCGAATGCCAGTGCCTACTGCGAGACGTGTGCTGCCATTGGAAATGTGTACCTGAACCACCGTCTCTTCCTGCTGCACGGAGAATCCAAGTACTACGATGTGCTGGAGCGCACCCTATATAATGGCCTCATTTCCGGCGTGAGCATGGAAGGAAATTCTTTCTACTACCCTAACCCCTTGAGCGTAGGAAATGAAGGGTATGAACGGAAAGCGTGGTTTGGCTGTGCGTGCTGCCCCTCCAACATCTGTCGGTTCATTCCTTCCTTGCCGGGATATGTGTATGCTGTGAAGGATGAAAATGTGTTTGTGAACCTCTTCATGGGAAATACGGCTCAGTTGAAGGTGGGAAAGAAAATCATCCAGCTGTCTCAGGAAACGGGGTATCCCTTTGATGGAGGCATCCGCATAAAGGTAGAGAAAGGAAATGCCGATTTCGTGCTGAACATCCGTATTCCAGGATGGGTACGGAACCAGGTGGTAGCCAGCGATTTATATGCGTATGCCGATGGGAAAACCCCTACCTATAGCGTACGGGTAAACGGAACGGAAGTGAAGAGTGAACTGCACCACGGCTACTTCCAAATCCATCGGAAATGGAAGAAGAACGATGTGGTGGAAGTGAACTTCCAGCTGCTGCCTCGCCTAGTGAAAGCCAATGATAAGGTGAAGGACGACCGTGGCCGTTTGGCGCTGGAATGTGGCCCTATCGTATACTGTGCCGAATGGGTGGACAACGACTGCGACGTGAACCGCACGCTCATCGCCCCAAACAGCACGTTGAAGCTGGAAAGCAAGCCGAACATGCTGAACGGCATCAACATCCTCACCACCACCGGCCAAGCCCTGAGCTACGATGCGCAGGGGAAACTCGTGGTGAAAGACGTGCCCCTCACCTTCATCCCCTACTATGCGTATGCGCACCGGGGAAATGGAGCCATGAACGTGTGGATGCCTTACCGCATTGAAGCATTCTAAACTGCTTGTTCTAACAAATACTAAAAAGTTTGTGGCATCCGTTTTTTTGCTTTAACTTTGCAGCAAACAACTAAAAGACATGAAACGGAATTTTATTTTAACTCTTATAGTATTAGTCAGCGCGTGCGTGTTCAGCTCATTTTCCGGGAGCGATGCCGTGCTGAAAAAGCCTAGAACCGGTGTGTACGTATTCGGCTTCTCCGCTTCGTTCACCGATTCCACCGTGTACTTCACCCCCATTCAGTATCTGGATGGCGTAGTGCTGGAAAAGAAGACGAAGTTCCTGCCGGGTGCTCCGGAGATGAGCTATCAGCTGAAGGATTACTTGGAGCAGCAGCGTGGAGAAAAGAACCGGGTGTGCGCCATCTTTGCCGATGAAACCAAGGCAAAGGCCGAGAAGCATTTCATCAATGTGCGGAAGCGCTACCTGAACCAGAAGATGAACGTAGTGTTCCTTACCGAGCAGGAATTCCAGTATCAGAAGATTCAGCCGGAGGCTCCAGCTGCTGAAGAAACCACGGAAACCACGAACCCTTAATTAGCATCGTCATAAAATCTATACCTATATGAAAACTTTTAAAAAACTGCTTTTCATTCTTGTGGGCTCCCTCATGCTCACAGCATGCGGCACCACTTCTACCGTGCCTATCACCGGAAGAAAACATAGCTTGCTGGTGGACGACCAGACCATTCTGTCGCTCTCTACCCAGCAGTACAAGGAAGTACTCAGCAAGTCTACCTTATCTAGAAATGCCCAGAACACCGCCATGGTAAAGCGTGTAGGACAGAAACTGGCCAATGCCGTGGAAACTTATCTACGGAACAATGGTTTGGCCAGTGAGCTGCAGAACTTTGCATGGGAGTTTAATCTGGTAGCTGATAATCAGGTGAATGCATTCTGTATGCCAGGTGGAAAGATTGTGGTGTACGAAGGCTTGCTGCCTGTGACGCAGAACGAGGCTTCTCTGGCCATCGTCCTGGGGCATGAGATAGCACATGCAGTAGCGAAGCATTCTGCCGAGCAGATGTCCAAGCAGATTCGTCAGCAGTACGGTACGCAGATTCTGGGTGGCATCCTGGGTAGTGCCGTGGGAAATAATATAGGTAGTGCCGTGCAGGCCATCACCAGCGCAGGCTTCTCTTTCGCTAACCTGAAGTACAGTCGTGATAATGAGACGGAGGCCGACCACATGGGTCTTATCTTCGCAGCTATGGCAGGTTACGACCCTCGTGAAGCTATTCCATTCTGGCAGCGCATGTCGCAGGGAAGCACAGGCCAGAGCGATATTCTCAGTGATCACCCTAGCGATGAGAAGCGTATCGCTAACCTGCAGAAGGTTATGCCCGAAGCGCTGAGGTATTATCAGGGTGGTACGCAGTCCAATACGGTGAATAAGAATGCCACCAATAAAACTACCAGAACGGGCTTCAAGCTCACCCGCACGAAGTAAACCTCCGTTCTCAAATGGAATATCCGTAAATAATATAATAAAAACCGAGAAAGTGTAAATTCCTCTTTCTCGGTTTTTTCGTAATTTTGCAGCACAAATAACTAACAGAGAATACATTATGAAAAGAATCTTTTATTTTGCAACCCTCCTGCTAGCCCTGACATCTTGTGGAAACAAGGCTCAGCAGGCAGAGCAGAGTGTGCCTGAAACAGATACCATCGCGCAGAACGTGGAACCATCTGTAGTGTACTTCACCAAGGAAATCACTCCTGAGAGTCTGGTGAAAATCTTCAACGCCCTGGGTGTAAACCCTAGCGGAAATGTAGCTGTGAAGATCTCTACCGGTGAAACAGAGAAATCAAACAATCTGGAACCAGATCTTATCAAGAACCTGGTGCAGCTGGTAAACGGTACCCTGGTGGAATGTAACACCGCATACGAGGGCACTCGCTCTAACACCGCATCTCACCGCGCAGAAATAGCGAAACGTGGCTATGAGAAGGTGGCTAAGGTGGACATCATGGACGAGGAAGGCGAAATCAAGATTCCAGTGAAAGATACCAAGTGGATTAAGTACGACATTGTGGGCTCTCACATTCAGAACTACGATTTCATGATTAACCTGGCACACTTTAAGGGTCATGCCATGGGCGGATTCGGTGGCGTGCTGAAGAACGCATCCATCGGTGTAGGTTCCCAGAACGGTAAGGCTTACATCCACTCTGCAGGTAAGACCGAGGATTGGCACCAACTTTGGACTAACCTCCCAGAAGGATGGGATCAGAGCCCGGAAAACAATACTCCATTCATAGAGTCTATGGCGGCTGCTGCACAGGGTGTGCACGACTACTTCAAGGGGAAGAACGGCATTGTGTACATCGACGTGATGAACCGTATCTCCATCGATTGCGACTGCGACGGTAATCCTCACGAACCTACTATTCAGGATTTAGGTATCGCAGCTTCCCTGGATCCAGTGGCACTGGATAAGTTCTGCCTGGATCAGGTATTCAACTTACCAAATGATGAATCCAACGATACCAAGGCTCTGCTGGATCGCATCAACCAGCGTCACGGTACTCGCATCGTCTTCCGTGCAGAAGAAAACGGCATGGGTACTACCAAGTATACAGTGGTGGATATAGATAAAAAATAAGGAATTCATTTGCTTGAGAGAATTTCACCGCTGGGGCATGCAGGAAATTTTCCTGTGTGCCCTTTTTTTATCAGAAGTTTTCATAACTTTGTGGCACAATAAAAAATACCAAAAATTATGAAACACTACTTTACCTTACTCGCCGCGCTCCTGTTCACTTTGAGCGCATCAGCACAACTAAAACTACCTGCCCAGGTATCGGACTACATGGTACTGCAGCAGCAGGCAAAAGCCAACCTCTGGGGATATACCACCGCTGGCAAAACCGTAAGCGTAACTACCTCGTGGAATACCCAGCGCTACACCGCCAAAGCCGATAAAGACGGGCGCTGGCTGCTCTGCATCGACACTCCGGAAGGCAGTTTCCAGGAAAGACAGGTAACCATTTCCGACGGCACAGACACCCGCACCTTGCAGCACGTGCTCATCGGCGAAGTGTGGATGGCTAGCGGACAGAGCAACATGCAGATGCCGATGAAGGGATTCAACAACTGCCCCGTGGAAGGCTTCCTGGATGAGGTGACCAATGCCAATGCCTGGAAAGGACGCATCCGCATGGCTACCCTCACGAACAACGATGCCTTTGAACCCCTGGAGATGTCGGATGGTGAGTGGAAGGAATGTACCCCTGCCAACATGCCCGATTTCAGCGCTACGGCCTACTTCTTCGCCCAGACGCTTACGAAAAACCTGAACGTACCTGTGGGCATCCTGGCCAACGCCTGGGGCGGCTCCCGTGTAGAAGGTTGGCTCCCGAAACACATCCTGGAAAGCTACGGCTTCCCTACCGACGAAGCCACCATCAAGGAAAAATGGCCATACCCCATGCATCACCCCATGGTGATGAACAACGGCCAGTTCTGGCCCATCCGGGATTACACCATCAAGGGCGTGATTTGGTACCAGGGCTGCACCAACGGCACCTTTGCGGAAACGCGCCCCTACTATGCGGAGCGTGTGCTGAAGATGATCAACTACTGGCGTGAGGTGAAGCATCAGCCCACCCTTCCGGTATACATGGTGCAGATAGCGCAGTTTGCCGAGGGCGGGAACCCGGACAACATAGAATATGCTTTGCTTCGGGAGCAGCAGTTCCGTGCCGCTCAGCAGGATGAGCGGGTGTATCTGGCGTCCCTTCACGATGTGTATGTGCCGGAGGAAATGCATCAGGTACACTCCAGCAAGAAACGGATTGTGGGCCTTCGCCTGGGCTCCATGGCGCTGGGAAACACCTACGAGCTGGCCGGTTACCCCCGGGAAGTGCTCACCTACAGCAGCTGTAAGGTAGAGGGCGACAAGATGCAGCTCACCTTTGACAACTGGGCCAAAGTTGGCGGTTGGGGCTCCTTAGTGATTAAAGGCATGGAGATAAGCGGTGCCGATGGCGTATGGCATCCTGCCCAGGTTCAGGTAGATGGCTATACCCCTACCATGACGGTGTGGAGCCCCGATGTAAAAGCCCCTGTAGCTGTGCGTTACGGCTTCCGAAACTTCTCTGAGTGCACCCTGAGCGGTGCCAATGGCTTAGGAGCCTACCCCTTCCGTACAGATCATGAGGATTTGAAATAAAGAATTCTTATGGACATAAAAAAGCACCCCTCCCGAAGGAGGGGCGTCGTACATCTGCCCGAAAGGGATTGGGTTTCCTTTCGATTAGATTCTTCAAAAGAAGAAATCCTAATCACTGCAAATATACGAAATAATTTTGGAATTACTAAAAGCCCTGCAGGGAAATCTCCTTGCAGGGCTTAATTTTATTCACCCGGTCTCTTCAGAGAACCGCTGGAAATCATCTTATCCACGTATGCTTTGAGTCCGAAGACAGAGCCAGCATAGATGAGGGTTTGTGCGAAGTACCACAACACACTTTCGGAAATCTCTCCCACTGGCTCGGTGAAGAATCCTATGAAGGAGAGGATTACTCCAGTGGTTAGGAGCACTAGGGCTGAAATAATCTGTGCGTGTTTCATGGTTTAACTCTCCTACTGGTTAGAACTGGTTGAGTCCGAAGGTAGTTGCAATGGCTGTCAGGACAGTGATTACAATGTTGATGATTCGGCTCCAAAGTTGGTTTTTATTCTCTGCCATAATTCATTTAGGTTTTTAGGTTAATGTTTTGTTGGGAGGCTGCAACGTTACGTTTCTCAAATGGGGACAGGTACAATTTGAGAAAAAGGTGAAAGTTGGGTTTAGGTTCTTAGGGTGCTTTTCTCAAATTGTACCTATCCCCATTTGAGAAAAGCTGCCCCATTTAAAGTTCACTAAGGTTAGTCACCCATGCCGTCGTCACCGGAGGTGTTTCCACCGCCCTGCTCAGTGCTTGAACCACCCTGCTCAGTAGATGAGCTGTTCTGGCTAGATGAACCGGAGTTCTGTTCATCGCCCGTGCTAGTGGTGTCGTTCTCCTCCACTTCGCCGGCATCCTGGCTGCTCACGGTCTTGATAACCTGGCCATTGCGGTCGTAGCAGGTGATGCTGATGCTGGTGTTCTTCAGCTCGTTCTTGATGGTGGAGTTCGGTGCGAAGATCACCTTTCGGGTGGTAATCAGGCCGGAGCTCACCTCGTCTACAGAGCCTACGGATTTTGCGTTCAGACCGAAGCGCATGCTACCCAGACCAGGGATAGCTACGCTGTGACCTTCGGTAGCCCAGGCAGAGATCACATCGCCGATGGCTTCCCATGCTGCGTTCATCACTCCCTTTGAGAGCCCGGAGCGAAGGGCTGCCTCGGTGATGACCTTGGCGCTGGAGAGCTGGCTGTAGAGGTCCGCTGCCAGCACGTAGCGGTAGGTGCCTGCGTAGAGGCCCACATGAAACAGAGTTTCTTTAGCTTTTACTTTAATTGCCATACTGTTTAGAATTTAGGTTTTAAAATTTAGGTTTTGGTGTCTTAGCCTAAAAAAAGTTGA
>DGVD01000014.1 GCA_002395835.1 Bacteroidales bacterium UBA4293 | reverse complement strand
GATGCCGATATTGGGCATTGGCGTCTATGACATACCGGAACGGGAGACCCAACGGGTGGTTGAAGATGCCGTCAGTGTGGGTTATCGAAGCATCATCGTCATTCCAAAGACCACCCACAAGGAGCGGATGCAGGAAAACATCGATCTTTTCGACTTTACCCTCTCTGATGATGACCTGCAAGTCATCCAACGGCTCGATACGGGTCACAATGTGACAGGATGGCCGTCGGATGCCTTGACATATAAAGTAACAGACAGATAAATAGGAGTTTATATGCGAAAACTTTCAACGTTATTGGTGATATTGTTTCTTCTCCCGATTGTCGGTAATGCACAGGTTCCAGTTGGTGAGAGAGTCCCAGACATCAGATATCCTGTCAGCGGGCAGAGAAAGCTTTCCCGCTTGTCCAATGACGACGTATTGTACACAATTCTGTATTTTGGATATAATACCGCGCCTGTTGACAGGCAGTCTGTTCTGGATGCGAATCCAGAGTATTTCGCATTAACGTTTTCCGATTCGCTGAAGCCTTATTTCAATAATTTCAACCCTGACTATGGCCGCGCTCTGATGATTGTGTCAAAGATGAAAGGTCAGGTTGGGATTGAGCGGAAAATGGGGGTTTCATCTTACCCGGATATCGTTTTGGTGGATCCGAACAATAGGGTCATCGCTCGATCTGCCAAGGCGACTGATATCATTGATTACATCACCAACAACCTTTCGATGTTTGCCGTAACTGACTGGAATGCATATATTCTCAGGGCATCTGAATTGTATGAAACCGGGCAGGTCAAAAGCGCCCAGAGAATCGTGTCAGACTGTTTGCGGCACGGCAGATGGTATAAAGACTTCTCTCCGGAAGCACACAAAGCTATTCCTCGGATTGTGGCTTCAATGAAGCACGATGATTATTATATGTACTTCGTAGGTGAAATCAAGCACAGATACAATCAAGGTATATTATCAGAAGAGGATGTTTCTCCTTTTAAGAAAGAGTTTTCCAGAATTCATATGATGGGAGACAAAGAATAATAAATTCTCATTTATCAAAGGTGACATGGGGACAGGTCCCTTGTAACGTAAGCAGCAATATTGCTAAAATATCGAACTATACTTTACGTTACAAGGGACCTGTCCCCGTGTCACCTTGGGCTTTTGGTGTTAAGTTCTAATTATACTACACTACCTGAATGTAGATCCTCCACAGGGAAAATCAAATCCCAATTCTTACCCCAAACGATGTTGCCGTTTTCCAGGGTAAAGCGGTTAAATTTCCGTGGATCCAGATATTTATTGTACTGAGGGTGAGGATGACGTCGGATAAACTCACCGATGTCCACCGTTTGTACAGTATTATCGCTGAATGTGAGGCAAACAGTAAGATTGCCCTTGTCTTCAGCTTTGATGATGTAAAGTCTCTCCATGTAGCACCTTTTCTGCTTCAAAATTACAAAGATTTTTCATAAATTCAGCTCTTAATGAAATAAATCTTTCAGGCAATGATGCAGGCCCCTCCTCGGTGAGAGTGGACTTATGTTTCAAACAGCTCTGTTTTTTGAAACAGGGCTGTTTTTTTGCAATCTTCAAAACTTTCCTTATCTTTGCAATATCTGAGTATTCTTACAAAATAAGAATCCAAGAAGGTTTCCGGCCAATCCCTTTCAGGGGAACAGCTCTTCCTTTCATGGGAGGGCTGTTTTTTGCTATTTTATCGAAGTATTTTATTTAGTATATGCCCGGAAGGAATCTTTTTTTATTTTAATTTTTAACAATTCCGTTTGTATTTTAGAGATTTATAGTATCTTTGTGCTATATTCCCATAATATACACTTATCGGAAGTTGCGTATGGATAATATCTTGTCATTGTCCGAGGAAGACATTAAACTACGCTATATTACTCCCTCTATCTTGAATAAAGGATGGACGGTGAATGACATAACCATGGAAACTAAAATTACCGATGGTAAAATCAACTTGAAGGGTAATCTGGTGGCTCGTGGTAAACCTAAGTATGCTGATTATGTGCTTTATTATAACCGTGCTACTCCCATAGCTATTGTGGAAGCTAAAGATGCTAACCACACAGTGGCTTTCGGAATGCAGCAGGCTAAGGAATATGCTCACATGATGGATGTGCCTTTCGCTTTCAGTTCTAACGGAATGGGTTTTCAAGAATACGATTTCCTAACGGGCAAGGAACGTACTTTACCGATGGACGCTTTCCCAACGAAAGATGAACTGTACCATCGTTTCCTTACTGAAAGCAATGGTGGAGCTGGCATTTCTGATGAAGAAATGAAAATCATTGACCAGCCTTACTGCACTGGACAGGATATTTTTCCACCTCGTTATTACCAACGAAATGCTGTAAACCGTACAGTCAATGCTGTAGCTCAGGGGAAAAACCGTCTTTTGCTGGTTATGGCTACGGGTACGGGTAAAACCTATACTGCTTTCCAGATAGTTTATCGTTTGCTGAAAGCGGGTCTTGTAAAGAAAGTATTGTATCTGGCAGACAGAAACGTTCTAGTAGATCAATCCATACAACAAGATTTTAAGCCTCTGAATAAAACCATTCATAAGGTAAACTACCAGCAGGATTTGGGAACTGGAATTACAGCCTATGAGGTTTACTTTGCCCTTTATCAGCAACTTATAGGTCAAGGTGGTAAACCAAACTATAAGGAACTGTTCAAGCCGGAATTCTTTGATATGGTCATTGTGGATGAGTGCCACAGAGGTAGCGCAAAGGATGATAGCAACTGGCGTGAAATTCTGGATTACTTTAATGGGGCTATTCAGCTAGGTATGACTGCTACCCCTAAAGAAACAAAATACCAGTCTAGCATCAGTTATTTTGGTGACCCTATTTATACCTATAGCTTAAAGGAAGGAATAGAAGATGGTTTCTTGGCTCCCTTTAAGGTAGTGAACGTTACTACCAATATAGGGGATGAATGGAGGCCTACAGATGGCCAAAGAGATATTTATGGAAATCTCATAGAAGATAGAATCTACAATAATTCTGACTATGATTATAACATCATCATAGAAGACCGAATTAGAGAGGTGGCCCATGAAATAACCCAGTACCTGAAAAGTACAGATAGAATGGCTAAAACCATTGTTTTCTGTGCTGATGAGGAACATGCTGACCGCATGCGTACTGCTCTGGTGAATGAAAATTCCGACATGTGTAAGAAGAATCCAGACTATGTGGTGCGCATTACTGGAAGCGACCCTTACGGACAGTCCAAGCTGGATTACTTTATTTCTGTGGCATCAAAGTATCCTGTTATTGCCACTACCAGCAAACTTCTTTCCACTGGAGTAGACTGCAAGATGGTGAAACTCATTGTACTAGACCAGCGCATCAACTCCATGACGGAATTTAAGCAGATAGTAGGACGTGGTACTAGAATTCGTGAAAAAGAAGGGAAAACCCATTTCACAATAATGGATTTCCGTAACATCACCCGCTTGTTTGCCGACCCACAATGGGATGGCCCAATAGAGGTAGATGAAAATTACGTGAAAGGTAAGGTTAAAGATTATTCAGAACAAGGCGAAGATGGTTCAGGTGTAAGTGAACCAGAACCCCCACGTCCACCTAAACCTATAGTGGATAAGGATGGCTGTAAGGTAGAAGTAATAAACAAGGTAGTTTCTGTATATGATTCTAATGGCAAACTTCTTCGTACAGAGAGCATTACAGACTACACCCGTAAGAACATCAATGATACTTACGCTAACCTGGATGATTTCATCAGCAAGTGGAATGCTGCAGAAAAGAAAGCAGAAATAACAGATTTGCTCCGTGAAAGTGGTATCGACCTTCAAGCGTTAAAACATGATAGGGGCATGGATGGTGTGGATGACTTTGATTTCATTTGCCACATAGCGTATGGGAAGAAGCCACTTACAAGACGTGAACGTGCAGAGAATGTAAAGAAACGTGACGTATTTAATAAGTACGGAGCAGAAGCACGAAAAGTGCTGGAAGCACTGCTAGATAAATATGCCAATGATGGAATTACACAGTTGGAGAACAGGGCAGTTCTGCGTCTAGACCCATTCCGACAGATGGGTTCTCCAGCCAATATAGCAAAATACTTTGGCGGAAATCAGCAGTATTTTTCTGCTGTGAAAGAGCTTGAAAAATTAATATATAGCAATATAGTATAATCATATATGGCACTGAACAATTTTGTAAAGAGTATACGTAACATCATGCGCAACGATGCCGGTATCAATGGTGATGCCCAGCGCATTGAGCAAATAGCGTGGATGTTGTTTTTGAAAGTTTACGATGAGAAAGAAAACGACTGGGAATTTACCGAGGATAACTACACATCTTTTATTCCTGAAAATTGTCGGTGGCGCAACTGGGCAAAAGACAAAGGGGATGGTGAAGCGCTCACTGCAGATAATCTTTTGAAGTTCGTCAATGATACTCTTTTCCCTACCTTGAAAAGTCTGGAGGTTACTCCAGCTACTCCTATGCGTAGTGCCATTGTGCGTACTACTTTTGAGGATGCCAACCAATACATGAAGGATGGTGTTTTACTGCGTCAGGTTATCAATGTGATTGACCAGCTCGACTTGGGTGATTATGAAGAAAGCCATGCTTTCGGAGAAATCTATGAATCTATTCTGAAAGAAATGCAGTCGGCTGGTTCAGCTGGTGAGTTCTATACCCCTCGTGCCTTAACCGATTTCATGGCAGAAGTGATAAATCCGCAAGTAGGAGAGAAGATGGCCGACTTTGCCTGTGGTACGGGAGGATTTATTACCAGTTGGCTGAAAGCCCTGGATAAGAAAGTGCAGACGGCAGAAGATAAAGAGGAATACGCTAAATCTATCTACGGTATAGAGAAAAAGCAGTTTCCTTATATGCTGTGTGTCACCAACATGCTCCTGCACGATATAGATTCACCCCGTGTGATGCACGATAATTCACTGACAAAGGATGTGCTCAACTACACAGACGAAGACAAGTTTAATGTAGTCTTAATGAATCCCCCATACGGAGGTAGTGAAAAGAATGAAATTAAACAACACTTCCCATCCGATTTAAGCTCCAGTGAAACAGCCGATTTGTTCATGGTTCTTATCATGTACCGCTTGGCAGAGAATGGACGTGCTGCAGTGATTTTGCCCGATGGTTTCCTGTTTGGTACTGACAATGCCAAGCTAAACATAAAGGAAAAGCTGCTTAGAGATTTCAATCTTCATACGATCATTCGTTTACCGGGTAGCGTTTTCTCACCCTATACCAGTATAGCAACCAACATTCTGTTCTTCAACAATGAAAAGGCAGAAGGTGCAGAAGAAGGGTTCAGTACTAAAGAAACGTGGTTCTATAGGCTAGACATGCCAGAAGGTTACAAGCATTTCTCCAAGACAAAACCCATGCGTGCTGAGCACTGCCAACCTATCCTAGACTGGTGGAATAACCGGCATGAAATAATAGATTCGGAAACCAACGATGAGAAGTCACGCTGCTTCACTGCAAAGCAATTGCTAGACATGGACTGCAACTTTGACCAGTGTAAGTTCCCGAAGGATGAAGAAGAAATTCTTCCCCCAGCAGAACTGTTAGCCGATTACTACAAGAAACGTGCAGCTCTAGATCATGAAATAGACAAGACCCTGGCAGAGATTCAAAAGATATTGGGGATAGAGCTAAATTTAGATTAATGATTTGATTACATTAAAATGAAAGACTTGACGGTATCGAACATAGAACGTCAGAATGTTCTCAATAACCGCTTTGCTCTAGATAAGATTCAGGAGCATTTAGATATTTCTGGGTTGTTATTCGATGGAGAATATCGTTTTACCAAAAAGATGGTAGCAGATTTCTATGAAGTAGATGTTTCAACTATAGATAGATATCTATTCACGAATGGCGATGAACTAAAGCATAATGGATATTTTTTATGTAAGGGCAAATCGCTGAAAGAGTTTAAGTTACAATTTGCTCACCTTATAAATGAGGCGAGCAAAACTACCCAGTTGGGACTCTTTAATTTCAGAGCTTTTTTAAACATTGGAATGCTGTTGACTGAAAGTGAGAAAGCTAAAGAATTAAGAAGCTTGATTCTTGACTTGGTCATTGCAACAATCCACGAAAAAACAGGAGGTGGCACTAAGTATATAAATCGTAGGGATATAAACTATATACCAGCTGCCATTACAGAAGAAAATTACCGCAAGAACCTTACTGCAGCTATTAATCAGTGTGTGGATGGACATCACACCTATAAATATGCTCAAATAACAGATTTCATCTACAAAGCTGTATTCAAAGAAAATGCTAAAGAATACAGAGAGATTCTCAGTTTAGATACGAAGGACAATGTTCGACACACTTTATATGCAGAAGTGTTGCTTGTTATTTCTTCATTTGAAAACGGAGTGGGTGCAGCTATACAAAAACGCTACAAAGAGAAACGCGGAGTGAAATTGACTGTTGATGAGGTGGAACTAATTGTAAACGAATTGGCAGAACATCCGATGCAAAAGCCGTACCTTAACGATGCAAGGACTAAGATGGCTTCACGTGATTTTAGTTTTCGAGATGCCTATCATGGAAACATAGCAGAATACCTAAAGGCAGTTACCCCTGAAGAGTTCGAGCGTTTCATCGGAGATCAATCTGTAGATTTCGACAACATATTATCAGAGAACAAGGATGTTTTAAAACGCCTAAAACAAGCCGAAGATGATGAGTGAGATAAAATACATCGATTACACCGAGGCTCTGGAAGTATATCATAAGATGATAGATGCCAGTGAAGGAGGTTTTGAAGGCATCAGAGATGAAGGTGGTATTTCCTCCACTCTAGAGTTCATTCAGAATGATGAGTATTATCCTACCTTCACACACAAACTGACTTATCTTGTATATAGTTTCTGTTCAGGTCACTTTTTCAATGATGGCAACAAACGTATTGCACTGACCTTAGGGACTTATTTTTTGCATAAGAATGGCTATCCTTGGGAAGCTTGTATTTTTATGAGGCAGTTTGAGGCTATTGTCTATCACATAGCTGCATCTCATATCGACCAAGATTTACTCTTGCGCATAATTACGGCCTTTATGAACGGTGTAGATTATGATGAAGAACTGAAGATAGAAATTGCCAAGGCAATGAATCAAGGAAAATTGGGAATAATAGACGTAGAATAATGTTATGACCGGAAAGCAACTTAAAAATAGCATACTCCAATGGGCCATTCAAGGTAAACTGGTGCCCCAAGACCCTAACGATGAACCCGCATCAGTCCTGTTAGAAAAAATCAGGGCAGAGAAAGCACGTCTGGTTAAAGAAGGAAAAATAAAGAAGGACAAGAAAGAATCTATCATTTACCGTGGTGACGACAATTCCTATTATGAGAAGTTTGCAGATGGGAAGGTGGTTTGTATAGATGAGGAGATACCATTTGAGATACCTGCAGGGTGGGAATGGTGTAGATTAAATGGTATATGCTATCTTATAGAAGATTGTCCTCATTCAACTGCTCCTGATGAAGGTTATGGCTACCCTTTAGTTAGGACTCCTAATATCGGTTTTGCAAAGCTTGAACTTAATGGAGTTCATAGAGTTTGTGAGGAAATATATAAAAAGAGGAATTCCCGTGCAACTCCTCAACACCATGATTTGATATTTGCACGTGAAGCACCTGCAGGAAATATTGCTGTCATAGAAGAAGAAAGGGTATGTCTCGGACAAAGGACTGTACTTGTTCGCCCTTTTATCAAATATATAAACCCTTATTATTTAGCATATTATATTCTTTCACCTTTATCACAAAAATCTCTTGTTGCCAACTCTAGTGGAACAACAGTTACTCACGTAAATCTTGCGGACTTTAGAACTTACATTATTGCGATTCCACCATACTCAGAGCAAATAAGAATTGTTGATAAAACAAAACAACTTCTTCCTTTCATTGACAAATATGGTAAATGTCAAATACGTTTAGAAAAATTGAACGAATCAATTGATAATAGTTTAAAAAAATCTATATTACAAGAAGCCATACAAGGTAGACTTGTTCCTCAAAATTGTTCAGACGAGCCAGCATCCTCTCTTCTCCAACACATCAAGGAAGAGAAGCTACGTCTTGTCAAAGAGGGTAAATTGAGGAAGAAAGACGTAGATGGTTCCCTTATTTACAAAGGTGACGATAACAAGTATTATGAGCAGATAGAAGAAAAAGTTCTTCAAATAGATACTGATTACACATTCCCTGATACATGGGAAGTGGTTAGACTTTCACATATTTGTAGGCTTATGGATGGTGAAAAGAAAGAGGGGAACTATATTTGCCTTGATGCAAAGTATCTTCGTGGTAAATCATCTGGTGATCATTTGAACAAAGGAAAGTTTGTCACAAAAGGTGACAATATCATTCTAGTAGATGGAGAAAACTCAGGTGAAGTTTTTTCTGTTCCTCATGATGGATATATGGGGAGTACATTTAAACATCTTTGGGTAAGCAAAGTTATGTATTTACCATACGTTCTTTACTTCATACAGTTTTATAAAGATTTACTGCGTAATTCAAAGAAGGGTGCAGCTATCCCACATTTAAATAAAGAGTTTTTCTATTCACTATTAATAGGAATTCCACCTTATCAAGAGCAATTTAGAATTGCTGAAAAAATTGAGCTAATAACAAAGAAGATAAAGGGCATTTAGCCCTTTATCTCACTGAATATCTTTTCTATTTGATTTACAATTCTTATTTGTTCAGCAAGTGGAGGTATTGGTAATAATGTTGTTGCAAACCTTTCCCTTCCGATATTATAAAATGCTTGTCCTGATTTATTGGTAATAGACTTCATATATTCTATTATTGTTGGGGAACTCATAAGTGCTAGAATATATTGAGATAACCAATCATTTGAATAGAAAAGCCTTATTATAAAAACAAATCCTCCAACTGTAACATTTGACAGAGTTTCCTTAACACGTGCCATTTTACCAATATTTACTAAACTAGTTACTGCAGGCGTAACTATATCATTTTTTTGGAGTAATATGTTCTCTTTTACATAATTGCAGGGTAGAAAAATATCATCTTCTTTGAATTTTATTTCAAATGGGAGAATATTTCCACCTCGTAAAATTCTTACACCTTGCCTATCAGTGCTTGCGTCTTCTTTTTTAAATGTAGCACCTGTAAAGATTGTGCAGATAGATCTCAGACGAATCCAATACCATCCATCAGGTATATCAAATGGTATATCTTCTGTAATATCAACTACTTCTTTCCCTATCTGCTCATAATACTTGCTACAAACTCATCAATCTTACCAATAATTCTTTTCATTTCTTCTTTTGGAGGAATCGGTATTAAGATTTCTTTCACTTTAGCAATGCTTACACCACCAATTATTCCTGTCTTATTTCCGTTAAACATATCAATGAAAGATGGTGACTGCAAATAGTAGTAGATGTATTTCTCCATATCTACAAATGGAGAGAAGCAACATAGTTTATTACCAAAACATACGTCTTGGTTTAATATTGCTATTTTTCTACCAGCACTACCTCCTTCAATACACATCAAAATGGAATGATTAGGAGCAATTCTAAAATCATTTTCATATTGCTTCGGAATTGCTACTCCATTAACATAATTAACTTTGTTGTCAAATCCAACATCTTTGGTTCCGATATAATAACGCCCTGTAACATTAGTAAATTTTAATTTTTTCTCTGTCTCACTAATGCTATTGCCTGTATATATGTCAGCTACAATAGAAAGCCTAGTCCAAGTCCATGAATCTGGTATTTCGAAAGGTATTTCTTCATCAATACAAGAAACTTCTTTTCCTTTCTTCTCGAAGTACTTGTTATCGTCACCTTTGTAGATGATGCTGTCAATAACGTCCTTCTTCTTCAATTTGCCTTCCTTGACAAGCCGAAGTTTTTCTTCTTTAATACGTTGAAGAAGAATGGATGCAGGCTCATCATTTGGGTCTTGGAACACAAGTTTCCCTTGAATAGCTTCTTGCAATATGCTTTTCTTTAAACAACCTCTTATATCTACATTGAGAAGTGAAAGAGTTTCTTCTGTTTTGCTATATTGTTCAACATATGGAATGGCCTCTTCTAATCTGGAAACTATGCGTCTTTGTTCTTCATATGGAGGTAAGGGGAGTAACAGTTCTTTAAGGCGATTGGCAGATAATCCGGGCATCGCTGTTCCAACAGAAGCAAGCTGGTTACTTTCTTTCAAAAGATATATAAAATGATAAACATATTCGCATATACCATCAATTATGGGGCGAAGCCTATGAATATGATTTTGAAGACATATATCATAATCTTTATTCCATATTGCAGAACGTCCATATCCAGCGCCCCCCTCACATACTAGCAAATCTCCTTTTGTAGCAGAACAATTTCTAATTTCTTCATCAGTAAAATTCATGACCTTTATATTTTCAAGGACAAATCTTCCCCAATAAAGATTTGAAGTAGTTATGAATTTTTGTGGCGTTCCATTTCCGTTGTTACTACTACTTTGCTGTTTTCCACTTGCATGAAGGAAAAGATGACTTATTCTACACCACTCCCAACTTTCCGGAATCTCAAACGGAATCTCCTCATCTATACAAACCACCTTCCCATCTGCGAACTTCTCATAATAGGAACTAAAACACTATAAAACTATGATATAATGATATGGGGATATTCCCAAATTTAACATTAAACACATTTATCATGGTAGAAAAATTTAAAGACTATCTGACCCATTCCAATATGGCGAAGAACACGGTTTCAGCATACATCTATGCTGTAAATGACTTTCATTCTAAACACAAAGAATTGAACAAAAAGAACTTGCTTCTTTACAAAACTTATCTCATTGAAACATTCAAACCTAAGACCGTAAACTTGCGAATTCAGGCATTGAACAAGTATTTGGAGTATCTGCAAAAACCTCGATTGCGGTTGAAATCTGTAAAAGTGCAGCAGCGGACCTATCTGGAAAATGTCATCAGCAATGCGGATTACACGTTCTTGAAGAATAAGCTAAAGAGGGAGAATAATCTGGAGTGGTACTTTGTGGTTCGTTTCCTTGCAGCTACAGGAGCCAGAGTGAGCGAACTGATTCAGCTTAAAGTGGAACATATACATGTGGGGTACTACGATATTTACACCAAAGGGGGAAAGGTTAGGCGTTTATTCATTCCTAAGAAACTAAGGGATGAAGCTTTAGTTTGGATTCATGCTGGCAAAAGGGAAAGTGGTTACTTGTTCCTCAATAGGTTTGGGGAGCGAATTACTACACGAGGCATTGCACAGCAACTGAAGAATTTTGCATTGAAATACGGATTGAACCCTAAAGTGGTTTATCCTCATTCATTCCGGCATAGGTATGCAAAGAACTTCTTGGAAAAATTCAATGATATTTCTTTGCTTGCCGATTTGATGGGGCATGAAAGCATTGAAACCACACGCATCTATCTCCGTCGTACTGCCAGCGAACAACAAGCCATAGTGGATAAAATAATTACTTGGTAAAGTATTTCTAAAACAAATTTCTCTTTTTATTTTGCAGTTCAGAAATAAAGCGTACCTTTGCAGCGAGAAAGAAAATTGAAAATTTAGAATTTAGGTATGGATGCAGTTCTGTTGTGAAACAGGGCTGTATTTTTTTGCTCAAATGGGGACATTCTCAAGTGGGGACAGGTACAATTTGAGAAAAGCAGCTGTCTTAGCCTAAAAAAAGTTGACT
>DGVD01000005.1 GCA_002395835.1 Bacteroidales bacterium UBA4293 | reverse complement strand
GGATACTGAATGTAACGGGAAGCATCACTCCCTATCAGAAGTCAGCCTATTGGATAGACAAGACAACTGGAAGTCTCGACCTCCGCCTTAGCAAACAATTCCTGCGGGACAAAAGCCTCAATGTAGCCCTCGTCGCCAGTGACATCTTGCGCACTAAATACGACGAAGGAACGGCATATGGCGGTATAGGGTACAGAAATATCTTTCGTCTTTATCGCGATGCCCGTCGAATCGGGTTCAATGTATCTTGGCGGTTCAATGCCACGAAGAGCAGATATAAGGGTAGCCACGCCGGACAAAGCGAGCGCAACCGACTATAATCTCTCTCGTTTCGATGGGCAGTCGTCGGCCTTTGTGCCGACACTACCCCATCCATAACAGTAAATGTCAGACATATGTCAGGGAGATTTCTCTGCTGCCTGGAATGGTTTATGTAATTTTGCAGCCAAAATAGTGAACGGTTTGCTTTGAAGTGTGTATATACTGATAGCAACCTATCAATAACAGAAGAATTCATGTAGAATTATCATAAAGGCTCGCTGGACCAGCGAGTCTTTATTATTTATTTGAGATTCTTACTCTACACCAACTTTTCCCGCATGGCTAGTGTGACCAGACCTGCAGTGTTCTTGGCACCTAATTTGGCGAGGAGACGCTTTCGATACCAGTTGACAGTTTCAACAGACATGAATAGCTGAGGGGCAATCTCCTGGTTGGTCAGTCCGTCGCAGATGAGACGCAGGACATTCCGCTCCACAGGGGTGAGGAATATGTTTTGTTCCTTGGACTTGCGAATTATTTCTTCTACCTCTGCACTGACATACCTTCCGCCTCGCCATACACACTGAATAGCCTTGATGAGTTCTGCGACGGGCGAGCTTTTCAGCAAGTAGCCGTGTGCACCGCTATCCATCATGCGTTGTATGACGGAGTATTCATCGTGGACGGTGACAGCTATTAGCCGTATTTTAGGGTAATCGGCTATCACCTGCTTACAGAAGTTGATACCACTCCCGTCGGGCATGGAGATGTCGAGCAACAGCACGTCGGGACGGCTTTTTATAAGCGTCTGCTTACAGGCTTCGAGCGTGGCGAATGTACTGCTGACGTGAGCCACCTCGCTGCGGTTAATGGCTTCGGCCAGACTCTCAGTAAACATGGTATGGTCGTCTACGAGATGTACATCGATGCGGTATTTCCTCATACTCATAGTGGTATGGTTACGTTGATTTCTGTCCCTACAGTTGAAATGATGTCCAGTTTCCCTCCAAAGCGACTGATGCGATTGCGGATATTCTGTAGACCTGTGCCTTCTTCGCTCTTTTCTTTTCGCTCTTCATTTCCTATTCCTTTTCCATCGTCACTGACTGTAAGGGTCACCTCATGTTTGTCAAGCATCAGTTGTATGTTGATGTGTTGTGCATCGGCGTGGCGCAAGGCATTGTTGACTAGTTCGTAGGCACAGCGATAGAGTACCAGTTCCAAGTCTTGGTGTAACTGCACGTCATCGGTACAAAAGTAGTGGAACTGTGCGCCAGGTACCGAAAGTGCAAAGTCGGCTAGAGCCTGACGTAGCCCGCCTCGCAGCAGTTCTTCTGGCATCAGGTGATGAGCTACACGCCTGAGTTCAGTTGTCGTATGATTGAGCAACTGCATTGTCTCTTCTTTCGAGGCATCATTCTCCATTTTTAGTCGCAGCACCGAAAGCATGCCACCGATGGAGTCGTGCAGGTCGCTGGCCAATATACGCCGTTCCTTGGTCTCAGTGTCTAAAGCCACACGGGCTGCCAACAACTCCTTCTGTCGGCGGTGAGCCAGTTGAAAATATATGAGTAGGGCGATGACAACAATGAGTAAAGCCACAGCCAGTCCCAATAGCCACAGATGCTGTCTTCGCTCCATGTCCATCCGTTCTATCTGCGCTTCTTTCTTCTCAGTCTCATAAAGTACCTCCATCTGCGAGAGCCCACTTTGGTAGTTCTCCGTGGCGAAGCGCTCCATCATGGTGCGTATCTTATTGGTATATTCTTTAGCTTTCTGTTTGTCGCCCAGTTCTATGTAAATCTGTGCCAGCAACTCGTAGCAGCCCACATCGCTGTAGGTAGCTTCGTCGTCGTTGTCGTGAACCGACTGTAGGGCATAGTTCAGGGCCTGCTGCCAGTTATGTTCCCTCATGGCAATCATGGTAGCAGCTGCGTAGATGTCTGCCTTGGTCTCGAACATGAGTTCATCCTCGGCATAAGAGAGTGCTTCGTGGATGTATGTCTTGGCTTTTATGAGATCTTCGTGGCCGTCCATCAGGTTCATTTTTGCCATCGAGGTGAGTATTTCGGCATAGTCCTGATGCTCTTCACCGCGATGGGCATGGTAGTAGTCATAGGCAGGTCCGATGGTCTGACGGACTTTTTCGTAGTCGTTCTGGTCCAGATATACCTTAACGAGGCCTTTGCGGGGGAGGGCCATCATGAGTGAGTCGCCCGAAGCTGTCCCTGTCTTGATGGCTTGCAGGTATTCCTGTTCAGCCTTCTCGCTGTTGCCCATGGTGAGCCAAAGCTCAGCCACGTTGTGGTGTAGGATGGTTTGGGACTCTAGCCAGCCGTGCTTTTCGAAGATGGGCAGTGCCTTCTGGTAGTATTCTATGGCGAGCAGTGCCTTGTCCTGCAGGTTATAGAGGTTGCCCAGCGCACCGTAGAGCTGTGAGTAATTGTCGTCGATATCGGCTTGCGTGTAGCGCTTGTCGCCCCTCATGGAGTCGGTTACGGCGATAGCCCAGAGGAAGTAGTGCTCTGCCTCCTTAAAATGTTCCTGTCCATAGTGCTCTAGTCCCAGGTGGTTCAGGGCATTCTCACGCATATTTAGTGCGTTCATCTTATAGGTAAGCGCCAGCATGGAGTGACAGTAGCGGTTGTGCTTCTCTGTGTCATGTCCTAGCGTACCACGTACAATGATGTAGTAGTAGGCCATGCGCTGCTGGTCTGTGATTCGCTTGTTGGTCATCAGCACCTGCTCTGCCGAGTCCACTTTTGCGTAGCGATGGTCTGTGTAGGCACTTGCCGTCAGGCTTAGCATGAGCAGCAGCAATAAAAGTGGCAGTTTGGTGTTTCTCATCTGTGCTATGTTTAGCTACAAAGCTACTCATTTATTCTTACATATTACCACCCAAATGGGTGGAAATTTAGGCCCTTTCGCATAATTCCACCCATTTGGGTGGAGCTGGTTTTAGGTAAATTGTATAGCTTTGAGTAAAAAATAATGGGAAAACCGATAACAAGAACTATTAGATTATGAGTACAAAGAGATTACTGATGGCTATTGCGCTGCTGTTCGCAATAAGCACTGGAGCTGATGCTCAAGGTATCCTGAAGCGGATTAAGGACAAGGCTGTAGACGCTGCTAAGCGCAAGATTGAGAATAAGGTGGAGCGTGAGACCGAGGATGCAATGGATGAAGTGCTCGACGGCAAGAAGAAGGGTAAGAAGTCGAAGGAAGCCGACGTAGAGGATGAAGAGAATGGCAATGTTGCCGAGGATGGGCAAATTGATTTTGCTCAGATTCAAGCCAAGAGCGACTTCAAACGCGGAGGCACCGTGTTCTTCAATGATGACCTCTCTGGCGAGCAGATGGGTGAGTTTCCCTCAAAGTGGGACTTGCTTGAGGGCAGTGAATGCGAAGTGGTAAGTATCAAAGGAAAGAAGGCCATCAAGATTGAGGGAACCCGGATCAGGCCTTTGATGAAGGATTTGAAATATCTGCCAGAAGAGTTTACCATCGAGTTTGATGTACTTTCTCAGCCCGCACAGGAAGGTTCCGGATGGGATTCCACATTGGATATCTTCTTCTTTGGTGAGAATTATGACGGCAATGGAGAAGATAGAGTCTTTGTTACAAAAACGAGTGTCGAGACTGCCAACGCAGGCAATTATCAGAAGGGAGAATACGATGCCATCGCTTGGGATTGGAGATCTTGGAATCCTAGTGGTAATGAAATATCAGGAGAAACAAGTAGAGAGGCAATCAGAAAGGTGTTCAAGAAGAATGACTGGAATCACATTGCATTCTCATTTAACAAGCGTGCTTTCAAGATGTATCTCAATTATTCTCGCATTGTGAACATCCCTAATCAGAAGCAGCCCCGTGCGTGGAGTTTTGAGGGTAGCTCGGATAGTGATAAGGGTGTTTATATCACAAACATTGTAATGGCGAAGGGCGCAGTCGCCTTGTATGAACGTAATACTACTGATTATGCATCTGCCGTAGAGAAGGCCATTGCCGAGACGGGTAAGTTCGTCACCAACAACATCCTCTTCGAGACGGGCAAGGCCACGCTGAAGCCGGAGTCGATGGCCGAGATCCAGAAGGTGGCCGACTATATGAAGAAGAACCCGACGGCCCGCTTCGAGGTGCAGGGCCATACCGACAACCAGGGCTCCGACAAGATCAACGACCCGCTCTCACAGCAGCGCGCTGAGGCAGTGGTGAAGGTCCTCGAAAGCATGGGCGTAGATCCGTTCAACCTCCGTGCTGTGGGTAAAGGCTCGCATGAACCAGTGGCTGACAACAACTCAGAAGCAGGTCGTGCTAAGAATCGACGCGTGGAGTTTATTAAGAAGTAAAATAACAGGTATAAATGCCATTAATGATATCTTATTCCACGCTCTGCATATCACATAATTTCTTGTAATAGCCATTCAAGGCTAAAAGTTCTTCGTGCTTGCCTCGCTCTACGATCTGCCCGTCGTGGAGCACGCAAATCTCATCTGCATTGCGGATGGTGCTTAAGCGGTGAGCAATAGCAATGGTGGTTCGGCTCTTCATGAGTTTTTCCAAGGCATCCTGTACTAAGCGCTCTGATTCGGTGTCCAAAGCCGATGTTGCCTCATCCAGAATCAGGATGGATGGGTTTTTCAGGATAGCGCGGGCAATGCTGATACGTTGGCGCTGGCCTCCAGAGAGCTTGTTTCCACGGTCGCCAATCACGGTGTCATAGCCTTGCTCTGTTTCCATAATGAAATCATGGGCATTGGCTATCTTGGCGGCTTCGATGACTTGTTCCTTCGTGGCATTCTTCACACCGAAGATGATATTGTTGTAGAAGGAGTCATTGAAAAGGATGGCCTCTTGATTGACATTCCCCATCAGTTCCCGGAGCTCATGGAACTCCACTTCACGCACATTGGTGCCGGCGATGAGGAGTTCTCCTTCTGTCACATCATAGAAGCGGGGAATCAAGTCTACCATGGTGGACTTTCCTGAACCGCTTTGCCCTACCAGGGCTATCGTCTTGCCTTTCTCAATGGTTAGGTTGATGTGACGGAGCACCCATTTTTGGTCGTATTTGAAAGACACGTCCTTGAACTCGATGAGAGAAGGAGTTTGCTTCAAATCGATATGCTTTGGATGGAGAGGAGCTGGGATATTGTTTTCCGCCTTCAGAATCTTGTCTATACGTTCCATACTAGCCAGACCTTTTGGGATGTTGTAGCTAGCCTTGGAGAATTCTTTCAGTGGATTGATGATGCTATAGAGGATGACCAGGTAATAGATGAAGTCGGGTGCCTGAATGCTTCCTTTTCCGTTTAGAATAAGGGTTCCACCGTACCAAAGGACAATCACGATGAGCAGTGTACCCAGGAATTCGCTCATGGGGTGAGCCATCTGCTGGCGAGTGTTCACACGGGTGATAGTATTTCGGTAATCTTCATTGGTGCTCCGGAACTTGCTGTCCATCTTCTCTTCTGCATTGAAGGCTTTGATGATGCGCAGGCCGCCCAAGGTTTCTTCCAGAATGGACATGGTGTTGCTCCATAGCGCCTGTGCGGTCAGGGACTTCCGTTTCAGTTGTTTACCCACTACACCCATAATCCAACCCATGAGGGGAACGGAAATGAGGGTGAATACGGTGAGCTGCCAACTAACCACCATGAGTGTGGTGAAGTAGACGATAATGAGGATGGGGTTCTTGATGAGCATATCCAGACTACTCATGATGGAATTCTCCACTTCCTGCACATCACCGCTCATTCGGGTAATGATATCACCTTTTCGCTCGTCGCTGAAGAAGCCCATCGGGAGCGAGAGGATTTTATGATACAGCTGATTGCGGATGTCGCGCACCACTCCCGTACGGATAGGGATGATGGTGGCTGATGAAAGGAAATAGGCTCCCGTCTTCAACGCAGTCATAAAAGCCAGGAACAGACCCAGTATCAGCAGGGTGGTGCTAGGGCCCACATTCTCGATGAGCTGATTGACGTAATAGTAGAAATTGTTGACGGCAAAGTCCTTGATATTTCCAAACCCAGTCCAAGGCACATAGGCATATTGGGCCCCATCCTCAATCTTGAAGAGGATTTGCAGGATAGGTATGATTAGGGTAAAGGAGAAAATGTTCAGGAGAGCCGACAGCAGGTTAAAGAACACCGTGAGGAACAGGTATTTCTTATACGGCGGTACGAATCGCCTGAGCACTTTTAAGAATTGTTTCATGTTACTTCAAGGTAAAGCTAGAAGAACCAATCATTCGCTCGTCTACAAAGATTGCCACCCGATAAGTTCCAGCCTGCATATATTCCTCTACATTCCAGATACCGCTGACAGCCAATTCTTCTCCATCGTATTCGATGTATTTTTTGATGCTGACTTCAATGTTCTGGTCCTCGTACTTGCAAGTCTCACCATTGGTCAGTGGGGTATTGTCGGGCTTTAGAATACGGATGTAAGCATTTCTTCCTCCTACTTTAGCTGTAGGGTTACGAGCGATGTTGAAGTTCACCACCAGGGAGCGTACATCCTTCACTTTCTTGGCTACTTTTCCACGCTTGTTCAGTGGGCTGACACTGATGGCGGTAGCATTGAGCTGGGAAGCGATGCTTACCGTTTCCTTCAACTGCTCACGCTCCGTGTTTAAGTTGGAAATCTGTGTAGTAGCCTGATTGTATTTTGCCTTCACTTCTGTATTCTCTGCTACCAGCGCCTTGTTGAGCTGCTGCAGGGAATCAATCTGGGCAATATAGTGACGCATGACAGCCCGCACGTCAGCCAGCTCCTTACGCAGACGCTTGATTTCAGCTACATAGTTGGCATCGTTGGCTTTTACACGCTGCAACTCCTCCAGCAACTGCTGTGCACGTTGTCTTTCGGCATTCAGCTGCTGAGCCAGGGTATCATTCTGGATGGTGTTTCTCAGCTCATCATACTGCAAGGTGAAACCGCGGTATTCATTTTCCATTTCCATACGGTCCAGTTCCATGAGCTCTTGCATTTCAGCTTTCTCAGTCTTTGCCTGCTTTAAATTAAGTCCCAAGTATGCCACGGCACCTATCAGAATGAGTGCAATGACGGCAGCAATAGCCAGATAAGATTTCTTCATTTCCTTTTACATTATTAATTTGGGTGCAAATATAGTGCAAAATCTTGAAATCTCCGTGTTATTTAAAATCAAATAACTATGCCAGGGTATATACTTTCCCCTCATTAACAATCTTTTTAAGTCCTAAAGATAGTTCGGTATTATTTTTTTTATTATTTTTGTAGCTACATTAGTTAACCTTTAAAACACACACACCACTATGTTGATGATTTTGCAGCTTATCATTGTGCTGTTGGCCTTATATGTAGGCTCTCGTTACGGTAGCCTGGCTCTAGGTGCCATATCTGGTATAGGCTTGGCTATCTTGGTATTCTGTTTTCAGATGAAGCCAGGAACACCTCCTACCGACGTTATATACATTATTATAGCTGCCGTTACCTGTGCAGGTATGCTTCAGGCAGCCGGAGGTATGGACTGGATGATTCAGATAGCAGAGAGGGTCTTGCGTAAGCATCCGCAGCATATTACCTTCCTGGCTCCTTTGTCTACATTCTTCCTGACGGTATTGGTAGGTACAGGCCATGTGGTTTATACGCTGATGCCGATTATCTGTGATATTTCGCTAAAGAAAGGTATCCGTCCGGAGCGCCCGTGCGGTGTTGCTTCGGTGGCATCGCAGGTAGGTATTACTTGTTCTCCTATTGCAGCGGCAGTGGCTTCCTTTGTGATTATCTCCGTAGAGAATGGGTTCGATGTGAACAACCTTCAGGTTATTGCCATTACAATACCGGCTTGTCTCTGTGGTTTGATGGCAGCAGCTGCATGTTCTTATAAGAGGGGTTTGGACCTAGATAAGGATCCTAAGTTCCAGGCTCGATTGAAAGACCCTGAAATGTACCGTTACATGTATGGTAATACGGCTACCATGCTGGATAAGGAAGTGAGCAAGCCTGCTAAGCTTTCAGTCTATATTTTCCTTATTGCCATTCTGTGTATTGTCATTGTTTCTCTCTGCCAGATTGCAGGTTTTGACATCCGCCCTAAATTCCCTACCGGCAGTTTGGACGATGCAGGTAACCCTATAGTAAGACCTTTGGCCATGAATATCATCATTCAGATTGTGATGATAGCGGCCGCTGCCTTTATGATTATCTGTGCTCAAGCTCAACCTAAGAAAGCCGTGAGTGGTGCCGTATGGCAATCAGGAATGGTGGCAGTGGTAGCCATTTATGGTATTGCCTGGTTGGCCGATACGTATTTCAGCAATTATATGGATGTGATGCAGGAAGGGCTAAAGGATATTGTAGCTGCATATCCTTGGACGATAGCCTTTGCTTTCTTTGCGGTTTCCGTATTGATCAATTCACAAGGAGCGGTAGTAGTAGCCATGTTGCCGTTGGCCTATTCTTTAGGAATCTCAGGCCCAGTCTTGCTGGGTGTGCTCCCTAGTGTATATGGCTACTTCTTCATTCCAAACTATCCATCGGATATTGCCACGGTGAACTTCGACCGTTCAGGTACCACGGTGATAGGTAAGTACCTCTTGAACCACAGTTTCATGATGCCAGGTTTGGTTTCCGTGATTGTTTCTACCATTGTAGGTTCTATCATAGCTCAGATCATCTACTAATCTGCTATAAGGGAAATTTCTTCATCAGAATAAGTCAGGGCTCACCCAGGAGGTGGGCCCTGATTCGTTTTATCCTATATATTAAGGTAAAGAAAAATATTCAAAAATTGTTTTGCTGGGTTAGGAAAAAGCCGTATCTTTGCAAGCCGATTATTATCAAAAAAGAGATAATAAGCTCAATTATAGCGCATTAACACCTTTGGCCGAGGTGAGTTAGCAGGCGTTTTTGAGCAAAAAGTTTTTTAGTAACAATAATTTTAAACGTTAAAAGAGTGGATACTTTAAGTTACAAGACCATTTCTGTCAACAAGGAAACTGCAACCAAAGAATGGGTTGTAGTGGATGCTACCGATCAGGTTTTGGGCCGTCTCGGTACTAAAGTTGCGAAATTGCTGCGTGGTAAGTATAAGCCAAACTTTACCCCAAATGCAGACTGTGGTGACAATGTCATCATCATCAATGCTGATAAGATTCAGCTGACTGGCAAGAAAATGACTGACCGTGTTTATATAACCTTCTCTGGTTATCCAAGTGGTCAGAAGCAGTTGACTCCTGCAAGCATCTTGGCAAAGCCAAATGGTGCTGAGAAGTTGTTGAAAAGAGTAGTAAAGGGTATGTTGCCTAAGAACAAGCTGGGTGCACGTCAGCTGAACAATCTGTATGTATATGCAGGTGCTGAGCACAAGCAGGAGGCACAGAATCCTAAAACAATCGATATTAACCTTTATAAGTAATAGCAATGGAAGTAGTTAATGCATTAGGAAGACGTAAGAGCGCTGTAGCTCGCGTATTCGTCACTGAAGGTACTGGTAAGATTACCATTAACAAGCGTGACTTGGCAGAGTACTTTCCATCATCTATTCTGCAGTATGTGGTTAAGCAGCCATTGAACTTACTGAACGTGGCTGAGAAATATGATATTAAGGTGAACCTGATGGGCGGTGGTTACACCGGTCAGTCTCAGGCTTTGCGTCTTGCTATTGCTCGCGCATTAGTAAAGATCAATGCTGACGACAAGAAGGCACTTCGTGCTGAGGGCTTTGTTACCCGCGATTCTCGTGAGGTAGAGCGTAAGAAGCCAGGACGTCCAAAGGCACGCCGCAGATTCCAGTTCAGTAAGCGTTAATTTAAAGTGGCGCTTGGATACTGCGGAATTCTGTTTAGTATCTAAACTTCTGGGACTTCGCTGTGAAGGCGGGCTACCTGGAGGCTGGATTTAAAATCAAAAAAGAAAGTAAACGAATTAAAAAATTAAATTATGTCAAGAACAAATTTTGATACATTATTGGAGGCAGGCTGCCACTTCGGTCACTTAAAGAGAAAGTGGAACCCAGCTATGGCTCCTTATATTTTCATGGAGCGTAACGGAATTCATATTCTGGATCTCCATAAGACTGTTGCTAAGATTGATGAGGCTGCTGATGCTTTGAAGCAGATCGCTAAGTCTGGCAAGAAAGTTCTTTTTGTTGCTACTAAAAAACAGGCTAAGGATGTTGTAGCTGAGAAAGCTGCATCTATCAATATGCCTTACGTTATCGAGCGTTGGCCAGGTGGTATGTTGACCAACTTCCCAACTATCCGTAAGGCTGTAAAGAAAATGGCTACTATTGATAAGTTGACTCAGGATGGTACCTATGCTAACTTGTCAAAGCGTGAGATTCTTCAGATTTCCCGTCAGCGTGCTAAGTTGGAGAAGAACTTAGGTTCTATCGCCGACCTGACCCGTCTTCCATCTGCATTGTTCGTTGTAGATGTAATGAAGGAGCATATTGCAGTAGCTGAGGCTAACCGTCTGGGTATTCCAGTATTCGGTATCGTTGATACCAATTCTAACCCTAACGATGTTGACTTCGTTATTCCAGCAAACGACGATGCTACAAAGTCTATCG
Source organism: Bacteroidales bacterium UBA4293 (assembly GCA_002395835.1). GTDB lineage: Bacteria > Bacteroidota > Bacteroidia > Bacteroidales > Bacteroidaceae > Minthousia. The sequence goes on along the minus strand of DGVD01000005.1, from coordinate 46,862 downwards.
AGGTTATCCTTGACGCATGTGTAGGTGCTATGGCTGAGGGTATCGAGGAGCGTAAGGCTGAGAAGGTAGACGTTGAGGCTGCCGGTGAGGCTGCTCCAGCAAAGAAGGCTCCACGTAAGGGTGCTACAAGAGCTCGTGCAGAGAAGGCTGAAGCTGAAGCTCCAGTTGCAGAAGATTAATTATTCATCTTTAAAAAGAAAAAGACAATGGCTGTTACATTAGCTGAAATTAATAAACTTCGTCAGAAGACCCAGGCTGGTCTGATGGATTGTAAGAAGGCTCTTACCGAGGCTAACGGTGATATGGATGCTGCTATCGAGATTCTTCGTAAGAAGGGTCAGGCTGTAGCTGCAAAGCGTTCTGATCGTGAAGCTGCTGAGGGTTGTGTTCTGGCAAAGGTTGACGGCAACTTCGCTGCAATGATTGCTTTGAAGTGTGAAACCGACTTCGTGGCTAAGAATGCTGACTTCGTAGCTTTGGCAAAGGCTATCATCGATGCTGCTGTAGCTAACAAGTGCAAGACTCTGGATGAGGTTAAGGCTCTTCCTATGGGTAATGGAACTGTAGCTGATGCAGTAGTAGAGCGTTCTGGTGTTACCGGTGAGAAGATGGAGTTGGATGGTTATATGACCGTTACTGGCGAGCAGGTTGTAGCTTACAACCACATGAACGGTAACTTCCTCTGCACTTTGGTTGCTCTGAACAAGACTGTAGATGAGCAGGTAGCAAAGAACGTAGCAATGCAGGTTGCTGCTATGAATCCTATTGCTCTGGATGAGGCTTCAGTTCCTCAGTCAGTGAAGGATTCTGAGTTGAGAACCGACATTGAGAAGGCTAAGCAGAACCAGATTGACAAGGCTGTTGAGGTAGCTTTGAAGAAGGCTGGTATCAATCCTGCACACGTAGACACCGAGGATCACATGGAGTCTAACATGGGTAAGGGTTGGATTACTGCAGAAGATGTAGCTAAGGCTAAGGAAATCAAGAAGACTGTAGCTGAGGAGAAGGCTGCAAACTTGCCAGAGCAGATGATTCATAACATCGCTATGGGTATGTTGAACAAGTTCTTCAAAGAGAACTGCTTGATGAGCCAGGCTTACATTGACGACAGCAAGATCAATGTAGCTCAGTATCTGGAGAGCGTTGAGAAGGGCTTGACCGTAACCGACTTCAAGCGTTTCACTCTTCGCGCAGAATAATTTGATTTGATTTAAATTATCTATAAGGGTGTTTCTCGAAAGAGGGGCACCCTTTTTTCCACAATACAGCGATGAAAATTCTGGCTATAGGTATGAATTATGCGGAGCATACCCGTGAACTTCATGGTGAGGGTGTCCACAGCGAGGAACCTGTCATCTTCATGAAACCGGATTCTGCCGTGATACAGAAAGGTAAGCCTTTCTTTTTGCCCGACTATTCCAAACGGGTGGATTATGAAACAGAACTGGTAGTCCGCATCTCTCGTTTAGGTAAGAATATATCCCGGAGATTTGCTTCACGTTATTATGATGCTGTAACTTTGGGCATCGACTTCACAGCCCGTGACCTTCAGCAAAAAGCCAAAGAGAAAGGGTACCCCTGGTTGATAAGTAAAGGTTTTGATGGTTCAGCAGCCTTGGGCGAGTTCGTCCCAAAGGAGCAGTTCAAGGATTTGCAGGATTTGCATTTCCATCTGGATATAGACGGCCAGACGGTGCAGAAAGGATATACGGGGGATATGCTTTTCCAGATAGATGAAATCATCACTTATATTAGTCAGTTCATGACCTTGAAGATAGGTGACCTCCTGTTTACAGGTACCCCGGTGGGTGTAGGGCCAGTTTCTCTGGATCAACATTTGGAAGGCTATTTGGAAGGGCAGAAATTGTTGGACTTTTACATTCGGTAGACCATGAAAATAAGAGTAGGTTTTGGATACGATGTTCACCAGTTGGTAGAGAACCGTGAACTGTGGCTGGGTGGCATCAAGTTTGAACATGAGAAAGGCCTGAAGGGCCACAGTGATGCCGACGTGCTGATTCATGCCATCTGCGATGCCTTGCTGGGTGCAGCTAATATGCGCGATATAGGCTATCATTTCCCAGATACGAAAGGCAACGAGTTTGAAAACATCGATAGTAAGATTCTGCTGAAGCGGACGATAGAGTTGATTGCCACCAAAGGCTATAGGGTAGGAAACATTGATGCTACCGTATGCGCTGAACGACCCAAGATGAAAGCCCGGATACCCGAGATTCAGGAGTGTCTGGCTAAGGTTATGGGGGTAGATGTGGACTTGGTCAGTATCAAAGCCACTACATCGGAAAAGCTAGGTTTTACCGGAAGAGAGGAAGGTATATCAGCCTATGCTACGGCATTAATTGAGAAAGACTGAAAGAACAATTCCTATGGTGAGTAGCAGTCCAAAAATGAAAATGTTTCGGGCACTTTCACCTAAGATGATGTTCAACTCCCTACCATAGTTGATTCGCACCATTTTCTTCCAAGTGGAGATGTGAACCACCAGGTAGGCCCAGGGCAGTACGGCTGCAGGCCATTTTCCACTGGCTAGGAAGACAAGGCAGATAAGGGTAGCGGCAAAGCCTATGCCTAGATAAAGATACTTGGCCCAGGTTTCTCCCAGATGTACCACCAGGGTCCTTTTCCCGCTGATACGATCTTGCTCCCTGTCTCTGAAATTGTTTGTCATGAGCAGATTGTCCGTGACCAATCCTACTGCAAGTCCGGCAGCCAGGCATTCCAAAGTCATGGACTGAATCTGGATGTAATAGGTAATGCAGGTAGGTATGAAGCCAAAGAAGACTATGACTAGGATATCGCCGGCACCAAGATAGGACAGCGACGTGGTATAAAGGAAAGCAAAGATAATACAAAGCAGACCTACTAGAATCATGGTTGGACCTCCATAAAGGATGAGAGGTAAGCCAATGAGGCATGCCAAGACAGTAGTTAAGGCAATGCCTTTTTTCATAGCTGTCAGGGTAATCCAGCCTTCAGCACATGCTCGTTTGGGACCTAGCCGGTCTTCTCGGTCGCTTCCTTTGATGCAATCAAAATAATCGTTGATGAAATTGGCGTCGATTTGCATGGCAAAAGCAAAGAGCATGCAGAGAATGGCAGGTATGCCGTTGCAGAGGAAAGTAGGCGAAATGTTTGGATAGAAATGGCTCCAATCCGCCCATGCCAATGCCAGGCCTACCATCACAGGCACAGCTGCGCCAGTTAGGGTTTTAGGCCGGGCTGCCAACAGCCAGGCTTTTGTGGAATTTGTTCTGACTTCTTTCATTTACTACCGTATTCCATCCCACTTGCCCACACGCATCTTCCCCTCGTTGGTGAAAAGTGCTCCATAACCGGTTTGGTTGTTGTCATGAAATGGCCCATACCAGAAACCGCCATTCTGGAAATAGTAGACCCCATAGCCGTGACGTTTCCCCTTCCAGATTTCACCTACATATTTGTCGCCGTTGGCATAGGTCATCTGCGCATACATATATTCTTTAGCCTCTTCAGGGGTGGCCCGGCGGAAGACTCCATCCTTGTTCACACCCAGCAGTTCACCTGTGGTGGAGCTGTAGCTGGCATAGTAATCCTTCGTTCCTACATTGATGATTTCGCGGGTCATGGTTATGCCAAACAGCAGGGCACCTCTATAATACTGGCCAATGATAGTTCCTCCCTCCAAACCTTCATAGCTGGCATATCCTTCCAGTTGGTTGTCGTCTGAAATCTGCCCGAAATAATACCCTCTACTAGAAGGAAGCCTCCTGACGACGAAATTGTTCGTATATCGGTTGTAAAGATCCTCGTAGAGCTCTGGTATGATGTAATATTTTTCCAGCGGTGTTTTCTGAGCAAAGCTGGACAAAGCAGCTAGGCAGAAGAAAACCAGTAGCAGACTTTTTTTCATAGGTCGAAATATAATTTTTCTTGTTGAATTTTTTTCCATACGGCTGTTGGTAGCATGGAAGAGGCATCTTTGCCTTCCCGAATGGCATTGCGCACATCGGTGGAACTGTAATCGTAGAGCGGAGCTTGAACAATCTTGACGTTCTCAGGAAGGGAGGTGTCTTCTATCTCATAGCCAGGACGAGGGTATACCCAAACCTGAACCATCTGCAGGATTTCTTCCGACTTGTACCAATGAGGGAATTTCAGCCAATTGTCCCCACCGATAATGAGGATAAACTGTCGGTCGGGGTAAGCCTCTTTCATGGCCAGCAGTGTGTGGTAGGTATAGGAAGGTTTAGGTAAACTGAATTCAAAATCACAGGCTACAAGCCGCTTGTTCCTTCCAATGGCCAGTTTGACCAGTTCCAGACGCTTCTCATCGTCCAGAAGTTCCATGTTTTGTTTGAACGGATTCATGGGACTGACCATGAACCAGAATTCATCCAGTTTTTCCTGCTTGCAGAGCGTCTTGGCTAAAGCCAGATGCCCGTTATGGATAGGATTGAAAGAACCTCCAAAGAGCGCCGTCTTAATCATGGGACAGATTTACTTGTTCAAGAATTCTTTCACAATGGCCAAAGCCTCGGCTTGAGCCGTTTCCAAGTCGTCATTGACCACCACTTTATCGAATTTAGGAGCAAAAGTGATTTCATAGCTAGCTTTTTCCAAGCGGCTCTCAATCACTTCCTGGGTATCTGTTCCCCGGCCTTCCAGCCTTCTGCGCAGTTCTTCGATGGATGGAGGCATGATAAACAAGGACAGAGCCCGCTTACCATAGAACTTCTTGATGTTGCACCCACCTTTCACGTCTACATCAAAGATAACATTCTGACCTTCCTTCAACTGATTCTCCACTTGTGATTTCAGTGTGCCATAGAATTTATCTGTGTACACTTCCTCATATTCCACGAATTCATCATTGGCTATCTTCTGGCGGAATTCCTCTGGAGTGAGGAAGAAATACTCCACACCATTCTGTTCTGTGCCACGGGGTGCACGACTGGTGGCAGAGATAGAGAAATGCAGATGCAGATCCTGCTTCATCAGATAGTTGATGATGGTAGACTTTCCAGAGCCGGAAGGCGCAGAAAAGATAATCAGTTTTCCTTTTTTCTTCATAGTTGTGTGTTAGGAGGTTTACATGACATTCAGGACTTGTTCCTTAATCTGCTCAAGTTCATCCTTCATTCGCACCACGATGTTCTGCATCTCAGCCTGGTTACTCTTGCTGCCTGTCGTATTGATTTCACGTCCCATTTCCTGAGCGATGAAGCCCAGCTTCTTCCCTTGCCCATGACCTTCCAGCATGGTCTCACGGAAATACTTCAAATGGTTGGTAAGACGCTGCTTCTCTTCGTTGATATCCAATTTCTCAACATAGTAGATGAGTTCTTGTTCCAGGCGGTTTTTGTCATAATCCACGCTGATGGTTTTTTCAAGTGCATCGATAATGCGTTCACGGATTTTTTCCACGCGACTCTTCTCAAAAGGTTCAATACTCTTAAGGAGAGCTTCGATGTTATCTATCTTTTCAGAGAACTTTTTATAGAGTGCTTCTCCTTCTTGCTTACGGAAGTTAACCAACTGTTCCAAGGCATCTTCAATACCTTTACGGACTACGGCCCATTCTTCCTCGGATAGCTCTTCAGCTTCGGCCTTAGACATGACATCAGGCAAACGGAGCAAGATAGAGAACCAGTCGCTAGGTAGTGGTATGTTCCTTTCAGCGGAGAGGGTACATATTTGTTTGTAATAAGATTCCAGTACATTCCCATTAATAGGAGAGGCAACCTGAGTCTCATCTTTCTCTGTCCAGAGGATAAAATCCACCTTTCCTCTTTCCAGGGTAGCTGCGATGAGTTGTCTAATCTCCATTTCCTTCTCACGATAAAGTGAGGCAATGCGGGTGTTGAGGTCCAATGCTTTACTATTCAGCGATTTTACCTCTATAGTAATCTTCTTTCCGGCATAAGTTGTGACAGCTTTGCCGTAACCTGTCATGGATTGTATCATAATAAAATAGAAATTTCGTTGCAAAATTAGTGTTTTTTTGTAGAAAGTGGTACTTTTGCACTCAAATTGTTCAGTTTATGGCTTGTATATTACATATAGAGACCTCCACAGAAGTCTGTTCAGTAGCAGTAAGTGAGGACGGAAGCTGTATTTATTCAAAGGAGGATTTCAATGGGCCATCACATGCCAGCACCTTGGGAGTGTTTGTGGACGAGGCAATGTCATTTGCCGACAGCCATGCTATTCCGTTAGATGCTGTGGCTGTAAGTTGTGGCCCAGGTTCTTACACCGGTTTACGTATAGGAGTCTCCATGGCTAAGGGAATTTGTTATGGGCAGGACCTGAAACTCTTGTCCGTCCCTACCTTGAAGGTCATGTGTGTACCTTTGTTGCTAAGCTCAAGGGAGCTACCCGAAGATGCCTTGCTTTGTCCGATGATTGATGCTCGGCGCATGGAGGTGTATGCTGCTGTCTACGACCGTGCCTTAAAAGAAGTTCGTCCTATTCAGGCCGACATTGTGGATGAAAATTCTTATCACGAGTTTTTGGAACAGCATCCCGTGTATTTCTTTGGAAATGGTGCAGAAAAGTGCAAAGATAGAATTGTTCATCCCAATGCACATTTTATACCCGATGTTCACCCGTTGGCTAAATGGATGTTCCCTCTGGCCGAGCGTGCTTATTTGAACGACCAGTTTGAAGATGTGGCCTATTTTGAGCCTTTTTATTTGAAAGAGTTTGTAGCCTCTAAGCCTAAGAACTTATTATAGGATATGATGAAATTACAATATAATACCCAACGTAAACGTCTGCCCATGCCTGAATATGGTCGTAGTATTCAGAATCTGGTAGATTATACTGTCTCCATTGAGGACAGGGCCAAGAGACAACGCTGTGCTGAAGCCATCATTCAACTGATGGGAAATATGTTTCCACAGTGGAGGGATGTGCCAGATTTCAACCACAAGCTTTGGGACCATCTGGCATTGATGTCCGATTATAAACTGGACATCGACTATCCCGTGGAGATTGTCCGTGCAGAAAAGGCCAATGAACGGCCAAGGATGCTAGATTATCATAAGGCTCCTATTCATTACCGCCATTATGGTAGCCTCCTGGAAAAATTCATTAAGGTACTGGCTACCTACCCAGAAGGTAAAAATAAAGATCAGTTGCTTACTTTAGTGGCTAATCATATGAAAAGGAGCATGCTGCAGTGGAATCCCACAGTGGCTACCGACAAGAAAGTAGTGGCCGACCTACGTGACATGACCGATGGAGCCATAGTCCTTACCGAGAATGAGCTAGCTGCACAGACTGCCCATATGAAGGTGCAGCCGGAAAAAGCTGCTCGCAGCAACAGTAGTAGTAAGAAATCAAAAGCAAAGAATCGTAAGAAATAACCGGCTCTGTTTATGATTCGGGAATCTGAAGTATATAAGATAGGTATTATAACAAAGACACATGGTGTGAACGGAGAGGTGGCTCTCCAGTTCACAGATGATGTGTTTGACAGAGTGGATTGTGAATATCTGGTTTGCAAGCTGGATGGTATCTTGGTTCCTTTCTTCTTTGAAGAGTACCGGTTTAAGAATGACAATACCGCCTTGTTCAAATTCCAACGGCTAGATTCGGCTGAAGCCGTACAGTTCTTGTTGGGTGCAGAAGTCTTTTTCCCTATTAAGCTGGCAGAACAGGCAGAAGAGGGTGAGTTGACCTGGGGATATTTCATAGGAATGACCATTAAGGATGTCCATGCAGGATTCTTGGGTACGATAAAACAGGTGGATGAGTCCACGATAAATACCTTGTTTCAAGTAGAAGGACCTAAAGGAGAGTTGCTGATTCCAGCACAAGAAGATTTCATTCAGGATATAAATCATGAAAAAAGAGAAATCTTAGTGGAACTACCTGAAGGTTTATTGGATTTGTGATGAAATGAAAAAACAGATTGCGATATTAGGATCAACAGGATCCATCGGAACACAGGCTCTTCAAGTGATAGAAGAGCAGAGTGACCGTTATGAGGTTTATGCGATAACAGCGAACAACCGTGTGGAATTGCTGATAGAGCAGGCCCGTAAGTTTCAGCCGGAAGTGGTGGTGATAGCCAATGAGGCGAAATACGAACAACTGAAAGAAGCGCTTTCAGACCTTCCTATCAAGGTTTATACCGGTGCTAAGGCACTTTGCGAGATAGTGGAGGCAGAGCCTATTGATATGGTCTTGACAGCGATGGTGGGCTTCGTAGGGTTGCCTCCAACCATGAGTGCCATTCGTGCCGGAAAGACCATCTGCCTGGCCAATAAGGAAACATTAGTGGTGGCAGGTGAGCTGATAAACGAGTTGGCTCAGCAGTATAATGTGCCAATTCTACCCGTGGACTCAGAGCATTCAGCTATTTTCCAGTGTCTGACCGGTGAGATAGGAAATCCAATAGAGAAGATTCTTCTCACAGCTTCGGGTGGCCCGTTCCGGAAGTGCAGCATGGAAGAACTGGCTCATGTGACAAAGGCCCAGGCTCTGAAACATCCTAGCTGGACCATGGGTGCCAAGATTACAATAGATTCAGCCACTCTGATGAATAAGGGTTTCGAAGTGATTGAGGCAAAATGGCTTTTCGGTGTCAAGCCAGAGCAGATAGAGGTAGTAGTGCATCCACAGTCGGTTATTCATAGTGCCGTACAGTTTGAAGACGGCTCTGTAAAGGCACAACTAGGTGTTCCCGACATGCGCCTGCCCATTCAGTATGCATTTAGCTATCCAGACCGCTTGAAGGCATCCTTCGACCGGTTAGACCTGTTTAAGATAGGTTCCTTGACATTTGAACGTCCGGATACCCAACGTTTCCGTTGTCTGGCATTAGCATACGAAGCCCTGCACCAAGGTGGAAATATGGCTTGTATTGTCAATGCAGCCAATGAGGTAGTGAATAGAGCCTTTCTGGAAGACCGGATAGCCTTCCTGAAAATGGCAGAAGTGATAGAAAAAACGATGGGTAAGGTAGGCTTTATTGCCAAACCTACCTATGAAGACTATTTGGCTACCGATGCAGAGGCACGCAAGGTAGCTGCAGAATTATTTTAATAGCAAGAACAAAAAATGGAAGTATTATTAATAAAGGGTGTGCAGCTGCTCTTGTCATTGACCATCCTGGTGGCCCTGCATGAAGGAGGCCATTTCTTCTTTTCGAAGTTGTTTGGTGTAAGAGTAGAGAAGTTCTTCCTCTTTTTCGACCCTTATTTTCATCTCATCAGTACCCGTGACAATTGGCTGCGTAGGCTTTTGGGCAAGGCTCCTGTTCACGGAGAGAACAGTGGAGACAACTATACCGGAACCGAGTATGGTATAGGATGGGTGCCCCTAGGAGGCTATGTGAAGATTTCCGGTATGATAGATGAGTCTATGGATACCGAGCAGATGAAACAACCGGAGCAACCTTGGGAGTTCCGTTCCAAGCCAGCCTGGCAGCGCCTACTGATTATGGTGGGAGGTGTGCTGGTTAATTTCCTTTTGGCTTTCTTCATCTATGCAATGGTCCTGTATGCCTGGGGTACAGACTATGTACCTGTGCAGAATTACAGCCAAGGAATGGCATTCAATGAACGTGCCAAGGAAATCGGCTTTCAGGATGGCGATATCCTGCTGCGTACTGAAAAGGGCGAAATCAAGACCCGTTCCACAGGCGACACGTATCGCCTGATTTCCGAGGCCGATCAGGTGACAGTAAACCGTAAAGGTCAGGAAGTGACCATCCAAATGCCCGGTGAATTGTCTTTGCTGGATATGATCAATGAAGTCCCCATCTTCATGGATGCACTTGTGACCAATGAGGTAGACAGTGTCGTTTCAGGCATGCCAGGAGCATTGGCAGGTCTCCAGAAAGGTGATAAAATCACTTGCTTCAATGGCACGATGATTTCTTCATACAATCAGTTCCAAAATGAGATGGCCCGCATCCAGGACCAGACCTTGGAATGCACCCCGGAAGACAGCCTTCGCCTTCGTCATTTAACCTTGACGGTGGAGCGTGCAGGCCAGATGGATACCCTGAATATCCTGATGACAAAAGAGTTCAAGATAGGCTTCATGCCTTTACTGCCAGAAGTGAAATCTGTTCATGAAGATTATGGATTCTTTGAATCCTTCCCGGCAGGTGTGTCCTATGGCTGGAATGTTTTAGGAGGCTATGTGAGCGACCTGAAATATCTCTTTACCAAGCAAGGCGCCAAAAGTGTGGGTGGTTTCGGTTCTATCGGCTCTATCTTCCCCGACAAATGGGATTGGCATCGGTTCTGGCTTATGACAGCCTTCCTAAGTATTATTTTGGGCTTTATGAACATACTTCCGATTCCAGCGTTGGATGGTGGTCATGTCTTATTCCTCTTATTTGAGGTGGTAACCGGGCGAAAACCCAATGACAAATTCCTGGAATATGCCCAGATGGTGGGAATGGCATTGTTGTTCCTCCTGATGATTTGGGCCAACTTGAATGATGTAATACGATTCTTATTTTAACCAATAATTATGGCACAAAAACCAAGTATACCAAAAGGTACGCGTGATTTCTCTCCTGTGGAGATGGCGCGACGCAACTATATATTCAATACCATTCGTGAGGTTTTTTACCTCTATGGATTCCAGCAGATAGAGACTCCTTCCATGGAGAATCTGTCTACCTTGATGGGCAAGTATGGTGACGAGGGAGACAAACTCCTTTTCAAGATTCAGAACAGCGGCGATTATTTCAAAAGTCTGACCGACGAGGAACTGCTTTCCCGTAATGCCGCAAAACTGGCCAGCAAATTCTGTGAAAAAGGTTTGCGCTATGATTTGACTGTTCCGTTTGCCCGGTATGTGGTGATGCATCGGGATGAAATAGCATTCCCTTTCAAACGTTTCCAGATTCAACCCGTATGGCGTGCCGACCGTCCTCAGAAAGGCCGTTACCGTGAGTTCTATCAGTGTGATGCTGATGTGGTGGGTTCCGACTCGCTGCTCAATGAGGTAGAACTGATTCAGATGATTGACACGGTATTCCAGAAGTTTGGTGTCCGTGTCTGCATCAAGATGAACAACCGTAAAATCCTTTCCGGTTTAGCAGAAATGATAGGCCAGGCGGATAAGATAGTAGATATTACGGTGGCTATAGATAAACTGGACAAGATAGGTCTGGAGAATGTCAATGCCGAATTGGCAGAGAAGGGTATTCCTGTGGAGTCTATAGAAAAACTTCAGCCAGTAATCATGTTAAGTGGTACCAACGAAGAGAAGCTGCAGACTCTGAAGAGTGTTCTGGCAGATACAGAAACAGGTCTGAAGGGTATAGAGGAATGTGAATACATTTTAAATATGGTAAAGAGTATGGGAGGAACTCGGAACGGTCTGGAGTTAGATTTGACATTGGCACGAGGCTTAAACTACTATACTGGAGCCATCTTTGAAGTGAAGGCTTTGGATGTGGAAATCGGGAGCATCAGTGGTGGTGGCCGTTATGACAATCTTACAGGGGTGTTTGGCATGCCTGGTGTGAGTGGTGTGGGAGTCTCTTTTGGTGCAGACCGAATCTATGATGTCTTGAACCAGCTAGACCTCTATCCAAAGGAAGCAGTGAATAGCACCAAACTGCTCTTCGTGAATTTCGGAGAGGCTGAGGCTGCATTCAGTATGCAAGTTCTGATGCAGGTGCGGAAGGCAGGCATCAATGCAGAGCTCTTCCCTGACAGCGCCAAGATGAAGAAACAAATGGCTTATGCCAATTCCAAGCAAGTACCTTTTGTAGCCATCGTTGGAGAATCGGAGCTTCAGGAACAGAAGCTGACGCTGAAGGATATGAACTCTGGTGAGCAGAGGCTGGTAACTCCTTCAGAATTGGTTGATATTTTGCAAGCCTAATTTTAATTCATAGATAACTCCCGGGAATCAGTTTCCGGGAGTTTTTGTTTTAGGTGCCATTGTGTCACGCAGATTGTCAGTATTGGCACAGGAAAGTACAGTTGAATAGGAACAGAAATGGGCTTTGGCACAGATTGTGTAAGAGGAAAAATACAAATGTCAAATTTAAAAAATAGATAATATGAATATTAAACCATTGGCAGATCGAGTTTTGATACTCCCTGCACCTGCAGAAGAAAAGACAATAGGTGGAATTATTATTCCTGATACTGCAAAGGAAAAGCCTTTGCGGGGTGAGGTTGTTGCCGTAGGTCATGGCACAAAAGACGAAGAAATGTTATTGAAGGTAGGTGATACAGTCCTTTATGGAAAATATGCTGGCACCGAACTGGAATATGAAGGTAAGAAATACCTGATTATGCGCCAGAGTGATGTAGTAGCCATTCTGGCATAATTCTATTAAATGAACATTTTAAATCGGAAATTATTATGGCAAAAGATATAAAATTCAACATTGAGGCTCGTGAGCAATTGAAGCAGGGCGTTGATGAATTGGCTAATGCAGTCAAAGTAACTCTAGGCCCAAAGGGCAGAAATGTGATTATTGAGAAGAAGTTCGGTGCTCCACAGATTACTAAGGATGGTGTAACTGTAGCAAAAGAAGTAGAACTTTCTGATCCATTCCAGAATACAGGTGCTCAGTTGGTAAAGAGCGTAGCATCTAAGACTGGTGATGATGCGGGTGATGGTACTACTACAGCTACCGTACTGGCACAGTCCATCATTGGTGTAGGCTTGAAGAATGTTACAGCTGGAGCAAACCCAATGGATTTGAAGCGCGGTATAGACAAGGCTGTTGCCAAGGTTGTGGAATGTATCCGTAACCAGGCTGAGATGGTAGGCGACAATTACGACAAGATAGAGCAGGTAGCTACTATTTCTGCCAACAATGACCCTGTTATTGGTAAGTTGATAGCAGATGCCATGCGTAAGGTTTCTAAAGATGGTGTGATTACCATTGAGGAAGCTAAGGGTACCGACACAACCATCGGTGTAGTAGAAGGTATGCAGTTCGACCGTGGTTACTTGTCTCCATATTTTGTTACCGATACAGAGAAGATGGAATGTGTTATGGAAAATCCATTGATTCTGCTTTACGACAAGAAGATTTCCAACTTGAAGGATATGCTTCCAATCTTGGAACCAGCCGTTCAGACCGGACGTCCATTATTGATTGTAGCAGAAGATGTAGATTCAGAAGCACTGACCACCTTGGTAGTTAACCGTCTGCGTACTCAATTGAAGATTTGTGCAGTGAAGGCTCCAGGATTTGGTGATCGCCGTAAGGCTATGCTGGAGGATATTGCCATCCTTACTCATGGCGTTGTCATCAGCGAAGAGAAGGGCTTGAAACTTGATCAGGCTACAGTAGATATGCTGGGTCAGGCAGAGAAGGTTACAATCTCTAAAGATAATACAACCATTGTGAATGGTAAGGGTGAGAAAGCCCTGATTCAGGAGCGTGTAAACCAGATTAAGGCTGAGATTGCCAACACTACCTCTTCTTACGACAAGGAAAAACTACAGGAGCGTTTGGCTAAGCTTAGTGGTGGTGTAGCAGTACTGTATGTAGGTGCAGCTTCTGAGGTAGAAATGAAGGAGAAGAAAGACCGTGTGGATGACGCTCTTTGTGCTACTCGTGCAGCTATTGAAGAAGGAATTGTTCCTGGTGGTGGCGTAGCATATATCCGTGCTATTGAAAGCTTGGAAGGTATGACCGGTGACAACCAGGATGAGACTACAGGTATTGAAATCATCAAGCGTGCCATTGAAGAGCCACTTCGTCAGATTGTAGCCAATGCAGGTAAGGAAGGTGCAGTGGTAGTCAACGAAGTTCGTGCTGGAAAGGGCGACTTTGGTTACAATGCTCGTCTGGATAAGTTCGAGAATCTGCATCAGGCAGGTGTGGTAGACCCAGCTAAGGTAGCTCGTGTAGCTTTGGAGAATGCAGCTTCTATCGCAGGCATGTTCCTGACCACAGAATGTGTTATCGTGGATAAGAAGGAAGACAAGGCAGAAATGCCAATGCCAAACCCAGGTATGGGCGGTATGATGTAATCTAAGTAGAATGAGATAAGAATGGAGACCAGAGTCAAGGAGGCTCTGGTCTTTTTTTTGTTCATAAAGTTTTAAGTTTATTTTGTAGTTTTTTCGGTTTGACGTATCTTTGCGCCATCTAAAAAGAAATTATATGGGTGGTTTTTTTGGTACAGTCTCTAAACGCAGATGTATTGCTGATTTGTTTTATGGAACAGACTATAATTCTCATTTAGGAACCCGTAGGGGTGGTATGGCTACCTTCTGTAAGGAAAAGGGTTTCTTCCGGTCTATTCACGCGTTGGAAAACGCCTATTTCCGTTCCCGTTTTGAGGATGAACTGGGAAAGTTTGTAGGAAATTCTGGTATAGGAATCATTAGCGATACAGATGCTCAGCCTTTGCTGATGAATTCCCATTTGGGACGCTTTGCAATAGTGACTGTAGCTAAAATTAATAATCTGGAAGATCTGGCTCAGAAACTTTTAAATGAGAACATGCATCTTTCAGAGTTCAGCTCTGGGAAAATCAATCCCACAGAACTTGTGGGCCTACTCATTATCAAAGGGAAAAACTTTGTCGACGGAATAGAGAACGTATTCCGTGAGGTTAAAGGTTCTTGTACCCTGCTTTTATTGACCGAAGATGGAATTATAGCAGCCCGTGATTCTTGGGGACGTACTCCTATCGTGGTAGGTAAAAAAGAAGATGCCTATGCCGTTTCAAGTGAGTCTACAGCCTTTCCGAATTTGGGTTATGAAACTGTTAAGTTTTTGGGCCCGGGAGAAATTGTACGACTTCGTGAAACTGGTATGGAACAGTTACGCAAGCCGAATAAGCGCATGCAGATCTGTTCTTTCCTATGGGTTTATTATGGATTCCCTACTTCTTGTTTTGAAAATATAAATACAGAATGTGTTCGTAATGCCTGTGGCCGTGCTATGGGCAAGGAGGATGATGTAGAGGTGGATTGTGCCTGTGGCATCCCAGATTCAGGCGTAGGTATGGCTGTAGGTTATGCCGAAGGCCATGGCGTTCCTTTTATGCGTGCCATTTCCAAGTATACACCGACATGGCCTCGTTCCTTTACCCCAAGCAATCAAGAGATGCGTAGCCTGGTGGCTAAAATGAAACTGATTCCAAACAAGGATGTGTTGAAAGGAAAGCGCTGCTTGTTCTGCGATGATTCTATAGTTCGTGGTACTCAACTTCGTGACAATACAGAAGATTTATTCAAGTGTGGGGCCAAGGAGGTTCATATGCGTATAGCCTGCCCACCATTAATCTACGGTTGTAAATTCGTGAATTTCACATCTTCAAAGAGTGATATGGAACTGTTTACCCGCAGGATTATCGGTGAACTGGAGGGCGATCCAAACAAGAATTTGGAGAAATATGCTACTACCGACTCTCCTGAATACAAGAAGATGGTTCAGATTATGGGAGAACGTCTCCATCTGACCTCTTTAAAATTCAGCAAACTGGAAACCTTGGTGGAGAGTATAGGCTTACCTAAAGAACAAATTTGCACACATTGTTTTGACGGTAGCAGCCAATTTACTTTGGAAGAAGAAAATGATTAAAAATAAAGGATAAGAAAAAGGAGCATTGAAATGCTCCTTTTTTTATTTAATGATGACCATGGTTGCCCCAAAACCATATTCTTTAAATGAGGCATCTTGGTAGACACAACCTTTATACTTGGTCTTAAGCTCGTTAAGGATGTTTTGACGAAGGACCCCTTCACCTTTTCCATGGATAAAAACAATTTTGGACCCGGTATGCTTACGGTAGGCACTCATGGTTTCATGAAATGCCTTCATCTGGATGTCCAACATCTCCTTGTTGCCTAAACCGGTGGTATCATCCAGCAGTGAACCGATGTGTAAATCCACCTCTACAATACCTTTTTTTAGGATACCATGGCCTCCAAGAGCCTTTTTGGTCTCAGTATGCGCAGGGTGTTTGGGCTCATCGACTTTTTTCAAGAGTGCTTGTTGTATATCGCTAGCTTGGATAAAGACCTGTTTGGCAGGTTGGTCTTCTTTGACAATGTCGTAAATCAAAGCCGGTTCATCGAAGAATACAGAAGGCTGGAAGGTGTGCAGCTTGTAAAATTTGACGGTGTCAATACGAACCTGTACGTCCACCGCAGGTTTGAGGAGATAGTTCTTATCTTTCTTATATGCGATGAACTGGATGGCCACCCGTTCAATCTCATTCAGCGAACTGCGGTCAAATTCTTCCAGATAGTATTTTGTGTTAGGCTCAATTTCCCCTTGTTGACGGACTCTCCAGCTATTGCCTTCTGCACAAGCATAGACATACTGGATGAAATAATTGCTGTCATTGATGAGATAAGCATCAAATGCAGTATGGCTTATTTCTTTCAGGTTCTGTGCCACAAATCCTAGGAAGACATTCAGTTTTTCTCCATCACGACGTTCCAAAGGCTTGGGTTTGTACGTGATAGGTTTTTCAGCGATGTCTTCTTCCCTGTCAGGAACATCTTCTTTAGCTGTAGCCTTTTTCTTTAGCCCCAAAGTGTCAACTTTAGCAATGTTGTAATCGTCGGTATCAATGACTACCACATCTTTACATAATACAGGAATGTCGAAGCCATCCTCATCCTGTACCAGGACCAGTTCATTGTTCTTTCCTTGGAAACCACTTACGATGCCTCCTCCAACTTCGTTGACGAATCTTACTTTATCTCCAATTTTCATATCCAGTTCAATTTCTTTATTTCACTTTCAAAATTAGGCGTAAAGATAGCTTTGCCTATGTTTTCTTTTACTTCTTCCATGCACCAGAACCGTCCGCCGTCTGTTTCTGCACTAGGAGTGATTTCACCGTCATAGACTGTTTTATGCACAAATACCAGTTCACGCTCACGTACTGAATCATAAACATACTGGCTTACCTGTTCCGCAGTGAAATCCGTGATACCCAGTTCTTCTTCCACTTCACGCTTTAGTGCCTGTTCTATGTTTTCACCTAAATCCACATGCCCACCTACAGCGGTATCCCATTTACCTGGTTGGATATCTTTCCATGCAGGACGTTTCTGCAAGTAGATTTCTCCCTTGGAATTGAAAACATGTAGGTGCACTACAGGGTGCAACAGCCGACTTCCGTTATGGCATTCACCCCGTGTGGCTGCATTGATGATGTTCCCATTTTCATCCACGATAGGAAACATCTCCTCTAAGTTGTCTTTTTTCGTTGCAATCATGGTATTAAAAGTGAGGAATCACCGTAACTTAAAAAACGGAAATCGTGAGCTAATGCATAATCATAGATTGTTTTCCAGTCGCCCTTCACAAAGGCGGAAACCAGGAGCAACAAAGTGCTTTGCGGTTGGTGGAAATTCGTAATCATCATGCGGACGATATGATATTCATATCCCGGGGCAATGATGATTTGAGTGCTACTGTGCAAAACATCCAATTCATGCCGGTTCATGTAATCCAATAGAGCTTTCAAGGCTTCCAGTGTGGATGGTCCTTCCGTTTCATAAGGCATCCATTGTGGAACATGAAGTTCTTCTTCGGTAGCATTAGGATTCTTGTCCGCTAGGATACCCATATAATAGAGGCTTTCTAAGGTGCGGACACTGGTTGTTCCTACAGCAATGCACCATCCTCCATGAGCGATTAGCTTTTCAATGGTCTGCTTGTGTACAGCCACATGTTCTGTATGCATTTCGTGGCCTTCTATTTCCTTACTTTTCACAGGCTTGAATGTCCCGGCCCCCACGTGCAATGTTATTTCTTCACGGTCTATTCCATGCTGGTCTAAGGCGCTCAATACATTTTCTGTAAAATGCAAACCTGCAGTAGGTGCAGCTACACTCCCTTTAATTTTACTGTAAACAGTCTGGTAGGTACGTTTGTCGCTTTCTTGAGTCTCCCTATTTAGGTATGGGGGGATAGGCAATTCACCTACCGCATCTAATACTTCTGCCCATGTGGGTAAAGCACCGTCAGCATCTTTCCATGACCAATCGAAGTCCATCCAGAAACTAGTACCCTGGTTCTGGCCTCGGTGTACAGTCAGGACAAGAGTATTTCCATTCGGCATGGAAATACTCCGGTGCAAAGGTCCTTCTTTCCATTTTTTCAGGTTCCCTACAAGGCACAGCCAACTACAATGACCTTGTGTCTGGAAGATCAAAGCATAATCTCGGGGTGAAGCGGGTTCTAGACAGAAAACCTCAATCAGCGCACCGGTCTCTTTGTGGAAATGAAGACGGGCCTGAATAACCTTGGTATTGTTGAATACCATCAAGGCATTCTTAGGCAAGTAGGAAGGGAGCGAAGTGAAAACATCTTCGCTGACTTTTCCTTGATTATAGATTAGAAGCTTGGACTGATCCCGCTGCTCTAGTGGAAACTTGGCGATGCGGTAGTCCGGTAAAGGATAATTGTAATCTGCTATCTGTATGTGTTTTGGGTCTACCATTCTTACGATTTTATTTTGCGGGTGCAAAGTTATCACTTTTATTCTTTTTATGGATATTTTGGATTAGGTTATTGGTCTTAAAGTAACAAAAACTGCGCGCAAATAGGCCATTTGTGCATTTTTAAGGTAATTTGTTTGTCCATGCGCTGATAATTAAGTAATTTTGCCCGGCAATTATGGGTAAGGGAAATTCTTGCCTTTTTATTGGAATAATATTTATTAAAGAATAAAAATATGAGTTTGAAAATCGTTGTACTTGCAAAGCAAGTACCTGACACGCGAAACGTAGGTCCTGATGCGATGACTCCAGAAGGAACCGTAAACCGTTCTGCGTTGCCTGCCATCTTCAACCCTGAAGACTTGAATGCCCTGGAGCAGGCTCTCCGTTTGAAGGATGAGAATCCTGGTTCTACCGTTACTGTAGTTACAATGGGCCCTGGTCGTGCAGCAGAGATTATCCGTGAGGCTATGTACCGTGGTGCAGATGGAGGTTATCTTTTGACCGACCGTGCATTTGCTGGTGCTGATACCTTGGCTACCAGTTATGCCATCTCTACAGCCATTAAGTATATTGGTGACGACGTAGACCTGATTATCGGTGGCCGTCAGGCTATCGATGGTGATACAGCTCAGGTAGGTCCTCAGGTAGCAGAAAAGCTGGGTCTGAACCAGATTACTTACACAGAGGAAATCTTAAGCTGCAAAGATGGTAAAATAGTAGTAAAGCGTCATATAGATGGTGGTGTAGAGACTGTGGAGACAGCTCTTCCAGTAGTCTTGACCGTTAACGGAAGTGCAGCACCTTGTCGTCCTCGTAATGCAAAGCGTGTTATGAAATACAAACGTGCATTATGCCCTATGGAGATTCCTGCAGGTCAGACATGGGCAGATCTGCCTTACGCTGATCAATATGAGAAGAAGCCATATCTGAAATTAGGACAGTTGTCTTGCGCAGATGTGAATGCTGATTTGAATCAGTGTGGTCTTTCAGGTTCTCCTACTAAGGTGAAGACTGTAGAGAACATCGTTTTCAAGGCAAAGGAGAGTAAGACATTAACTGGCTCTGATGAAGACATGAATGGTTTGATTCAGGAGCTTTTGGCTAACCATACAATTGGATAATCAGTTATGAATAACGTATTTGTATATTGTGAACTTGAAGGCACAAAAGTGGCCGAGGTAAGTCAGGAGCTTCTGACCAAAGGTCGTAAGCTGGCTAATACGCTGGGTGTCCAGTTGGAGGCAATCGCTGCAGGCTCAGGTATTGTAGGAAAAGTAGAATCTCAGATTCTGCCTTATGGTGTAGATAAGTTGCATATTTTTGATGCAGAAGGACTGGCTCCTTATACATCCAAGCCTCACACTGCAGTGTTGGTTAATTTGTTCAAACAAGAGAAACCTCAAATCTGTTTGATGGGTGCTGATGTGGTAGGTCGTGACCTAGGTCCACGTGTGTCATCTGCACTTCATAGTGGTTTGACTGCTGACTGTACAGCACTGGAGATTGGTGATCATGAGGATAAGAAGACTGGTAAAAGCTATACAAATCTTTTGTATCAGATTCGTCCAGCTTTTGGTGGAAACATTGTGGCTACCATTGTAAACCCAGAGAACCGTCCACAGATGGCTACTGTACGTAGTGGTGTGATGAAGGCTGAGATTCTGGATCCAAACTATAAAGGCGAAGTCATTGTAGAAGATGTAGCTAAGTTCGTACCAGAAACCGAATATGTGACCAAGGTGTTGGACCGTCATGTTCAGGCTGCTAAGAACAACCTGAAGGGTGCACCTATCATTGTAGCAGGTGGTTATGGTATGGGTTCCAAGGAAGGCTTTGACATGCTTTATGAACTAGCAAAGGTAATCCATGCTGAAGTAGGTGCAAGCCGTGCAGCTGTAGATGCCGGTTTCTGTGATCATGACTTACAGATTGGCCAGACAGGTGTGACTGTACGTCCTAAGGTTTATATTGCTTGTGGTATCAGTGGCGCTATTCAGCATGTAGCCGGTATGAAAGAAAGTGGTATTATCATTTCCATCAACAATGATGAGAATGCACCTATCAATACCATTGCCGACTATGTAATCCATGGCACAGTAGAGGAAGTAGTTCCAAAACTGATTAAGTATTACAAACAGAATTCCAAGTAAATCACGCTTTAAAACAGAATAACAAATGGCAAATTTTTATAGTGATATTCCAGAACTCAAGTTTGAGCTGGAGAATCCCATGATGGAGCGCATCGTTGAGTTGAAAGAGCGCGGTTTTAGAGAGAAAGACGAGTATGCTGAGGCTCCTCAGGATTTTGCTGATGCAATGGACAGCTATGAAAAGGTGTTGGATATCGTAGGTGACATTACCGCCAATACCATAGCTCCTAATGCAGAAGCAGTAGATGCAGAAGGACCTCATTGTGAGAATGGTCGTGTTCGTTATGCCAGCAAGACTTACGAAAACATGGATGCCATGATTAAGGCAGGCATGAATGGTCTGACTATGCCACGTAAGTATGATGGTATGAACATGCCTATTACAGTGTATACTTGTGCAAATGAGATTGTTTCAACCGGTGATGCTGGTTTTGAAAACATCTGGTCTTTACAGGATTGTATCGAGACTTTGTACGAGTTTGGTACAGAAGATCAGCATAAGCGTTTCATTCCTCGTGTATGTGCAGGTGAGACCATGTCAATGGACTTGACAGAGCCAGACGCTGGATCAGATTTACAGTCTGTAATGTTGAAGGCTACCTATGATGAAGAGAACAATTGCTGGAGACTGAATGGCTCCAAGCGCTTCATTACCAATGGTGACTCTGACATTCACTTGGTTTTGGCACGTTCTGAGGCTGGTACTCGTGATGGTCGTGGCTTGTCCATGTTCATCTATGACAAACGTGATGGAGGTGTAAACGTACGCCGTATAGAAAACAAGTTGGGTATTCATGGTTCTCCTACTTGCGAATTGGTATACAAGAATGCGAAAGCTGAACTTTGCGGAAGCACTAAGCTAGGTCTTATTAAATATGTAATGGCACTGATGAATGGTGCCCGTTTAGGTATTGCTGCACAGAGTGTAGGTCTGTCTCAGGCAGCTTACAACGAGGCTATTGCTTATGCCAATGACCGTAAGCAGTTTGGAAAGACCATCATTACTTTCCCAGCTGTTTATGAAATGCTTTCTAATATCAAGGCAAAATTGGATGCAGGACGTGCTCTTCTTTATCAGACTGCACGTTATGTGGACATCTATAAAGCCCTAGACGATATAGCTCGTGAGCGCAAGCTTACTCCAGAAGAGCGTGCTGAGCAGAAGAAGTACGCAAAACTGGCTGATGCATTCACTCCACTGGCTAAAGGTATGAACTCTGAGTACGCTAATCAGAATGGTTACGACTGTATTCAGATTCATGGTGGTTCAGGTTTCATGTTGGAATATGCTTGTCAGCGTATTTATCGTGATGCCCGTATTACTTCTATCTATGAAGGTACTACTCAGTTGCAGGTTGTAGCTGCTATCCGTTATGTGACTACAGGTCTTTATAGCAGTGTTATCAGTGAGTTTGAGCAGGTAGAGGTAAAGCCAGAGAATCAGGCTTACATGGATTGTATCAAGGAAATGGCTGTTAAATTCAACGCAGACATTGAGTTGGTTAAGTCTGCAGAAAACCAGGAAGTTCTTGACCTTTGTGCTCGTCATTTGTATGAGGAGGCTGCAAACATCATCATGAGCCATCTGCTACTTCAGAATGCCAACAAGGCTCCTGAGTTGTTCGCTAAGAGCTTGAACGTATACATTAATCTGGCTGAATGTGAGGTAATGAAGAACCACAACTTCATCAACCGTATAGATGCAGCTCAGCTGGATTCTTATCGCAAGTAATATATACTTTTAGATTATTAAATAAAAACTCCCGGTAATCCATTAGATTATCGGGAGTTTTTTTGATGCTATCTATATCAGTTTATTTGATATTAAAACCAGATATCGTTACAAATGGTTGTTCACCTCTTGTATCTGCATGTGATAAAGTGATGCAGACAGCCTTTTCTTCTCCAGGCATGAGTGAGAAGTAGTTGTCAGTGTAAAGAGCAGGAAGAATTCTAGTTTTACTCTTCTCGCCCTCAACTTGCAGTCTAATCATGAGGGCAGGGGTAGAAGTGTTGTTCTTTACAGTACCCTTTAGAACCAGCAAATCACCTTCTTTGTCAAGAGTCCAGTTGGATGTTAATTCTACTGTTGGAAGGTTCAGCAAAGACTTGTAATTGTCTTCTTCCTTTCCACGGCAATAGAAGTTGTCAGAAACAACCTTGCCATCCTTGTCGGTTAAGGTCAGTTTAATGAAATAGGTATCACTAAGCTTTTCCGTTATCTCCAATGGGAAGCAAGCTACAGTCTGATCTTCTTCGATGTCGAATGTCAGTTCCTTACTCCATTGTTCTTTTCCATCTTGATTGATAAGAAGTGCTTTCGCTGTGAGGTTCTTTTGGTTGCCTGCGTGGTAGTTCACCACTTCGATGTCTTCACGTACAGGGTTCCATTGGATATGGAGAGGCTCACAAGCTTTCTTACAGCCAAAGTATGCGGCTGTAGGGTTGAAGTAATAGTCGTAAGTCTGCCATACCATAGACGGCCATGCTGGATGACTCATCCAAAGCAGCATTCCACGGCGATGCTCACTACGAGATTCGAAGATGGCTCTGTAGCCGTTGTAGTTGATCCACTGAGCCCATTCTGTAAATTGTTTAGCATCCTTAGGCTTGCCGAACATTTTCTCTAGAATCTTGTTGAATGAGTCTGCACCCTGGGCTGAGCTAAGAGTATAGTCATGTAAGCCATACATAGCATTTGGATTCTCCATGGTGTTTATCTGATCAATAGATTCTTCGCCAAGAGCTTGAACAAGACTCTCGTATGTCATGACATTAGGCATACCTCGCTCACTGTGGAACTTGTCATGTCCGAAATTCTCAAAGTATTCCTTCTGAGAAAGAGCTCTATAAGGGCCACCACCACTTACGACTCCTGCTGCAGAATGAGAGATGTAGTGAATACCTGGATGTTCCTGAGGCAACATAGTGCGCAGGTATTGATCCAAGTCTGCAGGAGGATTACCTTCGTTACGACCCACATATAGTGCAATAGATGGATGGTTACGCAAACGCTTTACCCAATCTTGTGCATTGTCACAGAAAAGATCTCTGTAATATGGGTCAGGTCCGTCGCTTGGATTAGCCAGCCAGAAATCTTGCCATACCATGACACCATATTTATCGCAAGCCTCATAGAATTCCTCATCACCTGTCTGACCTACCCAGTTTCTAATCATGGTGAAATTCATGTCAGCATGATATTTTACAGCGATGTCATATTCACGTCCACGATAGTTGAGGTTAGACTCAGAGAATCCCCAGTTACCACCAAAACCGATGAAACGACGACCATTGATGTATAAGCTTAAGCGTTCAGGTTTACCGTTTCCGAAAACTGCACGCTGGATACCACCACTTGGCAGATATTCCTTTTCATCGAAAGTCATTTGACGGACTCCAGACTTAAAGGCTACTTTGTCGGAGGTTTTACCATTTGCTTCGAATGAGAACTCTACATCATATAGATATTGAGCACCATATCCCTTTGGCCACCAGAGGTGTGGGTTCTCCAGATGAAGGGCAGGAGTGTTTTCTGCATCCAGTTTAACCAGTTTGGCCTCATTAGGCTCTAAGGTGATTTCTTTTTCAAAAGCAGCTTCGCCATATTTACCTTTTAAGATACCTTTCACTTGTTCAGCCACATGGTTCTTCAATGTTACTTCAGCAAAGATGTTTGCAGATGTAGTGTCAGGCAAAGGCAGTTCCGTACGTACGAACGGATCCTCTAAGGTAACAGCGCCAGTAAAGGTTAGATAGACATCATTCCAGATTCCAATGTTACGCCCACGGATGGTAGGGATCCAGTCCCAGCCAATGCTGGCATGGAATGTTGCATTGTCTGCTCCTAAAATACCGCCATTAGCGTCGGCACTGAAGGCTGTTTGTTCCTTCACTGCTCCAGGATGAGCATTTCGGATAATCTGGACAGCCAGCACGTTCTTTCCTTTTTTCACCATTTGGCTGACATCGAATTTTCCTCTTTTGAATGCACCTTCGATTCGGCCAACCTTAGAACCGTTCAGGAATATATTTGCTTTCCAGTTTATACCATCGAAATTCAGGAAAGTCTTTTCCATATTGTTGTTAACCTCAAACTCCTTCTGATACCAGAAATCAGAAATGAAATAAGAGTCAGAAATTTGAAGTTGGTTGTCTGCAAAATTAGGGTCAGGGATAGCACCGACATTCTTTAGACTTGTGAGAACAGTACCCGGTACAGTTGCCAGAGTCCAGTCTTTCGTGTCGAATCCTTCCGTAGAGATCTTTTCACCTGCTGCATTCACGAGTGATGCCCGTTGTAATTTCCAGGTACCACCATTCAGTATTTGTTTGGTTTCAGAAGCGGGTACTTCAGGTGCAGGTTTAGCTACCAAGCCTCCTTTACCGAAGACCTCGAATTCACTTAACTCATAAGGAAGTCCGTTGGAAGATTTCTGGCAAAGCAATCGGACATAACGTCCCTTGCCTTTTGCTTCAATGACATCCTCCTTTGCGTTACCGCCAGGAAGGTTTGCCACATCTTTCCAATTCTCCGCATCGTCGGACGTCTGGATCTTACCAGCAATAGCCTTGTTGACCCAGTGCAGAACCACCTTATCGAATTTAGCCGTTGCACCTAAATCCACGTATACCCATTCCTCGTCCTTACCGGCACTTCTCCAGGAACTTCCAAAATGTTCTGAAGCCAGTGCGCTAATAAACGTATCTCCCTGATAGAAATCCCAAGAACTGAAGCTCCATGCCAAAGCACTAGGAACATCGCCCTCCAGTTTAAAATAACGATAATCAGGAGATGGCAGAGAAGCCGTATATTGAATGGTTCTTGGTTTGCCAGCCTGCGCATTACCTCCCCAGAAATTTCTCATTTGAGGTTCAGGTTTGTTTGGATCCTCCTTATAGTCATACTTGAAGACTACTGGTGATGGATTTTTCTTAGGTTTTGGAAAATTAGCCATTTGAGGATACCCTCGGCTTGGGATTTCGGAGCCCCAGTAACCAGAACCTTTCATTTGGTCTATAGTATCCCAATTTTTACCATCCTTTGAAGCAGAGACAGTGATGTCATAGCCTTTTTGAAGAGAGTCGGCTACATAAACAGTTCCGTTGAGCGTAAATTTGTCGGCATGGATATCCATGTCGTTCATGTCCAGCTCAAGTAGCAGATGGTTTCCCTCAAAATTGATCCTCGTGTGACCAATCTGGTCGAAGAGCCATTCTTTCTCATTTTTCTTAGCTTCTCCTTGAGACGTGGTGACCCTTGTAAAAGGAGATTCACCTTTAGCGATGATCCCATCGGTAGTTAATTGAGCAGTAAGGTTATAGTCGTAGGCAGAAGAGTGGTAGGCAGCCTTCTGTGCGGCTACATTTCTGTACGTATCCTTATCCTCAACAAGGATAGGAGCAAAATTCTCTTTTGGATTACCAGGATACAGACCAATTCCTCGGTTATATTCTCCAGAATCAGTTGTACTAGTAGGTCCACAGCCAGTTAAAAATGCACTGGCAAGCAGAAAAAAGACTACATTCTTTTTCATAGACTTAGTATTAAAGGTTTGCAACAAAGGTAATAAAAAAAATATAGTGTGCCATACAAATGACACACTATATATAATAAAAGGTTAAGATTGTATTATACGTAAGTCTCCAAGAACTTCACTCCATTTTCACCGGGCTTGATATATGCCTCTTGTGTAGAAGCTGGAATCAGGATTGTTTCACCAGCCTTGATGGTCGTTTCTTCACCCTCTTCATTGCAGATGTTGGCAGAACCTTCTAAGCAAATATAGATGACGAAACTGTCTAGTTCTGAATAGTCTGCAGCCATAGGTTCAGTCAGATCATAAACGGAAGTTGTGAAATAATTACAGCTTACCAATTCCACCGGTTCATCTTTTTTAGGAGTGTAAAGAGTTCTGTATTCCGGGTAAACGGTAAAGTTGATAGCTTCCTTAGCCAGTTCTGTATGCAGTTCACGCTCGTTCCCGTTTTTATCCTTTCGCTTGAAATCATAGATACGGTATGTTACATCGCTGGTCTGCTGAATCTCAGCAATGAAACATCCAGCCCCAATACTATGGATACGTCCTGCTGGCAGAAAGAAGACATCACCATTCTTCACATTGTATTCGCAGAGAGCATCGGTAATAGTACCATCTTCCACTTTCGCAGCATATTCATCTGGAGTCAGTTGGGTTTTCAGACCACTACGTAATTTAGCGTTAGGATCACTTTCCATGACATACCACATTTCCGTCTTTCCCTTGTTCCCTTTTCCTTGCTTTTGTGCAATTTCATCGGTAGGGTGAACCTGAATAGAAAGCGGTTGACGGGCATCGATGAATTTAATCAAAAGAGGGAACTCTGTGCCAAAGCGTTTGTAGTTGGCTTTTCCGATAAGTTTGTCCTTCAGTTCCTCGACCAGGTCGTTCAAGGCACGTCCTTTATATTCTCCATCAGCCACGATGCTGACATTGCCTTTCACACCTGAAATTTCCCAACTTTCACCTACAGTAGGCATTTTTATATCAAGTCCCTTGAATGGTATGATCTTATCACCCCCCCAAAGGATAGATTTTAATAGAGGCTCAAACTTTAAAGGTTTCATTATTTTATATTTTAATGTTACAATTTATCTGTTTTTCCAAAATTGAGGTGTGAACAGCAGTAATACCGCAAAGATTTCCAGACGACCGATTAGCATCAGGAAACTGGCCAGTATCTTTCCGGCATTGGGAAGAATGCTCCAAGAGAATTCTGGGCCGAATCTACCGAAGGAAGGTCCCACATTGCTCAAGCTACTCAGACTGACACCGATGGCCTCGCTGAAAGCCAACCCCATGAAGTTGAAGATTATTGTAGCTACAACAATCGTCAGGAGGTAAACAAAGAGAAAGGCACAAAGTGTGGTACGCATGCCACCATCTATTACCTTTTCATTGATTCGGATAGGTATTACGGCATTAGGGTGCAGGATATGACGGAACTCATTATAGGCTATTTTTACCAGCATGACAATACGGATGACCTTAAAACCTCCTACGGTGCTTCCAGCACAACCACCCATGAACATCAGGCAAGCCAATACAGACCAAGTGACATGAGGCCACATGTTGTAATCGGCTGTGGCAAAACCCGTAGTGGAAACTATGGAGACGACTTGGAAAATGGCTTGTCGGAAGCTTTCCTCCAGACTTAGATTAACATGATACATACGGCTCCAAAGACAGAAAGTGCAGATGACAGTGGCTCCTATGATAATCCAGGTGAACCATCGTAGCTCCATATCTTTCCAAAATCTGCCGAAGTGCCGTTGGAAAAAACAATGATAGGTCAATGTGAAGTTGATACTACCTGCAAACATAAAAAAGGTAATCACATACTCCACATAAGGAGAGTGGAAATGAGCGATACTGTCTTGGTAAGTGCTGAAGCCACCCGTTGCCGTACAAGTCATGGAATGGCAAATAGCATCATACCAATCTAGTCCTCCCAGCATGAGACACCCCATACAAGTCAGTGTCAAACCCAAATAAACAATCCAAATACGCCGTGCCGTGGTAGAGATTCTAGGATGCAGTTTCTCATGTGTAGGACCTATGGATTCTGCTGCAAAAAGTTTGACTTCGCCCAATCCAAAGATAGGAAGGACTGCCAAGGTAAAGAACACAATACCCAATCCTCCCAGCCACTGCGTGAGACTGCGCCAGAACAACAGACCATGCCCACCTTCTTCAATATTGTCCAGAATGGTGGCTCCCGTAGCTGTGAATCCAGACATCGTTTCAAAGAACGCATCGGCTACATTGGGAATATAGCCACTGATGATGTAAGGAAGCATGCCAATAAGACTGAACACAGTCCAGGCACAAGCTACGACGATATATCCGTCACGACGGCTCATCCGGTTTTCAGCCTTTCGACCGACATACCAGAGTGTTCCTCCTAGGACGGTAGCTATCAGCGTGGTATATAAGAATGCCGCAATATCATATTCCTGATAAATCAGTCCGATGCCCAGACTGAGCAGCAACAGGGCAGCCTCTATCAATATAAGAGACCCCATTACTCGGAATATGATTAAACGGTTAATCATTTAGAAGTATTTTTCCAGTTTATTTATCATATTACTGAGACAGAAGATGACCACATGGTCTCCCTCCTGCAGCACAGTGTTACCTTGCACCAGCATACCCACACCATCACGGACCATGCCACCGATAGTGACACCTTTAGGCAGACCCAGGTCTTTCACCGGCTTACGGGTGATTTTTGCATTAGGTCCTACCGTCAATTCTGCCACATCGGCATTGGCTAGTTCCAAGGTCTTCATATTCGCCACATCGGCAGCCAATAGCTTCTGGTAGATACTACCAGCTGCAATGTTCTTCTTGTTGATGGTAGTACCAATGTCCAAGTCTTCGGCCATCTTCATGTATTCATTCTTTTCCACTTTGGCCACAGTCTTGACAATTCCCTCCTTGTGGGCTGCAAGACATGATAGAATGTTCACCTCAGCACTTCCAGTCAATGCCACGAATGCTTGATATTTATTGATGTTGATATCTTCCAGAGAGGCAAAGTTTCTGCCATCGCCCTTGACCACCAGAACTTTGTTTCCCTTTTTTGCCAGCAGTTCATTGATTTGGTCACAGCGTTTCTCATCCTGTTCAATAATGGTGACATGGATACTAGGGTCCAGAAGGTCGACTGTCCGGACAGCGATTCGGTCTCCACCGACAATCAATACATTCTTAATTTCCGGATAAGCTTCTTTTCCGCAAACGACTTGAATCTTGGAAAGATTTTTCTTGTTTGCCATGAAGTAGACCAAGTCTTGGTTCAATAACATGTCATTACCATTAGGGATAATCGTTTCATCCCCACGTCTGATAGCCACAATGTGATAAGGAAGTTCAGAGCCACCCAGGTCTTTCAGTGGAGTATTAAGAATCTGAGCATTCTCTCTAAGCTTCACACCAATCATGACCAAGTCGCCACTTCCTACTTCCCACCATTGACGTATCCAGCTGGTTTGAAGGGTGTTTGCCACCTCTCGGGCAGCCAGTAATTCTGGATAGACCAGAGAGTTCACACCCAAGTGACGGAAGAATTCACTGATTTGCGGATCCAGATACTCATAGTTGTCTATGCGAGCCACTGTTTTCTTGCAGCCCAGGTTACTGGCTATCATGCAGCAAGTCATGTTAGTGGATTCATCGGGAGTTACTCCGATAAACATATCGGCATTGGCCACACCGGCATTCTTTTGTGCCATTATAGAGGTGGGTGATGCATTGATGACCATTAAGTCGAAGACCGAACTCAGATGTTGCAAGCGCTCAATCTTCTCGTCCATCAAGACGATATCTTGTTTCTCCTTGGAAAGCAATTGGGCCAGATGAGTGCCCACTGCTCCAGCTCCACCAATAATGATTTTCATGACAACATAGTTTTTATATCATTGTAGATACTATCTGTATCGAGCCCCGTCAATCGGAGAAGTTCCGGGATGCTTCCATGCTCAACGAACTCATCCGGTAGACCTAACACTTTTACCTGTGGGGTGAAGCCATTATCGGCCATGAATTCCAGCACAGCTGAACCAAGTCCACCTTTTCGGGTTCCATTTTCCAAGGTGATAATTTTGTCGAATGTCTGGGCTATCTCCAGCAAAGCTTTTTCATCGATAGGTTTGAGGAAACGCATATCGTAATGAGCGATTTGCACTCCACTCAGCTCTTTCTCAGCCTTTTCAATCGCATCGGCTGCAAGGTTACCTATAGGACCTATTGTCAGAACGGCTAGGTCCTTACCCGGCTTGAGTTTGCGGGCAGTTCCTACTTCCACCTCTTCCAGAGGACAATGCCATTCAGTGAGACGCCCTCTTCCCCTAGGGTAGCGAATCACAAACGGTCCCATACCAGGCAATTGAGCAGTATACATCATCCGTCGGAGTTCCTTCTCGTCGTAAGGAGAGCAGATCGTCAAATTCGGGATAGGACGGAGATAGGCCAGATCAAAGGCTCCGTGGTGGGTAGGTCCGTCTTCGCCCACCAGACCCGCACGGTCCAGACAAAGCACCATGTCCAGGTTGGAGAGTGCCATATCATGAATGATATTGTCGTACGCACGTTGGGCAAACGAAGAGTAGATGTTGCAGAACGGCAGCAAGCCATCTTTTGCCATACCACAGGAGAATGTCACTGCATGCCCTTCGGCAATACCTACATCAAAGGCCCTGTCAGGCATTTTTTCCATCATCAGGTTCATGCTGCACCCCGTAGGCATGGCAGGAGTTACACCTACTATCTTTTCATTCTTTTCAGCCAGTTCAACCAAGGTTTCACCGAATACATCCTGAAAACGTGGAGGTAGTCCCTCTGCATCTTTAATGATGCGTTCACCTGTATCCTTATCGAATAGTCCAGGAGCATGCCAGATCGTAGCCGATTTCTCTGCTGGCTTGAACCCTTTTCCTTTCACCGTATGGATATGCAGGAGCTTAGGCCCCTTCATGTCCTTAATATCGGACAGTGTACGAATCAGTTCCTCCACATTGTGCCCATCTACAGGACCGAAATAGCGGATGTTCAACCCCTCAAAAATGTTCTGCTGCTGGCTGAGCATGGATTTCAAGCTATTGTTGAAGCGAAGGATACTGTTCTTACGCTTTGCATTCAGAATGCCCCAATCCGAGAGCGTATTTGAGAGGCAGAAACGGATTCTATTATAAAGACTATTTGTATTCAGATGGAGCAGGTATTGCTTCATTCCCCCCACACTGCGGTCTATACTCATATTGTTGTCGTTCAGGATGATGAGTAGGTCGTTCGGAGTGGAAGAAGCATTGTTCAGTCCCTCGAATGCCAGACCACCGCTCATGGCGCCATCACCTATGACAGCTATGATTTTCCGGTTTTCCTTGTGCATATTGGCAGCCACGGCCATACCTAAGGCTGCAGAGATGGAGTTAGAAGCATGTCCGCTGGTAAAAGTATCATACTCACTCTCGAAAGGAGAGGGGAAAGGACGGATACCCTTGAATTTTCGGTTTGTACAGAATTGCTCTCTTCTTCCGGTCAGGATCTTGTGCCCATAGGCTTGGTGGCCCACATCCCACACAATTCTGTCGTATGGTGTGTTAAACACATAATGCAGGGCAACTGTCAGTTCTACTACACCTAGAGAAGAAGCAAAATGACCTGGGTTATGGCTCAGTTCGTTTATGATATCCTTTCTCAGTTCTTGGCATACTTCCGGCAGTTCTTCTGTTTTAAGTTTGCGCAAGTCTTGAGGAGAATTAATTTGGGTAAGATATCTGTATTCTTTCTGATTATCCATAAAATCCAATAATAATTGTGCAAATTTAGTGTTTTTTTGACGAAGTTCCCTAAATTTGCATAAAAATTATCACTTTATGGATTTTAGAACGAAGATACAATTACCACCTGGCAAATTCTCAATGAATCAGAATCAGCGGATTACGTTGATAGGTTCCTGTTTCGCAGAGGAAGTGGGGAAGCGTCTGGAAAGTGACAAGTTCCCTTGTGACTTGAATCCATTTGGTGTGCTTTATAATCCACTATCCATAGCGCAGGCTCTCCAACAGCTGTTGGACAATAAGATTTACGAGGAGAAAGACCTGTTCTTCGAAGGAGGACTTTGGCATTCTTGGATGCATCATAGCAGCTTCTCTGCACCGACCTCAGAAGAGTGTCTTAAACGGGTCAATTTTTTCTTGCTAACTGGAGAGAAAAATCTCCCTAACTGGGGAGTTTTAATTCTCACTTTAGGAAGCAACAGGTTTTACCGGTATAAGAAGACGGGTCAGGTGGTAGGAAATTGCCATAAAGTACCCGAAAAAGAGTTTGAGGTGGAGGATTTGTCGGTGTCAGAAATTGTCTCCGCTCTCCTCCCGGTTCTGGAACGTTTGCATGAGGTTAATCCAAAGCTGCAAGTCCTGTTTACCGTGAGTCCGATTCGCTACTTGAAATACGGTCTTCATGAAAGTATGTTGGGAAAATCTGTCCTTCTACTGGCAGCCAATGAACTTCAGCAAAGGCATCCTGATTATGTGCATTATTTCCCTGCGTTTGAAATCATGCTGGATGACCTGCGTGACTACCGCTTTTATGCTCCGGATATGGTACACCCGTCGGATGTGGCAGTGGATTATATCTATGAATGCTTTAAGGCATGTTATTTTGACAAGATAGCTTTGGCTGTCTCACAGGAATGGAAGGAGATAGATAAGGCTTTGCACCATAAGCCTTTCAATCCCGAATCTGAGTCGTACAAGTTATTCATTGCCAAGACTAAAACTAAAATTGAACAACTTTCACAGAAATATCCTCTGTTTTCTGTACAAAAAGAATTGGAACTATGCAATACAATATTAAACAAATTGTAAGTATCATCCATGCAGAGTTAACAGGCCCTTCAGACAGGGTCATCAATTGGCTGTTGACCGACAGCCGTTCCTTGAGTTTTCCTGAAGACACCTTGTTCTTTGCTATTCATACGGCAAAGAATGACGGTCATCATTATATTCCAGACTTATATAAACGAGGAACCCGTGCCTTTGTGGTAGAGTATCTTCCCCAAGACGTTGACTCTTATACAGGTGCATCTTTCCTGAAGGTGGAGAATTCATTGAATGCCCTTCAAGAACTAGCTTCAGCCTGTCGTTCAGAGTTCCATATACCAGTAGTAGGTATTACGGGTAGTAATGGAAAGACGATAGTGAAGGAATGGTTGAACCAACTGATTTCCCCGTCTTTGCATATAGTTCGTTCTCCCCGAAGCTATAATTCCCAAATAGGTGTGCCTCTTTCTGTCTGGCTCATGAACGAGCAGGCAGAACTTGGTATCTTTGAGGCAGGTATCAGTGAATACGGAGAGATGGAGGCTTTGCAGAAGATTATTCAACCCACCATCGGTGTCATCACTAATATAGGCACAGCGCATCAGGAGAACTTTATCTCCCTGGAAGAAAAGTGTATGGAGAAACTGAAACTTTTCCAGAATGTAGATGTACTGGTATACAATGCAGATTCTGAAATAATCAGCAAATGTGTCCAGTTGAAAGGATTGACCCAACGACTTTCCTGGTCGAAAAAGGATGCTTCTGCAGGGTTATACATCCGGAAAATAGAAAAGGTGGAGAATGCTTCCAAGGTGACCTATGTCTTCAAAGGAAAGGAAGCCGAAATATCCATTCCTTTTATCTCCGATGCTTCCATAGAAAATGCCATCCATTGTCTGGCTGTATGTCTCTATTTGCAGATACCAGAGGACTGTATTCGGGAGAGAATGGCCAAACTGGAGACAGTAGCCATGCGCTTGGAAGTGGTAGAGGGACAAAATGGTTGCGTGTTGATAAACGACAGTTATAATAGTGATATTCAGTCGTTGGATATAGCACTGGACTTTATGAACAGACGACCGGATTCTCACGGGAAAAGCTGTACCCTTATCTTGAGTGATATTCTTCAGACGGGGCAGTCTTCTAAACAACTTTACCGTCAGGTAGCTCATATGCTCAAGAGCCGGAACGTGAATCGCTTGATAGGGGTGGGACCAGAGATTTCCTCCTGTTCGGAATTATTCCACATGGAGCGGCATTTCTTTGTGTCAACCGATAATCTTTTGGAGAGCCCGTTGCTTCAGACTCTCTCCAATGAAGTTATCCTGGTAAAAGGAGCCCGTCCGTTCTGCTTTGAGAAAATAACAGAACGGTTGGAACTCAAAGTGCATGAAACCATTTTGGAGGTTAATCTGAACGCATTGGTAGGAAATATTAATTACTATCGCAGTTTCATGAAGCCAGAAACCAAAATGGTTTGTATGGTAAAAGCTTCAGGTTATGGAACCGGAGCACTAGAGGTTTCCAAGACGTTGCAAGATTGTGGAGTGGATTATCTGGCAGTGGCAGTGGCCGATGAAGGAGCCGATTTGAGAAAGAGTGGAATTACGGGCAATATCCTGATTATGAACCCAGAGATGACAAGTTTCAAAACACTGTTTGAATACAACTTGGAACCAGAAGTCTATAGTTTTGGCTTGTTGGATGCACTGATACGTGCAGCAGAAAAGGAGAGTGTGACTAATTTCCCTATCCATATCAAACTGGATACTGGTATGCATCGTTTAGGTTTTGATCCCTTTACAGATATTCCAAAGTTGATAGACCGTTTACATCGGCAAAATGCAGTGACTCCAAAAAGTGTCTTCTCCCATTTCGTGGGAAGTGATAGCCCTGATTTTGATGAGTTCTCAGCACACCAGTTTAAAATCTTCGATGAAGCAAGTACGGCTCTGCAAAAAGGTTTCCAGCATAAAATCATCCGACATATCTGTAATTCTGCAGGTATAGAGCGATTCCCTGAACGCCATTTGGACATGGTTCGTTTAGGACTAGGTATCTATGGAATCAATTCCATCAACAATAAGGTTATTCATAATGTGGCAACCTTGAAAACTACCATTTTGCAGATTCATGAGGTACCTGCTGGAGACTCCATCGGTTACAGCAGAAGAACCATCTTGGACCGTCCTTCAAGGATTGCAGCTATTCCTATAGGATATGCGGATGGATTAAATCGGAAGTTGGGCAACAGAAACGGCTATTGTCTGGTTAATGGACATCAAGCCCCTTATGTGGGGAATATCTGCATGGACGTGTGCATGATAGACGTGACAGATATACCATGTAAGGAAGGAGATTCCGTGGAAATTTTCGGAGATCATCTTCCTATCAGCAAGCTAAGTGACCGTCTGGAAACGATCCCTTATGAAATTCTTACCGGTGTAAGTAATCGGGTAAAAAGAGTTTATTACAAGGATTAGTCTCGGTTGTCGGCTCCCCACATCATCTTGTGCCGTAATGTGTGGAAGAAGGTGCGGTTCTGCCTTTTGATGACATGAACCTTATAGTCGCCTTTTTTAATCTGCAGTTCTATCTTCTCCGGATAACTGTAGCTTCTGCCATCGATGGCAACAAGGAAGTTATGGCTTCTACTGGCCACTTGTAGTCTTATGGTGCAATCGTCACGTAGGACTACAGGTCTGATGTTGAGGCTATGAGATGCCACAGGGGTTATTTCAAAAGTGTTTGAGGTAGGTTCAAGAATAGGTCCTCCTACACTTAGACTGTAAGCCGTAGAACCAGTAGGTGTAGCTACCACGATACCATCGGCTTGATAAGTTACTAGGTAGTTGTCATTTATACTGGTTCGGATGCTAATCATGGAAGAACTGTCATGTTTCAGGATGGCAACATCGTTCAGGGCAAAAGGATATTCACAACTAGGGATTTCCTCATTTGTCTCTGCATTGAAAAATTTGACAGAAAGGACGGTTCTATGTTCAACCTCATACTTCTCTTCGTAAAGGGCATTGACTAAGGTCTCTATCTCGTCAGGGGTTGTGTCGGTTAGAAAACCAAGCCTTCCGATGTTTATACCAACGATGGGAATTTGTTTGTTCCCTACTTTGCTTGCAGCTTTGAGGAAGGTACCATCACCACCCATACTGATGGCAATGTCTGCCTGGAAATTGTCATCAGAGATGATTCCAGCAGGTTTGAATTCCAGTTGCATCTTTTCCGTCAGAAACGCATAAAACTCTTTTTCGATGTAAAGTTCAGCCATACGTTCATCCAGCAGAGATATAAGTTTTTGCGCAGCTACGGATTTACGAGGCTGGTAGATATTTCCAAAGAGGGCGAATTTCAACGTTTTTGCCATGATTTATTTCGATTTCTTCTTGAAATTTATTATATTTGCACAAATATATTTCTGCAAAAATACAATTATTTTTTTAACAAGATAGAAAAACAACTAAAAATAGGAATTATGGTATATGTATTTTTAGCTCCCGGTTATGAAGAGGTAGAAGCAATCACTGTAGTAGATATCCTACGCAGGGCTGGTGTGGTGGTTTCCACCGTATCCATGGATGGCGATAAAATTGCCACAGGTGCTCACAATATCCCATTGATTGCAGATCTGGTTTTTGATGATTGTGATTTTTCAGAAGCAGAACTGCTGTATTTGCCAGGAGGACTTCCAGGTGCTACTAACTTAGACGCTCATCAAGGATTAAGAGACTTGTTGTTAAGCCATAACGCTAAGGGCGGTTGGATAGCAGCTGTATGCGCAGCACCACTGGTGTTAGGTCATTTGGGTCTTACTAAAGGGAAGACATGCACATGCTATCCAGGTTTTGAAAGTGAATTAGGTAATGCCAACTATACAGGAGGCATGGTAGAGGCGGATGGCAACATCATTACAGGCCGTGGACCTGCTGCTTGTATGGAATTGGGCTACACCATATTGAAGGCTCTGGGTTTGGACGATGCTGCAGACCAAATCAGGGAAGGAATGATGTATAATCAGTTGATGGGAAAATAATGAATTATGTAATCGTTGTTGCTGGTGGCAAGGGACTACGGATGGGTGGTGAAATCCCCAAACAGTTCCAATGTCTTCATGGAAAGCCTATTCTTATGAGGACTTTAGAGACTTTTCAGAAAGCACTGCCAACGGCAACACTGATTTTGGTACTTCCGAAAGATCAGCAAGTTTTCTGGCAGAAACTTTGTAGGGAATATGACTTTAAGGTTCCTTATCTTCAAGCAGATGGTGGTGAGACACGTTTCCATTCAGTAAAGAATGGGCTTGCAAAGATCCCTTTTGGTGCAGAGGGTGTAGTAGCTGTGCATGATGGTGTTCGCCCTTTTGTGTCAGCCGATGTCATTCGAAATTGTATGAGTCAAGCAGGAGAGACGAAAGCAGTAATACCCGTTGTGGATGTTGTGGAAACTTTACGTCATTTGACTCCTACTGGCAGTGTGACGGAGCCTCGAGGAGAATATCGCTTGGTCCAGACTCCTCAGGCCTTTGATTTGAAGATACTTCAAGAGGCCTATAACCAGTCCTATGTCTCCTCTTTTACAGACGACGCATCTGTGGTAGAGGCAATGGGTGTTCCCATCACTTTAGTGGAGGGTAATCGTGAAAACATTAAGATAACCACTCCTTTTGACAAGATTATTGGGGAATTTTTAGCCTTAAAACAAGACAATGTTTGATATAGCTCAGCGTGATATCAAATATTTGGTAGGTGTCGGTCCTGCTAGGGCTGATATCTTAGCACGTGATTTGAATATTAAAACATTTCACGATTTGCTTTATTATTTCCCGTACAAGTATATTGACAGAAGTAAACTTTATACGATTGGTGAACTCACTGGTGACATGGCTTATGTCCAGTTTAGAGGGGAGATCCTGAGTTTTGAGACGCTGGGAGAAGGTAGAAACAGACGGTTGGTAGCTCATGTTTCTGACCATACAGGAATAGCCGATTTAGTTTGGTTTCAAGGAATAAAATACCTGCAAAAAAGCCTGAAACTGCATACTCCTTACCTGATTTTTGGCAAGCCTAGCGTCTTTAATGGAAGAATTAATGTGTCGCATCCAGATATGGACAAACTGGAGAATCTGTCTTTGACTGATTTAGGACTTCAAGCCTTCTATAATACATCTGAAAAGATGAAACGTTCCGGGTTAAACTCCAGTGTTATGGGAAAGTTGGTTCGGAACCTATTTGACCAGTTGAAGGAACCATTGAGCGAAACGCTTCCTGATTTTTTGAGGAACAAGTATAATCTTCTTCCATTGACAGAAGCATTACGGATGATTCATTTTCCCAAGAATAATGAAGAAATTCGTCAAGCTCAATATCGTTTGAAATTCGAAGAGCTTTTTTATATCCAACTTAACATAATCCGGTATGCCAGTGACAGGCATAGAAAGGCACGAGGTTTTGTTTTTCCTCATGTAGGTGAACTTTTTAATACCTTTTACAAGGATTATTTACCTTTCCCTTTGACAGGGGCTCAAAAACGTGTCATTAAGGAGATTCGTGCCGACATGGGGTCTGGAAGGCAGATGAACCGTCTGCTCCAAGGGGATGTGGGTAGTGGAAAGACCCTAGTGGCCCTGATGACGGCCCTGTTGGCTGTAGACAATGGCTATCAGGCTTGCATTATGGCACCGACGGAAATTTTGGCAGAGCAGCATTTAAACACGATAAAAACTCAACTTCGGGGGCTGGATGTCCGTGTAGAGTTGTTGACAGGTTCTGTCAGGAGTAAAAAACGGATAGAAATATTAGACGGGTTAAAATCGGGTGATGTTAAAATCTTGATAGGGACTCATGCGGTTTTAGAAGATACGGTACAGTTTCAAAATCTAGGTTTTGTTGTTATAGATGAGCAGCATCGGTTTGGTGTGGCCCAGCGCGCAAGACTTTGGATTAAGAATGTCATTCCTCCTCATGTGTTGGTGATGACTGCAACCCCAATTCCAAGAACTCTAGCGATGACTTTATATGGAGATTTGGATGTTTCAGTCATCGATGAATTGCCTCCAGGTCGTAAACCGGTTCAGACTCTTCATTTCTTTGAAAGCAGGAAGAAATCGCTTTATGATGGGATGCGACAGCAGATTAATCAGGGACGTCAAGTGTATGTTGTTTACCCGCTGATTAAAGAAAATGAGAAATTGGATTTGCAAGCATTGGAACAAGGATTTGAGCAGATAAGAGCTCAGTTCCCAGAGTTTCAGGTGTGCATGGTTCACGGGAAGATGAGAGCGGCAGACAAAGATGCTGAGATGAAAGCATTTTTGGCAAAAGAATCCCAGATTATGGTAGCTACAACTGTGATAGAAGTTGGGGTAAACGTCCCTAATGCCAGTGTGATGGTTATACAAAACGCAGAACGGTTTGGCCTTTCACAGTTGCACCAGCTTAGAGGACGCGTAGGAAGAGGGGCAGATCAGTCTTATTGTATTTTGGTTACAGGTAATAAGTTGAGTGAAGTGACCAAGAAAAGAATTCAGATTATGACTGAGACGAATGATGGGTTTGAAATAGCAGAGGCGGATTTGAAACTTAGGGGACCAGGAGATTTGGAAGGTACTCAACAGAGCGGGATGGCTTTTGATTTGCATATCGCGAATATCGTTAAAGATAGTCAGTTGTTGGAGTATGTCCGTGGTATAGCTCAGCAAATTGTGGAGAAAGACCCAGATTTGGTTGACCCTGAAAATGCAGTTTTATCTCGTCAACTAGCACAAATGAGGAAGGATCAAGCAAATTGGTCTGAGATTAGCTAAAATGTTAAAATTCATTGTTTTTTCAAAAAAGCGCATGCACTGTTTGCCTGAACGGTTTTTTTTGCTTATCTTTGCAAAGTTATTGTTTTTACCCTCTAGAAGTAACTTATAAATTGATGATATTCAAAGGAATCAAAATTTTAACTATTGGAGTTCTGACCTTGTTCAGTTCCAATGCTTTAGCTCAAGACCTCTTGGCAAAGCAGGCTCCAATTGACAGAAAAATGCGTGGCGTTGATTCTATCGCCTTGCAACGCCTTGTAGTGAAGGAGAATGGTGCCATTCCATCAGCTTCACTTTATACAACGTGGAATAATTCTACAGTAAATCCATATTCATCTTCTGCATTGCCTGAAAAATTCGATATTGATTTGCGTGGTTTTGTCATGCCAACTGACAGCCGCCTTGTCACCTCAAATTTTGGACAAAGATGGGGACGTGCTCATAAAGGCATTGATATAAAAGTGTATGTGGGTGATACAATTCGTTCTGCTTTTGATGGAATGGTTCGTATTGTAGATTATGAAGGCAAGGGTTATGGCAAATATATAGTAATCCGTCATGATAATGGTTTGGAAACTGTGTATGGCCATTTGTCAAAGCAGTTAGTGAAAATTAATCAGCCAGTTAAAGCAGGTGATGTGATAGGCCTTGGTGGTAATACCGGTCGTTCTACTGGTTCTCATCTTCATTTTGAAACCCGTTTATTGGGTCAGGCTATTAATCCTGCTCTTCTTTTTGATTTCCCAAATCAGGATATCAAAACTGATGTTTATACATTCCGTAGGGGGTACTCAGATAGAATCCCATCCTCTCGGGCTACTGCAAAGTCTGAAAGTAATGGTTCTGCTCCTGCTAAATCTCGTTTCCACAAGGTTCATAAGGGTGAAACGCTGTCTGTCATAGCTAAGAAATATGGTTTGACAGTAGAACAACTATGTAGAAAGAATGGTATCTCCAAGACGAAGACTCTTCAAATAGGTCAGGTTTTGAGATGCAGTTAATTTGAATTATTTCAAATGATATAGAGAAAGAATCCACTGGTTTAGACCTTTGTGGGTTCTTTTTTTTGTCAGTTTGCAAGAAAGTTTATACCTTTGTAGCAATTTAAATAAGGTATGGAGAATACAAACGATCTTTTTAAGCAGATAATGGCAGAGTGCCGAGATTTGTTTGCCAAGAAATTGCATGATTATGGTGCAGCATGGCGAATCATGAGGCCATCTTCTGTGACAGATCAGATTCTGATTAAGGCAAATAGAATCCGGAGTATTGAGCTGAAAGGTGTTGCTTTGGTTGATGAGGGGATTTATCCAGAATTCATGGGTATCATCAACTATGGAATTATTGGTCTAATTCAATTGGATTTAGGTTTTGCTGATAAAGAAGACATCGGTGCAGAGAAAGCCTTGGAACTTTATGACAAGTTTTCTCAGCAGGTACTAGAATTAATGATTCGGAAGAATCATGATTACGATGAGGCTTGGAAATCAATGCGTATATCTTCATATACGGATTTGATTCTTATGAAGATTTATCGAACGAAACAAATGGAGTCCTTGGTTGGTGGAACTTTAGTTAGCGAAGGAATAGATGCCAATTATATGGACATGATAAATTATTCGGTCTTTGGCTTAATTAAATTGAAGTTTGGCGAGTAGGGCTTTACATATCACACAGAGTGTGTTCAGTAATATTTGTAGATTCTTATTAGCTTTAGTTTTCCTTTTTTCTGGAATCTCAAAAGCGATAGATCCTCATGGTACTGAATACAAAATTGGAGATTATCTGGCATCCTTTGGACTTAGTGGATATTTCCCCGATTTCTTCCCTCTAATTCTTGGGATGATTCTGGCTGTAGTAGAGTTTTATGTCGGTTTGTGTCTTCTTTTTGGCATGAACAGGCGGATAGCTTCTTGGGCAAGTTTACTGATTATGTGTGTCATGACTCCCTTGACACTGTATATAGCAGTGACGGACTCTGTGACAGACTGCGGATGCTTTGGTGATATTTTGGTGTTGACTAATTGGCAGACATTTGCAAAGAATATTATTCTGCTTTTGGCAGCAATTGTGCTTTTTAGATGGCATCATTATAAGGTCGTGCGGTTGATAGGTCAAAATACCCAGTGGCTGATATCTCTTTATGGCTTGGTTTTCATATTTCTGCTAGAAGTGTTTTGCCTCTATTTTTTGCCGGTAGCTGATTTTACGGTATATAGGAATGGCACAAATGTTCTTCAGGGGATGGAGATACCAGAAGGAGCAGAGGCACCAGAATTTGAAAGCATTTTTGTCATGGAGAAGAACGGGGTGAAGAAGGAATTTACTCTGGAGAATTATCCTGATTCCACTTGGAACTATGTTGAAACCATTACAACGCAAACAAAAAAAGGATATATTCCTCCAATTCATGATTTCGTCTTGCAAGATGTAGCTACTGGAGAGGAAAAGACTCAAGAGTTGTTGGGTAGAGAAGGATTTACCTTTTTGCTGGTTGCCTATAATTTGTCTAAGGCAGAACAAGGCGCTTTTGACCAAATTAATGAGTTGTATGATTATTGTTTGAAGAACAGTTATGATTTTGTGGCATTGACCGCATCAGATGAGGATGCCATAGCGAAATGGAAATATGAAACAGGGGCCGTTTACCCATTTTGGAATGCAGATGGTACTATGTTGAAAACATTGGTACGGAGTAATCCGGGGTTGGTACTTATGAAAAACGGAACCATCATTAATAAATGGAGCCGGAATGACTTGCCAACAGAAGATTTAACAGACAGGCTGGAACAATTGCCAATAGATCGTTCTGATGAGACACAGGAGTCTCGTTTAGGAGCGTTGGTTATATTGTTTTTAGTAATGCCTTTATTACTAATCATGTTATTAGATAGAGTCTGGGCTGGTTTTAAGTGGATTGGAAAACTAAGAAAAAGAAGTAAAATAGCAAACCTTTTAAAGAAAAGAAAAAATGAGAAAGAAAATCGTAGCAGGAAACTGGAAGATGAATAAGAATCTCCAGGAAGGAATAGCATTGGCACAGGAGTT
The DNA here is from genome assembly GCA_002395835.1 of Bacteroidales bacterium UBA4293. GTDB lineage: Bacteria > Bacteroidota > Bacteroidia > Bacteroidales > Bacteroidaceae > Minthousia. Next base: position 4,057 of record DGVD01000005.1, on the reverse strand, counting down.
GAATGAGGTTTTGACAGCTGACAAACCAAATTGCGGTGTTGTTATCTGTACTCCATTCATACACTTAGCTAAGGTAGCTGAGTTGGTTGACCATTCTATTATTAATGTTGGTGCTGAAAACTGTGCTGACAAGGAGAAGGGTGCATATACTGGTGAAGTTTCAGCTGAAATGGTTAAGTCTACAGGTTGTGAATATGTGATTCTTGGTCACTCAGAGCGCCGTGAGTATTACCATGAAACTCCAGAAATACTGAAGGCAAAGGTTGATTTGGCATTAGCTAATGGTTTGAAGATTCTGTTCTGCATCGGTGAATCCTTAGAACAGCGCGAGGCTAATGAGCAGGAGGCAGTTTGTAAAGCTGAGTTGGAAGGTTCAGTATTCCATTTATCAGCAGAACAGTTTGCTAACATTGTTATCGCTTATGAGCCAATTTGGGCAATAGGTACAGGTAAAACTGCTACTGCAGATCAGGCAGAAGAAATTCATGCATACATTCGTAAGTGTGTAGCTGATAAGTATGGTGCTCAAGTAGCAGAAGACACTACTATCCTTTATGGTGGTAGCTGTAAGGCAAGTAATGCTCCAGAGTTGTTTGCAAAACCTGATATTGATGGTGGCTTGATTGGTGGTGCTTCATTGAAGGCTGCTGATTTTAAGGGCATTATTGATGCATTTAAATAATTAATAATATTCTAGACAGGTCGTATCCATTAAAGGGTGTGGCCTGTCTATTTTAAAATATGAGAATGAGAAAGCAGATTTTATTTTTGTTATTGCTTTTGTGTGGAACATTGGCACAAGCTCAATCTATAGAACAACACATTCGGCAGCAACGCGAGGGTGTTGGTCTGGTTAACTTGCACATATCAGAGTCTGTTTATCATGCCATGATCGTTGAGAATTCGGCCCTTGAAGAAGATAAGGCTGAAAAAACCCTTGATGAACAGTTAAAGGAGTTGGAAAATTTCAAGAATGCTCCTAAGACGCGGGTCATGGGATATCGTGTCCAGCTATATGGAGGGAGTAATTCTCGCGAAAGTAGATTGGCCGCTCAAAATGCTAATGACAAGGCTAAGCGCTTGTTTCCAGAATTTCCTGTCTACACTCATTTTGAGTCCCCTCGATGGGTTTGCAAGATTGGAAATTTCACAGATCGCGAGGAAGCAAATGAAGTATGGAAGCGTGCTAAAGCAAATGGCTTTGCTCAGGCCATTGTTGTTAGAGATCAAATACTAGTAGTAAAATGATAGAAGGAACAGAAACCCGTGAAGGCCTGGAGGAACTGCAGAGTCACTATGAGGCCATTCTTGACTTATTGGGCGAAAATAAGTATCGTGAAGGATTAGTGAAGACTCCTTATCGTGTGGCAAAAGCTATGCAGAAATTGACATGTGGATATGGTATGGATCCCAAAGTAGTATTAAATTCTGCAAAGTTTAAAGAGGACTATAGTCAGATGGTTATAGTAAAGGACATAGATTTCTTTTCTTTATGTGAGCATCACCTTCTACCGATGTATGGAAAAGTTCATGTGGCATATATTCCAAATGGCTATATCACTGGTTTGAGTAAGATACCTCGTGTAGTGGATATTTTTTCACATAGATTGCAAGTTCAAGAACGTTTGACCACTCAGATTAAAGAATGCATTCAGGAGACGCTAAATCCTTTAGGTGTGATGGTTGTCATTGAGGCTAAACATATGTGCATGCAAATGAGAGGTATAGAAAAGCAAAATTCAGTAACTACTACATCTGATTTTACAGGTGCATTCAATCAGGCCAAGACTCGGCAAGAGTTTATGAACCTAATTAATCATCGTGTGGAATTGTAATTTCGTTTAGAAGCTAAAACACTTCGGTCTCCTGCGCGTTGAGCAATGGTTTTCTTGGCACCTGAAAGATTCTGGATTTCTTTTAGAATCTTCTTTAACTGTTCGGGTTGCTCTTTTAGAGTAGGGTCGAGCAGTTTATTTTTTGTGTCTTTAAGTTGTTTTTCAATAACTGCCAATTTTAAATCGATCAGTAAATGAGGAATGCGTTCTGATATGTTTTCTTCTTGCTGCTGAGTTTCTTCCTTTTCATAGATTTTGCTAATTAGATACTTGTCCGTTGACAGTTCTGCAGCAAGTTTGCTGAATCTTCCATCAGGATGTGCAAGTAAATAATTTTGTGCACTAAAGTTTTCAGACTGATGTAGGTGCTCTAAAAGATCTTCAGCAATTTCGTTATATAATTGAGTGTGGAATTTTAGTTTGTCTTGTTGAAGATCCATGAGGATGTATTCCAATACACTGATAGGTTGGGGATTTCCGTTCTTGTCAGTTTCGTCGGCATCAGCTATTTGAAGTTCCCCGTAGCGTATTATTTCCTGCATAATTAATGTCTCGGTCTTGTAAAAAGGATTTGGCTGTTCTAATGAGGTAGATGAAATCTCTTCATGCTCTTCTACAGGGCTAGTAGGCAAGCTAGGATTGCCATTCTGCTGAACATCGTTTTGTATAGATGTTTGTTTCTTCTCTTTGTTTTGTTTGCGTGTTTTATTGACCTCATTAAGAATGACACGTTCTTCTGTGTTCAATTGCTTAGCACTTTCTTTAATATAGACAGAACGTATAATTTCATCTGGTATGACAGCGATACTTTCTACTATATCTCTTATTAGCGACGCTTTTTTCAAAGGGTCATTTCCAGTTTCGTCTAGCAGAATTTCAGTTTTAAAATGAATAAAGTCAACTTGATTAGCTTTGATATAGTCTTGAAACTCCTTAGCTGTATGTTTGCGGGCAAAACTATCAGGGTCTTCTCCGTCGGGTAGGAATAGAATCTTAATATTCATACCTTCTTCAAGGAGCATATTGGTTCCTCTTAAGGATGCTTTGATGCCTGCAGCATCACCATCATATAGTAATGTGATGTTATTTGTGAAACGATGCAGAAGTCGAATTTGTCCTGTTGTAAGTGATGTTCCAGATGAACTTACTACATTCTCAATACCAGCTTGGTGCATTGAGATAACATCAGTGTATCCTTCTACCAGAAAGCAACGCTCCTCACGGACTATAGCTTGTTTTGCTTGAAATAGGCCATAAAGTTCTCGGCTTTTGTTGTATATATCACTTTCAGGACTGTTAACGTATTTGCGGTCAATCCCTTTTGTGGCTGCATCAAGTACACGACCTCCAAATGCTACAACCTTTCCACTTAAAGTCTGAATAGGGAAAATGGCTCTTCCGTAAAAGCGGTCATGTAATGTTCCATCTTCTTTTTGGTAACAAAGACCAGTTGCTATTAGATATTTGTCTTTGAAGCCTTTTCGTTTTGCTTCTTTGCTTAATGCATATTTGTCTGAAGGACTATAGCCTAATTGAAATTTTTTGATGATATCATCCCTGAAACCGCGGGATCTAAAATAGGCCATACCGATGGCTCTCCCATCTACATCATTTTGTAGGATATCCTGAAAGTATTTGCATGCCCATTCATTAACGACAAACATGCTTTCTCTTTCATCCTGGAGTTGTTTCTCTTCATTTGTCAATTCTTTCTCACGAATCTCTATATGGTATTTTCTGGCAAGCCATCTTAAAGCATCAGGATAGCTTAATTGCTCGTGCTCCATGATGAACCTAACTGCATTGCCTCCATGCCCACATGAGAAACATTTATATAGGCCTTTTGCAGGGGAAACAACAAGGGAGGGATCTTTGTCATCGTGAAATGGGCAAAGTCCCTTGTAATTTACGCCAACCTTTCTTAGGTTGACAAATTCAGATACGACATCAACAATTTGTGCCGCATCCAAAATTCGTTCTACGGTTTGATGGTCTATCATTGTTTTTAATTTGGTGCGAAGATACATAAAAAGAAATAAAGTAGCAATAGTTGCTATTATATAATTAAGGTAAAGGTCTCCTTTTCCTTGGAGAAAAAATGAATGTATTTGAAATTTTCCATGAAAAAATTTTGAGATTAGAAAAAATGTTGTACCTTTGCCCCACTTTCGCCCCTTAAAATGTAAGGAGACGAAATCGATCTTTGAAAGACTTGAGATAAA
>DGVD01000006.1 GCA_002395835.1 Bacteroidales bacterium UBA4293 | reverse complement strand
CTTTTCCTGGAGTCTCTTTTTTTATTTTTTTTACTATCTTTGTAAAGGAATATAAATGTATATGGATACTGCACTATATCTTATCCCTGTAGAATTAGGTGAAACCCCTGTTAATCAGGTGCTTCCTGAATATAATCATAGAGTAATCTTGAATATAAGACATTTCATTGTAGAAGATGTCCGTTCTGCTCGTAGATTTCTGAAACGTGTGGATAAAGACATTAATATTGATGAACTTACTTTTTATCCATTGAATAAACATATTTCTTTCAAAGAAATATCTAATTATCTTAAACCTCTAGAAAGTGGAAATTCAATGGGGGTAATTTCAGAGGCAGGCTGTCCTGCAGTTGCAGATCCAGGAGCAGATGTAGTCAGTATTGCTCAGCGAAAACATTTAAAAGTGGTACCTTTAGTTGGCCCTTCATCTATTATCATGTCTATTATGGGCAGTGGTTTTAATGGACAGAACTTCGCATTTAATGGTTACCTTCCTATTGAACAGGGTGAGCGTACTAAGATGATAAAGCATTTAGAGACACGTGCTTATGTGGAAAATCAGACACAACTTTTTATAGAAACACCTTACCGGAACCATAAGATGATAGATGAATTATTGAGAACCTGCCGTCCTCAGACAAGGTTGTGTATAGCTGCAGGAATTACTTGCGAAAATGAGTATATCCGAACTCTAAGTATTCAAGATTGGAAAAAAGAGAAAGGAATTCCAGATCTAAGTAAAACTCCAAGTATTTTCCTATTATACAAAGACAAATAAAAAAGCGGGCTTAACCCCGCTTTTTTTATTTCTTTAGATTTCTAAGTAAGAAATCATGAATCCTAGTAAAGAGGTGAATTCTGGTATTACCTCCACTTATGCCATGATTACGATTCGTATAGAGTTGCATCTCAAATTGCTTATTGGCTTGAACTAACGCTTCGCTGTATTCTGCCGTATTACGGAAGTGAACATTATCATCTGCCAAGCCATGAATTAATAATAGATTGCCACTTAGTTTATCGGCACGATTGATAGGGCAGTCATCATAGCCAGCACTATTTTCCTGTGGGGTACGCATGAAACGTTCAGTGTATACAGTGTCATAATAACGCCAACTAGTAGGAGGTGCCACAGCAACACCACACTTGAATACAGGACGGCCTTCACTCATACTCATTAGCGTATTAAAGCCTCCATAACTCCATCCCCAAATGGCAATGTTTTCCTTATCTATATAAGGTAAAGTGCCTAGATAAAGTGCTGTTTCTACTTGATCTTTAGCTTCTTTGTTCCCGATGTTCAGATAAGTACATTTCTCGAACTCTGCTCCACGACCACCGGTTCCGCGCCCATCGACACACACACAGATAAAACCCTCAGAGCAGAGAAAACTCTCCCAAAGACCACCATTTCCACGTCCGCCAATAGACCATGAATCTAGTACTTGCTGGCTACCTGGTCCACTGTACTGGAACATAAGGACAGGATACTTCTTACTTGGATTAAAATTGGCTGGTTTTATCATATATCCATTTAATTGCACCCCTTCACTTGTTGTAAAATTAAAGAATTCCTTCTTGCCCAGTTCTTTTGTAGCTAGGGTTTGATTTAGTTCTTTATTGTCGACTAAGGTACGTAATACTTTACCCATGTTGTCATTAATCGTGCAAACGTAAGGTGTATTAGCATCACTCCAAGTATTCAGAAAATATTTCTTATTAGCACTGAAAAGTGCGTTATTCGTTCCATCCTTACTTGTTAGCCGAGTCTTTCTTCCTTTAGCATCAATCTTATATACATTTTTGCGCAAAGGGCTACCTTCATTACTTTGATAATAGAACGTGTTGGTGGCCTCATCCCAACCATAAAAATTAGTCACTTCAAAGTCTCCGTTTGTAATCTGGCGTATAAGCTGGCCATTGAAATTATATAGGTAAAGATGATTATGTCCACTCTTTTCACTTTGGACAACAAAATTTTTATCGTAGAATTTGATATTACTATAAGCTGATTCATTGACGTATTGAGGTGCTTCATCGCGTACAATCAGTTCACATTCTGTACTTCTAGGATTACCCATATAGATATCAAAACGATTCTGATGACGGTTTAGTGTCATGATTGCCAATTTTGTAGGGTCCTTTGTGAAATAGATGCGTGGGATATATCCGTCTGCATCTATAGGTAGCTTCATTTCACGAATAGCCCGGCTTTTGATGTCGAATGTTTTTACGCAGACTTTGCTATTATTTACTCCTGCAACAGGATACTTATAGCTGTATTCTCCTGGGTATAGTGAAAAGTCCTCTATTTTCGGTGCCAATCCTTGATATAAAGTAAAATTGAATTCTGGAACTTCACTTTCATCGTAACGAATCCATGCTAGCATTTGGCTATCAGCGCTGAAGTCAAAAGCACGACTGAAACCAAATTCTTCTTCGTTGACCCAATCAGGAATTCCGTTTAAGATTTTATTATACTCCCCATCTTTGGTTACCTGACTTTCAGAGTTGTTGTATAGCATCTTTATCAGGAATATATTGTTGTCCCTTACAAAGGCAATCATTGTACCATCAGGAGAAAACAATGGTTCCTGCTGTGGCCCATTTTTTGAAAGCGGAGTTAGAGTCCTATTTTTTATATTATATATGTAATAAACAGCAGTGGAAGAATGACGGTAGATTGCCTTACGTTCTGTTTGAATAAGTATATTGTCCTCGGTAGGAGAAACGATATAACCATTGATATGATGCAGTTTTACATTACGGGCTGTAGCCACATCAAAGACTGTTTCAATCAAATCACCTGTCTTGAAAGAATAGCGCTGTATTTTAGTCCCATTATCAGTGATTTGAAGGAAACTCTCTCCATCACGAGAAGGATTCCATCCATAGACACTTTGTGCACTATATTTGCCACCCATAACGTCCTCTAATTGCAATTTTTCTTGGGCAGAGGCTGGTAATAAAGCCGTGACCATGAAAAGCAGGGTCAAAAATTTTTTCATATTTGATTTTTTTAGATTTGTTCTGAATGCAAAGATACATTTTTAATTTGGAACAACAAAAAAGGCAGCATCCACTTGGTGCCGCCTTTTCTTATGTAGAAAGGATTATTTACCTACTGCATGATTATTATCTCCATGAAATAGCAATGCAAACCACCAAATAGCAAAGGTGTATACCGCTGCTCCAATTAAACTTAATGTGATAGTATTAGTTAGGAGAGCTAGAATAATGAACAGTGCTATAAAGGCAAGACCTAATAAATTCTTCTCTTTCATAATACAAAGTTTTAAATTGTTACTCTTCCTAAAATGACAAAATGTTATTATATACTTTTGTTACCACTACAAATTTAATTCAAATGCTTGCAAATTGCAAATTTATTGGTCTGATTTTCATGGTAATTATTCTAAATACAAACAGAAATGATGATTTGAAAAAATGGCTGCGCTAACAATTGTTTATTTGTTATAAAAACGATAACTTTGCATGGAAAAGTGAAAGATTCAAAGAAAATGAAAGATTATGGTACATTCTTGAAAGAACAATTTCCTGATTATAAGGTACAAAAGATTGCCATTCATGCAGGATTCACCTGCCCCAATAGGGATGGAACTATAGGGTTCGGAGGGTGTACTTACTGTAATAATCAAACTTTCAATCCGGAATATTGCACTACAGATAAGTCTGTAAAAGTCCAGTTGGAAGAGGGGAAACATTTTTTTGCGCGAAAATACCCTACTATGAAATATCTGGCTTACTTCCAGGCGTACACCAATACCTATGGTGAACTTCAAGTTTTGAAACAGAAATATGAGGAAGCCCTTCAAGTTCCAGATGTGGTAGGTTTGGTCATCGGTACTCGTCCTGACTGTATGCCAGATGAACTTCTTGATTATTTGGAAGAACTTAATAGGAAAACCTTTCTTATGGTGGAATATGGTGTGGAAAGTATAAAGAATGAAACCTTACAACGGATTAATCGTGGGCATACTTATGAATGTGCTAAGGAAACTATTCTGAAAACGTATCATAGAGGAATAAAGGTTGGAATACATATGATACTAGGGCTTCCTGGTGAGGGACATGATGAACTAATGTGTCAAGCTCAGGAGGTAGCCAAACTTCCCATTACCACTTTAAAGCTTCATCAACTTCAGTTGATTAAAGGTACTAAGATGGCTAGGGAATATGCTGATAATCCAGCAGCATTCCATCTTTACACAGCAGATGAATATATAGATCTAGTTCTGGATTATATTCAATATTTACCAAAGGATTTGGTTTTAGAACGTTTTGTCTCTCAATCCCCTAAGCATTTGTTGATTGCTCCCGACTGGGGATTGAAAAATCATGAGTTTGTTGATAAAGTAAAAAAGGCGTCCTCAGCTAGAGGCATCAGTCTTTATTAGTATTTTTCTTTTTTTTTCTGAGTTGTTCAGCAATAGCCCATTGCAGAGCAGCTTCTTCTTCCTTCCCACATAGTGAAAGGGCATCACCGAATTTTTCGTGTGCATTGGCATTTTTAGGCTTCAGACTAGTTGCTTTGTCGAAGTCGTTTGCAGCCTCTTCTGGTAGATTCTGAGCCAGACGGCTCTTTCCACGGTTATACCAAGCTTTAAAATTACCAGGTGCCATTTCTAGAACTTCATTATAGCAGGCACATGCTTCATGGTGGTTCCCCATATCGGCATGAGTAATTCCTTTGCGAATCAGCGCATCTGTATATTTCGGATTCAGTTTTAATGCCTTATCATAATTTGCTAAAGCAGCCTTGGGGTCATGTGCATCAGTAATGCACATATTTCCCAATTCATAATATTCTTCGGCCACTTCAATCAACATATCTTGTTGTTCTTGAAGTTGTTTTTTCAAACCTTCATTCTCTATTTTGAGTTTATTGATGATGTTTAGCTTTCGTGTAATGAAACGCTTGATGAGTGGTTTTTCAATATCATAGCGAAAATGAATAGCCTTAAAGAATTCATCTAACATTTCTCTAAACCTGCCCTCATTAAATAGCTTTATAGTATTTTCGTAAGAAACATCAGCCTGTGCTTGTTTCATCGCCCGGTCTACTGCTTGTTTGTCATTGAATCGTTTGGCAAAGTTTACTATATCAGGGCGAACGAAAACATCATTCCGCTGGATTTCTTTTTTCAAGCATATACCGTCTAGTGAAGTGCATCTGGATAATGCCACATACGCTTGACCACCTGCAAAGACGCCTCCTGTGAAATCGATAGAAACTCTGCTGAAAGTCAATCCTTGACTCTTATGAATGGTAATAGCCCATGCCAAACGAATGGGGAATTGAATAAAAACCCCCAGTTCCTCTTCTTCTATCTTCTTTTCCTCCTCGTTATAAAAATAGCGTACATTGCTCCAGCTTTCTTTGCGAACCTCTACTGCTCTATTGTCTTCTGTAATGATGTATAATAGTTGATCTTCCTCATCAATAGCTTCAATAGTTCCAATGGTACCATTTACCCATTGTTTTTCCTGATCATTTTTGATGAAAATGATTTGTGCCCCTACTTTTAGTTCCAGTTCCATTAATGTGGGAAGTGAAGATTCAGGAAATTCACCTCTTATTTCACCTTGGAAAATGACAGGCTCGTCAGGTAACTCCTTCAGTTTTTGGTCGTTAATAAAGTCCACGTTGTCCCTACGTGTAGCCAGGGTGACATACATTTCATTATGTTCTCCTGTGAATTCGGCATCTAATCGAGTGTTCAGTAATTGGAGGTCGGCTGCACCCACTGAATTTGTACGGATATGGTCTAACACATTGACAAAAACTGGATCCTTTTGTCTGTAGACCTTTTTTAGTTCGATGGATACCAGTTCCATTTGATCGAAAACGTGAGCAGAAAAGAAGAAAGGATTAGGGTAGAAACGATTTAATAGTTCTCGCTCATCAGCCTTAACCACAGGTTCTAACTGAAAGACATCACCAACCAGTAGCATTTGCTTGCCGCCAAAAGGTTCGCGCATATTTCTATTGTATACTCGGAGAACCTTATCTATAAAGTCGATGATATCTGCCCGAACCATGGAAATCTCATCAATAATAATGAGCTCCACCTCTTGTAATAGCTTGCGTGTAGCTTGATTATACTTCAGTGTATTCTTTATCTTCCTTAATGAATACATTTGGTCATCGGGAAGTAGGGGATGGAAAGGAAGTTTAAAGAAACTATGGAGAGTAGAGCCATTTGCATTTATGGCAGCGATGCCTGTTGGTGCCAGCACCACATGCTTTTTCTTTGTATGTGTGCAGACATATTTCAAGAACGTAGATTTACCAGTACCCGCTTTTCCTGTTAGAAAAACAGAATGGTGAGTATACTGAATAAGCCTTAATGCAGTTTGGAATTCAGGGTTATTTACATCTATCTCTTTGACTTCCATATATGTTCTTGATTTAGGTCACAAAAGTACTATTTTTTACTGAAAATACCTTCAATAATTTTCTCCTATTTAGAATCCGATGTAACTTTGCCTTGAAAATGATGGATAATTACAAAGGATAAAAAGATTGGGTATACTTATGGAATCATTTGAGGTTTTTCGTGAAAATCTTTATGATTTTGCTTTAGAAATTTTAGGTCCTACAATAGGACGTTGGGTATTGGGCAAGTAATATATTAGAGGAAAAAGGCCACACTCTTTGTGAGAATGGCCTCTTTTTTTTGTCCTTTTCAATATACCTTAATATATAGTATCTATAGAAATAATCTCTTCCCTGATTGGAAAACTCTGAATCGTATCTGGAATAGCCTGAATGGTATCAGTGTCTGCAGGCTCATAATATGGTTCTTCTATTATTTCGCCAATATCTTCCAATGGATCTTTAGGAAACATGCCTTGATACTGTTTGAAGTCAGGGTCTTTAAGTACTTTTTCCATAAAATAACCGAAAATAGGGAGAGCAGTACGGCTTCCTTGTCCTAGCTCTCCAGTTCGGAAATGAATGCAACGGTATTCACCGCCCACCCAGGCGCCTCCCACCAAATTACGAGTTGTTCCGATGTACCATGCATCTGAATGATTGCTGGAAGTTCCGGTCTTTCCTCCAAAGTTCGTATTGTAATTATGAATATTGAAGCGCCATAAAGCTTGTGAAGTTCCACCATATTCCCTCATACCAGCCAACAGTAGTTGTTGCATCATCCAGGCTGATCTGTAGGGAACCACTTGGATGGGTTCTTCCTCCGCCCGAAATATGATTTTTCCATTACGGTCTAAAATTTTTGTGACCAGTACTGGAGCCAGATATTTTCCATCGTCAACTATGGTACAGTAGGAATTTACCAGTTCTAGAAGGTTCACGTCGCTGGAGCCTAGACTTAAAGATGGTACGGTATCTAGCTGAGACTTGATACCTAAGTCATGAGCTGTCTTGATAACATTCTCAATTCCTATTTCAGTTCCAAGTTTTGCTGCAATGGTATTTACACTTTGTGCAAAGGCACGCCGTAAAGTCATATTGGCTCCTGTGCAATACCCATTGGCATTATGGGGAGTCCAATATTCCTTTTTCCCTTTTATCCTTTCTATAGGAACAGAAAAATAGGAATCGGTTCTTCGTGTGAATGGGGTAAGTCCCTGATTCATAGCTTCAGTATAAACGAAGAGTTTAAATGTAGAGCCTGGTTGTCTTCCGGCTGTAACTTTGTCATATTTCCAAGCTGAAAAATCCAAGTCACCCACCCAAGCTTTTACCTGACTAGTTTGAGGCTCCATCACCACAAAGCCACAATGAAGGAATCTTTCCGTGTACCGAATGGAGTCCATCGTACTCATCATCGTGTCCTTCATGCCATTGTAAGTGAATACTTTCAGCTTGTGAGGCTCATTCATATAGAATTTGATGGAATCTTTTTGCCCATTATATTTGTCGTCTAATATCCTATAATAAATGCTCTTCTTAGCCAAGTCTTCTATGAAGTTGGGCATCACATGGCCACGTTCATCTCGCCAGGGTTCCTGACCTCGCCAGTGCTCATCAAACTTTTCCTGAAGTTGTTCCATCTGTTTAATGGCAGCCTCCTCGGCATATTTTTGTAAGCGAGTGTCAATGGTGGTGTAAATTTTTAAGCCATCAGAATAGAGATCGTATCCATTCTCTTCACACCATTCTCTTAGATAGTTTGCCACTGCTTGACGGAAATAAAGTGCCTGTCCATCATAGTTGTTCTCTACCGAATAGTTTAATCTAATAGGAATCTGGGTTAGTGAATCATACTCATTTTTTGTGATAGCATTATGCCTGAGCATATTCCCCAGAACTACATTCCGACGGGCAAGGCTATTCTTTGGGTTTAAACGTGGGTTGTAGGTTGTGGTAGCTTTTAACAAACCCACTAGAACCGCACTTTGTTCATGATTCAGTTTATCTGGAGTAGTATTAAAATAAGTTTTGGCTGCAGTTTTGATACCATAGGCATTGGAACCAAAATCCACTGTGTTGAAGTACATGGTAAGAATTTCCTGCTTGTTGAACTTCATTTCAATTTTAGTGGCAGAAATCCATTCCTTCATTTTCATGATAAACAATCTGAGACCAGGAATTTTACCACATAGACCGGTGGAGTACTCCGTGCGGACACGAAACATGTTTTTAACTAGTTGTTGAGTAATGGTAGAGGCGCCACGGGCATCTCCATGAAGCATATCTACGAAAGCAGAAGTTAAGCCTACTATGTCAATGCCTTTATGCAGATAGAAACGTTCATCTTCTGTATTTATCAGAGTTTCAATCAAGATAGGACTGATTTCCTCATATTTCACAGGAGAACGATTCTCGTTGAAGTACTTACCTAGTAGCTTGTTGTCTGCGCTATACAGAAAAGAAGCCTCATTGACAATGGGGTTTGAGATGGCAGCCATGCTAGGTGATTTCCCGAAAAGCCACAAAAAGTTGTTGTCGATAGCCAACAAAAACAAGAAGAAGAAAATGATAAAACTCAAAAGTCCTATAATCAATTTTCTCCACCAAGGTTTTCCTTTGAATTGATGTTTGTACCAATAAAAAGGAGTCAATAGTTTCCTTATTATTTTTGACATTTTAATTGTTGTCTATATATTCGATAATGGCCTCACTATCATCAGGGTTAAACCACTTGATGTTCTCATTTTTCTTGAACCAGGTCATTTGTTTCTTTGCATAGATACGGGTATTCCGTTTGATTTTTTCCACAGCCATATCTAAGGGCCATTCACCATCCAGATACTTTAAAATCTCTTTGTATCCCACGGTGTTCAATGCATTTAGCTCCCTATAAAGCTGTACACTTTTTACTTCCTCCAGCAGTCCGTCAGCCATCATTTGGTCCACCCGTAGCCCAATTCGTCTGAACAACTCTTCACGAGGTCGTTGTAGCCCTATCAATAAAATCTTGAAAGGTCGTTTTTTTATTTCAGCCTTTCGAAAGCTGGTAAAGGTCTTACCTGTCATATAGCAGATTTCCAAAGCATGAACCACACGTTTATGGTTCTTTAAGTCCACAATTTGGTAATATTCTGGATCTAGCATTTTCAATTCAGCCGCTAAAACATCCAGACCATCTCTTTCAAAGTGCTCTTTGACCATTTGGCGAGTTTCTTCGTCTACGGTGGGTATATCATCAATGCCCTTTATCACGGCATCGATGTACATCATGCTGCCACCAGTCATGAGCAGTTTGTCATGTTCTTGAAATAAACGCTCCATCTCACTGAGTGCATCTTGTTCGTACTGGGCTGCACTATAGTAATCAGTGAGATGGAGTGTTCCTATGAAATAATGTTTGACGCGAGCCAGCTGTTCAGGAGTAGGGGCTGCAGTCCCAATTTTAAGTTCTGAATACAATTGACGGGAATCTGCCGAAATTATCGGAGATTTAAGATGCTCAGCCAGTTTTAGACTTAATTCTGTTTTACCCACAGCTGTAGGTCCCAAAAGCACCACCAGCGTCTTCATCAATCAATTAATTAGTTCTCATATGGATTCCCCTCGGTAAATTCAAATCCTTCAGGATCGAATTCATCCTCGCTGAAATCTTCACTTCCGAAGAAGTCCTCATCCATATCCATTGAGCCACCCATGTTCTTCATTGCCTCGTCGAAGTCGATTAGCTGCTTAGGGGCATCACCACTCTTACGGGTGATTTTTGGAGTTTTTAGGTTCTTGTTAAACTCCACAGTAGTCAGTTCCATAAAGAAACAGCGGTCGGCCATAGGGTCGAAGATGTAGATCAGGCGTTGTCCTTCATCTTCCAGAAGTTCACTGAGGCGAGTATTACGCATCACATAAGTATCCTCATCGGCACTGGTGTTTCCCATATCTTCCAAGGTGATTTCCTGTTCCTTTTCCCATCTCTCACTGCAGATGAAGAAGGAGGTCATCTGGTCATCAGGATAACCACAAGTACTTAAAATAGTCTTATGAAGGTCCTGAAATGTAGCATCGCCATCAATTCTTATCTCACGTACGAAGTCATCAACCTCGTCGGAGATGACAGTAAAAGTAAATACCATAATTATTTAACTATTCCTCGTTTTGAACTCTCAATAAATTCGGTGATATATTTTACCTCTGGTGTTTGAGGCAGATTCTTTAGCTTCTCCACAGCATCTTTCACGTTTAGTCCTTCGGAATAGACGATACGGTAAGCTTCGTGAATCTGGTCGATGGTTTCATTGCTGAATCCTCGACGGCGAAGGCCTACTAGGTTTAAACCACAGTATTTAACTGGTTCTCTGCCCACAATGGTATATGGAGGAATATCCGAACCCAGGCGTGTGCCTCCTTGAATCATTACAAAACCGCCGATGTGAGTGAACTGATGAACCAGTACCACAGCACTGAGAATGGCATTATCGTCAATGACGACTTCCCCAGCCAGTTTCGTTTGATTTCCAATAATGCAACCACTGCCCACCACACAATCATGAGCTACGTGAGCACCTTCCATCAGCAGATTGTTACTGCCTACAATGGTCTTACCCAGAGCAGCAGTGCCTCGGTTGATGGTAACGTTTTCACGGATTTTATTGTTATCTCCAATTTCTGCTGTGGTCTCTTCTCCTCGGAATTTCAAATCCTGAGGGATGGCACTAATGACAGCACCAGGGAAGAATATATTGCCATTGCCTATTCTGGCCCCGTAGAGAATTGTCACGCTATTCATCAGCACGTTATTGTCGCCAATGACTACGTTCTTGTCTATGAAGCAGAATGGGCCAATTTCACAGTTCTTGCCAATTTTAGCTTCAGGGTCGATAAATGCTAAAGGACTGATTTTACTCAT
This sequence comes from Bacteroidales bacterium UBA4293, assembly GCA_002395835.1. Lineage (GTDB taxonomy): Bacteria > Bacteroidota > Bacteroidia > Bacteroidales > Bacteroidaceae > Minthousia. The sequence continues at coordinate 16,807 of DGVD01000006.1, read as the reverse complement.
ATCTATTCTTTTTTATTCTGTGTAATTTGTGCAGTGAAAGTAGCTTCGCAGACAATAGATTCGCCCACAAATATGTAACCTTTCATGGTGGCTATGCCTCTACGTAAAGGACTGATTAGTTCTACACGGAAAACCAATGTATCTCCAGGAACTACCTTCTTCCTGAATTTTACACCATCGATTTTCAAGAAGTAGGTATTCAGTTCGTCTGTATTCTCTATTTGGTTTATTGCCAGTAAACCACCACATTGTGCCATTGCCTCTACCTCCAAAACGCCAGGCATGACTGGTTCTCCAGGGAAGTGACCTTGGAAGAAAGGCTCGTTACTTGTGATGTTCTTCACACCTACGATATAGTTGGCACCAAGTTCAATGACTTTATCCACTAACTGCATAGGGTAGCGGTGTGGAAGAAGTTCGCGAATTCGGTTATTGTCTAAAATCGGTTCCTTGTTCGGGTCATAGATTGGAGCCTGAATCTCATGCTGTCGAATTTCTTTGCGCATTAGACGGGCAAACTTATTATTAATAGTATGTCCCGGACGGGTAGCGATGATTCTACCCTTGATAGGTCGACCTATCAAGGCCATATCACCAATGATATCCAGCAGCTTGTGACGTGCCGGTTCATTCTTCCAAACTAAAGGTTTGGTTTGAATATAGCCTAATTCTCTGGCATCCCGATGCTCTACGCCAATCGTGTCGGCCAGACTGTCAAACTGGTCTTGAGGAAGTTGATTCTCATAAATAACGATGGCATTGTCCAAGTCACCCCCCTTAATTAATCCCGCATTCAGCAGTGGATGAATTTCACGTACGAATACGAATGTACGGCTTGCCGCTATCTCCTTATTGAAGTTTCGCATATCATCTAAGGTGGCAAAAGAGCTGGAAAGCACTGTGCCGCCAAAAGAAATCATAGAAGTGATGGAGAATTCCTCGTCAGGCAGAATGGTGATGCAGGAACCAGTGTTTGCATCCTTAATCTCAAATTTCTTATGTATAACATAAAAGTCTTTAGGAGCATTCTGCTCTTCCAGTCCCACCTGTTCTATTTTGTTTACATATTCAATGGCGCTTCCGTCCAAAATAGGGAATTCCGGACCGTTTACCTCCATTAAACAGTTGTCTATACCATTGGCATAAAGTGCAGCTAGCGCATGTTCCACTGTGCTTACACGGGCATTGCCATTGGCTAGCACGGTTCCTCTCTGAGTGTCTACCACGTTTTCAGCAATGGCATCGATGACTGGCAAGTCAGGAAGGTCAATGCGCTTGATTTTATATCCATGATTCTCAGGGGCAGGGTTGAATGTTACGGTCAGGTTCAAACCTGTGTGAAGTCCCTTGCCGAAAAGAGAGAAACTTCCTTTTAATGTTTTCTGCTTAAACATATATGACTGTTAGTTTAATTTCTTTTCTAGTTCATCAACTTTTTCCTGAAGTGCCTTCAACTGTTCCACAAAGTCGGGAAGCATGCGTTGTGCGGCATTGATCTTCAAGTATTTCTTTACTTCTACAGAGTGTGTACCCATGTATCCCATTTCTGGTTTTCTGATGGACTTGGTGATACCTGTTTTAGCTCCAGTCTGAGTGCGGTCGGCCACTTTCAAATGACCGGCAATACCTGTCTGGCCGCCAAACATACACCATTCCCCAATCTTTGTAGAACCAGCGATTCCAGTCTGAGCAGCCATAACGGTGTGGCTTCCAACTTCCACATTGTGAGCTATCTGAATCAGATTGTCCAACTTGACACCTGCATGAATTACTGTGGCACCCATTGTGGCACGATCCACGCAAGTATTAGCTCCGATTTCCACATTATCCTCTAGAATGACGATGCCAATCTGAGGAATCTTCTCATATCCCTGAGGGGTAGGAGCGAAGCCGAAACCGTCAGCTCCAATGACGCTTCCGCTATGCAGCACACAATTCTTGCCCACTTTACATCCATGATAAACATTGACACTGCTGTACAAGATGCTGTTGCTTCCTATTTCTACACCGTCACCTACGAAAGTATGAGGATAAATTTGGACTCCATCACCGATGACGGCATTCTCACCCACATAAGCAAAAGGGGCCAAATAGACATTCTTACCAATCTTTGCACTAGGGGAAACAAAGGCCAGAGGATCAATTCCAGAGGGTTTTGGTTTCATTGACTCATATAGAGTAAGCAGTTTGGCTAAACTTTCATAGGCATTATCCACCTTAATTAGGGTTGCCTGTACAGGATGTTCTGGTATAAAGTCTCTATTCACCAGTACTACACTGCTTTTCGTTTCGTAAAGGTAAGAGGTATATTTTGGATTAGATAAAAAGGACAATGCGCCAGGCACTCCTTCTTCAATTTTTGCAAAAGTATTCACGCTGGCATTTTCATTGCCTACTATTTCTCCGTGAAGAAACTCTGCTATTTGTTTTGCTGAAAATTCCATTTCTTTTATTCGATATTTCAAATTTACTGCAAATTACGGAAAAAATATCGAAATTACCTTATTTAAAAGGGAAAAAGTGCAGAAAAAGGGAAGAATAGATGAGATAAATCAACGAAAGAGACATTTTACCTTTGGTAACAGAGATAATGCTTGCGTACTTTCTTGCTGAGAAGCTCCACATTAAGCATGTCGCTTACTTGGCTGATGTCTTTGCTGCTCCCATCGTCAAAGAGAATTTCGATGCTGTCGTCTTCCATTCGGTACATGTCTTTTTGCACAGTACTTACGTCTATCAGATATGAGGTTTCTTCATATGGTAGATGATATCGTTTTGCCAATTGGGTCTTAATAGCCGTAATCTTTTCTTCAGAGATTGGTTCATCGGAAACTTCTACCTTGAAAATTCTGCGATTAACCATGTCTTGGCTCAGCAAGGAAAGCACTTTGTCGGGATGATGGCACCAGACCTTTAGGGCACACCAAATGTCATTGTCATCTAGCAGCGCATAGTTCTCCAGGGCCTCTGGATGGGTATCCCACCAGGCTTTGTCCACTTGATTTTTCAAGAAATACGAAAGAGCAGGGGAGGCGAAAAGGTCTACACCTTTCCTGCTTAGTTCTTTCGCACGGATAAGAACGTTGATAAGTACTTTCTCTGCAGCCACACTTGTTTTATGGAGATAAACCTGCCAGTACATCAACCGTCTGTTCATCAAATAGTTCTCTATACTGTAGATGCCTTTTTTCTCCACTACCAGATGGTCGTCTTTTACATTCAGCATTCGGATGATGCGGGCGCTGCCTATGTTTCCTTCTGTCACGCCAGTGAAGAAAGAGTCTCTGCGGAGATAGTCCAGGCGGTCCATATCCAGTTGACTGCTAATGAGTTGGTGCAGAAATCGTTTAGGGTAGTGGTCTTTGAAAATTTCAATAGCCAAATTCAGTTGCCCTTTGAAATCATCGTTGATTTTCTGCATCAGCATAAGTGAAATGTCCTCATGCTCCACACCTTGCACCAGGGTGTGTTCCAGTACATGAGAGAAGGGACCATGGCCGATGTCGTGGAGCAAGATGGCTGCCTGAACGGCTTCAGCCTCACTATCGAAGATGAAATTGCCTTTCCGTGTCAGTGAAATAATGGCCTCACTCATCAGGTGAAAAGCTCCTAAAGAATGCTGAAACCGGGTATGTTGAGCTCCGGGGTAAACGTTGGAGCTCAAGCCCAACTGCTTGATACGGTTAAGTCGCTGAAAGAGCGGATGTTTAACAATGTCAAGCAGTAGCCCGGTAGGAATTTGAATGAATCCGAATACGGGATCGCTGATGATTTTGGCCATAGGTTTAGATTAAAGCTTAGCCAATTGAGCGGCCATCTGCAGTTGAACTTCTTTGGCCTTCTGACCAGCCACCTCTGCAAAGTTCTCTGTATTGTCGGCATAGATGATGGCACGGGAACTGTTTACCAGCAAGCCACAAGTGCTGTTCATACCATATTTGCATACTTCTTCCAGTGATCCGCCCTGGGCACCGATGCCTGGCACCAGAAGGAAGTGGTCTGGAACTATTCTGCGAATGTCCTCAAACATACTACCTTGGGTAGCTCCCACCACGTACATCATGTTGTCTGCATTTCCCCAATTTTGCGATGTAGTTAGGACTTTCTCGAACAGTCTCTGGCCGTCTTCGTCTTCCATGAACTGGAAATCCAGGCTACCTTTATTGCTAGTAAGAGCCAACAGGATGACCCATTTCCCTTCATATTTAAGGAAAGGTGAAACGCTGTCTTCGCCCATATAAGGAGCCACGGTAAGAGAGTCCACATCATATTCTTCAAAGAAAGTGCGGGCATACATGGAGCTGGTGTTTCCTATGTCTCCTCGTTTGGCATCAGCCACGATAAATTGGTCTGGGTGATTGGTTTTCAGGTATTTGATGGTTTTTTCAAAACTTATCATTCCTTTCACGCCAAAAGCTTCATAGAATGCCAGATTGGGTTTGTAGGCCACACAGTAAGGGGCTGTGGCTTCAATGATAGCTTTATTAAACTCGAAGATAGGATCCTCTTCCTGCAGCAGATGCTGGGGAATCTTTTTAATGTCTGTGTCTAGCCCCACGCATAGGAAGGATTGTTTCTTCTTGATATTTTCAAATAATTCTTGTCTTGTCATAAGGATGTTTTTTATAGTTCGCTTTCCTTCAAACGTTCTGCATTCTCGGCTACAATCAAATGGTCAATGACATCTTGAATATTTCCATCCATGAATGAACTCAGATTGTAGATGGTGTAATTGATACGATGGTCGGTTACACGCCCTTGCGGATAGTTGTAAGTACGGATTTTTGCTGACCGGTCACCCGTGCTTACCAGTGTCTTACGTCTGTTGGCTATATCGTCCATGTACTTCTGATGTTCCCGGTCATAGATATAAGTACGTAGGCGTCCCAGTGCGCGTTCCTTGTTTTTCGGTTGGTCTCGGGTTTCCGTACACTCTATCAGGATTTCCTCGGTAACTCCAGTGTTTGGGTTCGTCCACGGATAGCGGAGACGCACACCCGATTCCACCTTGTTCACGTTCTGGCCACCGGCACCTCCACTACGGAAAGTATCCCACTTGATGAGCCCTTCGTGGATTTCCACGTCAAACTCATCGGCTTCAGGCAGGACGGCCACTGAGGCAGCAGAAGTATGCACTCGCCCTTGAGTTTCAGTGACAGGCACACGCTGAACACGGTGAACGCCACTTTCATATTTCAGGGTACCATACACCTTCTCACCGGTAACCGTACAGATGATTTCCTTATAACCGCCAACTGAGCCTTCGGTAAAGCTGCTCACCTCATAATGCCAGCCTTTCAGGTCGAAGTATTTGGTGTACATTCTGAATAGGTCGCCAGCAAAAAGCGAAGCCTCGTCTCCACCCGTACCGCCACGGATTTCCAGGATGGCATTCTTATCATCCTCAGGGTCTGCCGGAATCAACATGATTTTGATTTCCTCCTCCAGTGCCGGGATACGTTCTTCGCTGGATAGAATTTCTTGACGAAGCATTTCCTTCATCTCCGGATCATCCTCCATCTGAAGCATTTCTTTGCCTTCCTTGATGTTGGAGAGCAAGCCTAAATACTCCTTCCGGGCCTTCATCAGGTCCTCCAGGTTCTTGTATTCACGGGTAAGCTTTACGTATCTTTTCTGGTCAGCAATGACAGCGGGGTCGGTAATAAGTGTTGAAACCTCTTCAAAACGAGGTACAAGTCCTTCCAGTTTATCTAATATAACCATTTATTTTTTTCTCATTCTTTTTAGTCTCTTCTTGGCTTTTAGCATATTGACCACAGTTTCATATACGTCCACCCTGAAGCAACAGTAAGCAATAGAACACCAGCCTGCAATGCTAAGTACTCCAAAAATCAAGTTCACGATGAATTTGAAACCTTCATTGCGGGCTAGGCGCTCATATTCAAACATGCACTGGTTGATAATAATCAGGATACATATTATACCTAGTATCGTGTTTATTATCCGATGTTTTGTCTTAATGTTCATTTTTAATAGTTGAATTCCCCAAATTCACTCTTGATGGTCAGGCTCTTTTTTCCTTCTTCTATTCTTCCGATAACCTGTGCATCAATATTGAAGCTCTTTGAAATATCAATGACCTTCTGAGCATGTTCTGGAGCCAGATAAACCTCCAGGCGGTGACCCATATTGAAAACTTTGTACATTTCAGACCAGTCTGTTCCGCTTTGTTCCTGAATGGTTTTGAATAGTGGAGGAACAGGGAACATATTGTCCTTGATGACACGGCAGTTGTCTGAAACGAAGTGTAAAACCTTGGTCTGGGCGCCACCGGTGCAGTGAACCATACCATGAATTTCTGGGCGAAGTTCATCCAGCAGTTTCTTAACCACCGGAGCATAGGTGCGGGTAGGGGAAAGCACTAGTTTTCCTGCACTTACAGGAGCACCTTCCACGGAATCGGTCAGTTTGTAGCTTCCGCTGTAAACCAGTTCATTGGGAACGGCATGATCATAGCTCTCCGGGTATTTTTCTGCCAGGTATTTACTGAACACATCATGGCGTGCGCTAGTCAGTCCGTTGCTGCCCATACCGCCATTGTATTCCTTCTCGTAAGTAGCCTGTCCGCAGGAAGAGAGACCCACAATCACGTCACCCGGACGGATGTTGGCATTGTCTATCACATCACTGAGTTTCATACGGCAGGTTACAGTAGAGTCCACAATGATGGTGCGTACCAGGTCGCCCACATCGGCTGTTTCGCCTCCTGTGCCATAGATGCCGATGCCCATCTCACGCATTTCTGCCATCAGCTCATCTGTACCGTTGATGATGGCGCTGATAACTTCGCCAGGGATAAGCATCTTGTTCCGGCCTATGGTACTGCTTACCAAGATATTATCCACGGCGCCCACACAAAGCAGGTCGTCGGTGTTCATAATCAGGGCATCCTGGGCAATACCTTTCCACACGCTTAGGTCACCGGTTTCCTTCCAGTACATGTAAGCCAGGCTGGATTTAGTGCCGGCACCATCGGCATGCATGATATTACAGTATTCGGGGTCTCCCCCCAAGATATCCGGAATAATCTTACAGAAAGCTTGGGGGAAGATTCCTTTGTCAATGTTTTTAATGGCGTTGTGCACATCTTCCTTGGCTGCACTTACGCCGCGCATCATATATCGTTGATTGTTAGCCATAAAGGATTAGAATTCTACAGTTGGAGCCTTTTCTGCACCTGATTCTGCAGCAAATTTTTCCTTCGTACCGAAGTTGAATAGACCAGCCAGAATGTTGGTTGGGAACTGACGAATCTTTACGTTGTAAGCCTGAGCCACCTCATTGTAGTTGCGGCGAGCCTCGTTGATACGGTTTTCAGTACCCTCCAACTGAGCCTGCAGTTCCTGGAAATTCTCATTGGCCTTCAGGTCAGGGTAAGCCTCTGAAACAGCAATCAGTCTGCCCAGTGCGCTGCTTATCTCACCCTGAGCAGCCTGATATTCTTTCATCTGCTCAGCGGTCATGTTACTTGGGTCTACAGTTACCTGAGTAGCTTTGCTACGTGCTTCGATGACAGCCTGTAGGGTCTCGCTTTCATGAGCTGCATAACCCTTCACGGTGTTAACCAGGTTAGGAATCAGGTCAGCTCTGCGCTGGTACTGAGTCTCTACATTACTCCAAGCGGTAGTCACGCTTTCTTCACTCTCTACCATGCCGTTGTAGGCACCCTTAACCCAACTGAATAGTCCTAGTCCGATAACCAGGATAATTCCTACGACGATTAAACATCCTTTTTTCATAATTGTCTTTATTTGATTAGAGTTATTTGGTTGCAAATATAGTGTAATTTTTTTAGACAATGCTCGGATTTGGAAAAAACTCATTATATTTGCACACATGAAACGAATCATTTTGACACTTTTCACCTTGCTGCTGGTGGTATTGAACGTATTAGCCGATGGCTATACGGCTGAAAACCTCCCCATGCCTTACCTTCAGGATGAGCGCCGTCATACGATAAATCCCGATGGTGTGTTGGCCGACTGGGCTGTGGCTCAGCTAGACAGTATCCAGTACCGGCTGGAGCATAAGAAAGGTGTTCAAGCTCTTACCATTGTGGTGAAGCATTTGGAAAATGATGATCCTTATACTTTTGGCATGGATGTGGCCCGGAAATATGGGGTGGGAAGCGGAACCCAGAACAGCGGACTCATTGTGGTATTGGCCACCGAAGACCGTTCTTATTACATCCTTACTGGTAGTGGACTGGAAGGCACATTGCCCGATGCCATCTGCAAGCGTATAGAAAATCACTACATGCTTCCTTATCTCAAGCAGGGCGACTGGGATCAGGCTATGGTTCAGACCTTGGAGGCCTGCAGTGGCTATATAAATGAAGATGAGTCGCTTGTGGCTGAATTGAATGGCTCTTCAGATGATGATGAAGGTGCTTTATTAGCTTTATTGCTAGTCATCATCGGCTTTGCTGGCATCATGCTCCTCATTATCTACAAAGACCGCCAGAGCCGGAAGTGTCCTAAGTGTGGAAAACTTACTATCCAGTTGGTGGGAAAAGTTCAGCTCAGTAAGAAAAACGGAATCATTAAGAAGCAAGCTACTTATCTGTGTACCAACTGTGGGCATACTTTCACCCGTATAGAAACCGATTATGACGACAACTATTGGAACCGTGCCATTATCATGGGTGGTGGAAGCCGTAGTGGATTTGGCCGTGGAGGTGGCTTTGGCGGTGGTTTCGGAGGCGGTTCCTTCGGTGGAGGTCATTTTGGCGGTGGTGGTGCCGGAGGCCGGTTCTAATCCTTTATTTCTGAAACCTTTTTAACGAATTGAAATATGAAAAACAGAATGTTTACGTTTCTGTTTGCTGCGTTAACTTCTCTGGTAGGTTTTGCTCAGCAAACAGCTCAAAAGCCATTGGTTATTGAATTGTGGCCCAATGGGGCTCCCAACAGTAATGAGGTGACTGGTCCTGAAGTTTCTTCCGACCCCAGCCATGTGAGCAATGTCTCTAACCCCACTATCACTGTCTATCCGGCAGCTAAGCCGAATGGCAAGGTCATCATTGCCTGCCCAGGTGGAGCCTACATGAATCTGGCCATTGAGAAGGAAGGTCATTCCATGGCCAAGTGGCTGAATCATCAGGGTGTGACTCTAGCTGTGCTGAAATACCGTTTGCCGAACGGACATTTTGAGACTACGGTAAGCGATGCGCTGGAGGCCATCAAGATAATGCGTAAGCGTGCTGCAGAGTGGGGAGCAGACCCTCACAAGATAGGTATTATGGGTTGTTCTGCCGGTGGTAATCTAGCCATTCAGGCAGCTACGAAATTCACTTCTGCCGAAGATCGTCCCGACTTCCAGGTACTGCTTTATGCTTTCACTACCATGAATCCGTTCATCAATAAGATTATGATGGGCGAGAATGCCTCTGAGGCTGAAATTCAGAAGTATACCGTGATGAACCATGTCACGGAAAACACCCCACCTGCTTTCATTGCCTGCAGTGCTGACGACCCAGTGGTTCCTTGCACCGACAGCGTGGATTATTTCAAGGCCCTGCGTAAGTTTAAGACCGAAGCCACTCTTCATGTCTATCCTACAGGAAGTCATGGCTGGGGATTTGCCGATGATTTCTTCTTCAAGCGTGAATGGACGGGAGAATTGGAAGCTTGGCTCAGAACTTTCTAGGTTAACTTTATAAAAAAGGCGAAGCCATCATCCCCTCTCGGAATGATGGCTTCGTTCATTATGGATGTTTTGGATTAGAGCTTAATTTCGTTCTTACCACCCTTTAACGGAGTAGTTTTTCCGTTCCAGATAAAGTTACCGGTTACTCCGGTAGGGAGCTCTATGGTAGCTTTCATTTTACTTCCGTTCACTTTATAGCTCACGGTAATCTGTCCTTTCGGGTGAGGCATGGTTCCACCTATTCCCTTCAAGGTGCCCAGATGAGGCTCTATCTTCACGGTGGCAAATGCAGGAGAGGCTGCGTCTATACCCAGCAATGTGCGGTAGAACTCTATGTTTGGCGTAGCACCCCATGCGTGGCAGTCGGAACGAGAAGTCTCTGGATTCAAGTCTTCAGCCCAGGTGGTAAGACCCAGTCGGATGTTTTCCTTCCAAGGGTCCAGCCAGTTCAGCAGGTCGTTCCCGTAGCCAGCCTCTATGAGGGCTTGTATCAGGTAGAAACGGTAGTACAGGGAGCAAGGAGCCAGGGAACTGTCTGCAGTCAGTTTGCGGCCTATTTCTTTCTGAGTGGCCTCATTGTCCATGCCGCAGAGAATAGCCAGAGAGTTGGCATGCTGGGAGAAACGGTCCTGTTCTGCACGGTCTGCGTAAAGTCCTCGTTCCGGGTTCCAGTAGGCGGTACGGATGTCTTTCTTCAATTCCTCTGCACGTTGGGCATAAAGCTGGCTTTGTTCATGGTGACCAAACTCTTTTTCCAGTCTGCTAGCCATCTGATAGCCTAGTAGCAACTGCAAATCCATCAGGCTAGAACTTCCGTCAGCGCCACGGGCAGCCACACCTTGGGTCCAGCCCTCGTGATTATTCACCCAGTCGGAGAAATTCCAGCCCGGCAGGTTCTTCAGTCGGCTGCCGTTCTTCTGGTAGCGGTGGAAGTAGTTCAGAATCTGCTCCATACCCGGCAGCAGTTCCTCTATCAGTTCCCGGTCTGTGCCGTACATCAGGTAGTCATGAATGGCATAGATGTAGCTCAGCGCATACGGAGTGATGTACTGAGGTGATGAGTCGGATGGAGCTCGTCCCATGGCGATTCCCTCTGCATTTCGGCTCAGGTCGGACTGTCTCAGGAAGTTCTTGGCCAGACGGTCGTCGCCAGCGTTGAAGTAGGAGATAAGTGCCTGAATGCGTGTATCGCCCAGGTATTGCAGTTGCTCGTAGTATGGGCAGTCCACATAAGTTTCAAAGGCACACAGGCGGGCTGTTCTCCAGCCTATCTCCAGAATCTTCTGCAGTTCCTGATTGTCTGTGTTGAGCGAAGCCTTGAGCTCAAACGGATAGCCCACGAAGGTTCCACCTACATCGTTCAAAGTCAGCGGTTCGGCAGCTGTTTCTATATGCAGATTCACGTAGCGGTAGGTGCGGAATTCCAGTGTAGTGAATTCCTGGTTCAGTGCGCCGCTGGAAATCAGTTGGTCAGTTTTTCCGAACAGTACCTTACCCTCCACTTCGTTTCGGTTTCCCTTCTGACTGTGCTGGTCGTCTGCATAAAGCGTTTCCGCATAAGTGATGCCTATTTTAGCATCCTTTCCTTTGCTGAAGAGCAGATGGAAGTAGGCATTGGTCAGCACTTCATTATCCAGCAGCAGGTCTATGGTCTGGTTGGCTGGAATGGTCACGTCTGCCTTAACTTTTGGGAAGCCGGCAGGAATTTTCAAACCACCATTTTTTCTCACGCTTTGCAGGCGAGTTTCCTGGAGTTCCATTTGTGGAAGTGGGGAAGGAACCATCAGGTGTTTGTCGCTGTAACCGCCTGTACCACTGCTAGTATCGTGTGGAAAGACCAGGTCGTAAGGCTGTGCATTCTTCCAGGTGCTTAGGTCGGCATCCGGTGAGAGCCAGTCGGAAATTTGCTGGGCCAGCACTACTTTTTCAGCAGGGCCCAGGGCGTAATATCCGGCTACGGTGACAGGCAGTGGGGTTACCGACTTATCCTCCAGGCATTTCCATGTTTGGTCGGTGGTCAGTACGGCAGCTTCCCCCTTTCCCATCATCATGAAGCCTGTACGGATGCTGGCATTGGCAATGGTCTTATTGCCACCCTCGTTGTAAACCAAGGCAGCCACCACATTCTTTCCAGGTTTCAGGTAAGGAGCCAGATTGACTGTTTCATACCTCCAGTGGCTGGCATCGCTGCGAGCTGGGCCTAGGGAAACGATGGTTCCGTTCACGTAGAGTTTGTATCGCTCATCGCCGGAAACATAGACCACAAACTCTTTTGGCACCGTATTCAGGGAAATATCCTTACGGAACTTAAACACGCCAAAATCCTTGTCTTTGGCATCGGGAACCTTAATCCAGAGCGCATTCCAGTAATCAGCAGTCATGTCGTATTCTCCACGTGCCTTGAAGTTCTGGGTCACTACATCTAGTTGCCCAGCCTGAATCAGATAAGGAGCTATCAGGTCGAACGGATACTGGCTCGGGTCCCAATGTTGAGCCATGGCTGGCACGAAGCAGAACAATGCCATGCCAAGGATTGCATTTTTAAACTTGTTTTTCATCATATAAATTCTTAGGTCTTACATTTCTTGCAAAGGTAGTAAAATTCATGAAATATTTGTATTTTTGCAGAAATATCTGTGACATGAACATACTTTTCTTTTGTTTGGGAAATATCTGTCGTTCCTCGGCTGCAGAGGAAGTCATGCGCCAGCAGGTGCTTCGGGCTGGGCTGGAGGATAAAATAAGGTTGGATTCTGCTGGGCTGATAGACTATCATGAGGGGGAACTTTCAGACCCCAGGATGCGCAGGCATGCCCAGCGGAGGGGGTACCATCTTACGCACCTCTCGCGTCCTATCCGGAGACAGGATTTCGATAAGTTCGATTGGATTATTGGGATGGATGAGAACAACATCCGTCAGCTTCAGCGACTGGCTCCCTCGGCTGAGGCTCAAGGCAAAATCCGCCGCATGACGGATTTTTGCCAAAAGTATCAGGTTGACACTGTTCCCGACCCCTACTATGGTGGAGATCAGGATTTTAAATATGTGCTAGATGTGCTGGAAGATGCTTGTGAAGGCCTTCTCCAGGAAATCAGAAAAGACCTCTAGAAATCTATTTTCACACCCTTTATTTTCAGTTCCTCGTACCTTTCCTTGTTGAACCGGAACAGGTAAGGGGCCTTGTTGGGTGCTCCGGTAACCTTTTCGTCCAGTCTTTCCACCAGCCCCAGATAGAGCATTTTCTTGCTGAAGTTTCGTCGGTCGTATTTCACACCCATGATAGCCTCATACAGATTCTGCAGGGTAGTCATGGTGAATTTCCGGTCCAGCAGGTCGAATCCCACAGGCTCGAAACGCAGTTTTTCCCGCAGACGCTTCACGGCAAAATCCACTATCTGCTGGTGGTCGAAGGCCAGTGCAGGCAAATTGTCTAGGTCTTTCCATTCAGCTCGGGCTGCATCGTCGCCTCCCTTGACTTCTGAAATGCGAACAAGGGCATAGTGTGCTATGGTAATAACCCATTCGCGAGGGTCACGGTTCGAAGCAGTGAAAGCTTGCAGTTGTTCTATATACACATTGCTCAGTCCCGTCTCTTCCTGGAGTTCCCTCTTGGCACAGTCCAGTGCATCCCGGTCCTTGTTTTCTCCTTCCATTTTCAGGAATCCGCCAGGCAGTGCCCAGCATCCTTTATAAGGTGCCACTCCACGTTCTATGAGCAGAATTTTCAGCTTTTCGCCATCAAATCCGAAGATGACGCAGTCTGTGGTGACCGCCGGATGGGGGTGATTATAGGTATAAGTCTTCATTATTTGTGTTTTTTTATTTCTGTGGCAAAATTAGAAGATTAGTTTTAAAATTCCAAGATTTATGCGTAAAAAAAACGCAGAGGGAAGAAATTCTTTAAAAAATTGTTAAATGCACGAAAAAAAGTGGGTAGAAGTGAGTAAAAAAGACTTGATTTTTGCACTATATCATGGTAGTTTTTTCAAATACAATTTTCCTAAATACCTTTTTCATGAGTAATTATTCTTTTCAAATTGGCGATCTTTTACTGAACCGTTTCACCATTTTAGGTACTTGCGAGCTGTGGTTAGGAACCGAGGTTTATAGGGCGATGGACATTCAGAAGAAACGAAGAGTCCTGCTGATGTTGACAAATCCTCACGAGCGTCCTTTGTATCTGGAAGATAGGACCGATGGTCTGACGCTTTTCTCAGGAGATGAGGAGGTTGAACTCTTTAGAGCGGAAATTGAAAATCAAGATTTTTGGGTGCAGGTTTCTCCATCCAATTCTCTTCTTCCTTTTATGGATACTTCTCAGGACTTAGAATCCCGCCCTGCAGAGAGCTGCTTCAACATGTTCAGCGGCCTGCTGGGGCAGTTGCTCAAGCTTCATGGCATGAAATACCCCATGTGCCTGAACTTCATTCATCCGTTCAATGTGTGGGTAGAGCGGACCACAGATGGCTGGCGTGCGCGCTTTACCTGTTTTACGGACATCTCCCGTTATTCCACTCCTGAAGAGCCTTGGGAATCAGGGAATAATAATTGGTTCAAGGCCAATGAGGCATTTCAGGGAGTGAGCGATGCCCGGACCGATATCTTTGCCATGGGCTGTCTGCTGTTTTACTTCCTTCGGAAAAAGTTTCCCTGGAAAGACGAGGAGGCCACCGATGACTATGGTGAGTGCATCATCCGTACTTGTCGGGAGAAGGAACCGGACTGGGGCTTTCTGCTTGAGCCGGGTTACAGTGGAACGCTGGCTTTTCTGAAGAAAGCCATGAGCCTGGACCCTCAAGAGCGCTTCCAGACCATAGAGGAAATGACCCAAGCTTTTTTTGCGCTGCGTGATGAACTGGTGCAGCTGGAAGAAGAGGAAGAGGACGATGATGATCCTTTTTTCGCCCCGAATTTTCCCCAGTCTAACCCTGGTCAGCCTTCCATCCAGCTCTCTTTCCAAAAGCCTACTGGAAATGGGGGATTCAACCGTGTGGCAGGCATGGAGGAACTGAAGACCATGCTGAAGCGTGAGGTGCTCTTCGCCCTGAAAAATCCTGACGTAGCTGAAATTTACCGACTGAAACCCCTCAACGGAATGGTGCTCTACGGGCCTCCTGGATGCGGAAAAACGTTCATTGCTGAGAACTTTGCAGAGGAGTCGGGCATGAATTATGCCCTGGTGAAGGCCAGCGATTTGGGAAATGTCTTCATCCATGGGTCTCAGTCGCTTATCCGTAGCCTTTTTGAAAAAGCACAACAAAATGCTCCTTGCGTCATCTACTTCGATGAGATAGATGCCTTGCTGCCCAGAAGGAATCCTACCGAGAATCACATGGCAGGAGAGGTGAACGAGTTCCTTTCCCAACTGAACAACTGTAGTGAGCGGGGCATCTTTGTGATGGGGTCTACCAACCGTCCCGACTTGATAGACCCGGCAGTCTTGAGGGCTGGCCGACTGGAGAAACTGGTCTATGTGCCCATGCCCGACAAGGCAGCTCGTGAGGCACTTTTCCAGCATGAGCTGAAAGACCGCCCCTTGTATATTTCCGGTGGAAATGAGGTAGATACGGAGGTTTTGGCTACCATGACAGAAGGGTTTGTTTCGGCCGATATCTGCCATCTGGTGAACCAGGCAGCGCTGGATGCAGCCATTGCGGAACTGCCCATCGGCATGAGCGATTTGGTGGCTCGAATCAAGCAATCCCGGCGTTCGGTTTCCGAGAATGACGTCAAGAAATATGAATCCTTGAGGGCTCGCATGGAGGGCAAGAAACAGGAGAAAGACCACCGCATCGGTTTCGTGAGCGGACGGTATACTCAGGTTCCCTCCCTGCAAACCGGAGCTGCTTGATGAAAAAAAAGAAGGGGAGGGGTAGGATATGTGGGAATAAATCATTACATTTGCAGTAATCTTTGTAACCCGATAACCATGAAAAACAGAGTTGCTGCAATTGATGTGCTTCGGTCCATCACCATGTTCCTCATGCTGTTTGTGAATGACATTCCCGGTCTGAAAGGGGTGCCTGAATGGCTCTTTCACGCAAAGGCAGATCAGAATATGCTAGGTTTCTCCGACATTATCTTCCCTGCCTTCCTTTTCTGCGTGGGCATGTCGGTTCCCTTCGCCTTGGAAAATCGCTTTAAGAAAGGTGAAAATTATTTACAGGTCATCACCCACATTCTTATCCGAACCTTCTCACTGGTGGTCATGGGATTGTTTACCTTGAACTGCAGTGAGCATGGGGTTATCTCCGGTTCTTGGTTCATGCTGCTTATGGCCATCGGGTTTATTCTTACTTGGTTGGACGCTCCTGCACTGGCTCAGCACAGGGGAATTTACAAGGCATTGAAGTGGGCTGGTGTTCTTCTGCTAGCTGGACTGCTAATTTATTCCGATGTGAGTGGAAAGCCGTTTCAGACAGGCTGGTGGGGGATACTGGGACTTATCGGATGGACTTATCTGGTGGTTTCCTTGGTCTACCTGTTTACTAGAAAAAATTTGACAGCTAACGGTATAGTATGTGCAGTGTTCATCCTACTTTGTGTGCTGAACCAAAGTAGTCTGATTCCAGAGGAATACTTCTCCCGTGCCGTGTTGCTTCCTTTCATTCCGGGTGGATGGACTCATCATGCACTGGGCATTTCTGGACTAATGACTTCTCTGGTTATGAAGCATTTGGCACAGCAGAAGAACGGACATCGCACGCTCATTCTGACTTTATTGCTGGCAGGTGTCTGCTGCTGCCTTTCAGGAGTGGTTTGTCATCATTTCTGGATTGTTTCCAAGATTCAAGCCACACCTACCTGGCTCTTTTATTGCCTGGCTATTTATTTCGTTTCATTGGCCCTTATTTTTTATATAACCGATGTAAAAGGGAAAAATTCATGGTTCCAGTGGCTTAAACCAGCCGGTGTGGCCACTCTAACCTGCTATATTCTTCCTTATGTTTGGTATGCATTAAAAGATATTTTAGGTCTTTCACTGCCCGAAGGAGTATATTTTGGCGGGGTAGGAATTCTCATCTCTCTACTTTATTCTTATCTTATCATACTGATAGTTAAGTACTTACTGGAATGGGGCGTGAAGATTAAGGTGTAAAATTTTTGATTAGCCTGTCTTGTACTGAAATAGGTTGA
>DGVD01000002.1 GCA_002395835.1 Bacteroidales bacterium UBA4293 | reverse complement strand
ATATTTATATTTTTAATAATATCTTATACTTCCAAGAAGAAGTGTATATATACAATAATAAATAAAAATTGAGTTGACAGTTGACATTTTTACTATAAAATACTATATTTCAACATGTTAAGTGTCAATTTGCCAATGTCAACAGTTGACATTTAGTTGACATTTCTATTTCAATCTCCCCATATCAACTCTCCTATCGCTTACTGCACATAAAAGTAGCCATTTACTCATTTTACACAGCTCTAAACGTTTCATGGGGACAGGTCCCGTGTAACGTAAAAATAAAACTTCATATTTAAGCATTAACACTGCTTACGTTACACGGGACCTGTCCCCATGTAACGTTGAGACACGACTCGCTGAGATTACATATTATTGTAAAGGTGAATTGTGTTTAGATGAACTTTTAATCATAAAAAAACTAGCTTATGCGAAATGTGTTGAATTAGAAGAGGAAAAACTGAGAGAAGAAGATAATGACAAACGTCTAAAAGAATTAGACGGATTGTAAACAAAAAATCTGGGGGCACCCCTAAAACTGCTCTCCTTTCAAGGTTTTTAGCAGTACTTTTTTGAAGGTATTTAAACCTTTGGAGATTAAAATAAAAGTTGTATATTTGCGGTGTCTTCTTACGAAGATAGGGACAGGGCGCAAGCCGTGTACCGCCTGAAAGGCCGCTTTTTAGCGGTCTTTATTTTTATATGAACTCATAGACGACCTTTTCTTTCTCAAAATAGAAATAGGCTTTTAGCAGTACTTTTTTATGGTATTTAAACCCCTTAAATAAAAATCCCCGTAAACGTGCATTTGTAGGGATTTTCGGTGTGGGTGGATAGTCGGACTCGAACCGACGACATTCAGAACCACAATCGGTCTGCCGGATTTTCTCCAAGCTCCCTGTCTATCGTTGTTATCTGATTTTTTTATTTTTTTCTTTGACGGAAGTGAAACGGAATTTTCCGTGATTTTCCAGCGGAAATGCCGTTTTTCCAGCTTGTCTTCCGTATCTCCCCGATAAATATATAAAAAAGGTTATAACATTACAAATATGTTACTAAAAATTTGGTGGATAGAAACGTTTTCGTTACTTTTGCACAAAAGATTAGAAATTATGAGAGTTATATCTTTTGCTGCCATCCGTGATTTTGTAGCCGTCCATGCTGATGCAAACGAGCCTTTAAAAGAATGGTACAAGGCTGTCACCAAGGCATATTGGCGCAATTTCACTGACATGAGGCGGACTTTCAACTCTGTTGACTATGTAGGTAACGACCGCTACGTGTTTAACATAAAGGGCAACAGCTACAGGATTGTAGCCATCGTCCTCTTCATCAACCAGAAGGTATATATCCGCTTCGTGGGTACGCATGAGGAATATGATAGGATTAAGGACATTAAAAACATTTGACTATGGCACAGATAAAGACAGAGGAGCAGTACAGAGCTGCTTGTGAGAGAATCAATGAGCTGCTGAAGGTTGTCAACAACGAGACCCCTGCCGGTGACAAGAATCTGCTGGAGCTTGACATGATCTCCGACCTCGTGGCTGATTACGAGGAACTCCATTTTCCAGTTGTCAGCAAGGAGGAGATGGAGCAAGAGAGGATGTCCTTCAAGGAGCTCTTCGGGGAGTGCCCTTTCCTTAACGTGTCTGCCTTTGCCGAGTGGGTGGGCATCAATCCCTCCCTGATGCGTAGGTATAAAGCGGGTATATCCGTTCCCGAGGGAAGGAATCGTGAAATTATCAGGAAAGGCCTTGAAAGTATTTCCGAACGACTGAGGAAAGTTTATTTGTAGAGTCTTTATACAGAAAGGAGCCGCTTGCGTGTGATACGTTAGCGGCTCCTTTCTGTATAAACTGCGACGGCTAGAGGCGTTGCGATTTGTGTTTTTAGCAGTACTTTTTTTATGGTATTTAAACCTTAAAGAGTAGGAAAAATGAAAACCCAAGCCTTATGAGACTGACGATTTCTATTAGGATTTGGAAAGTCAAAGTTAGATTAGAAATTTTAATCTAAAAAGACTAAACCAAATGGGGAGGGGAAGCCCTCCCTTCCCCCCTTGGGTTTTCGATGCAAATATACAAAATCAATTTTTAATATGGAAAAAGAATCTGAAAAAGAATCAACACGTGGCGGAGCACGGCATGGGGCAGGACGTAAGAAAATACGTGCAAAATACTATGGATTTGCTGCTACGTTTTTAGCAGTACTTTTTTTTATGGTATTTAAACCCGTACCTTCAAGCGTAGTAGGATTATCCTCGTATTTATAGGCTCCGACTTCTGGATCAGCCGCATTCAGACTGGGTATGCGCTGATAGACGGTCTTTGAGACATTGAAGCATCCACTTTCCCATATGGTCAGTCTGTTTCCGATGATTTCAAATCCACAACTATATGTTGACTGAGAATAGTCTTCGTCAGGTTGATGACAAAGATAATAACCATCCTCGTTCTTGGTGGGTTTTGCCCAGAACTGAGTTTCATACTGTAGTTCACCGTCCTGATAGAACGATTGTGTGCGGTCTGACTTGAACTCTATGACCTGTATACCATTGATAGGTTCCTGATGGCTGTAGTTGAAGTGTTCCACTACCTGCCAACAACCTACAAGTGACCTCTCTACACTGGAAAGGTCTAAATCATCATCGCTGCTGCATCCGCATAGACAGAACGCAATGGCTATGAATATGGACAAAAACGTTGTATTCTTCATTGTTCCATCATTTTGCACGCTTAAACACAAATGTTGCGGGGATATGGTCGCAGGTATAGAAACCATAGTAATGGAGTTTCAGACTATTCCCCTCTAAAACATAGCCGAACGGGACTTCACCAATGTTCATGACAGGCAAAGTGGTACCATACTTTTCCTGATCTTCAGGGATATAATAGTCAAGGGTTTCAACTTTTCCATCCTCATAGTTGAAGACAATCTTTCCGCTTCCTTTTAGTTCAATAATGACAGTTCCGGACGGATATTGATTGGCATAGTCACCTTTACAGAACCCTGCAGGGCCGTTCTGAACTTCCACCAAATCCCATTTCCCTGTCAGTCCTGTACCGAAGATTTCATCGTCGTCGCTGCTGCAGCCAGACATAAATACCGCTATAACAAGTGTAACACAAACACTAATAATATTCTTTTTCATCAGCTTAATATTTATTTGAACTGAAATTCATAATCGATGTTACTCCTAATCTTTCCAGCCTTTTGCAGTATCTGATACATGCGCTGCATTCCTTGCTTCTGCTGGTCTGTGGGATTACCCTCTATTACCTCTCCGTCTGCACTGACAATGCGGGTCGCTCCAAGGTCATATCTTGCCAAACCGTTCTTGTCGGATAGGAAATGGCAGAATGTCAACCCCTGGGGGAGATAGCTGGAAATGGAACTGTTCAGTTTAGCATCAAATAGGAAACTACCGTTAGAATAGAACAAGATGACGTACTGAGTTGGTATAGGAAAGGCTTTCGAATCAATCCGTTCCGTATCTTTTACCTTGAACTCACCAGTCTCAGGATTAACTGCAATGATATTGTCGAGTGTCAGCACATAATCACTGGGGACAATATCTATTAATTGTGCTCCTTCTGGCTTGATGATAGCATAGAGGTTCGCAGAATTGTTACCACCCTCATTGTCATCGCTACTGGAGCAGG
The DNA here is from genome assembly GCA_002395835.1 of Bacteroidales bacterium UBA4293. Lineage (GTDB taxonomy): Bacteria > Bacteroidota > Bacteroidia > Bacteroidales > Bacteroidaceae > Minthousia. The sequence continues at coordinate 162,747 of DGVD01000002.1, read as the reverse complement.
CCGTAAAAATACATGCGGCCAGCATTGTCATGATGATTATCTTTAATCGTTTCATATCCTATTTGATATATCCTTCTATCTTATAAACCCAGAAAACGAGAAATCTTGCATGAAAATCGAAAGATTTAACGAAAATTATACTATTGAAATGTATATCATTTATTCTTTATTCTCCCATTTATGGTGGGCATTGTTCCGTTTTTAGCAGTACTTTTTTTATGGTATTCAAACCTTAAAGAGTAGGAAAAATGAAAACCCAAAGCCTTATGAGACTCGCAATTTCTACTAGGATTTGGAAAGTCAAAGTTAGATTAGAAATTCTAATCTAAAAAGACTAAACCAAATGGGGAGGGGAATCCCTCCCTTCCCCCCTTGGGTTTTCGATGCAAATATACAAAATCAATTTTTAATATGGAAAAAGAATCTGAAAAAGAATCAACACGTGGCGGAGCACGGCATGGGGCAGGACGTAAGAAAATACGTGCAAAATACTATGAATTTGCTGCTACGTTTTTAACAGTATTTATTTTGAAGTATTTAAAACAAGAAGGGCGCATGAGACAGTATCCATGCGCCCTTGCAGGTTAGGTTTATATTGTAATCAACTTTTGTAGGTTTTAAGAGCTGTATCCAGGAAGCGTTCTGCCACCTTGAACTGTTCATCGGTAAGCTCATCACGAAGAAAGTGGAGGGCTATTTCCGTTGCATTTGTCTCATATTCAATCCTGGAGCCTGAGAAGCCGTTCTTGCAGAGGTAGGCATGCCCTACTTCATGGCAAGCTATTGCAGCCGATATTGCGGTGTTGCTGGTGTATGTCTTGACAGTCAGCCAGACTGTGTCGTTGGAGACATCATAACCGTCCGTGAGAACCCCGTAGTCCATTTCAATGCGTGTTCCGTACACCCCCATTTTGGTAACCATCTTTGCAGCCAGATAGTCGGCACGGTAGCGGACGGGGACATCGTAAGACATGTCCAGTTCAGCTGAATCCGCCTTGCCGATTGAGCCCTTTATGAGTGAGAGGATTTTGTTCAGAATGATCATTGCTGCAAGTTCTAATATGTTTTACACTGCAAATTAAAGCATAATTTTTAATGTACGCGTTTTTACCAGTAGTATTTTTGAAGAGTATAAAACGAATAAGACTGCTAATTCATACCGGTATTCCAGAATCTTTTGTAACTTTGTAGACATAAAAGATAACGTTTATGACAGATAAACAACAATCCATTGCAGCCTCTCAGTTTGCCAAACGGTGGGAAGGAAGAGGATATGAAAGGGGGGAATCACAATTGTTCTGGGCAGATCTCCTGACTAACGTTTTTGGCGTAGAGAATCTGCCAGACTTCATCCGCTATGAAGAACAGGTGGCTTCCATGATAGACTCCACCAACTTCATTGACGGTCACATCCCGTCGACGAAGGTTCTCATAGAACAGAAATCCATCGATAAAGATCTGCGTGCTCCCATCAAACAGAGCAGCGGTATCATGCTTACTCCCTTCCAGCAAGCTAAGCAGTACGTGGCGAACATGCCTCGCTCTGAGCATCCCAAATGGATAGTTACCTGCAACTTCAAGGAGTTCCTGGTATATGACATGGAACGGCCCAACGGAGAACCTGAACAAATCTTCCTGAAAGACTTGGAAAAGGAATACTACCGATTGAAGTTCCTGGTCGATACCAAGTCCGACCACATCAGCAAAGAGATGGAAGTGTCCATGCAAGCCGGCGAAATAGTAGGACGCATCTACGAAGCCCTGCTGAAGCAATATGATGACAACTCCCCTGAAGCCCTTCGGTGGCTGAACATCCTTTGTGTACGCATCGTGTTCTGCCTGTATGCAGAGGATGCAGGCATTTTCAGCCGTGACCAGTTCCACAACTTCCTGATACGGTACGATGCCGTGGACATGAGAAATGCGCTCATCAGCCTCTTCAAGGTGCTGGACACTCCAGAAGATAAGCGGAGCCGCTACCTCATGGACGACTTGAAGGCTTTTCCTTACACCAATGGAGGCTTGTTTGCCGAACCGATAGAGATACCACAGTTTACCAGTGAGCTACGAAAGGTATTGCTGGATAACGCCAGCTTGGATTTCGACTGGAGCATGATCTCCCCCACCATCTTCGGTGCCGTGTTTGAATCTACGCTCAATCCGGAAACCAGAAGGAAGGGAGGCATGCACTATACCTCCATAGAGAATATTCATAAAGTGATAGACCCCCTTTTCCTGAATGATCTCAGAAAGGAGTTTGAATCCATTTTGGAGGAGAAAGTAGAGAGGGTGCGTATCAAGCTCCTCAATGCCTTCCAAGACAAACTGGCAAGCCTGGTGTTCCTGGATCCTGCCTGTGGGTCAGGGAACTTCCTTACCGAAACCTATCTCAGTCTGCGACGGTTGGAGAACGAAGTAATCCGTGCTCGTCACCATGGACAGACTTTCTTGGGGTTCGAGGAAGTGAATCCCATCAAAGTCAGCATCTCACAGTTCTACGGTATTGAGATCAACGACTTTGCCGTGACCGTTGCCACCACTGCCCTATGGATTAGCGAGGCTCAGATGCTGCGCGAGACGGAAGTCATCATTAAGCATGACATTGATTTCCTGCCGCTGAAGAGCTATTCAAACATTGTGGAAGGCAATGCCCTGCGAATAGACTGGAAAGATGTAGTGCCAGTAGAACGGCTGTCATATATTATTGGAAATCCGCCATTCATCGGGGCAAGGTTGATGGACGAGAACCAAAAGAAAGATGTGATAGACATCTTTGGGGCAAAATACAAGAATGTGGGCAACCTGGATTATGTGTGCTGCTGGTATAAGAAAGCTGCCGAACTGATGGCTTCGGCACCAAAAAGCAAAGCAGCTCTCGTCTCTACCAACAGTATCTGTCAGGGCGAACAGGTGGCCAACCTATGGCAAAATCTCTTTGAAAAGGGCATACAAATCAATTTCGCCCATCGCACGTTTAGGTGGGACAGTGAAGCCAATCAGAAAGCACACGTACACTGCGTCATCGTTGGTTTCAGTTATCAGCAGTCATCACCTAGAATCATCTTTGATGGTGAACGAAGGATAGAAGCAAGCAATATCAATGCCTATCTGACTGATGCTCCTGATGTATTCATAGGAAGTCGCCAACATCCACTTGCAGATGTGCCTGAAATTGGAATTGGCAACAAACCCATTGACGGAGGCCATTACCTTTTCAATGAAATTGAAATGGATGAGTTTATCAAATCAGAGCCTTTTTCAAAATCTTATTTTCGACCTTTTCTTGGTGCTACCGAATTTCTACATCAGAAACCAAGATTCTGTTTGTGGTTGGGAGATTGCTCTCCATCGGAACTTCACAAAATGCCTCATTGTATGGAACGGATTAAGGCTGTTCGGGATTATCGTTTATCCAGCCCAAGTGAGGGAACACGAAAACTTGCAGATAATCCAACGCATTTTCATGTCGAGAACATGCCCAATACAACCTACATTTTGGTGCCCAGACATTCGTCTGAAAACCGTCGATACATCCCGATGGGATTCCTCACACCTGACATTCTCACAAGTGATGCAGTACAGATCATACCAAATGCCACACTCTACCATTTCGGCATACTGGAGAGCAATGTCCACATGGCATGGATGCGGACAGTTTGCGGAAGATTGAAAAGTGACTACCGCTACAGCAAGGATGTGGTCTATAACAACTTCCCCTGGCCCACACCTACTGAAGCTCAGCGCACAAAGATAGAGCAGACGGCACAAGCCATTCTTGATGCACGTGCTTTATATCCAGATAGCAGTCTGGCAGACTTGTATGATGAAGTTACCATGCCACCAGAACTTCGAAAAGCTCACCAGGCAAACGACCGTGCCGTGATGGAAGCCTACGGTTTCCCTGTCAGCAGAGATTTCACAGAGAGCCATTGCGTGGCTGAATTATTTAAATTGTACCAAAACCTAGTTAAACAAGAACAACAGGAATAAATTAGCACTTAACTATAAGAAAGTAAAAGAAATAGAGAAAATAAAAAACCCTGCAGGGAAAATGACCTTGCAGGGTTTTACTTATAAATAAGAATCTTATTTCTTATAGAGTGCCTGAGCCAATGCATCGGCATCGCCTGGCAGTTCTGGGTAGGCAGCCTTCAGAGCCTGAGCGAAGGTTTCGGCATCCTTGTTGGCAGCCAGCAGCTCTTTCACCTTCTGCAGGTAAGCCACTTTGAACTCAACCTCAGCCTTTCCTGCTGCACCGCCATGACCGCCAATGAAACACTTGGCACCGGATGCCAGGGCTGTCTGTGCCTCGGCCAACTCTGCATCTACTGCTGCTGCATTGCCCACCTGCAGGGTGCTCATGTGAGCCTGTGCTGGTGTCCAGTGAGTGTAATAAACCTGTCCGCCAATGAGGATGGATGCGCCTGGGAAGTCGCTTGCAGCACCGTGCTCAAAACGGAACTCGATGCCGTTCCACTTCTGTGTCTGTCCGAAAGGAACCTCAGCAGCAGGCTGGTTTGGCAGCTCTACCATGGTGTCACCAAACTGATCGGCAAAACCTTTCATCATACCGCCGTAGATAGGGCCCTCAATGAAGGCTGGCATTCCCTCTGGCATGGTGAGAGGAAGGCTGCCGGAGCCACCCAAGTGGTAGTCGGTAATGTCAATCTCTACTGGCTTACCCAGCTTCTGGATATAATCGGCAAATTCCTTAGCGTTTACCTTAAAGAGCGGATACTCCATCACGATGAGTGAGTCATTTCCCTCGATGATGTAGCTGGCATCGGCCATCACATCGTTTGAGTTGTACACGTGCAGCTTGAAGCCGTCCATGTCGTATGCGGTGAATGCACCGGTGAGTGAATCTTCAGTCTCTACAGCCTCATTCTGAGCGGCAGTCTGCTGGGCATTGTTGCCGCAGCTTACTAGCAAGGCACCTGCCAGGATAGTGAATAATACTTTTTTCATTGCTTTTATTTTAAAATGTTTACAGTTTTTATTTTTTTAACGGTGCAAAGCTACTAACTTTTAGTAAGTAATGCAAGAGCGCACTTAAAAGTTGCTTACTTACCTGGAGGTAGGAATTAGGAAAAACGCGGATGAAAACAGCGATATATAAAAAATGTTAAAGTTTGATTTCTCTTCTCAGAAGCTAGAGGAGGAGCTCATTTCCGAGGTAATACATTTTCTAATTAGCACAACTGTTTATGTTAAAAGATGTAAATAATAGTGCTAATTAGCAGAATTTTAGAATAAAACCTATTACTTTTGGAACAGTTATTTACAACTATAACAGAGAAACTCTGGGAAAACCGGAGAATACTAAACACACGGAGAATAAAATTTATACTTAAAATAACGAGAAAAAATGGAGAAAAAATTTTATGCAAGGCCATTCATGGCCTTTGAACGGTTTGTACCTAACCATTACTGTGAGTATTGTTTCCAGTTCACTATTGTAATGCATTGTACAATTGGTAATCCAAGCGATCCAAATACTGCATATTACGAACCAGGCCATAGTGCTCCTGAGGCAGGGCATGCTCACAGATACCATTATTGTGGAAACAACTGGATTCAAGTTACAATTACTGATGGTGTACCTCAATATACAGGTAGAGAGGATGCAGCGCATGAGGATGAAGGAGCACCACAGGATGTAAGGTCGGTAGCAAACATTACCCCAAATATCTTAAATCTTAATGAAGGAGATGATATTACTTATGGAGAGTGGCAGAGTTTTTATTCCGGTTATGAATATAATCACCATGGTAATGGCAAAGTTTTAACAAAAGACATGACTTGGGAAGGCCACCCTAACCACTCTTAATCCATTCTAAGAAAAAAAATACATCAAAATAGATTATTTTTCATGTCAGATTTTTTTTCATAAGACATGTATTTTTCTCCCTATGCAGCACCTTTCCCCTAGGTGCTGCTTTTTTACCCCAGGCACTGGCACGCTTCATAGAATCTACACTCTAATAATAACCATCTACACTATTTTTAAAGGGCAGCGACCGTATATGGCCCCTGCCCTTTTCTCAAATTATAAATTTTTTCTCCCTAGCAGCATCCTCACGGATACCTATATTTTTACTTTTTACTCAGCTTACTGATGTCGCGCACTTCAATGGCGGTTTTGTCATAGCCTCGCTCCACGGCATTGAGCATGGCCTGCCCCACCTGCACCAGGGAATTTCCTCCGCCAACGAGCTTCACCAACGGGTACAACCAGCTATTGATGCGATCCATCACCTTCACATGAAGCTGACCCTCAGTGGGTTTCATCAGCGCCGGACGGAAATTGAACACTTGCTTGAAGCCCAGTTGTTGCAGCTCGTTCTCCGTCTGAAGCTTCACTTTAGACCACATCTGCCCCGTGGAACCCGTTCCTGCACCGCTCACGAAGATGTACGTCGTGCGCTCTTTCTGAGGCAGCACCTGTGCCAGATGCATGGGGATGGTGTACGCAATGGGGCGATACTGCTCCTCGGTCATCCCTACACTGCTGATGCCAGCACAGAAGAACAAGGCATCGTAGCCCTCCAGCCGTGGGTCACCCTCAGCAATCTGCATCAAATCGGGTACCAGATACTCTTCCAGCTTGGGATGCGTATGCCCGCACGCCTTCCTGCCGATGCTCAGCACTTTTTCCACTCGTTCATCGTTCAGGCACTCCAGAAGAACGCCTTCACCCACAAATCCTGTGGCGCCTGTCAGTATAATTTTCATGGCTCAGATAGGTTTCTGGCGACAAATATAATAAAAAAGGTGCAAAAAAAGCGAAAAGGAAAGAAAAATGGCACTTTTTTCCGAGATAAAAGGGGAAAATAGGTAAAATTGGCTAATATAAAAGTAAATTCTTTTAGTGGTGTATGCGCATTTTCCTGTATTTTTGCATCAGTAAACATCAAATTTGTAAACATTAAAATAAGAATTATGAAAAGATTTTTCACTTTATTCGCCTTGACCAGTCTGTTCATGCTGCTGGCAAACGACTGCCAAGCTCAGATTTGCATCAACATCCGTTACAACGGTGCCAACGGAAATGCCCGGAAGTATGTGGAAGAGATGGAGAAGAACGGCATTGCCGATAGAATCCGTAGTGTGGAGGGATGCATCCGCTATGAGTACTACTTCCCTGCTGATGACCCAGAGGCTGTGCTGCTGATAGACGAGTGGGAAGATCAGGCTGCACTGAACCGCTACCACAGTTCCCCTGCCATGACAGAAGCAGGTGCTCTGAGAGAAAAATACCAGTTGGGCAACCGTCAGGTAAGGATGTTCCGCCCGGTTATGCCTCCGCAGAACGGGCAGAACCCTCCGCAGAACCCTCAGAAGTAAGACAATCTCAAATTGTGCCTGTCCCCCACTTAACACAAAAAATTCAGCCCTGTTTCACAACAGGGCTGATTCCTAAATAAAAGATTCCAAATTGAATAACTAAATCCCTTACCTCAACTTAAACTCATTAAACTACAATAGAGTTTAATATTATCCTCGGCTGCAAAGATATGGCTATATAGCAAAAAATGTATTATACATTTTACGCATATAATTACCGATTTTTCGCTTTTTGCAAAAAAAATGGGTACTCTTTCGAATACCCATTTTCATATTCATCCCTAAATTTATTCCTGAGACAAATCTACAGCGAAGTTGGCACGCTTTCCAGAAGGATACATACCGCTCAAGAACAGTACCTGTTCAGGTGAACGAGAAGCTTCCTTCAAGATACCCTCCAGCTCTTCGGTAGACTTCACGCTAGTACCATTAGCCTTCAAAATGATGAAGCCCTTCGTGATACCGGCATCCTTCATCTTACCGTTAGAAACGCCAGTTACCTGAAGACCGTAGTTCACACCCAGCTGCTGTTTCAGCTCGTCAGACAGTGGACGGAAGGCTGCACCCAGAATATCGATGTCGGCTGCCTTAGTCACCTTCGTATTTCCCTGAGAGTTCTTCAAAGTAAGAGAAGTGCTGTGCTCCTTCTTGTCGCGGATGTACTTCACAGTTACCTTATCGCCAGGACGATGAGTAGCCAGAACCTCCTGCAAATCGTTGAAGTTCTTAATCTTCTTGCCACCCAGCTCGGTGATGACATCATCCTTCTTCATGCCAGCTGCAGCAGCTGCACCGCCATCGGTAACCTCAGCTACGTAAACACCTTCCTTCACACCCAGTTCCTCGGCCTGCTTCTTCATCTGCTCTGCCTGCTGATCATCCATGGTGATATCGGTACCGATGGAACGACCTGCAATACCCAGCACAGCACGCTGAACAGAACCGTAAGTCTTGATGTCGGCTACCACCTTCTTCATAATAGAAGTAGGAATAGCGAAGCCGTAACCACTGTAAGAACCGGTAGGAGAATACAGCATGGCGTTAATACCTACCAGCTCACCCTTAGAGTTCACCAGTGCACCACCAGAGTTACCCTGGTTGATGGCAGCATCGGTTTGGATGAAGCTCTGGATAGCCACTGTACGGCCATCGGAAGCGGTAGAAGAGATGGAACGAGCCTTAGCAGAAACGATACCAGCGGTAACGGTAGAGTTCAAGTTGAACGGGTTACCTACAGCCAATACCCACTCGCCCACCTTCAAGGCATCGGAGTCGCCTACAGGAAGAGTTGGGAAGTTCTTACCCTCAATCTTCACCAGGGCAAGGTCGGTAGCAGAATCGGTACCGATGACACGGCCCTGGAATTCACGCTCATCGTTCAGACGTACGGTAATTTCATCGGCGCCCTCTACCACGTGGTTGTTGGTTACGATGTAGCCATCGCTGGAAATAATCACACCAGAACCGAAGCCCACGCGAGGCTGAGTCTGGATCTGACGCTGCTGTCCACGTCCGTCACCGAAGAAGAAATCGAAGATATCCGGCATTTCCTGAACTGTCTGTGTACGGCTCAGCTGAGTAGACTTGATGTGTACCACGGCGTGAACAGAAACATCGGCAGCCTGAGTCAAATCTACCGGCTGTACATTACCTATAGCTGCAGAAGCCTTGACAGACTCCTCATTCTGAGCAAACATTTCAGAGAAATTCTTGTCTCCCTTTTCACCTGAATTCAGCGCATAAGTGGCAATGCTAGCACCACCACAGCCTATGAGGGCTAAAGCTGCAATACCTAAATACTTCTTAGTTGTCAAATTCATAACTATAATAATTTTAATTGTTAATTTCTGTAATTCTTTAACTTTTCTGATGTTAAATTAAATGCAAATTTTGTTCCTGTCAAAATTTAGCTCCATCAGTTTTCCAAATTTTAACAAAAATCGTTCCACACTTAACAGGTATTATACGAAAATAAAACTGCTTTCACATTCGTTTAAAATCGGTGCCAAAATGACAAACAAAACGGAATTCTTAAAAAAGGTAAATGACAGGAAAAATGACATTTTTGGCATTTCATTTGGCTTATTTCGTGAATTGCAGTAATTTCGCACCAGAAATCACAGTGGGCCGGCTTGTCGCTGGCACCTCGCAAGGGGTGAAAGAGGAAAGTCCGGGCAGCGCAGAGCATCCCACTTCCTAACAGAAAGCAGGGCGCGAGCTTTGAGTAATGTGGAAGAAAACAACCGCCTGCTTCCCAGCAGGTAAGGGTGAGAAGGCGTGGTAAGAGCACACCAGCCGTATGGCGACATGCGGGCTGCACATCTTGGGAGCTGAAAGTTCATGTAAACTGGCGTTTGAAGGTTGCTCGCCTGAGCCAGAGGGTGGAACGATAGAGGCGTGTGGTGACACACGTCGTAGATAAATGACAAGCACTTCCTAGCTAGAAGACAGAACCCGGCTTACAGGCCCACTGTGATTTTTATTTATATATAAGGTAGGATGAACCAGAAACTAGAAAAAGCCCGTAAGTTCCTTCTGGAAGATCTTTGGAGGGTGACTTCCAGGGATATGGAAAAGATGACGCCCTGGCGCCGGTTCCTGTACCGGAACCTGAAGCGGGTGGATCTGGCTGTGCAGCGTTTCCTGAAGGACAAGATGTTCGACAGGGCTTCGGCACTTACCTACACTACCCTGCTGGCACTGGTTCCTATCCTGGCTTTTCTCTTCGCCCTGACACGGGGCTTCGGATTCGACAAGATGACGGAGGCTTTCATCCGCAGTCATTTCCAGGGGCACGATGAGGTGCTGAACATGCTGATGAATGCCATCAACACTTACCTGGAGCATGCCAAGAGCGGTGTGTTCATCGGTGTGGGCCTGGTATTCCTCTTCTACACCATCATCAGCCTGACTAGCGATATAGAGAGTGCGTTCAACCAAATCTGGCAGCGTCATGGGCGCTCGGCTCTTCGCAAAATAACGGACTACATCTCCGTGATGGTGCTGGTGCCTTTCCTGTGGGTAATCATTACCGGTCTCACAGTATTCCTCTCTACCCTAGCCAGTCATGTGCCCGATTTCATGGGGCTGAACCAGACGGTGAAGTTCCTCATCAACCTGCTGCCGTTCCTCTTCATAGGGCTTTCCTTCACGGGGCTGTACGTGTTCATGCCGAACACCCATGTGAAGCTAAAATATGCCATCCTTCCGGGGTTCCTGGCGGGTGCTGCGTTCGTAGGGCTGCAGTATTTCTACATCAACTCCCAGATTTGGGTATCGAACTACAATGCCATCTACGGTAGCTTTGCTGCCCTGCCTATGTTCCTCATTTGGGCACAGATTTCCTGGAGCATCTGCCTCTTTGGTGCCGAGCTTACCTACGCCAGCCAGAATGTGGATGTATATAATTTCGAGTACGATGTGCGCCACGCTTCCCGCCGACACAATGATTTTGTGACACTTCTGCTTCTGAGCACCATCTGCAAGCGGTTCCAGGAGAAGGGTGCCCGGCCGTACACTGCCTCCCAGCTCTCTCATGAGCTGAGCCTTCCGCTGCGTATGGTGAACGACAAGCTGAGCATGCTGGTGAAGTACCGCTGGCTTACCTCCAGCGTGCACGAGGGGAAAGACGAATGCTTCCAGCCGGCGTGCGACTTGAGCCAGATTACCGTGGGGGCTGTGCTGAGCCAAATCTACAACTACGGAGAGGGTGACTTGAAGCTAGATCGTAAAAAATACGGCCCGCAGATAGAAAAATTCCGCCAGGCCGTAAAGAAGTTTGAAGAGGTGGATAAGGATACCCTCCTCACCGATTTTTAAATTCCTTTCCTATTTCTCTTCCATCTCACCCATGATGTAAAGACGCACCAGTTCCGTCTTCGCATTCGTGCGAAGGGTGACGGATTTCTTGAATACACCCGGAGCCTTTCCGGTGCCGTTGTACGTTACGGTAATAGAGCCACGCTCACCCGGACGGATGGGCTCTTTAGGGTATTTAGGCACGGTGCATCCGCAGGAAGCCACTGCCTGATGAATAATCAGCAAATCGTTTCCGGTATTCGTGAAATAGAACTTGCACGTCTGCATGGGGAAAGTTTCCGGGAAACGCCCGAAATCGTACAGTGTCTGGTCGAACTTGATTTCGGCCTGCTTCTTCCCCGGCTGCTTATCCTGCGCCAAGGCGAAAGAAGTGAATGCGAATAAAACGGTGAATAGAACTAGAATCTTTTTCATTTTACTTATCTCTTATAGCGTATAACTTAAGCCGAAGCTGATTAATTCCTGAATCTGCAGGTATCCGTGATGATCGGATTTCTTGGCAGAATCATCGAAGCGGAGGTTCAGATACATCTTAGCAGAGAGGTACTTGTTCACGGCTAAATCGATGGTATTTTCCCAAAGCGAATCGGTATTATCATACGATGTGAACACATAGAAGTGAGACTTCCAAGAGAAGCTCTCAGAGAAGTAGAGGGTGTGATCCAGCTGCAGCTTGGAACCGAACTTGTGCAGGGTGCGGTGCCCCTCACGGATGCCGAAGAGTGCAGGATCTACCTTATGGCCAGCTACCCAGATGAAATTATAAGAGAGTGGCAACACAGCCAGTGAGAAGGTATATTTCTTTTCCTTGGCCAGCTTCCAGTCCATACCCACAGAAGCATTATACTTGAGCGGCGCGGTGAAGTTGGAGAACATCTTCGGATTGTTCGTCTTATAGCCCGGGAAGAACTGGTTGTTCAGCTCCATAAGCAAGGTATAGTACCAGTTCTTGATGGCTTTGTAGCCAAACTTGGAAGTAAGACGGAAGAGGTCGTTGTTCGTCTTGTAACGGTGCAAGGTATCGCCACGGGCAGTGAGGAAGCCCACCTTGATTTCAGCCTTATTATCCCACACCACCTTCTTCTGATCGTCGAAGTTGGCCTCCAGCGTGAATCCACCCAGCATGGTGTTAGAACTTTCACCACCGTTGTACCAGTTGCCTGAGATATAACTTTGAGAGAACTGGAAATAGATATTTGCGTTATGCTTCCAGAACTCCGGCTTAGCCACTTGAATCTCAATCAAATCCGTTTGAGCTTCAGGAGCAGCCACCTCTACCAGATCCTCCACCTTAATCTCAGGAGCTGTAGTAGCTGCCACAGCCGCAGCATCCTTCACGGCACTGATGCTATCTTCCATACCACTGAAAGCCACCGGGTTATAGAGATACGCATTGAGGAGTGCATTATACATAGCCTCCTGGCGCACATCCTTGATGGAATCCAGCCCCAAGGCAGCCCGTGCCGGAGCATTATAATAGGTGCCCGTAGTCATCTGATACAGATACGGATTCTGCTGATACACTGTGGTGTCGGCCTCATACTTGTTCAGGATAACGGAAAGAGAATCCAGGTACTTCTTAATCTGGGTGCTATCCTTCTTAGATACTTGAGCCAGAGCTACCGATGGCAGGAGAAAAAGCGCCATCAACAAGAGAAAATTAGTACGCTTCATAATTATTCGTATTTTGATTTTTCCGCAAAGGTAAAAAAGTTAGCCCAAAAAAAAGAGAAAACTAGGCATTTTTTAGGGAAACCTCTTCTAAAATTCAAGTATTTTCCGTAATTTTGCGCGCTAAATGGGCCCAGGATTTCCCGTGGCACGAATTATGTAACGAAAAAACGGATAATAAACAATTAAAAATATGGATAAAAATACCGTCATAGGTTTTGTACTGATGGCTCTGGTGCTGATAGGATTCTCTATCTACAACCAGCCCAGTGAGGCTGAGATAGCCCGTCAGCAGCAACTCAGAGACTCCCTGGAGCTGGTAAGGCAGCAGCAGGAACAGGCCAAGCAGCAGCTCAAGGCAGAGGCCGAGAAGAAAATCCAGGAGGAAGCTAAAGACAGCACTAGTCTGCTCTTCACCGCTACCCAAGGCACTGCACAGGAAATAGCCCTGGAGAACAGCCTGGTGAAAATTACGCTGAACACCAAGGGTGGCGTGCCAGCCAAAGCTGAACTAAAGAATTACAAGAACCAGGATAGAGTCACTAATATTGAGCTCTTTACGGATAAGGACGACAAGTTCTCTCTGGCCCTGGAGGGAAAGAACGAGAACATCCTGACCGAGGATCTGTTCTTCACCCCTTCTGAGGTGACCGACTCCTCAGCCGTGATGACGCTGCCAATGGGAAGCGGACACATCGATTTCATCTACACCTTGAGCCCAGACAACTACATGCTGAACATGGAAATCAAGGCAGTGGGTGTATCCAACTACTTCTCTCCAAACACCAACAAGCTCACCATCAACCTGCACGAGAAGGCTAGACAGCTGGAGAAGGGTTACTCTTTCGAGAACCGCTACTCTTCTCTTACCTATAAGGAGGCTAATGGTGGTACCGACTACCTGAGCGAAACCCGCGACGATGAGGAACAGATGGAAAAACCACTGGATTGGGTGGCATTCAAGAATCAGTTCTTCTCTTTCGTGCTTATCGCCGACCAAAACCTGGAGAAGGCCTCACTGAAATCACAGCAGCTGCAAAAGAACTCCGGTTACCTGAAGGAATATACCGCACAGGCTAACACCTTCTTCGACCCAACCGGCAAGCAGTCTACTAACCTGCAGCTCTACTTTGGCCCAAATCACTTTAAGACACTGCAGGCTGCCAATGAGCTGTCTATCAGCAAGAAAGACCTAGATATGGAGCAACTGGTGTACCTGGGATGGCCGCTGTTCCGCTACATCAACCGTTGGTTCACCCTGTATGTATTCGACTGGCTGAAAGGGCTGGGCATCAACATGGGTATCGTGCTGCTACTTATGACCCTGCTGGTGAACCTCATCGTGCTCTACCCTCGTTACAAGAGCTACGTATCATCGGCCAAGATGAAAGCCCTGAAACCAAAGGTAGACGAGATAAACGCCAAGTATCCGAAGGAAGAGGATGCCATGCGCAAGCAACAGGAAATCATGAGCATGTACAGTCAGTACGGCGTGAGCCCAATGGGTGGCTGTCTGCCTATGCTGATTCAGATGCCTATCTGGATTGCCCTGTTCAACTTTGTGCCAAACGCTATAGAGCTGCGTCAGCAGAGCTTCCTCTGGGCCGACGACCTCTCTACCTATGATGATATCATTCACTGGAGTGCGAATCTGCCAGCCATAGGAAACCACCTGAGCATTTTCTGCCTCCTGTTCTGTGCTACCAACATCATCTCTTCCTGGATTAACATGAAACAGCAAGATACCGGTGCCAACCCACAGATGGCTGCCATGAAGTGGATGATGTACCTCATGCCAATCATGTTCTTCTTTATCTTCAACGATTACTCCAGCGGCCTTTGCTGGTACTACTTCGTGAGTGGACTGGTAAGCGTAATCATCATGTGGATCTTCAAGGCTTCTACCGACGATGCCAAACTACTGGCTAAGCTGGAAAGACGCCGCGCTGAACGCAAGACAAACCCAAAACTGGCTGGTAAGAGCTCCTTCCAGGAACGCTTGCAAAAGCTAGCCGAGCAGCAGCAAGAGATTCTTCGTCAGCAGCAAGAACAGCAAAAACGTAGAGGAAAATGAAATAAATATTCATAATTCAAGGAAATGCCACACTATACAAAGTATATGTGTGGTATTTTTTTTGCCCATATTCATAAAATTTTGTAGATTTGCAAGGTTATATATTTTACGAACAGTTTAATAGAGATACAACATGAAATTTGCGAATATGGCAATTCTAGCTGCGGGTTTACTGGCTGCCTCCTGTGGAACAGAAACAGAAAAGCAGGCCGATGCTCCTTTCATAGGGAAGCACGATGTAAAAGTGGAAAACGGAAGAATGACGCCAGAGGTGCTCTGGTCGTTCGGTAGAATAGGCGCTGCAGCCCTCTCTCCCGACGGTGCGAAACTCACCTATACCGTTTCTTACTACAGTGTGGAACAGAACAAGAGTCACACGGTAATCTATGTGGCTGATGCCGATGGCCAGAATGCCAAGATGCTGACGACCAGCACCAAGAGCGAAAGTTCTCCTACCTGGATAAAGAAGGGTGAGAAGATAGCATTCCTGGCTAGCGATGCCGACGGAAAGAGCCAAATCTTCGAGATGAGCCCTGACGGAAGCGCACGGAAGCAGCTTTCCTTCAACGAGAAAGATGTGGAAGGCTTCCTCTTCTCTCCCGATGAGACAAAGGTGCTTTATATAGCTTCTGTGCCTTATTACCACAACATCCAGAAGAACGATGAAGATTTGCCTAAAGCTAGCGGTATGGTGATTACCGACTTGATGTACAAGCACTGGGATGAGTACGTAACCGCTATCCCTAAGCCTTATGTGGCAGATTTCAAGGACGATAAGGTGGGCACCGGCAAGGATGTGCTGGAGGGTGAGAACTATGAATCACCGATGAAGCCATTCGGAGGAACAGAACAGTTCGCTTGGTCGCCCGATTCTAAAGTGCTGGCATACACCTGCCGCAAGAAGGAAGGTATGGAATATGCCTTCTCTACCGACAGCGACATCTACCTTTATTATTTAGAGAGCGGAAAAACAGAAAACCTGTGCAAGGATTATACCGACGACAAGAATATGGGTTACGATACCAACCCTTCTTTCTCTCCTGACGGTAAATACATTGCATGGCAGAGCATGGAGCGCGACGGTTATGAATCAGACCGCAACCGCCTGCTGGTGATGGATTTAGCTTCACACACCAAGCAATATGTAACCGAGTGGTTCGACAGCCCAGTGGATGCTTTCATCTGGAATGCAGATTCCAAGCAGCTCTACTTCAGCGGCGTATGGCACGGTACTTCACACATCTACTGCACCGACCTGGAAGGAAACCACAAGCAACTGACCGACGGGCAGTACGACTATACTGTGATGCAGCTTCAGGAGGGTGGCAAGCTGCTGGCTGAACGCCACAGCATGATGGAGAGCGGCGAACTGTACAGCGTGAACATTGCCGACGGAAAGGTGGCTCAGCTTACCACGGAGAACAAGCACATCTGGGATCAGCTGAAGGTGGGCAAGGTAGAGCCACGCTGGACTAAGACTACCGACGGAAAAGATATGCTATCCTGGGTAATCTATCCGGTAGACTTCGACAAAAACAAGAAATATCCTACCCTGCTCTTCTGCGAGGGTGGCCCTCAAAGCCCAGTGAGCCAGTTCTGGAGCTACCGCTGGAACTTCCAGATTATGGCAGCCAACGACTATATCATCATCGCTCCTAACCGTAGAGGTTTGCCAGGTTTCGGCCAGGAATGGCTGGAGCAGATTTCCGGCGATTATGGAGGCCAGTGCATGAAGGATTACCTCACGGCTATAGACGACATCTGCCAGGAAAGCTATGTGGACAAAGACCGTCTGGGCTGCGTGGGTGCTAGCTTCGGTGGCTTCTCAGTTTACTGGCTGGCTGGTAATCACGACAAGCGCTTCAAGGCGTTCATCGCTCACGATGGTATCTACAACATTGAACAGCAATACGTGGAAACCGAGGAGATGTGGTTTGCAGAATGGGATATGAAGGGTGCGCCATGGGACAAGAAGAATGCGGCTGCACAGAAAACCTTCGCTACTTCTCCACACAAGTTTGTGGATAAGTGGGATACCCCTATCCTCTGCATCCAAGGCGAGAAAGACTACCGCATCATGACCAACCAAGGTGAGAGTGCCTTCAATGCCGCTGTCATTCGTGGCATCCCTGCTGAGCTGCTACTCTTCCCAGATGAGAACCACTGGGTACTGAAACCACAGAACGGAATCCTGTGGCAGCGCACCTTCTTCCGCTGGCTGGACAAGTGGCTGAAGAAATAATTCTGAAGATAAATAAAATAGCTATATGACCAATCAAATTAAAACACTAAGAGATTCTGCGGCCCTGAGATGGACTGCACTTCTACTGCTGGCGCTGGCCATGTTCTGCGCCTACATTTTCATGGATATCCTCTCGCCTATCAAGGATTTGATGGCTTCACAACGGGGATGGGACTCTACAGCCTTCGGTACAATGCAAGGCTCAGAGACTTTCCTGAATGTGTTTGTCTTCTTTCTGATTTTTGCCGGTATTATTCTGGACAAGATGGGCGTGCGTTTTACAGCCGTGCTTTCCGGTGCCGTGATGCTGGCTGGTGCGCTGATTAAGTACTACGCCATCAGCGAGAGTTTCATGGGAAGCAGCTTGGAAACTTGGTTTACCAACAACCTGAACTATATTCCTGTTTTCGATGAGCTGGGTGTGAGCCCGTTCTACGAGGGCATGCCAGCCAGCGCAAAGCTAGCTGCCTGCGGATTCATGATCTTCGGTTGTGGAGCCGAAATGGGCGGTATTACCGTGAGCCGTGGTATTGTGAAGTGGTTCAAGGGCCGTGAGATGGCGCTAGCCATGGGTTCCGAGATGGCGCTGGCTCGTCTGGGTGTGGCTACCTGCATGATTTTCTCACCTTTCTTCGCTAAGTTAGGCGACAAAGTAGACGTATCTCGTTCCGTAGCCTTCGGTGTGGTACTGCTTTGCATTGCCCTCATCATGTTTGTGGTATACTTCTTCATGGACAAGAAGCTGGATGCACAAACTGGTGAAGCGGAAGAGAAGGATGATCCGTTCAAGGTGAGCGACATCGGTAAGATTCTGACCAGCCAAGGTTTCTGGCTTGTTTCTCTGCTGTGCGTGCTCTACTACTCAGCCATCTTCCCCTTCCAGAAATATGCGGTGAACATGCTGCAGTGCAACCTTACCTTTACGGAGGTGCCAGCCGATTCATTCTGGGCATCTACTTCCGTAACTATCGTACAGTATATCATTATGCTGGTAGTGGCAGTAACTGCGTTCATGTTCAACTTCATGAAGAACAAGACAGTAAAATACGGAGTACTGTGTATTTCCATTCTGGCACTCATTACCTACTGTTATATGGGCTACATGCGCCAATCAGCTGAATCCATCTTTGCCGTATTCCCATTGCTGGCAGTGGGCATCACCCCTATTCTGGGCAACTATGTAGACCACAAGGGTAAAGCTGCCACCATGCTGGTGCTGGGTTCTCTGCTGCTTATTGCCTGCCATCTCACCTTCGCCTTCATTCTTCCAGGATTCAAGGGAAATCAGGTAGGTGGTGTCATTGTAGCTTACCTCACCATCCTAGTACTGGGAGCCTCATTCTCCCTGGTTCCTGCATCCCTGTGGCCATCCGTACCTAAGTTGGTAGAGCCAAAAATCATCGGTTCAGCCTATGCCCTGATATTCTGGATTCAGAACATCGGCTTGTGGCTCTTCCCACTGCTTATAGGTAAGGTGCTGGATAAGACAAACCCAGGAGTAACCGACCCAACACAGCTGAACTACACTGCCCCACTGATTATGCTGGCTTGCCTGGGAGTAGCAGCACTGCTCATAGGCCTCTACCTGAGAGTGGTAGACAAGAAGAAAGGCTATGGCCTGGAAGAACCCAACGTGAAGAATTAATTAAAACCTTAAAATCAATAAATTATGTTAGAAACAATTTCAACACCCTGGATCGTAGTACTTTTTATACTATGGTTTGTCTTCCTGTATAAGTCGTATGCAGGACAGCCAAAGGGCCTTTGGGCATTGGCGGTGGCCAATACCGGTGAGCGATTTGGTTACTACACCATGCTAGCCGTATTCGTGCTATTCCTTCAAGCCAACTTCGGCTTCTCTGCTGCTAAAGCAGGTACCATTTACTCCACCTTCCTGATGCTGGTGTATTTCCTTCCATTGCTGGGTGGTATCCTGGCCGACAAGCTGGGCTATAGCAGAATGGTAACCATCGGTATCTTCATTATGTTTGTGGGCTATCTGCTCCTGGCTATCCCTCTGGGTGCCAATACCATTGCCGTAGTTGCTATGGGCGCAGCACTGCTGCTCATCAGCCTAGGTACCGGTTTCTTCAAGGGCAACCTGCAAGTGATGGTGGGCGACCTGTACAACGAGAAGGAATTTGCCGACAAGCGTGATTCTGGTTTCTCACTGTTCTATATGGCCATCAACGTGGGTGCGCTGTTTGCTCCTACCGCTGCCATCAAGATTATGGAATGGGCACAAAACTCCCTGGGTGTATCCGAGGCTGACTCTTACCACTACGCTTTTGCAGTGGCTTGTGCATCCTTGATTTTCAGTATCCTGGTTTATTATATCTTCAAGTCAACCTTCAAGCATGTCATAACCACTAAGGGAGCCGACAAGAAAACTGCCAGCCAGGTGGTAGACAACCTAACCCCTGCTGAAACCAAGGAGCGCATCATCTGCCTCTGCCTGGTATTCGCAGTGGTAATCTTCTTCTGGATGGCCTTCCACCAGAATGGCTTGACACTGACTTACTTTGCCCGTGATTACACTGCTACTACCTCTACTGGCCTACAGAGCATGATGTTCGACGTACGTAACCTGCTGGGTGCTATCTTCATTGTTTACGGTTTATTCGGTGTATTCCAGAACAAGGGCATCACACAAATCATTGCAGCTATCATGATTATTGGCGGTCTGGGCTTCCTGTGGATGATGTACCCAGCCGACGGTAGCGTAACAAACGTGAGCGCACCTATCTTCCAGCAGTTCAACGCATGCTTCGTGGTAGGTTTGACTCCAGTATCCATTGCTCTCTTCAGCTGGCTGAACAAGAAAGGTAAAGAACCTACTGCACCTACCAAGATAGGTATGGGTATGCTGGTAGCTGCCGCTGCCTACCTGATGATGACCCTAGGTTCTATGGGCCTTCCAGCCCCAGAAGTAGGCCCTGACGGACAGTACTTGCACATGGCCGACGCTACTCCTAACCTGCTGGTGAGCACTTATCTGGTACTTACCTTCGCTGAGCTTCTTCTGAGCCCTATCGGTATCTCCTTCGTAACCAAGGTGGCTCCTCCAAAGTACAAGGGAATGATGATGGGTGGATGGTTTGTAGCCACTGCCATCGGTAACTTCCTGGTAGCTATCCCTGGCTGGTTGTGGGGCAACGAGCTCTATGTGGTATGGGGAGTATTGATGGTGATCTGCTTAGTGGCAGCAGCCTTCATCTTCTCTATCTTGAAGCGACTGAATAAGGTAGCTTAATCATACATTATACCCTCTAGGAAAGCCTCCTAGGGGGTATATTATATAGTATAAGAATATGTTAGGAACAATAGTCAATACAGCTTGCATCTTAGTAGGTTCCTGTGTGGGTGCCATTCTGAAACGAGGAATAAAAGACGAATACAAAACGGTGCTTTTCGATGCCCTAGGCCTCTGTACGGTGGCGCTGGGTGCCAATGCGGTGGCACAAAACTTACCAAAGAGCGAATATCCTGTACTCTTCATCCTGAGCATGGCCATAGGCGGGCTGATAGGAAGAATTATCAACCTAGATGGATGGGTGAACAAGAAAGCCAACCAGCGAGCCATGAAGAAGGGGCAATCCTCTACCAACCTGGTGGAAGGGCTTACCACCGGCTTGCTGCTCTACTGTATAGGCACCTTCTCCATCGTAGGCCCCATGATGAGCGCCCTACAAGGCGACAATACCTACCTGTTTACCAATTCCACCCTGGATATAGTGACTAGCGCCATACTGGCAGGAAATTATGGAATAGGCATGGCACTGGCAGCCCCCGTTCTGTTTATGTGGCAAGGGAGCATCTACCTGCTCACTACCATAGCTGGTCCCATCATCAGCAATGAACTCATCACAGAACTATCCATTGTGGGAGGCGTTCTTATCCTCAGTTCCGGTTTCAGCATTCTGAAAATAAAAGATTGCAAGACCGTGAACCTGCTACCAGCACTGCTGATACCCCCTATTTTCTTCCTAATAAAAAGCCTTTTTTAGAAAAAAGTACGGGTGGATGCTTGTTATATCGAAAATTTGTTTTAAATTTGCATCCGCAAACAAGAAACGGTGCCTTGGATGAGTGGCTTAGTCAACGGTCTGCAAAACCGTCTACACCCGTTCGAATCGGGTAGGCACCTCTCTTGAAGCAATATTTTGGAACGGAAATTGGAAGTTTGGGTGAGTGGCTGAAACCACCAGTTTGCTAAACTGACGTGCGGGTTACCGTACCGGGGGTTCGAATCCCCCAGCTTCCGCTTCCAACCTGGCGCTTTCATCTAGCGGTTAGGATACCGGCCTCTCACGCCGGGTACACGGGTTCGAGTCCCGTAGGCGCTACAAAGTCTCTGATTATTTCAGAGGCTTTTTTTATTCCCTGCACGAAAGCAAAATAAAAACCGTCTTTTTTAGGAGACGGTTTCTATCTTAAGTTTATTCAGAAATTCATTCTTTATTGCATCGTGAACAGGGGGTGTACCCATACGCTTCAGCATCTTCCTTCAGCACTTTCTTCTTTCCCTTAGCTTTCTTTACGGAAGAGCACTCCGGCTGATGATATTTCCTTCCACTGGAAAGGATATAGACATCACCCTTCTTGTTCTCCTCTATTTCAGAGAAAGTCATTTGAGAAGTTTCCGTAACTTCAGTGCTTTCCTCAGCACTATCATCCGACATGAAAGCCTGCCAAAGGAGTACGGCAGCTATTCCTAAGAAGAAGCCGATTAATCCGCTTTTCAAGCTTTTTTCATCTAGTTCAAAATTTTCCATCACGTATTATTTTAAGCATTTATTCCTTAGGGCCAATCTCCTTGAGCATTTCCTGGATAGCTCCCTCCAACTGAGCATCTTTTCCATTCAATACATCTTCTGGCTTGTTGTAAATGAGGATGTCGGGCTCCAATTGCTGATTCTCCAGATACTGTCCCCTATTATCCATAGAACCCACTTGAGGGATACCGAATACGATAGAGTTGTCTATCTGTGTTTCCCACCATACTGCTGTCATGGTTCCAGGCACTGGAGCACCGATTACCTTACCAATACCCAGTTCCTTATACAACCATGGCGTTCCGTGAGCGTTACTGTAGTTGTCCTCACAAACAAGCATGCAAGAAGGCTTAGTGAACTTGTTGTACGGATCACTACCGATGTACTGTCCACGAGGCGTATAACGCGTATATTCCTTAGCACCCAGCAGTGTTACCACATCATCGTGAAGCCATCCACCACCATTATGACGGGTATCTACAATCAAAGCTTCCACATTTCTATACTTACCCAGGGCCTCGCTATAGAGTGTACGGAAGCTTTGGCTATCCATGCCCTTAATGTGAACGTAGCCCAGACGACCGCCAGATTCCGTTTCCACAATCTTACGGTTGCGCTCCACCCAACGGCTATACAGTAGTTCCGTTTCGGCAGCTTGGCTAATACCCTTGATGGCAATTTCAAAACGCTTACCTGTAGCAGGGTTATAAATACTCAGCAAGATATTCTTACCCACCTTGCCAGCCAAGAGATAATCTGCATTGTTCTCCACCGGTGCACCATCAATCTTTTCAATAATACAGCCAGCAGTCACCTCATTCTTTTTCTTGGTAAGGTTGCTCTTTGGAATGATTTCCTTAATCTTCAGCCCGTTGCCCTCGAACGTATCATCGTAGAACAAGCCCAAGGATGCCACGCTCAGTGCAGAGCTGGATGGGTAATACCGGGCACCCGTGTGAGAGCCGTTCAATTCACCCAACAATTCGCTGAGCAAATCCTGGAAATCATAGTTGTTATTAATATAAGGTAAGAACTTCTCATAGTTGGCCTTATACCCTGCCCAATCAATGCCACGGATGGTAGGATCATAGAATTTCTCATTCACCTGCCTCCAGATATGATCGAACATATACTGACGCTCTTGAGCTGGCTTGTAGTTAAAGATAGCCTCATAAGAAATGTTCTTCTTATCGCTCTTCCCGAATTCCATTCTCACGATACCTCCCATACCCATGGTATAGATATACTTCATCTCCTTATCGGTGAGCAAGGCACCACGGCCGATATTCTTGAGCACAATTTCTGTTTTGTCCTCCTTCAAATCATGCTTCCACAGATCGCCTGCACCCTCGAAAGAAGCGATGTAGTAAAGCACTTCGCCCTTCTTATCCAAGATAGCATCGCTCAAGTGAGAAGAGTTCACAGTGAGACGAACCACCCTATCTTTGGCATTTTCCAAATCCAGCACCAGTTCCTTCACCTCCTTATCAGCAGCGTCATCGGCTTTCTTATCCTTTTTATTCTTGCTGCTGGCCTGAGCCTTCTCTGCCTTTTCCTTCTTTTCTTTCTCTTCCTTTTCCAGCTCATCCAAGCGAGCCACATCCTCCTTACTCATGAGGAAGCGGTCGTAGGCATCCACATCGAAGAACATAATATAGACATCATCTTCAGCGCCCCAGCTACCATGGCTACGGTAACCGGCTCTATCGCTGCCCCAAATCATGGCTTTACCACCCAGTACCCAACGGGCATTCCCATCGGAGTATCCACTTTCAGTAAGATTCTTCACCACAGAGCCATCAGCCTTTACCAGAACAATATCCTGATTGTTCCAGCCACCCACTCCAATGTAGTTGGATAAAATCCACTTGCTATCTGGGCTCCAAGCAAACTGCTGATCGCCATCACTATAGGAATAGTTGAATTCACCCCCAAGAACGGTGCGTATAGCCCTAGATTTTAAGTTGATGATTCTCAGCGTAGTTCTATTTTCCAGGTAAGCCACCTCTTTTCCATCAGGGCTATACTGTGGGTAGAAAGAAGTTACATTATTGTTCGTCAGATTCTCCTCCTTCAAATCGGTAGCATAGGCAAATTCCTTTTCTGCAGCTCTAACAATACTGCTCTGCCAAATCTGCCATACCCCATTTCTTTCAGAAGAATAAACCAGAGAACGCCCATCGGGAGCAAAGTCGATATTCCGCTCCTGCTCAGGGGTATCTGTAATCTGCTTCGTGGTGTTATAGTCCACATTTGTGACATACACATCACCCCGGATGATGAAAGCCACTTCCTTACCGCCAGGAGAAACGGCAAAATCGGTAGCTCCGCTTCGCTTAATCTGACGAATCACATCCTTCTCTATCTTATCTGTGAGAATCCTTACGTTCAGTTTCTGAGGCTCGTTGCCCTCATTCAGGGTATAGAGTTCTCCATTATAGCTGAAGCAAAGGGTTCCATTCTTAGCCCCTGTGAGGAAACGAACTGGATGTGTGGTAAAATGCGTAATTTGCTGAGGATTACCCCCATTTACAGACTTTTTAAAGATGTTGAAGCTACCAGTCTGCTCACTAAGATAGAAGAAGGATTTGCCATCGCTAGTCCAAACCGGGTTACGATCTTCTCCCACAAAAGAAGTGAGTTTCTCAAACGATTTAGAAGCCACATCATATTTCCAGATATCACGCGTAATGGAAGAAGTGTGGTGCTTTCTCCATTCATCTTCATACCCTTTTTTATCATTGAAAAGCCATGCCTTTCCATCAGGGCTGACATTCAAGTTCTCCATAGTCCAGGAAGTAACCATCTTAGGCTTACCACCACCGACAGGAACTTCATATACCTCTTTAAAAGAATTGCTAGGAAACTGCATATCCTCAGTAGCTGGACGGATGTAAGCCAAATAAAGCACCGTGTTGTCATCCTTAAAAGAGAGTGGTTGTTCAGCCTGAGCTGCTGTGGTTATACGCAAAGGAGCACCACCTTTACTAGACATGACGTAAATATCCATATTCCCCTCTCGGTCGCTGGCAAAGGCGATTTTACTTCCATCTGGGCTCCATACAGGACGAGTGTCATAGGCTTCATTCGTAGTAAGCTGATGAGCATCGCCTCCGCTCACAGGAACTGTATAGATATCACCTTTATAACAAAAGGCAATGGTACTCCCATCAGGAGAGATACTACTTTGTCTCAACCACAATGGGTTTTCTTGTGCAGTTGCACAAATAGACATTCCGCTCCAAAGAGCAGCTAACAAAATAATTTTTCTCATTTATTGTAAGTTTTGTTTAATGCGTAGCAAGCCACCAAGATGTTTCACTCTTCTTATTGGTATCAGTGTGTACACTAGGATCGGAAATAGATAAGCCGCTATAAGTATTTATATCTGTTCCTTCTTTGATAAATTGGGAATAATACTGAGGGGTATTCGACTTATAGGGCACTGCCAATCCCAACCGATACAGGCAAGTGCCGGCTGCATCAGGATTCGTAACAGTAAGATATTCCACATAGCTACCAAAATCGAAGAACATAGTGGGGCTGAATCCATCCAAATCTTGAATGCTATCCAGGTAAGAAGTGTCGAATGTATAGGTGTCATTCAGTTGCTTCATGGCCTGAGCCAAGGCAGGCAGCTGACTGGTAGAAGTCACACTGATAGTGCCATAAGGATAGGAATAGGAACTATAGAACGTAAAAAACGAAGCACAGATATTCTGATAATCTGGTTTCCCTAAAAGGTACTTTCCCATCTTATGATATGGCATTCCATAATTCATTATCTCACAGGTAGATGCTATGAGATAGTTCGTCACATCCTTCAATTCATAAGCCACTTCGGCATTGGCCATATAACAGTCGTCGAAGAGCACATATTCTAGCTTTATATTCACATTACTCAGCGCTCGGTGAAGCGTGGATATTTCTGTTTGATAAAGCGATGAAGCTCCACCAAACCAACGAGTAGGAGCCATTTGTACTGAACGAGTCACAGGCAGCCACCCCATGCCATGGCAACCGATAATCATGCTGAATTCATCAGCTGGAGCTGTAGCTATCACGTCGCTCAAGATGGAAGTAAGCCCCTTTTCCGTGGTATAATCAGCCATAGTGAACGTATAATCCTTGATGTTTTTCCGGCTATAGAAACCATTATATAAAACCACCTCCTGCAAGGTAGCCGTTTTATTGCTATTCGCTAAAAATATAATAACACGCTGATTATCTAGCCCCGTGGTATTAATGGCTGTCATCAAATCGGATAGATTTTGCTCGAAAGCACTATACAGGTTAGATGCCCAAGGCATATAAACGAACAAAGTACGCTTATACCCATCGATAGGCTCAGGGATGGGATCATCATCATGTCTACAAGCGCTGAAGCCAACACTGAAAAGGAAAACGAAAATATAAAAGAACTTATTTCTCATTATTCAATCATTTGCATGCAAAAATAAGACAAATTAATTAGAAAGAAAGGAAAAAGAGGAAACGAAATGTTACAATTCATTATTTTTATATAATTTTGCAAGAAAGGTTTACCTAAAATTTATTATAACATGAAAAAAGCACTCAAATTAGCTCTGCCAGCACTAGCAGTATGCACACTATGTGGCTGCACCGGTCCTGACGTGTCAGAACAGCAGTTCGATGGCTATAATCTCATTATTCAAAAAGGCGGTCAGAACCTGGGTTACTCCCCCACCTCTGGCATCCAGATTCTGGAACAAGACGGATTCAAATTCAAGGATTTGAACAAGAACGGAAAACTTGATGTATATGAAGATTGGCGCAAAACTTTCGAAGAAAGAGCCGAAGATTTGGCTAAACAACTAAGTATTGAAGAGATAGGAGGATTAATGCTCTACAGTGCACATCAGTCATTAACTTCCTCAGGCTTTTCATACGGAGCTGTGGGAACCTACGATGGCAAGCCTCTCAAAGAAAGTAATGCAAAAATCAGTGATTTAACAGACCAGCAGAAGAAATTCCTAAAGGAAGATCACCTACGCCATGTGCTTATCACCATGGTAGAATCTCCAGAGGTGGCTGCCACTTGGAACAACAATATGCAAGCTTTCTGTGAGGGGTTGGATCATGGTATCCCATCCAACACAAGTACTGACCCACGCCACGATGCAGTAGCCACTGCTGAATTCAATGCTGGAGCCGGTGGGCAGATTTCATTGTGGCCTAGCACTTTAGGCTTAGCTGCCACCTTCGACCCTGCTATGATAGAAGAATTCGGCCGTGTGGCTTCCTTGGAATATCGTGCTCTGGGAATTACCACTGCCCTCTCTCCACAAGTAGATATAGCTACCGACCCACGTTGGTGGAGAAACAGTGGAACCTTCGGTGAGGATCCCGCACTTTCTACTGATATAGCCAGAGCCTACTGCGATGGTTTCCAAACTAGTAGCGAGGATGCTGAGATTGCCGACGGATGGGGATATGAATCAGTCAATGCCATGGTAAAACACTGGCCAGGTGGTGGAAGTGGCGAAGGAGGAAGAGATGCTCATTTCATCAATGGTAAATATGCTGTCTACCCAGGACACAATGAAGCACTGGCATTAAAGCCATTTACAGAAGGAGCTTTCCGCTTGAGCGGAAAAACCCAGATGGCTTCTGCCATCATGCCTTATTATACCATTTCCACCAATTATGATGGCACAGGTAATATGGAGGGCAACAACTACTCTAAGTACTTAATTACAGACTTGCTTAGAAACAAATATGAGTTTGAAGGTGTGGTATGTACCGACTGGGGTGTTACAGCCGATGAAGGAACAGATTTTGAATCCATGATGGGAGGAAAATGCTGGGGCCATGAAACCGAAGATATTGTGACTCGCCACTATAAGATTCTTATGGCTGGTGTAGACCAGTTTGGAGGAAACAATGAATTACAGCCTGTGCTCGATGCTTATCAAATGGGTGTAAAAGAGCATGGAGAAGAGTTTATGCGCGCCCGCATGGAAGCATCTGCAAAGCGCTTGTTGCTGAACATCTTCAGAGTAGGACTCTTTGAAAACCCGTATGTCAACCCTAAGGCATCACAGGAACTGGTAGGAAATCCTATTTTCATGAAAGAAGGCTATGACGCACAGGTAAAATCTGTAGTGATGCTCAAGAACAAGAACAACGTACTTCCTATGGCAGAAAAGAAGAAGGTTTACGTGCCAAAAGTACATCACGAGGCCACTGTAAACTTCTTTGGAACACCAGTAGAAGCATACGATGCAGATCCTGTAGAGAAAGAGCAACTGGCTAAATATTTCACTGTGGTGGATAACCCATCAGAAGCTGATTTCGCTATCTGCTACATAACTAACCCTGCAACTGGTAATGGCTATAGCAAAGCCGACAAGAAAAAGGGAGGCAACGGTTATGTGCCTATTTCATTGCAGTACAACGACTATACAGCTATTAATGCTAGACCACATTCTCTAGCAGGTGGTGACCCGCAAGAAAATTTCACCGACCGTTCATACCGTGGTAAGAGCACAAAAGCTAACAACAAGTGCGAACTGGATATGGTGCTGAATACTCGCAAAGCTATGGGTGAAAAGCCAGTCATCGTATGCATCAACATGGACCGTCCAATGGTGATGGCAGAATTCGAACCTTACGTAGATGCTATTCTAGTGGGTTTCGTCATCCAGAATCAGGTACTGCTGGACTTGATATCAGGAAAAGAAGAACCATCTGCCCTTCTTCCTATGCAGATGCCGCTTAACATGGCCACAGTGGAGGAACAGTTTGAAGATACCCCACACGATATGAAATGCTATGTGGATTCAGAAGGGAACACCTATGACTTTGCTTACGGATTAAACTGGAAGGGAGTCATCAATGACGAGCGAGTAGCTAAATACAAAGTAAAGAAATAAGAAATCCACAAAATTAGGAAGAGGCTCATCATTCAGGGCCTCTTCTTTTTTATTCCGGAGATTTTTCAATGAAATAAAAAGTATGGTCACGGAATACCATCTCTGCTATACCTAAGTAAATGAAATTGGCCAGCATCTTAATGGCTTTCTCTCTGTTAAGCCCCGATTTCTTGTAGAACTGATTTAAAGTATAGCCTTCGGGCTTTTCACTTAATAACTTAAAAATATTACGCTGTCTCTCCGTAAACTGTATAAAGGAGCCATTCTGCAAAGCATATTTGCGCCAAAGTTCCAAATGTACAGGCGATGCCACGATATTCTCATCTTTAATACGCACATAGGCTTTCTTGGAACCATCTTGTTCTTTAGCTCTAACAGGACGATTTTCGCTCCGATCTATTGTCACGATTAATACGGTATGCCCGTTTTCAGTTACTGTTTCCCATTGGCACTTTACAGGAGGGCAACAATAAGAGGTGGCTGCAGCATCAATCATATACATTTCTTCTTCACTCCGCACACCTGCTATCTTACCATTATCCCGCACGCCAATTAGTAACCTGCCACCATCAGTATTGGCAAAAGCAGAGATAGAATGAGCAATCTTGCTCACTGATGAGATTTCATATTTAAAATCCTGCTGTTGATGCTCTCCTTGGGCTATCAAGTCTGATAATGTATGGCTTTTCATTCCACCTTATACTTTTAAGTGCAAAGGTAATCTTTATTTTTAAATAAATAACTATCTTTGCATTGATATGAAAAGATACCTCTTATTATTATTAAGCGCATTCAGTTTATGCGCCTATGCCAATCAGAATAGCTATTACACAGTTCCCGACTCTGTGTACTTACGGGCTTATGCAACGAGCACAGATGCGGGCAAGAGTGGTTTAAAGCTAGATTGGAGCGTAGATGAAAAGACATGGTTTCAAGTTGCCAACGGATACGGATTTCTTTCTTCTGATTTTGGCCCTTGGGGAGAAGGGAAAAGTATGTATGACCCTATCCTTTTTAGAGAGAACGACCAATGGGTATGTATATGGAAACTAAATCAAGCAGGAGATGCATATGCCAGAGCTACTTCCCAGAATTTATTCGATTGGGGAAGGCAAACATATTTCCGTGAGAAGCCCGAAGCGGAATATAAAATCCTAAAAATAGCATACAAAGACCTAGTTGCTGCAGAGAGGTCGGCAGAAAGCAGTAAATATAAAGATAAACTCTATGCAGAGACTACAACCGAAGATTTGGTGAGATTTAAAGACCTCTCCCCTGTCCATGTGAAAGTAGATTTTACAGGGAATAAGAAACAAATAAGCGACAAACTCATTGGTATTTTCTTTGAAGACATCAGTCATGCAGCAGATGGTGGTTTATATGCCGAAATGGTAAGAAACAGAGATTTTGAATTCTCTTCCATGGATCACAAAGGTTGGAAATCGGATACCAGTTGGGAACTCAAAGGAAATGATGCTACCTTCAAAATAGACACTGTATCTCCTATCCATCCAAATAATCCACATTATGCAGTTCTTAAAGTAAATGCACCGGGTGCCTTTCTCACCAACTCTGGATTTGATGGATATTACATAAATAAAGATGAAAAATACGACTTTTCCGTCTTTGCATATTCAGAAAATGGAGGAAGGCTGAAAATAGGTTTGGTAGACCCTAAAACAGGAACTACCATTGCAGGAGGTGTTGTTTCAACTTCTAAAGGAGGATGGAAAAAACATTCATGTACCTTGAATCCATCACGCAATATAGAAAATGCTATACTCTCCATTGAACCTCTTACTGGAGGAACGTACTATATAGACATGGTATCTTTATTTCCTAGACACACCTTTAAAAACCATGGTCTAAGAGAAGATTTAGCTCAAATTCTAGCAGATTTACAACCTAAATTTATCCGTTTCCCAGGAGGTTGCGTAGCTCATGGCAATGGAATAGACAATATCTACGACTGGAAAGGAAGTATCGGCCCACTGGAAGCACGTAAGCCACTGCCAAATATCTGGAATTATCACCAGACACGAGGGCTGGGCTATCATGAATACTTCCAATTTTGTGAAGATATAGGAGCGGAACCACTTCCTGTGGTAGCAGCAGGTGTACCCTGCCAAAACTCTGGTCGTGCCAGCAAATACTCTCATGACTTGCTTACTACTTATGGCCAACAAACCGGAATTCCAATGGAAGATATGGATGAGTACGTTCAAGACATTCTGGATTTGTTAGAATATGCCAACGGTGATCCGAAAAAGACTATTTGGGGTAAAAAAAGAGCTGAAAATGGACATAGTAAACCTTTCAATCTAAAATATATCGGTATAGGTAATGAAGACCAAATTACCGATGTCTTTGAGGAAAGGTTCCGTATGATCTATAACGCAGTGAGAGATAAATATCCAGAAATCACAGTCATAGGAACAGTTGGGCCTTTCTATAAAGGAAGCGATTATACAGAAGGATGGAAACTAGCTGATGAGCTGGATATTCCAATGGTAGATGAACACTACTACAACACCCCAGGCTGGTTTATTTACAATCAGGATTTCTATGATAAATATGATAGGAATAGATCTAAAGTATATTTAGGTGAATACGCAGCTCATCTGCCTGGACGACCAAATAATATAGAAACTGCATTGTCAGAAGCATTGTATCTGACATCGATAGAGCGGAATGGAGACTTGGTTCAAATGAGTAGCTATGCACCACTATTGGCAAAAGAAGGACATACGAACTGGAATCCTGACCTGATTTATTTTAACAACAAAGAAGTAAAACCTACTGTGGGGTATTATGTCCAGCAACTGTTCTCAAAATACTCAGGGACAACTTATTTAGAGAATTCCGTTAAAGTGGAAAATGAATCTTTCGGAGTTAAAGAAAGAATTGGCTTTTCATCTTTAAAAGATAAAGAAGGGAACTTAATTCTCAAGATGGTTAACCTGCTCCCTACTAAAATTACATTCCAGTTGAATGAGCAGGATGTAAACATCGATGATAAAGTTCTTATTCAAGAAACGATTTTAAGTGGGACTCCCAACGACACAAATGCAAAACCCGAGGAAAAAGTATTGAATAATATAGAAGATTTATACAATTACCAATTAGAACCTTACAGCTTAGCAGTCATCAAGATAAAAAGAAAATAGCTTTAACATTTTATTTAGAGAAGTTGACATAAACTGACAAAAGATTATTCTACTTTTGTGGCCAACTGCTAGTTAAAGGAATTTTAAATGCTGACAGAATCAACTATAGAGAAACTGCGTATATTAGCAGAAAGTGCTAAATACGATGTATCGTGCTCATCATCCGGAACAGTAAGAAGTGGAAAGAAAGGAATGGTGGGCAATACCGTTGGTGGTGTAGGTATATGCCACAGTTTTGCTGATGACGGAAGATGCATTTCTTTGCTGAAAGTGATGCTGACGAACTATTGTATGTACGACTGCGCATATTGCATTAACAGAAGAAGCAATGACATCAAGAGGGCTACATTAAGTGTCAGTGAACTGGAAGAAATAGTGATGGAGTTTTATCGTCGCAACTATATAGAAGGCCTGTTTTTAAGCAGTGGTGTAGTTAGAAATCCAGACTATACCATGGAAAGGCTGGTTCGTATAGCACAAGACTTACGTACAATACATCGTTTCAACGGTTATATCCATTTGAAATCCATCCCAGGTGCTAGTCGTGAATTAATAAAAAGAGCAGGTCTCTATGCCGATAGAATGAGCGTCAATATAGAAATCCCCAAAGAAGAATCGCTTAAACTACTAGCTCCTGAAAAAGACCATAAAAGTGTTTTTGAACCTATGGGCTTTATCCGGGAAGGAGTATTAGAGAATAAAGAAGACAAGAAGCACTTGAAACATGTTCCTAGATTTGTCCCTGCAGGTCAATCTACTCAAATGATTGTAGGTGCCACACCAGAAACCGACAAAGATATACTTCTATTGTCATCAGCCCTATATAATCAGCCTACTATGCGAAGAGTCTATTATTCTGGTTACATAAGCGTGAACACCTATGATTCTCGTCTTCCGGTACTCAAGCAGCCACCATTGGTTAGAGAGAATAGACTTTATCAAGCAGACTGGCTGCTGCGTTTCTATCATTTCAATGTAAATGAAATAGTAGATGAGATACATACAAATCTAGATTTGGATGTAGACCCGAAACTGGCTTGGGCCTTAAGACATCCTGAGCAATTTCCAGTAGACATCAATAAAGATGATTATGAAAGGATTCTTAGAGTTCCAGGAATCGGGGTTAAATCGGCCTTGCAAATAGTAAATTCCAGACGATTCAATCGGATTACCTCCTACCATCTAAAGAAGATGGGTGTTGTGATGAAAAAAGCGAAATATTTCATCACCTGTGGGGAATTGACCAATATGTTCTCGGGGCCCACCATAGGAATAAACGAAATCCATCCAGAAAGACTCCGTCCGCTACTCCTTTCAGATAAGCAAAAAAAGGAGATTAATGACAGGAAGCAGTTATCTTTTGATTTTGATGCATAAGCCAATGTTAGTTTATACCTTCGACAATACATTAGACGGATTACTTTCTGCAGTTTTCGATTCATTCTATTATCATGAAATGCCAAATGACTTGTTGACTGCAGGAGATGCCATTCCTCTATTTTGTGATCGAATCCACGAAATACATACCGACGAGAATAAATCAAAAAGAGTTTGGAAAGGGCTGGAAAACAAACTCTCCTATATCGGTCTGTCTATCATCACCATCTCCTTCCTGTCTGAGGAAAGAGATAAGAACTATGCATTATTCTCCTATATCTGCAAAGCTTTTAAAAATCCGAATAAAATCTCCATCGAAAAAAATTTCTCTGACCCAGATGTACTTCTTTGCACTCAAACTTATAGGAGAGTATGTTATGAGGCAAAACGCATGAAACAGTTCTTACGTTTCCAACAAGCAAAAGATGGCACCTACCTAGGGGTTATTCATCCTGACCACAATGTACTTCCTCTTATCATAGACCATTTTAAAGATAGATTTAATGATCAAAGCTTCCTGATTTTTGATGCTAAAAGGAAATACGGTTATTACTATGACAAAGAAGAAGCAAGCAGAATAACATTCAGCGAAGGAGAAACACTATCTTTTGATAATGAAACAGGAAAAATGAATTCCGATATACTATCGGACAATGACAAGCTCTTTCAAGACTTATGGAAAACGTATTTTAAAGCCATTTGCATAAAAGAAAGACTTAACCCCAAGAAACAAGCTGGTGATATGCCACGAAGGTATTGGAAATATATGACAGAGAAACAAAACTGAAAATTTTCTATTCATCGGAATTTATACTATCTTTGTGCCAAATAATATAATACTTTATATATGGCAAAAAATACAAATGGTGAAGACCATCAGATTATCTTCTCTATGGTCAATGTCAGTAAGACAATCCAACAAACTCAGAAAACCATTCTGAAGAATATCTACTTGTCCTTTTACTATGGTGCCAAAATTGCTATCGTAGGTGCCAATGGTGCAGGTAAGTCTACATTGATGAAAATCATTGCAGGCATTGACACTCAATTTCAGGGACAGGTTATTTTCTCCCGCAATGAATATAGCGTGGGATATTTGGAGCAAGACCCAAAATTAGACCCAAGCAAGACTGTCAAAGAATGCGTAATGGAAGGCGTACAGCATGTATATGATGCCTTAGCAGAATATGACGAAATCAACAATAAGTTTGGTCTTCCTGAATATTATGAAAATCCTGACAAAATGGATGAACTGTTTCAACGTCAGGCTGAACTTCAAGACATCATTGATTCCACAGATGCTTTTAATATAGATAGTAAACTAGATAGAGCCATGGCAGCCTTGGGCTGTCCTCCAGCAGATGAAAATGTGGCTCACCTTTCCGGTGGAGAATGTAGAAGAGTGGCATTGTGCCGTTTACTATTACAAGCACCTGATGTGCTTTTATTGGATGAGCCTACCAACCACCTTGACCTGGAAAGTATCAATTGGCTGGAACAGCATTTGAGCCAATACCCAGGTACTGTAATTGCTGTAACACACGACCGTTATTTCGTGGATGAAACGGCAGGATGGATTCTAGAGCTAGACAGAGGTGAAGGCATTCCTTGGAAAGGAAATTACACCAGCTGGTTGGAACAAAAGACTCAGCGTATGGCTCAAGAAGAAAAAACAGCCAGCAAAAGACGTCGTGCCTTAGAAAATGAGTTGGAATGGGTAAGAATGAGCCCTTCTGGACGTCATGCAAAAAGCAAGGCTCGTTTGAACTCTTACGACAAATTGCTGAATGAAGATCAAGCTGTAAAAGAGCAGAAACTGGAAATATACATTCCAAATGGTGAACGTTTAGGCAACAAGGTTATTAATGCCGTAGATGTAAAGAAAGCATTTGGTGAACGAGTGCTATTTGAACATTTGAATTTCAACTTACCACCCAATGGCATTATCGGTGTGGTAGGCCCAAATGGAACAGGAAAGACTACCCTATTCCGTATGATTATGGGTATTGACAAGCCTACTTCAGGCAATTTCGAAGTGGGTGAAACAGTAACCATAGCTTATGTAGATCAGCAGCATAAAGATTTAAATCCTGAAAAAACCATTTATCAGGCTATCTCAAATGGACAAGAACTGATAAAAGTGGGTAAAAAGGAAGTCAATGCACGTGCATACCTAAGTAGGTTCAATTTTAGCGGAGCAGATCAGGAAAAGAAGATTGGTGTTCTTTCTGGAGGTGAAAGAAACCGTTTACATCTGGCCATGACCCTGAAGGAAGGTGCAAATACCATTCTTCTGGATGAGCCTACCAACGACCTAGATATAAATACTATCCGTGCGTTGGAAGATGCTTTGGAAGATTTTGCAGGATGTGCAGTGATCATCAGTCATGACCGATGGTTCCTAGACCGTATTTGCACACACATCCTTAGTTTTGAGGATGAAGAACCCGTATATTATGAAGGTTCATATTCTGATTATGAAGCATGGCGTATTAAGCGTAATGGTGGACAAGAAAAGACTGTACGTTATCGTAAATTAATGGCAGATTAATATGTTACTCGACATTTTATTCCTAATATTAGGTATTGTATTTATTCTTTTAGGTGCCGATGCCCTAACCAACGGTGCCAGTGATTTGGCTCGCCGATGGGGAATCTCAGAACTTATCATAGGGCTCACGGTAGTAGCAATGGGTACTTCCATGCCTGAATTAGTGGTTTCAGTGATATCGTCTATTGAAAACAAACCAGAACTGGCCATAGGAAATGTAGTAGGAAGCAATTTGTTCAATACACTAATTATTTTAGGTTTCACCGCACTTATCTGCCCTGTTACAGTTTCCAAGCAAGTGATAGGAAAAGACATTCCTTGGAGCATACTTGCAAGTGCCATTCTTCTGTGCATGGCATGCGACAGCATTTTAGATGGTAAAGCAAATAATAGCATTAGTCGTTCAGATGGATTAGTTCTCCTGCTTATTTTCATCACATTTATCTACTACACTATTCTTGTAGCAAAGAAGAGCGACAAACAAGACCACGTGGAAGCTAAAAAAGCGGATAATGCAGGTGAATTGGAGGTGAAGCATACCCCATTATGGAAATCTTTACTTTTCATTGTATTAGGTTTGGCAGGTCTCATATATGGTGGTAACCTCTTTGTTGATAGTGCTTCAAGCATCGCTTTCCGATTGGGTATGAGTGAAAGTCTCATTGGTTTGACTATCGTAGCCATGGGAACCAGTTTACCTGAGTTAGCTACAAGCATTGTTGCAGCCTTTAAAAATAAGGCGGGTATGGCTGTTGGAAATGCTATCGGTAGTAACATCTTTAACATTCTGATGATTCTTGGTATTAGTGGAACTATAACTCCACTTAAGATGGGCAACATCACTCCTATCGACTTACTAGTTTTATTAGGATCCAGTCTACTAGTTTGGCTATTTGCCAGAACCAGTCACATACTTTCTAGACTTGAAGGTGGCATTATGATTGCCATTTATATTTGCTACATGGCTTACTTGATTATTGCACAATAAGGTAGATTATTATGGGTGAAAGTGAAATTCTCTACAAATACAAAGGCCCAGATAAATTGAAGTATATTCTGGACATTCTTATCAACAACCGTATTTTCTGTCCAAAGAATCAAATGTTGAACGATATTTTAGAAGGAGATTTCAAGATACCCTATTCCAACCATGTGTGGTCTGAAATACAACATAATTTCGACTATAAAGCTGATCTGTGGGAAAAAATAGAACAAGTAGAAGGATTAGACCCTGATACACTGTATACTCCCAATGGTTTAGGAACTAAATTACATCGCTTAACCGATGAGATAAAAAAGAGAAGAATCTGTTCATTGGCAAAAAATTATAACACTGCAAGACTTTGGACGTTCTATGCACAAGACTCAAAAGGAGTTGCTATAGGTGTCAAAGTGGAAGATGAACATAGTACCCGATGTGAGATTCAGTATGATGGTGTCCATGTTATAGAGAATCTAGAGAATCTAAATAATATGGATGAGAAGATCTATGAAATTTTTTCTCACAAGAATCCAGAATGGCATCAAGAAAGAGAGGTTAAGTACATAAAGCACGTCTTAAATGACTTAAGAACAAAATGGAAGTTCAATAAAGAACTTGAAGAAGAAATCCTAGAAAATGAAATATACTTGAAAGTAGATGTCAAATCGGTTTATTATATTAAACGCAGAATTGACACTACTTTCAAGAATATCTTAGAAAAGATTATTAGTTATATAAACATTGAACGAAATCAGCAAGGAAAAGATTCCATTCAAATAATTGGCCTTTCCGTAGAAGAAATAGATTATGGCTTATAAACCATTTCTTCTATTTTTTGTTGTGGGTTCAGCACATTGTTTACTTTCCAAACTTTTGTCTTGTTCAATTTATAGTCTGCTGTACAACGAACATCGTCTACGTTGGAAGCGAATTTCAGTACATACGTTCCTTTAGGAGATTCCCATGCAGAAATATCCTCACGGAAGGAAGCTAAATAATAAGAATCTACCTCAAAAGTTAGAGTTTGACTTTCTCCTGGCTGAAGTTCCTTGGTCTTTGCAAAAGAACGAAGCTCTGATTCTGGTTTTACCAATCCTCCATCTGGAGCAGATACATAAAGTTCCACAATTTCTTTTCCTGCATATTTACCGGTGTTAGTAACGGTTACACTAGCAACAAACCCATTCTTGGTAGATTTTACATGTGGATTGGAATAACTAAATTCCGTATAACTTAATCCGTAACCGAAAGGATAAGAAACTTTCTTATTATAAGTATTGAAATATCGGTAGCCTACCCAAATACCTTCTTCATATATGGTATAATCTTGATTTCTAGTCATCTCCCATGTACGAGGAGCCCAAACTGTCATTCCTTCTGGACGAACAAAATGGGTAGGGAAATTAGCTGCAGAAGGTATGTCATAATAAGATATAGGGAAAGTAGTAGTGAGTTTCCCTGATGGGTATGACTTACCATTTAAAACATCTGCTACAGAATTACCTCCTTCTTGTCCTGGCATCCAAGCACATAAAATGGCATCGGGAAGATCTTTCCAAGATGCAGTCTCCACTACAGCACCGATGTTCAAGATAACTACCACTTTTTTGCCTACTTTATGGTAGCAATCTGCTACATTCTTTATCAGATTATACTCTACCTCGGTCAAATTGAAATCACCTTCTACTTCTCTGTCTGAATTCTCCCCGGAAATACGTCCGATGGTGACGATAGCTAGGTCGGTACTTTCTACCTGATTTTCTATCATCTGATAAGGGACATCCATCTCTGGCAACTTGGACATACCTAGGACAGAGTACCAACCTCTGGATTGAGAGGCAGATTCTTTGGAACGAAGGTAATCTTTGTATTTTCCGTAGATGTTGCTTACCGTTTCATTAATGCTGTAGCCTGCATTCGTCAAACCAGTCACTAAATCGATGGTATAGGCTTTATTCACATCACCGGAACCTGTACCACCTGCTATGAAATCGTATGAAGTAATGCCATAAAGAGCTATGTTCTTCACCTCCTTAAGAGGTAGCACATTTCCCTGATTTTTCAGAAGCACCATACCCTCTGTAGCACTCTGACGAGTAATTGCTGCATGAGCTTTCAAATCGGGGTTATCACTATATTTGTAACCTTTGTAACGTGGAGTTTTCATGACATATTCCAACAATCTCCTCACACTCTGATTCAAATCGGCCTCACTGAGTGTGCCATTCTTCACACTTTCTACGATTTCCTGATACTGAGTGGAGAATCCAGGTTCCATCAAGTCGTTTCCAGCATGAATTTCAGCTGCAGTATTGGTTTTAGGTTGCCAATCGGTCATTACCAAGCCCTTATAGCCCCATTCTTTTCTTAGGATGGTAGTAAGCAAGTCATAACTTTCCTTTGCAGGTTGACCATTAATGGCACTTACCGTAGTCATCATAGTCCAAGGCTGAGCTTCCTTGACAGCTATCTCAAAGTTGCGTAGATAAAGCTCACGAAGCGGACGAACATTCAAACGAGCATCATTATAATCGCGCATGGTTTCCTGATTGTTCACTGCAAAATGCTTCAAACTAGTACCCACACCCTTGCTTTGGACACCACGGATGTAAGCCGCACCAATCTTTCCAGCAAGCAAAGGATCCTCGCTCATATATTCAAAGTTTCTACCATTCAGAGGATTTCGGTAAAGGTTGACTGCCGGAGCCAAAAGACAATCAGCCCCATACTCCAGCACTTCTTCACCTATTGCAGTACCCACTTCCTCCACCAGCTCAGCATTCCAGGTACTAGCCAATGAAACACCCACAGGGAACCCCGTGCAATAATAAGTCTTGTCCGTTCCCTCTCTGGTAGGGTTAATTCGAAGACCGGCAGGCCCATCGCTCAGAACGGTATTCGGAATTCCCAGACGAGGCACCCCTACCGTTAAGCCCGCAGCTCCCGGAACCAGGGTAGCATCGGAGCCTGTGATGGCGAAACCCACATCGAAACTTCCCATTCCATTACCCACCAGCATCCTAGCCTTTTCCTCCAAAGTCATGGATTTGATTAGTTTATCTATATTCCCCTTTTGAGCATAAATGCCATTCAAGCTACATACTAATAAACAAACAAATAAAAATACTTTTCTCATAGTTTATCTAATTTAATTTTTCTTCCCTTTCCTTCAACGCTTTCTCCATGATTTCATGTCCGTATGGAATAATCTCTGCTCCTTTATCAAAATCGAAAAGACTGAACTTGTTCATCGGAACCTCCACATAGATGTCTGGAGGGGTGATTTTCAATGCCATCTGCGTATTGTTCTGCACACTCATCTTGGCCACACGAAGTGCCATATTCATGTAATTGGCAGAAAAACCGGACTTCAAGAATGGAATCATATGCCAGATAGATTTGTCCATGCCATTCTCCGGTTCACCATATTTTTTCAGATAGGCCTGAAAAGGCTCATCATCGGGGGCACTGACATTCACTGCCACCAAAAGGTCATCTTCCCCTCTTTCCACCAAATCTAAAGGCAAGGTGTTATGCACACTCCCATCCACAAAAATATGCTCCCCCATCTGAACGGGCTTAAACACACAAGGAATGGAGATAGAGGCTCGGATGGCATCTTTCAACAAGCCCTCACGAAAGACAAATTCCTTTCCTGAAACTACATCCGATGCATTACAGCAGAACTTGATAGGTAAATCTTCGATGCGAGTGTCCCCTATCAGTTCATCTAAAAGCACCATGAGTTTCTCCCCATTGGCGATGTGATCCAGTCCTAAGGAGATATTAAACAACTTTAGAATCGTTTTCCTATTTAGCCCGTCCACAGCCTGCTTTACCTCCTGAAGTTTCCCAGCAGCATAAAGCCCCCCGATGAGAGCCCCCATGGAATTTCCAGAAATGGATTTAATGTGGTACCCATGACTCTCCAGTGCCTCTATAGCACCGATATGAGCATAGCCCCTGGCACCACCTCCACCCAGAACCAGTGCCACATCCTTAGTGGGCTGCTTGGGCTGAGGAAGCTCTATAGGTACCACAGCCGGTTCCGGCTTATGGAAAATAGATTTTAGTATGTCGATTAACAACCCCATAAAGTCTTATTTCTGCCAAACACGGACGTAATCCACCTCCATGGTTATAGGGAGTGCCGTTTCATCTACACCAGCATATCCACCCCAGCCTCCACCCCAGGCAACATTCAAGATAACATAAAATGGAGTATAGAAAGGCCAGGTGGATTTATTATTCGTTCCATCATTCTCAAAGACTAGCACTGGTTTCCCATCCACATACGTCCGGATGTAATCTTTCGTCCATTCCAAACCATAGACGTGAAAACCACCCTCTGCACCAGGGAGAGATAACTTGGATGATTTCTGAGTTCCCTTAACATGATTATAAGCATCACAATGTATGGTACTTACCACCACGTCTTTATCCGCTCCTACTTCTTCCATAATGTCTATCTCACCATCGTAAGGCCATTTCAAATTATCGGTAACTGGCAGCATCCAGAAAGCAGGCCAGGTGCCTTTTCCTGAAGGCAGCTTGATGCGTGACTCCACATAGGCATATTGCCAGCCCTGTTTTACCTTACCGTAGATTCTACCACTGTAAACCTTATCGTTTTCCTTGAGCGCAGTGATTTTGAGCGTTCCATCAGAGACGGTGATGGTACGATTGCCCTCAGGAGTAACTTGATTCACGTAATTCTGAAGTTCATCGTTCACCCACCCCGAAGGCTTCACTTCTACTGTCCAATCCGTGAGGTTCAAAGAGGAACCCTCGAATTCATCATTCCAAACTAATTTGTATTCTTCACCCGCAGGACAAGGATATTCATCTACTGGAGGAGTAGGTGGCGTATTTACATCGTTTCCAGAACATGCAGTAAGGATACCAGCCAGCAATAAGTAATAAGGTTTCATTGTCATAAATTTTTATTTTTATGTAAAGTTAATCATTATCTTTTAGCCTTCCAAATTTTGCCAACTAATTTAACCCCATTTACTGCACATTTTTATTTCCCCTACTGGAGAAAAATTTTTTCCCTTAAGGAGAGAAAAATTTGCCCTTCTAACCTTTTCCTAATAGTATAAGAAGGAAAAGGAGCCGAAGTTGCATTTCCTGTTCCAAATTTGTAAAAAAAAATGCAGATTGCCTGAAACAATCTGCATTTAAATCCTTACCTATATTTATATTAATAAGCTCTAGCTATGAGGACACGACGGTGAGATGGTTTTCCGGTTACCATATCCACACCTTCCTCATCTGGAGTTCCGAAAGGCACACAACGGATGGTAGCCTTCGTCTCTTCCTTGATTCTAGCTTCAGTCTCTGCGGTTCCATCCCAGTGACACAAGAAGAATCCACCTTCCTCAATCTTCTGCTTGAATTCCTCATAAGAATCCACCTTCTGAATACGAGAATCACGATAAGCTTTTGCCTTTTCAAAGATATTCTTCTGAATATCCTGAAGCAGTTGCTCTATATGAGCCTCTATACCATCCAATGGCAGAGTTTCCTTCTCCAAGGTGTCACGACGCATAACCTCTACAGTACCGTTCTCTAAATCACGAGCACCCATAACCAGACGAACTGGCACACCTTTCAGCTCATAATCAGCAAACTTGAAACCAGGACGTTTGTTGTCTGCATCATCGTACTTCACACTGATGCCTTTTGCACGAAGATTAGCTACAATAG
The DNA here is from genome assembly GCA_002395835.1 of Bacteroidales bacterium UBA4293. Lineage (GTDB taxonomy): Bacteria > Bacteroidota > Bacteroidia > Bacteroidales > Bacteroidaceae > Minthousia. Next base: position 120,137 of record DGVD01000002.1, on the reverse strand, counting down.
AATTAGCCTTCTCTGAAATTACTGCCAGCTGGTCGTCACCTTTATAAATAGGAATGATAACCACCTGAATTGGAGCCAACTTAGGAGGAAGCACCAAACCGTTGTCATCAGAGTGAGTCATGATGAGAGCACCCATAAGACGAGTAGAAACACCCCAGGAAGTAGCCCAGACATAATCCAGATTGTTGTTCTTATCCAGGAACTTCACATCGAATGCCTTAGCAAAGTTTTGGCCCAAGAAGTGACTGGTTCCACTCTGGAGAGCCTTACCATCCTGCATCATAGCCTCGATGGTGTAAGTATCCAGTGCACCGGCAAAACGCTCTGTTTCACTCTTAACACCCTGAATCACAGGCACAGCCATCCAGTTTTCAGCAAAGTTAGCATAAACCTTAAGCATACGCTGAGCATTGGCTTCAGCCTCTTCACGAGTAGCATAACCACAATGCCCTTCCTGCCAAAGGAACTCGCTGGTACGCAAGAAGATACGAGTACGCATCTCCCAACGCATCACATTAGCCCACTGGTTGATTTCCAGAGGAAGATCACGATAGCTCTTAATCCAGTTTTTATAGGTGTTCCAAATGATGGTTTCACTGGTAGGACGGATAATCAGCTCCTCTTCCAACTTAGCCTCAGGGTCTACCACCACTCCAGCACCATCAGGGTCATTTTTCAGACGATAATGCGTAACAACTGCACATTCCTTAGCAAAACCCTCTACATGCTCTGCTTCCTTACAAAGGAAAGACTTAGGAATAAGCAATGGGAAATAAGCATTCTGCACACCACACTCCTTGAACATATCATCCAGGGCACGTTGCATTTTTTCCCATATAGAATAACCATAAGGTTTGATAGTCATGCAACCACGAACAGCAGATTGCTCTGCCAAATCAGCCTTAACTACCAGTTCATTATACCATTGAGAATAGTTTTCAGAACGTTTAGTCAAGTTTTTTAATTCTTTTGCCATATTCTAGTTTATTTAATTGTCTTAAAAAAGCACGCAAAATTAATAATTTTTCCTCGATAAATAAGGTTCTTTAGACTTAAATTTTATATCTTTGCATTAATAAACACATGGAATAACTAACTTAATCCAAATTATCAAAATGAAAAAGATTAAATTTTTGTCTATTCTGCTCTGCTTTACCATGGTATTAAGCGGATGCGGAACTTCTACTCAGAATGGTGCACTCATTGGTGCTGGTGGTGGTGCAGCATTGGGTGCTGTGGTTGGAAAAATTATCGGTAAGAAAAATAGCACATTGATTGGTGCAGCTGTAGGTACTGCTGTAGGTACTACCGCAGGTGTGCTGATTGGTAAGAAGATGGATAAGGCTAAAGCTGCTGCAGCTCAGGTACAGAACGCAGAAGTTTCCACTGTAACCGATGCTAACGGCCTTGAGGCTGTAAAGGTAGCATTCGACAATGGTATCCTTTTCGCTACTGGTAAGTCTAACCTCCAGAGCGGTGCAATGACTAGCCTTCGTGAATTTGCTACTAAGGTGCTGAATGTTTACAACGACTGTGATGTGGCTATCTACGGATATGCATCAAGCGATGGTTCCGAGGCTACTAACCTGACATTGAGCCAGAACCGTGCAAATGCCGTTAAGAACTACCTGACAAACAACTGTGGTGTTAATGCAAAACAGATTCAGAATACACAGGGTTATGGAGAAGATCCTAACTACCTGGTGTATAATGCTGATGGTACCGAGAACCGTGCAGCTAGCCGTCGTGTAGAGGTTTACCTCTATGCTTCACAGGCTATGATTGATGCTGCAAACAACGGTACATTACAATAACTTCCTAACATCTTGCATTTGAACCATTCCGGGCCCAGCCTGGAATGGTTTATCTTTTACCTGTAAACCTCATGTTCATTTCTATATTAAAAGGAATAAGGAATCTAATCTATTTCTTCTTCGGGAGCACGCTTTTAGCAGTAGTGGTTTATAAATATATGCCTGTCTATGTCACCCCCCTCATGGTAATACGGTGTGTTCAGCAGGTTCAAAAGGGAGAAACCATACGTATGAAACACCACTGGGTGCCCCTGGAGGAAATGAGTCCATACATGCCCCTAGCCGTCATATCCAGCGAAGATGCTCATTTTGAAACTCACAATGGTTTCGATTTCGATGAAATTCAAAAAGCCATCAAGGAAAAAGAAGAAAGAGGAAGAGTGCGTGGAGCCAGTACCATTTCCCAGCAGACAGCCAAAAACGTATTTCTCTGGCCTCAGGCATCGTGGGTAAGAAAAGGACTTGAAGCTTATTTTACAGTGCTCATCGAGTTTATCTGGGGAAAGGAACGGATTATGGAGGTTTACCTGAATTCTATAGAAATGGGTGATGGAATATATGGAGCTGAAGCTGTGGCACAACAACATTTCAATACAAAAGCCTTGAACTTAAGCAAACAGCAATGTGCATTAATAGCTGCTACCCTACCAAATCCTCTTAAATTCAGCTCCAAAAATCCTAGCAAATACATGATTAAACGTCAAGGGCAGATTCTGCGAGAAATGAGGAATTTCAAAGAATTTCCATCGAAGACACCGGAGGAAAGCAAATAAAGAGCAAACTCTACCTCAATATACTAATGCGATAAAGATTACTAATCTTATGGAGGGAAGATTACTAATCTTAAGGGCTGAAGAATATTAATCTTCCTGCAGTAAGAATACTAATCTTATTATACACGGAAACTAACCTGTTTTCTATAAGAAACTAGTTCAAGAAAAAAAATGAAAAAGGGAGAAAAGGAAGAAGAAATGTGCGCTACCATTCCTTATTAAGAGAATGAATATCAAACAAATCAATCTCCTTCATAAAAGTAAAAATAGAAGACAATCTCCCTTAAAATAAAAGAAAAGGCTAAAAACCTCTGAAAATGAGGGTAATTCCCTCTATTTTATTAAAGATATAATTCGTAAAAAAAGGCCCATTTTAGTGTAAATCAGCAGAATAATAAAAATGGGAATATTTTTCAACAAATTCGATTATTTTAGTTTTCTTTTTCTTTTCAAACAAAGAAATTATTTTAACTTTGCAGTGTGATAGAATTAGCTAGACATATAGAAATTCTTTTATTGGATAATGACTGTGTCATCATCCCTGGATTTGGTGGGTTCGTAACCCATCATGTCTCTGCACGTCGTGTGGAAGAAGAAAATCTTTTTCTACCCCCCTATCGCACCCTGGGCTTTAATCCGGCAATGAAGCTGAACGACGGGTTACTGGTTCAATCCTACATGACAGCATACGATGCCTCTTATCCGGAAGCCATCAGAATAGTTAATTCTAAAGTACAGAAGCTGGAAGACATTCTTCATAAAGAAGGTGAATATGAACTTCACGGCATCGGAGTACTTCGTGAGAATATACAAGGACAATACACCTTCAAGCCTCTAGAAGCAGGTATCTTGTCGCCCAATCTTTACGGATTAAGTTCTTTCGAGTTTAAGACTATCCAGCAACTCACCAAGGAACAGGCAGAGGAAAAGGCTGCTATAGAAGCTGCTAAATTAGTGGCTCAGAAAAAGGCAGAAGCAGCATTGGAGCCTGCATTCATCCGCGAAACGGAAAAGAAGATAGTAGAGATGAAGCCTCGCAGCAGAAAACGCGAGCGTTACATCAACATAGCTGCAGCGGCTATTGCTGTCATCTTCATTTCCCTTTTAGCTCTACCGTTTGCTACAAACCTGGGTAAAGCTACCTCTGAGATGAAAAAGACCATGTCTCAAACCATGACTGAAGATAGCAGGTCTATGGTAACCAAGGTGATTGATGCTATGGGGATGAAAACTACAAACAATGTTGCCACCCCTACCGTAAAAGCTAAAGAGACAGAAGAAATAAAGACCGATTCTAAAGCCGAAGAAACTGTAGTAACCCCTAAAGAAACCGGGAAATATACATTAGTTCTGGCCTGCCAAGTAGGAAAAAAGAATGCACAAACGTTTATCAATCGTCTCTATGAGCGTGAAGGCATTCAGGCTGAGATTCAAGAGGATAAATTCATCAGTATTATTTATTCCCAATTCAATACCCAAGACGAAGCTTATCGTAAACTGAATGAGTTAAAGCATATTCCAGAGTTCAAAAAGGCTTGGGTAAAGGAAATAAAATAATTCTTTTATGAAACGTGTACGTTGCCCCAAATGCGACCATTATATTATTTTTGACGAAACCAAGTATCAACTTGGCCAATCTCTCGTATTCAAATGTGAGAATTGCAATAAAGAATTCAGCATCAGAATGGGTGTGAGCAAGCTGGCTGCCCAACATGCAAAAGATGAGACCTATGAAGAAGAGAAGAAAGCTGAGTTCGGATACATCACGGTAGTAGAAAACGTATTTGCATTCCGTCAGGAACTTCCCCTGTCGTTAGGTGACAATGAAATAGGACGTTACAACCGGGGTACGGAGATTTCTAATCCAGTACAGACTTCCGATCCTAGTATGGACAGACATCACTGCATCGTGAATGTCAGTCTAAATCGTGCCGGAGAACCTGTCTATACGGTGATGGATAATGAAAGCAGCACAGGAACCTTTGTAATGGACGAGATACTAAAGAAAAAAGAAAAACGTAGAATTCATGATGGTGACATCATTACTTGCGGTGCTACTACCCTAATTCTACATGAAAAAGAACAAAACGAAAATAAATAAGGAAAAAAAGGCAGACCTTCTTATGAAGGACTGCCTTTTTAGTCAAAATTCCCACAAATTTATTCGCTTTTCCTACCACCTTTAGATTATATTTGTTATATTTGTCTGCAAATAATTTAAATCAATATGGAGAAACAAGGAAGACTAACTACGTTTTCATTCCAACGCATCTTACAACTGAGTAAAATTTCATCGGGGAGCATGAGCATCTATGAAGACAAGTTCATACTCTTCCCCCTGGTAAATAGTCAAGAAGCAGAGGAAGGAAACCAAATCCTGATTTATCCAACTAGAATAAACGATGCAACCTTCATTTTATTGTGTCATGAAATGGAAGGTGATGCATCTATCATTTGCAATATGCAGGAGTACACCATACGTAAAAATACTATTTTTATATGCACACCTGGCTCAATCCTGCAATTTAAAAAATTACCACAGCATGCAAAAGGTTGGGGAATTGTGACAGATTCATCCTTCACTACTGAAATGAACTTGTCCATTCAGACTTTACTTCCTCACCTCACGCAACTTAGAGAACAATTATCCATAAGGATAACACCAGATAAATCGCTTTTGCTGAATGACCTATTATCCATAACTCACAGGATAATTATGGAAGACCCTAAAGATTCCTGTTATTCAAAAAAAGTAAAAGCACAAACATCTGTCTTCGGATATGAAATTATTTCCATCATGTCCGATTTGGCAGAATCCGTGAAAGGTATGCAAAAGAAACCTACACGAGAGGAACTCTATTTCAAACAATTTATGTCGCTGCTGAATAAACACTACATAAATGAACGTTCTGTCATGTTTTATGCAGACAAGATGCATCTAAGCCCCAAATACCTGAGTGCAGTAGTTAAAAAAGTCTCAGGACAAACTCCATCGAACTGGATTGATGGCTTAGTAATTATGGAAGCAAAAAACCTTCTTAAATATTCAGAAATGAATATACAAGAAATAGCCTATCAGATGAATTTTCCAAATCAAAGCTTCTTTGGAAAATACTTTAAACAACGCACAGGAATGACACCTTCAACTTACCGAGATATTTAAACAAAAATGAAAACTAAACTATTTATTTTACTATTTGCCTTCAGTTTATCCATAACAGCTCAAGATGAAAAAGGCGAGCCATTCAATGGATTAGTTACTGATTTACTGGCACAGCCCATTAAGAGAGCTAAAATTTATGTGAAGTCACCACAATTATATACATACAGTGACAAAAAAGGTCGTTTTGGTCTTACTGACGTTGCTGCAGATGATACCTTAAAGATTCTCTATAAAAAACGTATCTATTTTGTTCCTATCCAGAACAGAAAAAGTTTACGTATCAGATTAGGAGACCAACTGGTGGAATCTGCAAAAGAAGACCAGGAACTCATAGACTACGGCTATGGATATGTAAAGAGGCGTGAATTCTTAAATTCAGTTAACCTCCTGACGGGTGACAAACTTCAAAAAGAGGGCTATACTACCGTTATGGAAGCGCTTCGAGGAAGAGTTCCTGGACTAAACATTTCAGGTGGTTCAGGCTTCGGTGATGAAACTTCGGTCAATATCAGAGGCATCAATTCCATCTATAGCAGCAGCACACCACTATTTCTACTTGATGATGTAGAAGTAAATAATTTCGATGGTGTGAATTTAGGAGATGTGGATAGAATAGAGGTAATAAAAGATGCCAACATGTACGGAGTAAAAGGAGCAAATGGTGTCATTAAAGTTTATACTAAAAAGAAATAACTAGATGAAATTGTTTCTGTTTTCTGTCTTATTCTGCTTTTGCTTAAACACTTACAGCCAAAAGCCATTTTCCGTTAGAATGGCAGAATCACATGCTCAGGATTTATCTGGTGGATGGGATTCATCGACTGGTATGTTAGCTTATTCTATAGCTACTTTAGCAGAGCAGTATCCAGAAGAAAAGGCATTATATGAAGTTGCAAAAACTTACATAGATTCATTATTGTTAGAATCCGGAGAAATAAAGGATTTCCAAAAGGGAGTAATGGAACAAATACTTCCAGGAAAAGCTTTATTGAAATTCTGGCAAAATGAATCTTCAGAAAACAAGAACAAATACAAGAAATGTGCAGACTGGTTACATTCTTATTTAGTGATGAGCTATCCTAGAATAAAAAAGAATATAGGTAAGACCGGATTCCTACATGATGATTCTTATCCTAATCAAATGTGGTTACAAGACCTATATGACGGTTCATCATTTTATGCACAATGGCTAGTAAAATTCGATATCAAAAATCGAGCTGCATGGTCAGATATCGCTGTTCAATTCCTCCTCTTTCAAAAGCAAGCACACAATGAAATCATGCAATTAACATATCCTTATTGGAGCGCAGATCCTCAAAACATAAATTCCTTTTGGGCTACGAAAACAGGAGTCTATGCTGGAGCGTCACAGGTCTATAACGGACTCTCTACAGGTTATTTGTTTGCAGCTTTAATTGAAACCATGGAAGACATGCCTAAAAATATGGCTGGGTATGACCAACTGAAGGAGTATTTAAACCAAATAGCAAAAGGTGTAATATCTTGGCAAGACGACACTAGTGGCTGTTGGTTCCAACTCATCAATTATGATTCTTCCAAAACTGGAGATTGTGGTCTTTCCAACTACCTGGAAAGTACCGCATCATCCTTACTCACATATGGGCTGTTAAAAGGTATCAGAACTGGGCTACTAGAGTCTGAAAAGTATATGCCACAAGCTGAAAAGGCATACAACGGATTGATTTCCAATTTCATCTTAGAAGAAGACGGGAAGCTAACATTGAAAGATGCTACAGGGAACATTGGCGTAGGAAATAGTTCATCCATGGACAAAGACGGTACTATAGAATATTATTTGTGCAGTCCCGATGCCCAAAAGCACGACAATGACAAACGAGCTATTTCTGCTTTTATATTAGCAAGTTTAGAATACGAGAAAATAAAAAAATAAAAGAATGTTGACCACTCAACATAAGACATTACTTCACAACCTTATTGAAAATAAGGATGTGGAAGGTATTCACGAGCTAATGAAGCAATTTTCTGTTGCCGACCAAAAACGATTGAAACTCATTCTGGTAGAAACGTTAGGCAACAGGAAAAAAACATCCTGTGAAGACAGTTTACAAATCTATGCCAGACTTATACCGCTAGATCTGAATCTATATTACAAAAGTTTTCTTCTGGCAGCTCCTGCATACAAGAAAGAAGAAGAGTTTTGGAACAATTTAGAGATTCTTAAACCATTAGGCTTATTCCTAAGCACAAACAAGGCATACTATAGACAAAATCTAATTTCAATATGGATTAAAGGTATTTCCCATCACCATTCCGTTAAGGATATATTTCAAGTAATGGTGGTCCAGAACCCTATTGTTCAATTGAACTATCTGATAGAAAGTGATTCGTTATATGGATATTACGAATTTATGCTATATGCCATAAAGAATGATGTAGATGTAAAAAACATATCAAAGTTGATACGAAAACTTCTCTTACCCGACCCTAAGACGACGTTACCACAAAATATAAGAGAAGATACGGCAAACTTCCTGACACATCATTTCAATATACATGATCTCCAGTACAACTGGCATAGAGAGCTAGATGTAACTACTTTTGCCTTTGCAGAAAAATCCTTTGAATCTTTTGTAAAGGTAGTTATCCCAGCAAGCAGGATACAACACTACCTTGATACACTTTAATTCTTAACTCAATAAAAACTTCTCGACAATTTCAGCTACGCCATCATCCTCATTACTGTTAGTAGTGATGTAGTCTGCTTTTTCTTTCACCTCATCTTGAGCATTACACATCGCAACTCCAAGACCTGCATATTCTATCATTGAAATATCATTCCAACCATCACCAACAGCAATGAGATTATCTCTAGTAAAACCCAAGTCTTTTAACAGGACATCTAACGTTTTAGCTTTATCTATATGTAGAGGTACAACCTCTATAAAAAAAGGCTGGCTTCTAAAGATGCCCATAAGATGTCCATACTCCTCTTTCATCTTTAACTCTAATTGATGAAGGGAATCAGGCTCACCTACTATCAGACATTTATTCAAAGGAAGTTCTATTTCATGCAAGAAATCTGAAACGCCATGAATGGTCATCTTATTTATAAAAGATGCATGAGCTACATATTTATCGTCTGGAGCTTCGGTAAATATCTCTTTCCCAATGTAGGTCATTACAGGAAAGCCTGACGATTTTGAACAATTATAGATTATGGGAAGTAACTCATTAGGCAAAGTCTGCTGAAAAATAGTTTCTTTAGTTTGCCAGTTAATGAGCTTACCCCCATTATAGGAAAGAATAAAGCCTCCATATTTCTCTAATTCCAATTCTTCTGCCAACGGAATGATACCATATGGGGGACGACCTGAAGCAAGAATGAGACGTTTACCTTGACGCTGTGCTTCTAAAAGAGCACTCAATGTACGAGGAGTTATCTTTTTTTCTGCATTGGTTAGTGTACCATCCAAATCAAGAGCTATTAGTCTATAATCGTTCATTTATAGCCAGTTTTTCTATATTAATCTAATTTCAAGACGGCAAGGAATGCTTTCTGTGGAACTTCTACATTGCCAATCTGCTTCATGCGTTTCTTTCCTTTTTTCTGTTTCTCCAGCAACTTACGCTTACGGCTAATATCACCTCCGTAACATTTCGCTGTTACGTCTTTGCGAACCTGCTTCACCGTTTCACGAGCTATGATTTTACCACCTATTGCTGCCTGAATGGCTATATCAAACTGATGACGAGGTATCAATTCCTTTAATTTCTCACACATTCTACGGCCAAAAGATTCTGCATTATCCACATGGGTCAAAGTACTCAAGGCATCAACTGGTTCTCCATTAAGCAAAATATCTAATTTAACTAATTTAGATGGACGGAAACCAGCCATGTGGTAGTCGAAAGAGGCATATCCCTTGGAGATGCTCTTCAACTTATCATAGAAGTCAATGACAATTTCTCCCAATGGTAAATCATAAAACAGCTCTACACGATTACCTGAAATATATTCTTGCTTTACTAATTCTCCACGTTTACCCAGACAAAGAGTCATGATAGGGCCGATGAAATTAGTTGTAGTTATAATGGAAGCACGAATATAGGGTTCCTCCACATGGTCTATGAGCGTAGGATCGGGCATGCCACTAGGGTTGTGAACTTCAATGACATGTTTCTGCTTATCATAAATCTGATAGGAAACATTAGGAACAGTAGTAATCACATCCATATTGAACTCACGATCCAAACGTTCCTGAACTATCTCCATATGAAGCAAGCCAAGGAAGCCACACCGGAAACCAAAGCCCAATGCAACGGAAGATTCCGGAGTGAAGGTCAAGGACGCATCATTCAACTGCAGTTTTTCCAAAGAAGAACGAAGATTCTCATAGTCTTCTGCCTCTATAGGATAAACACCAGCAAACACCATAGGCTTCACCTCTTCAAAACCATCTATCGCTTCCGAGCATGGATTAGCAACGTGTGTTATGGTATCACCGACTTTTACTTCAGTACTCGTTTTAATTCCAGAAATTATATAACCTACGTCACCGGTTCGAAGTTCTTTTCGGGGAATCATATCCATTTTCAAAACTCCGATTTCATCTGCCACATATTCTTTTCCGGTATTAAAGAACTTAACTTTATCACCGGAACGAAGAACACCGTTTTCTATCTTGAAATAAGCTATAATGCCTCGGAATGAGTTGAATACAGAATCGAATATCAAAGCTTGAAGAGGTGCACTAGTGCTACCTGTAGGGTGTGGAATACGCTCAACGACAGCATTAAGAATTTCCTCTACTCCCAAACCTGTTTTACCACTTGCACGAATTATTTCACTTGGATCACATCCCAACAAATCCACTATTTCATCTTCCACTTCATCGGGCATGGCTGAATCCATATCGCACTTATTCATGACAGGAATGATTTCCAAATCATGTTCTAAGGCCATGTACAAATTGCTGATCGTCTGTGCCTGAACACCCTGAGATGCATCTACAACGAGCAATGCACCTTCACATGCAGCAATAGAACGAGAAACCTCATAAGAGAAATCCACGTGTCCCGGAGTGTCAATCAAATTCAGGATATACTTCTCACCTTTATAGTTGTATTCCATCTGGATGGCATGGCTCTTAATGGTTATACCACGCTCCTTTTCCAGATCCATATCATCAAGCATTTGGCCCTCAGTAATCTTAATTGTCTGAGTGTATTCCAAGAGTCGGTCAGCCAATGTACTCTTGCCATGATCAATGTGGGCTATAATGCAGAAATTTCTGATTTTGTCCATATTTTCAAATTTTTGCGCAAAGATAATGAAAAAAACGGATAACTGAAAGATATCAATGGTTACTGCATAGATCCTCCAATAATATCCAACAATTCAGATGTGATGGCACTTTGACGACCCTTATTATAAAGAATACGGAGTTCATCTAATAGGTCATGCCCATTATCTGTTGCTGTTTGCATAGCTACTGTCCTTGCTGCATGTTCTGCTGCCTGGGCATCAAGCATGACTGTATAAATCTTCATGCACAACGCATCAGGAATCAAGGTGTTCAGTAGTTCTTCTGGGCTAGGTTCAATAATATAACCTGCATGCCCACTAGCTTCATTATCTACTTTAACGGAAAGTGGAAGATAGGTTTCACATGTAGGAATTTGAGTAGAAGTAGACTTAAAGTGCATATATACCAGTTCTACCTTATCTATACGTCCCTTAACATAATCATCCATTAACCTAGTGGCTAATTCTTTAGCCGTATCGAACTTAGGCTTATCACCTAAAAGAAGATAATCCTTGATGAGATTAAAACCTTCTAGTTTACTCAAGCCTTGATCTAGTTTTCTACCTATCACATACACGTCTTTTGCATCCGATGGCAGATTGTCGTATTTCTTGATAGCATCTATAGTATGACGAATAGCATTATTGTTGTAACCACCACACAAACTGCTGTTTGAGGCAATAGCTACGATAGCTACTCTTTTAACTTGAGCATGCGGGAAACACAAAGGAGTGGATATTTTCATGTCACCACTGAGCAGTCCCATCATTATTTTATGCAACTGATTATCATAGGGCAGCATGTTCTCAATGGCAGCCTGAGCTTTATGAAGCTTAGCAGAGGCCACCATCTTCATGGCAGAAGTAATCTTCAACGTTCCTTCCACCGAACTGATACGTCCTTTTATTTCCTTCAATGAAGCCATATTTTACTTTTATGCAAGTTCAAGACACACACTATTCGCTATATCTGTGATGATGCTAATAATATTGTCATCAATTTTTCCTGCAGCCAAAGGTGCAATAACATCCTCTTGGTGCCCTGCACGAAGCAACTGCAAAAATTTATCCTGGAATTCAGGAACCTGATCCACAGAAATCTTGCTCATCAATCCCTTCGTTCCACAGTACAAAATAGCTACCTGCTCACCTACTGGCATTGGAGAATACTGAGGCTGAACAAGCAACTTATTGTTCTTCCGACCTCGGTCTATAGCCATGGTAGTGACAGCATCCATATCACTAGAAAACTTAGAGAATGACTCCAGCTCACGGTATTGAGCCTGGTCGATTTTCAAGGTACCAGCCACTTTCTTCATGGACTTTATCTGAGCAGAACCACCTACACGAGATACGGAAATACCCACATTAATGGCAGGTCGGAAACCTTGGTTAAACAAATCTGTCTCTAGGAATATCTGACCATCGGTAATGGAAATCACGTTGGTAGGGATATAGGCTGAAACGTCACCTGCCTGTGTCTCGATTATAGGCAAAGCAGTAAGGGAACCACCCCCTTTGACATGGCCCTTAAGACATTCAGGAAGGTCGTTCATCTGCTCCGCAACCTCCTGTTGACTGATAATTCTGGCAGCACGTTCCAAAAGACGACTATGCAGATAGAAAACATCACCAGGATATGCCTCACGTCCTGAAGGCCTGCGAAGAATCAATGAAACCTCACGGTATGCCACAGCCTGCTTTGATAAATCATCATACACCACTAAGGCATGACGACCGGTATCTCGGAGCAACTCACCAATAGCTGCCCCCGCAAAAGGAGCAAAATACTGAAGAGCAGCAGGGTCGGCTGCCGTAGCACTTACCACACAAGTATATGGCATGGCCCCCTTCTCCCTTAAGGTTTGAACCAGACTAGCTACAGTAGAACCTTTCTGACCCACAGCTACATAGATACAATATACCGGATTGCCAGCTTCATAGTTGGCTTTTTGGTTTATTATAGTGTCAATAGCAATAGCAGTTTTACCCGTCTGACGGTCACCGATAATCAACTCACGCTGACCACGACCGATAGGAATCATGGCATCTATCGCCTTCAAACCTGTCTGTAAAGGTTCCTTCACTGGCTGACGGAAAACCACACCTGGAGCCTTACGTTCCAAAGGCATTTCAAATTTCTTCCCTCCTATAGGGCCCATACCATCCAAAGGTTCACCCAATGGATTAATTACACGACCAAACATCTGGTCGGAAACTTGAATAGAAGCGATACGTCCGGTACGTTTAACTACCATACCCTCCGTAACCTTCTCACTGTTACCCAGAAGAATAGCACCTACATTGTCTGATTCCAGGTTCATGACGATGCCCATAACACCATTTTCAAATTCCAGCAACTCGCTCGATTCGGCATTGTTCAAACCATAGATACGGGCTACACCATCACCGATAGTCAATACACGACCTATTTCCTCAAATTTAGATTGTATATTTATATCACGTAATTGTGCCAACAATACCTCAGAAACTTCACTTGCTTTTATATTATCCATACTCAGACAATTCTTTTATTTTTTTCTATAAATTGCTTCTTTATCTTCTCAAACTGGGTGGCTACAGAAGCATCTAATCTATAATCATCTATTTCGAAGATAAAACCACCTAGGATTTTTGGATCCACCTTTTTGTCCAGAATCACATCCGTGGAGTTGGCAGCCAAATCTTCTATCCATTTTTCCAGTCGGTCTGCCTCCTTATCAGCCACAGGGACAGCAGTGATTAATTGCCCTATACTGATGTGCTTCATTTTCCGGTACAACCCAATAAAAGAGTGAGCAATAAATGGTAGGAATGCTTCCCGATGATGACTAACGACCAATGCTGCAAACTTACGAAAGACCGGACTAGCCTCATTGGAAGCAGCCTGACAGATGATATTTATCTTCTGCTCAGATGCTAGAAGAGGATTATCCAGCACTTCAGCTACCTGCTTTATCTCCTGATAGTTCTTCACAAACATCAGGATTTCCTGGTAAACCACATCTTCGGCTTTCTGCTCCACAGCATAAGCTATAAGTGCTTTTGCATAGCGTCTGGCAATTATTCCAATATCCATATCAACGTCTTAGATATTTTTATCAGCCATAATTTCATCCAACATACGGTCTATCATAGCCATTTGATCATCATCGTTCTGTAAGTTCTGACGAAGAACCTTTTCAGCTATCTCTACGGAAAGGACACCTACCTCACGACGAATATCGCGAATGGCAGATTCCTTTTCCTGAGCAATTTGCTGCTTGGCTTCCTGCAGTAACTTTTGCCCCTCATTTGTGGCCTCGGTCTTTGCTTTCTCAACTATTTGATTGCGCATCTCAACAGCCTCAGCCAATATCTTTGACTGCTGTTCCTGGGCTTGCTTCAACATTTGTGCCGTTTCTTCTTGGAGCTGGGCAAGTCTTTCGTTCGCCTTGCGTGCATTCTCCAAAGATTCATCGATGTACTGCTTACGACTGTCTATCATCTTGGTAATGACAGGCCAACCGTATTTAGCCAGTACAAAGAAAACGACACCGAATGCTATAAGCATCCAGAATATCAGTCCACTGTCGGGAGTTAACAGAAACATAATGATTACATCAAAATTCCTAACAGACAACCTACGACACCAATCAGACAGACACCTTCAATGAGGGCTGCGATAATAATCATTGGAGTCTGAATCTTACCGATAGCCTCTGGTTGACGAGCCATAGCATCCATAGCTGCGGAACCAATCTTGCCAATTCCATAGGCAGCACCGATAGCAACCAAACCTGCACCTAAGGCAGCTCCAAACTGAGTAGTTAAAATAGCTTCTAATAAAATCATTGATAACATAGCTTTATTATTTTATATTGTTTTTTATTTTTCATTATTCATGGTGATGTGCTTGACTCAAGCCTATAAATACAGCTGAAAGCATGGTAAATACATAAGCTTGAATAAAGGCAACCAGCACTTCCAGAAAATCTAGGAAGATGCAAAACAACACCGTTAATGGGGTCATCAGCCCACCTAACAGAGAACTGATGGAAAAGGTGATGAAAATAACACTGACCAAGGCCAGCAATGCCGCATGACCAGCCATGATGTTAGCAAAAAGACGGATCATGAGGGCTATAGGCTTTGTGAAAATTCCTAGGAATTCCACCACTGCCATCACCGGTTTCATCCACAGGGGTACATCCGCCCAAAATATCTCTTTCCAGTATTCTTTATTGGCAAAAATATTCACCATCAAGAAGGTACAAAGTGCCAAAACTAACGTAATAGCGATATTTCCCGTCAAATTAGCAGAACCTGGAATCAGACCGATAAGGTTGTTCAAGAAGATGAAGAAAAATGCACATAATAAATAAGGAGCATAACGCTGCACATGAACAGGTATATTCGCCTTAATAACATCTTCATACACCATGGAAACCATCATCTCCATAAGCCCCACAAAACCTCTAGGAGCATCGGAAGTCTGGTCTTTCTCTTTATACCACCGGGCGCACCAAAGAACCAGGAGTATCAATAATAAACTGTTGATTAAAAGGGCACAAGCATTCTTTGTTAAAGAAATATCTAAAGGACGAACCTCATCCCCATTTATATCCTGTTCTACCAGTTTACCCTTGTATTTTTCTCCTTTTGACAGATAGAAACCGTTATAGGTTTCCCCCTCCATTATCCTACTGGAACTGAAGAGAAACCACTCCCCTCGTTCACGAGAATAGAGAATTACAGGAAGAGGCAGAGCAATAGCCTTCTCCCCTATGTTGGTAAAATGCCATTCATAAGAATCACCAATATGACCAAAAATCATCTCTGATGCATCGAAACTCCCCCCTTCACCTCCAGAAGCTCTAGCTGAAGAAGGTATCAGAAAGGATATTGCCAGCATCATCATACAGACAATCCATGTGATCTTATCAGATTTTCTATTTCTCATTTCGTCTTCTTTTTACCACTGAGTATGAAATAGCCCGTTTCATAGATGATGGTCACCATCAGAATGCCTAGCACAATGAAGGCAAACCGGACTATCGGTTCATCAGTGAACAAATGTACAAGTACAATAATTGCCACAGCAAAAATGAACTTCAACAACTTACTACCTAGAATAACCCATGTAGACATCTCTGCCGACTCCTTTTTCACCCAGTTGTAAAATAAGGTCAGTATTATTTCATACAAGATGAAAAAGAGAATAGTTAAAGATATACACATGCTGAAATTACATTATTATGCACTTCAACATACCCTGAAAGGATAGGCTGGCGAATCTCTTCCCCATTTACCCTATAGCGTATATCTCCAGCTACCAATGTGGAAATCAGAGAATCATGGTCTTTCAACACCTGAAAACGGCCCTTTCCTCCTGGAAGTTCCACCATTTCCACCTCACCATCATACACGGTCTTTTCCGGAGAGTAAATAATCAGCTTCATGACTTATGCTTTATTGGCCTGTTCTAGCAGTTTCTTACCCTTTTCTATAGCATCCTCTATAGTGCCTACATTCAAAAAGGCCTGTTCTGGGAGGTAGTCCACCTCACCATCCAGAATCATATTGAATCCTTTTATGGTATCTTCTATATTCACCATAACACCCGGAACACCCGTAAACTGCTCTGCCACCGTAAATGGCTGAGACAAGAAACGCTGTACACGACGGGCACGATTTACGGTAAGACGGTCTTCATCGGAAAGTTCATCCATACCTAAGATGGAAATGATGTCCTGAAGTTCCTTGTTGCGCTGTAGAATCTGCTTTACACGCTCTGCACAGTTGTAATGCTCCTCACCTATAATATTAGGGTCTAGAATACGAGAGGTAGAATCCAAGG
The DNA here is from genome assembly GCA_002395835.1 of Bacteroidales bacterium UBA4293. Taxonomy (GTDB): domain Bacteria; phylum Bacteroidota; class Bacteroidia; order Bacteroidales; family Bacteroidaceae; genus Minthousia. The sequence continues at coordinate 103,261 of DGVD01000002.1, read as the reverse complement.
GGTCAACTGCCGGATAAATACCCAGCTCGGTAATCTTACGACTCAATACCGTAGTGGCATCCAGGTGCGAGAAGGTCGTAGCTGGAGCAGGGTCGGTCAAGTCGTCTGCAGGAACATACACTGCCTGTACAGAAGTAATGGAACCTTTCTTGGTAGAAGTAATACGCTCCTGCATCTTACCCATATCCGTAGAAAGTGTAGGCTGATAACCTACGGCAGAAGGCATACGTCCCAGTAAGGCAGAAACCTCAGAACCAGCTTGTGTGAAACGGAAGATGTTGTCTATAAACAATAGAATATCCTTTGATGTTCCCAGCACATCACTATCTCGGAAGGATTCCGCTATAGTCAAACCTGACAGAGCTACAGAAGAACGTGCTCCAGGAGGTTCCGACATCTGACCATACACCAATGTAGCTTGAGATTTTGCCACCTCATCATAATCGATCTTAGACAAATCCCATCGACCTTCCTCCATGCCTTTTTTAAATTCATCTCCATAACGAATAACCCCGCTTTCTATCATCTCACGAAGCAAGTCGTTACCCTCACGAGTACGTTCACCCACACCCGTGAAGACAGAGAAACCGTTGTGCTTTTTCGCAATGTTATTGATCAGCTCCATGATAAGCACGGTTTTACCCACACCTGCACCACCGAACAAACCAATCTTACCACCCTTCAAATAAGGTTCCAGCAAATCGATGACCTTGATACCCGTATAAAGCACTTCCTGAGAAGTCTTCAACTCTTCAAACTTTGGAGGCTCGCGATGAATAGGCAGTGAGCCTGCCCTATCCAGTTCCCTCATACCATCCACCGTTTCACCTACTACATTCAGCAAACGACCTTTAACCTGATCGCCCACAGGCATGGTGATGGGTTGCCCTGTGGGAACCACCTCCAGACCACGACGAAGACCGTCGGTGGAGTCCATGGCCACACAGCGCACGGTGTTCTCTCCAATATGCTGCTGAACCTCTACTATCAAGTCCTTTCCGTTAGGACGCTTGATAAGAAGAGCTTCGTTTATATTTGGCAATACTGAATCAGGAGTCCCATCGATGTCAAAATGCACATCCACTACAGGACCAATAATCTGCAATATTTGCCCGTTAATTTCCGACATTTATATCTTTTTAATTTTTAAATAGACAATTCATCCAGAACTGTAATCAAATCCTTATTGATAGGTTTTGACTTCTTAATGGCATCCGTGAAAGGTACATACACAATCTGGTCGTTCCGAATACCTATCATGACGTTACGCTGACCATCCAGGATGGCATTGATGGCACCTGCACCTAGACGGCTAGAAAGTATTCTATCTCTAGCTGATGGAGAACCTCCACGCTGCAAGTGACCCAAGATGGAAACACGAACATCGTACTGAGGATATTCCTTCTTTACACGCTCTGCATAGTACAAAGCACCGCACTTAGGGCTCTCACTGACGATGACGATACTGGAGTTCTTGCTCTTACGGATACCACGACCGATGAAATGCTCCAGCTGGTCGGCATCTGTATTATCCTCTGGGATGATGGCAGCTTCTGCACCGGATGCCAAGGCACTGTTCTGAGCCAAGAAACCAGCATCACGACCCATCACCTCTACCAAGAAAATACGTTCATGAGAATTTGCTGTGTCACGAATCTTATCCACACACTGAACGATGGTATTTAAGGTAGTGTCATACCCGATGGTGATGTCTGTTCCATACAAATCGTTGTCGATGGTACCAGGCAGACCAATGCAAGGCATATCATACTCTTCTGCAAAGATTCGGGCACCCGTCAAAGAACCGTTTCCACCTATTACAATCAGAGCGTCTATCTCATGAGATTTCATGTTCTCATAGGCCTTCTTTCTTCCTTCAGGAGTAGTAAATGCCTTAGAACGAGCCGATTTCAAAATGGTTCCTCCACGCTGAATGATATTACTTACACTTTCAGAAGTGAAAGGCTTAATCTCATCATTGATCAGTCCATCGTAACCGCGATAAATACCCCAAACCTTGAACCCTTCACACAGGGCACTACGAGTAATTGCACGGATAGCAGCGTTCATTCCTGGGGCATCACCTCCGGAAGTCAAGATTCCTATACTTTTAACCTTTGCCATATTATATTAGTTTTTATTTGTTTCAATTAAAATGCCATATCTGCTATGTAGTACACCAGCAATCCACAAATCCAGCCTATCAGCACCATCCAACTGAAGCGGTTGATGTAGCTTAGGAATGGGATGCGTTCCAAAGAAGCTACGGAGAAACCTGCCACCGTACCGATGGTTAGTAATGTTCCACCCATAGCCGTACAGAATGCCAGCAGTTCCCAATAGGCTCCGTTCTGCACGAAATCCTGCAGGTAAGAAGCATCGGCAGAAGCAGTAACAGCTGCAGCATCCAGAACAGGATACATACTGGTACTAGCCACTATCAACGGGATATTATCCAGCACACTGGATACCAGTCCGAAGAATGCCGTGAGGATATATGTATTATGGATATTAGCATCACACCAGCTAGCAAAAATATGCAGGGCTCCCGTCTCTGCCACTACACCCACTGCCAGGTAAATACCCATGAAGAAAAGAATCTGGCTGGCATCACTAGTTCTTACATCGGCAGAGAAACCGGAGTTGGACAAATGATTTACCACATCCATTCTCTTCCAGGTAAAGAACTGAACTAATACCCAAAGCAGCGACATAACACAAAGTGCTCCTACGAACGGAGGAAGTTTGGTTACACTATGCAAGGTAGGAATAGCCCAAAGTCCACCTATACCTACCACGAAGAGAACGAATCTCTGCCAGGTAGGAAGAATGTAATCATCGCCTACATACTTGCCCAGAGAGGAACGAACATCCAAGTAATCTGGAACTTTCAGCGAAGCCAGGAAAGTTGTTACAATTAAAGCAGTTAGAGCCGGCAAAGCCAAATCTAAGGCGAATGTAGAAGGTGTAATGGCATTCTTTGTCCAAAGAATAAGGCTGGTCACATCACCGATAGCTGTAAAGCAACCACCTGCATTGGCTGCCATCAGAATGACACAAGAATAGTAGAACCGTTGTTTCGATTGCGGAACCAGCTTTCGCAGAACCAGCACCATGATGACAGCAGTGGTCAGGTTGTCTATCTCTGCTGATAAGAGGAAAGTGACCAGAGCCACCGTCCACAGGAGTTGCTTACTGTGCTTCGTCCTCAACCAGACAGCCAAGAAATCAAAGACTTCATTCGCTACCAGAACCTCGATAATGGCAGAAGTGGCAATGATGAAGAGAATGACCTGACACGCGCTCATTACATACTGCATGAAAATATGCGATGCAATAAAATCCTTAATCGTCTCCTGAGTAGAAATCGCACCGTTTAAAAACGCTGAGTATTCAGCACCGTGCATGGACTGCACATATTCAGGGCCGTTGAATATATAAAGAATCCAACCCACAACGCCCAAAAACATGGCCACTGAGGATTTATTCAGCTTATTCAAGTGCTCTGTAGCTATCAAAAAATAGCCAATTAAAAGTATACCAACGATTACTAATGTCATTCGAATGCCTTATTTACACAAATTCCGAGCAAATTTAAGCAAAATTCAGAAAAGAACCTAATAAATCAAGGTGAAATCAGGAGAAAAAAAGGGAAAAGACGAATTTTTTAAAAGAAGAGCGGTAAGCGGGACTCGAACCCGTGACCCTCGGCTTGGGAAGCCGATGCTCTACCAACTGAGCTACTACCGCAATTGCTCTGCAAATATAGTACATATTCATTCCACTCAAGCATTCCATTAACAAAAATTAAAATATCCGTATCACGGTTAAAGTTCTTTTATTCCTACCTTTGCACCCAAATTAAAGTTTATATGCTGATTTACAATACTACATACCAAATGGATGTAAACGAAGCCAGAAACTTCGTGATTTACATCAGTGAGCAGTTCATACCTGCTACGAAAGAGCAAGGTGACTTGAAAAAGCCTACCCTCTCCCGAATTCTGTCTCATAAAGATCCGGAAACGGAATGTTTCTCCCTTCAGTTTGAAGTGGAGAGCACAGCCCGTCTTCACCACTGGCTTATACATCAGGGGAATCAGTTGAATGCCGATTTGGAGAAACTTTTCCAGAACCGTATCCACTCTTTTTCTACCCTCATGGAAGTAATTATTTAATTCATGCTGAAGTCTGTCAAAGAAAAAATAATTCTGGGTATCGACCCTGGAACGAACTACATGGGTTATGGTGTCTTAAAGGTAGAAGGCACCAAGGCTTCACTGGTGGTTATGGGGGTCATTGACCTCCACAGGGAAAAGGATACGTACAAGAAATTGGGGTACATTTTTGAGAAGGTATGGAGCATCATTGAAACTTATCTACCCGATGAAATGGCTATTGAGGCTCCTTTCTTCGGGAAGAATGTGCAAAGTATGCTGAAGCTGGGACGAGCTCAGGGAGTAGCTATTGCAGCTGCAGTGCACCACAGTGTTCCTATTACGGAATATGCCCCTACTAAAATAAAGATGGCATTGACTGGTAACGGTTCTGCTGCGAAAGAGCAAGTTTCTGGCATGTTGCAACGTATTCTGCAAATCAGTGAAAAAGACATGGAAACGCACTTGGATGCTACGGATGCCTTAGCTGCAGCCTACTGTCACTATCTGCAAATGGGAAGACCCACCTCGGATTCTACGGCTAAGTCATGGGCTGATTATGTGAAGAAGAATCCTTCCAAAGTTTCAAAAAGAAAAACGGAATAACATACATGCAAAAAATCATATCAATTAAAGATGGGAAGGTTCGTCACCCGGACTACCGGTTTGAGGAACCTATAAATTTGGATATCAATGATGGCGAACAAATAGCCATTGTAGGGCCAAACGGAGGAGGAAAATCCATGTTGGTAGATGTGCTGACAGGAAAGCATGCCCTCTTACTCACTGAGCCCGAATACGATTTCTCTCCATCTACGAAAAAGCATGTATATGAGAACATTAAGTACATCACCTTCCGGGATTCTTACGGTGAAGCAGATGGTACTTATTACTACCAGCAACGCTGGAATCAGCACGATATAGACGACAGTCCGTTGGTGGGAGATTTGTTAGAAGATGTACGAAGAAAGGCCGAAAATAATCATCTGGCGCCCTCGGAAGAGATTATCGAAAAAATCTATGACATCTTCCACTTAAAGCCTTTGATGGATAAAAGACTGGTGACACTCTCCAGTGGAGAATTAAGAAAATTTCAGTTGACCAAAACTCTCCTCACTGGCCCCAGAGTCCTGATTATGGACAATCCTTTCATCGGTTTGGATGCTTCCACTCGTGACCTCTTGAGGCAACTTCTCAAGGAACTGACGGAGCTCATCGGACTGACTCTTATTCTCATAATTTCGAAGAGTGACGACCTCCCCGATTCTATCACTCATGTAGTGCAAGTTAAGGGACGTCATATATATGCCAAAGAGACACTGGCTAACTACCAAAAATTTTCTCTCCAGAAGGAGAAATATTTTTTCCCTGTTGAGAAGAAAAATCTCATCTTAAATTACCCCTATTCAGAGGAAGGCTCAAATCTCCCCAAAGTAGAGGCAGAATTTTCTGAAAAAACAGAGAAAAAAGAACTGCCTGTTCTAGATTTTAGGAACGTTACCATCCGGTATGGAGAGAGAACTATTCTGAAAGATTTAAACTGGGAAGTTTACCCTGGAGAACGCTGGTCTCTTTCCGGAGATAACGGTTCTGGAAAAAGTACACTTTTAAGTTTGGTGTGTGCAGATAATCCACAAAGCTATGCTTGTGACATCCGGCTCTTTGGCAGGAAACGAGGTACGGGAGAAAGCATCTGGGACATCAAGAAGCACATCGGGTATGTTTCTCCGGAAATGCACAGGGCTTACCTGAAAGATCTTCCTGCGATAGATATCGTAGCTAGTGGACTTCATGATTCCGTAGGGCTTTACGTGAAACCTAAACCCAGTCAGTTTGCTGCATGTGAGTTTTGGATGGACATTTTCGGGATTAAAGACCTCAGAGACAGGACTTTCCTAAAACTTTCCAGTGGAGAACAGCGTCTGGTGCTTTTAGCTAGGGCATTCGTGAAAGACCCTGAACTCCTTATACTAGACGAGCCACTTCACGGTTTAGACTTGGAAAACCGTGCCATGGTGAAAGAAATAATCAACACCTTTGCAGAACGTAAGGGTAAAACCCTTATCATGGTAACCCACTATAAAGAGGAACTTCCAAGCTGTTTCACCAAACATATGTTTCTTAAAAGAAACAAATAACTCTTCATTCTTTGCATGGTTTAGCAAAATGTTTTAAATTTGCACCATATTATACAACAAAAGAAAAACGAAATGAAAAAATTATTACTCTTGTTGGCTCTTATGACAGTTGGTTTCGGCCAAATGCAAGCTCAGGAAGTTTATAACTATCTAGTGAAGAAGGCTACAGAAAAGGTAAACAGTCCCTATACCAATGAGTATGAACTGAAGAAATATGAATTTGAACTTACTGCATTAAACTACATAAAGAACTATGCATTTAAGACCAACCGGTCTATCACCACTAGTTTCCTGGATGAGCAAGCCTACAACCTGGATTGTTTCGTGCTGGCATACATGATGCAGATGCAGAAAACTGCCAGTCAGGATAAGCTGAAGGTAGCTCGTGCTTACATCGATGCTTCCCTGAACAATCCTCTTTACAATGACCCTGATACATCTACCACACAGGCATATATAGAGGAAAAAGGCAGTGTGGCTCCCTTCTCTCTAGACACAGACTGGGTTAAGGCATATCAACAAATAAAAGGTAATTAAGCTGAATGCAGGTTGCTATTGTAAAGTATAATGCAGGAAACATCTTTTCCGTAGTCCACGCACTGAATCGTTTAGGTATCAACCCCATTATTACGGATGATGCCGAACAGTTTTCAAAAGCCGACAAAATACTTTTCCCCGGACAAGGTCATGCTTTAACCACCATGACCTATATTCGTGAGCACCAACTAGATAGAGTAATCCGTGAACTGAAGCAACCTGTTCTGGGTATCTGTGTAGGGCAGCAACTCATGTGTAGTCACTCCGAAGAAGGGGATGTGGATTGTCTGGGCATTTTCGACGTGGATGTGAAGAAGTTCAATCCTACCAGGCACACCGACAAAGTGCCTCACATGGGATGGAATTCCCTGACCCACATGAAAGGTGATTTATACAAAGGACTGCCCGATGAGTCTTTTGTGTATTTTGTTCATAGCTTTTATGTGCCGGTTTGTCAGTGGACTGTGGCTGAATCGGCATACATTCAGCCGTTCAGTGCTTCCTTGCAGAAAGATAATTTCTATGCCACACAATTTCACCCGGAAAAGAGTGGGTCCATAGGAGAACAGATTTTAAAGAACTTCCTAGACCTGTAAGCGATGATAAGAATTATTCCAGCCATAGACATCATAGATGGAAAGTGCGTAAGGCTTTCCCAGGGTGACTACGACCAGAAAAAGGTGTATAGTGAAAATGTGGTAGAAATAGCCCGGAAATTTGAAGAGGCTGGCATAGAGCACATCCATGTGGTAGATTTGGATGGGGCAAAATCGAAGCACATCGTCAATATCAAAGCCCTGAAAGAGATTGCATCGGAAACAGGACTGGAAATAGATTTCGGAGGCGGTATAAAAACCGATGAAGACATCAGCACAGCTTTCCAAAACGGGGCAAAACAAGTCACCGTAGGAAGTATAGCTGTTCAAAGACCCGACCTGTTCATCAGCTGGCTTCAGAAATATGGTGCTGAACGCATCATCCTAGGTGCAGATATGAAAGATGGTTTCATCTCTGTGAACGGATGGAAAGAAGGAAGCACGAAGGCTTTGATTCCTTTCTTGGAAAGTTATGTGAAAGAGGGAATTCAGTATGTACTCTGCACAGACATCTCCAAAGATGGCATGCTGCAAGGGCCTTCCATCCAGCTGTATAAAGACATAATGACGCACTTCCCTACCCTGAAACTGATAGCCAGTGGAGGAGTGAGTTCCATGAAGGATATAGAAGAACTAGATAAGGCTGGCATTTATGCCGTAGTGACCGGTAAAGCTATCTACGAGAACAAGATAACTTTAGAGGAAATAGTGGATTACATTAAAACCCATAAAAACTGATGTTGGCAAAACGTATCATACCTTGTCTGGATGTGAAAGACGGACAGACTGTAAAAGGCACAAATTTCGTGGATCTTCGGCAAGCCGGTGACCCAGTGGAATTAGGAAAAGCATACAGTAACATGGGTGCTGATGAGCTGGTCTATCTGGATATTACAGCTAGTCATGAAGGAAGGAAAACATTCACGGAGCTGGTAGGAAGAGTAGCTGCCAACATCAACATTCCATTTACCGTAGGTGGTGGAATTAATGAGTTGGAAGATGTAGACCGCATGCTCTCTGCTGGAGCAGACAAGGTGAGCATTAATTCTGCTGCACTAAGAAGACCAGAGTTCGTGGATGAGATTGCATTCCGTTTCGGCTCCCAAGTGTGCGTGGTAGCTATCGATGCCAAATTCACGGATGGAACTTGGAAATGCTACGTGAATGGAGGCAGAATAGAAACGGATAGAAACCTTTTCGACTGGGCTAAAGAAGTGAACGAACGGGGTGCTGGGGAAATTCTTTTCACCTCCATGAATCACGATGGAGTGAAAACGGGATATGCCAATGAAGCCCTGGCAGAGCTTTCTGACTTACTGTCCATCCCGGTCATCGCTTCCGGAGGAGCAGGAAAGAAAGAGCATTTCCGCGACGCTTTCACCCTGGGTAAAGCTGATGCGGCATTAGCAGCAAGTGTCTTTCACTTTGGAGTAATTCAGATTCCAGAGTTGAAACTCTACTTGAAAAATGAAGGAATTAATATTAGAATATAGTTATAGTTTATGATTAATATACCGGTAGAAAGCATTGATTTTCAAAAGATGAATGGATTAGTTCCTGCTATCATCCAAGATTCAAAAAGCCAAAAGGTGCTCATGCTGGGCTTTATGAATGAAGAGGCTTACAAAAAAACTGTGGAAACAGGTAAGGTTACTTTCTTCAGCAGAACCCGAAACACCCTTTGGACCAAAGGAGAAACCAGTGGGAATTTCTTGAATCTTGTAGACGTAAAACTGGATTGCGACAAGGACACGTTGCTCATCCAGGTGAATCCCGTGGGTCCTGTCTGCCACACAGGTGCCGACACTTGCTGGAATGAAAAGAACGAGGTTAATCCTCTCCTATTCCTGACCTACTTGCAGGATTTCATAGAGAAAAGGCATGAGGAAATGCCAGAGGGTTCATACACCACTAGCCTGTTCAAGGATGGCATAAACAGAATGGCACAAAAAGTGGGAGAAGAAGCCCTTGAAGCTGTCATTGAAGCCACCAACGGAACCAATGAAAGATTAGTGTACGAAGGTAGTGATTTCCTCTACCATCTCATCGTTCTGCTCACTGCCAAAGGACTTCGTATTGAAGATTTGGCTAAGGAGCTGCAAGTAAGACATGACCCTAATTGGCATAAACATTAATTGAGATATGGCACTAGTAGTTGACTATAAGAATGTAAAAATAAACCAAGCAGACAAAACCATTCTGCAAGATGTAAATTTTCAGGTAGAAGAAGGTAGTCTGATTTATCTTACAGGCAGGGTTGGTACTGGTAAATCCACCCTACTCAAGACGATGTATGGTGAGCTCCCCATCGTGGAAGGTGAAGCTTTAATGCTGGGAACCTATCAGATGGACAAAAAAATGAAAGACAGTAAACTGCAGGAACTCCGAAGAAAAATAGGTATAGTCTTCCAGGATTTCCAATTACTGGGAGACCGGACTGTGGAGAAGAATCTGGATTTTGTCTTGAAAGCCACCGACTGGAAAAACAAACAAGAAATATCAAATAGAATTACGGAAGTGCTTAAACTGGTAGGGCTAGAAGATAAACGGGATAAATATCCAAACCAACTCAGTGGTGGTGAGCAGCAACGAGTGTGCATTGCACGAGCTATTCTGAACAACCCTAAACTGGTTCTGGCTGATGAGCCTACGGGTAATTTGGATATCGTAACCAGCAAAAACATTCTGGAACTGCTCCATAAAATCAGTGAAAACGGATCTACGGTCATCATTTCTACCCATAACTTGAGCCTTATATCTTCATTCCCTGGTACAGTATTTGAAATTAAAGACACGCATATAGAGGATATAACTGAGGAATTCAATAGACCGATTGATATGGTAGAAATCAGTGAGTTGGAAACAAAATAAGAATATAAATATAAATATAACAATGAAAGTATTGAAATTTGGTGGTACATCCGTCGGTACAGCTCAAAGAATGAAGGATGTAGCAAAATTAATCAATGATGGAGAAAAGAAGATTGTCGTGCTGTCAGCCATGTCTGGAACGACAAACACATTGGTTGAAATTTCTGATTACTTCTATAAGAAGAACGCAGATGGTGCGAACGAGATTATAAACCAACTTGCAAACAAATATAGAAAGCACGTAGAGGAACTATATGATACTGAAGAATATAAGAATATCACAAAGGATTTCTTAAGAGAGGAAATAGAGTATCTGCATGGTTTCTCTAAGGATTTGTTCACCATGTATGAGGAAAGGGTAATCCTGGCTCAGGGTGAAATTATTAGCACCAACATGATGACAAACTACCTCAAAGAGCAAGGGGTAAACGTGGTACTTCTTGATGCACTGCAATTCATGCGTACAGATAAGAATTCAGAGCCAGACCCAGTGTTCATCAGAAAAGAACTTAAAAAGTTGCTTGAGGCTAATCCAGATGCCGACATCTATATCACTCAAGGATTCATCTGCCGTAACGCATATGGTGAAATAGATAATCTGGAAAGAGGTGGTTCTGATTATACTGCTTCTCTCATCGGTGCTGCTGTCCTAGCTGAAGAAATACAGATTTGGACCGACATTGATGGAATGCACAACAACGACCCAAGGTTCGTAGATTTTACCGAACCTGTACGTCAACTTCATTTTGAAGAAGCTGCTGAGCTGGCTTATTTTGGAGCAAAGATTTTACATCCTACATGCGTTCAACCAGCTAAATACGCAGGAATACCAGTCCGGTTACTAAACACCATGGAACCTACAGCTCCTGGAACCACGATAAGCAATGAAACCGAAAGAGGAAAAATAAAGGCAGTAGCTGCTAAGGATAACATCACAGCTATAAAGATAAAGAGCAGCAGAATGCTTCTAGCTCACGGTTTCCTCAGCAAAGTTTTCGACATTTTCGAACAGTATCAAACTAGTATTGATATGGTTTCTACTTCAGAAGTGGGTGTCTCTATGAGTATAGACAACACGAAACATCTGAATGACATATTAAACGAGCTGAAAAAATATGGAACAGTAACCGTAGATTACGACATGTGTATTATATGTGTAGTAGGTGACCTCACTTGGGATAATGTGGGTTTTGAGACACTTGCTACAGAAGCCATGAAGAATATACCTGTACGTATGATTTCCTACGGAGGCAGCAACTACAATATTTCATTTTTAGTAAAGAAAGAAGATAAGAAGCGCGCTTTACAAGCTTTAACCGACACTTTATTTAAAAAGAAATAAACCCATTTTATGAAAATACAAATACCTATCGAGAAATTTAAGGATATAAAAACACCATTCTACTATTACGATGTAAAGCTGTTGCAACAGACGCTTGACGTCATAAAGAAGGAAATAGATAAATATCCTAATTACTATGTGCACTACGCTATCAAAGCTAATGCCAATCCATTGATACTGGATCTTATTAGCAAAAGTGGACTGGGTGCAGATTGTGTAAGTGGTGGAGAAATCAGTGCTGCGATAAAAGCTGGCTTCCCATCAGATAAAATTGTTTTTGCAGGTGTAGGAAAAAGCGACTGGGAAATTAATCTAGGTTTAGAAAATGATATCTTCTGCTTCAATGTAGAAAGCATTCCTGAACTAGAAATTATTAATGAGTTGGCTGCAGTAAAAAACAAAGTCGCAAAAATATGCTTTAGAATTAATCCGGATGTAGGGGCACATACTCATGCCAATATCACTACAGGGCTAGCTGAAAACAAATTCGGTATAGCTATGGAGGATATGGAATTTGTAGTGTCAAAAGCAGCAGAGATGAAGAATGTAGAATTTATAGGTCTACATTTCCACATCGGTTCCCAAATTCTAGAGATGGATGATTTCATTGCTTTAAGCAAAAGAATCAATGAACTGCAAAACAGATTAGAAGCTGAGAACATTACTGTAAAGCATATCAACGTAGGTGGAGGATTAGGCATAGATTATTTAAAACCTGATGAGAATCCGATACCCAACTTTACAGATTTCTTTAAAACCTATGCAGAGAATCTTATCCTTAGAAAAGGACAATGTCTCCACTTTGAATTAGGTAGAGCTGTTGTAGGACAATGTGGTAATTTAATTACTAAGACTCTGTTTATCAAAAAGGGAATTCAAAAACAATTCTGCATAGTAGATGCTGGAATGACAGATTTAATTCGTCCTGCTTTATATGGGGCTTTTCATCTAGTAGAAAATCTTTCCAGCAATGAACCGAAAGAGAAGTATGATGTAGTAGGTCCTATCTGTGAATCAAGTGATGTCTTTGTGAAAGATTTTGAACTTAATAAATGCCACAGAGGAGATTATCTAGCTATACGATCTGCAGGTGCATACGGTGAAATCATGGCATCTACTTATAATTGCAGGGAACTTCCTAAAGGATATTCGTCAGAAGAATTTAAATCATAATTGATAAATCCTAGGCTTTAAGTCTAGGATTTTTTATCTCTTGATAGTCTTACTCAAAGCGAATTGACCTAGCAGGATGAATGTGAGATACTAAGAAACTAGGAATAACAAGAACCAATACTGATATAATCAAGGTAACAAGATTCAACAGAACAATAGTAAGAGGATTAATCAAAATAGGTACCGTATCCACATAATAGGATTGAGCATCTAAATGGATTATAGAGAAATACTTTTGTAAAAGGCAAAGTCCCAATCCTAATATATTTCCATAAATCAGTCCCTTCCCTATAATGAAAATAGCAAAATATAGAAAAATGTGACGAATAGACTTATTCGTAGCCCCTAATGCCTTTAAGACTCCAATCATATTCGTTCTCTCAAGAATAATGATAAGTAATCCACTAATCATGGTAAAACCAGCAACTGCAAGCATCAGAATGAGGATAACCCACACATTCATGTCCAGCAAACCAAGCCATGCAAACAAAGAAGGGTAAAGTTGTTCTATTGTACAAACGAAATAAGAATCACCATAACGATCTATTTGACCATTTATCTTGTGTACTACGTTTATGAAATCTTCAGTTATAGAATCATAATCACCAACAGAAATCTCAAGACCACTAACTTGATCTTTCTCCCATCCATTCAATTTTACGAGTGCTGATAAATCGGCAAATATAAAATTGTTATCAAATTCCATTAAATGAGTACAATAAATACCAGCAATGACATATCTACGAGCACGGATTGAATTACCCATAAAATAGCAATAGATCTTATCTCCTACTTTAATTTTAAGATCATTTGCTATAGATTCTGAAATCAAAATCTTATTACTTACTTCTTTATCAGAAAAAACAGGAATTTCACCTTCAACAAGATGAGCTTTCAAAAAAGAATAATCATATTCAGGACCTACACCTTTAAGGGCTACTCCCCTGAATTCACCTTCTGTCTTTAAAAGACATGGTTTAGTAATGTAACGTTGAACATGAGAGATATCAGGTAGAGATTTTACTACATTCATGACACTATCATCTCCAACGATAGGAAAACTTTCAAAGGAATTGGTCTGCTCCATATTCATAACCTGAATATGGGAACCAAAACCAAAAAGTTTACTTCTAATTTCATCCTTAAAACCAAGAACTACACATATTGCAACAATCATCACAGCCATTCCTATTGCCATACCGATAGTAGCAATAGTAATAGCAGGACGAGAAACCTGTTTCTGGTTTGTCCTGCTAGCAAAAATTCTTTGGGCTATGAAGAGAGGGAAATTCATTCTGTCCTACCTGGATATACTTCTAATGCTTTACGTAAAACAAAAAGAGCACGAACTAAATCTTCTTTATTTAAGACATAAGCTATTCTGACTTCGTTATGACCAGAACCTGGTGTAGTGTAAAAACCACTTGCAGGTGCCAGCATAACAGTTTCACCTTCATAATTGAATTCACTCAAACACCAAGCACAGAATTTCTCACTATCATCTACTGGAAGTTTAGCTACAGTGTAAAAGGCTCCCATCGGAATTGGAGAATAAACACCTGGGATACGATTCAGTCCATCTATTAAGCACTTTCTACGTTCCACGTATTCGTCATAAGTCTCACGCAAATACTCTTCAGGGGTGTCTATAGATGCCTCTGCAACTATCTGCCCTATCAAAGGAGGACTTAAACGTGCTTGACAGAATTTCATCACTGCCTTACGGACTTCTTCGTTTTTCGTCACTAACGCACCTATTCTAATTCCACATTCACTATACCGTTTAGAAACAGAATCGATTAATACCACATTCTGCTGAATCCCTTCTAAATGGCAAGCTGAAATATAGGGTGAACCAGTATAGATAAATTCACGATAAACCTCATCTGAGAACAGGTACAAATCATATTTCTTTACCAAATCACGAATCTGATTCATCTCTCTGCGTGTATAAAGATAACCAGTAGGATTGTTTGGGTTACAAATTAAGATGGCTCTTGTGCGCTCATTAATCAGTTCTTCAAACTTTTCTACTTTTGGCAAAGAGAAACCCTCATCAATGGTAGTTGCTATGGTACGAATTACGGCACCAGCAGAAATAGCAAATGCCATATAGTTAGCATAAGCAGGCTCTGGTACAATAATCTCATCACCTGGATTTAAACAAGCAAGAAAAGCAAACAATACAGCTTCTGAACCACCTGTGGTAATTATTATGTCATCGGAGGTTACATTGATATCATACTTTTTATAGTAATTTACCAACTTTTTCCTAAGACTCAAATAACCTTGAGAGGGAGAATACTCTAATATTTTACGATCTATATTATGAATCGCATCCAAAGCTACTTGGGGGGTTGGTAGGTCTGGCTGACCTATATTTAAGTGATAAACATGTATACCACGATCTTTTGCTTCGTATGCCAACGGAGCTAATTTTCTAATTGGAGAAGCGGGCATTGCTTCGCCCCGAACCGATATTTTAGGCATATATAATTGTATTTGTTCCTAATTTTATTTAAGGTGCAAATTTAAGGGTTTAACACAAACTACACAAATTTGAAAGGTACAAATTAAATTAAACAAAATAACATGTATTCTATATCGGATTAATTTAGTAAGTTTGCAGGACAAATAAAAAAATAAGTATAAAAAAGATGAATTGGTTCGAATGTAAAGTTATATACGAAAAGCCTGTAGAAAATACAGCTGCAGTGAAAAAAGTACCAGAATTATACTTGGTAGATGCGCTAAGTTTTACTGAAGCAGAGGCACGCATCATAGAAGAAATGACCCCATTTATTACCGGGAGTTTTGAAGTAAGTGATATCAAAAGAGCGAAATACAATGAACTCTTTTTCTGTGATGAAGAAACAGCTGACCGATGGTTTAAGAGTAAAGTCTATTTTGTTATATTAGACGAAAAATCTGGGAAAGAAAAAAAGACCGCAAATAATTTCCTTGTTCAAGCAGCAAATCTTAAAGATGCAGTTAAGAAACTTGAAGATGGTTTGAAAAATACAATGATGGATTACTATATAGCTAGCATGGCTGAAACTGCTATTATGGACGTTTATCCATACAAGGTAAAAAATGAAAAGCCTGAATTCCAAGCTGCTGGAGAACAAAAATAATAAGATGTCACAAATTCAAGAAGAAATTAAAAGAATAAATAACGGACTTCCTCAGGGAGTCCGTTTAGTAGCTATATCCAAATTTCACCCAGCAGAAGCGATAGAAGAAGCATATGAAGCTGGACAAAGAATCTTTGGTGAAAGCCATGTACAGGAACTTCAGCAAAAAGTAGAACTTTTGCCAAAAGACATTGAATGGCATTTCATTGGGCATTTGCAAACCAATAAAGTCAAATACATTGCTCCTTATATTAAATTAATTCATTCAGTAGATTCAATAAAACTTCTGCAGGAAATAGACAAACAGGCTAAAAAAGTGGGAAGAATAATTCCTATCTTAATTCAATTACACATAGCTGAAGAAGAAACAAAATTCGGTTTTACTATTGAGGAATGTAGGAATCTCTTAACCACTCAAGACTGGTCAGAATATCCAAATGTGCAAATTTCTGGTCTAATGTGTATGGCAACCAACACTGATAACATGGAACAAGTGAGAAGGGAATTCCGTACTGTCCATGAGTTCTTTGTTGAAATGAAAGCATCATGCACGAATCTAACTTCATTCACGGAGCTTTCTATGGGTATGAGTCATGATTACCCTATTGCATTAGAAGAAGGAAGCACTTTAATACGAGTAGGAAGCAAGATTTTTGGAGAAAGAGACTATTCTAAAGGCTAAATAAGCAAGTAAAACGAATATTTAGTTCTTTTTGTTTGTTTGATATTTCCTTTTTTTATACTTTTGCTCAGAATTTCAAAAAGTGTGCAATGACTGAACAACTACCTAGCTTTATACCCCTCATTGAAGAAAGCATCAAAAAGAATTGGGATTTAGATGCGTTTACTGATTATGAGGGAGCCACTCTACAATATAAAGATTTGGCAAGAAAAATAGAAAAACTGCATATTCTCTTTGAGAATAGTGGTGTGGTAAAAGGAGATAAAATTGCGTTATTTGGCCGTAACTGTGCAAACTGGGGTGCAGCCTTCTTCGCAATCTTAACATATGGAGCAATAGCAGTTCCAATCCTTCATGAATTTAAACCGGAAAACGTTCATTCTTTGGTCAATCATTCCGATGCAAAATTACTTTTTGCCGGTGATCAAGTCTTCCCATTGTTAGATCCTGATGCTATGCCACACTTGGAAGGCATAATCAATATTCAAGATTATCAACTTTTCATTTGCAGAAAAGAAAAACTTTATAATGCACGAGAAAACTTGAACTTTATGTTCGGTTCCAAGTTCCCTAAGTATTTCCGTCCTGAGCATGTGCATTACGTACCTGAAGATGGTCCAGATGCCTTAGCTATGATTAACTACACTTCAGGAAGCACTGGAAATCCGAAAGGAGTCATGATACCTTATCGTGCTATCGTTTCCAATATTATTTTTGCACGGAAAGCAATTCCTAATATACGTGGTGAAAGAGTGATTTCCATCCTACCTATGGCACATATGTATGGTATGGCTTTCGAGTTTGTTTATGAAATGACTGAAGGAGCGCATATTTTCTTCCTAACACGTATTCCAAGTCCGAAAATCATTTTCAAAGCATTCCAAGAAATAAAACCAGTTATAGTAATATCAGTTCCTCTGATCATTGAAAAGGTGATGAGAAAAGCTGTATTCCCTAAAATCAATAATACTGTAAAATTATTAATGAAAGCACCATATCTGGGTGGTAGAATCAAAGCTCAGATTTGTCAGCAAATAAAAGATGCTTTTGGTAATAATTTCCGTGAAGTTATTATTGGAGGAGCTGCTTTCAATCAAGAGATTGAGAAGTTTTTACACGATGTCCATTTCCCTTATACCGTAGGATATGGAACTACAGAAACTGCTCCTATCCTAGCCTATGAAGACTGGTCAAGATTCAAGCCATATAGCTGTGGTAAAGCAGCTTTGAATATGGAACTGAAGATTGATAGCAAAGACCCAGAACGTTTTGTAGGAGAAATTTTAGCTAAGGGACCTAATGTGATGTTAGGTTATTATAAGAATCCCGAAGCTACAGCCCAAGTTATGCGTGATGGATGGTATCATACAGGAGACCTGGGTACTATTGATGCTAAAGGTAATCTTACCATAAAAGGTAGATGCAAAAACATGCTGCTTAGTGCATCTGGACAAAATGTTTATCCAGAAGAAATAGAAGATAAATTGAATACTCTTCCTTATGTTGCTGAATGTTTAGTAGTTCAACGAGGTGAAAAGTTCTTTGGTCTTGTCTATCCAGATCAAGATTTAGTCAATAAAGAAAATCTGACGGACGAAAAGTTGCAAGAAATAATGGAAAATAACCGAAAGTTATTGAATACTCTTGTAGCAAATTATGAGCAACTGTCAGGTATTGAAATTCAGAAAGAAGAGTTTGAAAAGACTCCTAAAAAGAGTATCAAGAGATTTTTATATAGTTAATTCTGTTCTATCAATAAAAGAAAGGGGCCTCGATTTTCGTGGCCCCTTTCTTTTATCATTGTCATCACAACTCTAATTTTTTCAAATACTCTGTACAATCTTCAAAAGTCTCAAATATATGATCTTCTGGAACCAAATTTGGTATTACATTCATCTTGGTCAATAAACGTTTAGGTTGAGGCTTAATGATAGTCATAAGTACATTCACCCCTTTTGCTTGCAAATCCTGGATTGCAGTTTCCATGGCATATACACCAGATTGATCCATATAACTAACCCGACGCATACGGATGATAACCAATTTTCTGTGCTTAGGAACACTTTCCATCAACAAGTTGAAACCTGTTACAGAACCGAAGAAGATTGGTCCATCTACATGACAGATATAAATCTTTTTCTTTATGTCCTCAGGAATTCCACCTTCATCGTTCCATGGATTATTCACGTCGGTAGAATCCATTGCAGAGGCAGTATATGAGCTCTCTATCAAATCTCCAGCACGCTTCATAAAGAAGACACATGCAATAACCATACCGAGTCCTACAGCTGTCAACAAGTCTACAAATACCGTGATAATGAAGACTACGATAAGTACAAATGCATCGGATCTTGGTATTTTGTAAAGATCACGGAAACCTTTAAAATCGATGATGCCCCATCCTACTGTTATCAGAATACCTGCCAAAACTGCTAAAGGCACATATTTTACTAATGAACCTAACCCCAGCAAAATAGCAAGTAAGAAAAGAGCATGAACCATTCCACTTATCTGAGTACGACCACCAGATTTCACATTCACCACGGTACGCATAGTGGCACCTGCTCCAGCAATTCCACAGAAAAGACCAGCAATGGCATTACCTATACCTTGTCCTATCAACTCCTGATTACTGTTGTGCTTCGTTTTCGTTATATTGTCTGCAACCACAGAGGTCAACAAAGTGTCAATAGCACCTAAACCTGCCAAGGTTAAACCAGGGACAATTGCAGCTTCAATTAGGGGTACCCAATTAATACCAGCTAAACTAATTCCTTCTTTAGCAAAAAACGGCATTGGAAGACCTGCTGGAATTTCACCGATAGTCAGCTTGGTGTCAATGTTCATGAACAGTGAAACTACTGTCATAACTATCAAAGCTACCAAAGTGGCAGGTATTTTTTTGGTAATCTTAGGGAACAGTTCGATAATCAGAATAGAACAAATACCCAGAACCAATGCTTGCCAAACCAACCCTTCTGATGCCATCTCTGGATATTTAGTTATCATATCTACCACCAGAACTGGAGATTTTAGACCTATCAAAGGGTATATCTGTTGGAGAATAATGATTACACCAATACCACTCATAAAGCCTGAGAGAACTGGATAAGGAATATAACGTACGTATTTACCTAACTTTATTACACCGAAAAGAATCTGGAAAAGGCCACAGAAAATACCAGCCAATGACATGCTGATTAAGACTGCAGCAAAACTTCCTTGAGAAGAAGCCCAAACTCCACTAATCAGACTGGCAGAAATTACAGTCATAGGGCCTGTAGGGCCGCTAATCTGGGAATGAGTACCTCCAAATAAGGAAGCAAAGAAACCTAGCATGGTGGCACCAACCAGACCTGCCAGAGCTCCCATGGAACTAGCTGCAGGATCATTGATACCTCCAAAAGCTTGAATACCAAACGCGAGGGCAAGAGGCAAAGCTACAATACCAGCTGTAACGCCTCCAAAAATGTCACCCTTGATGTTGTTTGTAGAAATGAATGCCATATTATGTAAATAGTTTAAGATTTATTATCGTCCCTTGACTTGTATGTAAAGCTGAACAACGTCAGATCATCATTCTGCTCCATCCCCACTGAGAATGCAGAGACGTCATCTACTATCCTCTCTACCAGTCCTTTAGAATCGCAAAATGAATTATTCTGAGCTAGTTCAAGCAGTCTACTTTCTGAATAGAATTCACCTGATTTATTTTTTGCCTCGGTTACCCCATCGGTAAACATCAGAATCTTATCACCACCGTTCAATTGGATAGAAGATTCCTCATACTCAGCACTGTTGATAATACCAGCAGCCAGATTTACCTTGACATCCATGAACTCAATCCTTGATTCATGGAATAAGATAGGAGGATTATGCCCCGCATTGCAGTAGGTCAGCAAACCAGATTTCAAATCCAGCACCCCTACGAAAAATGTCACAAAGAAGTTCTGCGGATTATTTTCCGACAAAGAATGATTCAGTGACATAGCTATCCTTCCAGGGCTGTCAATATGGTAAGCTCTATTTCTGAACAGTTTACTGGTAACTGCCATAATTAAACTGGCAGGAATACCCTTTCCTGACACATCTCCTATAATGAAGAACAGTTTATCGCTTCTAATCAGGAAATTATATAAATCACCTCCTACTTCTTTTGCAGGATTCAATTTAGCATAAAGGTAATCCGGGAACTCCTTAGGAAGCATGTTCATTTGAATAGTACGAGCAATGTGCAGCTCATTTTCCAGTCGGGTCTGGTTTTCCGTGGTAACTTTCAAATCAGTAATAAAAGAAGACAGCTCATGCTGCATGTTATCCAAGGAATCTCGCAAGAGTTTCAGTTCATCGTCTGTTTTCACCTCTGGAAGTTCCGTGTTGAAGTTTCCATTCGAAATCTCATCTGCTGCATTAGCAAAACGGACGACGGGCTTAGCCAATTTGCCTACGATAACTCGTGTAGCCAAAAGTAAAGCAGTAAGACCAAAGATGAACAACAGAAGAAGCAAATCCCTCAGCAAACGGATGGGCTTACTGATTTCCTTTTCAGAAGAACAAATGGTCATGACCCAACCCACGTTTTCTATAGGAGCAGTGAACGTATAAGAATCCTCATCGCTCAAGGGATAACCATGAGAAATGACCTCTTTCCCATCAGAATCCACTATACGAATGTAGGAATTTCCGGAAATCTTCTGACGACTAATCAGTTGAGAAATCCATTCCAACGTCACATCCACACCAAACACCCCCGCAAACTTGCCCGAAGAATCAAACACCGGAATACAATAATCCGTCATGGGTTTCTGAGCCATACGTCCCACATAAGGCTTTGTCCAAAAGCTTTTCCCTGAATGCTTAGCCTCTCGGAACCAATCCTCCAACCAAAACTCCGAAATGTTAGTCAACTCATATTCCCCCTCCTTCTTGGTGCGATGCAAATAAGGAGCTATCACCTTATTCTCATAGTAAGCAGTATCCACTGAAAATGCCACCCCGTAAATGTCCTCGTTCTTATCCAAGACAGGACGGAGCATGTTGAGCATGGAATCTGGATATTCCAGGAAAAAATGCATGGAAGAAGAGGCATTCTGAGCTACCACTTCCGCAATCTTGAACGTATTAGAGATTTCATCCACATAGACTTGGAGCGAATGCTGAGCCAGCTCTACCTCATCTTTTTTCATCTTATGATATACGAAATAGAGGCTTATCCCCATAGAGGCTAGCAGAATAGCTGCGGAGCATCCTGTAAACCATAAACTCAAACGAGTGGAAAACGATCGATTAGGGGTTTTGAATCTACTCATATGGACATAATATAATGCAAAAATCGCCATATTTTGCGACTTAGCAAAAAAAATGACTCAAAAACTTAGATATTGTATTTCCTTTTTGTATTTTTGTAGTGCTAATCTATAGAAAACACATGTTTCAAGAGAAAATAATCATATTGAACAACCAGTTGACCGAACTGCAGAAAATGTTCGATTTAACAGAAGAACTTCAGAAAGAGCTGGAGCTCCCTAAAGAAGTGGTATTTAATATGAACCTAGCCTTGGAAGAAGCGTTGACCAACATCATTTTATATGCTTATCCCCATTCCCAGGGAACCATAGAACTGAAAGTAAAGAAAGAAGATGAGAAGAGCCTCAGCTTTACCTTGAAGGATAAGGGAATAGCATTTAATCCGCTGGAAGCACCCGAAGCAGATGTAACCTTACCTGCTACTGAAAGAGAAATAGGAGGACTGGGAATCTTCCTTATCCGTCAGCTGATGGATTTGGTGGAATACGAGAGAAAAGGTGATAATAACATCCTGAAAATGACTAAGAAAATAAAATAATATATTATGGAGCCAATAACTATTTACATTGATGGACCACTGGATGCACTGCACTTGAATGATCTACAGGAAAACGTAAACAGCCTGGATATCCAAGAGGGGCAATTTGTTATTCTGGATTGCACTGAGATGAATTACATCAGCAGTTCCGGTTTGCGTGTCTTCTTATCCATGCACAAGGATGTCACAGCTAAAAATGGAAAGTTGATTATCAAAAATCTTCAACCATTGGTTAAGCATGTGTTCGACATGACTGGCTTTAGCCAGATCTTCAACTTTGAGTGAAAACGTAATCATAAAAGGAAGAGAGCCATTTGCATATTTACAAATGGCTCTCTTTTTATTTCATGCTTCTACCCTCTCTGAATATCCTCAGTTAGAGAGCAAAAATTTATTCTCCCGAAGGAGAAAAATATTTCCCCAGTTAGAGAAAAAATTTTCCCTAGTTAAGGAGAAATTTCTATCCAGAAAAAGAGGGAAGAAATTCTTCTTCGCATTCTATCAAATAAGCAGTACGGATACACACGAAAAAAGATGGCCCTGAAGCCATCTTTTATATGGTAGCGCCTACGGGACTCGAACCCGTGTACCCGGCGTGAGAGGCCGGTATCCTAACCGCTAGATGAAAGCGCCCTAATTTGTGTGTGCAAATATAAGGCAAGTTTTCCGGATAGCCAAATTTTAAGGAAAAATAAAAAGGGAAACCTATTTTATCAGGTTTCCCTTCTCTTTGACTATTTCTTGAAATAACGCTTATAAAGTCCTTCGAACCCCCGTCCATGACGAGCCTCATCCTTAGCCATTTCATGCACCGTATCATGAATAGCATCCCAACCCATGGCTTTCGCTTTCTTTGCTATACGGAACTTATCCTCACATGCTCCAGCCTCAGCATTCATACGCTTTTCCAGGTTGGTTTTCGTATCCCAAACCACGTCACCCAGAAGTTCAGCAAACCTGGAAGCATGCTCTGCCTCTTCCCATGCATAACGCTTGAAAGCTTCAGCTATTTCTGGATAGCCCTCACGGTCTGCCTGACGGCTCATAGCCAGATACATACCTACTTCTGAACACTCACCTGTCCAATGTGCATTCAAGTCTTTTATCATTTCCTCGTCTACCTCATAATCTTTTGCAATACCCAGGGTATGCTCCGTTACCATGTTCAAGGCTCCATCTTCTACCAGTTCAGTGAACTTAGAAGCAGGAACCCCACACATAGGGCATTTCTGAGGAGGTTCTGTGCCTTCATGAATATATCCACAGACTGTACAAATAAATTTCTTTTTCATATTTACAGAATTTAAGTTAGATAATTATAACATCTCAAAGATAGTTTAACTTTTCCATTAGAACAAATAATTCCAGGATTATTTCATTTATCGTGGAAAAATATTGATTATTTTACAAAATCAAAGTATCTTTGTACAAACAACCAAAAAGACATGAATCACGGATTTGTAAAAGTGGCAACAGCTATTCCATCCTTGAAGATTGCTGATTGCTATTATAATGTACAACAAATTGAAAGCCTTACCCTGCAGGCATCGGGTAAAGGAGTGGAAATTATCTGCTTCCCTGAACTTTGTATAACGGGTTACACTTGTGCAGATCTTTTTCAGCAAGAACTACTCTTAGAAGAATGTGAAAATGCTGTCATGCAGCTGCTTACCACTACACGTTCACTGGATATTATAGCCATAGTAGGCATTCCTCTGCCGTTCAACGGCACCCTGCTGAACTGTGCTTTAGTCTTGCAGAAAGGAAAAATTCTAGCCATAGTGCCTAAAACTTATCTCCCTAATTATAAGGAGTTTTATGAGAAGCGTTGGTTTACCTCCGGTTTAAATCACGTTCCATCAGAGGTAAGGTATTGCGGTCAGCGTGTCCTTGTATCTTCTAAGCAGATTATCCATACTCCGCAATGTAATTTTGCCATAGAGATTTGTGAAGATGTCTGGGCTCCTATCCCTCCAAGCTCATCTCTGGCACTGAACGGAGCAGAAATCATCTTTAACCTTTCTGCCTCCAATGAGAGTATCGGTAAGAACAATTACCTGAACACCCTCCTTTCACAGCAGTCTGCCCGATGCATTACTGGATATGTCTATAGTAGTGCTGGTTTCGGTGAATCCACTACCGATTTAGTTTTTGCAGGGAATGGACTGATTTATGAGAATGGTAAGCTACTGGCAAAAAGCGAGCGTTTCTCCTTGAACGAGCAGCTGATTATTAGCGAAATAGATGTGGAGAGACTTCGTACTGAAAGAAGAATCAACACCACTTTCGGAGATAATGTTCGGAACTGCACGAACAAGGAGGAATATATCATGGCTCAATCTGAATCTGTCATTCCACCAGAATTATTGCAATTGTCCCGTGACATTGATGCTCATCCTTTCGTCCCTACAGGAAACAAACTGGACGAAAGATGCGAGGAAATCTTTAATATCCAGGTGGAAGGACTTGCACAACGAGTACATCATATCAATGCTAAATCTGCTGTCATCGGTATTTCCGGAGGACTAGATTCCACATTGGCATTGCTTGTTACAGTTAAAACATTCGACAAACTGGGTTTGAGCAGAAAAGGTATTGTAGGTATTACAATGCCAGGTTTCGGAACTACAGACCGCACCTACAACAATGCCTTAACTTTAATGCGCAGTCTAGGAATCACCATTCGTGAAATTCCTATCGGAGCTTCGGTCATCCAGCATTTCAAGGATATAGAGCATGACATCAATGTGCATGACATCACCTATGAAAACGGACAAGCCAGAGAACGCACTCAAATTCTGATGGATGTAGCTAATCAAATCAATGGGTTGGTAGTGGGAACCGGAGACCTTTCTGAGTTAGCATTAGGATGGGCTACTTATAATGGTGACCACATGAGCATGTATGGTGTAAATGCCTCTATCCCAAAGACTTTGGTCAAGCATCTGGTAAGTTGGGTAGCTACTCATGAAGCTGATGAAGAAGAACGCATCTGCTTAATGGATATTGTGGATACTCCTATCAGTCCAGAACTTCTTCCTCCTACTGAAGATGGAAAGATAGCTCAAAAGACCGAGGATAATGTAGGGCCGTATGAACTTCACGATTTCTTCATCTACCATTTCATGAGGTTTGGGTTCCGTCCTTCCAAGATTTTCTTCTTGGCACAAAAAGCGTTCCAGGGAAAATATGATGATGACACATTGAAGAAATGGCTTCGAACCTTCTGCTGGAGATTCTTTAGTCAACAATTCAAACGCAGTTGTCTACCCGACGGTCCAAAGGTTGGTAGTGTCACACTCAGTCCACGAGGAGACTGGAGAATGCCAAGTGATGCCACCAGTGCCATGTGGATAGAAGAATGTAAGAATCTATAAATCAAAATAAGGGAGCCCTTTAAAGGACTCCCTTACTTGATGGCAACTGGAAATGGTAAATGTCTCTCTTGACTGCCATTTTCAAGGCCCTGGCAAAGGCTTTAAAGATACCTTCTATTTTATGGTGTTCATTCGTGCCTTCAGCCTTTATATTCAAATTCATTTTTGCAGCATCGCTCAGGCTTTTAAAGAAATGGAAGAACATCTCCGTAGGCATCTCACCTATCTTTTCACGATGAAACTCAGCATCCCATAAAAGCCATGGACGTCCTCCGAAATCCAAGGAAACTTGACACAAACAGTCGTCCATAGGAAGGCAATACCCATATCGTTCTATTCCTCGTTTATCCCCTAAAGCCTTTAATAAGCATTCACCTAAAGTTATACCGGTGTCTTCTATGGTATGATGCTCATCTACATAGAGATCTCCTTTCACATGGATGGTCAAATCTATATTTCCGTGTTTCCCTATCTGTTCCAGCATGTGATCAAAGAAACCTAACCCAGTAGAGATGTCACATTTTCCAGAACCATCCAGATTTAACCCAATAGAGACTTGAGTTTCCCTGGTGTTTCTTTCCATCTTAAAGACACGTTCACCTGCAAAGATAATTTCTGCAATCTTATCCCAATTCATGCCATCTTTACCCAGAATTAAAGCCTTACAACCTAAATTCTGTGCAAGAACTGCATCGGTTTCCCTATCACCTATGACATAACTTCCAGCCATGTCATACTCCGGATTATTCAAGTATTGTGACAGCATGCCAATTCCCGGTTTTCGATTCGGATGATTATCTTCCGGAAAATGGTTATCAATATGCTGACGAACGAAGTGAATCCCCTCTCCCTCTAACGTCTCAATAATGAAATTATGGACGGGCCAAAAGGTGCACTCAGGAAAAGACGATGTTCCCAATCCATCCTGGTTGCTAACCAGTACCACCTCAAAATCTAGTTGTCTGCAAATGAATCCCAAATTACGGAACATCCCAGGAACAAACTTCAACTTTTCAAAAGAATCAATCTGCTCGTCAGCTGGTTCCTGAATCAAGGTTCCATCACGATCTATAAATAATACCTTTTTCATTTCTTAGCAGGATAAATACGTAAAGCAGCCAATAAAGCCGTATTTTCAGCCTTTGTTCCCACAGTCACTCTCAAGCAATCATCACAAAGCACAATCTTAGAACGATTCCGTACGATGATACCCTTACTTACTAGATAGTTATAAATAGCAGTAGCATCGGTCATGCGCGCCAGGAAGAAATTAGCATCCGTAGGATAAACTTTCTTCGTAATAGGAAGAGCAGCAAATGAAGCTATTAGTCTTTCTCTTTCTTCAAGAATCATGCGTACCCAACGGTCTACATCAAAACGAGCTTTAATAATTTCTTTCGCTTTTTCTTGAGTTAACAAGTTTACATTATAAGGATACTTCACTTTATTGAAAATCTCAATAATCTGGGGGTCTGCCATTGCTAAACCTAACCGCATACCAGCACATCCCCAAGCTTTAGAGAAAGTCTGTAGAACAATCAGGTTGGGACATTTATCCAAGATATTCACAAAAGAAGGTTCACTGCTGAAATCAATATATGCTTCATCAAGAACAATAATTCCCTCAAAAGACTGTATGAGAGTGAAAACCTCTTTTTTATTTAGTCGGTTACCCGATGGATTATTCGGAGAACAAAGGAAAATAGCTTTTGTGTTATTATCGGTTGACTTCAACAACTTTTCAGCAGATATCTGGAAATCCTCATCAACAAGAACTGAACGATACTCCACATCATTGATGTCAGCACAAACCTTGTACATACCATAAGTAGGTGACATAGCTACTACATTGTCCTTACCAGGAATACAAAAACAACGGTAAATCAAATCTATAGCCTCATCACTACCGTTACCTAAAAATAATTGTTCAGGTTTAACCCCTTTCAAAGGGGCTATCAATGCCTTAACCTCCAACTGGAGAGGATCCGGATAACGGTTAATGGGTGTATTATAAGGGTTCTCATTCGCATCCAAAAACACGGTAGCACTCCCACCCTTATATTCATTGCGTGCTGAACTATAGGGCTCCAAATCCCAAATATTCGGACGAACTAAATCTTTTAAAGGTTTCATAATTACTTAATAGATTTTAACCTTAATGTCATTGCATTTTTATGTGCATCAAGCTGCTCATTTTTAGCCATCTCCTCTACTGCATTCCCTATCTTTCCTATTCCCTCTGCAGTGAGTTCCTGGAAGGTAATTTTTCTAATGAAACTATCCAAGCTTACTCCACTATAAGCTTTGGCATATCCATTAGTAGGAAGTGTATGATTGGTTCCACTAGCATAATCACCAGCACTTTCACAACTGAATTTACCAAGAAATACACTACCCGCATTGACAATCTTATCAGCAAGTTCCATATAATTATCTGTGGAAATAATAAGATGTTCAGGAGCATATTCATTGCTCATCTCCATCATTTCTTCCTGGTTCCTTACTAATATAATTTTGCTATTCTCCAGGCTTTGGGATGCAATCTCTTTTCTGGGAAGAAGATTTAACTGCAACTCCAACTCTCTCAACACAGCTGGAATAATTTCCTTACTGGTAGTAATCATTAATACCTGACTATCCACACCATGTTCTGCTTGAGAAAGCAAGTCAGCTGCCACAAATTGAGGATTACTATTCTCATCTGCTAATACTTCTACTTCTGAAGGACCAGCAGGCATATCAATAGCAACATCCTTTAAAGAGACAGCTTGTTTTGCTGCTACTACATACTGATTACCAGGCCCAAAGATCTTATATACTTTAGGAATACTTTCAGTTCCATAAGCCATGGCACCAATGGCTTGAACACCACCAGCTTTAAATACCTTATTTACACCTGCTATTTTTGCAGCTACAAGAATGGCAGGATTTACTTTACCTTCTTTGTTGGGTGGAGTACAAAGGATTATTTCCTTACACCCTGCAATCTTAGCAGGAGTAGCCAGCATAAGTACAGTGGAAAACAATGGAGCCGTTCCTCCAGGTATATAGAGACCAACCTTTTCAATAGCAACTGCCTTTTGCCAACAAGTTACTCCAGGTTGTACCTCAATCTTCTGAGTTTGAAATTTCTGGGATGAGTGGAATCTAGCTATGTTTTCATGTGCCAATTTGATAGATGACTTTAGACTTTCATCAACCAAAGAATCAGCTTCCGTAAATTCATCTTCACTGACAACGAGGGAATCCAAATGGACTTTATCAAAAAGCAGTTCGTACTCCCTTACTGCAGAGTCCCCACCCTGACGTATTTTTTGCAATACAGCATTAACAGTATCTTGTAGCTTTGCTACATCTAATGAAGGACGAGTAAGTATTTCACCCCATTCATCCCTATCAGGAAATTCTATAACTTTCATTTAAGGAATCATTTTTTCGATAGGTGAAACCAAAATACCTTCAGCACCAGCAGCCTTTAGTTTTCCAATAATCTCCCAGAATCTTTCTTCATCCAGGACTGTATGAACACTGCTCCAACCATCAGTAGCCAATGGCATCACTGTGGGGCTATGCATACTAGGCAAAACACTTAATACTTCGGGCAAATTTTTATTTGAGACATTCATACGTACATATTTCTTATCTTCTGCAGTTTTAACAGCAGTAAGACGGAACAGAAGTTCCTCAAGAATCTCTTTCTTTTCTTCAGTTAAGTTCTTGTTTGCAATTAACAATGCCTCACTTTGCATAACAACCTCAACTTCTGTGAGATTATTACTAACGAGAGTGGATCCTGAACTAACTATATCGAAAATAGCATCAGATAAACCTATACCAGGAGAAATTTCCACTGATCCTGTTATTACATGAATATCAGCATTTATATGGTTCTTCTCTAAAAATTTACGTAATATAACTGGATAAGAAGTGGCAATTTTCTTATTTCTAAACCACTCCAAACCAGGATAATCAATGGCTTTAGGTATAGCTAAAGAAAGTCGACAATGACTAAAATCCAAACGACGAATGATATCCGCATCTTCTTCACGCTCCATGAATTCATTCTCACCCACGACACCCAAATCTGCTACACCAGATGCTACCGTCTGAGGTATATCATCATCACGAAGAAAAAGAACTTCAATAGGGAAATTCTTCGACTGCACCAATAACGTTCTCTTAGAGATGCTTAGTTTGATATCGCTTTCAGCCAACATGTTCATAGTCTCTTCATAGAGTCGGCCTTTTGATTGAACTGCTATTCGTAACATACTTATTTATATTATGAAAAAAGGCTCGCCAATAAATATCGGTAAGCCTTTATAAAACATTTAAACACGCATCAACATCTGCTCACCGAGGAAAACGTTGAGTGAACATGATGATGATGTGCGGTATTAAAATTCATGCAATAACTTTTAAATCGATGCAAAAATAGACTATAAAAATTAAATCTGCAAGTTTTAGAAGTACAAATTTAGGTCGATGTAGGTTTTTCTGCTATCTTTGTAGCAAAATAACAACAATATGGGAAAAAGGATTTTCACTCTCATTTTTACACTTCTTTGCATCTTACCATCACAAGCTGTACTGAAGGAAAAAGATTTGGAACAGACAATTTCTGTTTTATTATCTGAGTTAAAACAATTTAAAGAACTTCAAATCAACAATTCCAATACATTTGAAGAGCGATATAAACAAATGGAAAAGCAGATGCGCCTTATCATGCAGCGCGCTGACCAAACTTCACTAATGCTATATTCACAGCAAAGTGACTATATATTTGATTTAACATATGCATGCCATGAGGCTACTCAACAATACCAAAACTTCCATACGAACCTTACACCTTTTTCTACTTGGGTAACCCGATTAAACATAGAAGTTGAAAGATACACTGCTCTTATTAACTCATTGAACAATATGCCAGATTTTCTCCTAAATGAAGAACATTTAGGGGAACGAGACTCATGTTTATTACTATCTACTCAAATTAGAGCACAGTTAATTAAGAACAGAAATAATATTACAAGACTTCAAGAACGCCATGACCAAGTAGAGCAACGGCTTAAGGAACTTAATGATTATGCTCAGGCACGCTATGATAATATTAGAACCAATATCTTCGTCAATGGTGGAGATAGCTATTATAGCATCTTAAAACAGATAAAACAACGTTATAGAAGAGCTTTAAATGCCATAGAACGAAAATATAACCCTATCAATGGTGCCCAGTCTGACTGGCGAAGCTCTACCATCGTTTTCTGTTTCATTTTTGTCATCTTATGGATGTCAATAGCATCTGCAATCAGTGTGGTTATTATAAACTGGTTAGTTCCAAAATCCAAGCAAGATAAGAACTACAAGGAAAGAAAGCCATGCATGATATGGACACTGACAATTGTAACATTTGCCATTGCAGTCATGATTCTAAGAACCATACTTCGGCAGCATGGTTTCTTTCAAATGGCAACTGAACTTCTCATTCAATATGCTTGGCTTTTAGGTGTAATATTGATTTCTTTACTTATCCGTCTCTGGAATCACCCAGAAAGGATTAAAAGAGGTATTCGAATATACTCACCCATATTTTTACTGAGCTTCGTTGTCATTGCATTTAGAATCATCTTCATTCCAAATGAAACAGTCAACCTGGTCTTTCCTCCTATTCTAATATTTTGTCTGATATGGCAATTTATTACCATATATATGTACAACAATACCACTGAAGGGAAAATCAGTGAAAGCGACTATTTCTATGCATACATTTCCATGCTAGTTATTACTATATGTACCATTTGTGCTTGGCAAGGATACACCCTGCTTTCTGTGCAAATTCTAATTTGGTGGTATATCCAACTAGCATGCATTCAGACCATAACATGCATATATACATTATTACATCTATATCAAGATTGGAGATTAAAAAGATATAAAGAAAAACTTGCCAACAAAGAGATTGACAAAAAAACCATAATCGTTACGAAAGATGATAAAGGTAACGAATCCTACAAGCTGGACATTACAAAAACATGGTTCTATGATTTTGTCTATATGGCATTAATACCAATTCTGGCTGTCTATTCAGTTATGATCAGCATCTACTGGGCTGCAACAGTCTTCAGCATGAATCAATTAGTGGTTGAGATATTCAAAAAATATTATATAGACGTAGAGAATACATTCCGCCTTTCTTTATTTACTCTATCACTAATTATTGCCATGTTCTTTATTGTAAAATATGGACTATATTTAGGTAGAGAACTTTATCTCCGAAGACATAGATTAAAGAATGGAGAAAAGAATGTGGTAGCATTGGGCTTAAATATCGTAACTATATTTGTTTGGGGATTATACCTTATCATATCTTTAAAAATACTCAATGTAGGTACAGCTGGTATATTAGCAGTTCTAGCAGGTATGTCAACTGGTATTGGTCTTGCTTTAAAGGATTTAATTGAAAATTTGTTCTACGGAGTCTCTTTAATGACAGGACGTGTGAAAGTAGGCGACTATATAGAACTAGACGGTATTAGAGGAAAGGTTAATAATATAAATTACCAAAGTACCATGGTTGAAACACTAGACGGATCAATTATAGCCTTTCAAAATAGTCAACTATTCAGCAAGAATTTCAAGAATCTGACTAAAAATCATGGGAACGAAATGGTAAAAATACCTATTGGTGTAGCATATGGAACCAATGTGGAAAAAGTTAGAGATATTTTACGAGAAAACATGAAGGAATTAGATTGCTGGAACCAAAAAAGAGGTTTAGAAATTCTATTTGATAACTTTGGGGAAAACAGTGTGGATCTAATTTTGGTTTGCTGGGTTCCGGTTAGCAAGAAATTGATGGCAGTATCCCAAATGAAAGAGGTTGTCTACAAAACCTTCAATGATAATGGTATCGAGATTCCATTCCCACAAAGAGACGTTTATGTAAGACAAATGACAGCTGAAAAAATCAAATCACCAATTACAGAAAAATAGAAATAAAAAAGGGAGGTGAACCTCCCTTTTTCTTATACTTATTCTATCTCCGATAATTCTAACCACCGCATACTTTTTTCATCCAATTCCTCATTTAGAATAGGAAGTCGTTTGCTTAATCTTGTGATTTCATCCACATCAATAAGCCCTCCACTTAACGCAGATTCTATTTGAGCTTTCTCTTCTTCCAATGCAGAAATATCTTTCTCAAGAGCCAAAAACTCTTGTTTCTCCTTAAAAGACATCTTCCGTTTATCATTTAGACGAACTTTCTTAATGGTGTTTTCACTTGAAGCCTTAGTCTGAGAAATATTCCCCTTATCTAGTTTAAGCATCTCGTCTTTCCAACCTCTATATTCAGTATAATTTCCAGGGAAATCTCGAATATCTCCTTCACCATTAAAAACTAACAAGTGATCCACAACTTTATCCATGAAATATCTATCATGGCTTATTACAATAACACACCCATTAAAAGTTTGCAAATAATTTTCTAGAATCTGCAGGGATACTATATCTAAATCATTTGTAGGCTCATCCAATACCAAAAAATTAGGATTATGCATCAAAACCGTGCAAAGATATAAACGGCGTTTTTCTCCACCACTTAATTTATACACATAAGAATGTTGCTTTTCTGGAGAAAAAAGGAAATGTTGCAATAATTGCATGGCAGTAAGTTTTTGCCCATTACCTAAATCCACATAATCTGCTATATCTTTGATAACATCTATTACCTTTTGGTTTTCATTAAAGCTCAAACCTTCTTGAGAATAATAACCAAATCGAACCGTCTCTCCTATTTCTAGTTTTCCGCAATCAAAAGGAACAAGCCCTTGAAGGATTTTAACAAAAGTGGATTTTCCAGTACCGTTTTTACCTACGATACCCATCTTTTCATATCGGGAAAAGATATAAGTAAAATCTTGAAGAATAACTTTTTCGCCAAAAGATTTATATAAATGTTCAGCATGAAAAATCTTATTGCCAATATAAGATCCCTTCATATCAAAGTGGATATTTTCGTTGGAAATCCGCTGCTTAGCAACCTTCTCCAGCTCATAGAAAGCTTCTTGTCGATAACGTGCCTTATGCCCTCTAGCCTGCGGCATACGACGCATCCAATCTAATTCCGTTCGATATAAGTTGTTTGCTTTAATAATTTCAGCATTCAAGTTGTCTATTCGTTCCTGCCTCTTTTCTAGATAATAACTATAATTCCCTTTATAAGTGTAGATCTTCCTATCATCTATTTCATATATCTCATTACAAATCCTATCAAGAAAATACCGGTCATGAGTTACCATGAAAATACTTAAATTACCCTTCTGAAGATAATCTTCTAACCATTCCACCATTTCTAAATCTAAATGGTTTGTTGGCTCATCAAGTATAAATAAGTCAGGGTCAAGAATCAAAACATTTGCCAAAGCCACACGCTTTAATTGCCCTCCTGATAATTCTCCAATTCTTTGTTCAAAATTGTGAATCTTTAATTGGGAAAGAATTTGCTTTGCACGTTGTTCATAATCCCAGGCCTTAGTTCGCTCCATTTCCTCCAGCAAATGTTCTAGCCCTGGATTACCTGGAGTCTCTAAACATTGTTCATATTGTTTAATGACATCTGTAACCTCATTTCCATGATAAAAACAAGCCTCAATCACAGTTAATTCTTCAGGATATATAGGAGCTTGTTCCAAATATCCCACTCGAAGATCATTTCTAAAAATAACAGAACCACTATCTTTGCCTTCTTTTCCTGAAAGGATGTTAAGTAAAGTAGTTTTACCAGTGCCATTTTTTGCCACGAGACCTATACGCTGACCTTCTGCTATTCCAAAAGACAAATTCTCAAATAAGACCAAATCTCCAAAGGACTTGGTCAAATTTTCCACTTGCAAAAAAGAATTAATTACTGACATTAAAGTTGGGATTCTATTTCGTCTTTTATAGAGTCAAATGTAGCTGCTAAATCTATTTTATCAGCTTGTTTTATTGCATCAGAAAGAAACTTCATAGGCTCAAGATAAAAATCTGTACCTGCGAACTGAAGTGCGGGATACTCATTTTTCCCATCAACAACTGTAACCCATTCCATACCATCCATCTCATTAGTAAGAATTACTCCAAATGCAATGCCTATTGCTTCCCAAGTTTGTCTCTGACCTGGAGGATAGATATTACTATCGATAAGATATTGTATCTTAGCAATATCTTCATAGCAACCAGTAAAATCTTTCTTCTGGCTATTTTTTACAGTTTTAGAAACCCAATCAAAAGCCTCATCAATTTGGTGCATTTCCCACACGCGTATCGGTATGATCTCTTTTGGATAGGACTTACGTTCATCACGGATAACTAATGTTGATATAACTTGTTCTACTTCCTTAGGAACAACTCCTTTAAAGGCTGTAAAAGTAAATTCTAACACCGTATTTCCCTTGCCAAGTAAATATACATAACTAGTATATTCATGACCTTCTTCTGTAAAATCTTCTCTTGTAATGACAGATTCCCATCCACTGATATTTTTTATATAAGCGTTAGGATAATTTTTCTGCTCATCCTCAAGCATTTGGTGTGCATAATTCTTGGAAAAGTCTTTGAATGCAGAAACTCTCAAATTTCCAGTCCATCGATTGGGATCATAGAAAAGGAAACTGCCCTCCTCATCCTCAAATTCGAACCAGTTGTCTGGATAATTTATGGAAAACCATCCGTGAGGTGAAATGAATTTTTTCATAATTAATTATCTTCCTATAGATTGTATTTTTGACCGAATAGATTTAGATATTCTAAGGAATTGGCAACTCTCATCCCCAGTATTTTCTTTAATTTCTTCATATTTTTTAGTAGCATATTCCTTAGCTTTATCAAAAGTGAGACGAGACATTTCAGACTGTGTCTTAGTGCCTGAAATTGAATCCAATTTCTCATCTGGGAAATACTCGTCCAAACTGACGTCACCAATTATTGTTGTTTCTAAAAACTGAAGTTTCTCATTTTTTGTATCAGTATAATACCCTATAAACATATGCCCAGGAACACGAATCATTACAGGTTCGATGTTTATGGCACGAAGCAGTGAAGCAAACAAAACTGTCCCATCAACACAATTAATCTGTGCAGATTGTAATGCATCATCTATTGTTCTAACCTTTTGACAATAAATCATGTTAGATGACAAACTACTATATGAAATAGAGCTATAGGTAAAATGCCGTTTTTGGAGCATATTCCATAATGCATAAACTTGCTTATCAACTTGTTTCTCCCCCTGCTGTACACCTACGAATTTACGCACAATCTTAGTATTTAAAGCTTCTCTAAGCAAGATATCTATCATGGGATGATCCTCATTCACATAAGCTGCAAAATATAAACTTGTATCATGAAGTTTCATATTCTCGTCTTTATAACAAAGTAAGCATTCGTTTATAGAACGCATAGACATTGTCGTAATCTTTTGAATAGGTTTTTCACCATCTACTTTTAAAGAAACCGAAAATGAAATAGGTTGTGGTTGAGAGTTGTTTTTTAAAGCATCATAATCCCATAAAACATCAGGATATATCATATAAACCATATCTTTAATGGGAAGCACAAAATCTGAAACTGATCGAGCAAAATAAGGTGTTTCAGATAGTTCTATATGTACCCTGCAATTTTTTGAAGTCGCTTTGACACGTATACCAAATTCAACTTGAGGGTTACCAACATAATTTTTAATACTAGGCTGAATAACTTGTGTTCCAGTAGAAGCAGTAGAAAGAATTGCCGACGGAAATATATTGCCAGAAAGTTCACTAACTATTTGGAATCGTTCTGTTTCCTTATGACTATAATATGCATATGCACCTATCATCCCTAATATTATTAGGAATAAAACAAGAGAGCAACACTGCCAAAAACGTATAGAAATGTATTTCTTTTTTGTCATATTTTATTTAATAGAGTGCTAATATAGCAAAAAAAAGTCTTGTTTAAGTATTTTCATCTTAAAAACATAAAAAAAGATATATTCTAAAGTAATTATAAAAAAATATCACTATATTTGCAACATCAAATAAAAAAGGTTCATTTAACCGTTACAAATCATCGATTTTTATTATAACACTATTATTCCATGAACGACATTCGTCGCTATTGAATAATCTTAAAAATATTATATGTATAACATTGAAGATTTAAACAGCAAAACCGTTGCTGATTTGAATGAAATAGCTAAAGAGCTAAGCTTAAAAGTCACCACAAAGATGACTAAAGAACAAATAATCTATGCTATTTTGGATGAACAAGCAGAAGCTTCAAGTAAGGCTACCCCTGAAGTGCCTGCAAAAAGAAAAAGAATCGTCAGGAAAGCTATATCTGTTAAGACAGAAAACTCCCTAAAAACAGAATTAGCTAACTCAAAAACTGATGAACAGAAGAAAGAGGTAAACAAGATTGTAGAAGAAGAAAATCCGATTGAAGAATCTCCAAAAGAAACTGTTTCAAAAGTTAAAGCTAAAGACAAAATAATAGGACCTGAAGATTCAGAGAAAAAAGAAGAAAAGAGTACATCAAGAAAAAGGAATAGAATCCCTAAAGAAGATATTATAAAAGAAGATACAAATACATCAAACTCTGTAGATTCCACTAAGACTGAAAATGCAGAATTTATAAATCCCATTAATTTAGATGAATTAAATAAAAATGAAACTGGTTCTATAACAGAGAGCACATTTATCCCAATAGAAGACCTGCCATCAAACAATACAGGCAGAATTCTATCTCCTTCTGACTTTCTAGCTCGATTTGAAATAGAACGGACAAAAGAAAAGCCCAAAAAAGAAGAGTCCAAGGAAGAGTTAGAGTCTAATAGCGAAGTATTCGAGAATAAATCAGAAATAAGTGACGAATATCCAGAAGCTACCCCCGAAAAGAAAAAAGAAATAGAGCCCAAAATTGAATCAAAGCCTGACCCAGCAATTGAATTTAATGATATAATTACAGGTGATGGCGTTTTGGAAATTATGGCTGATGGATATGGATTCCTTCGTTCTTCAGATTACAACTATCTTAGTTCTCCAGATGATATATATGTAAGCCAAGCACAAATCAAATTGTTTGGTCTACAGACAGGAGATGTGGTAGAAGGACCGATAAGACCTCCAAAAGAAGGCGAAAAATATTTCCCTCTTGTTCATGTTACAAGTATCAATGGAAAGGATCCGGAAGTAGTTAGAGACAGAGTTCCTTTTGAACATTTGACACCTCTTTTCCCTGAAGAAAAATTTAACCTTTGCGGTAAACCTAATACTAATATTTCTGCACGTGTTGTAGATTTATTCGCTCCTATCGGTAAGGGACAACGAGCATTAATTGTTGCTCAACCCAAAACTGGTAAAACAATATTAATGAAGGATATTGCAAATGCAATTGCTGCAAATCATCCTGAAGCATATTTAATGATGCTTCTTATCGATGAACGCCCTGAAGAGGTTACAGACATGGCTCGCACAGTAAATGCAGAAGTGATAGCTTCAACCTTTGACGAACCGGCAGAACGCCATGTGAAAATTGCAGGAATCGTCTTAGAAAAAGCAAAGAGAATGGTTGAATGTGGTCATGATGTTGTAATATTCTTAGACTCCATAACAAGACTTGCTAGAGCATATAACACGGTATCACCAGCTTCTGGTAAGGTGCTTTCAGGTGGTGTTGATGCAAATGCACTTCATAAACCAAAACGTTTCTTTGGAGCTGCTAGAAACATCGAAAATGGTGGTTCACTGACAATTATAGCAACGGCTTTGACCGAGACAGGAAGTAAAATGGATGATGTCATATTTGAAGAGTTTAAAGGTACTGGAAATATGGAACTTCAACTTGACAGGGCATTAGCTAACAAACGAATCTTCCCTGCTGTTAATCTAGTTGCTTCTAGTACACGTAGAGATGATTTATTGCATGACAAGCAAACTCTTGATAGAATGTGGGTTCTGCGCAAATTCCTATCTGACATGAATCCTTTGGAGGCTATGACAGAACTAAAACAAAGGCTAGAGAATACTAATAGCAACGAAGAATTTTTATTAAGTATGAATTCATAAAAAAAGCCCTCCAATAACATCTAGTTTTTGGAGGGCTTTTTCTAAATAAGTTTAATTTAAAAAGGAAGGTCATCTGTAGAACCACTTCCGAAATCAACAGGAGGAATAGGTGGTAAATCAGTCTCAGGAGCAACTTGCTGGGTAGGCTGTGGACGATCAACTTTCCAAGCCCTTACAGAGTTAAACCATCTTCCCTGATACTCGTGAGCATCAATATCAAAAGATACTACTACTTCTTCTCCAGGTTGAATATTGAATTGAGATATTTTATCTTCACCAAAAACCTCAAAACACATTTTACGAGGATACTGGTCATGTGTTTCCAAAACATAAGATTGAACAGACCATGGGTTTCCTGTAGATTTTCCTACGCCGCTTCTTTTTTCAAGTACAGCAATTATTTTTCCGCTTAGTTCCATAATTTAAGTTTAAAACGATGCGAAATTAGTAAAATACTAATTAATAAACCAATTTTCCATGAACTTTTTTCTCTATTGTATTTCTTTTTTTGTAAATTTGTAGCCTATAATGAACAATAATAAAAACTGATATAGAACCATGAAATTTGTAGTTTCAAGCAAGGCCTTATATAGCCAGTTACAAGCTATTGGCCGAGTAGTTAGTCCTAAGAACTCATTGGCTATCTTAGATTGTTTTCTATTTAATGTTGATGACAATCAACTGAAAGTTACAGCATCTGATAGTGAAACAACCTTAACCGCATCAATAGATCTCATTGAAAGTAATGAAAACGGATGCTTTGCCATAAATTCTAAAAAAGTTTTAGAAGCGCTGAAGGACATCCCAGAACAACCACTTACATTCCAATTGGATTTAAATACCATGGAAATGACCATTTCATATCAAAATGGTTATTATAACCTTATTGCTCAAAAAGGTGAAGATTACCCTCAACCTATCGGTTTGAGCGAGGAAGGTATTGTCAGTTTAAATATAAAATCTAATGTTTTACTAAGTTCTGTAACCAGAACACTTTTTGCTACATCCGATGACACCTTACGTCCTGTGATGAATGGCATTTATTTCGATATCACCACAGAAGATTTAACTATTGTAGCTACAGACGGTCACAAACTGGTTAGATGCCGCAATTTTTCAACAAAGAGCGATCAAAAAGCCTCATTCGTACTGCCTAAAAAGCCAGCTCAAATGCTAAAGTCATTAATAGGTAAAGATGACAGTGAAGTCCAAATCTTATTCGATGGCAGAAATGCAACATTTAAAGCTGAAGGTTTTAAAATGGTTTGTAGACTCATTGAAGGTCGTTTCCCTAACTATAACTCTGTAATTCCATCAGACAATCCATTTATAGTTACAATAAACAGACAATCATTTATAAGTGCCTTAAAGCGCGTTTTAGTATTTGCTGCTGAAGAAATATGGCTTGTAAAGATATCTCTTTCTCAAAATGAACTGACAGTAAGTAGTAAAGACCTTGATTTCTCTACTGCGGCAGAAGAACATTTGGCATGCTCTTATAATGGAAGGAACATAAGTATTGGTTTCAAAGGTACTTTCTTAATTGACATTTTGAATAATCTTTCAAGTGAGGATGTCATGTTAGAATTGGCAGATGCAGCACGCTCAGGTGTAATCGTTCCTGCTGAACAAGATGAAGATGAAGACACACTGATGCTTTTAATGCCAATGATGCTGAACGATTAATTTATTTAAAATGGCGAAACTCAATTTAAAGAATCCAATCATTTTTTTTGATCTGGAAACAACAGGCACAGATATAAATAAGGATCGAATTGTTGAAATAAG
Organism: Bacteroidales bacterium UBA4293; assembly: GCA_002395835.1. Lineage (GTDB taxonomy): Bacteria > Bacteroidota > Bacteroidia > Bacteroidales > Bacteroidaceae > Minthousia. The sequence goes on along the minus strand of DGVD01000002.1, from coordinate 62,533 downwards.
TTATATCAAGGTATATCCTAACGGAAATGAAGAGTCAAAGAATATGCGTATTAATCCAGGTATGCATATACCAGAGTCATCATCTCAAGTTCATGGTATTACCGATGATGATGTAAAAGATTGTCCTCTATTTAAAGATGTAGCCAAAAGCATTGCTAAAGTTTTTGAAGGATGTGACATCGCCGGTTTTAATTCTAATCGTTTTGACATTCCTCTTCTTGTAGAAGAGTTCTTGAGAGTTGGCGTAGACTTAGATCTCAGGAAGCATAAATTCATTGATGTTCAGAATATCTACCATAAACTAGAGAAAAGAACCCTAATTGCAGCATATAAATATTATTGTGGAAAGAATTTAGAAGATGCACACTCAGCCTTAGCGGACACAAAAGCCACGTATGAGGTACTGCAAGCACAATTGGATCACTATCCTAATGAATTAAAAAATGATGTGAATTTTCTTTCTGAATTCTCTACAATGACAAAGACTGTAGATTTCGCAGGTCGTATGGCATATGATGAAAATGGGAATGAAGTTTTCACATTTGGTAAGTATAGAGGAATGAAGGTCACGGATGTACTTCATAGAGACCCCGGGTATTTTGGCTGGATTTTACAGGGAGATTTCACTTTAGACACCAAAAGGGAACTGATGAAAATACGTTTGAGAGAACAGGGCAAATGACATGTTGAAAACGCTAATTGTTCAAAACTATTCTTTAATTGAACAACTAAATATTAATTTCCAAAATGGTTTTTCTGTCATAACAGGAGAAACAGGAGCTGGAAAATCTATTATTTTAGGTGCTCTTGGATTGCTATTAGGGGCACGCGCTGATAGCAAAACTATTCGGCATGGAAAAGCAAAATGTATTATTGAAGGTCATTTTAGTTTAAACAGCAATAAACTAAAAGATTTTTTTGATGATAATGATTTTGAGTTTGAATTAGATGATTGCATTATACGTAGAGAAATATATGCATCAGGGAAAAGCCGTGCATTCATCAATGACACCCCTGCTCAACTTTCACAATTAAAAGAATTGGGCGAGAAACTTATTGATATACATTCTCAACATAAAAATCTTTTATTAAATAATGAAGGATTCCAATTAGAGATATTAGATACGGTAGCCCATAACCATGAATTACTAATAGAATACAAAAATAATTATCTAATATATAAATCTCTGCAACAGGATTTAGCAAATATAAAGGAACAAGCTCGCAAAAACAAAGAAGAAGAGGATTATCTCAACTTTCAATTTAATCAGTTAAATGAAGCTAATCTTGAAATTGAAGAACAAAATCAATTAGAAGAGGAATTGGGTATTCTTAGCCATTCGGAAGAGATAAAATCATCCCTCTATTCATGTAACAATTTATTGCAAGATTCTGATATATCCATCCTCAGCCAGTTAAGAAACATTCTAAGCCAACTTAAAAATGTGGACAAATTTTATACTCCAACAAAAGAATGGCTGGAACGACTAGAAAGTTCGTATATAGAATTAAAAGATATTGCAGACGATATAGAAAGTAAAGGGGATGATGTAGAATACAATCCCGAACGTATGGAATATGTAAACGAAAGACTGAATACTATTTATACGTTAGAAAAAAAACATAATAAGGAGACTGTTGCTGAACTTTTGGAACTTAAAGAGTCATTACAAAAGAAACTAGAATTGATTAGCAATTCAGACGAGCAGATTAATCTGATAACTGAAAAACTAAATAAGCAAAGAGAAACATTATCTTCATTAGCAAAAAAACTGAGTGAGAAGCGAAAATCTGGAGCTAATAATTTAGTCAAACAAATGATTGAAACATTAAGCAACTTAGGTATGCCTAATGTACAATTCCAAATAGACCTAAAAGGAACTAAAGACTTTCGTGTAAATGGTACCGATGAAATTAGCTTCTTGTTCAATGCTAATAAAGGTGGTAAATTACAAGAACTCTCACAAATAGCTTCTGGAGGTGAAATTGCCAGAGTAATGCTTTCTCTAAAATCTCTAATGGCAGGAGCAACCGATCTCCCAACTCTCATTTTTGATGAGATTGATACAGGTGTTTCAGGAAGCATAGCAGACAAAATGGCTATTATAATGAAGCAAATGAGTAAATCAGAGAATAGACAGGTTATAAGCATTACTCATTTGCCACAAATCGCATCTCGTGGAACTGTACATTATAAAGTATTTAAAGAAGATAAAGACAACGAAACATTAAGTCATATCGTAGTTTTAAATACAGAAGAACGAGTTCAAGAAATAGCCCATATGCTAAGTGGTGAAAACTTGACAGAAGCAGCAATCAACAATGCTAAAGAACTACTCAGACAATAGATAAATGATGAATGAAAAGAATGAAATGATATTCGGTATCCGTGCATTAATAGAAGCCATAGATGCAGGAAAAGAGATTGAAAAGATACTTATCAAACGGGATCTTGGCGGTGATTTAGCTAAAGAACTGTTTTCCGCTTTGAAATCTGTGGATGCACCCATACAAAGAGTACCTATTGAGAAATTGAATCGGATTACAAAAAAGAACCATCAAGGTGTTATTGCATACATTTCTCCTATTACCTATCAGAAAGTAGATCAGATAGTTCCAATGCTCTACGACGAGGGAAAAATTCCTTTTTTTATACTACTAGATGGAATTACAGATGTGCGAAATTTTGGAGCTATAGCACGTACATGTAACTGTGCTAATGTTGATGCCATTATTATCCCTCAAAAAAATAGTGTGACAGTAAATGCTGACGCAATAAAGACATCTGCTGGGGCATTACATACACTCCCTGTTTGTCGTGAAACAAATATTCTAGAAACAATTAATTACCTTAAAAACTCAGGTTTTCATATTATAGCCGCAACAGAAAAAGGAGATTACGACTATGATAAAGCAGATTATAAAGCACCACTATGTCTAATCATGGGTGCTGAAGATACTGGTATACCATATGAACATTTGGCTAAATGCGATGAATGGGTGAAAATACCAATTCTTGGTAATATTGAAAGTTTAAATGTTTCTGTTGCAGCAGGTATCCTTATTTATGAAGCTATAAAACAAAGAAGATTGAAATAAAATGAAAAAAATACTCTTATTGTCTATATTCATTGGATTCATACAGGCTACTTCAGCCCAAAATTGGATCAATCAAGCAAAAAAAGCTGTTATTTCAATTATAACCTATGACAAAGATGGAAACATTCTAAACAATGGAAATGGCTTTTACATCAATTCAGACGGAACAGCAATAGCAGACTATAAATTGTTTAAAAATGCACAAAAAGCATCAGTTATAGATGTTGAAGGTCAAAAATATGATGTCAAGTATATATTGGGTGCAAATGAAATTTATGATGTCGTAAAGTTCAAAGTTGATACTAATAAAAAAATAGCTCCATTAAAAATAGCTACCAATCCATCAAATTCAGGGCAATCTATATATGTGCTGCCCTATTCCACACAGAAAAATGTGGGAGCAAAAAAGGCTACAATCAAACTTATTTCTGATGTGGCAGACAATTATAAGTTTTATACTATAAATATAGGATTAGAAGATAAGAATGTTAGTTGCCCTGTATTAAACGACGCAGGTCAGGTTATTGGTCTAGCTCAAAAAGGAGGAGCTAACGAAAGTTATGCAATAGATAGCAACTATGCAAATTCACTTAACATATCTGCATTATCTGCAAATGATTATAATTTAACCAGCATTGGAATTGCCAAAGACATTCCTGAAAATGCAGAAGAAGCATTAGTCTATGTTATGATGAATGGTAATAATGAGGAGGCTGTAAATCGTTTAATTGAAAAATTTCCAAATGAATCAGAAGGCTATCTTCGCAGAGCTACAAATTATGCAAGCAAAGAGGAATTTACAAAAGCGGAATCTGATATCAATACATACTTAAACTTATCTAAAGATAAAGCAGAGGCACACTACCAAATAAGCAAGTTGATCTATAATGTGAAAGTCTTTCAACCACAATCCCAAAATGCAGATTGGGATTATTCAAAAGCACTAAAAGAAATTGATGAGGCTTTAGCTATTAACAGTCAATTTGCAATATACAAGAAACTTAAAGGAGACATCTATTTTGCTTCTAGTGATTATGAAAATGCTTATGCCATATATGAAAGTTTGTTGAAATCTGATTTAAAGCCTTATGAGGTCTATTCTTATATGGCTGATTGTAAAGAAAGACAAGGGGCTAGTAGTGATGAGATTATAGAATTATTAGATAGTGCCGTTACACAATTCCAAAAGCCATACCCCGATGAAGCCGCTCCATATTTGTATACTTTAGCAATTCATCAAGCAGAGGCCGGAAAATTTAAAGACGCAGTTAACAGTTACAATGAAGTGGAACACATCTATGGAGGACGAGCTTCTGCTGAATTTTATTATAATAGAGAATTAGCAGAGAAAAATTGTAGAATGTATCAACAAGCACAAGATGATATAAAAGAAGCTCTAAAACTTGCACCAGAAGACCACGATATATTAGTGGAATTTTCTAACTTACATATTATCCTTAAAGATTACGGAGCCACTAAGAATTCTGCAAATCAGTTAATCCAATTATTTCCAGATGATCCTTTCGGTTATAGGTTCCTTGGATTTGCACAAGCTATGGAAGGAGACAAGAAAGAAGCTCGAAAGAATCTTCTAAAGGCAAAAGAACTTGGCGATGAAAATGCAGAAACTATTATAAATAAGTACTGCAAATAAGAATAACCTCTATACATTTAGTTTTTAATAAACAAGAAAAGGAGTGTAAATTTACACTCCTTTTCTTGTTTATTAAAATTACTATTCTCTTTCTTTTAGAATTCGCATAGCTGCATCTAGAAATGCTGTATCGTCTAATTCAACAATACCTCCATCTGGTCCTGGCTCAATATGGAAACCCACACAATTACCATCTTTAAAATTCTGACCGCCAAAAAAATTGCGAACTGTATCAGGATCTGTATTAAGCTCTTTTGCTATTTGAGCCATAGAACCATGAGGTAACATGTCTTTAATCCTACGAAGCTCATTAAAAGAAATTCTTTTACTCATAGTTATTATAATTTAAAATTTAAATAAACTTATTATTAAGATACCTATAATATTCATCAAGAACACAAAAATAACAAAATTCACATCTACATAAAAGTATCCAGTTTTCGTACATTGCAGAGATTCATGAAAATGGAATTCAAAAAAAATCTTAACAATTTTATAATATGTAAAATAAGTCAAAAAACCAAATACCGCCCCCCACATAAAACCAACCAATACATCAGATGGATAATAGAATCCCAAATAAATCGTAACCCAACTATGAAGTAGAGTCCAACAAAGAAGAGTCAAGAAAAATTTAGTGCTTCTAACTTGCAAAGACAAATATAAACAAATTCCCATTAATCCAGAAGCCTGATTCGAAAAAAAACCATGGATTCCTCCTGTTAATGAATTAACAGTATCAACTTTATCTGAAAAATACAAATCTTGAACTGGCCTTAATCTCGCAAAATAAGATTGGAGGAAAAATGAAACAAAAAAATCACATACAAAGTATAGAATACCTAATAGAATAAAAATAATCAATGATTTTTTTAAATTATTAGTTTTGATAATTAAGAAAATAACAGCCAATATAAATGGTATCCATGCAAAATGACTTATCTCTGTCAAAGCAAAGTTATCAAGAACTAAAGATTCACTTCCATTCATGGAAAGGAATACTGTCTTATCTATATTTAGTAATTGATCTAACATCAACTTAAATTTCTTCTATTGAACCAGTTGGAATCCATCCTTTTTTTCCATCATCTAAACGAACTTCCTTCCATCCCTTCATTGTTGGATCTATAATTGTTACCTTGGTACCCTCATGAATTACAAACAAATCAGTCCCATTTTCACTTGGAGTGCTCTTCACATTTACGGATGTGGACATAACAACAGCAGTACTTCTATTTATCAAGATATGTTTTTGATTCCACGCAAAGAAATTAGATAGAATACAAATTAGAATAAAAACAATAGATGAGTAAAATCCAAGCTTGCGAATAAGAACTACCTTACTAAATAAATACAAACATAGCATTATTAAAACAAGAATGAAACAAATAATTCCTAGGGTTGCCCATTGGTCTACACTAAACCAATTTATAACTTCCTTGTACCATGTTACGATAAAAATCTCTCCTAGAGGAGATATCTTGTCTAGTGTTTTACTACGAGCCAATTCCAAATTATGACGAATATCTCCATTGCCTGGACTTAAAAGTAAAGCTCTTTCATAATTTAGAACTGAAGGACCTATCTTTTCTAGACGATAATAACAGTTGCCTAGATTATAGTATATTTCAGGGCTATACCCTTCCTCTAGAACCTTTTCGTATAAGCTAGCTGCTTCTTGATAGTTTTCCTTCATATATGCAGAATCAGCAGCTACCTTAAGTGATGGAGTAGCTGAAGCTGTAAATTGCAAAAAAAGAGAAAACAAAAATATAAGTAACTTTTTCATCTATATATTATTATTTCTTCATAGAATTTTCAACATTCTCAATCAAGGTAATAACCTTTTCGTAGAAATTCTCTAAAGAAGTTTCACTCTCAACGGGGGCAAAACGAGCAAATTCACACTCATCTAAAGTAGAAATAACCCTGTCTATAAGGCTAGGCTCTAAACTATTAATCTCCAGTTTTTCTCGAATATTTTCTTTATTAAGACTTACTACAGGAATATTTAACTTGTCACTCACATAACCATACAAAGCACGCATAATTTCGTCATAAAACTCCTCCTTTTTATGCTCTTTCATTAGTTTATTTGCCTTTCTTAAGCGCTTACGTGCCATTTTATTAGCTTTCTTTATCTTCATCTGAGCAACATTCGCATTTGCTATAGCTTGCTTCCGGAAAATATATAAACTTAATACAAATATAATAAATGGAATCAAGTAATAAAGTATATACTCAAAAGAACCAAAGAAAGTATCGGATTCTTCTTTTTTAAGTTTTACATCACCTAGTTTAATATATTGTATATCAGAATTAAACATTTGAACGTCATCTTTACTATAAGAAGAAACAGTACTAACCCCTGCATTTTTCCCTTTAGCGATATTTAATTCATAGGATTCTGTCTTTAATGTCTTATAAGAATTACTTGCTAAATCAAAGTAACAAAATTCAATGGCAGGAATTGTATATTTCCCAGGATTTCTTGGAACATAAACATATTCAAATGTTTTATTACCTTCCATGCCATTCCTGGTTATTTGGGTGTTTTCTGATACCTTTGGATCATAAACTTCGAAGTCCTTCGGAGCGGTAACTACTGGAGTCTTTATTAATTTAGTGTTACCGACTCCAGTCACTGTAACCTTTAATGTCAGAGCCTCTCCTGTTTTAATTTCCGAAGGAGTAATTTCAGATTTTATATCAAATTTTCCAACTGCACCAGAAAATGTGGAGGGTTTGTCTGGTAAAGCATCTACAGTTATTGTGATAGGCTGAGTTTGGATCTTTTTATTAACTTCAGTAAATGAACTTCCAGAATTAAAGAAAGCATCCCATGGATCCAAATTTCGCATACGTTGAACTACTACCGCATCAAAAGAAACACCAGGAATTGTTAACTTTCCAGTTTGCTGCGGGAAGGCAACATATTGACTCCAAACAATAGTATTATACTTACGCCCACCAATTGTCTCTTGAGAAGGTCTTTTATCTCTTGGTAATGGAACTTCTTGAACATGAAAACCTTTTAAATCAGGCATATTGGGGTTCAGTGATGTCAAGTTGACCGTATAAAAAACCTTATATGTCAAAAGAATAGCTTCCTGCTCATGAACATGAGTTTTACTAGCAGTAGCTGTAACATATAAGTCTTTTGACGAAATAACTGCACCTGCATCTTGTGTATTATCATTATTTTGCTGTGAGCGATTACTTCTTCTTGATGTATTTCCTGAATTGCTATTAGAACCTGCAATTACATTAATAGTTAAAGAATTAGAAGTTAATGTCTTTCCACCAGCAGAAACGGTTGCTGAAGGTATTGTGTATGTACCTTTTTTAGAAGCACATAATGTATAGGTATATGTTGTAGAACTAGACGAAGTAGTTTTCCCGTTAACCATTTGATAACTTGAATATGTAGAGGTATAAGGGCCTGCTAATAACTCGAAACCTTCACTGTCAAATTTTGGACCTTTGAATGAAGATGGTTCACTGTCTGTTACAACATATTGAACGCGGAAATTTTCCCCTTCTTCCACTTGTTCAGGAGCTGATGCTTTAAATGATTGCGCATGAACAAATGAAACAATACTAATAAATAATATGATAAATGTATATAATCTCTTCATTTCAAATCAAGATTACCAATCTTTAGATTTACGGCGACTTTTTGGCTGAACTTTCTGTTGGTTCATACGTTCTTTTACGTTTCTTTCCTCTTGTTTTACAGCCTCTAGGAGTTGTTTTGTATTTTCTTGAGACATCTGATTCTGAGGCTGTTGTTCTTGCTTTTCTTGCTCTTTCTTTTCCTCTTTCTGGTCTTTTTTATCTTGCTGTTCCTGTTGTTGCTGATTCTTTTGTTGTTGTTGATTTTTCAATAATTTTTGGCACAATACAAGATTATAACGAGTCTCCTCATCATTAGGATTATATCGTAATGCTTGTTTATAGGATTCTATTGCTTTTTGGTATTGTTGAGCTGATTGGTATGTAACTCCTAAATTATGAAATATCTTCGTACCTTTTAATTTGTTCTTAGATAGAGCACTATTAGATGCACGGGATAGTAATTCATTCGCTTGTTGAAGATCTCGTTGCATCAATAAATCTGTACCAAGATTATATAGAACTTGAGTATTTAAAGAGTCAATCTCGTAAGCTTTTCGGTACTCGGACTCTGCATTTTTCAAATTCTCCTGATGATAAAAACGGTTTCCAGAACGCAAACTAGAACGCAACTGCTTTTGCTGTGCCATATTTGACTCAACAAAAAAGAAACTCAAAAATATAAATATTACCAGCCTCATTTTATTGCTTAAACAATCTAAGGTTTTTAAACAATGGATTCTTCTTTTCCATCAAAATGACTTCAATAATAAGGAATAACAGTGCTATTATACCAAATACCCAAAATTGCTCATCATATTCTGAATAATTTGTAATTTCTAATTGAGCCTTAGCCAATTTATTTAATTCTTTCTCAAGAGCATCTTGTGCTGAGTTTGAATTATCAACATGGATATAAGCACCTTCACCAGCTTTCGCTATTTCCCTACACATTTCTGAATTTAAACGTGTTACTACAATGTTGCCTTCTTCATCGCGTTTATAATCATTCTCACCTGGAACTTTAAATGGAGCACCCTCTTCAGATCCTACACCCATGACATAAACATGCATACCTTTCTTCGCAGCATCTTTAGCAGCCTCATTTGCACCCCCCTCATGGTTCTCACCATCAGTGATTACAATTATAGCTTTCCCAATATTTTCCTGTTGTGTAAAACTATTAGATGCAAGATTTATAGCAGCCTGTATATCAGTGCCTTGAATCTGAATAAGTGAAGGGTCTATTTCATCCAAAAACATTTTTGCAGAAACAAAATCAGCAGTAATTGGCAATTGAGTGTAAGCTTCACCTGCAAAAACTATCAAGCCCAACTTGTCATCTTTAAAACCATCCACTAGTCTAGATACAAGCATTTTTGACTTCTGAAGACGACTTGGCTGAATGTCATTTGCCAACATAGAATTTGAAACATCTATACATATAATAGTTTCAATGCCTTCGCGTTCAGAATTATCTATAGTAGTTCCTGCTTGAGGACGAGCCATCATCAAGCAAATTGCAGCAAAAGCCCCCAAAGTCAACAGCAATTTTGAATTGTAGCGCAAAGCTGAAAAATCAGGCATTAAATGCTTCAACAATTTTGGATCACCATAAGCTTTGAGTTTTTGTTTTTGGCGAAAATCCATCAATAACTTTATGACTATCAAAAATGGAATGATAATCATAAAATATAAATATTCAGGGTTTGCAAATCTTAACATGGTAATCTACTTTAAGGAATTCTACGTAAAAGTAGGATTCTCAATAACAACTCCAGCAGCAAGCAAATAAGAGCTCCTAAACCAAAAAACTGAAACATCTCATATTTCTTGCTGTATTCCTTTACCTTTAACTTCGACTTTTCTAACTTGTCAATATCACTATATACTCGCTTCAATTCATCATTGTTGGTAGCTCGATAATACTGGCCATCTGTGGACTGAGCAATTTGTGTTAGAACCTGTTCATCTATTTCAACAGGTAAATTAACAATTTGGTAAGTATTACCAACAGGATAAGGATAAGGCGCAAGACCATTCTTTCCTACACCTATGGTATATATCCTTATACCTAAACTCTTTGCCATCTCTGCAGCAGTTAGAGGAGATATATCTCCCATATTATTCACACCATCTGTCAGTAAAATAATAACCTTTGATTTTGCCTTACTATTTTCAAGCCTGGTTAAAGCATTTGCTATTCCCATACCCAAAGCAGTACCATCTTGAATTAATCCTTGCTGAACCTGATCACAACCCATATTTTGTAACAATTGTAACACCACGGAGTGGTCAGTAGTCATAGGGCATTGGGTAAAAGCATCGCCGGCAAAAAATGTCAATCCGATATTATCTGTAGGTCGATCTGCAATGAATGAGGAAGCTACAATTTTTGCTGCCTCTACTCTATTGGGTTTTAGATCCTGTGCAAGCATACTAGTGGAAATATCCATTGCAAGCATTATATCAATACCTTCGACCTCCCTATTACTCCAATCATTGCTAGTCTGAGGCCTAGCTAATGCTAGAACTAATAACGTCCATGTTACAATTCGAAGTACAAAAGGTGCATGAATCATATATATTTTCCAACTTCGAGGAGCATGTATATACGCATGGGTATCAGGAACCCTCAACGAAGGTTGAGATTTCTTATGTGCTAAAATATACCAAACTATATATGGAATAAGCGGTATAAGTAACAAAAAAGCTATTAAATTAGCAAATGTCATAGTTCAATAACTAAAAACAAAGTTCATAAAGTTCCACGACTATATAAATTAAAATGAATATACTCAGTAGGGAAAGAATAATAATTCCACCTAGTAATGATAATTTTACAGTGCGTGAACGCTTCTCTTCTATTGTAAGTTCCTGTTTTTTATTCAATTCAGCAGGGTCAACTTCAACTTTAGTCTTGTTAATAAAATCTACTGCATTTACAAGATTTCTATCGTTTTCATTAACCAAGGCATTATACTTCGCAAATTTTACTAAATCTGATGTTTGGAATAACTCTCTAAGTTCATCCATAGCTTGCTCATCAGGTTCAAGTGTTAAGCGCTCTATAATCTCAGCAGAGGTCATTTCCATAGCATTAAAGCCATAACGCTCTTTTATATAATTACGAAGTGTATCTGTCAATTTCGTATAATACTCCTTAGAATCCTCAGGGGCCCATTTCTTTTCTGACTTAATAGCAGTGATTTCATTCATAGCCTTTTGATGAGGTGGCAACTTTGGAGCAACCTTAATATGCCTTATAATTGGCTTATTATCTCTATAACGTATTATCAGGTAGAAACAGACGCATAAAATTGGAATCAAAAAGATAGACAACCAAAAGACAAGAGACCAATCTTCCCAAGCAAAAGGTGCATTCATTACATCTTTTGGCCCAAAGAATTCATTGGGCTTAGACAGGTTAACATCTACTGAAAACACTTTCAAGGAAAGACTCTGACGACTCTGATAGGCTTTTTGATCAACTAATACTTCCAACGGTGGTAAATAATAATGTCCTGAATCAAAAGATGTCACCAAATAATCTTTAGAAACAAGAAGTCTTTTGCCATCATTCAGTTCCGTAATTACAGGTTTACTCTCTTCCAGACACTCAACACCAGCTACAATAGTATCAGTAAACTGAGGGAAATCATAGCTCGCACCTGCATCCATACTTACTTGCAAATGAAGCTTAGTCTGCTCCCCTACACGAATAAGTAAGGTATCAATAGATAAATCTACCGTTACCTGTGCTTTACAGAAAAGACTAAAACATGAAAATATAAATAGAAAAAGTATTTTCCTGCTCATCTATTAATTTCTTTTTGCAAATAAACTCAATAATGCTTTCACATAGTCACCATCAGTACATACGGAAACACTATCCACATTACACATGTTGAATATTCTATGCATCTTCTCCTGTCTTTCAGTCCACCAGTTCTTATGAGCTTCACGCAACCTTCGAGAAGATGTGTCAATATATTGCTCATAACCAGTTTCTGCATCCTTCACTTTCATCAAACCAACATCTGGCAAATCGGACAAACGTCTATCATAAATCTGTATTGCTACTACATCATGTTTTCGATTGGCAATTGTTAAAGTATCCTTGTAGTTCTTGGCATCAATAAAATCGCTCAAGATGAAAGCTGTGCATCTACGTTTTTGAACATTAGTAAGATACTCCAAAGCTTGCTTTATATCAGTCTTTTGACTCTCCGCTTTAAAATCAATCAACTCGCGTATAATATAAAGGATGTGCTTACGTCCCTTCTTAGGAGGAATGTATTTTTCAATTCTATCAGAAAAGAATATCACTCCAATTTTATCATTATTCTGAATTGCTGAAAAAGCAAGAGTCGCAGCGATTTCTGTCAGCATTTCATTGGATAATTGTTTGTCGGTACCAAAATCCAAACTATTTGACACATCAACCAACAACATCACAGTAAGTTCACGCTCTTCTTCGAAAACTTTTACATATGGCCTATTGAAACGAGCTGTTACATTCCAGTTTATATCACGGACATCGTCTCCATACTGATATTCACGCACTTCAGAAAATGTCATACCTCTTCCTTTGAAGGCTGTATGATACTGTCCTGCGAATATATTATTCGACAGTCCTCTGGTTTTTATTTCTATCTGCCGAACGCGCTTCAGAATGTCACTTGTTTCCATATTGATTTGAATTCACCTAAAATTTAAGGTACTTCAACACTATTAAGTATACGACTTATAATTTCCTCGCTGGTTACATTGCTAGCTTCTGCTTCATAGCTTAAGCCAATACGATGACGCAAAACATCATGAGCAACAGCCCTAACGTCTTCTGGTATAACATAACCACGACGCTTTATGAATGCATAAGCTCGTGCAGCTAAAGCCAAATTGATAGAAGCACGAGGTGAACCACCAAAACTAATATAATCTTTCAACTCTTTTAAGTTGTATTTCTCAGGATAACGAGTTGCAAAAACGATATCTGCAATATACTGTTCAATCTTCTCGTCAATATAAACCTGACGTACAATTTCGCGAGCATCTATTATATCGTTAGTCCTCAAAATTGGACGAACCTCAGACTCTTTACCTGATATATTCTGGCGAATAATAAGTTTTTCTTCCTCCAGTTTAGGATAATCTATAACAACTTTCAGCATAAAACGGTCAACCTGAGCCTCTGGAAGAGGATAAGTTCCCTCCTGCTCTATTGGGTTTTGAGTTGCCAAAACTAAAAATGGTTTTGGAAGTGGGAACGTCTCATTTCCAATAGTTACTTGACGCTCTTGCATGGCTTCCAGCAATGCACTCTGTACCTTAGCTGGAGCACGGTTAATTTCATCAGCCAAAACAAAATTGGCGAATATAGGTCCTTTTTTGGAAATAAAATCGCCATCCTGCTGACTATAAATCATTGTTCCTATGATATCTGCAGGTAACAAATCAGGAGTAAACTGAATTCTGCTGAACTGTGCATCAATTAATGAAGCTAGAGTCTTAATCGCCTTAGTTTTTGCCAGACCTGGTACACCTTCCAAAAGAACATGTCCATCTGATAAAAGACCTATTAACAATGACTCTATCAAATGCTTTTGACCTATAATCTGCTGGTTCATTCCTGTAACCAGATTAGTGACGAATGAACTGTGACGCTCTATACGTTCATTCAATTCTCTAATATCTATTGCTTCTGCCATATTTATAACATTATAATTTTATTTTGAGGCTCAAATTTACTGCTTTCCAACCATAGTCCCTACTAAAATTAGTTAAAGAGATTTCTTAAAAGTTAGAATTTAAGAGTATTTATAATTATTAAATTTTATTTCTTCTTAGACTCCAGTTTTGGAACATTCAATATTGTACCTTCAGCTACGTGATCCGGGTCTGATATACCATTGTACTTAATGATGTAAGGAGCCATTTGCCGTGAGCCGAAAAATCGTTCTGCGATAATTCGGATTGTCTCACCTGAACGCACTTTATAAGTCTGTGCTGTTCCTACTATCCAATATGCACCTCCTGCCACCTGAGGATACTTACTATAATCCGATGTTACAGCAGATTGAACTGGTTGCTTTTCAGGTTGAGGTACAGGCTTTGCGGGTTTAACCTCTTGTACAGCTGATTTAGCTGGTTGTGTGGTATTTGTTTTAGGTACTGCTTTTGTATCCGTTTTTAAAGGTGGAGTTGTTTCATCACGCTTTATCACTGGCTCAGTTTGTGGAAGTTTGGTTGAATCTACCGGTTCTTTCTCTATGTATACTGTATCTACCACTATCACCTCCACTTCATTTGGGAATCGGGATGCCAGATGAACATAGCCTATAAAATAACCTATTCCCATCGCTATCAAAGCAAAAATACTTCCAAATATCCACTCGTAGCGTCGGATCTTACGACGCTCACTCTCCTCGGAATCATCAATATAATCCAAGTATTCTTTTTCTTCTTCCGGTTCCATATTAGTTTGATTATCCTCTGGCTTAATTTCAGATTTATCGTCTTCAGAAAGAACAGAAGCTATTCGAGCCGACTCAACTGGAACTTCATCAGTATTTTCAACTTCAACTTCCGGTGAGGATGATAAAGTTTTAGTGTTCTCATAGCTAACTTCTGGGTAAAATTCCACAGGGGTTGAAGATGATTTTCCAGCTGCTACTTCTTCTACATCATCTGAAGCAACAGGGGCACTTAATGTTGATGAAACAAGTGTAGGATCGACGGTAGATTTCACTTCTTGATATACATCATCAGAATTATCTACGGTTTCATCCGTTGTTTCAATACCAGCTGAATCACTTTCTACATCATCTGGCAGATCAGACTCTTGATACGAAATCGTATTTTCAAATTGAGCATCTACAGCCTCCAATTCAGCCTCAGTAACATCATCAGCTAAAGGAACAGTCTCAAAATGAGAAAAAGGTTTATTGACCAAATCTTTCAAAGTAGCGTCTGGAGTAAAACCTATTTTAGCATGACCTTGAATCTCAAAGCGCTCACCTGTATGAATATTCATACTTTCACGGCTCTCCACATCAACCAACTTGAATGTGCCCAATCCCTTAATCTTTACATATTTCTCTTCCTTAAGGCCATCCAGGATAACATCAAAAAAACTCTGGACAAAAGCCAAAGCAGCCTTCTTATCGATAGACTTCTGAGTAGCTAAAGCTTTAGCTAGATCCTGTATCATTACTTTTGCATCCATAGTCTACTTGAATTTATCTTTAACAGATGTTGATGGTTTAAATGACACTACCAGTTTAGGTGGTACCAACATACGTTGCTGTGTCATCGGTGATACCATGATCCTCTCATTCTTTTTCTTCACCTCAAATGTGCCGAAGTTGGGAACTAATATAGAGTTTCCTTCCTCAAGCTGAGCAGCCATAATCTTAATCAGACTGTCAGCTAAATCCTGAGTACTTTTATTGGTGTACCCAGTCTGTGAGGCAACTTCTGTAATAAATCTCTTGTTATTCATAGGTATTATTTTATTCGGCTTCCATACAGGTCAAAATCGTCTGCCGATTTAATTTGTATCTTGTAAAAATGGCCTTTATAGAGTCTTCCTTCATTCACCGGAATAAGTACCTCTGGGTCTACTTCTGGCGAATCAAACTCTGTCCGACCAACATAATAATCGCCTTCACGACGATCAATTATTACCTTGAAGGTTTTACCGACCTTAGCTTCCTGAACCTCTCCAGAAATTTGCTGCTGAATGGCCATAATTTCTTCCACCCTACGTTCCTTTACTTCTTGTGGAACATCATCCTCATAATGTGTACCAGAATATGTACCCACTTCATGAGAATAAGCAAAAGCACCCATACGTTCAAAACGGGCCCAACGCACAAATTCCTTCATTTCACAGAAATCTTCTTCCGTCTCACCAGGGAAACCACACATCAACGTAGTACGGATATGAATTCCTGGAACCTCCTTACGCATACGCTCTATTAGTTCCTTGGTTTCCTTATGGGAAACATGTCGATGCATAGCTTTAAGCATCCGGTCACTTACATGTTGGAATGCAATATCTAAATACTTGCACACATTATCTTTCTCACGCATGACCCTTAGCAAATCCATTGGAAAATTCAAAGGATATGCGTAGTGCAATCTAATCCACTCCACACCTGGAATATCTGCAATCTTCTCTACTAATTCAGCAATACGACGTTTTCCGTAAAGATCAACGCCATAATAGGTAAGTTCCTGGGCTATAACCTGAAACTCTTTCACACCTTGAGAAACAAGCAAACGAACTTCATCCAGAATTTCATCCATAGGACGTGACTTATGCCTACCGGTACTTATTGGTATGGCACAATAAGCACAATCCCTATCACAACCTTCTGCTATTTTTAAATAAGCATAATGCTTTGGAGTAGTTTGTACTCTGGATATATTATCCTCAACCGGCAACTTTCCCAAATCAACCAGCAAGTTCTTCCAGTCAAACTTTCCGTAAATTTTATCCACTTCAGGAAGTTCTACTTTCAGTTCATTCAGAAAACGCTCAGAAAGGCAACCCATTACATAGAGATGGTTGATCCTACCTTCTGTCTTCGCTTGGCAGAACTCCAAAATCATATTGATTGATTCTTCTTGAGCATCACCAATAAATCCACAAGTATTAATCACCACAATCTCTCCTTCTGGATGTGGAGAATCATGGGTTACTTTATATCCTTGAAGTGCTAGTTGGTGCATCAATTTCTCTGAATCCACCAAGTTCTTGGAACAGCCTAATGTGATGACATCAACACAGTTCTTTTTCATTACTTTACCTGTTTGAAAAGAGAATCTACAAATTCCGCACGGTTGAATGGCTGAAGATCTTCCATTCCTTCACCTAAACCTAGATATTTCACTGGAATCTTAAATTGGTCTGAAATTCCTATAACCACACCACCCTTAGCAGTACCATCCAACTTTGTGACAGCTAAAGAGGTAATGTCTGTAGCCTTAGAAAACTGTTTAGCCTGCTCAAAAGCATTCTGCCCAGTAGAACCATCTAAAACCAACAAAATATCTTGTGGTGCATCAGGCATGATTTTCTTCATCACATTCTTAATCTTAGTCAACTCATTCATAAGGTTGATTTTATTGTGAAGACGACCAGCTGTATCTATTATCACCACATCTGCACCATTTGCAGTAGCCGAATTAAGAGTGTCATAAGCTACGGATGCTGGATCACTACCCATTTTCTGTTTAATGACAGGTACTCCCACACGTTCACCCCAGATGACCAGTTGTTCCACTGCTGCCGCACGGAATGTATCAGCTGCACCAAGATAAACTTTATAACCAGACTTCTTGTACTGATAAGCTAACTTACCTATGGTTGTAGTCTTACCCACACCATTCACACCAACTACCATAATAACATAAGGCTTCTTTACACCTTCAGGAAGGACAAAATCTAGTGTGTCACCTGTGTTATTCTCTGTAAGTAATGATGCGATTTCATCGCGTAAAATACCAGTAAGTTCACTCGTAGTAGTATATTTATCACGCGCTACTCGTTCCTCTATTCTTTCTATAATTTTCAGCGTGGTCTCTACACCGACATCCGATGTAATCAACACTTCTTCGAGATTGTCCAGCACTTCATCATCTACTTTAGACTTACCCGCAACAGCACGGGCTAACTTGCTGAAGAAACCCTCCTTAGTTTTCTCGAGACCCTTATCTAGAGTCTCCTTTTTCTCTTTTGAAAAGAAACTGAAAAATCCCATAGTTTAAAAATGTTTATTTGGATACAAAATTAATAAAAATATCCCATTTCATCGAATAAAAAACACAAAAAAACCCTGCACTTAAAAAATGCAGGGTTTAATTATATATTTACGTTAATTACTTCTTCTCGAAGAAATCCTTAACCTGGTCATTTGGAATGACTTGCTCATCAAATACGTATGCACCAGTCTTTGGAGACTTAACCATCTTGATGACCTTAGCGAAACCACGACCATCAGTCTTACCCTTCTGAAGGGTTGCTACTACTTTTTTTGCCATAGTTAAATCTTTTTACTTATTACTTGATTTCTTTGTGTACAGTCATACGCTTCAGAATTGGATTATACTTCTTCAATTCCATGCGCTCTGGAGTATTCTTACGATTCTTAGTGGTAATGTAACGTGAAGTTCCAGGAAGACCACTATCCTTCATTTCAGTGCACTCCAGGATAACCTGAACTCTATTGCCTTTTGCTTTTTTTGCCATAGTTATATCCTCCCGAAATTAGTCGCCAAGCACTTTAATTGATTTCCAATCGCAATAACCATTCTCTACAGCTTCCTTCAATGCTGCGTCCAATCCTTTCTTATTGATAACGCGGAGACCTGCTGCGCTGAGCTTAAGTTCAATCCAACAATCCTGCTCAACATAAAAGAATTTCTTAGTAAACAAGTTTACATCGAAACTTCTCTTTGTCCTTCTTTTAGAATGCGAAACGTTGTTTCCAATCATCGCCTTCTTTCCGGTAATTTGACAAATCTTAGACATTTCTATCTTAAAATTTTAATTGTTACTTACTAGTTCTTGCAAAACGAGTGCAAAGGTAGAGAGTTTTTTTGGATTATGCAAATTATTTGAAAAAGAATTTTATTCTGTTTCAGGAAGTTGCTCTTCTTTATGACGCTCCTGAATAAAGTCGTACAACATCTGCAAAGCATCTGTAGTAGCATATTCTATATTGCGTTCACGAGTCTCATCTTCTGTGCGTTTATAAGTACGCACTTCGTCTTTTGTACCCACTGCAATCCAAATAGTACCCACTGGAACTCCAGGAAGGGAACCTGTAGGGCCTGCTACTCCTGATACTGCTACTGCATATGTGGTATTGAAAGCTTCGCAACAACCTTTTACCATTTCTTTTACAACTTCCTCGCTGTAAACCGTATATTTTTCGATGGTTTCAGGATTTACACCCAAGAATTTCACTTTGCTTTCATCGGTGTAAACTACTATTCCTCCCTTGAAATAATTAGAACTTCCAGCTATCTTGGTCAATGTAGCAGCAATTTCTCCACCTGTGCAGCTTTCTGCAGTGGAAACCGTCTCCTCCACTTTCCATAATAAAGTGTTAAGTTCTTTGCTGAGATATTTTGATAAAATGCTCATAATATATTTTATTTAAATGTTACACGAGAAAAGGCTGGTGCGTCTATGCCACAGAAATCTTTATCCAGAAACTTATAATAACCTGTGATAGCTATCATAGCTGCATTGTCTGTAGTATAACTGAACTTCGGGATGAATATCTTCCATCCGAAGCGTTTGGCATGATCACGAAAAGCGTTTCTAAGGCCATTATTGGCTGACACACCTCCAGCCACTGCTACTTGTTTAATCTTGTAATCCTTTGCTGCTTTACGTAGCTTCTTCATCAGAATATCCACAATGGTATGCTCCAATGAAGCAGCCAAATCTTCTTTATGATGTTCGATGAAATCAGGATCTTCCTTAATCCAATCCCTCAAGGAATACAGGAAAGAGGTCTTTAAACCACTGAAGCTATAATTATAACCATCTACCTGTGGTTTGGAGAATTCATAAGCCAATGGATTACCCTGACGTGCCAGTCTATCTATTATAGGACCACCTGGATAGCCCAGGCCCATAACTTTGGAACATTTGTCTATGGCTTCACCTGCGGCATCGTCTATGGTCTGACCTAACACTTCCATATCGTTGTAAGCTTTGACCAGGACGATCTGGGAATTGCCACCTGAAACCAAAAGACACAGGAATGGATAAACTGGCTTGTCGGTATCTTCTTCATTTTCTTTGATGAAATGGGCCATAATATGACCTTGCAAATGATTCACATCGATGAGAGGGATACCCAAAGATCGACCCAATCCTTTCGCGAAGGAAACTCCTACAAGTAAGGAACCCATCAGTCCTGGGCCTCGAGTGAAGGCTATAGCACTGAGCTCTTCTTTCCGGACTCCTGCTCGTTTAAGTGCCTCGTGAACTACAGGCACCACATTCTGTTGGTGTGCCCTGGATGCAAGCTCTGGCACCACACCTCCATAAGCTTCATGAACAGCTTGTGAGGCTGTCACGTTGGAAAGTAAAACACCATTCCTTATTACAGCTGCCGATGTATCATCGCATGATGATTCGATACCTAATATTATTATGTCTTTTTGTTCCATGTCTAATATGTCAAAATCTCCAATCCTGTCTCAGTCATCAGGAATGTATGTTCCCACTGGGCACTGTCTGACCCATCCAAGGTCAAAATCACCCATTCCAACGGGTCTTCTTCGTCCAGACAAACTTCCCAACTTCCTCCGTTAATCATGGGTTCTATAGTAAACACCATTCCTGGCACTAGTAACATGCCGGTACCTTTCTTACCTACATGCTCCACATCGGGCTCCTCATGGAACTCATTACCTACACCATGTCCACATAAATCGCGTACCACACTACAACCGTTCTTGTGGGCATGCTTCTGAATGGCATGGCCTAAATCGCCCACGAAACTCCAGGGCTTACATGCCTCCATACCTACCTGAAGGCACTCTTTAGCCACCCTAACCAACTTTTCACGTTGTGGAGTGGTTTTGCCCATGATGAACATACGACTGGCATCGGCATAATACCCATTCAAGATAGTAGTGCAGTCCACATTGATGATATCACCTTCTTCCAAGAACTCATCGGGTCTAGGAATTCCATGACACACCACATCATTGATACTGGTGCAGACACTCTTTGGGAAACCTTCATAGTTCAAAGGTGCTGGAATGGCATGATGATCCATGGTATACTCATAAACCAACTTATCTATTTCCTCGGTGGACATACCTATGTGTATCTCACGTTCCACCAAATCCAGCACACCTGTGTTAATGACACCTGCAGCACGGATTCCCTCTATCTGCTCAGGAGTCTTAATTAATTTGTTCTTAGGCACCAGAAATCCCCGGTTCTGATAAGATAGAATTTTCTTGTCAAACTCCGTTAACTCCTGACCTTTAGGAACTTTCCAATTTCTAATAATTCTTTTTAAAGCCATTTTACTTTTCATAAACGCCCTCTCGTGGAAGAGCTTTATCCAAAGAAGCAATGCCACTTACAACAACGGCTGTTGCTGCTGCAGCCTGCTCCATATAATCCTGGAATGATTTGTTCAGATAATCGTTTTCAGTATGCCAGATTTCCTGATACTCAAAACCATAACCTTTATAATCTTCATTACGCATTTCCACGCAAGGCACTCCATTCATTGCAAATACAGTGGCATCCGTACCACCAGCACGTGTCACTTTACGACGAGGGCCTTGCTTGTTTACCTGGAACTCAAAATCCCATAGATTCTTGATAGGCTCACAAATCTTTACCATATCATCATACCAAGCCTCAGGTACACTGATACTAGTACATGCGGTAGGGCCTCCGTCACGATTAAACAGATTCACTATATTTCCCAGTTCTTTCTGGTGAGTCTTACAATAGGCATAGGCACCCAGAAGGCCAAACTCCTCACCTGCAAAAGCTATGAACTCAATGGTGCGTTTGGGCTTCAAACCACTCTTAGCTATCAAGTAAGCAGCACCCATCATGGCACCAATACCTGTACCACAGTCTACCGCTCCGGTAGCTGCGTCATAAGAATCCAGGTGACCACTGATAATCACTTTCTGCTCTGGATGCTTGCTTCCTAGTATGGAAGCCACTACATTATAATATTTAATAGGGCCTAAACGGAAGTGATTCCGGATATCAAACTCCAATTCTACATTCTGCTTAGATTTAACCTTATCATAGATTACCTTATACTGAGCAGACTCCAACTTAATATCTGCATGCGTTGGAAGTTTATCGAAGGTCATGCTCATATCGTTCATCATCGGACGGTCATACAAGGCACGCAATGGTAATTCTGCAGACTGAATGAAACCTAATGCACCAGCCTCCAGCAATTCACGTGCAAATAGACCTGGACGGCTCTTCAGTTCCTTGATATTAGGATCTTTCGGATCTGGACGTTTGCCTTCTGCTCTCAGCTTCTCCATGTAAGCACGGTTTTCTTTCGCAATCTCTGCATTCTGTGCCTTAATCTCATCACGGATGCTGTCCTCTTTTTCATTCAGGTAGATGGGCCAACCGGCATTGGTGCCTCCTACCAGAACCCAAGCTCCTTTCACTCTGCCCTTTATGCGCTGGAATTCCTGCTCGCTCTGAGGCTCTATCACCACATGTCCACGAACCAATCCTAGCGTTCCACTTGTGCAGGATGGAGTCACAAAATGAAGACTCATGGTCTGGTCGCTGGCCAGCATTCTGCCAAACCACGGGCCACGGTTGAAGCCGATAGGAACTTCACCTGCCTCTTCCAGATGAGCCTCAATTCCTAACTTATTGAACTCTGCTATCAGCCATTTCTGTGCATCTTCAAATGCAGCAGAACCCAGCAGTCTTCCGCCGAAACGGCCTGTCAATGTGCTTAAATACTCCCATGTAGGGTTGTCGTTCACTCCCATGTCTACCATTTTCTTCACAGCAGAACTCTGTGCGAAAACTGTCATGGATAATACCAGCAAAGCGCCTGTTAATAGATTTCTCAGTTTCATTTAGTGTGTATTTTATTTGTTGTTTTTCAGTGTATTTAAAAGGCCCTTGAACGATGCAGGGTAATCATCTTGAAACTCCATGCGTTCATTGGTTACAGGATGATAGAAACAGAGTTTAAATGCATGAAGGCAAAGTCGGCCCAATGGGTCGGTCTCTGCTCCGTACCTGCGGTCTCCTACCACAGGATGACCTAAATCGTTCATGTGAACTCTAATCTGGTTCTTACGTCCTGTTTCCAACTGAAGTTCTACCAGCGAATACCCATTTCCTCTGCGTATGGTACGAAAATGGGTAATAGCCAGACGACCCCCATTATCCTGCTGATTAGAATGAACTTTCATTCCACTCTCATCCAGGTAACTACGCACCATACCGGTGTCTTGTTCCATCTCTCCTTCCACAACTGCCACATAACGTCTATCAAAAACTATCTGGTGCCAATTGTCTCTCAGGGTGTTCATCGTCTTCTCATCCTTGGCATACATCATGATGCCCGATGTGGCCCTATCCAAACGATGTACCACGTAAATGTTTGCCTTACGGTTCTGCCGACGAACATACTCCGTCAGGATGTGCTGAGCAGTGCGTTCCTTCTGAGTTTCAGTAGCTACGGAAAGAAGGCCTGCTTTCTTCTTCACTACCAGCAAGTACGCATCTTCATAGAGAAGCTGAAGCATGTTGTGGTGAAACTCTGAATGATCTTTTTTCTTGGAAATACGAACCACCATTCCTTCGGACAGCGGTGCATTGTATTGAGTAACAATGATATCCCCTATCTGAACACAACGGTTGGTAAGCAAGTACTTTGCCTTGGTACGGCTCCCATTGGTAACTTTCTCCATTAGGAAATCCAGCAGTTCAAAGTTACCATGCACATTGTAGTCTGTGTACTGATTCCTTCTACGTGCTATCAGCCAGTCTGGCTTCGGTCTTTTGTTACGGCTCATCTGTCCCTCCTTTCCAGTAAAACCACATTTTCTACATGCTGTGTGTGTGGAAACATGTCCACTGGCTGAACAGCAGCTACCCGGTATTTAGCATCCAGCAACTGCAGGTCTCTTGCCTGAGTGGCTGGGTTACAGCTTACATAGACTATTCTAAGAGCTTCTGCAAAGAGAAGTACATCTATTACATCTTGATGCATTCCGGCCCTAGGTGGGTCTGTAATAATGACATCAGGACGACCGTATTCACTGATGAAGTCTTGTGTCAGCATATCTTTCATATCTCCGGCAAAGAATAGGGTGTTCTCTATACCATTGATTTCTGAATTCACTTTTGCATCTTCTATGGCTTCTGGTACATATTCTATACCGATAACCTTTTTAGCCTCACCACTCACAAAATTGGCTATGGTTCCGGTACCCGTGTAAAGGTCGTACACCAGTTCATTCCCGGTAAGCCCTGCAAAACGACGAGCCACCTTGTAAAGTTCATAGGCTTGGTCGGTGTTTGTCTGGTAGAAAGATTTAGGGCCCACCTTAAATTTCAGCCCTTCCATCTCCTCATAAATGAAGTCCTTACCTTTGAATGTCACCACAGGTAAATCATTGATGGTGTCATTACATTTCTGGTTGTTTACATAGAGTAACGATGTGATTTCCGGGAACTTATCACCTACGAATTGAAGTAAGTCTTCAGCTTGTTTCTGATCGGATGGATTCTCTATGCGGAACTGAATCAGCACCATCAGGTCACCCGTATTACTGGTTCGGATCATCATGTTCCGAAGCAATCCTTCATTCGCTCTAAGGTTATAGAATACTAGATTATGCTCAAATGCATAGTCGCGTATACTGTTCCGTATCTCGTTGCTCAAGTCGCTCTGAAGCCAGCATTTTTCTATAGGAAGTACCTTATCAAATGCATTTGGAATATGGAATCCCACCCCATTCATTTGGTCGTACTTGAACCCACTCTTCACTTGCTCATCGGTAAGCCAGCGTTTATTACTGAAAGTGAATTCCAGCTTGTTTCTGTAAAAGACTGTCTTAGCCGAACCTAAGATAGGAGAAATCTCCGGCAGTTCCACTTTTCCTATACGAGTGAGGTTATCCACCACCTGCTTCTGTTTGAACTTCAGCTGTTCCTCATAAGGCAGAATCTGCCATTTGCAGCCTCCACAAACACCATAGTGCTCACAAAAGGCCTCGCAACGTACTGGGGAGTATTCATGAAATTTCACAGCTACTGCCTCGGCATAGCTGTGCTTCTTACGCTTTATCTGAAGGTCCACCACGTCACCTGGAACCACATAGGGTACAAAAACTACCATCTCATTTACACGGGCCAGTGCCTTTCCTTCGGCAGCCACATCTGTAATCAAGACTTTCTCCAACAGTGGAAGTTCTTTCTTTTTTCTTGACATATTTTCCGTTTATTCCTCTTAAATTAGGAAATTTGTGCAAAGGTACGGAATTTTACCCAAATGAAGTAGATTTTGAATCAAAAAAGACTGACGAAAAAAATGGGTTTGGAACATAAAAATACCCCCAAAGGAAACGAGTCCTCTGGGGGTGGTATTAAGTGGGGAAAATTTACTCTCCTTCTGGCGAGAAATTTCTCTCCTTAAGGGGAGCAAAATTTACTCCTTATTCAGCATGAAGTTTTAGCCACTCTAAACGACGCTGATCTGGGAGGTGTTTTACCTGGAAATCTTCAAACTTTGCCTTGAAGCCTTCACCATCTGGACAAGCTGCTGCCAAACCTATCTGAACAGGAGTATTGTCTTCCATCCAGCAGTTTCGCATCATGGTATAATTCTTGTCGTCGAAAGAGTAGAAAATCTCTATGGCATCCAGTCTGCGTACGGCTTTAATCCAAACATAATCTACTGGTTTATCAAGGCTTATAACACTCCAGTCGCTAGTATGGTGGGTAACTACACAACTCAGATTATATTTCCCATCCACGTACTCAATACCTGCTTTCAGGTAATTTTCTTTATCTATTCTGATCATGAGGCAAGCCTGGTCAAAACGCACCTTATAATCGCCAGAAATCTTTACTTTTGTTTCGAACTCACCTCCATAAGTGGTATAATAGAAAGGAGCATCGTCTACTGTGAATCCGTAGTGGGAAATTCTCCAGTAATCACAGTGCCCCGGAACATTCATTTCCAGTGTCTTTCCCTGAATGGTATAGCTTCCGGGCTCATTGAACCACGTCATTTTTTCCAAACTCTGAGCTTGAGCACTGAAAGAACTCATAGCAAACCAAGCAAAAAACAGTAATTTTTTCATTTTCGAGATAATTTTTATAATTTTGTATTTGGTTGCAAAGGTAATCATTATTTTATCTTTCAGCAATACTCAATATTGACCATTTTATGAAGATAGACCAGCAGTTAGATGAACTTCTGAAGAAACAAGCCAGGCATTCTGATGACGATGCAGATAAAGCACAACTGAAATGGGTGGCCCGAAGTTATGCTTTGGCAGAAAATGCTATTGCAGTACTGAGTGATATGAAATTGCAAACCAGCACTATCTATTATGGGAAGGTGGGTGAATGGCTAGGAATTGCTCGGAATAAGGAATGCCATGAAATAAGCTCTATCTGGGAAGAGGAAATCATGTGTAGGATTCATCCCGATGACCTGATAACCAAGCAGATAGAGGAACTTAAGTTCTTCCATTTCCTGCGATCTGAAAACAGAATGGATCTAGGTGACTATATTTGCGTGAGCAATCTTCGGATGTGCGATGAAAAGGGTGTTTTTCACAACATCCGTCACAAAATCCTATATCCTGATGCGTCTGGGAGCAAGCCTATCCGGTTTTCTCTTTGCATCTATACTGCTGCAGAGAAAAGCAGTCAAACAGGGATAATAAACTCTGTCACCGGACAAATAATACCAATGGATAAAGGGGATTATAACGACCTTCTTTCTGCAAGGGAAAAAGAGATTTTGACCTCCATCGACCAAGGTTTGGAAAGCAAGCAAATCGCTCAAAAACTGTCTATCAGCTTCCATACCGTAAGTCGGCATAGAGCGAATATCCGACAGAAACTGAATGCTCAAAACACTGCCGATGCCCTGCGAATAGCAAAAGGCTTGCATCTCATCGGATAAATTTGACATGCATTTTTTTCTTTCAGATGTCTGTATCTTTGCAGAAATAACTATCTTTGCAGAAATTATTTGAACGTTTTTATGAAAAAAAATCTAGAAACCATCTGCATACATGGCGGATGGAAACCTACAAAAGGGGAACCTCAGCAGTTGCCTATCTATGCCAGTACCACTTTCAAGTATGATACCAGCGAGCAGATGGCTCGTCTGTTCGACCTGAAAGATGATGGCTATTTCTATACCCGTCTGGCTAACCCTACCAACGATGCCGTAGCTAAAAAAATAGCGGCTCTGGAAGGTGGCGTGGGAGCCGTACTCACCTCTTCGGGCCAAGCAGCCAATTTCTATGCCGTGTTCAATATCTGTGAAGCTGGTGATCACTTCATCACTTCTAACACCATCTACGGTGGCACCTTCAACCTCTTTGGTGTTACCATGAAGAAACTGGGTATTGAGTGCACTTTCGTTGACCCTGAATGGGATGATGAAAAAATAGAGGCAGCCTTCCGTCCTAACACCAAGTGCTTCTTTGGTGAAACCATCTCAAACCCTGGAGGAAACGTGTTCGACATTGAACGCTTCGCCAAGATGGCTCACAAGCATGGAGTGCCACTCATTGTGGATAATACCTTCGCTACACCAGTGAACTGTCGTCCTTTTGAATGGGGATGCGACATCGTAACACACTCTACCACTAAGTACATGGATGGACATGCTACTCAGGTAGGTGGTGCTGTAGTGGATTCCGGAAACTTCGATTGGGAAGCCTACGGTGACAAGTTCAAGGGTCTTACCACTCCCGATGAGAGCTACCACGGTATTACCTACACCAAACAGTTCGGAAAAATGGCATATACCACCAAACTGGTAAGCCAGCTGATGCGAGACTTGGGTAGCATTCCTTCTCCATTCAATGCATTCTTGCTGAACCTGGGGCTGGAAACTCTCTTCCTACGTATGAAACAGCATTGCGAAAATGCACAGAAGGTGGCAGAATGGCTGGAGAAAAACCCTAAGGTGGGATGGGTAAACTACTGTGGACTTCCATCCAACAAATACTATGAGCTGGGACAGAAATATCTTCCCAATGGCTCATGTGGTGTTATTGCTTTCGGACTGAAAGGTACTCGTGAGGATGCTATCCGCTTCATGGACAATCTCGATTTCATCTCTATCGTAACCCATGTAGCCGATGCTCGTACTTGTGTGCTTCATCCTGCTAGTCATACCCATCGCCAAATGTCCGATGAACAGCTCCGCGAAGCAGGTGTGGCACCAGATTTGGTTCGTCTGTCTGTAGGCATTGAAAACGTAGAGGACATCATTGCTGATCTTCAGCAGGCTATGGAAAAAATGTAAGGAAACACATTATTAACGTACTACCAATAAAATATGGAAAAAATAAGAATCTGGGCACTCTCTGCCATCATTGCACTATTTGCCACAAATCTTCAGGCACAAGTAATGAAAGTTGCCGACCTGGAGAAATACGCTAAGGAAAACTATGGTGATAAATGGGTCGATGCTGCTATGAATATAGCAAGAGACATAACTCTCGATAAAAATGAATCGCTTACCTATCAAGAGGTAATCGAAGCTCCAGGTAAGACAAAGGAGCAGCTCTATGTATCACTTAATTACTGGGTTACGGCTACCTTTAAAGATAAACAAGCTATCACCCTCAACGATAAGGAATCTGGGTGTATCATTGTTTCACCTACTATCACCTCCATTGCCTCTCATACAGGAACACTGAACAATTATGCGGTTAGCATTTCACCGGTAATTCGTATCGATATCAAGAATGGTAAGGTGCGTGTCACTTATACTGTCCAGACTTACGACGTCCTAGCTGATATCAGTGGTGGTTGGCTCAGTATTCCAGAATCTGATGAGAGGACTTATGGAGACTCTAAACGCAAAAAAGACGACAAGACCAACGCTAGACTCTACGACGAACAATGGGAAATTGCAAAGCATTATCCTTTCGTAAGGAAAGACCCACAAAAGCGTACTAGTGCTAAGGCTTTCGTTATGACACATGCCTATAGCAATGCCATTATCGATAAGGTGGAAGAAGCTGTAAGACATGGCATTGTAGGCAACGAGGATGACGATTGGTAAATCATCACACCCCCATCATATAGAGCGATAACCCTTTTTCGGATTATCGCTCTTTTTTATTGATTAAAGAAAACTCCATATAAAAAATAGACCTCCCTGATATCACATCGGGAGGTTTAAGACCTAAATTCTAATACATAAAGCAGAGAGATAAACTCTTTTGCTGAGAGTGATAAAAAATAGTTCTTAAAACTATTTTTAGTTTGTACGCTTACAAACTCTTAGATAAACTAATTATTTAATTTTATTGCTTCACAGCAACGTTCCAAACAATGTTTTACGTTTAAAATAATTCCTAAATCTCGTTTAATTGTACTTGCGTTTATTTTAATCCTATAATTAAATACCAACTTTTTCTTTAAAACATGACAAAAATACTATTTTATATAGAAAAGAGGACAATAAAAAGGGAATTTAGAATACCTTTTAGCAATATTTAACAAGACTCACCATCTTTTACCAATCAAAATAAAAGAGTATATGATGAATAAAAAAAGGCCACGAGCAAAACTCATGACCTTCCTTTTATATTCTTTTTATTTTACATTCCGCAGAAGAATATCACTATCAACTGTGCTACAAATATCCTTAAGAACATGCTAAGTGGATAAACTGTGGAGTAGCCTATCGCTGGTGCCTCACGAGAACAACAGGAATTAGCATAAGCTAGTGCTGGTGGATCGGTATAAGTACCTGCTATCATTCCCATAATGGTAAAATAGTTGAACTTATATTTCAGTCGAGCTATAGTACCTACTATTAAAATTGGAATCACGGTAATCAGGAATCCACAACCCACGTATTTAATTCCATCACCTGCTACTACTGTCTCCCAGAATCCAGAACCAGCCTTAATACCTACACTAGCCAGGAATAGTACCAACCCAATCTCACGTAACATCATGTTAGCTGATGTTGTGGTATAAGTCACAAGTTTGAAACGGTAGCCGAAACGACCTATTAAAATAGCTATAATAAGAGGACCTCCAGCTAAGCCTAGCTTCAAAGCCACTGGCATACCTGGCAAACTGAATGGTATGCTTCCAAAAATGATTCCTAGCAAAATACCTATGAAAATGGTAGCTATATTAGGTGCATCAAGAAGTTTGATATGATCTCCCATCAGGTCTGCTACACGTTCCACATTGTCAGCACGGCCAACTACCATAATCTTATCTCCCACATGAAAGTGGTGGTTTCTACTAGCAAAGAGATCCATACCCTGCCGATTAATTCTGGTTACATTCACTCCGTAAACACTGGAGAAATGCATCTTTCCTAGTGTCTTTCCATTCATCTTCGGGTTGGTAATCACTATGCGTCGGGCTATCATAGGTTCTTTATCTGCATCTTCATCCGGACGCCATTCCACTTCTATCTCCTGACCAATAAAGGCTTTAATAGGAAGAACGTCGCTCTCTGCACACACTATTCGAAGTTCATCTCCCAGGCTAAGTACGGTATCTCTAGTTGGGGTGTGTAGCTCTCCATCATGATGAATACGTGTACAAACAATGTCGCGATTCAGGAAGTCTGACAGCTCTCTAAGGTTGTGACCACAAAGTGCTTTATTATCCACTCTAAGGGTGATGGCACAAGGTTTGGCATGTGGATTTTGAGCCTCCTGTTCTTCCAACTGAGCCTCTTCGTCTTTCAAACTCACATGGGTCACATAACGAATCAAGATGGTAGCTCCTATAATTCCTAGCACACCCAATGGATAGGCACAGGCATATCCGTTGGCAATCTGAGGTATATTACCGTCGGTAAATACGGACTGAAGTGCCTCATTCGCTGCACCCAAACCTGGGGTGTTGGTCACAGCACCATACAGGGCTCCTACCAACATGGGTAAATTGTAGGGGTTACTAGTATCAAAGAAGGTGTAATAACAGCCAAACATCACCAGTGCATTAAGCACTATGGCTAGGGTTGCCAGCAGATTAAGTTCCACCCCACCCTTGCGAAAACTCTCAAAGAAACCGGGGCCTACCTGTAAGCCGATACAAAAGACAAAAAGTATCAGTCCGAAATCCTGCATAAATGTCAAGATAGCAGAAGGGGCTGAAAAGCCAAAGTGTCCTGCCACAATTCCTGCAAACAAGACAAAAGTAACACCTAAAGAAATACCCCCTATCTTAACTTTTCCTAGCAGTACGCCAATAGAAATGACGATGGCATAAAGCAACACAATGTGTGCTACCGAATCTTGGGTAACAAATAAATTAATAAGCCATTCCATATATAAACAATCTTTTCAGAGTGCAAAGATAAGTAAAATATGGAGAATCCCAAAAGAATTCAGGCCTCTTCTATCAAATCCATGCCTACTTGCACAGCTTTCATGTTTAAAGGAATCATTTCATGATGACGTTCTGGAAGGGTCTTGTAGAGCGCTTTCTTCAGTCCGTCAGTACTTACTACTGGGCACACTTTCAACAGCCCTCCAAGGACTATCATATTGAAAACCTTTGCATTTTTTAGCTCTGCTGCCTTATCCATCGCATCTATCTGATAGATATGAATATCACTGCGAGATGGCTTGTTTAATATGCCGTAACTATCATAAATCAAAATACCGCCTGGCTTAATCAGTGGCATGAACCTATCCAGCGATGGCTGATTCAGTACTATAGCTATATCGTAACGGCTCAAGATAGGTGAAGATATTCGTTCATCACTCACGATGACAGTACAGTTGGCTGTTCCACCACGTTGTTCAGGACCATAGGAAGGCATCCAGGTCACCTCTTTGTCTTCCATAAGTCCGGAATATGCCAGAATCTTACCCATAGAAAGCACTCCCTGTCCACCAAAGCCGGATATGATTATTTCTTTTTTCATTTGCTTATTTAAGATTTGTGGTGTCCTTAAGATCACCTTTCACATATTCCTTGAACATTTTCTCACGCATCCATTCGTTGGCCTCAGCTGGAGAAAGTTTCCAACCGCTGTTGCAGGTCGATACAATCTCTACCAGGCTGGATCCTAGCCCTTTCATAGAAGCCTCAAAGGCCTTACGTATGGCTTTCTTAGCTTTCAGAATGGAACCTACGGTGTCTACGCTTTGGCGACTCACATAGCAGGTCCCTCTTAAGGTTGAAGCTATTTCTGTGATGTTCAACGGATAACCATGCAACTCAGGATCACGACCGTAAGGACATGTCGATGTTTTCTGTCCTATCAGCGTGGTTGGTGCCATCTGGCCACCTGTCATACCGTAAATGGCATTGTTGATGAAGATTATGGCTATATGTTCACCACGGTTCAGTGCATGAATAGTCTCTGCTGTACCGATGCATGCTAGGTCACCATCTCCTTGATAGGTGAAAACCAGCCGATCTGGCCAGAGTCTCTTAATAGCTGTGGCAAGTGCTGGTGCACGTCCGTGTGCGGCTTCTTGCCAGTCGATGTCCAAATAACGATAGGCAAATACGGCACACCCCACTGGACTGACGCCCACGGTCTTCTCCTCCATGCCCATCTCTTCTATAATTTCTGCTATAAGCTTATGAACCACTCCATGAGAACATCCTGGACAATAATGCATGGGAGTATCGTTCATCAGTTCTGGTTTCTTGTAGACCAGATTCTCAGGTGATATGATATCGTTTTCTGTCATTTCCTCATCATTTTAGTTTCTAAGGCTTCCACTATCTCCTGTGGGTCTGGTACAATGCCGCCTAGTCGGCCGAAATGCTCCACAGGCACAGCTCCGTTGATGGCTAGGCGAACATCCTCTACCATCTGCCCTGCATTAATCTCTGCTACTAAAATTCCTTTCTTGCCTTTGGCTATCTCTGCCAACTGGCGCTCTGGGAATGGCCACAGGGTTATAGGGCGGAAAAGTCCCACCTTTTCTCCTTTGCCACGAGCTATCTCCATACTCTTCTCTGAAATGCGTGCAGCACTGCCGAAGGCCACTATCAGATAGTCTGCATCCTCGCAGTTGATGGTCTCATAGCGGACTTCTTTCTCACGGATAGTGGCGTATTTCTCCTGAAGGTGAATGTTTCTGGCTTCCATAATCTCTGGCTTCAACTCCAGTGAAGTAAGGATATTAGGCTGGCGATCTTTAGTCCTTCCAATCGTAGCCCATGGACACTCCTTGCGAATTTGCTCCTCAGTACGACGAGGTTTCTGCTCTGGAAGCACCACTTTCTCCATCATCTGACCAATGACGCCATCACTCAGAATCATTGCCGGATTACGGTACCTGAAGGCCAACGTAAAGGCCAAATCCATGAAATCGGCCATCTCCTGTACGGAATTGGGGGCCAATACTATCACATTGTAATCTCCGTTGCCTCCACCTCGAGTAGCCTGGAAATAGTCGCTCTGACTGGGCTGAATGGTTCCTAAACCGGGACCACCACGTTGTACATTTACTATCACTCCGGGAATCTCAGATCCAGCCATAAAGGAAATACCTTCTTGCATCAAAGCCACACCGGGACTGGATGAGGTAGTAAATACTCGCTTCCCTGCCCCCGCTCCACCATACACCATGTTGATGGATGCCACTTCGCTCTCTGCCTGAACTACTACCATACCGGTGGTTTCCCATGGCTTTAGGAGCGACAGGGTTTCTATTATTTCCGACTGTGGGGTTATGGGGTAACCGAAAAAAGCATCAGCTCCGCAGCGAATGGCTGCATAGGCTATGGCTTCATTTCCTTTCAGCAATGTTACTTCATTGTTCATCTTCTTTGTCTATTATTTTACGATACACCTCGATACATCCATCTGGACATACTATGGCGCATGATGCACATCCTATACAATTGTCAGGATTCATAGGCTCCACATAAGGATAGCCATGTACGTTGACTTTCCTTACGGCTAGGGAAATAACTCCCTTCGAGCATGCCAATACGCAAAGGGCACATCCTTTGCAACGGTCTTTGTCGACTACAATAGCTCCTCTATTCGTACTCATATAGTTTAGTGTAAATAGGTTTATCGCTTCCTCTAATTAAGGATTATAATAATCCTTGCAATAAAATTCCATAATGTCCTGCAGCATGTGTAGGGCTTCTTCTGCCGGACTATCGGGATCTAGTTCCAAAGCTTCCATGTAACAGTTCATAGCCGAGCTGAAATCACCTGTCTTCCTGTATTCATTACCCATCAGGTAATAGTCCTCGGCAGTATGTTCTTGTGTAGTTATGTCATTCATGCAGTAACAAAGTTACACTTGAAACTATTTCCATAATGCATATTCATCGGATATTTTACACTTTTTAACGTTGTTTTACACTAAAATGCGCAAACAAATCAAGTCATGTGCAAAAAAACGAATAGGCAACATAACAAATGATACAAAAAATACGTATATTTGCATCTTGTAAAATTATTAAGGATTATGAAAGTAAAGTCATTTATCACGCTTCTCTTTGTCCTGCTGGTCTTCACTGGCTGCGACAAGTATGGCTCTTATGCCAAGAATTTCCAAGACTATGGGTTTTCTCTGGCCGATTCCACATATTATGAGTTCTTCTTCCTCACTGCTCCTGATGCTAACGGGGCTGGACTGGGTGTAGACAACCGTATGTATAAGAAAAAGGTGGATCAAGTGAACAACTACCAAAAGGTGTTCAATTACCAAATTGATGAGGAAGGCAAAATTCAGTGTGTGTCTCAGCAGAAGACGGGTGTCAATGACAATTTCACCCTAGAGATGGTGGAAGCGAATATCATCAGTGCTGCTGGCAAGCATGTACGTAGTCACGACCCTGCTACTTATAAAAGGTGGATGGATTGGATGAAGGAAAACAAGAAATAAACATCCATGTAAAAGAAATGTAAACCCGGAAAGATGGACTCTTCCCGGGTTCTTTTTTTCATGCTTTAGGTTCCTACGTTTTTAGCAAACGGTTACTTTGGCAGCCAAACCCTTGCATTTGTCACGCAGGGCATCTTGGCTCTCTCCTAGTTTATCCCAACATACTACCACTCCCATGCGGCGTCCTACGTGTGCATCAGGTTTACCGAAGATGCGAAGGTAGGTCTGCTTAGCAGCGCATACGTCTTCCATACCCTTGTAGTCTGGGCACTGTTTCTCTATTCCAGAAAGAATCACGGCACTAGCGCCTTGGCGATCCAAGCTAATCTCAGGAATAGGCAGACCCAGTACGGCACGGCAATGTAACTCAAACTCGGTCAAATTTTGTGTACCAGCCAAAGTTACCATACCGGTGTCATGCGGACGTGGTGAAAGTTCGCTGAAGTATACTCCGTGTTCCTTGCTCAGGAAGAACTCTACACCCCAGATACCTGCACCAGTCAGCGCCTTGGTCACTGTAGCAGCCATGCGCTGAGCCTCTGCCAGTTGTTCTGGAGTAACCACAGCTGGTTGGAAGCTCTCACGGTAATCTCCTCCTATCTGAACGTGGCCTATTGGGGCACAGAACAGGGTCTCACCGTTCTGTTGAGTCACGGTCAGCAGGGTAATCTCGGAATCGAAGCGGATGAATTGTTCCACTATCACTTCCTTGATATCACCTCTGGCTCCTTCAGCTGCTATCTTCCAGGCTTTCTCCAGTTCTTCTGGGGAGTTTACCTTGCTCTGTCCGTGTCCGGATGAGGACATCAGTGGCTTCACGATAAATGGATAACCTATTTCCTCAGCAGCTTTGGTAAACTCTTCGTAGGTAGATGCATACTTGTAGTTAGCTGTCTTCAAGCCTAGTTCTGTATGGGCTAGCTCGCGTATAGCCTTGCGGTTCATGGTGTAGTTCACGGCACGTGCGCTTGGTACTACCTGAATGCCCATTTTCTCACACTCGTAGAGTTTCTCCGTGCGGATGGCCTCTATCTCTGGAACGATGATGTCTGGCTTGTGTTTCTTCACTGCTGCCATCAGAGCATCGCCGTCTAGCATGCTAAAAACTTCGCACTCATCTGCCACCTGCATGGCAGGCGCACCTGCATACTTGTCGCAGGCTACTACATACTGGCCCAGTCGTTTGCAGGCAATCACAAACTCTTTGCCCAACTCACCGGAACCCAGCAAAAGAATCTTTTTCATTATCAGTCAGTATGTTTTACGTTAGTAAAATGGCTTGTTATTGATGTTGTGGACGAAGCAGGTCGTTCACAGTCTTAACTGGATTGAAGGTTGACAGTGGTACTTCTACGAATACAGTGTTCCAGTCGCTCATAGCACCGTTCCAAAGTCCAGGAAGCTCCAGTGCCTTCAGTTCTTTACCGTTCTTGCTCTTGTAAGAGATGAAACCGGTGGATTTATCCACATACTTAACCAGGTCGAACTTCTTACCCTTATAGTCTTTGATGGCGCAAACCAAATCCACTGGATTAAAGTGTGATCCGTTCTCGAACATGGCCTTCTTTGCGGGGTCTTTGGTGTCTATCTGGCTACTTTCCAGAATCTGCAGGGAAATGGTACCGTCGGAATTATAGGCACGGAACGGGCCTCCACCTGGTTCACCTACGTTCTTTACCACACCTGCCACACGCATTGGGCGATTCAACTTATTCTTCAAGTAAACTACCAGTTCTGCATCCTCCAGAAGTTTCAGTTTCGGATTGCGGCAGCACAAGTCATGCTGCAAGAAGTGAATCATCTCCTCCAACTGGCTGTGAGTGTACTTTCCGGTATCCAATAGGTTCAGATACTCAAATGCCTTCTTCTGCAGAGTCACCAGCACACCTGCTATCACTTTCTTGTAGGTCACGGTATCACCCTTCAGACGATCTGGCACCACATTATCTATATTTTTCACGAATACGATGTCTGCATCCAGGTCGTTCAGGTTCTCTATCAGAGCTCCATGTCCTCCTGGACGGAAAAGCAGCTTACCATCGGTACGGAATGGCTCGTTGTCCATCGTAGCAGCCACGGTGTCGGTACTTGGTTTCTGCTCTGAGAAGGAAACATGATACTTGGTGCCGAACTTCGCTGCATAGTCGCTTACTTTCTGATCCACCAGTTTCTCAAACAGAGAACGGTGCTCTGGTGATACTGTGAAATGTACGTTCACGTCACCACTCTTGTTGGCTGCATACAGTGAACCTTCCACCAGGTGTTCTTCCAGCGGAGTGCGTGCTCCTTCTTCGTATTTGTGGAACTTCAGCAGGCCTTTTGGAAGCTGTCCGTAATTTAGTCCGGCACTCTCCAACAAGTTGGCTACTACTGCCTTGTACTGGCCTTCTCCCACCAGAGTGTCAATGTCTTTAGCCTGATTTCTCATGCAGGCATCGTTCAGATCCTCATAGAAGGCGAAATCGTGTATACGCTCAAAGAACTTCTTCTCGAAGTCGGTAGTAGGTACATCATAGTCGGCGCCCAGGAACTCGAACATATTCTTAAACATACGGCTTGCGGCTCCAGATGCGGGTACAAACTTCACAATGGTCTTGTCACCCAGCTTGTAAGCGTCCCATGCCTTGGCGTATGCCTTTTCTTTCTCTTCATCTATCGCCATGATGCCGTTGCCTATAGCTGCAGCTCCATCCAGCTCCAGATAAGGGAATCCTGTCTTGAAATCATTCAACTGCTCAGCTAGCTTTTCCTCGGAAATGCCTTTCTTTGCCAAAAGTTCTCTGTCTTCTTGTGTCAACATAGTTTTAAAATTTAGATGGATGCAAATATACTAATTTAATTTATGCCCCAAAATTACATTTTTTCACGGGAAAAGCCAAAGTTTTCAGAGAAAATGTGTAATTTTGGAAACTAAAATTCGCAAAGAATGGAAGATACCGTTTTTTTAACTATAAACGAGAGAAAACTTGTAGCGGAATTATATAAGGAGTTAAAGACATTGTCTGGAACTACACTGCAGGAGGACGACTGTCAGCAAGTCAAGCAGTTACTTATCGATGCCGTTGTGGAGAAATCGGTCCAGCGTGATGCGTTCGGACTGAACCCTATCGTGCTGGATATGCAGACGGCTGTCATCGTAGCCAGTGAAATCGGTCTGATGCGTGCCAGCATCCTCAGCATCATGCTGCATAGGGTGGTGAAAAGCGGGTATGTTTCCATCGAGAAGATCAGTCAGTTGTTCGGTGAAGATGTGGGTGGAATCATCCATGGTCTCATCCGTATCAGCGACCTCTACGCTAAGAATCCTACTATCGAGAGTGAAAACTTCCGTGACCTTCTGCTTTCTTTTGCAGAGGATATGCGGGTGGTGCTCATCATGATTGCCGACAGGGTAAATCTGATGCGGCAGATAGGAAAATCTAAGAACGAGGAAGCGCGTCAGGAGGTGAGCCGTGAGGCGGCTTTTCTCTATGCTCCCCTAGCCCACAAATTGGGTCTCTATAAGCTGAAGTCGGAACTGGAGGATCTCTCCCTGAAATACCTGGAGCACGACGCCTACTATCATATTAAGGAGAAACTGAACGCCACCAAAAAGGCCAGAGACCAGTATATAGCCGACTTCATCCGGCCTATCGACTCTAAACTTAGATCCATGGGGCTGAAGTGTCACGTCAAGGGCCGCACCAAGAGTATCCACTCCATCTACCAGAAGATGAAGAAACAGAACACTACCTTCGAAGGGGTGTACGATCTCTTTGCCATCCGTATCATCCTAGACTCTAAACCAGAGCGGGAAAAGGCGGATTGCTGGCTGGTTTACTCTATCATTACGGATATGTATCAGCCTAACCCAAAGCGTTTGCGCGACTGGCTTTCTGTGCCAAAGAGCAATGGATACGAATCGCTTCACATCACTGTGTTGGGTCCGCAGAAGAAATGGGTGGAGGTACAGATTCGTACTGAGCGTATGGATGAAATAGCTGAACGGGGTCTTGCTGCTCACTGGCGTTATAAGGGCGTGAAGAGTGAAGCAGGGCTGGACGACTGGCTGAACAGTATCCGTAGGGCTCTGGAGAATACGGACAACCAGGAGGCTATGAACCAGTTTAAGATGGATCTGTATGTAGATGAGGTATTTGTCTTCACCCCGAAGGGCGATCTCTTCAAACTGCCTAAGGGAGCCACCGTGCTGGATTTTGCCTACCATATCCACTCGCGTATCGGAGATCATTGCATCGGAGCAAGAGTAAATGGAAAAGGTGTGCCCATCCGGGAACAGCTTTCTTCGGGCGATCAGGTGGAAATCCTCACGTCGAATAAGCAGGAACCTAAACAGGACTGGCTGAATGTGGTTACCACCAGTCGGGCTCGCTCTAAAATTCGTCTCAGTCTGAAGGAAATCGCTGCCAAGCAGAATGTCTTCGCAAGGGAAACCTTGGAACGAAAGTTCAAGAACCGTAAGGTGGAGATGGAAGAGGCTGTCATGGGTAAGTTGGTGAAGAAGATGGGCTACAAGCAAATCAACGACTTCTACAGCGATATCGTGAATAACATCATCGACATCAATGATATCCTGGATAAATATATCGATCTGCAAAAAGCGGAACATGGGGAATTGGAAACGGCTCCTGCTAAGACTGCACAGGACTTTGAGCTGAAGGATGATGAACTAAAGACGCATGCCAACAGCGATGTGCTAGTTATCGGGGAAAATCTTAAAGGGGTTGACTTCACCTTAGCTAAATGCTGCAACCCTATCTATGGGGATAGAATCTTCGGTTTCGTCACGTCTACCGGTGGCTTCAAGATTCATCGGGTGGACTGCCCTAACGCTCCGGAACTTTTCCGTAGGTTCGGCTACCGTACCATCCAAGCTCGCTGGGCCGGAAAGGGCCAGTCGCAGTATGAGAGTACGTTGCATATCATCGGAAACGATGACATCGGTATCGTGAATAACATCACGTCTATTATATTAAAGGAACCGAACTGCACCCTCAGGGCTATCTCCATCGATAGTAACGATGGTATGTTCGGTGGTCACCTCACTGTAATGGTAGACGATAATCGGAAACTGGAGCAGCTCATTAAGAAGCTGAAAACAGTGAAGGGTGTGCTGAATATCAACCGAAGTTAAACCTAAATCAAAACATTAATAAAACATGAAAAACCTACTCAAAACCACGGCCTTACCTGCTATCATGGCGCTTGCTGCTTGTACTGGCACCGCAGTGAAAGACCCCCAACCCATCGCTCCTGTTCCTACGGGCTATCAGGTGGAGTGGCATAAGATGGAAACCTATGCGTTCATCCATTTCGGTCTGAACACATATGCCGACCGTGAATGGGGTTATGGGGATACGGAAACGAGTGTCTTCAACCCGGTAAATTGCGATCCTGAACAGTGGGTTCGTACGTTCAAGGAGGCGGGTATGACGGGTGTCATCCTCACAGCTAAACATCACGATGGTTTCTGTCTTTGGCCTACAGAACTCACGGAATACTGCATCCGTAACACACCGTATAAGGATGGAAAGGGCGACATCGTGGGTGAACTTTGTGAGGCTTGCAGAAAGTATGGTCTGAAACTGGGGCTCTACCTCTCTCCTTGGGATAGAAACCATGCGGCTTATGGAACTCCGGAGTATGTGGAATATTACAACAAGCAGTTGGAGGAACTCACTACCCGATATGGCACGCTCTTCGAGTTCTGGCTGGATGGAGCCAACGGTGGCGATGGCTACTACGGTGGCGCCAGGGAAACGCGTAAGATTGACAGGCAGAACTACTATAACTTCCCGAATCTTTTTGCTCATATTCTGAACAACCAGCCACAGGCTATCATCTTCTCTGATGGTGGCCCTGGATGCCGTTGGGTGGGCAATGAGCGGGGTATTGCTAGCGCTACCAACTGGGCCTTCTTGCGTAGTAAGGAGGTTTATCCGGGCTATTCAGATTTCCAGACTCTCCAGTACGGACATGCCGATGGAGACAAGTGGGTGGGCGCTGAATGCGATGTTTCCATCCGTCCGGGATGGTTCTACCACGACTCTGAGAACGACCGTGTAAAGACGCCTGAGCAACTAGTGGAGCTCTACTACCAGAGTGTGGGGCATAATGCCAACTTGATCTTGAATGTGCCTGTAAATAAGGAAGGACTCATCTGTAAGGAGGACTCCATCAATCTGGTCACTTACCATGAAATCATCCAGCATCAGCTGGCTACTGATATCCTCTCCAGCATGAATCCGGCTGTTACGGAGGAGCGTAGAAACCATGAGGCTACTGCCCTTACCGATGACGACTACGATTCTTACTGGGCTACTAACGACAGTACACTCACAGCCTCTATTGAGTTCTCCTTCCCTGCACAGAAGGTGAACCGTATGATGCTGCAGGAGTACATTCCTCTGGGACAGCGTGTAAAGAAGTTCAGCGTGGAATACAAGAGTGGTGACGAGTGGCTCCCAATCCAGCTTAACGAGGAAACTACTACCATCGGCTACAAGCGTCTGCTGCGCTTCCCTACCGTAGAAACTGAAGGCCTTCGGGTGAATATCCTGGATTCCAGGGCTTGTCCTTGTCTGAATCATATCGGGGCATACTATGGTGGTGAAGGCAGTGACATTGTCTTTGAGGATAAGGGCGAGGACTTCAACTCTGTGGAGTTCACCCTCACCGAGGAAAAGGATCGTCTAGTATTGGACTTGGGACAAGCTCACGCTGTGAATGTGCTACACTATCTGCCTCCTAAGGATGGAAAGGGTATCATCACCCACTATGAACTCTATGCCGGAAATACCCCTGAAACAGCCAAGCAGCTCATCACCAAAGGGGAATTTTCTAATATCCAGAACAACCCTATCCTGCAAACCCTTCGTTTTGCTCCTACACTGGCTAAGGTGCTGGTTCTCAAGGCCACAGCTACTGTAAATCAGGGAGAAACTCCAAAAGCAGAACGTATGGGTGTGGAGGTGTTCTACTAAACCTAAATATAATGGAACCTATTTTTGAACTGGAAATGAAGGTGCGCGACTATGAATGCGACCTTCAGGGTATTGTGAACAATGCCAACTATCAGCATTACATAGAGCACACTCGTCATGAGTTCCTGGAAGCTTGCGGACTGAGTTTCGCTAAGCTGCACGAGGATCACATTGATGTGGTGGTGGCTCGTATCAATATGTCGTTTAAGACTCCGTTAAAGAGTGGTGACCGTTTCTTGAGTCAACTCTCCCTCCAGAAGGATCGGATCAAGTATGTGTTCTACCAGAATATCTATCGCCTGCCCGACCGTAAACTGGTTCTCAAGGCACAGGTAGACTGTGTAGCACTGGTCAATGGTGTGCTGCAAGATGCTCCAGAACTAGATTCCGTTTTTCAACCGAAAATCATTAAAGAATGCTTGGCATGAAGAAAACATTATTTACTCTAGGTGCACTGGCTCTCACACTGGCTGCCAGCGCACAGCTTACCACGAATAATGGTATCCCTTACCTCCAAAACACCAGTGTGGATATGAGTGGGCAGTTCCAAGACCCCACCAACACTTATTTTAGCCCCGACAGTCTGGTTCAGTTCGATGCTTCCTCTGGTTGGGGAACTATCCAGTGGAGCCGCCAGCAACTGCATCCACGGCAGGCATTCAACCTGAACGGATATTGGATTAGCCCACTGAAAAACCAAGACTTCCCGGCTACACAGTACGACCAGAGCCCTAGGCTCCAGTTTAAGATAGACCCTGTAAATGAGCGTGTCATTCGTTTACGTATCTATACCTCCCCTATCATCCCTCAAGACCCTGAAGATGATGTCATGCTGGTGAAGAAACCTGCCGATGGCAGAAGCCTTTGGAAAACTACGCAGAACAGTGAATCCATCATCCTCCAAAGCCCTCAGGGGAGCCTGGAAATCCAGAAATATCCTTGGCGTCTGGTGCTCAGGGATAAGAATGGAAAGGAACTCACACATACCCGTACTTTGGGCGATAACGACTCTACACAGGTGAAGACGCATCCGTTCCTCTTCATGAAGAGAGGTTCAGATAATTCCCGTGCAGTGGAACCTGTATTCAACTTGGCTCCAGGGGAGAAAATCTATGGTTGTGGTGAATCTGCTACTGCCCTGAATAAGGCTGGACAGAAACTGAACCTTTTCGTTACAGACCCTCAGGGGCCGGAAACACCTGATATGTATAAGCCTATCCCCTTCTGGTTCTCTAGTCGGGGCTATGGCATGTTCATGCACACTTCTGCTCCTGTTACGGTGGACTTCGGTAATTCTTACATCGGAAACACTCGTCTGTTCATGGCTGATGAGCAGGCCGACCTCTTCCTTATCCTAGGTAACCCAAAGGAAATTCTGAGTGCCTATACAGAACTGGTAGGACGTCCTGAGCTGCCTGCTATCTGGACATTCGGTACTTGGCAGAGCCGTATCTCCTACTTCACGGAGGAAGAAGGCCGTAGCGTAGCTAAACAGCTTAGAGATAATAAGTTGCCTTGTGATGTTATCCACTTCGATACAGGTTGGTTTGAGGTAGACTGGCAGTGCGATTACAAATTCAGCACCAAGAATTTCAAGGATCCTGTGCAGCTCATGAAGGATCTTCGGGCCGATGGTTTCCACACTTGTCTGTGGCAGCTTCCTTATTTCACTCCGAAGAACAGCCTGTTTAAAGAATTGGTGGACAAGGGATTGGCTGTGAAGAATGCCAAGGGGCAGCTTCCTACAGAGGATGCTATTCTGGATTTCACCAACCCAGAAACAGTGAAGTGGTACCAGGGTCACCTGGCTGACTTGCTCCGTCAGGGTGTATCAGTGAT
This sequence comes from Bacteroidales bacterium UBA4293, assembly GCA_002395835.1. GTDB lineage: Bacteria > Bacteroidota > Bacteroidia > Bacteroidales > Bacteroidaceae > Minthousia. The sequence goes on along the minus strand of DGVD01000002.1, from coordinate 18,733 downwards.
TAAGGCTGATTTTGGTGAGGCGGCTCCTTTCCTGAACGGATACTACCACAACGGCAGAGGTGGTCTCTACGAGCACAACCTCTTCCCAGTGCGTTATAATCGTGCAGCATACGAAATCATCCAGAAAGAAACAAATCATGATGGAGTTATCTGGGCTCGTTCGGCTTGGGCTGGTTCACAGCGTTACCCACTCCACTGGGGAGGTGATGCTGCTACTACCGATGCAGGTCTTCTAGGTAGCGTGCGTGAGGGTCTTTCCTTCGGTTTGAGCGGTTTCTGCTTCTGGAGCAATGATATCGGTGGCTTCGTTACCAAGAGCCCTGAAAAGCTCTACCGCCGTTGGCTTCCATACGGCTTCCTCACCAGTCACACCCGTGTGCATGGCGTGGAAACAGAGCCTTGGTTGTATAATCAGAGCTTCATCGATGCTTGGCGTGCTAGCGCTGAACTGAAATACAAGCTCATGCCTTACGTCTACGCTCAAGCTAAGCAGTGCACTGAAAACGGATGGCCTATGCAGCGTGCCCTCTTGCTGGAGTTCCCTGAGGATCCAGGTGCATGGCTCATAGAAGATGAATATATGTTTGGAGAGAACCTCTTGGTAGCTCCACTCATGGAAGAGACTACCAGCAGAGATGTTTACCTCCCTGGAAAACAGAAATGGATTGATTACCAGACTGGTAAGGTATATAACCCAGGATGGAACCACATTCAGGCTGGTAAGCTTCCTGTAGTGCTGTTGGTTAAGGATGGAAGTGCCATCCCTCACGTGCCAGTGGCTCAAAATACCGATAAGATTCAGTGGAACAAGCTCACTTGGAAGACGTATAAGGCTGATGCACGCCGGGCTACCGGTCTGCTCTTCAAGCCAGGCGATACGCAACTTCAAACAGTGACTAAATAAAGGAAGAAATGAAGAAATTAATTATGTTTTTAGCAGCCTTGGTTATCGTGTTGGCCTTGGCTGGCTTCTTCCTCCTAGACTGGGGGAAGAAGGAGAATAAGGAGAATCTGGCTGGTGGGCCGCTCACATTCACAGAACTGACTGCAGTGCGAGGCAATGAATTGCACGATTCTGTTTTCGTGAAGTTGGTTTGTGCCACTGCAGGTGAACCTCGTCTGGTGGCAGCTATAAACGAGTGCATCAGTGAGAAACTGGGTGGCACTTATACTGGCAGCTATCTAGATGCACAGGCTCTGGTAGATCATTATGCAGCACAGCGTCAGCAGCAACAGGCTGATACTCGTAAGGAATTTGAGGTTCAGCCTGAAGATGTGGAATACTATAACCGTATCAAAGGTTATGTGCTCTATGAAACCGATAAGCTGGTTACTCTCCAGTTCACCGAAGAAGGCTATTCTGGAGGTGCACACGGATGGTTCACGGTAGATGGTATGACCCTCCGTAAGGCGGATGGAAGGAAGCTGGTTTCTCAGGACATCCTGCTCTCCACTAGCAAGTATGCACCCGATGAGGAATGGGCTGCCATCATGAACCAGGATTTGAAGAAGTCCTTGGACATAGAAGGAAAGACTGATGATGAGCTCATGGATGAGCTGCAGCTTCTGAACCCAGAGATGGGAATTCCTCTTCCTGAGGCTGAACCATACTTCACGAAGGATGGATTGTTCTTCCCTTACCAGCAGTATGAGATCTGCTCTTATGCACAAGGTATGCCCGACTTCACCATTCCTTATGATAAACTAGATAAATACTTGAATACCACAGGAAAGAATCTGGTTAAATAATGTAAGACATTAAATAGTTCAACAGCATGAAAAAGGGATTTTTCTGTACTATAGCAGAATGCTACAAGAAAATGTTCACGCCTATGGGAAGAGCTAACCGTAGGGAATACTGGTTCTTCCAGCTCTATCTGTTCCTCATCTACGTAGCTGTAGTGAGCTTATTTGCACAAGTGGCTACCTGGTCTTACGGACAGAGTTCTGCCTCGGCTTTAGGTACGGCTCCGGGCTTCCTCATCATGTTGCTCATCCTGTTGTACATTCTCTCCTTACCTGCCCTGTTCAGTGTTACCGTGCGTCGTCTGCACGACACGAACGCATCGGGTTGGTGGATTGTGAGCCCGCTCCTCTCCTTCCTCATTGTCCAAATCTTGATTCAGATGGACATTACCGATGGATGGAAAGCCGTATGGATAGGCCTGGTTTCACTCACGTTTGTAGCACTTCTTCTCTGGGCTCTGAAACCTAGTTATAAAGGCGAGAACAAGTACGGTCCCCAACCAGAATAACAGAAAAAAAGATGGCCCGTTTTATCGGGCCATCTTGTAAATTTCGCGCATATCGTCGGCGTTTAACACCTCCATAGCACCTATCGTAATTTTTCCTCCCCGGCTGCACTTATCCACCAGGATTTCTATCTCCTCGTCTGTTACCTCTCGGCCTAGCAGTTCCCACAGGGTCACTGGCATGGCTATTCTTCGGTAAAAACGCTCCATGGCTCCTATTCCCCTCAGGGCGGTACCTTTAGGGTCTGAGAAATCATTGGTTACCCCCATCACGTTTACCGCAAACTTCACGAATCGGTTCAGGTGCTTATCCATCACATAGCGAGCCCAACTGCCCCAGAGTGCGGTAAGACCAGCACCGTGAGTCACACCGAACAGTCCGCTCAACTCATGTTCCAGCTTGTGGGTGGCAAAATCCTTCTCCATACCACACTCCATCAAGTCGTTGTGTGCCAGGGAACTAGCCCACATAATCTGAGCCCGGTGACGGTAGTCCTCCGGATTCTTCAGCACCTCAAAAACACTGTCCTTCACAGTTCGGAGCAGGGCCTCTGCCAGACTATCGGTCAGGTTCATGTCTTCATACTTGCTGAAATAGCGTTCCATGGTGTGCATCATGATGTCGGCTGCTCCTGCTGCTGTCTGATATGCAGGAAGTGTATAGGTGCGTTCTGGGTTCATGATGCAGAACTTGCAACGGCACAAATCACTGTTCACACCTCGTTTCAGCAGTCCATCATCCTTGGTGATTACGCAGCTAGAGCTCATCTCGGAGCCTGCAGCAGGAATGGTTAGTATCACTCCTATAGGCAGACAAGCCTGAGGCACAGCCTTACCATCCCAGAAATCGAACGGGTCACCGTCATAGAGCGTGTCGTACCCGATGGCTTTGGAAGAGTCTATCACGCTTCCTCCACCTACTGCCAGAATGAAGTCCACCTTCTCCTTGCGGCACAGTTCTACACCCTCTACCACCTTGGATAGTAAGGGGTTAGGCACCACACCACCCAGTTCCACATAGGCTATTCCTGCCTCTTGCAGCATCTGGAAAACCTTGTCCAGCAATCCGGAACGCTTGGCAGACCCACCACCATAGTGAACCAGCACCTTCGTACCACCGTATTTCTTAATCAACAAAGGAAGTTTCTCTTCCGAGTTCCTCCCAAACACCACCTGTGTGGGAGCATAGTAGTTAAAATCTTTAATCATCGTCCAGTTTTCTGTTTTCGGCGGTAAAAATAAGAAAAAATCTTTAGATAAGAGAAGTTTGAAAAAAATAGTACAGAATTCTATCACTTTTCCAAAATAATCCGTAAATTTACCGCAACGAATAACTCATAAATTCTATACCTATGAAACACACCGTACGTGCAGCAGCTCTTCTGGCAGGCTGCCTCTTTACCTTAAACTTACATGCACAGAAATTTGATCCTCCTACCCTGGGATGGAGCTCTTGGAACACGTTTGCTCTGAATATTACGGAAGATGTCATCTGTCGTCAGGCTGATGCTATGGTAAGCACCGGACTTGCTCGGGCTGGTTATAAGAATATCAACATTGATGATGGGTACTGGAATGGACGAGACAGCAACGGGCAGCTGCGTATCAACACGCAGAAGTTCCCGAACGGTATGCGTGCGGTAGCGGACTACATCCACAAGCTGGGCCTCACTGCTGGTATCTACTCCGATGCGGGGGACAACACCTGTGGATCCGGACAGAAGGAGCCTTGGGGCTGTGGTGTGGGACTGGCTGGTTATGAGGAAGCCGACTGCCATACGTACTTCATCGACTGGGATTACGACTTCATCAAGGTGGACTTCTGCGGTGGCAACCACATGCGTCTGGATGAGCGTCTACAGTACACTAAAATCAGCAAGGCCATAGCTAAGACAGCGAAAGAAAAGGGAAAGAAAATCACTTTCAACGTGTGCCGATGGGCTTACCCTGGCACCTGGATCAGTGATATTGCCGATTCCTGGAGAACTACCGGTGACATTTACGACGACTGGAAATCCGTGAAGAACATCATCAAGGAGAATCTCTACATCCAGGCTTATACCGGAGGCGGACATTATAACGACATGGATATGATGGAGATAGGTCGTTCCATGAACGAGAACGAGGAACGCACGCACATGGCTTACTGGTGCATTGCCAGCTCACCCCTGCTCATCGGTTGCGACATGACCACCCTTCGTCAGTCTTCTCTAGATCTCCTCACTAACCCTCACCTGCTTGCCATGAACCAGGATAAGCTAGGACTAGGTGCTCCCGTGGTACAGCGTGAAGGTGAAGTCTACGTGGTAGCTAAGGATATGGAGAAACTGCAAGGAAAGAAAAGAGCAGTGGTGGTGATGAACCTGAGCGATGAAGACAAAACCATCACCGTAGACTTGTCTAAACTGGAGTTCAAAGGTGTGGTGAGCGTATTCGACTGCTTCACGCAGAACAGAGAGAGAGCCGAAGAAAGCATCCGTGTCTTCATCCCTGCACACGGCTCACAAGCCTTCCTCATGGAGGGAAACCGCACCATGCGCCACCTCTATGAAGCCGAGGAAGCTTGGTTACGGGAGTATCAGGAAATCTCTGGAAGGCCTACTGCACATCCAGCAGAAACTTCACAGGCTAGTAAAGGAGCTTATGTTACCTCACTGGGAAACAGCAGGTTGAACTATCTGGAGTGGAAGAATGTATATGTTCCTTACACTGGATATTATGATGTGAGCATTCACTATGCTTGTGCAGATAAAAGAACGCTAGAAATCAGCGTGAATAATAAGTTGGAGAGCACCCTCTCATCCCTCACCACTGGTTCCGATATAGATTTCAACACGGTGAATGTCACGCTGAAGCTGAAGAAGGGCATGAATACCATTCGCTTGAATAACCCTGCTGCTCCAGCTCCGAACATTGATTGCATCAATATCCGTTAAGTCCCAAATGGGGACAATTTGAGAAAAGCACCTAAATACCTAGAACGCAGCATTTTTCTTTTTCTCAAATTGTCCCCATTTGAGGCTTGCCCCTGTTTGAACTCCTCAATTGAAGTTCTTGGTGCTACATCTCCCTATCTTTACCCTCTATACAGTTGGTAAACTGCTTCTTGATGGAAATTTCCGGAGCATCTAGATCCAGAAAATCATCCACCTTCCACTGGCCATCCTCATAAACCAGGTAAAGACGGATTTGCGTGTCGGAACCCATATTCTGGATACGAACCACTGCAGTAGCGCGTTCCGCAGCAGCATCCAGCACCTCCACATCCTCCAGTTTCAGATTTTCAGCATCCTGCGCCATAATCCAGTAGTCCCAGTCCACCACCATCTCATCTATCTCTCGCGCCCTCTTCTCCTTGTCCAGGAAATCCTTGGAAAGCCATTCCTTGCTCTCCTTGCCCATGGTAACCTCTTTATAGATATCTGATACGGAGCTCTTCACATAATCCCAGGAACCATCCCAATCGCTAACTCCCAGTATAGAATCATTCTCTTCCTGATCCACAGCATTTTGGGAAGAAGAGCCACCTGTACAAGCACACATCACGAAGGCCGAAGCCAGACAAAAAATAATTTTTTTCATTGTATTCATTAACGTTCTAACATTCTGTAAGGAAACCCGTTGGCTTCCTAAAGGTTGTAAAGTTAAGGCTTTTCAGATAAACACCCAAATTATCCCTGCAGATTAGGAAAAATTACCTAAATAAATCCTATCTTTCAAACGGTGGATACAAAAATAACGGGATTCCAACTCTGGAATCCCGCTTCTTTTTCTCCCTATGTCCTAAACGAACAATCTATTTACTATTAATAAAAAAAGAACCTTATTTCTTTTCACCTTCGCAACAGTCGCCTCCATGCTGGTGCTCACCATGCTTGTGCTCCCCTGCAGCAGCACCTTCCTTAGCATGCTTCTGGCAGTTTTCGCACTTCTTGCCAGCTACAGAAGCCTCAAAACGACCAACCTTCAGATCTTCTATCAACTTAGCCTCGTTGGTCTCAGCATCATCATACTTCACGGTTACGGTCTGCTCCTCCAGGTTTACAGCCACTTCCTTCACACCCTTGTCTGCTGTAAGAGCCTTCTCTGCACGCTTAGCACAGTTCTGGCAGTGCATAGCAGTTTCCTGACTAATCTGCAGAATCACAGTCTTCACATCACCTGCAAAGCAGTTTACGGTAGCCATCACCAGTGCCACCAGCAAAAGATTCAATTTTTTCATATCCGTCAATCTATTAATTTTCATTCATTTTTATAACAGGGGCAAAGATAAACATTTTCCAGAAAACACCCAATAACTATTAGTAGGTATTTTTATCCCGATTGTTCATTATTATTCCAGAATTATCCAAAATAATGACATATTAGTCGAATTTAAAGTCCGCTTTATCCATATTAACCTATATTTATTTCCAAAAATTTGCCAGAAAAAAAACAATGCTTATTTTTGCATGAATTATTATACTAATTAACATTTATAAACGAGATTATAGAAAGGACTTACCATGCGAATACTGGACATGCTTAGAAAAAACTACAAGAATTCCGCTCACCCCGAAATTTATGAGGAAATAGCAGCAATGTTTGATGCTACACCCCAGCATGTCTTTAAACTGGCACACGGAAAAAAGCCTCGAAATCAGAAAGACGATAGGATCATAACCCAACTTATTATAAAAGGTATAGTACGATAAATACCAGACACCCTACCCCATAAGAGCCACTCAGACTATACACCTGTTTGGCTCTTTTCTTTTACACAGAAAATTTCCACGAAAGTAGCTGACTACCAACACTTAAATTCCTTTTTGGACAACTTTTGATGCAAGGAAAAATCGTAAAATGCTCGTTTTCAGCACTTTAACATTTTGTTTTGGAAAACTTTATTTTTTTTCGCAAATAATTGTGTTTTCTTTTGGATAATTCAAATATGTATCTTACCTTTGTAAATGTTTTCCATCTTATAAGAAAGCACTTTCTAAATTAATCCAAAACAAGAGACTGAAAATTAAAGATATAATACCATGCAAGTAATCAAGAGAGACGGATCTGCAGAGAAATTCGACAGAGCGAAAATCAAGAATGCCATTGCTGGTGCATTCGAATCCATCAACAAGTATGATGCGGAGAAAATTGAAAACTTGGCTACCGATTTGAGTGAAAGTATCTCCGTGCGCGACGGATATACCGTGGAGGAAATCCAGAACCGCGTGGAGCTGGCACTCATGGAAAACGGACACTACGAAGAAGCCAAATCCTACATCCTTTATCGTCAGCAGCATGCCGAGGCACGTTTCATCAAGGAGCGTATCGACTACATGAACGAGTATAGCAAGAGCACCGATAACGCAGCTACTGCTTCTGAAACCGATGCTAATGCGAACGTTACCATGAAGAACGTGGCTAACCTGGAAGGCGAGGTTTACAAGACTACCAACCGCATTATCCAGCGTCAGCGCATGAAAGATAAGCTGAACGTACTCTATCCTGAAGTGGCTCGCCAGTATGAACTGGACTTGAACCACCATATTATCTACGCACACGATGAAGCTTCTACCCCAGTGCTCAAGCAGTACTGTATGGCAGTGAGCCTCTACCCTCTGATGACCGACGGTGTGGGAAACATTGACGGTGTAACCCCTGGCCCACCAAACGACCTCCAGTCTTTCAGCGGTCAGATTACCAACCTCACCTTCCTGCTCTCCTCTCAGTGTAAGGGAGCCGTAGCCTTCGGAGAGTACTTCATCGTACTGAACTACTACATCATCAGTGAGTTCGGTGAGAAATGGTATGAGCACCTGGATGAGGTAGCTACTACCGATGTCTGCCTCCAGAAGCGCACCGTTCGTGATCACATCATCAAGGCCTTCAAGCAGTTTGTATGGGGCATCAACCAGCCTGCAGGAAACCGCTCTTACCAGTCGCCTTTCACTAACGTGTCTTACTATGACCATACCTACTTCCAGTCTTTGTTTGGCGATTTCTTCTACCCAGACGGCACACAGCCAGAGTGGAAGGCTATCGACACCTTGCAGCGCATGTTCATGAAGTGGTTCAACAAGCTTCGTCTGAAACAAGTCCTCACCTTCCCTGTGGAGACTATGGCTATGGTTTACGATCCTAAGACTGGCGACATCATCGATAAGGAATACAAAGATTTCACCGCAGAAATGTATGCCGAAGGTCACTCCTTCTTCACCTACATCAGCGATAGTGCCGATTCTCTGGCATCTTGCTGCCGCCTGAAGAACGAGCTCACTGAGAATACCTTCAACCCTACCACCGGTTTGACGGGTGTGATGACTGGTTCATGCAACGTTATCACTCTGAATATCAGCCGTATCGTTCAGGATGCAAAACGCACCGTGGCAGGTACCGAAGCCGATCACGACTTCTACAGCTTCCTGCGTCTGTACCTTACTAATATACTGGAGCGCGTGTACAAGTATCACATCGCATACAAGACTATGCTCTATGAAATGGAAGATCGCAAGATGTTTGCAGCTTCCAACGGAGGCTACATCTACATCAGCAAGCTGTACTCTACCATCGGTATCAACGGTCTGAACGAGGCAGCACGCTTCCTGGGCCTGAAGGTGGACAACAACCCGAAGTACATCGAGTTCCTGCAGCTCATCCTGGGAACCATCAAGGAACAGAACAAGCTGCACAGCATACACGACAAGAAACGTCCGTTCCTGTTCAACTCTGAAGTTGTGCCTGCAGAAGGCCTGGGTGGAAAGAACTACCGCTGGGACAAGGAAGACGGTTACTGGGTTCCTCAGGACGAGAACCTGTACAACTCCTACTTCTACGATGCACACGACGATACCCGCGTATTGGACAAGTTCATCCTGCACGGACATCAGACATATCAGTACACCGATGGTGGCTCAGCCCTGCACTGCAACCTTCAGGATCACCTCTCTAAGGAGCAGTACCTCAAGCTCATCGACTTTGCCATCCAGAACGGTACCAGCTACTTCACCTATAACATCCCTAACTCCAAGTGCGAGGATTGCGGTCACATCGTGAAGAAGCCTATCTCTGAGTGCCCTTGCTGCGGTTCTAAGAACATCACGCAGTACACCCGTATCATTGGCTATCTGCGCCCTATCCCTGCCTTCGGTATGGATCGCCAGATAGAAGCTGCAAAACGTACCTATAGCTGCGGACTCTAATGCTGAAGTACGTAGACGTAAAAGAAGTATTCGCCGAGATTCCCGATGAGATTACCTTGGCTATCAGCATCAGCGGATGCCCTCTGCACTGCAAAGGATGCCACAGCCAGTATCTCTGGGAAGACATCGGTGATGAACTGAATACAGAATCCCTGGGAGCACTGCTCTCAGGGCATTTTGGCATCACTTGCGTGTGTTTCATGGGTGGCGATAATGACCCTGCTCAGGTGGATCTGCTTTCTGCCTGGGTGAAGGAGAATCACCCTCATGTACGCACGGCTTGGTACAGTGGAAGAGATTCCATCGCTCCTCAGATTCACCTGAAGAACCTGGACTACATCAAGATAGGTAGATGGGATGAAACGAAGGGCCCCTTGACGAATCCGCAAACCAACCAGACTCTTTATCGTGTGGATCGGGCTGTGAACGGTGAATCCGTGCTCACGGACATCACTCCTAAGTTCTGGAACCGTATCTAAACCCCATCTAAAACATTTAAAACGGCCTCCCCTCAAAACCTGAGCAGGAGGCCGTTCTCTTCATAAATTTTTTCTCCGATAAAATTTATTTCTCTAGTGTCTCTACAACTTGTTCTAGTAGTTCTATGATAGGAAGATGCTGTGGACAAGCTCCCTCACACTGTCCGCATTGCAGACATTCCGAAGCCTTCGCACCTCCAGGACGCCAACTGTAATCGGCCCGTGCCATCTTCAAGTCTCCGTACAGCTTGTACGTGTTCATCACGTTGAACACCTCCGGAATGTGAATGCCTGCAGGACATCCCTTCGTGCAGTAGTGGCACGATGTACATGGAATCTGATCCACCCGCTTCAAGGCCTCACGCGCCTGTTGCACCGTGAGCTGTTCCTCCGCAGAAAGCGGCTGGAAATCACGCATATAGCTCAGATTGTCCTGCATCTGCTCCACAGACGACATACCACTCAGCACCACCATCACCTCTGGAAGCGATGCCACAAAACGGATTGCCCACGATGCCATAGACATATCCGGGTTAGCTGCTTGCAGCAGAGCTGCTACAGGGCCTGGAGGATTAGCCAGCATACCACCCTTCACAGGTTCCATTACCACCACCGGCTTACCGTGCTTCACGGCCACCTCGTAGCACGCACGAGACTGAATCGTCTTATTATCCCAGTCGGCATAGTTGATTTGCAGCTGCACAAACTCCACCTCCGGATGCGCCTTCAGCACCTCATCCAGCAGTTCCGGCTCATCGTGGAAAGAAAGCCCCCAGTGGCGCACCAGCCCCTTGTCCTTCACCTCCTTCATATAGTTCCAGATGCCGTATAGGTCGTACAGTGGCAGACTGGCCCGCGTGATGCTGTGCACCAAGTAGAAATCGAAGTAGCCCGCACCCGTACGCTCCAGACTGATGCGCAGCTCATCCTTGGCCTCCTGCTCGTTTCCGCAAGCCCAAGCCTGTGCATTCAGCTTACTAGCCAGGTAGTACGATTCACGCGGATGCCTTTGGCACAGCGCCTTACCGATGGCTTCCTCCGATCCCGGATACACGAAAGCCGTATCGAAATACTTGCCTCCAGCAGCCAGAAACTCATCCACCATCTGGCAGATCTGATCCATATCAAATTCCTTCTCGTCGGCCAGTTTCGGCAGTCGCATCAAGCCAAAGCCCAGCTTCGGTCCCTGGTAGATATTCGTCCAATCCATAGTATAGAATTTAAGTTATCAGTTACAAATATAAGGAAATCTTATCAAAAGCAGTAATAAAGGAAAAATAAATACTACTATTTCCCAAAAAAAGACTAACTTTGTATACATTAAAAAACTATATATTATGAAAGTAGCAGGAAAAGTAATTGCAGTTACCGGTGCAGGCAACGGCATGGGAAGAGAAATCGCTCTACATTTGTTGAACAAAGGTGCCAAGGTGATAGGCCTGGACATTAATCTGGAAGGCCTGAAGCAGACCCAGACATTGGCTGGAGAGAAAGGCCAGGACATGAAGCTGATGCAGCTAGACATCACCAACCGTGAAGCAGTGGAGCAAGCAGCATCCGAAGCCGTGAACCTTTTCGGAGCCGTCGACGGCCTCATCAACAATGCAGGAATCATCCAAGATTTCGTACCCGTAAGCCAGATGGAGTATCGTGCCATCGAACGCGTGATGAACATCAACTTCTACGGCACCCTGTATATGGTGAAATCCTTCCTCCCCCATTTACTTACCCGTCCTCAGGCACACATCGTGAACGTAGCCAGCATGGGAGCCTTCACCCCCGTACCAGGCCAGACCTTCTACGGAGCCTCCAAGGCAGCCGTCAGAGCCTTGACAGAAGGACTGATGGGTGAGCTCATGGACACCAACGTAGAAGTGAGCGAAGTATTCCCCGGAGCGATAGCTACCAACATCCAGGCCCACTCCGGAATAAAGAATGCCCCGAACATAGAGAATGCGTCCGAAGAAGAGTTGAAAAAGCACAACACCTTACCTAGGGATGCGGCAGAAATCCTGGTAAGAGGCATGGAGGCAGGCAAGTGGAAAATCATCATCGGCAAAGACTGCAAGCAGATGGACTGGATGATGCGTATTGCCCCCAAGTTTACCATGAAGAAGATGGCAGCAGCCATGAAGAAAGTTTATCACATCTGATAATCCAGTAAATCACATATAAAAATTCCGGTGGAGGTTCTTACACCCTCCACCGGAATGACCAGGTGCCTTTATATTAATTTCCACTAACAAGCCCTCACTCCACCTCCTCGTAGATAGGCAGTGAAAGATCCTCCTCCGTGTTGTTCGGTTCATCAACCAGCGGTTCTTCCTCCGGTTCAGTCTCTCCGGGCTGTAAATCCGGAGCCAGCACCTCATCCATGTCCAGAGAGAGATCCTCCTCCGTGGTGGCATCCTCTTTCTGAACTGGAGCAGGCTGAGAAGCAGGAACCTCCTGTTTCTCAGGCCCATCCATCTGTTTCATCAGGTAGTTCACCCCATAGCACAGCGCCAGCAAGATGAGCGTTACCACCACTATCTTCATGGCACTCCACCTTGGCCTGTTTATAAAAGGTTCAGGCTCCCAGCGGTCCCTCTCGTGTGTGTAGTTCTGCTCCGTTTTCTGCCCCGGCTTTCCCGGTATTTTATTGTTGTACTCCATAGGCACAAAAATAGTTAGTTTCCACAAATATATGAAAATCTCTGTAAACCAGAAAATTTGGGCAGAAAAAAATCCCATTTAATCCTGAGACTAAATGGGATTACCCCCATGGGGGAATATCGGGTTATTACAGATTCTTCTGGAAGAAAACTGCAAGCTTATCCCAAGGTATCAGGTTCTTCGGTTCACCCTTACCCTCTGGCTCCGTGAAACCACCATCGTACAAGTCTGTATGTGTAGCCCCAGGAATAATCAGCAGCTCCTTGTTCTCTGGAACCGGGTTTGGCTCACCCACCACACGGTAGCCCTCAGCCTTACCCTCCACCATATAGTGGTAAGCCGCCTCGCCAAAGTAGCGGGAGTGCGCCTTCTCACCGTGCATAACCAGCACCGCAGAACGGATCTCATTGATATAGTAGAGGAAACGCGTGTTGGCATAAGCCTGCGTGCCGATGACTCTCCAACCATCGTTAGAGTTTCCGCTCCTAGCATGATAACCCCGAGGCGTGATGTAGTAATCGTAGTAATCTTTCACGAACCAAGGCGCATCCTCAGGAAGCGGATTCACCACACCACCAGCCATTGCCAGAGGGTCGGTAAGACGCTGCTGCCCCATCGCTACACGCGCAGCATGACGCGCCTCCTCCTTGTCGTCCGCATCAAAATAACCATTGCCGCTCACCCGGCTCATATCATACATGGTAGATACCACCGTAGCCTTGATCCTGGCATCTGCAGCAGCTGCATTCAGGGCGATGCCACCCCATCCGCAGATACCGATGATACCGATTTTCTCTGCATCCACATTCTCCAGCTTAGAGAGATAATCCACCGCTGCCATAAAATCCTCCGTGTTGATGTCGGGCGATGCCGTGCGTCTAGGTTCACCGCTGCTCTCCCCCGTGAACGATGGGTCGAAAGCCAAAGTGAGGAAACCCCGTTCTGCCATCTTCATGGCATAGAGGCCACTAGACTGCTCCTTGCAAGCCCCGAAAGGCCCGCACACTGCCAGGGCAGCCAGCTTTCCCTGAGCCTCCTTCGGTTCATACACATCGGCAGCCAGCGTCAGGCCGTACTGCGTTTTGAACGTCACCTTGTGGTGGTTCACCTTCTCACTCAGTGGGAACACCTTGTCCCACTCCTGTGTTAGTTCCATCTTATTCATATCTTGTTCTATATTAGAATTTTTACTCTCTGTGCATGCCATCAGCATTCCGCTCAGCAGCAGCATTCCTAAAATTTTCTTCATCGTAAAAAATGCATAGTTTCTTCTCTGCAAAATTACCACTTCTCCCCCAAGAAACACTAACCCAATTTACGGAAAAATTTATAAATTTTCAGTATTCACGAATGAGGTTTCTCAAGTGGGGTCAGGTAAAATTTGAGAAAATCCCCCCATGGGGGGGGAAGAAAGCAAGAGGCCCAGACTGCGTACAGTGGCACAGTCTGGGTCTCTTATGATTTAAATAAAATTCTTATAGCTTCTTACAGCTTCTTCACCAGCTCCTCAATCTTTGCCTGGGTTTCCGGAGTCTTCTGTTCCTCAGCCTTAGCGGTTACCACACCCGTATCCTCTGCATGCCAGAAACGGCACAGATCATGATATCCTGCCAGTGCACCAGTGTACACACCTGGAGAGTGTGAAGACACCAAAAGTGCCATCTTCTGCAGCTTAGCAGGGCCCATCACGCAGTACATACGGTCTATAGGAAGCTGAATCTGAGCGTTCAGAGTGAAGTAATAGATAGGAGCAGCCAGCACCAGCACCTCAGCCTCTGCCATGAGCGGATAGAGCTCCTGCATATCGTCCTTCTGAATGCAAGCGCCCTGGCCCTTGCCGTGACAGTACTCGCAAGCCAAGCAGCCCGCAATCTTCTTCTTAGCCACATTCACCAGCGTTACCTCGTGCCCTGCAGCCTCTGCCGCATTCTTATACACTTCAGCCATCCAAGCTGTGTTCCCCTTCGCTCTAGGCGATGCCTGTAAAATTAAAACTTTCATGGTATTTAAGTATTAGTTAGTTATGTTTATTTCTTAATCTCTTTCTCGAAGCGGTTCAAGCCTGCCAGTGGAAACAACCTTAATCCTCCCACTGACTAGCAAAAGCTTCCACGGCAGACTGGTAAACCACTATCCTCAAGGCACCCACGCCATTGATGTTCGCATGGTACTCATCGCCATTCAAGTTTCTTCCAGGAACCCATTTCCCATCCTTGAAGGTGCCCTCTTCCAAGGTTTCCACCAGCACTCTGCCCTTCGTCTTCTTATCCTTCGGAGCGAATCTCAGCATGCCGTTGATGGCTACCAGGTAGAACTCGTCGGGAGCCGTCTGAATGACGAGACCAGCCGACTGACGGTTGTTCCTGTTCTGGGCATCCAGAGCAGCCTGTTCAGCTGCCAGTTGCTCAGCGCCCTGTCCGTAGTCGAAGGCCTGCATGCGCTGGGTAGAAGAGAACTTTAACACATAGTCCCCCATTTCAATGCTAGGATTAGGATTCTCGGCCGTTACATAGAATCCGCGCATGGTGTCAGAGCCGTAATGGTCGGTAAGCATCGTACCCATGCCAGAAAGCAGCCCGTAGCACTTCTGGAGGTTGGCATATTCAGCCTCGGTCATGCCACCAGCACCCGGCTGCCCCATAGGGCCGTCGAAGCCGAAGGGTGCAAAACCCAGGGCATCGTACTCACCGTATGCATAGAGCGCCTTAGCCACATCGTTTCGGCATTCCGGTATGAAGATAGGGTTCTCGCTCAGCGCAAACTGACTCAGCACCCACTCGTACTCATCGATGTAGATGTCTGGAGCGATGAAATCCACCGCAGGAGCAGCAGCCCTCCACACATCGATGACTTCCGGCTGCGGACTACCGCAAGGGAATCCACCCGGAGCACCCATACCCGGCTGTTTCAGCCAGTTGTTCACATACATCGGGATATTATGCACAGCCTTGCCCGCAGCAGTGATCTCCCCCACATACTTGGCATAGTGGTAAGCCTGGAAAATTTCCTCCGTATAGTAAGGATATTCCTTCCAATCCGCTGTGTTCTGGTGGCTCTTGCCGAAGACTTCCTCCCAGGTTCCCTTCATCTTATAGCCCGATGCAGCCCACACCTTCTCCAGCTCTGGGAACAGTTTCCCCCGGTGTGCCTTCAGGTAGTTCATGAGGTCTTCGGGCACCTGACTCTTCCACGCCTTTTCTGCCGCAGCAGAGAAATCTCTCTTGGAACTTAAGATACCCATCTCGTTCTCTACCTGCATCATAATCACCGTGTTATCCTTATCTGTCTCCCGGATGTGACGCATCAGAGCCACGTATGCAGCCTTATCCGCATTTTTCGTTTCCTGCCCGAAGGTAGAGAGGATGTTCAGCGTCTGCCCTGCCTCGTTCTTCACCAGCGGATACTTCTTCGGATTCCGCTTGACGTAGCCTGGGGCATAGGTAGAGGTGGAGTTCTTCCAGCTGGCAAACCAGATCATCACCACCTTGAGGCCGTGCGCACGCGCATTCCTTATCACATGATCCACCGAGGTGAAGTCGTACTTCCCCGGTTCGCGTTCTATCATATCCCAGTTGCACGAAGCTATCACGGTATTAAAGTGAGCGTCCTTCATCTGCTTCCACACCCCTATTTCCTCCATATAGCTCTCGCTGGTGCTGGTAGAGTTGTGCAGCTCGCCCGTAAACATCACAAAAGGTTTTCCATCAATCTCAAAATGAGTGGTTCCGTTCTTCTTCACCAATGCTGGCTGAGCCTGAGCAGCCAGTGAGAAAAGTGCAGAAGCCAATAAGAATAAATAGCGTAATTTTTTCATGGTATATTAGGTTCAAATTATTTCTTATAAAGCCACCTTCTGAAGTTCCGGATGTACATGGCAAAGATGACGATGCCAATCAGTCCGAACCAAGCGGTAGTTCTATTATGCAAAAATAATAATTATCCGGGAAAAGTAAGAAGATTTATCGGCTTATTTTTGCAGCTTAAGTGCGGAGAAGATTTGTTCCGATTTGTTCAGAATACTCAATAAGCGAAGCCATGTGGCCTCGCTTATTCTGTTCGGTAAATTGGAATTTACTTACCTGCTAACATTCCGATTGTTGGCAAAAGTTTTGTAAACTGCTCCGAATACTTCAGCATCGTGGTAGCAAATGTCTCTAAGACAATGGCACCTATCAAGAACAACCATTCTTTCATAATGCTCAGATTATATGCCCTTCTTATAGATATACGTGGTATAGCCAGGAGCATACGAGTCATAGACCTCGCTGAGGAACTGACTTACCAGTGTGAAACCATGTTGTGGGTAATATTCGTGGGTGCAACTGGTGTCGGTCCAAAGGTATAGATGCCTCAGGTCTCTGTGCCGGAACTTATCCATCATTTCCTGCAACAACTTTTTTCCACATCCTTTCTGATTGCTGATGAAAAGTGATAGTTTCACTTCGCCGTTACTCATGCACTGTACCGTTTTCCCGTCAACCTCCAACATATAGTCGGCCAATAGACGGAAACGTTCACGCTCATGGTCGGTCATCTGTGCCTCAATGTTCTCGCGCCACTGACTGACATCTGCTTTGTCATCATGGAAGTTGGCAAACAACACCCCATGAATCATACCATCATCGCCCACAGCTTTCAATGCCAGCGAGGGATTGCTGTAGTTATAGCGGAGGATGTACTCTGCTACTGCATTGATAAACCAATGCCGTTCATCGGCATAAAATTCGCCCCATGCGCCTGCTGCCAAAGGAAAGGCTTTAGCAAAATCTTCGTTAGAAAATAGTTCTATCTTCATTTCAGTATTATTATTTTAATAGCGGAGTAATTTCAATCACTGCTGAAAGCATTATGATATTGGTTCTGCAAATTGTAATTTACTTTATTAGCCTCATGTTAAGCAAATCACACAATTCCTGCGGCTTTATGTTGAGACCATCCGCTGGCAAGGATTCCTGAACCCCAGCTATACTTTCATTCAACTTCCGAATGGTGCGACCTGCACTGCTTGCATCACTCATCTTCTGAAACTCTACTTCTTTCTTATAATTTATACCTATCTGCTTAGATGACCCCACATTGATCAGATAGAATTCTTCCACATCTGCAAAATGGACCTCCCATTTCTTCATTCCACTATCCACCAAAACAGATTCGTCTGTAATGATATAATAGGCTTTGTGAGCGATTCTTTCTCTCAGTATGAGGAATAAGACGAAAAGTCCACCTCCGCCAAAGAATAAGATGCCTGTCCATGCAAAGAATGACTTTTCTCCATGCAGAAGCATCAAAACTCCCGTTGCAGCAAACATAAAACATACAGCCATCAAGGCTATGTTTTTCCAAATTGAATGATATATTCTTATCTCTCTCATTAATTCTTGCTTTGGCAAGCGACTTAAGTCGATTACCTATTTATCTGTCTATTTGTTTCTGCAAAGGTAGATAAAAATCTCGACTCATGCGAGTCTTTGGGGATAAATAAAGTTAATGCTTGCTCTAATTGGGGTCATCGCTCATCAACAGTTTCATTCAAAAAGTGTGAGAATCTTTTGATGTTTTTAGGGCGAGGCTCACAGGGGGACTGTCCCCATGTGAGCAGGAATAGACACCCTTTCTGGGATTGAGTATCTTTCCGTTGTTTGTATAGTAGTGCAATGACTTCGTTATCTTTTTACTATCGTCAAATCCCGACATCATGAGTAAGGCCTGTGTGAACGAGGGACGGTTCTGGCTTTTGTTGCTCTGGTTCCGCACCGGAAATCGCACAAGAACCATTGTTTCGCCCCTTTTTGCGACACATTTCGAAGGCATTCGTCCGTTTTGTCGTGAATACGAGTACCTGTCGCAACAATTGAACAAGAAATGAGGCGCTTTTTGATAGCCACCCGAAAGAAACACACTACTTTTGCACCGTCAAAACGACGAAACGTTAACGACAACGAAAACAATAACAATTAATAAATAAAGAAATGGACAAGAAAAATAAGAAGTATTTCCTGATAACTATTCTGGCACTAATGATGTCAGTTGTATGTTGAACAGGTTCAGATTCCAATCCTACATTTGCCAAAAGATTGCCTCAACCCGCAAAGGTGTTTATTAAGGAGAAATTCCATAATGCCATCATTGTAATCACAGGGACCAGTCGGCAGCCAACATCCTGCCC
>DGVD01000021.1 GCA_002395835.1 Bacteroidales bacterium UBA4293 | reverse complement strand
CCCTGTCTTACATCAAGAGCATCCGCGCCAAAGACCCGGGAATAGGAGGCAAGAAGATCTGGCACATGTACAAGCGCCAATTCGGAGAGGCTTCCTCCATAGGCAGAGAGCGCTTCGAGGGAATCATAGACAGGTACGGCTTGAAGGTGCGCAGGCGCATGCGTAAGCCGCGGACCACAGACTCCACCCACGGCCTTCCTACCTATCCCAACCTGGTGAAGGACCTGATACCCACGAGGGCCAACCAAATATGGGTGAGCGACATTACCTATATCCCCATCTGGAGGAGCCGCTCGGAGTACTACTTCTGCTATCTCTCACTCATCATGGATGCCTACTCGGAGGAGATTGTGGGATGGAGCGTAGGGCACAGCCTTGAGACCAAATATCCGCTGCAGGCCCTGGATATGGCCCTGGAGCGCCTGAAGTCCAGCGCGTTGCAGCCGGGCATGCTGATACATCACTCCGACCGGGGTGTGCAGTATGCCAGCGAACAATACGTAAGCCGACTGAAGTCGAACCGAATAGTCATCAGCATGACCCAGAGCGGAGACCCCAAGGACAACCCACAGGCAGAACGCATCAACAATACAATGAAGAACGAACTGCTGAAGGACAGCCATTTCACCTCCATACAGCAGGTAAGGGCAGCAGTGGATGCAGCAGTCCTGTTCTATAACGATGAACGCCCACATATGAGCATCGGAATGCAAACACCCAGCCAGGCCGCGCTTCTGACGGGTGAACGTCAGAAGCACTGGATTAGCTATAGGGAGAGGTATATAAAAAGCAGTCTCGGGTTAGTATGAAAAGATATTTGAATAAAAATATGAGGATGTCTTGGACTAACACTGGTATTTATTTACCTTTGCATGCAAAGACTGATAAAACTTTGCCTTTGACTGCAAAACCCGATCTGGCTTTACTCTGGACTTGAAGTCAACTAATCTTAGTACTAAAAGGTTTAAGTAAATTATTTACAGTTTTATTATTGAACCGAGTCAATAACTTTTAGGTTTTAAGACTAAAAGTAGTCAACTAAAATCAGTCTACTACAGGGGACTTTCTCAAATTGTATCTGTCCCCATTTGAGAATCCCCCCATTTACACTAATTTAGTAAGCAAAAATGATAAAGGATCTTATATTAGTAGGAATAGGCAGTGGTATAGGTGGCATGTGCCGCTATCTCATATCTCTTTACTTGGGGCAGTCGCATAGTGGTTTCCCATGGGGAACATTTGTAGTGAACATTATGGGTTGCCTGCTTATAGGCATCCTATGGGGCTTGACCAGTCGTTTCCAGAACCTTTCTCCGGCATTCTCCTTGCTTTTCATGGTAGGTTTCTGCGGCGGTTTCACCACTTTTTCCACGTTCTCAAAAGAGGGACTGGTGCTGCTTCAGGCCAATCATTACACGCTGTTTGCGTTATATACCATAGGAAGCGTGCTGCTGGGAATAATGTCCGTGGCATTAGGTTATTTCACCACTAAATAATAGACCCCCATTTGAGAATGAAGTCCACCTTTTTGAAGACTCATCCAAATTTATACCCCTCGAAATCGAAGTGGTTAGGGTAATTTTGTTTGTAGCAACTTCAAATGGGGGATGAATGCATTCCAGGAAACACAGTTCAAGGCTCCACCTTTCCTTACGGCTTCCAGGGCAGGAACTCCCAGCACTTTACATTCAGGGAGGACAGCCTTTATTTGTTCAAGAGCCAGCTCGTCCTCTGGTAATCTCAGTTGTGGGACAAGGACCAGTGGCCCAATCTGCATGTAATTGATATAAGCCCAGCTGCGCCAGTGCATTCTTTTTACAGGATAGGAGAGGGTAATGACTTCGACGTGCTTTTCCAAAACATTCCTCATTCTGCGTGCCATGGAAGGGTCAAAGTCGGCATAGTTGGTCATCAGCACCTTATTTCCGCCAATATAGTGCACAATGCCATCGCTATGTCCTAGCGGCTCATTCTCATCCCAAGGAAGAAAGATGAAAGGGCATTGGAACGCCTCTTCCAGAAACTTTATTACGGTTTCCCGCTTCTTGTCCTTGTTCTCCACAAAGACTTTCTCTGTCATGATTACCTTATCGGCACATTTCACTAGATTACCTCCATCCATTACCAGATCCAAGTCCGTCACCTTATCCCTGCGGAGACATTCTATACCATCTATACGGTTTACATCGGTGATGGTCCGTTTATAGAAAGGCGTTTGAAGGTAGTCCGGATGGTATTTGTAGAACACAAAATGATTCCCATGAGCCTGAATAGGCATATAGTCTCTACACCAAATATCCTTGGTGTTCGACAATAGCCTGTGATTCACGTGGTTCTCTGATAGAATCTGGTGAAGCCTCTCATATAACTGGGGACATTTTCGAGGGAGCAAGTCAGAGAAGAAAACCGCATTAGTAAGATGGTCGGTAATCATCCTTCCAGTTCAAATCGGTCTGTTTTATAGGAACTTTTGTTCTTTTTCAGCTTACCTTTATCTTTTACCAAAGTTACTCTGATTTGGTTTCCCCATTTATCTTTGGGAATACTTGAATCATAGAAACAAAGTTTTAGAGGATTATCCTCTTCCTTTTTTTGATCATCTTTTCCCAAAGCACGATAAGTGGATTTTATATTCTTTTCGATATTGCAAGACTGATCTGCTTTCAATATTTGGGGCATCATTCCACCTCTGCATTCATTTATAATCTTCAGCATACAGTTCCAAGGGCCTGCAGTTACATTACCTGCTTCATCTCTAATGGACCTGATTAGAATGCCACCAAACCGGTCTGAGGCATCAAAGTTATCTATATTGTAATAACTATTAAAGCAAATATCCACACCGCTTAGATGGAATAGGAAGTCTCCAGCCTGACTTATACGAGGATAGGTAACCCTGTTCCATTCTTGGTTGAAACCTTTATCAAGTTCATCGTTTTGCCAATAATAGAATTCTATTTCTGCGAAGTAAAATTTCTTTCCATTACAGTCTATGTAATAATCGCGGAAGAGAGTCTTTGCAATATTTTCTACTGTCTTTGCAATTTCATCTGTTCTTTTCCCATCAAACGGGTCTGTCAGTAGTTTTTTCAGTTCTTCCATATTTTTCCCTTTTTTTGATTCCAGTGCGAAAGTAATGCAAAAGAAGTGAATCTCCACAATTTTTTTTGTTAAAACTTGTTAGAACTTTATAAGAAGTTATTTAATTCATTATTAATACTTTGTATTATTTTATTATAGTTTTATTTTAATTGTTTTTTTATAGTTGTAAGTATTCTATCTCCAATCATATTCTACTCCCAATATCTCAAGTCCTTCATATTTCCATAGTTCTTGGTCGAAGTTGGGGGTATATTTTGCCATTAATAATTTCTGCTGTGTTTCTTCTTTAGTATCTCTCCAACCATTAAAGTCCATAGTACGTTGGTTGACTCCGATAGAATCACTTACATCCAACTGGAAGAACACCGTACCCATGCGAGTCATTTTATAATTTTGGTATTGACAATATTCCAATGACCAGTTATGATTGTCAAGGATGAAGCAATATTCGCCTTCGCCATCCTCATGACTCCAGGCACCAACAGCATAATAATGTATATATTCATTATTCTCTTCTATCTTTATAACATCACCGGTGTAGATAGGCTCTCCATTGCAATCTTTAAAAATTGTTAGAACACCAGCAAATATAACTCTTCGGGCATATCCACGCCCTTTGCACTCATCTTCGAAAACTGCGTTGACAATGTCCTGATTATGATCTGCACTATACTTTTCATCTTTCTCCCACACATAAAAATCATCACCAAAGAAAAAGAAATTGCCGAAATAGGCATAACCGAATTTCTTTTTAGCTGCAACATAGCGGACTTTGATGCCTGGCAAGAATTTGTTGGTGCCCGTACCAATATCATGACGGTACTTTTGGCAAAGATACTTTAGGGTAACATCACTGATAGTCATATTCATATTTAGATAATTATTAATTATTCTTTAGTCTGCCATATATTATTTAGTTTTTGCAAAAATACATAAAGTCTGCGCCATATCGTGGCAGAGGTTAACAAAATATGTCGCAAGCTACATCTAGGTTACAAGGGGACCTGTCCCCTTGTAACCTCCCCGTTTGAAGTTTGACTTTTGGGGTGTTTAATGCATTTCAAGTTGCAGCAGTACCTATCTCATAGAGATATTCTGGTGCAAAGTCAGCTCCGTTCTCCCACTCCACAGTATTAAACTTAATGGAGAATTGCTTGAAATAGTTTATATCTTTCAAGGGAACGTAAACAGAACCTCTTAGAGAATTGCTCAAATCTACAATTCTCTTCTCACCATTGTTGAATAGCAACAGCAGCCTATAGCCATCTAAATATTTAGCTTTGATTACTTCTATAAACATAGGCTCATTATTTTAAAGGTTCAATTTTGTCAAGTGGCTCACCTTTCTGTGCCTTTTCCCAATTGGCCATCAGTTCTGCACGATGTTCTTCAAGCCATTCCAAAATCATTCGCAATGCTCTTCCCGGCATCTCGCCTTTCACAATTCCGTCCTTTATATTGATTATGGCTTTATAATCACCGTACCATGCATGAAAGTGCGGAGGCTGATGATCTGAAAAGTTCATCCAGATGTAAATTCATAAAAGAAACTAATTTGAGGCATACTTGAAAAGTATTAAATATTATTCTAATGTCAAAGATAAGTTTTTTTTCCCAATAATGAAATAGAATAGAAGAAAATCCCATCATATCACTGAATTCATTTATCTTCAAAATAGTTTCAAGGAGGATTTTCAAACGAAAATAATCAAGATTTGAAACCATTAAAGAAATTATGTTCCATTTTTTAGAGCCAGATTACTCACATGTTTCCCTTTTTGGAGGGAATGAGTAAAATTATTTTGTTAAAACTAAAAAAAATTAACGTATTTATAAAAATATTTTGTATTATTGCAATGCTATTCGGAATAGAGTCCGTTTGGCAGACATATTTTTGGAAGTGCATTCCGCATCTTCATTCCGTTGAGTGAAACTTCGACAATTTCAATCAATATAACAGGAATGAGAAGGAAGTACTCCCTTGATTGGTATATCCGATCTTTCGATATACGGTCAAGGTGAGGCTAAATTCTATTTCAACGTTATATGGGCAGTGAAGGCTTCACTCAAGTTGGGATAACGAATGAGGCCTCACTTCTTTTTATGTGCCTACATCAAAACCTGTTGTTAACTGTTGTCTCCTGGGCCAAGGGCATAAAACTCTTATTAGCGATAAACTAATTAAGTAGTAATCATCCCGTTCAATACTATTATCTCTTATTGGTCTTCAATCTGTTTAGTTTGAAAGTCAAAATCTCATTCTTGATCGAGTATATAAAGTAATAAACGAATATTGCCGAGAACTAGGGTAGAGTATTTGTCATATCGCAGCTGAATAGCAATGATACAGATAATCAACATTAAGAAATATCAAATTTGATTTTCAATTTAAAAACCTAATTTAAATATCATGAAAACAACAATTAAAAGTGGAAAATTGAATAGAGTGCTAATGGCTATAGCATTCTTGTTTGTAAGTTTAGGTAGTAGCGCACAAAATCCTTGGAGTTGGAGTGATTGTGTAGATTGGTTCAGGAATTATGGAGGTGATAAATTAGCCGTCTATGCCCGTCCAATGTATGCAGCAAAAGGTTATGAGTATAAGGTAGTTCAAAGTTCTCCCGATATAGTTGTAGAAATAACATATGAGCCACTTACATTCCTTGGTTCACGAACTCTTTGCAGATACAAGATCATAAGAAATACATATAATAGAGCACCCTATTTTTATGATGTGGAGGTACTGAGAGATCCACTTTTGGGTGGAACATTCAATTCATGGAATGCTGTTCAAACATATGGTGTTGCATATAATAACATGGATATTATGTTCGATTTATTTGATGGCCAAAGATCTTTCAGTAATTTGCCGCTCTCCAAGAAGGCTGCTGCAGCACTTACAATGGAGTTCTTGAACTATATGTCAAGCAGATAATAATAGTATTTAAAGAAATCTTCCAGCGCCTTAATGTGCTGGAAGTTTTCTTTATTTTGAAGTAAAAACCTAAAAAGTATTTATGTTAGTATTTACTATACTTTTTATAATTTCATTTTCATTTATTATAATAGGTTTCCGTCTGCTTAGTACTGTCTATAAAGAAATTGGCAACTTATGGGATTTACCATTTTCAAGTTTAACGAAATCTGAATGGAAGGATTTAGGCATTTGGTTGGCTGGAATAATTGTAGCTATTATAGGATCCGTTTTATATTACCAGGTGTGTGCTGCAGCTATAGATAATTTAAATTTACCTCGTGCTTTAACTGAAGAGTATTATCTATTTGGTGTAGGAATGGTTTTAGCTTCCTTAGTTTTCTTTGGAGGCTTTGCTACTTCAGTAGGTATTTTGGAAAATGAAAGACGAAAGACTATTCAATTATTCTTTATAGGATCTGTTTCAATACTATTGATTTACCTTATACTGAAAGGACTTGCTATTTTACCTTAAAATAAATATATAAGCGATATGGAATTTGTCTTAGGAATTGCCATAATGGGTGCACTGTTTGGCTTCCTTTTCTCTAAAAAAGGTCAAGAGAAAGAAGGAGCCATTCAAGGAGCTAAAACATCATGTGGATGCGTCTTCACTTTCTTCATCATTTTAATAGGATTTTTCATCCTCATGCTCATACTTGCAAGCGGTGCTTAACTAACCACTAACAATCATAACCTACGGACACTTTCTTTGAAAAACTAGACTGGTTCTTTGAATGAATAAAGAAAATGAGTGTTATAAAAGTATTGCTCATTTCGTGGGTTATATTTTTTTGCGTTTATAAAAATTTAATGACCTTAATTTATACTTATGAAAAAAACTGTATCTCTTTTATTTCTCTTTTTCATCACCCAATTTGTGATGGCTCAAGGTTCTGTGGATGTTGGCTCACGCTCCAAGAAAAGTAAGAAAAAGGCTAAGACAGAGTCGCGATATTATAACAACTCTGTATCATCCAGTAACAAATCTTCTCAGTCTGGTTTTTATAACTCATCATCAAGCTCTTCTTCCAATAGGAGTTCATCTCAGTCTAATTCTTATAACTCATCGTCAAGTGTATCTACCAGTAGGAGTACATCAAGGAGTAATACAGACTCAGACTTTATGGTCTTGTCGGCCTATGATATAGGTAGCAGTACACTGGTACTGGAAAAGAAGACTAGTAACACGGATTATAGAGTAAATGGTGATGGGACCCGTTTCTACCGGACTACTTTGGCTATGGGTATTAAGCAAGGTGCTAAATATGAGCGTACTATTCTTCAAACAGACCTTTATACTCAAAAAGGATATGTTAAGGCAGCTCAACCTTGTGTGCTCATTGACCCTAAAAAGAATGTTTTGTATATATTCTCCATTTCTAAAGCTCAGGATCGATACTATGGCATGAATGGATATGTATATCGCATGGATATGAATAATGGCAAATGGTCTCGTGAGGTGGTTTTCACGGATGCTAATTTTGGATGGTATGCCTTCTTTGGTGGGTCCAACAATGGAAATCCAGAACTTTGGCATTTTTCTTTTGCAGGTTATTATGCCCTAAAATCGGTCAGGAATAACGGAAGTTGGAGCCTGGAGAACAGAGGTAAAATTACGCCTAATGCTGCAGAGAGTCAGTATCCGTATCATGAAAATATTTTGATAACTAGTTCACCTGGACTCGACAGGATGACGGGTACTTACACTCCTAGAGTGGTAAGGTCTTATACTACTTCCAACTCATCCCCATTAAGACTCAGTGACAGGACCATAAGAACTGGCATTGGAATCATCGGAACTGCAGCCTTTGCCTATGGTGTGTACAAACTCCTGACCAGTCACTTGAGCGACACTCCGTATTATTATTCAGGTGGAAGTTCATACTCCTCTTCTTCTAGTTCATATTCCTCCAGTTCTTCATCTTCTAGAAATAGTTCTAGCTCTTCCTCATCAAGTACTCCGCAAGAAGTGGATGTGGAAAGTATAACTATGCCGAGATATCAGTGGGATTCAGATTGGTATGTAGATTCCTTTTTCCCAGCCGACATTAAGAATGAAGGAGGTGAAAACCAGTCTCGCAAAATTAAATTCCCTGGAGTAAGAGATACAGGAAAGATTACCCATGTGGTTGATAATAAAGGTTACTGGGCTGGAAACTGCCGATATGAAACTATGGACGATGCAATTATAGCAGAGTACGTAAGGTTGAAATATGGGAAAATACGTGAAAAAGGGCGAATGCATGGTATTTTCTATTAATAACTTATGAACAGATATCACTCTTTTCCTAAGGCAATATAGCGCTTGGGACTGCTAAAAATAATGTTTATGCCTCACTTAATCACCTATACAGAAGAAATAGAAGAGCACGGCTACTGCCAGCAGCGGCCGGACTTGAGAACTGGGGACAAGTATCTGCACGAAGTGGACGGGAAAAAGCGGCTGCGTATCGTTCTTACTGTCCGTTTCGACAGATATGTTTGGGAAAATGTTGCGCAATGGACTACAGTCATAGAAGAATACCTGGAAGATGAATATACGTTATGCACTTTGTCTGTTGATGGGGCTGACGTTCCAGTTTTTGTCGCCCATGGATTGTTAGGTGTCCTTACTTCTGAGAAAGACAAAATCAGAGGTGAACTTATCATCCCTTCTAGGATAGGAAAAACTTCTGTAAAGGGTGTTGCTCGATATGGATTCTATGACTGTGCGAACCTTACTAAAGTAATCTTTTCACCCATGGTGGTGATAGCGTATGAATACGCATTTGCCAAAAGTGGTATTAAGGATATGGCTTTTAATGATGAGGTTTCAGTGATGGTGCATTTAACGGCTGTGGATGATTGCGAAAATCTCCCCAAGTTTGACCGTATTTTCGACCGACCTTTCCCAGGGTTATATCTGATACGTGGTGGTGAAATCTTTCAGAAATGGGAAGAAGACCTGCGAAAGCTATATTTTTTGGATTAGTGACTAAATAATCAATCATAGCAGTTGTGCCCGGCACGATTATAGGGTAATGAATTATGAGTAAGAAACAAAAGCAGTGGATAGGGTATACCATCATCTTTCTGGTAGTCATACTGATTGTTATTTATCGCGTGGAAATCTATGATGTGATTAGTACTTTGCTGACTGCTCTGTTCGCAAGATAGTTGATTCGGATTATGTGTGAAAATTCAAAAGATGTGATAGGAAATTCTAAAATAATGAAAACTAACTGTTTTTTGTGCCTGATGGTCATGGCACTTACTGCGCTAGTGCAGGGATGTGGAAACCGCCAGAAAGAGTCTTTAACTGACCTTTTAGTGGTGGAACAAACCGATTCTATACAAGGGAATCATGAGGGAAATAGCTATTGTTGGGCTTCCTTCAAAGTGGATGTTCCTGTAAACGGTCCTCTGCAATTGGTAGATTCCGTGTTGGCATTAGTCAATAGAGAGGTCTATAAGATGTGTGAGTATTGTATAGAGTTCGATGAAAGTCCTGATGAATACGTGGAATATAGTGAAAAGGAGATGTTTACACGTGACGGTGAAGGACTGCTTCGTCATTATATGAAAAAGTATAAACCGCTTATTGCCGATAGTCTGTGGAATACCTTTAGTCTTGACCTTAAGATGGAAGCGCAAACAGAGCATTACGTTACCTATGGTATGGAATTTCTCCATTGTGGTGGTAGCTGTGGATCAGAGAAATACTACTACACATTCAGTAAGATCGACGGTCATCAGGTAAGGGATATTATTACTCATCAGAACCTTGTGATGTTCTTTGAAAACCACCCAGAATATAAGACCGTTTCAGAATGGGAGTTCTCTGCAGATAATATTTTTAATAATTCTCAGTATGGAATATTAAAGGATAATTTCACTTTGACTATTAATGGGGTACTGAACCATTACTTCCTTAATGAAATTCCCTATAGTGATATTTCTTCTTATCTTAGTCCAGAAGCTAGGGCATTAGTGGAACCTTTATCTCAGCGGTAAGGGAAATTTTGGATTAGAGTATTAATGTTCTTATTATGCAAACCAAACCACAAATTTTCACATTAAGTAATGGGCGTGTCCACGTAAAAGATATATACGTGGGACAGCCACTAGAAAGTGCCAAGAAGATATTATTGGAACAAAATTTCACTGTGGATAGAGAAACTGCAGAGATCATATATTTTAAAGGATATTTAGATTCGTTGGGTCTATGTAATTTAAAAATGTGGGGAAATAATACCGTTGAAGCTATTTATATTTCTACAGAAAAAAGATTTACCGAAGAAGAAATGATGGAAGTCTTTGAGCAGTTAAAAGTAGAACTTCACGGTGAGCCAGGATATGACTATAATGGCTATGGAGTCTCACCAAAACCTCATGAAGTGCATCATTTTTGGGACCTGAATGAAGGCCTAGTATGGATTCGATGGGATGGGTATAATGTAAGCATGTTTTCCCACAACCAAGATGGTGCGGATAAAATGAACTTAGAGGTTTTGGGACCTGTTGTTAAAGACGAAGTTTATTGGAGGTCGGAGGTGGATTGAGCATCACGCTGAATTTAACTTTGCATAAGGAAAGACATCCCACCTTGTAGAACTGAACTGCACCCCAAAAGTTAGACATAAAACTTTTGGGGTGCAGTTCATTCTTCCACGTAGGGGTAGTGTTCTCATTTCTTCAAAACCAGCACCTGCTTCCGGTTCTTGTCCAGGTTTCTCCGGCAGGAGATGTGGATCCAGCAGCGCAGGTAGGGGTGGGCGTCTATCCAGGTGAGGCGCTGCTCCCAGATGAGCTGGTCGAAGGGGCAGTGGCACTGGAGCCACTGGAACCATTCCAGACCTATCTTGATGCTGGGAAGATGCAGATCACAGGCCTCTCCCGTAAGATGCTGGGAATGGCGTGCGCCGCCCACCAGCTTGTTAAGCTGACTGCAGCGATAACCGCTGCTGATAGTAATAGGTTTTCCATAGTGCTCTCTCAAGGGCTCCAAAACCTCTTGACAGAGGTTCTGGAGGTTTGAAATAGCTTCCACAGGTGGCTCGTTGCAAATGCCATGCTTAGCGGCTACGGAACTTCGCGTGAACTCGTTCAGGCTGAAGTGTTCTGTCAGTTTTTGTCCTTCCATGTTTCGGCTATTAAGGTTTCACATGTTCATGTTCTCACGGCTTACATCATCACGCCCAGGCCCAGTGCGCTGGCAATGCCAGAGATGAGGGTGAGGATGGTGTTCACTATCACGGTCCAAATGTTCTTCTTTTCAGTAGTCATTTTCGTAAATTTTAAACGGATGGTTAGTAAAATTAAAAGTTTGATAATCACTCTTTTCATAGGCTAGTTCGGTTTTTGAGACCGGTCCAGAGACCAGAGGGAGGCGCCTCCTGTCCCGGATCTCTTTAGCTCTGGTCTCAAGCCCTAGTCCTGGTTAAACGGTTAGTCTCCCATGCCTGAGTCGCCACCTTCCTCGGTGGTTCCGCCGGTGTTCTCACCGCCCTGTGTGCCGCTGCCGGAGGTTCCTGAGCCTGAGGTAGAGCTGCCGCTGCCTTCTGAGCTGGATGAGCCACCCTGCTGTGCTGAAGCGTCCTCCTCCGATGCTGGGCGAGTAGGATAGCCTTCACGCATAGCCTTCATAGTGGCTGCTGCGGCTTTTCGGCTCTCCACCAGCTCAAAGTTGGCATCGTCTATTAGGTTCTTGAACTTGGAGCCCGGAATCCAGCGCACGTTCACGCTGGAGATTTTCTGAGCAGTGAACTCATTGTAGTAGTCGGCCCCCTTAGAGGAGATGGTCACAGAGAACTCGCCCAGGTCGCCCAGGCTGATCTTGCACCCTTCCAGAAGCTTCTCGCGCAGACAGGACACGGCCTCTGTTATGATGCAATAGATGTCGCCCTTGCCATATTTGCTATGATGCTCACTGATGTGCTGAGCAAAGTCGTCCAGGCTGAGGTATTCCTGCTGCTGGGCAGTGGCGTAATACTTCACTTCGGGCACGAAGGAGTCCAGCGTGCCGTTCTTGGCAGCCACGGTACGTTCCGCAATGTTCACCACACGTGCGGAGATGCTGTAGTTAATTTTTCCCATTTTTAGTGTTTTACTTTTTTAGATTAACAATAAGGTTTTTACTCACATGTCGCTCATGATTGACAATACAAAGATACGATGCCGCGGAAGCCTATTGTCAGGGTTTGGCAGAGGTAGCCAAAGATGACATTATTTGGCTGAATTTGACACGATTAGATGTTGCAGAATTCAGAAAAAAGGTGTATCTTTGTGGTATGAAAAGGATGTATAAGATAGAGTTGGCCAGGGCTGCCGGGGTATCTCCCCGCACGTTCTCCCGATGGCTGAAGGCGAATGAGCAGGAGCTAAGAAAAGTGGGGGTAAAGCCATCTGATCACTTGGTTTCCCCTTCGGGTATAAGGTATATCTGTGAGAAGTTTGATATAGAGTTAGAGGAGGCGTAAGGTTGTGCTCTATAACGCGTATGGCTTCGCTCTATAGAACGAAGGGCTCTGCTTTATAAAGCGAGGGGCTGTGTTCTATAACGTGCAAGGCCGAAGTATATTGAACTTCAGCCCTGCACGATAAACATGTTTTAGAAATGTCAAATTTCAGTAATGATTTTATTGATGACCTCTTTCATCTGAGGCACATCTTCTTGAATAGTACGGAATACCACGTCGGTATCAATTTCAAAATAATGGTGGGCTATTTTGTCTCGCATCCGCATTACACCACTCCAGTAAATTTCGGGGTATTTGGGTAATAGCTCACCATGAGTTTGCTTGTCCAGACCTTTAACGGCTTCACCTAGTGCAATTAAGTTCATGCAGATAGCATCTATTCTCATCATTCCTTCAGGGGAGGTGAGAAGTTCATTAGGATCGCTGACCACAGAGGCACGTTCTAAAATGGTGTCGATGGCTTTCTGAATTTTCAGTAAGCTGTCCATTACAATTTCGTGATCAAACATAGACAGCCTCCTTTTTGATACGTTCTTTTAACAAACTGTTCATTCCATCTCTGATGCGAACTAAATCTACTGGGCAGTCCAGTAATCGTTCTAAATCAGTCTGGATAAGATCTAGTGTCAATAAGGAAGGAACACGCCCCTCGTAGCATACATCCACATCGCTGTCATGGGTATGCTCACCACGTGCCACAGAACCAAAGATGCCAAGACGTGTAAGTCCGTACTTGCTTTTAGCTGTATGCTTGTAGCTCTTCAGCAACTTTAATATCTCATCCTTTGTTTTCATTTTGAGTTCTTAATTCAGCTAATACTAACGCAAAATTACTAAATCTTTTTGAATAACATGGTTTTTATACCTTTTCTTTTCGAGAAAAAAGAAAAAGTACCCTCAAAAAGTCAAGGGATTCCGGCTTCACGGCCTGCGCCCCATAAGATAATCCACTATATCTATTTTTTCCTTTTTTTGCTCCTCTGTCGCTACACGCTCCAGGAAATCACTCACATAGATAGGCTGGGAGAGCAGCTGCTGCGCCCTCCGTGCCGTGCCACACCACTGTGCATAAGTCTGCCCTTGCGGGTCCGTATCCGGGAAAAGGATGATGCGGTGGCCTTTCAGCGGCAGCAGCAGCTCTGGCTTGAGGCTCTGCAAGCCCCCCGTCGCCATCCACAGGAACCGCCGCTCGGCCAGCAGCTGGGAGCAGATGAACGCGGTCTTCTCGCTCTCCACTATGGCTATGCCCATGATCTCTTCCTGCGGGACTACCCCCAGCAGGTGCAGACCGAAGAGGCATCGGGTGGCCTCCCATTCGGCCGGGAGCCGGTACACATCCTGACCCTTGTTCTTCATGAGCCACGAGATGAAGTTGGGCTTTATTTCCCGGTTCCGGTGCGCATTCACCAGGTAGTGCATCACCTTCCCGTCGCGCACCCGCTGCTGCTCATCTATCTGCCAGAAGATGATGCCTCGGTCCGTGAGGGTGCTGCCCGTGCGGTACAGGCTGGCAGCCCGCTGCATCTGCTCCCGGGTCAGGATGCGCGTCTGCACCACCGCCTCGCAGAACTCATTGTTGTTACTTCGCCGGCTCTCTACCAACTGGCTGTCCAGCGTATATTTCACCTCTTTGGGGCTAAAAATCTCCTCTAGTTCCATGCCTTTTTTCTGTTTGTTGAACGAAGCGCCCTCGTCTTCCTCCACCAGGATGTGCTCCTGCCCAGCTATCCACTTCACCGCATCCTGATAGGACAGACCCTCTTTCTCCATGACCAGCCCCACACCGTGACCGCCCTTGCCGCACACAAAGCAGCGGTAGATGTTCTTCTGTGGCTTGAACATCAGGCTGGGGTGCGTGTCGGGATGGAAAGGGCAGAGCGCCCTATGGCGGTTCACCTCCAGCCCCAGTAGCTGGGCTATGCGCTCTATAGGCACACTGTTCACTTTCTCCACGGTATACTTGCTAATCATGACGTTTTCTGGGTTAAAAATTCTATTCGTTTTCTGCCTTGCGGAGTGATGTCCCTTCACCCCCTAGTATTACCCCTTACAGGGGGTATATACTGAGCTGGGGGTACGGCGGTCCATCACGGAGCAAAACTAAATGAAGTTTGTTTCTGCTTCCATTGGTCCAGTCCAGCCTCACGCTCGTACACCACTAGGCTGGGGCTTATCTCTGTGCGGCGCACCAGGTGCGTCTCCAGCGCCTTGCTCAGGAAGTAATCATATCGCTTTACCGACTTCATACCCACCAGCCCCAAGAAGTAGGCCTGCAGCTGGGTGGCCCGCAACCGTGTCTGTGCCGGTAACAGGTAATCGAAGGCTTTCTCATACTTGATGTAGCCCGAAGATGTAGAATATTCCGGGTTTAGCCCCCCGTTCGGTTCTGTTCCTGGCAGGGTGCCCGTGTACGGTTCAGGCAGACCGTCTTCGCCCGCCACATAGTACATCTTCTTCCAGATGTCGAACTTACGCGTACGCGTCTGCGCCAGGGAGAAGACCTTGTCCAGCCCTTTGGTACACTCATAGACCTCGAACGACTTGTACGTGAGTTCCGTACCTATCCATCCGCGGAGGTTCTTGTCCTCGGACGACTTATTCTGATGCAGCACGCACACAATGCAGCAGGAGCAGCTAGATGCCAGGTGCATGAGCCGTTCCAGCACCGCCTGAGCCAGCTTCCCATCGTTGATGTCGTCCACCAGGTCGCGTATGCCATCCAGAATCACCAGATCCGGCTTACAGTCTGTTATAGCCTGCTCCAGCAGCGGCAATCGTTCCTGCCAAGATTCGGCCCGCACGTTGAACACGAAGAACTGTTCCGAAGGGAAGTCGTCCACCTCGGTCATGGGCATGATACGGTTCGTTAAGATTTCCTGTGTAGATTCCTCGCTCTGCTCCGTGTCGAACCAAAGGACACGCAAATATTCCTCACCGAGGCGCACCATATCCAGCACCTCCTTTTTTACACAGAGGGTCATCAGTATGGAAGAAACGAACGTCTTGCCACTTTTCTCCTTACCCGTGAGAGCCACCAGTTCGCCTTTAGGGAAACAAGGCGTTCCGAAGAGCTGGAAGAGGAATTTCCGTTCCGGAATGCTGGTATGCTCATCTATGCGGCGCGCCTGCAGTCTGCGCCTACGTTCCAGCACTTCGGGGTCCTCGCCAGCCAGCTCCAGTTCCTGAGCTATCAGGAGTAAGGCGTCTTCGTTTTGCATACGTATATTCTATCTGCTATTTCATCGTCATCGTCATAATATTCATGAGATTCCTGGCGGGTAAGCTGTTCCTTTTCCCATTTTTCTATGTATTTCTGATGTTCCATATACTTCAGCTTGGCATAGACCAGGGCTCCGGTAGGCTCATCCATATCCATGAAATCCTGGAATGCCCGTTGTGCCGTGTGCACATCGCAGATGTGTTTCAGTCTATATGGCAGCATATCAGAATCATAAAAGATGTCCGAGTTGTAGTACTGGTGTATTTTCTCACAGAACCAGTACATCACCTCCTCATGATTATGGCGCAGCAGGTTAGGGTTTTTATAGTTATGGATGAAAGACTCCATCCACTCGTTGTTTTCCACATCCAGCATAAAGCCCACGTACGTGAACCACGGGGTTTTCTTAAACTGGCTGAACCGTGCTGGCAGTCCAGAGAAGACGTACCTCACTTTAGGCTTCATAGGGTTTGACATAATTTTCTTTTTTTAGTTTGTTCAACATTCACCTAGGTTTGATGGCAAAGTTAGAGGTTATGTATCTCACTGCCAAGAGTTTCCCCGTAAAAGGAATAAAAAAGGAACAAAGTGAAAAAAGGGAAAGATTAAAGGGTGGAGAAGTATTCCCAGAAGCAGTTTCCCAGCATCACCAGTTCTTCTACCTTTTCCTGCTTCAACCCCGATATTTTCCAATCCGGGTGTTTAGACTGATGGGAGAAAACCACCTTTTTCAAGTTCTCTTCACTGGGATGGCTGATGCTTTTCAGCCTACAACTTTTAATGATCTCCACAAATTTATTGTTGGGTAGATGCATCGCGCACTTCTCCTGCAGAATCTGCTTCACCGCCGCCAGACTGTACTTGTACTGAATCAGCCCCTGGGCATCCAGATACTCCACCGCCTGGCGTATGCGGTCCATCATCTCCTGAGTCAATCCCGGCATGACCGGCACCACCGGCACACAGTCCACCTTTACTACTTGAGCCTCTGGCACCTCCTGCACAGGAGCCTCCTTTACCTGTTCCGCCTTCTTAGGCTGTTCCGGACCGTTCTGCTGAAACTGACACTGATGTCCGTACAGACATCCATAATTGTTGCGGATGTAGATTCCGCCTTTGATTACCACTCTCATTTACTATATGCTGCAACGTGACATGGGGACAGGTCCCGTGTAACGTAAGTTACTTATATCGTTAATTTTCAGGCTATTATCTTTACGTTACACGGGACCTGTCCCCATGTCACGTTCAGAAAGCGGGGGCAAAAGTAGAGCGGGGGAGATTAACGCAAAGGAAAAAGGGTGGGATAGTCAGTAAAAAAGTCAGCAAGTCAGTCTTTTTCAGCAGAAAGTCAGCATTTTTGAGCCAGCAGGTTCAGGTAACATTCAGAGAAACGCAGAGCCATGTGGATAATCTTTTCCCGCTTCACCTGGCTCTTGGAGTCTATTTTCCAGTCCGGGAATTTCCGGCTGATGTTCAGGTTCTTCAGGATACTTTCCGAGGCCGGCCTGATGTTCTGCGGAATGTCCATCTCCTTGAGAAGCGACAGGAAGTTGGCATACGTCATCTTCGGCGCACAGATTTCCGAGATACGATGGTGGAACACCTCAAAGTCCAGCTTCCGCGTTACCACCCCGTCGTCTATCATCTGGGCCAGCGCCTCCTTCAGCACCTCGCGGTCCACCGGCTTCAGCAGCAGTATACCCTCCAGCCTCAGTTCACTGGCCAGCTTCTGGAACTCCTCCAGGGCCGTTTCCTTCTGGAAGTATTCAGCCTTGGTGAGCTGAGCCGCCAGCTGGGTAAGCGCATCCACCTCCTCATCGTTCAGTTTAGCCAGCCCCTTCTTCGCCAGTTCCCAGGTGACATCCTTTTCCCTCAGCTTATTCAGGTCCATCTGGGTGAGCAGCTGCAGCCCCATTTCCAGCATCAGCATACATATTTTCAGGTGCTCCGTGGAGAAGTAGGGCCAGTCGCCCGCCGCCTTGTTCCCCCTGAGCAGTGCCCCCACAGAGCTCCAGATCTCCACCCCGTAGAAGTCCTTCTCCACACCCAGGAAGTTCTGGATATCCCAATCCTTCTGCGCTTGCCGGGCCAGCTTCTCCATGCTAGGCACCTCCATGGTTACCACACCCCGGTGCGTCTGGCTGTTGTTTCGTCGGGGACGGAAGTTCCGGGTCACCTCCAGGAACACCTTCAGCAGACTGGTTACTTTAGGCACCAAGAGCGGGATGCACTTATCTGCCACCTGTTCCGGGATACGCTCCCCATTAAACCTTCCTAAAAATTCCGTGAGATTCAACTCCAGACTAGGGATTACAGCCTCCATAGAGTTGTCACAACTTTCCTTTTTCCATTTCTCCACGCCAATAAGAGCACTGTCCAGGTCCATACTAAACTTCTGGAAATCCTGGATTAAATCAAGATTTTTTTTCATAAAGTTAAAATTATAATTAGTCCATGGTGTTCCCCCCATGGATTATTTTTCTCCGGACGCTAAGATACAAGAAATTAGAAGAAATCTCCCCAGATTTTATTTCTTCTTTTCCCCCACAATGAACGTGATGGGAGAGCTGTTTCCCCCATAGAGTTTCTTGCGCCAATACTCCCGGCGCATGAGCCTCTTCTTTTCCTCCTCCTCAGCCTTCCGGAGCGATTCTCTATCCAGCCCCAGTTGTTTCTCCCTACGCTTCCGCTCTTCCAGATATCTCCGGCAGGCCTGTACCAGTTCGTCATCTATCTTTACCATGGTGGGTATATTTTTATTCAGATTTTTTGCAAATATAGTTAATTTTCATCACTTTATGCATTTTTCCCCCTTTTTTATTTGGTAGGGGAGAAATTTAGCGTACCTTTGCAGCCAGTACAAATTTACATAGATTTTCTCACTAATGCAGTTCTGTTGTGAAACAGGGCTGTATTTTTTTGTGGTTTCAGAATATTTTGTATCTTTGCAGTATCTGGATGTTTTTATTTTATAATAAAAATTCGAAAGCGGCAACCAATCCCTTTCAGGGGAACAGCTCTTCCCAGCAGGGAGGGGCTGTTTTTTTAGTTTGAGGATTTATAAAAGATTGTTTCTAACTTTTAACAAAATAATTTTTGAATTGTCACAGTTTGTCAAAAGTGCATTCTACTTTTGCAAGTAGAAAAACTATTCATGATTTGAAAAATACAAATTATTTGAGTAAGTTTGCAAAATAAGCACTAGAAAAGAAAGCATGAGGCTGAACAAAAACAAAGGACGAGTTGCCCCGTCCTAAATGTTTTCACAACGGAATAATCCTTATTGTGAATTGCTTTCAATGTGCTGCAAAGATACTATTTATTTTGAAAGTTTCAAACAATTAAATAAAAAATATGAAAAATATTTTAGGTTTAGACTTGGGAACCAATAGTATTGGTTGGGCCGTGGTCTCAAAAAGTGATGATGGGAAATACACTCAGGATATTAAGCTGGGAAGCCGTATTATCCCAATGAGCCAGGATGTACTGGGCAAGTTCGACAGTGGAGTAACAGAGTCACAAACTGCAGTACGCACATCGTATCGTGGTATGCGTAGATTAAGGGAAAGATGCCTCTTAAGAAGGGAACGCTTGCACAGAGTTCTTCACGTGATGAATTTCCTTCCTGAGCATTATGATAATGCCTTAGGCTGGAACAAGAACCAGAATTCCACTTATGGAAAATTTCTAAATCATGGTGAGCCTAAGCTGGCATGGAGAAAAGACGAAACAGGTAAGATGCAGTTCCTCTTCATGGATTCCTTCAATGAAATGCTGGCAGATTTTGCCAAACATCAGCCTGGGCTTTTAGCTGGTGACAAGAAAATCCCTTTGGACTGGACGCTTTATTATCTGCGTAAAAAAGCACTTACTCAGCCCATCAGCAAGCAGGAACTGGCTTGGATTATCTTGAACTTCAATCAGAAGCGTGGTTACTATCAGCTTCGTGGTGAGGAAGAGGAACAGGAAAAGAAGAATAAACTGGAAGAATACTATAAACTAAAAGTAGTAAAAGTAGAAGCTACCGATGAGCAGAGAGGCGACAGCCGATGGTATAATATCCACCTTGAAAACGGATGGATATACAGAAGAGCCAGCAAGATGTTCCTGGACGAGTGGGTGGGCAAAGAACGTGAGTTCATTGTCACTACCGACATTGATGAGAACGGAAACCCTAAACTGGACAAGGAAGGTAATGTGAAACGTAGTTTCAGAGCTCCTGGAGCAGACGACTGGGCACTGCAGAAGAAACGTACAGAAAACTCTATTGACTCTTCTCACGTTACGGTGGGTGAATACATTTACGATAACCTTCTAAAGAACCCTTCAGAGAAAGTAAGAGGTAAGCTGGTTCGTACCGTAGAGAGGAAATTTTATAAGGAAGAACTGAAAAGAATCATCAGCAAGCAGACAGAATTTATCCCAGAACTGAGGGATAAGGCTTTGCTGGAAGACTGTATTCGTGAACTTTATGCACGGAACATCCCGCATCAGGATAGCTTGAAGAAGAAAGATTTCGTGTACTTGATAGTAGATGATCTTTTGTTCTATCAGCGCCCTTTGAAGAGCAAGAAATCTCTTATAAGTGATTGCCCTTATGAGTCTTACCCTTATGTAGATAAATCTACTGGGGAGATTAAGACTCAACACATTAAAGTTGTAGCTAAATCTAATCCTTACTTCCAGGAATTCCGTCTGTGGCAGTTTATTCAGAATCTTCGTTTGCTAGACCGTGAGAGCCTGAATGAGGATGATGTAACTGCTAAATACTTGCAGACTCCAGAAGACTATACTAAACTCTATCAGTTCCTGAACGACAGGAAAGCTATCACTCAGGAACAGCTGCTTAAGGATTTCTTCGGGTTAAAGAAACCCAAGGGAAAAGATACCAAATATTCTCTGCGCTGGAACTATGTGGAAGATAAGGAATATCCTTGTAATGAAACACGTTACCTTATCCTTTCTGCCCTTAAAAAAGCAGAAATAGAGCCTTCTTTCCTTACCCGTGAAATGGAGCAGAGACTCTGGCACCTGCTTTATTCCGTAGAGGACAAAAATGAACTAATCCATGCACTGGAGAAGCTGCAAAAAGAACTAGAACTTCCTAATTCTTTCGTAGAAGAACTGAAGAAAATTCCATCGTTCAAAAAAGAATATGGAGCCTATTCAGAGAAAGCCGTTAAGAAACTGCTTTCCGTAATGCGTATGGGAACCTGCTGGAGTGAAGACGGAATTCCTGCTTCTGTAAAAGAAAGAATTAGTACAATAATAAAAGGTGAAGCACAAGATGTGGCTCTGGAGAAAGCTGCTAATCAACACATTTCCTTAGCAGAACTAAAAGATTTCCAGGGATTACCAGTATGGCTAGCTTGCTATGTGGTCTATGGTAGGCACTCAGAGAGTAGTGAGATTACACGCTGGGAAACACCTGAAGACCTGATGATTTTTATCCGCAATTTCAAGCAGTATTCCATGCGTAATCCTATAGTGGAGCAGTGTGTGCTGGAATCTCTCCGTACCGTGCATGATATTTGGGTAAAATACGGACATATAGATGAAATCCATTTGGAGCTGGGCCGAAACATGAAGAGCACAGCAGAGGAAAGAGCAAGAATCTCAGAGCGCAATTTGGCTAATGAAAATACCAATCAGCGCATTAAATATCTGCTCATGGAACTGAAGAACGATGGGAACATTTCCGATGTTCGTCCTTATTCTCCTATGCAGCAGGAAATACTCCGTATCTATGAAGAAGGAGCTTTGACAGAACTTTCCCGTGAAGACCCAGATTTTGCAGAGATTTCCAGAATTTCTAAGTTGGCACAGCCTACCTCTTCAGAATTGACTAAGTATAAACTCTGGTTGGAACAACGTTATCGTTCTCCTTATACTGGAAAGCCTATCCCATTATCACGCCTCTTTACACCAGCTTACCAGATTGAGCACGTAATTCCTCAGAGCCGTTTCTTCAATGACTCCCTGGTGAATAAGGTAATTTGTGAGGCAGAGGTTAATGGTTTGAAATCTAACATGCTAGGGTTGGAGTTCATCAAGGCTCATGGTGGTGAAGTGGTGCATTGTCCTACCTTGGGAAATGTAACCGTATTTACAGAAGAACAATACACTAAATTTGTAAAAGACCACTATTCTGCCAATCGTGCCAAATTGAAGAATCTGATGATGGAAGATATTCCAGAGGAATTCATCCAGAGGCAGATGAACGATAGCCGATACATTAGTAGGGTAGTGAAGCAGCTCCTGTCCAATGTGGTTCGGGAAGAAAACGAAGCAGAAGCTACTTCCAAAAACCTTATCCCATGTACGGGTGGAATTACCGACAGACTGAAACAAGACTGGGGCCTAAACGACATTTGGAACAAGATAGTTTCCCCACGTTTCCAGCGCATGAATGATTTAACTCAAAGTGATGCTTTTGGACATTGGGAAGACAAAGACGGAAAGAAAGTATTCCAAACCACCATGCCACTGGAGCTCCAGCGTGGATTCAGTAAGAAACGTATAGATCACCGTCATCATGCCATGGATGCGCTGGTTATAGCCTTGGCTTCTAGAAATATAGTGAATTACTTGAACAATGAATCTGCCAATGATGAAAAACTAAGGCATGACCTTAAGAGACTGCTTTGTGGTAAGGGTGGAGTCATTCTGAAGCCATGGGAAACCTTTACTCAGGATGCTTATAAAGCTCTTCAAGACATCGTGGTAAGCTTCAAGCATTATATCCGTGTCATCAACAAGGCCAGCAACTACTATGAGCATTACGATGAGAACGGAAAGAAGGTCACTGTGGCTCAGAAGGGAGAAAGCATGTGGGCCATCCGTAAACCATTGCATAAAGAAACCGTATTTGCCCATGTGAATTTGAGGCGAGTGAAAGCAATTCCATTTAATAAAGCTCTGGAAAATCCCTCTACCATAGTAAATAAAGACTTAAAGCATTTGATTAAGACTTTGATGGAAGATGGCATGGATAAAAAGAAAGTCTTGAATTTCTTCAAGAAAGAAGATGGTCTTAAGTTCCATGGTCAAGACATCAGTAAAGTGGAAGTTTACTATTTTACCGATGATGTAGAAAAGATGGTAGCAGTACGTAAACCACTGGATGATAGTTTCGATGCTAAGAAGATACAATCCATTACGGATACAGGTATTCAGAAGATTCTTCTTAACTATCTGGCTACAAAATACAATGACCCGAAAGTGGCTTTCAGCCCAGAGGGTATTATGGAAATGAATGAGCATATTGAAGAGTTCAATGGTGGTAAACCACATCAGCCTATTCTTAAGGTAAGGGTGAGTGAAACTCTAGGTGAAAAGTATCCTGTGGGTTACGGTTCTAATAAAGATAAGAAATTTGTGGAAGCACAAAGTGGAACCAATCTATATTTTGCTATTTATGAAAATAAGGCTGGGGATAGAAATTATCAGACAATTCCTCTTAATATAGTAGCAGAGAGGATGAAGCAAAATTTGCCACCAGTTCCAGGAGTTAATGAAAATGATAAATTAAAGTTTTTCTTATCTCCCAATGATTTAGTTTATGTACCAGAAGAGTCTGAGCAAAATGCAGGGATTGATGAATTATATAAGGAACGCATATATAAGTTTGTTTCATCAACAAAAACTCAAGCGTTTTTTATCCCTAGCAATGTTGCTTCAGTACTTATGAATAAGGTTGAATTCCAGTCTTTAAATAAAGCTGAAAGAGCAATAGATGGCCAAATGATAAAGGCTGTTTGTTGGAAACTTGAAGTGGATAGATTAGGTAACATCGTAAAAATCATCAAGTAATGATTAAGAAAACGCTGTATTTTGGTAATCCCATTTACTTAAGAACCAGATTGTCTCAGTTAGTCCTTCACCTTCCAGAGGTGGAGGACAATGAGGCATTTACTTCGGAATTTAGAAAAGAAGCTTCCAGAACTATCCCAATAGAAGATATAGGGGTAGTGGTACTGGATAATAAACGGATTACCATTACTTCTGGCACCCTTGAAGCTCTTTTAGATAATAATGTGGCTGTCATTACTTGTGACAGTAAAAGTATGCCCACAGGGCTCTTGCTTCCGTTGGCTGGGAATTCTCTCCAGAATGAGCGTTTCAGGTATCAGATAGATGCATCTTTACCGCTAAAAAAGCAACTTTGGCAACAAACAGTAA
The DNA here is from genome assembly GCA_002395835.1 of Bacteroidales bacterium UBA4293. Classification (GTDB taxonomy): domain Bacteria; phylum Bacteroidota; class Bacteroidia; order Bacteroidales; family Bacteroidaceae; genus Minthousia. The sequence continues at coordinate 65,186 of DGVD01000021.1, read as the reverse complement.
GGCAGAAAATCATCAATCAGGAAAAGGTTCTTTCTGCTAATTCGGAAGTAGAAACCAATTGTATGAAGGTATGGGCTGCAGATGTAAAAAGTGGTGATGCAGATAATTTGGAAGCCAGAGCAGCTGCCTTTTATTGGAGAAGCCTCTTTCATCCTTCTCTTAATTTTATAAGGGATAGGGAAGGGCTGCCTCCCAATAATCTACTGAATTATGGATATGCCATATTAAGATCTGTAATAGCTCGTGCATTAGTAAGTAGTGGACTTTTGCCCACACTAGGAATTCATCATCACAATAGATATAATGCATATTGTCTGGCCGATGATATCATGGAACCCTACAGGCCTTATGTGGATAAACTAGTTATTCAGATTATGAAAAGTGGTTTGGATTATTCCACTTTATCTAAAGAGGTAAAATTCCAGTTGCTAGGGATACCCACTCTGGACGTTAAGATAGACGGAAAAAATAGCCCATTAATGATAGCTGCCTCACAAACTGCAGCAACTCTAAGTCGATGTTTTAGTGGCGAATTAAGAAAAATAGCTTATCCAGAAATAGTATGAGTTCTAGCCTAAGCCGTTTTAGTGAATATAGAGTTATGTGGATTTTAGTTTTCTTTGATCTTCCTACAGAAACCAAGAAAGACAGGAAAGCTTATGCCACTTTTAGAAAAAGAATCATGTCCGATGGGTTTACCATGTTCCAGTTTTCTATCTATGTAAGGCACTGTGCCAGTAAAGAAAATATGGAGGTTCATAAAAAAAGAATAAAATCTTTTTTGCCGGAGTATGGAGATGTAGGAATTTTATGTATTACGGATAAACAATTTGGGAATATAGAAATATTTTCAGGGCATAAACCTAAACAGCCCAATGCTCCTGGACAACAGTTAGAGCTATTTTAGGAAAAGGGAATCTTATGGTTTAGATAAGATTCCCTTTTTGATTAGATACAATTTTTAATTTCTAATTCTTCCTGTAAGTATCTGAGAGCTAGATAAATACTGGCAATCAGTTGTATCTAATACTGCAAAGATACTGAATTGAAAGCAATTCACAACCCTAATTTGCACCGATCATGACTAAAAACGGTTGTATCTAATACTGCAAAGATACTGAATTGAAAGCAATTCACAACTGGAAGGTAATCCGAAAAAGCCCTTTCGGGTTGTATCTAATACTGCAAAGATACTGAATTGAAAGCAATTCACAACCTGCTCCTGGATCTTATTAGGCAACAAATCGTTGTATCTAATACTGCAAAGATACTGAATTGAAAGCAATTCACAACTTGGAAATAATAGTATAGAAGATTTGGCCAGTTGTATCTAATACTGCAAAGATACTGAATTGAAAGCAATTCACAACAGAGTTTTACTTCTCGTCTAAAGGAGAATGTTGTATCTAATACTGCAAAGATACTGAATTGAAAGCAATTCACAACATATGAAATCATGGGAGCACGCCTCCCGAGGTTGTATCTAATACTGCAAAGATACTGAATTGAAAGCAATTCACAACTGGGAGACGTGATGAAAATGTACCTGCTGCGTTGTATCTAATACTGCAAAGATACTGAATTGAAAGCAATTCACAACGAACTGAAACCAGAGCGGTATATTAAAGAGTTGTATCTAATACTGCAAAGATACTGAATTGAAAGCAATTCACAACGAGATTGAAAAGGTTTTTAATTCTTAAATTGTTGTATCTAATACTGCAAAGATACTGAATTGAAAGCAATTCACAACAAGATAGAAGAGTATTATTTGGCTACATCGGTTGTATCTAATACTGCAAAGATACTGAATTGAAAGCAATTCACAACTTGTACTTTTGTAGTGGTTCTAATAAGGTGTTGTATCTAATACTGCAAAGATACTGAATTGAAAGCAATTCACAACTGCATTTCGTCCAGGTACAAGAAACACGGTGTTGTATCTAATACTGCAAAGATACTGAATTGAAAGCAATTCACAACAGAACTGAGAACGGACACGTTTTTACCGAAGTTGTATCTAATACTGCAAAGATACTGAATTGAAAGCAATTCACAACATATATTAATTATTATTATATTCCATTACAGTTGTATCTAATACTGCAAAGATACTGAATTGAAAGCAATTCACAACCACTCCTTTGGACAAGCCGTCTTTCATAAGTTGTATCTAATACTGCAAAGATACTGAATTGAAAGCAATTCACAACGAATCCAGACATCCGCCAACATCAACACAAGTTGTATCTAATACTGCAAAGATACTGAATTGAAAGCAATTCACAACCTTTGGGCTAACACAATCCCTCTTTCATATGTTGTATCTAATACTGCAAAGATACTGAATTGAAAGCAATTCACAACGTGTCAGCACAGCCACGCTATTAGAGATAAGTTGTATCTAATACTGCAAAGATACTGAATTGAAAGCAATTCACAACTGCACATGGAGCGTGGAATCATCTTACGGGGTTGTATCTAATAAGCGTGGCAAAAATAAAACTTTCTTTTCAAGTTTCAACTTTTTATTGAATTTTTTCATACAGAAGTTTAATAAATCCTACTTCTTAAAATAACATCAAATTGAACCTAGGGATATAAGTTGAACTACCTCCCCAAAAAACTATCCTCTCTTGATTTAATTATTTGTAAGGGCGGATAAAAGGGTTAATAGAATTTGTATCTCTGCTCTTTTAAAGATTCCATTACATTGAAAACCAGTATTTTGAAAGCGAGAATAAAGGGTGAATATAATCAAAGCCTCAAATTTACCTGTTCCCCCCTTTCAATATTTGTTTAATCGGTCCAAATGACAAATCGCCCCCAAATTGGGGGCAAATATATTTTGGATTTTCATTTATTCAAAACTGGGCACAGGGAGATTGTTTACATCGATTTAACTAAATCTTATATGGGTCAGGTGTAATTTGAGGAGTTTTTACAAGTGCTTCTTTTTCAGTGAAAAACGCTTAAATTCTTTCCAATTTTGAAAGAATTGGAATGTTTTGGAAAGATTTTCCCCTTTTTCTTTCCCAATCCAAAAATAAAGTATAACTTTGCGATGGTTAATTGATAATTAATACATGAATTTGAATCTGGTGCAGTTCTGTTGTGAAACAGGGCTGCATTTTTTTTGCATCAGCTGTTCTTCTTATAGCTCTGGATGGCCCAGCTTCCCATAAACAGGCCGATGAACAGCAGGGCTAGCACCTGGTGGAACACCTCCCGGAACCCGCCTCCACGGATGAATACGGTGCGTATGGCATCTATGAAATAGTGCATGGGGTTTATGTAGGTGGTCAGGTAGGCCCAGTGGGGCATGGAACGGGTAGGGGTGAACAGGCCGCTCAGCAGCATGATGCACACCACAAAGAACCACATCACAAAGATGGCTTGCTGCATGGTATCGCTGTAGTTGGACACCAGGAGGCCGAAGCTGGAGAAGAACAGGGCCAGGAGCATGGCTAGCAGGTACACCAGCCACAGGGGACCGCTGGGGGTGAGGCCGTAGATGAGCCACGCCAGCAGGAGGCACACGGTGACGATGAAGAGGGCTATGAGCCAGTAGGGGATGAGCTTGGAGAGGATGAAGGCCCACTTGGACACGGGGGTCACGTTGATCTGTTCTATGGTGCCGGCTTCTTTCTCGCCCACAATGTTCAGGGTGGGTAGGAACCCGGTCATCAGCATCATGACGATGGCCAGCAGGGCGGGTATCATGTAGAGCTTGTAGTTCTGGTGCTTGTTGTACAACAGCAGGGTAGAGGCTTTCTGCTGTATGGCTGCTGCCGTGGGGGCTACGGTGGAGGTCACTATCTGGGACAGGTAGGCTGACCCCATGGCGCCTTTGGTGCCGTTCACGGCATTGGCAGCTATGAGCACGGTGGGCGGCTGCACGGCTCCTCCGGTACGGCTCAGGGTGAGGTCCCTGCCGAAGTGCGGGGGAATGACCAGCACCACATCGGCCTGTCCGTGCTCTATCTCCGTGAGGGCTTCGCGGTAGCTGGACTTCTGTCCGTGGAAGATGAAGTAGTTACTGGCTTCCAGGGCATGCACCATCTGCTGGGAGAGCTGGGACCGGTCTTGGTCCACCACATCTACCACGATGTTCTTCACCTCCATGTTCATGACCCAGGGCATCACACACATAATCATGATGGGGAAGACGATGATGAGCCGGGGCAGAAACGCGTTTCGCCTAATCTGCAGGAATTCTTTCTGTATGAGATATTTAATCATAACCTTAACTTATTTTACTCCAGACGTACATTGAATTTCCGGAGGGCAATGGCCAGGAAGAGGGCGGTCATGCCCACCAGGACCAGGACTTCCGTCAGCACTTCTTCTATGCCCACACCCATAATCATGAGCTTGCGCATGGCTTGTATGTAGTAACGTGGGGGAACCACGGCAGATATCCATTGTAGCACTTGTGGCATGCTCTCCACGGGGAACATCATGCCGGAGAGCATCACCACGGGCATGAGGAGCACCATGGCACTGAGGAGCAGCGCCACCAGCTGGGTCTGGGCTATGCTGGAGATGAGCAGTCCCAGGGAGAGGGCCAGCAGAATGTAGATAAGGCTCACCACGATGATCCAGAACAGGGAGCCTGCCAGGGGTACGCCCAGCACGTAGCGCGCCATGAGCAGGATGACCACCAGGATGGTGAAGGCCAGTACCAGGTAGGGCACGGCCTTGGCCAGGATGACCATGAGCGGGCGTACGGGGCTGACCAGCAGCACTTCCATGGTGCCGCGTTCTTTCTCCCGAACGATGGAGATGGAGGTCATCATGGCACAGATAAGCATGAGCAGCATGCCCATAATGGCGGGTACGAAGTTGTAGGCCGACTTCATCTGGGGGTTGTAGAGCATCTTGGTGTTCACCAGTGTGCCGTTCATCTGGGTAAGGCCACCCAGGGCATAGTTGGTCCACTGCTGCGCCATATTCGGGTCGGAACCGTCCACTATAAGTTGTATGCCGCTTTTCCGGCTCCCGAAGTGAGGGGCGAAGACCACGGCCATATCGGCTTTTTGGCTACGGATAAGGCGTTCGGCCTGCTGGGGGGTAGGCACGGTCTGGGTCAGGGTGAAGTATTCCGATGCGGAGAGGCGCTGCACGGCTTGCTGGGTCTGAGGGTCCATCTGTGAGGTGACCACCACGGTGCGCACGTTCCGCACGTCGGTGCTGATGGCAAACCCGAAGAGGAGCATCATCACCACGGGCATGCCGAAGAGGATGAGCATGGTACGTTTATCCCGCAGGATATGTTTGGCTTCTTTGATGACAAAACTGATAAACTGTTTCATAGTCTTAATCGCTTGAACGGGTGGCTTGTCGGGCCAGGTAAGTGAATACGTGGTCCATATCGGGCTGGTGGAACCGTTCTTTCAGTTCCTGAGGGGTGCCCAGGGCGCTGATTTTCCCGTCTACCATGATGGAGATGCGGTCGCAGTACTCGGCTTCGTCCATATAGTGGGTGGTGACGAACACGGTGATGCCCCGATGGGCGGCATCGTAGATGAGTTCCCAGAACTGACGGCGGGTGGCGGGGTCTACACCGCCGGTGGGCTCGTCCAGGAACACCACTCCGGGTTCATGGAAGATGGATACGGAGAAGGCCAGTTTCTGCTTCCAGCCCAGGGGGAGGCTCTTCACCAGCGTATCCCGGTGCTCCGTGAAGTTCAGTCGGCTCAGCAGCTCGTCGGTCTTCCGGCGTATCTCCTCGTCCTTCATGCCGTAGATGCCGGCAAACAGACGGATGTTCTCGGCCACGGTGAGGTCTTCATAGAGGGAGAACTTCTGCGACATGTAGCCGATGTGTTTCTTAATCTGCTCATGCTGGGTACGGATGTCGTACCCCACCACGGTACCGGTGCCGCTGGTAGGCTGGTTCAGTCCCGTGAGCATGTGCATGGCGGTGGTTTTCCCGGCTCCGTTGGCGCCCAGGAAACCGAATATCTCCCCGCGCCTCACGGAGAACGAGATGTCGTCCACGGCACGAAAGGTGCCGAAGGCTTTCACCAGGTGGGAGACTTCTATCACGTTTTCATTCTTCTTTTCTGGGGTGTTCTCATGCGCCAGTCCGGAAGGATTAAAGATGTCCTTGAAGCGTTCCAGGATGACCTCCGGGGTGTCTATTCCCCGTATCTTTCCCTCCTGCAGGAAGGCCACGCGGTCGCACCGACGCACTTCGTCCAGGTAGGGGGTAGAGGCCAGGATGGTGATGCCCCTTTCCTTCAGGGTGCCCAGCATCTCCCAGAACTCCTTCCGGCTCACGGGATCCACACCGGTGGTGGGCTCGTCCAGGAAGAGCACGTTGGGGGAGTGTACCAGGGCGCAGGAGAGGGCCAGCTTCTGCTTCATGCCGCCCGAGAGGGCTCCGGCTTTGCGGTCCCGGAACCGTTCTATCTGGGAGTAGATGGCGCTGATGCTGGGGTATCCTTCTTCTACTGTGGTGCCGAAGAGGGTGGCGAAGAACCGGAGATTCTCTTCCACGGTGAGGTCCTGGTAGAGGGAGAACCGACCGGGCATGTAGCCCACCCGGCAGCGCACCTGGCGCATCTGCTTCACTACATCGTAGCCGTCTACCTGGGCTGTACCCGTCTGGGGCAGCAGCAGGGAGCAGAGGATGCGGAACAGGGTGGTCTTTCCGGCTCCGTCGGGACCGATGAGTCCGAATATCTCTCCTTTCTCCACGGAGAAGGAAACATCGTCCAGGGCTTTTACCTTACCGTAACTCTTGGATATATGTTCTACTTCTATGGCGTTCATCTTACTTCAGGGAGATTTCTCCGTACATTCCTATTTTCAGGTATCCGTCGTTCTTCACGGCTATCTTCACCGCATAGACCAGGTCGGCCCGTTCATCATCGGTGAGGATGGTCTTCGGGGTGAACTCAGAGCGGGAGGAAATCCAGGATACGGTGCCTGGGTACTCTTTCCGCTGCTGGTTTCCGTAGTCGGCAAAGACCTTCACCTGCTGACCCAGACGGATGTTCTGCAGCTGGGCAGAGGTGACGTAGGCCCGGAGGTACATCTGCTGCACGTCGGCTATCTTAAACAGGGGTTTGCCCACGGCTACGAACTCCCCACGTTCCACGTATTTCTCCAGCACGGTTCCCTGGGTGGGGGTGACGATGTGGCACTTCTGCAGCATGTCCCGGAGCTGACTCATCTGCACGTCGGCAGCGGCGGTCTGTTTGTCCAGGGCACGGGTGCTGGTGCTCAGGGATGAAATCTGGGCATCCAGTTGCCGCTGCAGCACTTTCACCTGGTTGGTGGCATCGTCCAGCATCTTGGAAGGTACGGCTCCGTCGGCCACCAGTTCCCGGTAGCGCTGCTCTTCCTGGCGGGCTTTAGCCAACTGCTGACGGGTGGCTGCAATCTGCCGTTCCATGTCGGGTTTCTGACTCTGGTACACTTCTTTCGTAGCTCCCAGTTGCAGGAGTTTCAGCCAGGTCTGGGTGGTGTCTATCAGGCCCACTTCACGGCCCTGTGCCAGGCTGTCGCCTTCCTCCACGTTAAAGGTAAGCAGGGCACCGCTCTGTTCGGAAAACACGGTGGTCTCTGTAGCCTCAAAGGTTCCGGTGGCGTCGTACGCTTTCTTCTGGTTTCCGCAGGAGGCTAGGAGTAAAGTGGCGAATAGTAAATAATTGGATTTCATATTGTTGTTTCTTTTTGTTTTATTTTTAGGTGAAGGCAGAAGGGGGGAGTGTTATTCCACTTTCTGACCTTTCGTATAAGCGTTATCGTAGATTTGTTTCAGCATTTCCAGCTCGTGCATCTTCTGCTGCACACGGGCCGCGTTTTCCTGGTTGATTTCCCGCACCAGGTCGTTCACGTCGATAATGCCATGTGCCAGTTTGGATTCTGCAGCCTTTCTCACGTTGGCCCGCAGCTGGATGATTTCCTCGTCATCGGTCATGAGTTTCCGGTAACGGGCTATCTCCTGGTTCTGCTGAATCTGCTCCAGGCGGTTGTTGAACAAGAACACTTCCCGGTTGGATTCCGTGAGCAGACGCTGCTGCTGAAGCTTCGCCTTGTCGTTCTTCCGCGTATAGAGTGCCCCGATGTTCCAGGTGAGACGGGCACCGATGATGCCGTTCAGGGACCATTGGTGCCGCATCATGTCCTCAAACATGTTCAGACCGGGGTAGCCGTAGTAGCCTTGTGCAAAGAGGCCGAAGCGGGGTTTCAGGGCGGCGTTCAGGCTCTTCTCCTGGGCCTCTGCCAGGCGCAGCTGTGCATCGAACAGTTTCAGTTCCGGGCGCTGCCCTTCAGTGGAGGCGAGGAGGGAGGCTCCGTCGGGTTTCTGCACATCCTTTACTTCCAGTCCGCAGAAGGTAGAGAGCATCTCCATCAGCATTTTTTGGTTGGATTCCAGGGTGGTGGCCTGCTGCATCACATTCAGGCGCTCTGCCTTCACGTTCAGCCAGTCGCTCTCTGCAGCTGTACCGCGTTTCACCATCGACTCCAGTTTCCGTTCATTCCCGGAGAGCAGTTCCTGCAGGTCCCTGTTCAGCTGCATCTGTTCTTCCAGCATGAGCAGGGAGAAATACATCTCGTTCACGCGTTTCTTTACCTGGTAGAGCGATACTTCGGTCTGGGCCAGCTGTACCTGCTCCTGTTCCTGGGCTATCTGTTTCTGGCTGGAGATGGCGCCTCCGTCGTACACCGTCTGGCTGATGTCCACACCCACCCGGTACTGGTCTTTCTTCAGTCCTTTCATATTGATGCCCATACCTTTCATCATGCTGGTCATTCCCTCGGGCCAGGAAGCCACGTCGCTCTGGTAGGTGGCCTGTGCCGTGGCAGAGACCTGCGGCAGCCAACCCTTCTGGATATTCGCCAGGGTAAGCTGGGTGGTCTTCTCTATGAGCCCGTACTGACGGATGAGCGGATAGTTCTGCTCCGCTGCCCGCTGACACTCCTCCAGGGTCTGCCCCAGTGCCGGGATGCAGGCTGCTGCCAAGGCAAAAATGAGGATTCCTTTTTTCATATTTCTGTGTGTTTTAACTTCTTTTTTGCAAATATATCCCTTTCCGCTGGTACATCCGTTATGAATCTGTATGAATAAATTATGAATTTGTACGATTTCGGTGTTTTTTGTTTGTCGTACTCCCGGAAAGATGCTAATTTTGTAATCGAATCGTACAAAATCATAAGGATGGACAAGAACATCAATTATACCCCCATCAGCTCCCTGGACCTGAAAAAAATGGCCGGAGCGGAGAGTCATGTGTTCAATAACGACGAGGTGAGCATCATTCTGAACGGGCGCCCTTCCGATGCCACTTTCTTTCGGGAGGGGGAGGTCTACCAGCTTCCTGAGCCCCGACTGCTGCTGTTCCTCCGTGGCGAGGCGGATGTGCACCTAGATTTGGAGCAGTACCATTTCCAGAAGGGGATGGTGATTCTTACCACATCCGACTTGATTCTGGAGTTTGAGCATTTCGGTGAGGAGGTGGAGGTGTGTGGCATCGCCATGAAAGAGGCGGTACAGGTGGAAGAGAGCATCGCGCTCCAGGCTACTCCCCGGGATTTTGAACTGTTGCTCAAGATGATGTACCTGCTCTGGGATGTGGCTACCCAGACGCCTTTCCGACGGGAGGTGGTGCAGCCCCTGGTGAGGGCGATGGTGGCCAACGTGCAGTACATGAAGCAGGCTTCGGATAGGCTGGTGGAGCAGAAGGCTGTTTCCCGGCATCAGGAGCTCTTTCAGCAGTTCAAGGCGTTGGTGAGCCAGCATTGTGAGCAGGAGCGGAACATCCCGTTCTATGCCGACCAGCTGCATGTGAGTCCGCATCATCTTTCGGCGGTCATCAGTAAAGCCAGTGGGCATAGTGTGATGTATTGGATCAACAGGGCCGTGGTACTCCGTGCCAAGGTGCTCCTGCGCACCAGTGGCCTGCTCACGTACGAGATAGCGGAACGCCTTCATTTTCCTAATCCTCCCGCCTTCAACAGTTTCTTTAAACGGGAGGTGGGAATGACGCCTTCTGCGTTTCGAGGGTTACAAGGGGACAGGTCCCGTGTAACGTAAGCAGACTAAGTACCTAGATTAAAGTTTTATCTTTACGTTACACGGGACCTGTCCCCTTGTAACCCTTTAAATTTCAAATTGTACCTACCCCATTTGAGAAATCACGGAAAAAAATTATATCTTTGCACCTCGGTGGAAAGAAATTTATATATGAGACGCAGATTCAATAAAAAAATAGGGGTAGCCGTAGGGGTGGCCATCCTCCTGATTTTGGGCTATGTGGGGTATACCATAGCCCTTCGCCCTACACGCATCCTGGTGGTGAATGCCCTGAAATCGCAAGCGGCCAACATCGTCCTCAGCAACGATACCAAACATATTCAGGTGACTTGTCTGGAAACGGAGGAACTGGAAAAGATAGACGGTTACGATGCCGTGATCCTCTACAGCCGGAACCTGGTGCTGGACGAGCAGCAGCAGAAGGAAATAGAACGGGCGGCTGAAAAGGGTATCCCGGTGTTCTCTAAACCGGTACGCCACTCCGATGTGCGCATCAACCGAAACCTTACCGCTGAACAAGTCCAGGAACTGAACCTGTACTTCACCAACGAATGCCAAAAGAATTTCCGCAACGGTCTGCGCTATCTGCGTACGCTGGCCACTCCCCACAAGTGGTTCCAAACGGACTACGAGGGGCCGGTAAAGCTCCTCACGGATATGTTCTATCACCGGGAATACGGACAGTATTTCCAGAGCGCCGATGACCTGACCGCTTACCTGAAAAAGAAAAACCTGTATCGGGAGGGAGGAAAGAACATCGCCCTCATCTCCGGCATCACCTTCCCCATGGAAGGGAACAGACAGCATGTAGATACCCTCATCACTCTGCTCACAGAGCGGGGCATGAATGTGTACCCGCTGACCAGCACGGGCCCTATTCGTCAGCGTCTGCTGGAGCAGCTTCAGCCCGATGCCATCGTCTATATGGCGATGGGTAGGCTGGGAAACGATAGTCTGATAAACTGGCTTCAGGAGAAGAACATCGCCCTGTTCACGCCTTTCCCCATGACGGCTTCGCACCAGGAGTGGATGGACCAGGGAACGCCGCTAAGCAACGGCTCCAAGAATGCGCGTATCGTGATTCCGGAAATAGATGGGGGAATGGCAGCCTATGGTATAGCTACCCAAAACCAGAATCGGGAGGGGTACTACATCAACACGGCCGAGATGGAGCGCTGCGAGACGGTGGTGGACCATATCTGCCGGTACATGGCCTTGCGCACGAAACCGAACCGGGAGAAGAAGGTGGCGATAGCCTATTTTAAACGTCCGGGGAAGGATGCACTGCTGGCCAGTGGCATGGAGGTGATTCCTTCGCTCTATAATTTCCTGAAACGGCTGCGCCAAGAGGGCTACCGGGTGGATGGGCTGCCCCAGGACTTGCAGACCTTCAGCACCCAGATAAAGACAGAGGGTATCGTGCTGGGTTCTTATGCCAAGGGAGCACAACAGGAATATCTTTCTAAGGGGCACCCGCTGTGGCTTACCCGGCAGCAGTACGAGGACTGGGCACACCAGCTCATAGCCCCGGAAAAATATAAGGAGGTAACAGACCGATATGGCGATGCTCCAGGTTCCCTGCTCACTAGGGGCGACAGTCTGGCAGTGGCTTGCATCCGGTACGGGAACATCCTGCTGTTCCCTCAGCCCAGACCTGCGCTAGGGGATGATGATTTCCGACTGGTGCACGGGGTGGATGTGGCCCCTCCGCACAGTTATCTGGCTCCTTATTTATATATGCAGCAGGGCTTTCAAGCCGATGCACTGATTCACTTCGGTACCCACGGAAACCTGGAATATACCCCGGGACGTGAGGTGGCCATGCGGCACACGGACTGGAGTGATGTGCTCATAGGCTCTACGCCGCATTTCTATTATTATACCACAGGTAATGTGGGGGAGAGCATCATTGCGAAACGGCGCACCCATGCCGTGTTGCTCACTTACCTCACGGCTCCTTTTGCAGCCAGTGGCATGCGTCAGCAGTATGCTTCCTTGCTCTCCGATATACACAAGGCGCTGGATGTTCCGAACCCTGCTCTGGCCCTGAAAATCAAGAAGGAAATCACATCGAAGGGGCTGAACCGGGAACTGGGACTGGACAGTGATCTTTCCGTTCCTTACACGGAAGAGGACCTGCAGCGGCTGGATGCCCATCTGGAGGAACTGGTGAACGAGAAGGTGCAAGGGGCTTACTATACCCTGGGAACGCCGTATTCCGAAAACGATATCCTTCAGACGGTGCTGGCCATGAGTGCCGACCCGCTGGCTTTTGAGATGGCGAAGAAGGACCTTCAGGCAGGGAAAATCACCCAGAAACAAACGGAGGACTATGCCTTCGTGGCTCACCACTATCTGCCGGAGGCACAGCGCCAGATTACGCGCACCATCAGTCAGAATCCATATAGGGAGCTGCTGCTGGAATCTACCCGGGCAGAGATGGACCAGATGGTTCGTGCACTGAACGGGGGTACGGTGGCTCCAGCTCCAGGAGGCGACCCTGTGATTAATCCGAATGTGCTTCCTACGGGCCGGAATATGTTCAGCATTAATCCGGAGGCTACACCCGATGAACAGGCCTGGGAGGATGGAAGACGGCTGGCTGAGCAGACGCTGCAGGATTACCTTCAGCAGCATGGCAGTTACCCCAGGAAGGTGACGTACACGTTCTGGGCCGGGGAGTTTATCAATACGCAGGGGGCTACCATCGCTCAAGCGTTGTGGATGCTGGGGGTAGAGCCGGTGCGGGACAGCCAAGGGCGTATACGGGATGTAAGGGTGGTGCCAGCCCGTGAACTGGGGCGCCCTCGTATCGACGTGACCGTACAGGTGAGCGGTCAGCTGCGGGATATAGCATTCTCCCGTCTGGAGATGATTACGGAGGCCATCCGGCTGGTTTCCGAAGAAAAAGGCGATAGCAACTATGTATACGAAAATACCCTGCAGCAAGAGAAGGACTTGGTAGATAAGGGGTTGAGTCCGAAGAGGGCACGGGAACTCTCTACCATGCGTGTGTTTGGTCCGGTGAACAACGGCTACAGCACGGGTATGATGAACTATATAGAGCGGAGCGGTACCTGGGACGATACACGGGAACTGGTGGAGGGCTACCTGAACAATATGGGAGCTGCCTATGGCGATACCCTGAACTGGGGTGCCTATGAGAAGGACCTCTTTGCTGCTGCCCTGCAAGGCACGGATGTGGTGGTTCAGCCTCGGCAGAGTAATACCTGGGGGCCTATCTCCCTGGATCATGTGTATGAGTTCACTGGGGGCCTTTCCATGACAGTGAAGCAGCTCACGGGAAAGGAGCCTGAGGCGTATATGGCCGACTACCGGAACCGTTCCAACCGACGGATGCAGGACTTGCGTCAGGCAGTGGCGGTGGAGACGCGTACCACCATCTTGAATCCGGAGTATGTGCGTCAGCGCATGAAGGGCGATGAGGGTACGGCTCAGGAGTTTGGGGAGGTGTTCCGGAACATCTTCGGATGGAGTGCCACCCGGTCTTCTGCCGTGGATAAGGAAATCTACAACGACCTCTACCGGATGTACATCACCGATGATAATGAGCTGGGTGTAAAGAACTTCTTCCAGAAGATAAACCCAGCTGCCTTCCAGGCCATGACAGCTGTGATGCTGGAGAGTGCGCGCAAGGGGTACTGGAAACCTACGGCAGAGCAGCTGCAGACCACCGCTAGCCTGCATGCAGAGATTACCCGGGAGGCTGGGGCTGCGTGTACGGATTTTGTGTGCAATAACCCGAAACTGCAGGAGTATGTCTCTAATCAGCTTTCAGAGGCTGATAGGCAGACGTACACCCAGCAGATGCGGGAGGTGAAGGAGGGGAATGCTTCGCAGCAGCAGATGGTGCTGAAACAGGACGAGCAGGGGGCTCCTGCTTCTACCAGCGACACCATCGTGCTCCTGGCTGTGGTGGGTGTGCTCTTGCTACTAGTATTCTTTTTCATCAAGAAACGAAACAAATAAATGTTGACCTACGTACTTACCACTCAAATGTGCTTGCTGCTGGTGAGCCTGCTCCTAAAGACGGCCTTCTGGCCCCTTCGCAGGACGGCTGTGCTGGCAGGGGGTTATGCGGTGATTATCCTGCTCCTGAGCAGCACGCTCTTCGACCTGTCACGGACTGCCGTGGATACGGTTCTATCCGACCGCTCCCTGCGGCTGGACTGGACCATTCTGGTGACGCTGGAGGCGATGCTCATGATAGCTTACTGCTTCATGGAGGGGAAGTGGCAAAGGGTGCTCTCGTTCTATCCGGGCTTGCTGGCACTTCCGGCCTTTTACTACATGCAGATGCAGGTGGTGTTCAGTCAGGCAGGGCTCAGTTTCTCGCTTTTCGGGTGGTGGTCGGTCCTGGCAGTGGTGCTGTTCATCCTGGGAGGCAGTGTGCTGGTGCGGAAAGCTATGGGGAACCAGGTCACCTGTCATGAACTGCTTTTCATCACCAACTTGCTGCTGGTGGTGCTTTGTATCATTTTCGCTGGAATCATCTAAATTATCTATATGGAAACCATTTCTAATATCTTGTTTTTTATCTCCAACGGGCTGCTGGTGCCGGTGGTCATCGCGCTGCTGGTGCTCTTCGGAGTAGCCCTGTACACTGCCATCAATTTCTATGGCGATTATCAGCAGCGGAAGAACTTGCTGAAGCAGACGGAGTTTCTGAACAGCAACGACCGGGAGGTGATTTTTCTGGGGCTTCAGGAGCTGGAGGAGAAGGACAGTCTTTACCTGAAGGACTTGAAGTTGCTGTGGGAGAACCGAGAGAACGAAGCCTTTTGTGAGCGGTTGATAGCCAATTACGAGGTGGAGTCGCACAAGCGCTTGAGTCGTCCTAGAATGCTCCTGAAACTGGGCCCGATGCTGGGATTGATGGGTACCCTTATCCCGATGGGGCCTGCGCTGGTGGGGCTGGCCAATGGCGATATTTCTTCCATGGCATACAACATGCAGGTGGCTTTCTCTACCACGGTGGTGGGCTTGATTATAGCGGTGGTAGGCATCGTGACCCTGCAAGTAAAGCAGCGTTGGTTCTCGCTGGAGATGAACAATTTAGACTACGTAGATAAAGTGTTACATCATGAGGAAAGATAGGCGAAGGAATGCCCTGCTTCAAGGGCAGGATGAAGACCCCATGCAGTCCGTAGCCAACCTCTTCGATGTGGCCATGGTCTTTGCCGTAGCCCTCATGGTGGCCCTGGTCACCCATCTGAACATGGCAGAGATTTTCGGGAAGGAGGACTTCACCATGATTAAGAATCCGGGGAAGGAAGACATGGAGATTATCACCAAGGAAGGGAAGGAGATTAAGCACTATACCCCTAGTGAAGACCAGCAGGCTGGTGGGAAGCGGGGAAAGAAAGTGGGAATCGCTTACCAGCTGGAGGACGGACAGATTATCTACGTGCCGGAGTAGCTTGCCTGGTAAATTCGGTTTTTTCTTGCACGTTCTCCGGAAAATTTTTATCTTTGTGAAGAAGGAGGAACGGACATGGTATTTAAGAACCTTTTGGAACGTGTGGGGTACTATTTCAACCTGATGCCCGACAAGGAAGAGGAGCGTGAGTGTATCGAGCGAATCAGTAAGGAGGTGAGCTTCAAGGGGGCCAACCTCTGGGTGCTTATCTTCGCTATCTTCCTGGCATCGCTGGGTCTGAACGTGAATTCCACGGCGGTTATCATCGGTGCCATGCTCATCTCACCCCTCATGGGGCCTATCATCGGTATGGGACTGGCAGTGGGAATCAACGACTTGGACTTATTGAAACGTTCCGCGAAGAACTATGCCGTAGCTACACTCATCAGTGTGCTCACAGCCACCCTCTTTTTCCTGATTTCACCGCTCAGTGAGGCACAGTCGGAACTGCTGGCTCGTACTTCACCCACACTCTACGATGTGCTGATAGCCTTCTGCGGTGGTGCAGCAGGGGTCATCGCACTCTGCACCCGAGGGAAGGGAAACGTCATCCCGGGAGTAGCCATCGCTACAGCCCTCATGCCTCCGCTCTGTACGGCAGGTTATGGACTGGCCAACGGTCATCTGCTTTATTTCTTGGGGGCTTTTTACCTGTTCTTTATCAATACCGTTTTCATCGCTTTAGCTACCTTCGGAGGGGTGAGGCTCATGAATTTCCATCAGCATGAAGACCTCTCTGCAGAAAGGGCTCGGAGGGAACGCAGGTGGATTATGTCTTTAGCGATACTCACCATGATTCCAGCTGCCATCATGACCATCCTCATTGTTCGGCAGAGCGTGTTCGACAATAATGTGAACCATTTTATCAAGACGGAACTGCAGCAGCGAGGTACGCAAATCATCTCTCACACTGTGGATAAGGATAGTCTGAAGCTCCGTGTGGTAGCTGTGGGGCGCGAGATTACGGAACCCCGACGTATGGAGGCCCAAAGCCAGATGAATAATTATGGCATGGAAGGGTTTACCTTGCGGATTATTCAAGGGACACAGAGCGACAGTCTGCTGATTCTGGAGAACAAGGTGAATACGCTCACCAGCACGCGGGAGGCAGAACAACAGAAACTTCTGGAGCTCTCCGCAGAGAACAGCAGGCTGATGAAACAGCTAGCGGAATACACCTCCCCGGAGCAGCTCTCTGCGGAAATCCGTCCGGAGCTGGCCACCCTCTTCCCGCAGGTGCAAAGCTTCAGCCTGAGCCGTGTAGTGGAGTTCCGCCGGGATTCCACCGACACCAGCACTTACCTTTCAGCCCTCATTCAGACGGAGCAGGGTAAGCCCCTGGCACAGGCCGAAAAGCAGAAACTGCACCATTGGCTGCAGATGCGCACTAAAGCTGATAGTTTGGTGGTAGTGATGAAGTAGGGTTTGAAGGTTACACGGGGACAGGTCCCATGTAACGTAAGTGGCTTAAGTTCCTAAGGCTTGGGCTTTTATCTTTACGTTACATGGGACCTGTCCCCGTGTAACCTGGTATCATGATTATTTCCCGGTAGGAGTGCCCTGAGTCACGCCACTCTCGTTGAAACTATCCACACGGAAGTAGTAGTCCACATCGGCAGAGAAAAGTCCCAGGGTGACGGTAGGTTCTAATACCTCACAGGCTGAGAAGAGCTCATCGGGCTCCGTACCCCAATGTACGAAGTAGCCTTGTGCACCTTCCACGGGCTCCCAGGATAACGTGGCAGTTCTTCGGTCTGAGGTACGAGAAACCTGAATCTCACTTACCGCAGCAGGTTTCTGTCCCTTATCGCATCCGAATACGCGCAGGTCGAACAGGGAGAATTTTCCCGGAAGCTCACCCAGATTCGTCACACGGATGAAACGAGCCTTTGTAGGGGCATCCAGCGTAAGGAGGGTGTGAGGGTTCGTCACCTCGTTGTTCTGCTTGTCGGCCAGAAGCGTCCAGGCTGAGCCATCCAGTGAACCCTCCACTTTATACCGGTAAGGAACGAAAGGATTGCCTTTCGTGCGGATAGGGAAGCCCTCATCAGCAAAGTTCACCTGCACGGCTTCCACCGGATAGACCTTTCCTAAGTCCATCTGAATCCATTCCTCCGGATTTCCCGTCTCTGCACTCCACCACGTTTTAATGGTGCGGTCGGCTGCTTTCGCAGCTTCCTTGTCCTTCAACTGGGAAGAAGCTGTCACGGTTTTCCCGATGGAAAGCTCCATCCATCCCGTCCAAACGGGCTGTTTCACGAAGTCCACTTTTCCTTTCGGAAGCTCATAAGGACGGTCGGAAAAATCGGTCAGGGTGTACATGTGTCCTTTCTCCGTGAAGATGACCGGGAAGAACCCTATTCTGCGCTCGAACATGTGACGCTGTGCAATGACCGTACTAGCCACATGCCAGTAGTTTCCGTATTTGTCTTGGAAAGTATCTCCGTGACCAGCACCTGTCATCCATCCACCTGGTTTTACAGAGATAGGCAGATAATCGGCCTTCTTATAAGGGCCCAGAGGAGAATCGCTGATGTAGAGTCCGTCGCCATAAGAATCAAACTCCGTTCCAGGAGAGGCATATTGCAAGTAATATTTTCCGTTGTATTTCAGCATGCTAGGGCCTTCGTTGTACCCTGGAGCCTCCACATCGTTCTTGTCGCTGGGGCGTTCCCAACCAATCACGTTCTGCTGATGGGTAATCAAAGTCACAGGCTGACCCACCGCTTTGAAATTGTCCTTCGGGTCTAGCTCTATACCCATGATATTGTCCACATTGCTGCATCCCCAGTAGAAATACACACGTCCGTCATCATCCAGGAACAGGTCGGGGTCGTGCCCTGTCATGTCGGGCTTATCCGGATAAGGCGTCAGCTTATCCGTTACCAGTTCCCACGCATTTCCATCTTCCGGATTCGTGGTCTTCCACAGCTGGTTGATGTCCGATGTCATCCAGTACAGTTCCCCATTGTAGACCATGGAGGTAGGAGCGTAGAGGTCTACAGGCAGTTTGGTAGAATGAATGTGATGCCAATGCTGCATGTCGTCGGAGCTCCAGTAACCATCCGATTTCGAAACAAAGAGATAGTATTTGTCGTTGTAGAGCGTCACCACAGGGTCCGCAGCCTCACGGTAGTTGTGCGGTGAAGCCATGCGGTCTATCATCTCCTGAAGAGCTCCAGGCACCTTCATAAGTTGTGCCACCGCCTCTTTATATTCCTCTGGAATAGAGTTCAGTACGTTAGGGTCGTTGAAGTCGATGTTCATATCAGCCGAAGTCTGCTGACTATCCCCCTTCGTGAATTCATAATCCAGGTCGATGGGGTTTGTCACCACCTTACTTCGGTCGATGGTTCTCTGGCAAGAGCCGAAGCTCAAGGCCAATACTGCAAGCAGCAAAATGTTTTTCTTCATGGTACTCATCTTTTATATATTTTACGCAAAGATAGCAATTAATTTGTTTCACAATTGCTTGTACACGAATAATTTCTTAAATTCGTACCCTCAAAAGAGAAAATGAGAGTGAAAGATAAATCCTTAATAAAGAAAGAATATGAAGCGTATCTTACTGATTTTTACCTTGCTAACAGGATTATGCGTTCCTGCTGATGCACAGAATTTCTACAGTGTGAAAGACCCTGTCCTCCTGTATCAGGGCGATGCTCCGGGGAGTGAAGGACTAAAGCACGACCAAGGGCTTACCATCGATGCTATGGGACAGCGTATCACGGTGAACATCACGGAGCCTACGCTTACTCCTTATCTGCCTGCTCCGGGGAAGAAGAACGGAGCCTCTATCATCATTCTTCCGGGTGGTGGTTTCAAGATGCTTTCCATTGCGAATGAGGGCGAGAACCCTGCACAATGGTTTGCTTCTCAGGGCTTTACGGTGTTCCTGCTCCGTTACCGTACCATGTATATGGGGGATGATCATGCTACTATCACTTCTAATCTAGGTCAGATGCTGGGTGTGGGAACCGGTAATAGAAATACCGCACAAGATAATAAAGAAGGTAAAGACCAGTCGGCTGGGATGCTGCAGGGGGTAGACAAGTACATCGGTTTCGCTGCCGATGATGCGCGTAAGGCCGTGGAATATGTACGTGCGCATGCAGCGGATTACGGCATTGCTCCGGATAAGATTGCCCTGATGGGGTTCTCGGCTGGATGCCGTACCACTTTGAATGTGGTGTACAATCATCAGCCTGCGTCTCATCCTGATTTGGTGCTGGCAATCTACGGTCAGACCGACCCACACGATGCGCTTCCTGCCTCTACCATGCCGTTGTTCATCGCAGCTCCAGAGCACGATATCTACGGCGTTCCTACCTCGTTCGAGCTGTATCGCATGTGGCAGCAGGCCAAGCTTCCGGCAGAACTTCACTACTTCACCGGTGCTCCTCACGGCTTCGGCTTGAAACCCGATGGAGAGCCGACCAACATCTGGCCAAAGCTGGCGTACAACTTCATGCTAAAGACCGGTTTCATCCAGGGAAATTATCTGGAGTAATCTTCCATATACATATTAGAACGATAGAAAGCTGCGGAAAAACATCCGCAGCTTTTATTTTTTTTCAAATTTTCTGTAGTTTTTCGTATCTTCGTTGCGTCTAATGGGTAAAAAATGATTCAAAACAGACGAAACAATGAATGCATTAGAAAAAGAATTTGCGCAAATCGTAAAAGAACAGAAGAGCAACATCTACACCGTTTGCTACATGTTCTCTCAGGATGCCGATGAAGTGAACGACCTCTTCCAGGAGGTACTCATCCATCTTTGGAAGGGGTTCGACGACTTCCAGCATCGCAGTGATGTAAAGACGTGGATTTACCGTGTAGCGCTGAACACCTGTATCTCACTGGACAGGAAGAAACGTCGCAGAGCCGAAGTCCCACTCACCATGGACATCAACCTCTTTGAAGATCGTGACGAGGATACCCGTCAGGTGGACATGCTCCACAAGCGGATTTCCCGGTTGCAACCCTTCGACAGGGCCATCGTCCTGCTCTGGCTGGAGAACCTCTCGTACGAGGAAATCGGACAGATTGTGGGCATCACTGCCAAGAACGTCAGCGTGCGTCTGTTCAGAATCAGAGAACAACTGAAACAAATGTCTAATCTTTAATTTTCACCTATTATGAACGAAACTTTTGAATTTGATGATATGCGTCAGCAGATGCAGACCCTGAAACAGAAACTGCAGCAGCAGGAGATAGTAAACGACCGTATGATTCGTCACTCCATGAAAAAGACAGTGGGTAGTATCAACCGCCGTTATCTGGTAGTCATGATTATCTGCGTGCTCATGATTCCTTACAGCTACTGGGCATTCGTACAGCTTAACGGTTTCTCCCTCGCTTTCTGGATTTTTACCTGTGCCGTGATGCTGGTTTGCCTGGGCGGTACCCTTTATAACAAGCTGAAACTGAATGAGTCGAACATGATGACCCGAAACCTGCTGGATGTGCGTCGCAGTGTGGCAAGTGCCAAGAAGTTTGATGTCAACTGGCTCTTCCTGGCTGTCCCGATGATTCTGGTGTTCCTGGGCTGGTTCATGTACGAGGCTTACCAGATGGCAGGAGGTAGCTTAGGCAATGGTCTGCTCTGGGGTGGATGCATCGGTGCTGTGATAGGAGCCATCTTCGGTTTCTCCCTGCACTACAGAACCCAAACTCAGTATCAGGAAATCATTGACCAGATAGAGGATCTGACGGGAGAGGAGTAATTCTCAAGTGGGGATTCTCAAGTGGGGACTTTCTCAAATTGTCCCCACTTGAGAATTTGGAATCTGTATTTTGTACTCTTTTTATTTAAATATCTGCTGCACGAACGAAGCCAGGTTCCTGCGCCACACTTTCCACTCGTGTGCACCAGGGTACTGTTCCCAAATCACTCCCTTATAACCGTGATCATTCAGTTTCTGGCAGAAATCCTTCATCCCGTCTATACGCCCATCTTCCTCACCACAAGCCAAATAAATCACATCAAACTTGTTGTATTTAGCAGGGGCAGTGTACATACCAGGGAAGAGTGCTTCTGCATCGAATGGAGCGCCTCCTATGGCTGCTGACCCGATGAGGCCGGAAGAGAAAATACCCACGTTGGCAAACACATTCACATTGCGGAAAGCGATGAAGAACGACTGTCCGCCACCCATGGAAAGACCAGCTACGGCTCTTCCTTTCCGGTTCTTGATTACATTATAGTTCTTCTCTACAAAAGGCAGAATATCAGCCACCAGAGAAGAGTAGTTGTCAAAGTTGGATGCATACTTCTTCACCTCCGTCTTTACCGGAATACCCAACGTCTGAGCTGCATACTGGTTGGGGTTACCATTCGGCATCACCACAATCATCGGTTTCGCCTTTCCCGAAGCAATCAGATTATCCAGAATCTGAGCCGTACGTCCCAGGGTAGTCCAAGCATCCTCATCACCACCACCACCGTGCAGCAGGTAGAGCACCGGATACTTCACATTCCGGTTGTTCCGGTCGTATCCCGCTGGGGTATAGACATACATCCTTCGGGTCATGTCGTTTTCGGCAGAGTAGTACCACACATGCTCCACATTTCCCGGTTTGCTGCACTCGGCATACACATCGGCATAATCCCCAGTCACCAGGAAAGCGTTCATGTATCGGGAACCATCGCGCTGCACCATCACGTTCGATGGGTCCAGCATGTTTATCCCATCTACCACGAACGTGTACGTATAAAGCTCCGGAGCAGGCTTCGGGATACGAACACTCCACACCCCGTTCTTTCCCTCCGTCATGGGCAGTTTGGCAGGGTTATAGCCCAGCCAGGAGGCCGATACCTCCACCTTGACGGCCTTAGGAGCCACAAAACGGAACGTGATACTGTCCTTGCTCATTTCAGGCGATTTCACCCCAGCGCGGAACATCAGTGAATTCATTTCTTGCCCGTAGGCAGAAAGGCAGGCACCCAGGAGGGCTACCATCGTAAAGATTTTTAGTTTCATAAGGTTGTTTATTTTGAATTTTATTTACGCATTCTCTGAATAACCTTTTCCATGCCAGCATAAACCACCGTCAGGATAGCTGCCAGCACACTGTTCACCAGCAGGTTACTCCCTTCGGGGTCTGTGTTAGGGCCAAAACGGAACCATCCTGCTACCAAGACTAAGGCTACCAAAAATACAATCAGATAGCGAAACCAAGCTTTCGATAATACTTTCATATCCAGTTTTTCATTCTTATTTACAAAAGTAGCTAATAATCTTAAGCCCTGCAATTTTTTTCTGGGAAAAAACAATCTCTTTTTATGGATAGATTTCAAATATCTTATGTAAATAAGTCGTTATTTTCGCTAATTTTATTATCTTTGCGCAAACTCTTAGAGATATTCTATAACATTCATTTTTATACACATACAGTATGACTACAAGTAACGTACGTCCGGCCACCATGGAGCGCATTACCACTCCTGCATTGGCCCAGAAGTTCATCGAAGAACAGATTAAGGAGCTCCGTGCTCAGATTGGAGACAAGAAAGTGCTGCTGGCACTATCCGGTGGTGTAGACTCATCCGTAGTGGCAGCCCTGCTCATCAAGGCAGTGGGGAAACAACTGGTTTCCGTGCATGTAAACCACGGTCTGCTGCGTAAGGGTGAGCCCGAGCAGGTGATTCGCGTTTTCCGCGACGAGCTGGATGCCAACCTGGTTTATGTGGATGCCACAGACCGATTCCTGGATAAGCTGGCTGGTGTGGCCGATCCAGAGCAGAAGCGTAAGATCATCGGTGCCGAGTTCATCCGCGTGTTCGAGGAAGAGGCTCGCAAGTTGGAAGGCATCAGCTTCCTGGCACAGGGAACCATCTATCCAGATATCGTAGAGTCCGGCCCAGTGAAATCGCACCACAACGTAGGTGGTCTGCCAGAGGATATGCAGTTTGAGTTGGTAGAGCCTATCAAGCTGCTCTTCAAGGACGAAGTTCGTGTAGTAGGTAAGGAGCTGGGTTTGCCAGATAATATGGTATTCCGTCAGCCATTCCCAGGCCCAGGTCTAGGCGTACGCTGCACAGGAGCCATCACTCGCGACCGTCTGGAGGCGCTGCGTGAGAGCGATGCCATCCTTCGCGAAGAGTTTGCTAAGAACGGCTTGGCAGGGAAGGTATGGCAGTACTTCACCATCGTTCCCGACTATAAGTCTACCGGTGTGAAGAACGACAAACGCAGTTGGGATTGGCCAGTCATCATCCGTGCCGTGAATACTCGCGATGCCATGACAGCTACCATCGAGGAAATCCCTTACAGCCTGCTGCATCACATCACCAAGCGCATCATTACTGAGGTTCCTGGTGTGAACCGCGTGCTGTACGACCTCACTCCGAAACCAACCGGCACCATCGAGTGGGAGTAATCTCGCTTAAATAATTAGACTCACCTCTTCTTTAAATGCCACGTAACTACTTACGTCACAACGGAGGTTCATACTTACAGGCTGACCGTCGGGTGTGCGCGGGATAAGTTCAGAGGGAATGCTGCAATCGTGAATGGTGGGCAACACACGTTCCACCCATTCACGGTTTTGGTAAAGTTCCTTTGGCGAACCCGTTGCAGGCTGGAAATAGAATTCCTTAACCTTTTAAATATAACTACTATGAAAAAACTATCTTTCTTACTCCTTTGTGCATGTGCCTTGATAGGCTTCACAGCTTGCACAGGAAATCAGAAAAATGCTGCTACTTCCGTGGAAGATGAGCAGCAAGTGTTTATCGGCGATGACATTGCCATTGCAGAAACTCAGTATGGTAAGGTGCAGGGCTACATGTCTAGGGATGTTTATACCTTCCTGGGTGTTCGTTACGGTGCCAGCACAGAAGGTGCCAACCGCTTCATGCCTCCAAAGGAACCAGAACCTTGGGAGGGTGTGGTGCCTGCTCTAGTTTACGGCTACTGTGCACCTCAGAACGATCCTAACTACGCTAATAATGCAGGTGTATGGCGTGATCACTGGAACTACAGCAACCTGAGCGAGGATTGCCTCTTCCTGAATGTGTGGACAAAGGGCCTGGCCGATGGTAAGAAGCGCCCTGTCATGGTATGGTTCCACGGTGGTGGATACGCTGCTGGAAACGGCATTGAGCAGGATGGTTATCACGGAGAGAACTTGGCTCGCTATGGCGACATCGTATTCGTGTCTGTGAACCACCGTCTGAATGCCTTCGGTTTCACCGATTTCTCTGGCGTGGATGCTAAATATGAAGATTCAGGCAATGCAGGTACTCTGGATATGGTAGCTGCCCTGAAGTGGGTGAACAAGAATATCGCCAACTTTGGTGGTGATCCTAACAACGTAACCATCATGGGTCAGTCGGGTGGTGGTGCCAAGGTTTGTACCCTGGTAGCTATGCCAGAGACGAAAGGCCTGGTACACAAGGGCGTAGCTCTGAGTGGAAACGCTAATAACGCATTGGCACAGAGCTATAGTCGTGAGCTGGGTAAGTACATCGTGAAGACTAGCAAGAAGACGGTAGAACAACTGCAGCAGATGCCTTGGAGAGATTATTTGGCTCTAGCTAACGCTGCTGCTCAGGAATTCAACAAGACTCAGAACATGCAGGGTATGCGTGGTGGTTTTGCTCCAGTAGCCGACGGCAAGCACATCCCAGCAGAAGGTTACTTCGATGATCCTAACGCTCCATCTGCACAGGTTCCTATGATTTACTGCTCTACCATGGCCGAGTTCAGTCCTGCCATGTACGATAAATCTCTGGAAGAACTGGACAATGAAGGTTTAGCTAAGTACTTGGAACAGCGTTATCCAGGCAAGGCTGCAGCTGTAGTAGCTGCTTATCAGAAAGCCTTCCCAGAGGCTAATGCAGGTGATATCATCGGTATGGCTACCAGCCCTCGTACAGGTATCATTAAGAACATCGGCATCAAGGCTAAGCAGGGTGCTCCTGTATACTTGGCATGGTTCGGCTTTAATCCACCTACCTTCAACGGTCGTGCACGTGCCTTCCACTGCATTGATATCTGCTTCTGGTTCCGTAACACAGATCGCATGGTGACTCATTCCGGTGGTGGAAAGCGCCCTCGTGAGCTGGCTAATAAGATGTCTGAGGCGCTGCTGGCATTCATGCGCACCGGTAATCCTAACTGCGATGCATTGCCAGAGTGGCCTGCTTACAATGAAACAGATAAGCCTACCATGATTCTGAACGATGTTTGCGTAGTGAAGAACAACGTGGACACCGAGGCTTTGGAAGCTATGAAGTAAATCTAAAAAGAAAAACCCTTGCCAGCGGCAAGGGTTTTTCTTTTATTTATAATCCAACCAAACTTTCATTCTACCTGCTTCGCGGTTATCCCAGGCATAGTAGGGAATCAGGGTGATGGTGTTTTCACCAGTGGTAGCCTGGATGGTTTCCACGCCATCCAGTAGGGTAGCATTGAAGGAGCCTGTGAAAGTGGTAGTTGCTGACAGCTGCATGGAATCGTAATTCTTATTATCCACCTCTTCTGCACAATACACTAGTGGGCCACGCTGTATGGCACGCTTCCCCTCATCGGCCTTCACCAGGGGATGGGCTGCCACCACCTGCACAGAAGTATCCAAGGTCAAAGTCACCACATCGCCAGCTTTCCAATGGCGTTTCAGCACGGCATATCCATTCTGCACGGAATAGGTTTGCTCTTCACCATTTATCCTTACGGAATTCTTGCTGCTCCAGGAAGGCAGACGCAGATGAATGGCACGGTCGAAATCTTTCATCAACGTCAGCTTTACCAGGCCTCCCCACGGCATATCTGTCTGCATCTGCACAGGCAGAGAAGCCTTTCCCAGAGGGATGTCTGCCTCATTCCCAATGTAGAGGTTTACCCATAACGCCTCGCGGGACAAGCCATAGATATAGTTGCCTATGGAAGGCAGGAATCGGGAAATCTGGCTAGGGCAGCATGCACATCCATACCATGCCTCTCTATGATGGTTTCCTGCCGACTCCAGCGGATTGACATAGAAGAACCTATCTCCAGCCAGTGATATGCCAGCCAAGGCACCATTGTACATCGAGCGTTCCAGCACATCGATGTACTTTCCGTCACCGGTAAGTTGGTTCATACGCCAGTTCCACAGCACCATACCCACCGAGGCGCAAGTCTCGCAGTAAGCTTCCAGATTAGGCAAGTCATAATCCTCCGTGAAGCCTTCGTTGTGCCTGGATGAACCTATGCCACCCGTGATGTACATGTTCCGCAGCACCACATCATCCCAGAGCCTGTGCAGGGCAGCTATATACGTAGTATCGTGCTTCAAGGCAGCCACATCGGCCATACCGCAATACAGATACATGCTTCGCACGGCATGTCCGCCTATATCCGTCATCTCTCGCACAGGTCTATCGTCTTGATAGTAAGCAGGATTCCAGGTTCCCTCATCGCCCTTGGAGCCGAAACCCTGTCCACGCTCACCCAGGAGCCAGTCGGCAAAATCCAGATAGCGTGCATCGTGGGTTACCCCGTAGAGTTTCACCAGGGCCAGCTCTATCTCCTCATGCCCGGGCACCCAGTGGCGCTTTCCTGGCCCGAATACACTCATCATGTGCTCCACCATGCCCATGCTTACCTCTAGCAGTTTCCGCTTCCCTGTAGCCTGATAGTAAGCCACGGCAGCCTCTATGAGATGTCCTGCACAATACATCTCATGCTTATCCATATTCGTCCATCGTCGGTCTAGGCCAGTCAGCGTATAATACGTGTTGAGGTAACCGTCGGGCTGTTGTGCAGCAGCAAACTTGTCTATCCACTCATCCGCTTTCGCCTCCAGAGCGGCATCGGGGTGATTGATAAGGCTATAAGCCATGCCTTCCAAGGCTTTATAAACATCAGAGTCGTCGAAGAAGATGCCGGAGTGTTCTCCTTCTCCCCGAGCTGCATTCTCAAAGTTCCTGATGCGCCCCGTCTGATTCTCTATCTGATCGATGCACACAGGCAAGGTGACAGAAGTATGTCGTTCCAGACGGGGAGACCAGAAGCCATCCTTAATCTGAACATGTGAGAAGTCTACTGCATCTATGAGTTTCAAGGAAGCACTCTCTTCCTTGGGAGCCGTGCAGCTCATCAACGCCACACATACCCCGGCCAGTAAATAAAAGCGTCTCATAATATTTAGTTGAGTTACTGAAGCATGTCACTGTCTTTCAGGCGTTTAAAGTAGAGGGTCACAGTTTCATCTTCGGTTCTGCCCACCTTCACTTCCAGTTTATCCTGCCCCTTATTGATGGTTACGCTCAGGGCATCGCGCTTCGGCTGAAGTTTCAGTTGCTGCCGCATTTGTGCCGTGCGCGTCTCTTGGTCGAAATAGTGGCTGATGAAACTCTCCACAGAATCCCGCATCTCCGGTCGGTAGGTTACATTCTTCCGGTCTATCTCTATGCGCGACGATGCTGCATCGTACTCCATAATCAGGGAGTCACCCTTGACTTGCCATTTTCCACCATAACGGGCTATCCAGAGAATATCCCCATTATAGAACGGATTCGCATATTGGGTTACCGCCTTAATGCGGAAAGAATCATTCGGCAGGAATTCATAGTAATGCTTTTCTATTCCTTGCGACTGCCGTTCCCACATGCCTATCAAGTTGCGTCTCTTCACCGCATTTCCACTACGCTGACTGTCCTTGATATAGTCGGCCAGTTCCTCGTCGGATATATTCATGATGAACTTGTTCCGGTCGCTTATATCCCTCCAGTTTTGCGCATATCTGCGGTACATTCTGATTCTGTTTTGAGAATAGTCTATATGAATCCTCGTCCGAGGCTCTTTAAGTTTTTCTTTAAGGATAGCCACATAATCCACTGAATGATCGTAAGATGTGGAGTTGAACACCATTTGCCAGAAATCATTGTACCCGATGGGCTTACTGAACATAGGGCTCGTCTGGATTTGGTTCTGGAACGACCTTCTTTCATAGTAGAACTTTTCCATATTGTCCACGAAAGTCATATTATCCAGATTACTCCAGATGCCCTGACTGCTCTTGAAGATGTTCTCCTTGGCATCATCGAAGAGAGCCTGGTCGTTGTCAAACTGGGTAATCATCTCCATGGCCAGATCCAGCGTATCCTTCGGAAGTGCCTCCAGCTGCTCCTGATGAGCCAGAAGATACTGCACTGCACCGTTCATTTTCTCTTCCTGGGCAGCTATTTCCTCCAGCCTGTCCACACACACATCTATATCGTGAATCACCATCATGGCAGTCTCCTTCTGAAGGTCTGCTTTCTTCTGGTTTTCAATCATTTCCGATGTACCGAACGTCAGTATAATAGATAGGGTAGTACCCAGCAGGCTGGTTAGCACCCCATTTCCCCATTTCTTAAACTTTTCTGATTTGAGATGTAACATTCTCATAGTTCTTCTTTTATTATCATAGCCAGATATTATTTCAAAGGCGAAGATAGTAAAAGTTCAAAAATTATTTGTATTTTTGGGAGCGAAAAATAACCTGCACAGGGCTAGGAGAAAAACTAGTCCGATAATTAAATCTTATCTTATCCCCGGTTTACTTTAGCTGTAAGTATGTACTGAACTGCCGATGGCACTAGGCAGATAGTTGATGCCCCACCAGCACATTTGCAGGAGTACGAAGGCGATGAGGAGCATCCAGAGTGCCAGTCGCTCTTTGTGGTGGGGGATGTTACGGTAGTGTATATAGACCAGGTAACTGAACCACGTGATGGCAGCCCAAGTCTCCTTGGGGTCCCACGACCAGTAGTGTCCCCATGCCTCTTTGGCCCAGAGTGCGCCGAAGAGCATACCGAAGGTCATGAAGGCAAAGCCGATATAGACCAGGTTGTCCGTAATTTCAAATTCTTTTCCACGACCCGTCCGGGTATCGGGCAGCGACTTGCCTTTCACCAGGATGAACAAGGCCATGAGGGTGGCTGCGCCGAGCAGGGCATAGGCGAACATATAGACGATGACGTGTGGGGCAAACCACGGGCTCTGCAAGGCTGGCATCAGCGTCTTGGAATGTATCTCCGGCTTGAACAGGTTCACGCAGATGAACACCAGGGCCAGTAACGTGGAGAAAGAGAGTATCCACTTATACTTCCACCTGGAGTAGACCATCAGTCCTGCCAGGGGTAGGAAGAACGAATACCACAGACGAGTCTCACCCATGGTGCGCAGAGGCGGACGCTCCAGCGATATCCAGAACAGGATGATGAAGCTGAAGAACACCAGCAGTCCCGCAAGGGTAGCTGCATAGGCCAGCCAGCGATAGGAGAGGTTGAACACCGGCAAGGGGTGATTGTCGCGCCAGGCAGCATAGGCTCCGATGGCCCACAGCAGTACGGCAGCCATGGAAAAATAGATGAAGCTGTCCCAACTCATGCCTGTTCCTCCTTTCTTCTCATTCCGGTGACGAACATCAGCAGTCCACCGCCCAGCATCAGGAAGATGCCAGTGTAGACATAAGGCAGCCACGGGTCGCTCACCAGTTCCAGGATGCTGATGTTGCTCTGGGCTCCGGCCTGCGTGTCGTAGCCGTACTGATAGATCTTCCATCCTTCCACCTCAGCAGGCTTGTTCACGTCTACGGTAGCCTGGTATTTCTTTCCCTCCTGCGTGAGAATCTCTATCTTTGAGGCGAAACGCCGTGGCGAGCCGTCGTCGTAGGTTTCCATGATGAACTCCTGCAGTTCAATGGCCAGTGGCATCTCTTTCACGTATCCTTGCTGGTCCATGACCCGCCATTCAGGTTCTCCCTTAGCCACAATCATCCTCATGCGCTGCATGTCGGCATTGCCTAGTGTGGCAGTGGTCATCGTAATGAACAGACCCAGGTGGAAGAGCCCGGCCACCATCTTGCTGGCCGACTTTATAGAGAACGGGGCCTTCAGCACCACGAGTCCCAGGATGACAGCCATGAAGACATAGATGAGCACGAAGGGCCAGAACGACAGCATGTTGTTTATCCACGAGCCGTTCACCGTCTGTCGGGTGAGCCCCATCACGATGGTGAGCACCACGGCATAGCACATGGCAGGAATGGCAGCCTGATAAGTAGTGAGGAAACGGAAGGCATAGACCTTACGGCGCAGCAGATGCATGGCCACAATCATGAAGACAAAGCCCGCTAGTACCAGACCGTTGGCAGGCCAGGCAAAGGCATCCCACACCACAGGGCCGACGGTCAGCTCAAGCAGCAAACCAGCTACGATAAGGCCTCCTCCAATGAGGAAGCCTTCCTTAAAAGTCCATGGTTTATTCCACATCATGTAAAACAGTTTAACGCCTGTAGCAGTTTCATGAGGGAAATCCCGACTAGATTTCTACTATTTTGCCGTTCTTCTTGGCCTCTTCAATCCATTTCGGAACAATAGTCTCTAAGAACTGCTGCTTCTTACTGTTGAGTTTTTGCATGTCAAGACCGATGGCAGCTTGAGCCTTTGCCTTGGTGGAATAGTCGGGAACAGGGATGTCGCCTATATGTCCGTGCTTGGCAGCTACCTTAGCGATGAGCAGACGGGCTTGCTGGGCAAAGTCCACGGCGTGTGAAAGCAGACGCGTCACCTCTTGCGGAGCATGGAAGGTAGCACCGTGTGAAGCGATGGCATAGTCCCAGCGCCACTGACTCTTGCGTAGGAGAGCCTGAATAGGTTTCAATTCAGCTTCTGTGGCACCATTGTCGATGATGAATTTAGCCTCGAAGTGTGCACGGGCCAGTTCCTGCTCAGCACGGTCGCGTACCTCGTTGCACTTCTCCTGACGCTCATAGACATTCTGGCGCAGCACCTCTGCATCCTGCCGGTGGCAAGTCTGGCACGTACGGTCTATATTGGCCAGTGGCGACATGATGTGATGGTCGGTGTATTTCACGCCACCTTCCTGCTTGTACGGCATGTGGCAGTCGGCACAACTCACACCGCGCTGGCCGTGGATACCCTGAAGGGCAATCTCGTATCCAGGGTGTTGAGCCTTCAGAATCTTCGTGCCCGACAGTGGGTGTATATAATCATAGAAGTCGATTTCGTCGAACCATTTCTCTGCATCCTCGCAGGTCATGCCGTAGTGCTGCGGGAAGACCAGATAGTTGGCCTTGCCCGGGTTTTTCGGATCGTCGGGTTTGATGAAGTAGTATTCCGTGTGGCATTGCGCACAGACCAGCGAACGCATCTCCTGATGGCTGGCCTTCCGCACGTCTTTGCCCACTTGTGCCCATGCCTCGTAGAGGGCAGGACGGGCAGGACGCAGATCCATCGTGCGAGCGTCGTGGCAGTCGGAGCAGCCAATGGTGTTCACCTCTTCCGCACCCAGTTCACTCCATTTCTTCGCATAGAAGTTGGCCGGGTCGAAGACCGACTTGGAGGCGCTAAGTTCGCGCATCATACGCGGCACATCGGGACCCTTGCAAGTCCAGCAGGTGGCAGGCTGCATATCGCCGTCGCCATCAATGCCGGGATTACCTGTACGCAGAATCTTGCGCATGTCCTCCAGGGCATGCTTGTGACCCCGTGGAGTGTTGTAGTGGCGTGAGAAAGCATAGCCAGCCCACAGCACTACCATCTCTGGACGAGCTTCCAGAACATCTACCTCTTGCGATGAGTTGTACTTTGACACAAACGATGTGTCTTCGGTCATCGACCATGTCTCGTACTCACGAGGATAGTCGGCCTTGAACCGCTCGTTCTGAGCAATGATGGAGTCGGTGAACTCCGTGCGCTTGTTGTTGAAGACACTAACCACTTCAGCGCGTCGTTCCATGAGCGATGAAACGATGAGTCCCAGCAGAAATACAGCAATCATAGTACCTCCGAAGAGTACCCAGCCTTGCCATTTCTTTAATTTCTTTTCCATGCTATATATTGTTTAGATTATTATCTATGTTTCAGACCATCCGTCTGGTTCAGCCTATCATCAGTCCTTGGTGAGAATTTTCTGCAACCATTCGGGAACGGGGCTTGGAGGCAGCGGGGTTACAAACTCGGCATGTGGTGTAGCCATGAGCGAGTTCATGCCCCCATGCGGCACATTGCGGTGGCAGTCCCAGCAGGCTTTTCCCTCGCCACGCTTAGCCATCATGTAGCTGATGCGGCCCGTTTTCACAAACTCCTGATTCAGTTGCGTGTGGCAGCGTATGCAGTTGTCCATGATGACCTCAGCACTCATGTCCTCGGCCATGATGGCCTGACGCTCAGCGTGACTCACAAAATAGACCGTATGCTTCAGACCGTCCATGGCCTTGAAACCGTATTTCATGGCCAGATTCTGATGAGGTACGTGACAATCGTTGCACGTTGCATCGCGTCCGTGAGAAGAATGACTCCATGTGGCATAATAAGGCGTCATAATGTGGCAGTTGACACAGGCTGAAGGATCGTCGCCTATGAAATAGGTATGGGCACGCAGCAGGTACATGAAGAGCCCACCCAAGCCTACAATGACGCCGGCAGCAATCAACAAGCCAACCTTCTGGCGGTAACTGAACATCCCTAATAACTTATCAAGAATTTTCATGATCCCTTGTAAAGTTTATATTCGTTAACAAATATACTCATTTATTAGGATATTCGATAGGCACAAATGTTACCAAACGTTATAAAAATTGTTAATATTTAGATTTGTTAACAGATTAGGTATATATTTGCGGTCAAACAACTCATGACAGTATGAACACAGAGGTATTAGACGGGCTGGCTGCTTGTCCACTTTTTGAAGGAATCAGCAGGGAAGAAATCATTGAGATGATGCACACCGTGCGCTATCGCGTAGTGAATTATCACAAGGGTGAATGCATCCTGAAGGCTGGCGAACCATGTTTTCAGGCCCACATCGTGGTCAGCGGTGAGGTTTCGGCCAGGCTGATGGGCCCTTCGGGACGCACCATCCGTATCACCATGCACCATTCAGGCAACATGCTTGCACCGGCATTCCTCTTTGCCAAGGACAACCGCTACCCGGTGACCGTGCAGGCTATGCAGGAAACGCAGGTGTTCCGTCTGCAGTCGCATGATCTGGAGTCTCTCATCGAAAGAGACCCCCGCGTGGCAAAGAACTACATCCGCATCGTGTCGGATATTGTGAGTTTCCTGACCAAAAAAGTGGGCATGTTGTCCATGAATGTGAGGGAGAAGCTGACCATGTTCCTGAAAGAGGAGCAGGAGCGGCAGCAGACCCACCGTATCTACGTCCCCATGTCACGCCAGGTGCTGGCAGACCAGTTCGGGATTCAGAAATATTCGTTGCTACGCTGCCTGAAAGAGATGCAGCAAAACGGCAGCATCGCCGTCGAAGGCAAGTACATCCGGATACTTTCTTAAGCATTACGCACTTTTTTCTCTCTTTTTATTTGGGAGGGAAGAAATAAATACATATTTTTGTATTTCGAATTTAAAATGCAAGAAATCGGCTTAAAAGGTAGACAGCGTATACCTTTAAGTGCCATAACTTGCAAAAAGCAGAAAACCAGAATGGAGTAGTCCATCTACCAGCAGGATTCTGAATCTGATGTATGCAGTTCCAGATATTACTATTCAGAAACTATCCGATGAGGTGGGTATCAACGTGGCAGCTGTGAATAAGCAGCTAAGACAATTGACCACTAAAGGCTATATACACCGGGTAGAGAAGGATGGCACATGGCGACTGGTCATCACGCCGTCAGTTTGAAAAACTTTCCCCAATCTTACCTTTATGAAAAACTAATTGCCTGTCTATGAGGAGACTGTGGAATGTTCTATTTACTATTCATGCTCTATTTTACATAAGCCTGGTCATCTCAACGTGATTTTTTGCTATCTTTGTGCCAATCATTAATAAAATTCAACGATGAAAGCACAGAAATACCCCTTACTTACCAGCCCTATCACCTTGGGCAGGACCACGTTTAGAAACCGCATGTTTTCGGCACCTATGGGTGCAACAGATATCACAGCCGACTGTAGTCCTGGCCCTCGCACTCAGGGCTTTTATGAACTTCGTTCCAAGGGTGGGGCAGCTGCAGTGACAGTAAGTGAATTGGTGGTACATCCCGACACCGATGCCAGTCACATGCTGCACCTTAACCTGGAGGTGGTAGGAAACCTTGCTGCACATACCTTTGTGGCCGATGGCATACGCCGTCATGGTGCCGTTCCTAGCATAGAGTTTTCTCACTCCGGACAGTATGCGGGCACCTATATGGCCGATAAGAACAAGAAAGCCAGCCTTTGCCAGTGGGGGCCCAGCGATGGGGTTCGTCCCGACGGTAAGCCCGTGAGAGGCCTTTCTAAGGAACAGATTGCCGATATCGTGAAGGCTTATGGAGAGACTGCTACATTGGCTAAGCGTGCAGGCTATGAGATGATTATGATACACGCTGGACATGGCTGGCTGCTCAATCAGTTCCTTTCTCCTTTTTTCAACCACCGTACCGATGAATATGGTGGCTCCTTGGAGAATCGGGTTCGCATCGTCAGAGAGATTCTTACCGCAGTGCGTGCTGCCGTAGGGCCATTCTTCCCATTAGAGATTCGTATGAGTGGTAGCGAGCTCTTCGAAGGAGGCTACGACTTAGAAGAAGGCGTGCGCATCGCACAAGCCATAGAAGATTTGGTGGACCTTATTCATGTTTCAGCAGGTTCCTATCAGAATGGTTTTTTCATCACCCATCCTTCCATGTTTTCTCCTCATGGCATGAATGTCTATCTGGCTGCAGAAATTAAAAAACACGTCAAGAAGCCTGTGGCCACTATTGGTGGCATTAATGACCCTGCCATGATGGAACAGATTCTGCAAGAAGGTAAAGCCGATGTCATCTATATGGCACGTGAGTTGCTGGCCGACCCATTCCTGCCTCAAAAGGTGATGGGAGGCCATGAAGACCGCATTGTGAAGTGCCTACGTTGTTTCACCTGCATGGCAGAGCGCCCTGTGACCTTTACGCGCCGTTGTGCCGTTAATCCATTGATAGGCCGTGAGATAGAAGGTATGGAAGTGCTTCCTGCCGCCCATAAGAAAAAAGTGATGGTGGTGGGGGCTGGAGTGGCAGGCCTGAAGGCAGCCATCACAGCTGCTCAACGTGGGCATCAGGTCATTCTTTGCGAGAAATCCAGCCAGGTGGGAGGAATCCTGAAGTCGGAACAAGCCATCCCGTTTAAGCATGAGATGTATGAGCTGGGCCTCACCCTGGAAAAGCAGGCACTGGACGAGGGTGTGGAAATCCGCCTGAATACCCCGGTCACACCGGAGTATGTAGAGCAAGAGAAGCCTCAAGCGCTTATTTTGGCCGTGGGATCTACGCCTATAGTACCCCCACTACCAGGCATTGATTCAGACAATGTGGTGATAGTGAACAACTATTACTTGGAGAAAGACAAGGTGGCCGACACCGTGGTGGTGCTTGGTGGAGGCTTGGCCGGTTGTGAGTGTGCAGTACATCTGGGACAGGAAGGCAAGCAGGTACATCTGGTTGAGATGCGCGATACCTTGGCTCCCGATTGTAACATTCGTCATCGTCCTATCCTGATGAAGCAGATTGCACAGTATGTCACCGCACATACGGGCTATGCAGGTCTGAAGATAACGCCCGAAGGACTCCTCTGCCGGACTGCCGATGGCAGTGAGGTGCTGGTTCCTGGTAAGACCATCGTCTGTGCGGTGGGTCAGCGTGCCAACAGGCCTGAAGTGGAGAAACTACGCCTCTGTGCCCCATTTGTTCGCGAGGTAGGCGACTGCATCCGACCAGCCAATATCACTAAAGCTGTTTATGAAGGCTATCATGCCGCATTAGATATCTGATTATGGAAAGAAGTAAAACCCTGTACCTCGACCGTCGTCGCTGGATTATTCTGGCAGCTGCCAGTCTCATCAACCTCTGTTTAGGTTCCATCTACGCATGGAGCGTGTTCGCCTCACCTTTGGCAGCCAAACTTACAGCCTTGCAAGGTGTCACCTATACCGCAGCCGATTTGGCCATTGTCTTCACTGTGGCCAACTCCATCGGTCCCATCACCATGATTAGTGGCGGATATATTACAGATAAGATCGGTCCTAAGTGGGTCATTTTCACGGGTGGCATCATGTTTGCCGTGGGCATGATTTTCACCGGATTGTCCACCAGTCTTCCCATGCTCATTGTTACTTATGGCCTGGTTCTGGGTTTAGGTCTGGGTATGGCTTACGGATGCACCATCAATAACACCGTGAAGTTCTTCCCCGATAAAAAAGGTTTGGTAGGCGGTGTGGCTACAGCTTCCTACGGACTTAGTTCTGTGCTCATCCCACCTATAGCCAATGCGCTGAACCAGAGCGTAGGCATCACACGCTGCATCATCTTCATAGGCATCTTCTTCCTGGTGGTCATCGTGCTTTGCTCCATCTTTATCATCAAATGCCCATCGGACTATGTGCCAACCGGTTATGTGCCTGCAACACGCGTTTCAGATGGTAAACGGACAAATGATAAAGACTGGCGCCAGATGCTTTCCGATCCCGTCTTTTACCTCATGATGGTCATGCTGGTGTGCGGCGCTTTCAGTGGACTGATGATTACCTCCCAAGCATCGCCTATGGCTCAGCAGATGGCCGGCATGACAGTAGGATTGGCTGCTACTGCCGTTTCTGTGTTGGCCCTGTTCAATGCTGCCGGACGCATTGTGGCAGGTACACTTTCCGATAAGTTCGGACGCGTCACCGTGCTGTTTGGTGCGTTCGTGCTGGAACTTGCAGGTCTAGGTTTACTACTCCTGGTAGGAACAGGAGATACCTTACTCTTTATGTTGGGCGTCTCAGTCATTGGAGTCTGTTTCGGAGCCTTGATGGGAGTCTATCCCGGATTCACTGCCGATCAGTTTGGCATCCGTCACAACAGCGTGAATTATGGTATCATGTTCATAGGCTTTGCCATTGCCGGTTATTTCGGGCCCTCCACCTGTGGCCGCCTGCTTGCCTCCACAGGCTCTTATACCGCAGCCTTCCTGGTGGCAGCCATACTAGCTGTAGTGGGCATCCTACTGGCAGTGGGCTATAAACTACTGAACAAGAAAAACAGCTAAAGGTTACAAGGGGACAGGTCCCATGTAACGTAAAGATAAGGCTCTGGGCTCTATGCACTTAAGCTGCTTACGTTACATGGGACCTGTCCCCTTGTAACCTTGCTGAAATTTAAGCATCACGAAGTTTTTTTTAAGCATCACGCACATTTTTCTCCTTTTTTATTTTGCAGGGAAGAAATAAAGCGTACCTTTGCAGCATCTTTTTTTTATTAAGCAAATATATTTAAATTCTCACTGATGCAGTTCTGTTGTGAAACAGGGCTGTATTTTTTTTGTGGGTTTGTTTAATTTCTCATTTTTATTTTGTAAGTTTGCAGAAAAGAAATATAACCATTCGAAGGCCACTTTGCGGAACCAAACAACAAAATGTTTGCAGCTCCTCCCCAGTGGAGGAGCTGATTTTTTTTTTTTCAATCTTCAAAACTTTTCTTATCTTTGCAGCATCTGAGTATTCTTACAAAATAAGAATCCAAGAGGTTTCCAGCCAATCCCCTTTCAGGGGTACAGCTCCTTCCAGTTGGGAGGGGCTGTTTTTTTTGTAGATTTCAGAAAGATATTTTATATTTGCAAGTGAATCGTATAATTTGCATTTCGCAAATGGTACCCTTTCGTTGCATGTCATAGTGCCCCACCACGCGGTGGGGCATTTTTTTTATAAAAGGGGAAAAATTCCTTCTAATTTTTAACAAAATATTTTTCAGATTGACGTATTTTGGCAAAAATGCAAAGTACCTTTGCATTTAAAAATTATATAATAGCTGGAAATATTAATTTCAGTTTGTTTGCATATTAGGATTAAACCCTAAAATTGTAAAAACACTTTGTATGAGAATTCTAATTTTTATAAATTTGCAAAAACCTTAACCTAATAAAAATAGAGCCTAAAAGATGGCACAAGTCATTCGTTCTGTAGATGATCTGATAAAGCTGCTAAATAGAGAGAAAACTCTTTTGCAGGAAATGTTCCAAAAGCGTAAATCATTAAGCTTTAGGAAAAGCTATGCAATGGAATTGATAGAATATAAGGAACAGAGAATTCAGTATCTTATTGATGTAGGTGTAATCCGAGAGTCTGGAAACTTTTTGGAACTGGAGGATGTCTATCTGCGTTTCTTTGAGGATGTGCTTCAAGTCAATGAGGAAATAAATGTTTCTTCTATTCATGACTATATAGATTCTTTGAATGAGAACATAGACTACTACCTTAAAGAAAATAATGATAAACGAAAAAATGAATACCTCCGTAATGTAAGGAGAATCCTAAAAAACATAAGCCTTATCACTGTACGCAATGTCATAGATCTAAAAAGGAATGTAGATAATACCTACAAGAATGAACCTAATTACCTGATAAAAAAGCAGAAACTCCAGAAACTAGATGAGAAGCGTGATGCTATTTCAAAGCTCATCCATACTTGTGAAAGTATTATTGATAAGGATCAAATTACTTTCTTTAGAGTAGCAATGGATGTGCAAATGCGTGATGTGATAGCAGATGTAAAATATCAGTTAAACGAATCTTACCACAATTTGGTAGATATAAATAGGCAGGTTATAAACTATCTGGGTTTGATAGAATATC
Source organism: Bacteroidales bacterium UBA4293 (assembly GCA_002395835.1). Taxonomy (GTDB): domain Bacteria; phylum Bacteroidota; class Bacteroidia; order Bacteroidales; family Bacteroidaceae; genus Minthousia. The sequence goes on along the minus strand of DGVD01000021.1, from coordinate 26,107 downwards.
AAAATCGTTTGCTGAAGAAAATCCGTCAGTTGAAGTATCTAAAAGATCAGGTTACCATTGAAGAATATACAAATATAAGGGAGGTGGTTTCAAATATAAATCCTGTTTGGATGGAAACACGTCCCACTTATCCGTTAAAACTATCCTTATCCAGCTTGATAAACGATGATGTTTATCTAGATGTTTTGAAAAAAGTGGTTGCAGACTATAAATTGAGTGGAAAGAAACGTAAACAAGAAAAGCATTCCATTGATGCTAGTTTCTTAGAAAGTAGTTCACAAACCATAGAAGTTTTAGATCAAAATGAGATTCACAGTGCTTTTCAGGCACAGCAACGTGATCTTTATGCTTTTCTTAAGACTTATCCTTATCATAAAGAAGTTTCCCGTGAGGAGCAGTTAGTACTGTTCTGCCAGATAGCCTCTCAGTTCAGTTCTTTATTGGATATCAGCAATAATGAGGCAGAAGATGAAAATATAATTTATCCATTAATCTATCCGAAATAATATAAATATGAAATACACAGAAGATATATTCAATATACTCAGTAAAGGAGGATTTATTTCTTCGAATAGTGTCAATCCTTTAAATAAAAGGTTGTACGATGCTATTGAGGATAATTTTGATGAATATGAAAAGTATTTTCAGGGCGTAGGTTTTCTATTGCAGCAAGGTGACGGCTTTTATTATTTTTCCAGAAAGGAAATTAAAGCAGAGGTTCAGCGAAAATTAGAGCAAATGCTGAAATGGATAGATTATCTGGATTTCCTTAAAACCTTCAATTCTACTTTTGCTCCTGGTTTTGAATTCAGGCCTGCTGACATATTAGTTAGGTTCAACAGTGATTTGGAACTAAAGGAGAAAGCAGAATCTTTATTTAAAGAGAAAATGAACTATGAGGAAATAGTGGAAAAGTTAGTCAAAGAATTGACCGACCTAAGTTTCTGTGAACTGGAAAATGAAGTTGATGGTACTTATAAGGTAACCTCTGCCTTTCATTATATAGAGAGCATGGTAGATAGTTTAAACATATCAGAAGAATATAAAGATGAGATACCTGAGTAAGATTATATTTGTAGAAAGTGCTCATATTCCTTATGCAGAAATACGCTTAGATGGTAATGTGCATTTCATAGGAACCCAGGGGGTAGGAAAAAGTACTATTCTCCGTGCCATTCTTTTCTTTTATAATGCTGATAAACTCCGTTTGGGAATTCCAAAGGAGAAAAAGAATTTTGATGAATTTTATTTGACTCACGATTATTCCTATATCATCTATGAAGTTCAGCACGATGAGAGTAAGTACATGGCTGTGGCTTACCGTTCCAGACGAACTGCTTTCCGGTTCATAGATGCTCCATATAAACGTGAATACTTTATTGGTGCTGATAATACTCCGTATTCAGACTGGAGTCAAATCCGTGCACAAGTAAATGCAGACGGACATAAAGTGAGTCGTATAGTAGAAAAATACGAAGAGTTCAAGGATATTATTTTTGGAAATAAGCATAATGTACCATCTGAATTCCATAAATTTGCCATATCAGAAAGTTCTAAATACCAGAATATCCCTAGAACTATTCAGAACATTTTCTTAAATAGCAAACTTGATGCAGATTTCATTAAGGATACCATTATCCGTTCAATGAATGATGAGGATGTTGAACTTAAATTAGACTTTTATAGAACCCAGGTTGCTCAGTTTGAACAGCAGTACAGAGATATAGAATTATGGTCTAAAAAGAATAAAAATGGAGTAGTTCCAGTAAGGAGTCAAGCAGACAAGGTAATTTCCAATTACCATAATGTTCGTTTCTCGCAGGCACAAATCACCGAACTCTGTAAGGAATTGAATTACGCAGAGCAAAGAGACCGTGAAGAACTATTACCAGCTAGAGAAGAATTGAATAGATTGAACTCAGAATTGGAACGCTTTAGTAGGCTTTTGAAGGAGGAAGAAAAGAAGTTTAGTGATGAGAAACAAAAATTAGATAGACAGATTGGTGTTTTTCAAGATAAGCTGAATCAGATTAAGAAAAAACGCCAAGAATATGAAATTCTAAATATAGGAAATATAGTGGCTCGTTATGAAAAGAAAAATGAAGTGGAATCAGCTTTGATTCGTGAGCAGGAAGTGCGTACCAGTCTGACTAAAGAATATGATAGCATTACAGAAAAGTATAACCAACTTCGGAAACGGGCAAAAGAAGCTTTAGATGAAATATGCAATGAAATAGAAAAAGCTTGGATTAATTATTGCAGTGAAGTTAATGCTAAATCTGAAAAGCTTTTAAATGTGTGTAATGAGAAGAAGAAAGCACTTAATGTTCAATATGAAGAAATTATATCCATTATAGAAGAACGTTTAGAATCCATAAAGAATGAAATCATAAGTGTAAATACTCAGATAACAAAAACCCAATATGCACATCCTAATGAAAATAAGATAGAGAATTGTAAACAGGAATTGCAGATTTTGAAAGATCAGCAGACAGAGTATGAACATAAAAAAACTGATACTAAAAATAAAAAAGAGTCTTTAATAAAAGAATCAGAGGTAAAAATTAAAGATATAAAGGGTTTACATCAAAAAGAAATTGAAGGGTATGAATCTCAAAAGAATAATCTTCAGATACAGGTAAATGAAATAGAAGAATTACTGAAGCATTATTCAGGCTCTTTTTATGAGTGGCTTGAAGCAAACCGACCTGGTTGGCAACATAACATAGGTAAAATAGCTGATGAGGAAAACATACTTTATAATACAGAATTAAATCCAAGTATTGCGCCAAATAATGGTATGGGAGATAGCTTGTTTGGTGTGAATATTGATTTAAAGGATGTTGTATCTAAAGTAAGAAAACCAGATGAGCTAAATGAGTCAAAAAAGCAGTTGGAGGAACAGATAAATCAGTTAAATCAAAATATTAGTTCTTCTAGACAGCATGAGCAAGAAGAGATAAAGTCTGTTCAAACAGATTATGGGAAAAAAGTATCTAAACTCACTGCTGATTTGTCTGGAATAGAGAACCTGCTTTGGGTTTTGCCTACTTCTATTAAGAACCAACAGAATGAAATAGAACGCTTGAAAAAAGAAGAAGATGAGTGGAGAGAGGCAGAGCTTAATCGTTTAAACAAACAGCTGGATGAATTCCATCACAATAAAGGTGACATTGAAGATGAGTTAAAAAAGAAAAAGTCAGAACGTGACCGTAAAATTAAAGAGGCGGATAAGGCTTATGATGATTCTAAACATGAATTAGAAAGAGAAAGAAAGGAAGAAGAGAAAAATAAGGAAAGTAAAAAAGATATTCATCAGAAGGAATACGATAATAAAATAGCTGAATATAAACTTCAGGAGCAAAGTGCTTTGGCTGAAAAAGGAGTGGATACCAAGCAGCTTGCAGTAGTTGATGCAGAAATAGAAAGATTAAAGTTAGAGCTGAAATTTATAAATGACAATGCAAAACATTATTTCAGTTATATAAAGGATACGGAGGAACTGTTTTCTCATGAGGATGAATTCCATCAGCAAAAGCAAAGTCTTAACGATAAACTTAATGGGTTAAACAGTCAGTTTGAAGTAAGGCGTGATAGACTGAATAGACAAAAATCTGAAGCTAGTCAAAAAGTTAACCTACAAACAAACAAGATAGAAAAACTGAATGATTTTTTGTCTGAAACAGATAAGTATAGAACTGTAGATTCCTCCTGTCCAGAACAGCTAGCAACTGTAGGTCAGAAAAACACTTCACGTGAGGGAAGTGAGATTTTGGGTGAACTTAAATCTACCGTTTACTCTGCAAAAGAGAAAATAGATACCTTTAGACAAGCAGTCAATAATTTTAAAAGTAATTTCTCATCCAAGAATACATTCCATTTTAAAGTAGAATTGTCTTGTGATTCAGATTACATGGAATTTGCAGAAAATGTAGATGAGTTTATTACTCAGAATAAGATAGTAGAATACCAAAATCGTGTCAGTGATCATTACTCCTCTATTTTAAAGCGCATTTCAAAAGAGGTTTCCGACATTGAAAAACATGATAGTGAGATTGATACAGTCATTCATGAAATTAATAATGATTTCAATGAAAAGAGAAAGTATGCTACGGTGATAAAAGCCATTGAATTGCAGTCTCGTCCTAGTAGTGATCCTTTAATGCAGTTGCTGAATAAGATCAATAAGTTTGTAGAAGATAACCAATATAATTTAGGGGAAGAGCAGAACCTGTTCACGGATATGGATTCAAAGAATGAGATTCGTGATCAGATAGTAGATTATCTATTTAGATTAGTAAAACTATTGAATGATGAGCCTCATAGGGAAAGACTTACTTTGTCAGATATTTTCCGACTGGAATTCCGTATTAAAGAGAATGACAATGATACGGGTTGGATAGAGAAAATTTCCAACGTGGGTAGTGATGGAACCGACGTACTGGTTAAAGCCATGGTGAATATCATGTTGATAAGTGTGTTCAAGAAAAAAGTGTCTCGTAGATTTGGAGATTTCAAGTTACACTGTATGATGGATGAGATAGGAAAATTGCACCCATCTAATGTGCAAGGAATCTTGAACTTTGCCAATGTTCGTGACATTTACCTGCTCAATTCTTCTCCCACTACCTATAATGTGAGTGATTATAAGTATACCTATTTACTTACCAAGAACGGTAAATCGGATACTCAAATTGTACCACTGATTAGTATTAAATAACTATGAAAAAGTTGACTCCTGCCAATCTTCGATTGCTGCTAGAACTTATTAATGAAGCTGTTATCCCTTCAAGCAAACTGAAAGGATCATGGGCTGACATATTTAAGGAAGAGCATCAACTAATCTCAATAAGTCATGGTAGCAGAATAAGTTATCGTGTAGCCGATTCAAAGCAGCTGCGAGAATTTATCTCCATGAATTATGATATTAAAGATATAGAAGAAGCCTTGACTGTCCTAGAGCAAGGAGAAGGAGTTTCCAGAGCAGAACTGGTACAAGTAGCAGGTGATAGTAAAATGCGCAAGCAGAGAACCATGACAGGTTTTCTAGTCAATTCCTATGAAGAGATACCAGCTATACTATGTGGAGAGTCTTTTCAGATAAAGCCACTGGAAGGTTCATTTCTTTACATCTATGATTTTCATCATTTCATGATTCCAGAAGATGTACTAGTAGTAGGGGTAGAGAATGCTGAAAATTTCAGGTGTATTTCCAGGCAGAAATACTTATTTAAAGATTTCGGTAAGGTGCTATTTGTTTCCCGATATCCTCAGAATGGAGACTTGATTAAGTGGCTTAGTCTGCTTCCCAATAAGTACCTTCATTTTGGAGATTTCGATTTAGCTGGTGTAAATATATTTCTTACAGAAATTTATTCTTCTCTAGGCCCTGAAAGGAGTTCATTCTTTATTCCAGAGGATATAGAAGAACGGATAAAAAACGGTAATAGAAAGCTTTATGATTCTCAATATAGCAGGTTCTCAAACATGAAAGTTACTGATGAAAGGCTTCAGGGTTTAGTGAACCTAATTAATAGGGAACATAAAGTTTATGAGCAAGAAGGGTATATTGAGTAGAGGTGTTTTCTAGTTTAATAGATTAATTATGGAAAAGATAGAAGCTAAAGATTTCTTGTATAAGAAAGTAGTAGATAAATCTGTATTATATCAAGGAATTACCATAGAAAAGATATATCATAAGTTCTTCCAGCTTTTTTGTGATGAACTTCTTTATCATGGTTCTACTGTCCAGGCAAAGATTCTTTTAGGTGGTCAGCTTTATGATGTGGATTTAAATAATGAAGGATTTAATCAACGAGCACATCCTGGACATAGTGACATAATCCAATTCCGTTATTCAAGTAACACACCTTTTGCTCTGAAGCTTCAGGAAATTTTCTATCGTACAAAAATGTATGTTGATCCTATTCAGGCTGCTAAAAAGAAAGGAGATAGGTCACGTATCATTATTCCAGAGGGGCAGAGGGAATACATTGTATTAAGTTCCACTAATTTCAGCAATATCTTTATAATGGATTGTATTACCCTTGAAGAAGACGCAGAAATGAAAAAAGAACTTATCAAGATGCCAGAATACGATTTTGAGAAAGATTACACTCCTTTAGTTGACCCTACTGCTACTGTGGTAGCTCGTGAGGCATTTGTGAAATACAGGAAACTGGATAAGAGTATAGGTGATTCCTTGAAGAAACTTTATGATTACCGATGTCAGGTTACGGGAGAGAGGATAGGAGAGGAATATGGTTGTCAAGTGGTAGAATCTCATCATTTAGATCCATTTATGAAATCCCTAAACAACGATGCAGAAAACATCATCATCTTAAGCCCTAATTTCCACAGGATAGTTCACAAGGCTAAAGCTGAATTCAATAAAGCTGATATGGCTTTTGTATTTCCTAATGGAGTGAGAGAGAAAGTGAAATTAGATAAACATTTGAAGAAATAAAAGTCTATTGAAATAATATAATATATAATAGAATTGTGTGGTTTACATAGGCTTATATAAAACAGAAACAAAGACTAATTTAATCCTATAGATTGATTATGAATCCAAATCTAACTCCTGAAGAACTTGGAAACTTTGAACTTCTTCACAATGACAGGGTTTTAGTTGCCAACGCTCTTGATCGCCCTGATTTTAGGGGATTTTGGGCAAGTGTTACAGACAAATATAAAGAAAAAGCTCACTTCGTTTATGAACTTCTCCAAAACGCAGATGATGCACAAGCTACCGAAGCTGTTTTTAAGTTAGAAAACAATCGTCTCATTTTTCGCCATAACGGAAAAATTCAGTTTTCCGTTGTATCAGTTTATGATTCCGAAAAGAAAGGTCATATCAATGCTATTACTGGGGTTGGTTTTTCCACAAAAGAAGACTCAAAAGGGAACACCATAGGTAAGTTTGGTGTTGGTTTTAAAGCCGTATTTCAATATACTAATACTCCTTATATTTATGATGACAAGTTTTGGTTTAAGATAGAAAAGTATATCATCCCTACGATGTTAGAGGATGATTTCCCAGGTAGGAGAAATGGAGAAACAGTTTTTGTATTTCCTTTTACATCCCCTTACACTTCTTATAATGAGATTGTTGACAGACTGGAGAAACTAGAAAATCCCATTTTATTCTTGCATCACCTGAAAAGGGTAACAATTGATATTCCCGGTGAGAATCCAATCACTTATGCTAAAAATGTCTTATATGAACATCAGCGTGGCTCTATCAAACATGAGTTAATTTCTGTGAGAAACAATGGTAGTGTTAAGAAGATTCACATGTTTACGGAGGACATTGATGTAGAAGATGAAAATGGTGTTGAGTCAAAACAATATATTTCTGTTGGCTATTTCTTGAAAGACAATGGTGATTTGGATGATGAAATAGAAGGCAAAGTATTCTGTTTCTTCCCGACAGCTGAAAATTTCAATCTGCATTGCATTGTTCATGCACCATTTCTTCTGGTAGATAGTCGTCAACAACTGAAAGAAGATGAGCTTAATGACCAATTTAAAAGCTTTATTGCTGAATTAGCAGCTAATGCGTTACCAATATTAAGAGACTATGGTAATAAGATCAATCACCTGCTTGTTACTGAAAACATATTTAACTTTATACCTAAGAAAGAATTTTGGCCTAAAGATAATATTTTCCGAAACAAGTATATAAGTGTTATAAGAGAGAATAAACTTTTACTTGGTAGAGGAAATCGATATATATCACACAAAGGAGCACTGATATGTCGTCCTATATCAATGATGAGTGTCATTGATGACAATCAACTCCAGATGTTGCATCAAAATAACATATCTTGTGACAACATTTCATACACATTCTTGCGTGAAGATACGCAAAAACTTTGCACACAGAAATATGTTCAGAGCATATTGGAAGATCTAGGAATAAATGTATATGATGGTAAAGACCTTGCTTCTGAAATCACTCCTGAATTCATGGAGAAACATGGTTTAAAGTGGGCTAAGAGGCTTTATAATCATCTTCGTCACGAGCAGGTTAAGTTATGGAAGCCACAAGCAAATTCAAAACTTAATGTAGAAGAAACTCCCTTCTGTGTAAGTCCTATTATCCTCACAACAAAAGGTACATGGGAAAGACCTTATAATAGAAATGGCTCTCTAAATGTTTATTTGCCATTGGTTACTGAAATTGACGATTATTTATTTGTTTCACCAGAGTATTTTAAAGAAAAGGAAACTAAGACATTCTTAGATGATTTAGGACTGAAAGAGCCTGATTCATGGGATTACATCCAAAGTGTAATATTAAAGAAACATGAGCAGGTTGATTATTTAGATGAGAATGAGATCTGTGATGATTTATGCTTGGTATATGACTATTTATCTAAGATAAATAATGAAAATGAGAAAAAAGATAAAATAAATATAATAGCTAAGAATTTGCTCCTAGTGGATGAAGATGCTAGTTTCTATTTAGCACAGGACTTATACGAAAATTCAATTTCACTGAAACAATATTTTGGCAAAAATCAAAATTATATTGGAGTAGATAAATACAAGAATTTTATTGATAAATACTCCATTCAAGATTTTCACAATTTTGTCCAACAACTTGGAGTTGCAAAGCATCCTCGTATATTAAAGAAGGAAAAGTATTTACTTGACTTTCAAGAGGCCGAACGGCTTTCTATAAAATATACAACTTGTCATTTTTATGACTATTCACTGGATGGTTTTGAAAATGTAGAAAACAGAGGGATAGAAACGTCTAAAGTACTATGGGAATGGCTTTCTGAAATTGAGAACTTGGATCTGTATTGGACTACCACATTCCATTATTTCTATTATTCTCCTCATACAAAAGAAATACCAACAACCTTGTACAATCAGTTATTTAACAGAAAATGGTTATATCTTTCAGATGGTAAAAAGTATAAACTTTCCGATATTTATCTTGAAGACTTGGAAGATGCTGAGTACAAGATAGACTATCACCTTATAAAATTGTTGGGCATTGAAAGGAAAACAAAGTCATTAAAAGAATTAGGTGCAACAGATAGCCAAATTTTTCAAAATGAGTTAGGGAGAGCAGCAGCAGCCCTTGGCATTACTTCTGCAGAACAACTTCGTGTATGGAAGCAAGCGTATGAAGAAAAAATGTTAAAAGAAACAGTTTCTACACGACAGCCTATACCTAATCAGTCATATACTGAATCCACAGAAGATAACAAGCCAGGTTATTCGGATCAGCGTAAAACGAACTTGGGGGAGATGTCTTCATCAACCAACCAATACCCTGAGCGCATACCAAAAGTGGAACGAAGTCAAGATGAAAGAGTAAGTGACATTACGCAAAAATTGGCCGATGAAGCTAACAGAAGGATTGAGGAAGAAAACAAACGTGTGCAGGTAAACGACTTGGAGAAGTATTCTAAAATTTGGTTTAGAACTTTGCTGGAACTGGAATACGATTCTTCATCTGAATCTGTAGGTAACGGGAATAGTGTGAAGATTACTTTTGAGCGTTTTCGTAAAGAAGAAGGTTCAGACAGAATATATCAGTTGACGAATCCTTCAAGAAACATTCCGATATGGATTGAGGATCTTGGTAATTTCGCAGTAAAGTTCACATTCTTCAATAGAGACGACATTTCGTTTGACTTTGAAGTGGCTAATGTTAAAGACTTTACTCTAAGGGTGAAGGCTAAAGCAAGTGATGTGGCACTGATAGACAAGATAGATTGGTCACGATGTTCGAAAGCAGTGATTGATGTTAACAGTCCTGTTGAAATCATGCATAAACTGAAAAATGAATTTGAAAACTTACCTTACGAGGATGACTTCAATTTCAGAGATGGTTTGAACGATAATCTAAGTTTTGTATTTGGCCCTCCAGGAACAGGTAAGACTACACGCCTTGCGGAAATCATTCGTCACAAAATGGAATTAGATTATTGCAAGGTTTTGGTACTTACTCCAACAAATAAGGCTTGCGATGTGCTTACACGAAAACTTATAGAAACGTCAAAAGGTAACTATAGTTGGCTAGGGCGATTTGTTGCTACTGGTGAAGAATTTATAGAAATCAGTGGTGCTCTTATAGATCGGGCAAGTGAACTTTATACTAAGGATAAGTGCTGTATAGTTTCTACGATGGCTCGACTTCCGTATGATGGTTTTACACAATCCCCGGAACATGAATTGCTTCGTGATATTAAATGGGATTTCATTATTGTTGATGAGGCATCAATGATTCCGTTAGTTCAAATTGTTTATGCGATATATAAACTTAATACAAAAATTATAGTAGCAGGTGACCCTCTCCAAATTGCTCCGATAGTAAGAGAAGAAGGATGGGTGGGAGAAAACATCTATACAATGGTACAATTGGATAATTTCGAGAACCCTAAAACTGTCCCTATCCAATTCAATGTAGAAAAACTTGGAACTCAGTACCGTTCACTTCCTTCTATAGGTAAATTATATAGTGAATACTGCTATAACGGCAAGTTGAAACATAATAGAACGTTGATGGATTCCCGTAATCTTTCAACTGGAAGTATAAAAGCAGAGCAAGTTAATTTCATACCTTTCAGAGTGGAACGCTTCGATAGTATTTACGGTGCAAAGAAATTGCAAGGTAGTAACGTACATATATATTCGGCTATTTTTTCTGTTGAGATGTGTGCGTATCTAGCAAAAGCTCAAGTGAATAAGAATGTAAGAATTGGTGTAATATGTCCTTATGCTCCACAAGCTCAGCTTATCAATAAAATGATAGAGCAGCGAACAGATATTCCTTCTAATGTAGATATATTGGTGGGTACTATTCATGGCTTTCAAGGCGACCAATGCGATATAATTTTAACCGTGCTAAATCCACCTACTGGTATTAAGGTCGCAGCAGATAGAATAATGCTCAACAACCGTAACATTCTAAATGTGGCTGTCAGTAGGGCTTGCGATTATCTATTTGTTCTCTTACCACATCCTGACAGTTATGGTTATGAGAATCTTATTGAGATTAATAAGTTATGTGGCATTGCCAATAAAAAATGTCCTTCAGTTGCTCTTTTCAATTCTGATGATATTGAGAAAGTAATTTTCAATAAAAGTAATTTTATTGAGTCAAACACTTTTGTAACAACACACCAGGTTGCGAATGTGTATACTAGTACATCTGGTTTATACGAAGTCAGAATTGATGAGAATGCCGTTGACATTCAAACTTCAGGAGATAGCTATCAACCTCAAAAAGCCATGCCTATGGTAGAAGCCGCTCAAGTAAAAACTGAACTTGCAAGCCAAGATGTAAAACCTCTAATGAATGAGGGCACTAATACTTTCGATTCTGAATATCAATATTATGAGTATTTTGAAGAAAATAGCATTAATTTTGAGAATGGGATGGAAATTCTGTTTAAAGACCAGACTCCGTGTTCCCTTTATACAGCTATGCGTATATTCGGCAACCATGATTTGTCCCAAAATTTTGGTTGGGGAAAATTGGGTGAAGATGATGTGAAACGCTGTTTAAAATTATCAAGTTGTTCGGAGTTAGGTAAACTTATTTATCCATTCTTGTTTTATGCAGTACGAGGAAAACAAATCCCTATGAAGGGTGTTTCTAATAAAAAGATAACCGATATTTTTCTTTTTGAATTTAAACGTTCTATTAATGATATGATGGAACGCAAGAACATCAAAAAGAAAAGGCCCCGTATTCATGTGCCAAAAAACAATTAAAATCCGTCAAATACTACATCTTCCCCATACGAAGAATCATCAGGAAGCCTTTACGATACTTTTGAATATGGGATGAGTGATTGGTAAAACAGACTGAACTATTAGGATGGAAGTAGAAAAAACAATTTCAGAAATTTTCTAGTCTTCCATCCTTTCTTTTATCTTATTGATAACTTCAATAATTTTAGGTGTTGAAATAGCACCATCTTCACTGTCTTCTGTAGTGTATAGGTCTTCTCCTAAAACAAAACCATTTTCTTCATACATTCGGAGTTTCTCTTCCCAGCGTTGTTTGTAATTTGGGAGTTTAAGCATGCCAAGATGCTCCCAAATAATTATATCACCAGATTCTGATTCAAAAGTAAAATCAGGAAGACATATTTTCCCATCATTTAACTTAAGGGGCTCTTCATAAAGGAACTCTATTTTATTATTAAAAATTTCATTAGCAATAATTACTTCTGATTTACTCCTAACGTACAAACCATTTTTTGTTTGATGTATTAAGCCTTCCACGTAAGGGATGGTATTTTCTTTCTTTCTTACAGCGTAACTGCCAAAGAGATTTGAATTCCTTAATGCAACTACAGACTTGTTAGGGGCAGACAATGACTTTATCCAGTTTGTGTCTTCTTCAACAAATAATATGAGGCGTTTTTTAGATCTAGTCAGAGCTGTATATATCAATTCTCTTGAAAGTAATCTGCCAGTTTTGGGTAAAATTACTAGAACTGTATCAAAATCACTACCTTGACTTTTATGAATGGTAATAGCATACGCAAGTTCGATAGATGCTTCTTTCATTTCAGTATCTTGGCTTTTGAATCCAAACGTAACTTCTGGAAGCCCAACAAAAGCTACATTTGCAATACCTCTAGGATTGCCTCTAACGAATCCAATCTGTCCATTAGAAAGCTGCTCTGAATATTTATTGCCATTTTTAAATGCTTCTCTTTTTTCATTTATTAATTGAATGACTTTATCCCTCGCATATATTTTTTGGGCACCTACTACTATGCTCTTTTTACTAGGACTTGGAATAGAAAGAATATCTTGTAGGATACTATTTATAGAGAGAGTTCCCCAGATTGGATTTCTTACAGGTGACAATACTTGGAAAGATTCAAGTACTTCTGGGTTTATAAAGGTGTTATCAAGATGATAGGTGTCAATTCCAAGTAACTTTTCTATATGTGAAGGAAGGATTGTTTTATTAACTCCAAAAACGGCAGACAAAACATCACACAATTTTTCGCGAAGATCGTCAGTCTCTTTCCAAGTATAAACAGACAAATCGTTATCAAGATCTCCTGAAGCCATTTTGTTAAAAATGTCATCAGCTGATTTGTCTGGTTTCATTCCAGAGAACCATGAGGCTAGTTTAAGAATATCGGAATCTCCTTTTGTCGTAGTCCGTACAACTATATTTAATCGAGCAAGAGAATTAAGTCTATTTTTTTCAAGGTAGTTACATAAGTCAGCAAAAGGACGACCTGGGCCAATAGGAGGTAACTGATAAGGATCTCCAATGAGAATGATTCGTTCTACTGAAGACAATGACAAAGCCTTAAAAACAAAATAGAAGTCATCAATAGTGAGCATAGAGCATTCATCTATAATAATAGTGGAAGCTGCACTATACCTTTTGGACTTTCCCACTGTCCATTGTGGAGTCATTGTAACAGGATTAAAACAGTTCTGAGACACAAGGAATTGAGCTATTGTGAATGCTTCAATACCTGCCATTTTGGCCAATCTAACACGTGCTTTTCCTGTTGGTGCCAATAACAAAACTCCTTGATTCCTTATTGTAGAAGATTTCAGAAAAGCTTCTACCACTTTGGTCTTACCTGTTCCTGCAGGACCTGTTAGAACAGACAACTTATAATTAGCCATAATGTCTAAAGCTCGTGCTTGATCCTTAATGGCTTCCATACTTCGTTTATTTGAACTGTCGAAGTTGTCAATGACTGATTTGACAATTACCTCCCAGTTTTCCTTTATCTCTTTCTTTGTTTTTGCTTTTGAACGGGCGATGAATTTCTTTGAAACTTCTTCTTCTCTTTCTGTATAATCAACTAATTGCAGTGCGACCTCACCTTTATCACTTTGTATGTAGTTCAGTTTTTCACTAATGAAATCTTTGTGAGCATCGAGATATCCCTTTGTAAAAGCGATATTATCTTTTTTATCGAGATAATTTTCAAGATAATCTACAATTTCAGTTTCAGATAATAATGTATCACCTTCATTAAGAGCATTTTTTAGTTTTCTTACAATAAGTGCTCTTATTCTTCTTTTGTCAATTGGCGATTCAACTAAAGAAGGTGCCAAAGGGGGATAATTCCCTTGGATAGATGGGTCTTTCATGAAACTCTCATCCAACATTTCTGTTGTAATGATGTCTGCAGGAATGTTAGTATTACAATCTTCGCTAAGAATATATGGATTATCTTCTACAGATTGATAAGAATTTTCATTATTATAAATATTCCGAATTTGTGCATCAGTAAGGTTAATACGAGATAGTAACTGTAGAAACTTTTTTACTTTGCTACCTGTTGATTCCCATATTATTCTATATTCTTTAAGATGATGAGTATATGCAGTTTTGTCTATTGCAAGTTCACCTGAAAGCAACTTCTCGAATAGTAGCCATGGATTATCTTTAGGTTTACAAAATCCCATATTCCGAAGATCCTGTTCAATCATATAAGAGTAGTTGAAACCTGCAACCCGTAATGCCTCTGCAAATGCGGGGAATGGACCCATTTGTTCCTTTACCTTTGCAATTTGATCGTCAATCCATCTCAATTGACGTTGCCAGTCGCCACCGACTAAATTATGCTCGATAACTTTTTCTAATGAAAACCTTGCAGCATTAAGAATGATAAGCATATTATGGTTGTCAACATGTTCGCATCCGTATGATAATTGGTCAAGCATTTGTTGGCTACCTCCTAACTTATTCAGAGTAAGTTTTATCTCATCAATACATTTGTCTTTTGTTTTTCCAGTCTTTTCAAGCACTTCGTTTTCATCTAATGCTAAATACTCATGGTATGGCAACAAAAAACCATCTGATTCTTTTAAATTAGGACGAATGGTATGAGACATTTTTATATCCCAAAACGGATAAGTATAATCAGCTTTAGATTTATATTCTCCTATTGGAAATAAAGAAGATATTTTGCCCAAACCAATGATTAAACGCTGACATTCTTCATCTATAGGATTACCATTTTTTGTATAAAATACAACCAAAGATTGATTTTCTACGATTTGTTCTCTAAATATTTTCAAAATGGCTCTCTGTCTCTTAAATCCAAAAATCCAGGGAGAATGAGGGTTCTTTTCGTCCTTGGGTAGGTTAGGATACTTTTCGTTCAGCCATTTCTCATTTTCACATAGCATATATCGATATGGAGTTCCATAAAAAGAAAAAGCAGGAACCTCGTCTTCTGTAGGCTCTAGAGCAGTATGAGGGTAATCTGGTATTTTTGAATAGACATGTGTAAATACCCGTTTATATTTATTGGCATTCATAAAACCTCCAGCTTCTGCTATACAAACAGGCATTTCTTGTTGGTTGAGCTTTCCCCATTCTTTACAAGCTACAGAATTTTCTTTATTAGCATCTTTATCTTCAGCAATCCTTTTTAATTGCATGCAAAAAGTGTTTTGAATAGGACATTTACAAACTGTTCCATTCCATTTTCTGTCATGCCATGCTACGCGAATAGATATGTGTTTCATTAAAATTTCTCGTGAGATTTAAGTATAATTTTGTCTTGCAAAGTTAACCGATTAGTTTGCAAAGTCCTATATTTTTTGACAAAATCTTTAAGTCCTTACTCAAAATTTCTCTTTTTGGAAACAAGCATTCCTTTGCCAAGTGTGAAACTTTTACTACTTTTGCGCAGCTTTAAAACTAATTATATTCTAGTTACTTATGACTGAAAAACCCATGCTCCTGCTAAAGGGAGAACCTAAAACCAGCAGTATTCATTCCTATTATCAAGATAAGAATGGGAAATGGTGGGTCTCGTATAAAAGTGGTAGTAAGTGGTATCCTTATGGGTATGACTTGGTGGAGCTGAAAAATCCTACGGAGGTGGACATAGACCAGACTGAAATATATAACGAGGCTGGTAATCTGATGGTTCCTGAACGGGTGCTGCTCTTTACGCACTATCTGTCTAAATACTATAGGTTTATCTATAAGAATAATGTAATAGGGGAGTATCCAGCTAGTAAAGTCAGGTTCAGAACTTCGGCTCTGAAGGATGGGGGTTCTAAAAGGATTTTCAACTACCTTTCTGAGGTTTCTAAAACAGATAGGATAGAAATAGAGGATGCTGAACCGGTGTCGCTCCACGATAAGTATGAGAAGATGTCTTTTATAGATGAGGACTCGGCTATGGGTTCGTTCCTTAATCCTAACCGATTAAAACATCTGGGTGGTTTGGTGAATGGGCTTTTCCCTTTCCGTAGCAACAAGAGCCAGATGCAGGCCGTGAACCATGCGTTCAGTTCTCAAATTAGTGTAATTCAGGGGCCTCCGGGTACGGGAAAGACGCAAACCATTCTGAATATACTTTCTAATATCATTGCACAGGGTCAGTCGGTGCTGATAGTGAGCAATAATAATTCTGCGGTGGAAAACGTGCAGGAGAAACTGCAGAAGGAGGGCCTGGGCTTTCTGGTAGCCAAGTTTGGCAAGTCGGAAAACAAGAAGGCGTTCTTGGGAAATCAGCCTCCTTATCCTGATATGAGTTCCTGGAAACTGAAGAATGTGGATGACGTAAAGGCTCAGCTGAAAAGGGTTACTGAAAAACTTCAAGTGGTGTTCCAGCAGCAAGAACAGTTGGCTATGGATAGGCAAATGCTGGCAGACTTGCGTGTGGAACATGAGCATTTTATTCAGGAGAATCAGTACGATGAAAGTTGGATGATGGGCCGAAAGCTCCTCTCTTCTGCAGAGCTCATGGATCTATGGCTCAGGCAAGAGTCTGTGGTGGAAAATTCTCTTCAGCTAAATTTCTTCCAGAAAATACTAGACAGTATAAAGCAGTTCTTCTTTAAGCGGAAGTTCCTAAAGCGGTTTGGGAAGGATGTGAATGTGCTGGGTTCTACTAATCTTTTACAGGACTTGATGGCTATGTATTATCTCTCTAAAATAGGGGAGCTAGAAAGTGAGATAGCAGGGCTGGAAGAGGACTTGAAACAGGTTGAGGCAGATGATTTGGGGAAGCGTCAGGCTGCGCTCTCTATGGATATTTTCAAGAACATTTTATTTGACAAATATGAGGGTGGAAAGAAGGAACGGGTGAAGTTCCAGGAACAAGACCTTAAATCTGGAAATGGCCTACTGGCTAAGGAATATCCGGTGGTGCTGAGTACCACGTTCTCTGCTGTGGGTACTTTGCGAGGCTATCAGTTCGACTATCTAATCATGGATGAGGCTTCACAGGTTTCTGTGGAGTCGGGGGCTTTGGCGCTTTCTTGCGCACGGAATGCGGTGATAGTGGGCGATATGAAGCAGCTAGGGAATATAGTGGATAGAGAGGCAGGCAAAGTGATAGGTGAGATAAATAAAATGTATGAGGATTTGACAGGTTATAATGCATTGAAACATAGTTTCCTTTCATCGGTTATTACAGTAATGCCCCAAGTGCCTCAGGTGCTACTGAAGGAGCACTACCGGTGTAATCCGCTCATCATCAATTTCTGCAATCAGAAGTTTTATGGAGGTAATCTGCTTATCATGACGCATGCTCAGGGTGAAGGCCCTTATATGGAGGTTGTTAAAACGGTAGAGGGAAATCATGCCCGATGTCTGGCTTCGGAACAGGTGAGAGGGATTACGAAGTATGATTTCATGAACCAGCGTGAGGTGGATGAGTTGAAGGCTCTTTTAGATGGAGAACTGAGCGAGGCGAAGGATATAGGGGTGATTACTCCGTACAGAGGTCAGGTAAAATTATTCAACAAAGAGGTGCAGCATGAGGGGCTGGAAGTGGATACGGTGCACAAATACCAAGGAAGGGAAAAGGATGTGATTGTGATGAGTTCCGTGCTGAATGCATACAATGATTTCTGCGATGATCCGAACCTGATAAATGTGGCAGTTTCCCGAGCCAAGGATAAGTTCATTCTGATTACCAATGGTAATGATTCTAACCCTGAGAATACGAATCTTGGTGATTTGATTCATTATGTGCAGTATCATGAGGGGAAGGTGGTGAAGAGCAAGCTGCATTCCATCTTCGACTTTCTTTATAAGCAATACACGGATAAGCGTATGAAGTTCCTAGAGAATCAGAGGCAGGTTTCTTCTTTCGACTCGGAGAATATAGCTTATAACATTCTTCTTTCTAGGGTGCTTCCGGCGCATGAAGAATGGGCTGCACTGGATGTGGTGTGCCACTATCCGCTTTACCGCTTGATTCAAGACCGTTCTCTGCTGAATGTGGATGAGTATAATTTCGTTTCGGGTGCACGGTCGCATCTGGACTTCCTTATCTACAACAGGGTTACGAAGAGTCCTGTGCTAGCGGTGGAAGTGGATGGTTTCTCTTACCATCATGAAGGTTCAGAGCAGGAGCATCGGGACAGGATGAAGGATGCTATTCTGGAGAAGTATGGGGTGAGCATGCTTCGTATTTCTACTACGGGTAGTCATGAGATAGAGAAACTCACCGAGGCTCTAGAGCAGGTTACGGGGGTAGTCATTCAGAAGTAACAAGTCAGTAAATTTCTCCCAAAATCTTTTTGCATCCTTCTATTTTTTCTGTATTTTTGCAATAGGCTTTGAATCGCAAATTAAGGCGCCTCAAGTAATATATATATGTACATACCACCATTCAACATCACCGAGAGGATTCTTCACCTGATTTCGGAAATTTCCGAGCAAGTGGGAAGTCTGAATTCGCGCATAGGTAACGATGCGCCTTCACCGATGTTGCGAAAGAAAAATCAGATTAGGACTATACACTCTTCGCTGGCTATCGAGAACAATACTCTTTCGTTGAAACAGGTGACAGACATCATCGACGGCAAGCACGTGCTGGGGGCTCCCGATGAGATTCAGGAGGTGAAGAATGCTATCGAGGCATACCAATTGATGCCTCAGTTGGATGCTTTCAAGGAGAAAGACCTGCTGAAGGCTCACGGTTTGATGATGAGCCAGTTGGTTCGTAATGCTGGACGCTATCGTCAAGAGGGTGTAGGGGTGTTCGATAGTAATGGTAACTGTCTGCACATGGCTCCATCGCCTGACCGTGTGCCGGAACTGATGGGTGACTTGTTTCATTGGGTCAAATCGTGCAAGACACATCCGCTGGTGTATTCATGCGTGTTCCATTACGAGTTTGAGTTTATCCATCCTTTTATCGACGGCAATGGTCGTATGGGAAGATACTGGCAGACCATGCTGCTGAGCAGATGGAAAGGTATTTTCTCCTGGATACCGGTTGAGACGATTGTGAAGGAACATCAGGAGGAGTATTACAGCGTTATTGCCAAATGTGATGCTGCTGGTGAAAGTACGCTATTTGTGGAATTTATGCTTCAATGTCTGCTGGAGGCAATGGAAAACTACAGTGAGCCTGAGGGAGAAGTAAGTGAAGAACTGCACGATAAACTGCACGATAAACTGCACGATAAATTCCCCGAACTATCAGAGAAAGCTATCGAAGTAATTGAAACTATCCATGCACATCGAAGTTTTAATGCTGCTGAGATTGGTGAGCATATAGGGCTTTCTGAACGTCAGGTAAAGACCTACATCACCAAACTGAAGCAAATAGGGCTCCTTACCCGTGTAGGCAGCAACAAGACAGGATATTGGAAAGTAAATATTGAACTGTAATTTACTGAGGAACCCAATTGAGGTTATAAAACCCACCCCGCATTCCTGCAGGATGGGCTCTCTGGTTTTCCATCTTATTCTATCTCTTAAGTATCCAGCGTTATTCCAGATCTATACGGATAAGGTATTTAGAAGCCTCCTCCTTACTTACCACTTCCATGGGTTCATACATCACGTTGAGGACGTTTAAGAAATCGTAGAAGTAGAAATACAGGAACTGGAATTTCAGGTACTTGCCTCCTTCTATCTCTACGCAGATTACTTCAGGAAATCCTTCGTCTAGGCTGGTAGCGTAGAGTTGGAAAAGGGTGACTGCTATCACTTGGCTTTCCCTAGAAAGCTGGAGGTAAAGCTTAGTATCTGGAGAGAAAAAGGGCACTTCAAATCTTAATCTTCCTAATTCTCTTCTGAGCTGATCTGTGAAGATGCAATTCTTAAAGTTGGGGAAATAGTAATGAATCCCATCTCTAGTACTTTTTTCGTATCTGTTAAAAATCATAATGGTTTAATTTTTAAATTGTTTAAATTGTTTTTTTTCATTTTGTTGTTTACCGGTACAGCACCTGATGGCGGTTCTGCTTCACATCGGGGCAGCAGGAAACGTGAATCCAGTAGGAGGATTTACGGTGCTCCCAGATGAGCTGGTCGAAGGTGGTGTGATCCATGATCCAGGCGAACCATTCCCGGCCCTCGGCCACGGAGGTGACGCGGATGTCGGCTGCTTGGCCTAGCAGATGCTGGGAGTTGTGTGCACCGGCTAGGCGCTTGTTCAGCTGCCAGCAGCGGTAACCGCTGTTGATGATGACGGGCTTTCCTACGGCCAGTCTCAGGGGTTCCAGCACTTGCTGGCAAAGCACCTTCAGGCAGGCGATGTGTTCTGGCTTTGGGGCGTTCAGCAGGCCCATCTTGCGGGCGGTTTGGCTGCGCGCCATCTCTTCTAATGTAAAATGTTCTGTAAGTTTTATTTTTTCCATTTTGTTTAATTTTTAAAGTTCAGCAGATGATGAGGGTGGCTTCACCGCCGGCTTCCTGCAGGCGCTCCACCAGGCGGGTGAAGTACTGCTCACTGTGGAGAACCACTCCCGGCACCAAACGCTCACCCAGGATGATGGAACCATCGGTGCGGTTGTACGCCCCGTTTCCGTCCTTCAGCTGGGGGCAGTAGCCCCTGAGGTTCCGGTGGGGGCTCATCACCATCTGGCCTCGCTTCATGCAGTACTTGCATCGGTCCACCCACTGGCGCTTGCACATGGGGCGTATCTCCACGGCGGGCATATCGCGCTGGTACTGTCGGCAGTGGTGCAGTACCACCTTGAACCGGCCCCAAGGTAGCGGCGTGTTCGTGCTCTCGCTGGCTTGGCAGAACAGTGCCCCGTCCAGGTACACCTCGCTGTCTATGATGCGCTTGGTTCTGTAAAATCGTTTAATTAGAATTTCCATGTTTCAACTTGATGTAATAGTCCGAAAAATCTTTACAGTCACTGGGCAGCTGATGCCTGACAATCTGCGGATACAGGCTTTGCAGCTGATGGAAGAGCTCTTCGCCGGGCTCATCCCTGTCTGGGAACATTTGCAGGTTCAGCGGGGTGCTGATGCTGCCGTACAGCCGCCGTTGCACCCCCTCCAGCAGTTCCTCCAGCTGGCCGCTCTTGAGCAGGGTGGCCGATGGGATGCTGATGGCCTTCTGCCCGGTGGAGAGCAGCGCGATGCAGTCTGTCACCCCCTCGGCGATGAAGAGCGGTTCCCCCGCCTTCAGGTAGCGAAGTATGGGCTGGTTGTACACCTGGCACTGGCTCCCCCTGGGGAAGCGGAACCGGGGTTCACCCGGCCTCCGCATTAGGTTACGCATCTGTACGGTGAGAAGGTCTCCCTGCTGGTTCCAGTAGGGGATGAGCAGGTCGGTTCCCGCGCTGCCTATCCTCAGCCAATGCACCACTTCCTTCCGGTAGCCCCTTTCGCGGAACAGGAAATCCCGTGCCAGCGGCGTGAGCGAAGGTTTCTGCAGCAAGGGCCACAGTCGGCTCAAATCCGGTTTCTCAGGCTCCACAGGCTTCTGCACCGGGCGTATCGTCCTAGGGCGAATATCCCGGAACCGCGGTGCCTTTTCCACGCTGATGGGGATGCCGAAGGTTTGTGCCAGCCAGCAGCAAGCCGGGAAGAATTCCAGCCCCAGTGCCTTCATCACCAGAGTGATGGTGCCCCCGCTTTCCCCGCACACAAAGCACTTGAACGTATTGGTTCTCAGGTGGAAAGACAGGCTAGGGTGGCTGTCCTCATGGAAGGGGCAGAGGCACTTGTGGCGGTTCACGTTCAGGCCCAGCGCCTCGGCCACCTGTTCTATAGGAATGCTTTTCAGCCGTTCCAGTTCAAAAGATTCTATCATTTCAGTTTGATGTAAAGGTTTTTGTTTGTTTTTGATTGCTTTAACAATCCGTTTTTAATCCATCTCGATGTAAAATTCCTCACAGGTGTCTTGAAGTCTAGTTTCTTAACCATTTCGGTCAATTGTTCCCGAGTAAATTCTTTGGGCAACTGGTCATACAGGTTTACTTTCGGCTTATCAGGCTGACTGTCCTCATACCTTTTATTCAAGAGCCGATCATATTTGACTCCCCAATGTTTCATGAGCCCTTGAAAGGTGTATTCTGCCATGAAATAGTAGATTTGCCTGCAGAGTTTTTCTGCATCAGGTGCGCCGTTATACAGGTAGTAGCAGAGGGTAGCCACTCTGAATGCCGACACAGAACTACGTTTTCGGAATGTATCCATAGTGGTAGAAACGGCTTTTGCGGCTTCTTTTCCTTTCTTCCGGCACCAGGCATTTACATCCTTATCCAGCCAGGACATATCTATCACCATTTCTGGTTGGACCCCTCCATTCTCATTGTAGGTATCCTTCATCATTCGCTGGAGTGTCTGGTTTATGACCACCATTTGCTCTGGAGTATAGGGCTTGAAGATGGGTGCCTCGCCGCCTAGATTCTCTTCCAGATCACACACGATACATCGGGTGATGTTTCCACCTTCAATGGATTTCTTGTCCATGTAATCATCCAGGGCTGATGGTGTGCAACAAAACTCGATGCACATGATAATATCCACCATGGCACTGTAACTGTTGTCCGACGCAAAGTCTATACCGTAGTAACTGCCTAGGTCATAGGCCGTTCTGAAGATGGTTTTCAGGTTGGAGAATCCCTGTTTCCCGGCTTCTATAGCAGCTGATAGTTCATCGCTAAACATCCAGAAGGTCAGTTTTTCCCCATAAACCAGCGCATAACGGTCTGCACGTTTCACTACCATCGTCTTGGAAGTGGTAGGAGGAACTTGCCGGATGGTGGTTTTGGGCTCTTCCGGAAGTTTTTTGTTCTTCGATGCGGTGCTCTTCAGTTCCTTATATTTCTGCTCTTCACGGCGTTGCTCTATGTCTCTAGCTCGCAGAGTAGGCCCTATGATCAATTCTTCTATGTTCTTAGCATAGGACTTTCCTGAACTCTGCTCACCCACGATGAGCACCTGTAAGAGTAGGGCCGAATATTTTCCTGAATCCTTGCAGTAAACCACTCTGACTCTGGTAGCCAGGCAGCAGAGAGGTGCCAGGCAGGCGATGAACGAGGGTATTTTAAACTCCTTCGGAGCATTGGTCACTACCTCCCGGATTAAGGGTGGCAGATCACTGTCCTTCGGAAGTTTGTAGGGAAACTTTTCGTCCTCTTCTTCTAGAAAATCCTCTTGAAATAAGGTGTTATTTTCCATTTTAATAACGATAATTTTTCAAGTGATCTATGATTTCGGCTCCCTCTTCCTCTATGCACTGGGCCATGTATGCACCACCTTCTTCTAGTGGAATTTCCATGAGCAAGCGCAGATACTTCTTACCTTTACCCAGCTGGCAGTGGCGGGTCTGGAAGAGCATTTCATACATTTTCCCCTGGCTGCCCTCGTTGATACGCTTCACCAGAACATCGCCGTTTGTGGAGATAGTCACTCTGCTGCGGAAGCTCTGGCTTCCTCTTCCTGGTTTGTTAGTAAAAACCAAAACATTTTTTTCCATTTTATTTATTGTTGTTTAGTTTGTCCGGGAGGGAGGAGCCGGCCGGTCTCCATCTCCCTTTGGACACTGCAAAAGTAGGGGCAAAAAAAAGCCCCGACAAGGAAAAACTTGTCGGGGGATTCGCTGAGGGATTGGGGGATTCTCTGAGGGATTTCCTGAGGGATTTTTAGATAGTTTGCTGGTAAATCTCCAGATAGCGGTGGGCTAGCTGAAGCATCTGCTCATAACGTTCATGAGAACTGTGGTAAACAGTGTCATATTTCCAAGTGTGCAAGGGTTTGGAATAACCCTTCTTGGCAATCGTTTTCACTACTTCATAATTACAAGGAATCCTAAACTGCCCCTTATCCAGCTGATTCATGCACTGGGAAAAACCTTTGTAATCCGTATTTTTGAAGTGTCCAAGGTCTACCAGGACTCTGAAAACAGCTATCCAGTGATTGGCATATTGGAAGATGTATTCCTCTTTTTTCACGCCCTTATGGTCTACTATAATCTTCTCATTCTGCAGCTGAATGATGGAATTTCTAAGTTTTTCTTTTTCATCCAGGGCAGGGCATTCCTTATTTTTTACTTCCCTGTTTCTCAGGCTAAATAAGATTTCTTTCTTAAAGTAATACAGGAACACTTTAAGCAGGTCACTCTCTGTGTAACTTTTCTCTTTCAGTTCTTCTATCAGCTGGAACCAATTCCCCTGGTAGTTTTGAGCCAGGTTTATCAGTTCCGCAGGGCCGGAGTCGGCACGGAGTTCCTTCAGTTTGGTGGCCATGAAATGCTTATCAGGCAGGTCGCCATCCAGTTCATCCTGCAGCTCTTCCAGATAGTTAATCCTTACTCTTTCCTGTTTGCTTTTGTATTCGGTGTAAGCTTTTTCTGCTAGTATGTTTATCACTTCTTCTGTAAGTTCTTTGGGGAGATGCTCCATGAGCAGGAAGGTGTTCTCCTGATTTTCCAGTAGCCATATACAAATCTTCAGATGGTTCAGGCTCTTCCACGCCCATAGGTTCTCAGGGTTTTCTCCCATCAGGCGGGCATCCACATAGTCTTGAACCTGTTTTTCCAGGGTGGCGAAATCCTCGGTCGGTTCAGCGCCATTTTGTCGAAAAAGATGGATTAGCTGCTTCAGTCTTTGCGATACGTTTCGCAATAATACGTACAGTTTACTCACGCTATCTGTCATCTCCTGCAGCCAGGGATAGAACAGCCGAGTTTGCATTTGGGCTAAAAATTCTTTACTACATCTGAGTGTTTCTACTAGAAAATATTCCAGGCGGGGGAGCACGCACTCACATAAATTCTCCTCATTAATTGCATGGCTAAGGCACAAATCCCTATGGGATATTTCCAGTGCCTCTCTCAGGCCTGTCATGCTCTGCGCTAATTCCTTATAGTCCAAGGTACAGCATGTGATTAAATAGATCTTCTTTTGATAAGTTCTACATTTTGTACATAATTTTTGTTTACGCGGTGACTTGTTCCGTTCACCACAATCTCTCTCTTAATAATTTTCTCTTTATCTATAAAGTGGTAATTGGCTATGAACCTGGTGTTAATGAGGTAGAAGCAGTCGGTTATCTTCGAAAGTTCCGTAAATGCATCTTTTAACCTCGTATAGAAGGTTATGATCTGCTTTGTTTCACCATCCCTTATTTCAAACTGCACAGAATGCGGCCCTCTGTAAGTGATGGAAATGACATATTTTTCCAGGCATTTTTTCAGTTTGACTTCATCTACACTACTTATTTTCTTGATGCGTTTATCCGGGCGAAAGACTTCTTTCAAGAAGAGAATATCATTTTTAGAAGCATAAAATCCCTGATTGTCTTTCAGTTTATTATACTCCTCTGGGTTCAAGGTTAATATACCATCTAGTTGCTCTCCCCGGTAGAGCCTAACCTGGCAATTTCCTTTTTGTTTATTCTCTGCTTCTCCCATTGGTAATTTTAAAATTGAGCAAAATTAGGGAGAGGAAAAAAACTATGCAAGTGTTCTTTCAATCTGCGGCGCAACTTTTCAATCTGCGGCGCAATTTTAGTTTTTTTAATATTTAGAGCTGTGTAAAATGAGTAAATGGCTACTTTTATGTGCAGTAAGCGATAGGAGAGTTGATATGGGGAGATTGAAATAGAAATGTCAACTAAATGTCAACTGTTGACATTGGCAAATTGACACTTAACATGTTGAAATATAGTATTTTATAGTAAAAATGTCAACTGTCAACTCAATTTTTATTTATTATTGTATATATACACTTCTTCTTGGAAGTATAAGATATTATTAAAAATATAAATATTAAATAATATTGTTTATTTGAACATTGTTAGAATTTAAAATAATATATTATTTTTATATTTTTAATTTTTATATATAAATTTAGGATGATTCATATAATTCCATTAAATCTTTATTATTAGTAATAAAACTACAATTATTCTTCT
>DGVD01000010.1:116764-117235 GCA_002395835.1 Bacteroidales bacterium UBA4293 | reverse complement strand
CCTTCCCCGATCGCTGGGGGCGTTTATTGCTTGACCGCAGAGAGCGACTGACTGCCCTTCAGGAAGGTAGACCGAAACGTATGCTTACTAATTACGACTACCTCATAGGGATTGAAGACTTTACGCGCATGGGTGGCATACGTTATAAAGAGGAAGAAAGTGATGACTACATCAACGCGAATACAAAATACCTTGTTCCACCTATGGAGAGTCTTCGTGCCCTTTGCGATGCTTGCCATGAAATAGAGTTGGCAGAGGAGCGTAACGAATTACCGGAACAACGCTGGCTGGATCAGTTGATTAACCCGGGAACCTCACTTGGCGGTGCTCGTCCTAAGGCCAATGTGGTGGATACCGACGGAAAACTGTACATGGCAAAATTCCCATCAAAAAAAGATCTAGAGAATACGGAGTTAATAGAACACTTCTCGCATCAACTTGCAGCCAAGGCTGGTATCAACGTGGCAAAGA
>DGVD01000010.1:116391-116673 GCA_002395835.1 Bacteroidales bacterium UBA4293 | reverse complement strand
ATCTGCTTCTTTCTGAACGCTTCGACAGAACAGCAGAGGGTCGTCGTATTCATTTTGCTTCCGCTATGTCGTTGCTTGGTCTGGATGATGGAGCTGGCAGTAGCACGGGTAACGGCTATCTGGACATTGTGGATTTCATCCTTCGTGGGTGTACTGATGTACGGCAAAATCTCCGCGAACTCTATCGCAGAGTGGCCTTCAACATTATGTTTGGCAATACCGATGACCACTTCCGTAATCACGGTTTTCTGCTTACTCCGAAAGGCTGGACACTCTCTCCTG
>DGVD01000010.1:0-116344 GCA_002395835.1 Bacteroidales bacterium UBA4293 | reverse complement strand
CTGCATACGACATCAATCCGGGAGCAAAGTCATATCAATGCTTGCTCATCGATTCATACACAGAAGAGTCGGACATCAACGCATTACTCTCTGCCAGTGAAAGCTATATGCTAGAACGCCAAGAAGCATCAGAGATTATTGAGGAGGTTCGTGGCGCCATCAGAGACTGGCGCAAAACCGCTACTGAACAGCAATTGCCCGCAAAGTTGTTAGAATCATATTCTATACGTTGGGATGAACTATAAGTTAAACGGCAAAGTTTTTGGAAATCCCCTCCAGGTGTAGTATCTTTGTGGAAACGAATTTAAACCATTAAAATCTAAAACTTCATGAGAAAACGGTTTTTTATCTTAATGGCAGTGAGCCTCTTCCTGAGCGGGCTCTGCCTGGCTGTGATGTGGAACAAGGTTTTCCGAAATAAACCGAAGCATGTGCTGGTCATCGGGATAGACGGATGGGGAGGCTACAGCGTGCCTCGGGCACACGACATCCCTAACATCAGCCAGCTGATGCAGGAGGGATGCTACACCCTGAAGAAGCGCTCCGTGCTGCCTTCTTCCTCTGCAGTGAACTGGGCCAGCATGTTCAACGGATCCTGCCCGGAACTGCACGGGTACACCACCTGGAACTCCCGCACCCCGGAAATACCTTCGGCTGAACTGAACCAGCACGGTATTTTCCCTACCATCTTCTCTGTGCTGCGGGAGGCACAGCCCACTGCGGTGACGGGATGCCTGGCGGAGTGGGACGGCATAAAGCCGGTGGTGGATACGCTGGCCATAGACTGCTATGATCTGGCTGCGGACTGGGAACAGAAGCCCCAGCAGCTGTGTGAGATGGCAGAGCAGTTTATCCTGGAACGGAAACCTACACTGCTGGCGGTGTGCTGGGACCAACTGGATGCCGTGGGGCATGCCCAGGGGCACGACACGCCTGCCTACTACCAGAAACTGGCGGAACTGGATGGGTATGTGGGCCGACTGGTGCAGGCACTGAAAACGGCTGGGATGTATGAGGATACGGTCATCGTCCTTACTTCCGACCATGGAGGGAAGGACAAGGGGCACGGGGGAAACTCCCTACTGGAGATGGAACACCCGTTCATCATCTGCGGGCCGGGTATAAAGAAGGGGGAACTGATTCAGGAACCTATGATGCAGTACGACACGGCAGCTACCTTGGCTTATATCCTAGGGCTGGAAATGCCCCGGTCCTGGGTGGGAAGGCCGGTGCTGAGTGTGTTCCAGAAGTAAGGGAACTACCTTACCAGCAGCTGGGTGCTGCGCAGCTGGCGCATGTCCTGAGGCACGGAGGCGCGGATAAGGTCTTGAATCACGCCTAGCATGGTGGTGCGCACAAACTGCTTTTGGGTGGCTATGACCACTTCACGGGTGGGCACCGGTATGGCAAAGGGGCGTACCCACTGGTGCTGCTTCTCGGGCATCTGGCGCAGGGCCAGCTCGGTGATGAAGGTCACGCCGCTGCCTTTCTCTACCAGGCGCATCAGGGTCTCTATGTTTCCGGTATTATAGGTGCGGTGACTGCCCTGGGCGGTTCCCAGGCGGCAGTACTGGGCCATCTGCTTGCGGAAGGTGGAGCCTTCGTCTAGCAGCCAGAGGGTCTGGTTCTTCAGGTCGGCCTTACGCACGGTCTTCTTCTGCGCCAGGGGCAGTGTGGGGGAGACGTAGGTGTAGAACTGCTCATAATACAGGGTGGCATACTGCAGGTCTTCCATGGCCTTGTTTTCTGTAAGGGGGAGGATGCCGGCATCCAGGTCGCCCTGGTGCAGGGCTGAGAGGATGTCGGAGGCGGCTATCTCACTGATGTGTATGTCTATCTTAGGGTATTCTTTCACCAGCCGGGGAAGGAAGAGGGGCATGAGGTAGGGTGCCACGGTGCTGACCATGCCCATGCGGAACACGCCCTGCATGGCTTTCTTGCCTTCGTCTACCGCTGCACGGAGCATGGCGGTTTGCTGTACGATGTTCTGTGCGTAACGGATTACTTCCAGCCCGATGGGGGTGGGCTGAATGGGTTTCTTGGTGCGGTCGAAAATGCGGATGCCTAGTTCCAGCTCTAGCTTGTGAATCATGGCGCTGAGGGTGGGCTGGGTTACTCCACAGTGGTCTGCGGCCTGGGCAAAGTGTCCGAACCGGTTCACGGCTAGTACGTATTCCAGTTGTTGCAGTGTCATAATATCCTCCCTCTTTATGTATATAGGCAAAATTAGCCTATTATTTTAGAACAGTTTTTAGTGGGCTCAGTTTTTAGCAAAAAATAACTTTTTTTAAAAATTCTGGAGGGGAAAAAGTGGCTCTGGATGGGGCTTGCAGGGGCCTTGATAGATTTTTTCTATCGGGGTATAATTTTTATCGTTTGGAAAATAGAATAAGGTAGGTTATATTTGCCACCGTAAAGTTACATCTGGTTCAGAATAAAGGAGATGCGCTCCTGATACTAACCGGGTCTGAACCGTGGGTTTCAAGGGCCTAATGTAGCAACTTAGTAAGGTATCATGTGTTTTAGTTTAGGTTTAGGTTTATTTTTTAAAGGTTAATTAGAAAGTTCTTCAGTGGTGATCTCACCTAGGGTATAAGGCTAATTGTTAATTAGAATGATAGTTTTTTAAGATAATGTTTTTGATTAGGTGAGAAGGACCCAGACAGTCGGGCGAGGCAGTCTGGGTCTGGTTTTTTTGCTGTGATTAGAATTTAGTAGGTGAGCTGCCCACGGCCTGCCGGAAGTAGCGGCAGAAGAAGGAACTGCTGGGGAAGTTCAGGGCATCGGCCACCTGGTTCACGGTGTATTGTTTGGTGCGGAGCATGGCCTTCGCCTCCAGGATGACATAGTCCCGTATCAGGTCGCCGGGCTTTCGTCCGCAGTATTCCTTAATGATTTTTCCCAGGTATTTAGGGGTGATGTAGAGGCGGTCGGCATAGTAGTTCACCTCACGGTGCTGGCGGTAGTTCTTGCGCACCAGGGTGATGTATTCCTGGAAGATCTGCTCGGCCCGGCTTTGCTGTTCTTCGGGCTTGGTGGTGATGTTACTCATGAGCAGGCTGGTCATGGTGATGAGGATACCCTTGACGGCCATGTCCTGGAACTTGAACTCTTTCCGGTGTACCCACTCGCAGAGCAGGCGGTAGTGCTGGATGAAGAGTTCCATGTGGGCAGGGCTGAGGTGGATGGTGTGCTCCCCGCTGAGCAGGCTCTGGCGGAAGTGGCCGTGCTCATCGGTTTCCAGGAAGTCGATGGGGTCTTCCTCGGAGATGCAGAAGATGAGCAGTCGGCAGCCGGGACTGGGGGTGTGCTGGGTGACGATGGTACCGGTGACCAGGATGTCGATGTCGCCCGGGTAAATGGTGTATTCTTCCAGGTTGGCACCTATCTTTACCTCTCCCTCGCAGCAGATGGTTACCAGGGTGAACCGTAGCTTGATGGGGTAGGCGGTTTGGGGCCTTTCTAACCCTGTGTACTGACCTTCCAGGTTGTCATACACCAGGAGGTGTTTACGGTAGGAAGCGCTCACCATATCTAGGGGCATGGTGCCGAAGGTTATTTCTGGAATCTGGGTAACCATATCTGATGTTTTTTGTGGCTGTAAAGTTAGTAAAATGTGGCATAATATAGGTTCTTTTTTTTGCAAATATTTTAAAAAGAGAAAAAACGGACATTTCGCCGCTGGGGGCTGTCTGTAAAAAATAGGCGATGATTTTCTTTCTTTCTAGAAAAATCTTTATATTTGCGAGGAAGACACACTTGAACCTTATATCTCTATGTTTCCGCTTTGGCTTAACATTGTGATTCTGCTGGTAGCCATCCACCTCACGCTGGTGGTGCTCATGGAACACCGGCGCCCCACCACGGCGCTGGCCTGGATACTGGTGCTGGTGCTGCTGCCGGTGGTGGGCATCGTGCTGTACTACTTCTTCGGGGTGTCCCTGAGGAACAAGCACCTGATAGACCGCAGCAAGCTCATGGAGCTGAAGATGCACACGGAGCCGTACCAGAAGAAGGGGGTGCACCAGCGCTCCCAGCTCATCCCCATGCTGCTGAACGTGAACTGTTCTTACCCCACCGGGGGAAACGACCTGAAGGTGTACACGCTGTTCCAGGATATGCTGGACGACCTGAAGGCGGACATGGAGCGGGCACGGCACCACATTCACTTCCTGTTCTTCAAGATAGAGAGCGATGCGGTGGGGCGGGAGATTTCCGAGGTGCTGATACGCAAGGCCCAGGAGGGGGTAGAGGTGCGTGTGATGTATGATGCTGCCGCCTGCTGGTTGGTGCCCCGGAGCTTCTACCGGAAGCTGAAGAAGGGGGGCGTGCAGGTGCAGGCGTTCAGTCCCATCTTCCCGGTGCTCTCTCCTTTTGCCAACTACCGGAACCACCGGAAGATAGTGGTGGTGGATGGTAAGGTGGGCTACACGGGGGGCATGAACATGGCGGAGCGCTACCGGGTGGGCATCAGCACGGGTATCTGGAGGGATACGCATGTGCGCATCACGGGGCCTGCGGTGACGGAGCTGCAGACGGCGTTCCTGTGCGACTGGTACCTGGTGAGCAAGCAGTGGCTAAGCAGTGAGGTGTACTACCCGGCGCAGCGGTGCAACGGCAACAAGCTGATGCAGGTGGTGATTTCCAACCCTTCTTCCCAGTGGCGGGTGATGGACCTCTCGCTCTCTGAGATGATTTCCGCTGCACAGGAGTATGTGTACCTGCAGACGCCCTACTTCATTCCTTCGGATGCGATAAGGAAATCGCTCTACGGGGCTGCCTGGGCTGGGGTGGATGTGCGCTTGATGATTCCTGCCCGGCCCGATGTGGGGAACCTGGTATCGAACGCATCGAAATGGTACCTGCAGCAGATGATGGAGGCGGGGGTACGGGTGTTCCTGTACGACAAGGGGTTCCTGCATGCCAAGACGGTGGTGGCAGACGATCGGGTGGTGAGCATCGGGAGTGTGAACATAGATAACCGGAGCGTGACGCAATCTTTCGAAATCAATACGTTTACCTACGATGAAGGGTTTGCACAGCAGCAGCGGGAGGTGTTCCTGCACGACATGGAATCCTGCCATGAACTGGACTTGAATACGTGGCTGGAGCGCCCTGTGTTCCAGCGGTTCAAGGAATCGGTGGCCCGGCTGTTTGCTCCGCTTCTATAGAGACAAAAAAGGCCCTCCTCTGCGGAGAGCCTTTCTTTATTTCAGTTTACTAGGTTTTACTCAAAATCCTGCCAGCTCTTAATCTGCAGGTCATCCTGTCCGCAAGCGCAGAAGGCCTCAATGAAGGCACTGGCCAGACGGGCATTGGTAATCAGTGGAATGTTATGGTCGATGGCTCCACGGCGAATCTTGTAGCCGTTGGTGAGCTCCCGTTTAGAGTGGTTCTTCGGGATGTTCACAATGAGGTCGAACTGGTGCTCGTGAATCATATCCATGACATTCTGGTTAGGTGAATCCACCTCATCAGGCCATGCCACTGGGGTAGCCTTGGCACCGTTCTCGTTCAGGTAACGGGCAGTTCCCTCGGACGCATAGACGGTGTAGCCGGCCTTCATCAGTGCTACGGCAGCGTCTAGCAACGCAGCCTTTTCCTTGGCACCACCACTGGAAATCATGATACCCTTGTCTTTCCGTGGAATCTTGTATCCGGTAGCAATCATGGAATCCAGCAGCGCCTCCTCGAAGGTGTCGCCTATACAGCCCACCTCACCGGTAGAGCTCATGTCCACACCCAGGATTGGGTCGGCATTCTGCAGGCGGGCGAAGGAGAACTGAGAGCACTTCACACCGATGCGGTCGATGTCGAACTCTGATTTATCCGGACGGGTATAAGGAGCATCCAGCATGATGCGGGTAGCGGTCTCTATGAAGTTGCGTTTCAGCACCTTAGATACGAATGGGAAGGAGCGGCTGGCACGCAGGTTGCACTCTATCACCTTGATGTCACGGCCCTTAGCCAGGTACTGGATGTTGAACGGACCGGAGATGTTCAGTTCCTTGGCAATGGCACGGGAAATCTTCTTGATTTGGCGTACCTGTGCGAAGCTGATGTTCTGGGCAGGGAATACCATGGTAGCATCGCCAGAGTGCACACCGGCATACTCTACGTGCTCTGAGATGGCATATTCCACCACCTCACCGTTCTGTGCCACAGCATCGAATTCCACCTCGTTGGTTTCCTGCATGAACTGGGAGATAACCACTGGGAACTCCTTGCTTACCTCGCTAGCCAGCTGCAGGAAGCGGTGCAGTTCATCGTAGTCGTAGCACACGTTCATGGCAGCACCGGAGAGCACGTAGCTAGGACGTACCAGGACTGGGAAGCCCACGCGGTCTACAAAGGCTTTCACGTCGTCCATGGAGGTGAGGGCGCTCCACTTAGGCTGGTCGATGCCCAGCTTATCCAGCATGGCGCTGAACTTGCCACGGTTCTCGGCACGGTCTATGGAAACAGGGCTGGTACCCAGGATAGGCACTCCCTGGCGGTAAAGCTTCATGGCCAGGTTGTTTGGTATCTGTCCTCCCACACTCACGATGACACCGCGAGGGTTCTCCAGGTCGATGACATCCAGCACGCGTTCGAAGGAGAGCTCATCGAAGTAGAGGTGGTCGCACATATCGTAGTCGGTAGATACGGTCTCTGGGTTGTAGTTGATCATGATGCTCTTGTAGCCCAGCTTTCGTGCGGTATTGATGGCATTCACGGAGCACCAGTCGAACTCTACGGATGAGCCGATGCGGTAGGCACCGGAGCCCAGTACGATGACGGACTTCTCATTGGTGTAGTAGTTGATATCGTGACCTTCTACAGCGTAAGTCATGTAGAGGTAGTTGGTCAGTTCCGGATGTTCGCTAGCCACGGTAGGGATGCGCTTCACGGCTGGCAGGATGCCCAGTTTCTTACGGTAGGCACGGGCTGCCAGGTTTTCCTTCTCCATGTTTCCGGAGGTAGGTTTCAGGACGAAGCGAGCGATCTGGAAGTCGGAGAATCCCCATACCTTAGCCTGACGGAGCACGTCGGCAGGTACTTCTTCCAGGGCGTTA
The DNA here is from genome assembly GCA_002395835.1 of Bacteroidales bacterium UBA4293. Classification (GTDB taxonomy): domain Bacteria; phylum Bacteroidota; class Bacteroidia; order Bacteroidales; family Bacteroidaceae; genus Minthousia. The sequence goes on along the minus strand of DGVD01000010.1, from coordinate 109,289 downwards.
TAGCTTTCCAGCTTATGTTTGTAGTCTACAATGTTCTTCATGCGCTCCAGGAACCAAGGGTCTATCTTGGTGAGCTGGTAGATGCGGTCCACGGTATAGCCTTCTTCCAGTGCCTGAGCGATGGCGAAGACACGCAGGTCGGTAGGATTCTCCAGCTCCTCGTCCAGGTTGTCGAACTTGGTATGGTCGTTCCCCACGAATCCGTGCATGCCCTGACCAATCATACGCAGACCCTTCTGGATGAGTTCCTCGAAGCTGCGGCCGATGGACATGATTTCGCCCACGGACTTCATGCTGGAGCCAATCTTACGGCTCACTCCGGCAAACTTGGTGAGGTCCCAGCGAGGGATTTTGCAGATGAGGTAATCCAGGGATGGAGCTACATAGGCGGAGTTGGTAGTTCCCATCTCGCCAATCTGGTCCAGGGTATAGCCCAGGGCTATCTTGGCAGCTACGAAGGCCAGTGGGTAGCCGGTAGCCTTGGAAGCCAGGGCAGAAGAACGGGACAGACGCGCATTGATTTCGATGATACGGTAGTCGTTCGTCTCCGCATTGAAAGCGAACTGGATGTTGCACTCGCCCACAATGTTCAAGTGGCGCACGCAACGGATGGTGATGTCCTGCAGGTACTTCACCTGTTCCTCGGTGAGGGAGCAGGTAGGAGCCACCACGATGGATTCACCGGTATGGATGCCCAGTGGGTCGAAGTTCTCCATGGAAGCCACGGTGAAGCAGTGGTCGTTCGCATCACGGATGCACTCGAACTCGATTTCCTTCCATCCCTTGAGGCACTCTTCCACCAGCACCTGAGGGGCGAAGGTGAAGGCACTCTCTGCTATTTCCTTGAAGGTTTCCTCATCGGGGCACACGCCGGAACCCAGACCACCCAGCGCATAGGCAGAGCGGATCATGATGGGGTAACCGATGCGGCGGGCAGCAGCGATGGCGTCGTCCATGGTCTCGCATGCCTGTGATACAGGCACCTTCAGGTCTATCTTATTCAGCTCCTTGACAAAGAGGTCACGGTCCTCGGTGTTCATGATGGCTTCTACACTGGTACCCAGCACCTCTACTCCGTACTCCTTCAGGATACCTTTCTGGAACAGTTCAGTACCACAGTTCAGGGCAGTCTGTCCACCGAAGGCCAGGAGGATACCGTCAGGGCGTTCCTTCTTGATAATTTCGGTAACAAAAAAGGTATTGACCGGCAAGAAATAAACTTTGTCCGCAATACCTTCACTAGTTTGAATTGTAGCAACGTTGGGGTTTACCAGCACCGACTTGATGCCTTCCTCTCGGAGAGCCTTGAGGGCTTGACTACCGGAGTAGTCGAATTCTCCTGCCTGTCCAATTTTCAGGGCGCCAGAACCCAGGACGAGGACCTTCTTTAGCTGATTTTTCATTCGAAATATGTTGTTAAAAAGTGATTATCCTATTTCCGCGCAAAGATAGTAAAAAAGAATGAAGGGAGCAATAAAGTAAGCATTTCTTTCCAAAAAAATAATTAAATCTTTGTGAAAACATTATTTTAGGTAAAATAGTTTTTTCTACCTAATTTATTTTTTTATGGAGCTTTTTCTCCTTAGAAACGGTAACCAAAGGCACCGTACACGGTCCAGTCGGAGGTATGCCCGTGGCTGTCTGCCTTGCGGTAACGGAAGTAGTTGTAGTGGCTGTAGACCCGGGCATAGCTGTGTTTCCATTGGTAGCTCACCGACAAGCGCATGTCGGCATTCACGTCGATGTGGTTGGTGTAGCTTTGTGAGCCGGTAGGTGTCAGGTTGCCCTTCTCTGTTATTTCATACGTGTACGTCTTCAGTCGGTTTTTAATGGTAACCATCGGCACTACCATGGCATTGATGAGCCATCCGTAACCCGGTACCCAGTTGTACGCATATCCCGCACCGATGCTAGCCTGCTTGAACTTGATTTTCCCCACATTATTCATAATGGCAATGAGGGGGAAGCTTTCAGGATTCTCGTAGGTAATCCAGGAGCGGTAGTACATGGCACCCGCTACCACGGAACCTGCCGAGCGCAGCTGTCTTAAAGACTGGTCATAGGCTGCCGCATAGGAGAACTGCTTGCCGTTGAACATATAGTAGCCATCCAAGAAGAGGGAATGTACCTGGAGCGGTGCTTCCGTTTCCCAGGAAATCTCCTGATGCAGAGGGCCGTCGTCGTTAAAGTCGCCTTCCACCCGGAGTTCCGGGGTATTCGACTTGAATTCTTTCGTGCGGAAATTCACCCCATAGTTTCCTCCCGTAGCTCCGAAGGAGAACGACTTGATTTCTCTTTCTCCCACGATGTCCTTGGAAAGGCCCAGTCCGTAGCCTCGGTAGCCTATCCACACGCCCGCACTCACGGCAGGACCGCTGTGCGTCTTGGCTCCCCAGGAATCAATGCTTTCAATCTCCAGTTCCTTCGCCTCCAGGTTCACGAAAGAGTAGTTCATGACGTTTCGGAGCTCCACAGCCCATCCCTTTTCCGGAAGGCTGATGTAGCGGGGGTCCGTCCCTCGCACGGTGGCAGAGTCCAACGTAGTCATCAGTTTCTTCACCATTTTGAGGGGCCAAGGCTGCTTCTTTTCCTGTGCTTGCAGGGTGCAGGAAAGCAGGAGGAGTCCAGTTATAAAAATGCAAGTACGCTTCATTTCCTTGCAAAGATAGGGATTTTCTGGAGACAGGCAAAATAAAAGTAAATCCGCCAATCCTTTTTACGGATGGCGGATTTTTTTTATGATGATTCATTCATTATGCTTCCCCATCACGGATGAGTTCCATGATACGGGACATCTGATTCGGAATTCGGATAGACTGAGGACACTTAGGCAGACATGCCTCGCAATCCATACATTCGCTGGCCCACTCGCTCTTCTTCAGCGTATCACCATACCCCTTGAGGAAGTCGGTGAGGCGAGTCTTGTATTCAGGAGTACCCTTCTCAGGGAAGGTCTTGTTGTTGATGGCTGCATTATAGTATGCAAAGTTGCCTGGGATGTTCACTCCGTAAGGGCAAGGCATACAGTACTTACAGTCGGTACAAGGGATGACTGGCATACCGGACATGCCATCGGCAATCTTCTCCAGCAGGTCGTTCTCGCTGCTGGTACAAGGATCCAGTGGGGAGAAGGTTTCCACGTTCTCCATCAGAACCTCCATGGTAGTCATACCAGAGAGGGTAGTGAGCACATTGTTGTGTGAAGCCACCCAACGGAAGGCCCAGTTGGCATCGGTAGCGTTAGGACGGAGGGCACGGAGCTGCTTGCTGTATTCCTCTGGGATTTTAGCCAGACGACCACCCAACAGGGGTTCCATGATGACGCACTGGATGCCTGCTTTTTCCAGCTTATTATAGAGGTACTCTGCATCGGCATCTTGTTTCCATCCACCGGTAGAGAGCGAAGCATGACGCCAGTCGATATAGTTCATCTCAATCTGTACGAAAGAGAATTTGTACTTGTCGTTATGGTCTACCAGCCAGTCGAACACCTGCACATTGCCATGGTAGCTGAAGCCCAGGTTGCGGATGATACCTTTATCCCGCTGTTCGCAGAGCCAGTCCAGCAAGCCATTGTCCAGATAACGCTCTTTCAGGTTGTCCATGCCCGAAGCTCCCACATGGTGCATCAGGTAGTAGTCTATATAGTCCACCTGCAGTTTGCTGAGGGAATTTTGGAGCGACTTCTTTCCGAATTCCAGGGAGTGGTCTCCCATATCGGAAAGCTTGGTAGCCACGTAGAAAGAGTTGCGTGGGTGACGTTTCAGGGCGATACCTGTAGCCACCTCAGACTGTCCGCCATGGTAGATAGGAGCCGTATCGAAATAGTTGATGCCATGAGCCAGTGCGTAGTCCACCTGCTTGTTCACCATGTCCTGGTCGATTTGCCGTGTACCTGGTTTCTGAGGCAGACGCATCATGCCGTAACCCAACAGAGAAACCTTGTCGTTCGTGACACGGTTGATGCGGTACGTCATGGAACCAGGGTTATTCTGCAGATAACCAGGTTGTGTCTTAGAGTCACAGGAGTTAGCAAAAGCGGAGAGAGGGCCCATGCCCAGCAATGCCGCTGCTGATGCAGAAGAAGCACCCAGACGTTTCAGGAATTCTCTTCTGGACAGTTTTTTCTTTTCGTTTTCCATACGTATAGAATTTATGATTAGTCAGTAATTCTTGAATGTTACAAATATACATAAAAAGCATCCAATTCAAGGAGCGGTTGGATGCTTTTTTATGAGGTTTTAACTAAATCTTACTTCAGTGCTGCCGCTACAGCCTGCTCTACCTTAATCATATCCTCGGTAGGCTCAAAGCGAGCGATGACCTTTCCGTTCCGGTCTACCAGGAACTTGGTGAAGTTCCACTTGATGTCCGACTTGCTAGCATAGTCGGGGTCTCTGCGCTTCATCATGTCGCCCATGAACTGAGCCGACTGACCCTCGCCAAAGCCCTTGAAACCCTGCTGGCTCTTCAGGAAAGTGAAGATAGGAGCCTCGTTCTCACCGTTCACATCAATTTTCTGGAACTGAGGGAACTGGGTGTTATAATTACCGGTGCAGAAGGTATGAATTTCCTCATAGGTACCTGGAGCCTGCTCACCGAACTGGTTGCAAGGGAAATCCAGCACCTCGAATCCCTGATCACGGTACTTTTCATAGATGTTTTCCAGTTCCGTATATTGAGGGGTAAAACCACACTTGGTAGCGGTGTTCACTACCAGAAGCACCTTCCCCTTGAAATCGTTCATGGAAACTTCCTCTTCATTAGCATCTAGAGCTGAATAGCTATAGAAATCCTTCTGTGCGTTTACATTCAAAGATGCGAAAGCAACCATGAGAAACATAAAAATCTTTTTCATCTGTTTGTTGTTTAAATGTATTTCAGGTGGCAAATATAGTGAAATTATAGGAAACCATTTTCTTTCAACCTAATTTTAAGGAAATTAAACATTCTCTCAGTTAGTTTTGCTAAATAGATGCAAAATAGATGCGGTGGTTTGGGGATGGATTCATTTTAATTGCCTATATTTGCATTTGTAAACAAGCCTAATACCGATATATGGATAAGACACTATTCGACCACGCCGCTTATTTGTTGGCCGTTCAAGAGGAAGACTCGCCCTATTGTGGGGCGGATTATGTTTTTGACTGGGAAGACAAGCATGTGTACGTCCCAGTACTGAAAGAAGAATTTTGGCATGAACCCCCTACGGGAGGTCAGCCCATCTACATCTTAGTAGACGAAGACGGTGATGCCGAATGGTATACCGATGAGCTGTTCAGCCTGACAGACAAGGCACAGACGGAACCCGCAGATTTTACGGAAGGAGAGACTCCTGAAACGAAGGCTCAGGAGGAAGAGGATGAAGACGATCCCTACGTGGTTTACCAGAGCTATCACAACGAGGAGAACAAGCAACTCTTTTTCTCTGCTGGAGGACGCGATGGGGAGTTCCCCGGAAAATTTACTCCAGCCCATGTGGAGGAGTTGAAAGACAATCAGATTTTTGTATTTGGCAGCCACAAGGACGGTATGCATGAAACGGGTATTGCCAACACGGCATTCACCAAGTTTGGTGCAGAATGGGGTGTGGAAGAAGGCCCTACCGGAAAATGTTATGCTATTCCTACTAGAGAAGGTCTGCTAAGTATGGCTGCAGCCGTGAAGCGATTCATTGATTATGCAGCAGAACATCCGGAAATGGAATTCCTGGTAGCACCCATCGGTTGTGGAACAGCCGGGCATAATCCGCTGATGATAGCTCCGATGTTTCAGGATGCTGTAGTACTTCCTAACGTCCGTCTCCCTAGAATTTTCTGGGAGTATTTCTGGATCGTGAACGATGCAGGACCGAAGGAGTTTGAGAAGAGTGAAGACTGGGAAAAGTGGGAGAAGTGATGCTTCAGGTGGAGAACGAAATTAACCTTTAAATAAAATACTTATGACCTACGGTATTATAGTACAAGTTCTAATTGCACTTTGCTGCTATTATGTGGCTAAGAATAATGGTCGCAACCAATGGTTGGCATTGATTTTAGGCCTCCTCTTCAGTCTGATTACACTTATTGTGTATGTAGTTATCGGAAAGAAGAAATGAATTTTAGAAAGGGGGGAGTCTTTAGGGGCTCCCTCTTCCTATATGGTAATGCACTATGTTTAAGATTAGCCATAGAATCATACGGGCTGGAGAAATTCTGGAAATCAACTGGGAGTGTGAAAATTGTGAGGTGCAGGAACTCGTCATTCAGACGGGGGCCAAGAAATCCGTTCTCCCTATAGAACCCTCCGGAACCAAGAAAATCAAGTTGTCTGCAGCTGGAGAGAAAACTATTATCAGTCTAAGGACAGTGAAGAATGGCAAGGAGAATGTCAGTTCCAAACGGGTGTGGGTGAGGAATGCCAAACAGCAGTATGATGAGTTTGAGTATGTGGATAATACCTTCTGGAGCCGCACGAAAGAATTCTTCCGTCAGCAGAAACTGAGGTGGGACATGTTTTCACCGGAGAAACAAAGGCTGTACATCACCTTACTGGTGCTGGCACTTTACCTGCTCCTTCAGCCTTATTATCCTTCCTTTTCTTTGCTGTTTCTTTATGGGCTTATCGTCTATCTTATTTATAGACTATATAAAATGTAAAAACAAAATATCATGAAAAAGATAGTATTCGTTATTTTCATGGTTTGTAGTTTATCTGTGCAAGCCAGTACGGTGAAGGAGGATTTGGCTGCCATCAAGGCGCTAGCTGAACGTGTTGTTCCGGAGCAAGCCGATAAATTCATCTTTAAGGTCGTCAAAAGTTCTAAGGACAGGTTCCGACTGGAGTCCAAGGGTCAGAAGATTCAAATCAGTGGAAATAACGCCAATTCCTTGGCAGTAGGATTGAACCATTACTTGAAGTACTACTGCCATGTGGAAGTAGGGTGGTTCTCCCACGATACATATACGATGCCTGCAGTGTTGCCGAAAGTATCGAAACCCGTCACAGTGGATGCCCGAGTGAAAGACCGTTTCTTCCTGAACTATTGTACTTTTGGTTATACCATGCCTTGGTGGCAGTGGGAAGAGTGGGAGCATTTCATAGACTGGATGGCGCTGAATGGGGTGAATCTGCCATTGGCCATCACAGGGCAGGAATCGATATGGTATCAGGTATGGACGGAATTGGGCTTGACGGATGAAGAGGTACGGAATTACTTCACGGGCCCTTCTCATCTCCCCTGGCATAGAATGCTGAATATAGATTATTGGCAGGGACCTCTTCCCAAGTCATGGCTCGATGGGCAGTTGAAACTTCAGCAGAAGATAACTGCCCGAGAACGGGAGTTGAACATGAAGCCTGTACTTCCAGCTTTTGCAGGACATGTTCCTTATGAACTGACTCGTATTTATCCGGATGCAAAAATTACGAAATTGGAGCCCTGGTCGGGCTATTCTGCTGATTATGCTTGTAGTTTCCTAGACCCGATGGATCCCTTGTTTGCTCAGGTGCAGCGGAAATTTCTGGAGACCGAAAGAGAATTGTATGGAACAGATCATATCTATGGGATAGACCTATTCAATGAACTCATGCCCCCTAGTTGGGAACCAGAATACTTAAGTCGGGTAAGCAGGCAGGTTTACGAGACGTTGGAGGCAGTAGACCCACAAGCCATCTGGCTTCAGATGACCTGGTTGTTTTATAATGAGCGTCAGTACTGGACCAACGACAAGGTAAAGCCCTATATTACCAGTTATCCATCAGCCCATTCTCTTCTACTAGATTATTACTGTGAGAGGATGGAGGTTTGGCAACGCACAGAGAAATACTATGGAGTGCCTTACATCTGGTGCTATCTGGGTAATTTTGGAGGGAATACCATGCTCATGGGAAATATAAGTGAGGTGAATAAAAGGATTGAAAATACGTTTGAGAATGGAGGAAAGAACTTCCAGGGCATTGGATCTACTTTGGAAGGTTTCGACTGTAATCCTTTTATGTATGAATATATTTTTGAGAAAGCTTGGAATTTCGATTTGCACAAAGACGTGACAGCATGGATGAATCGGTTGGCAGATCAGCGGTTGGGGCATAAAGACGAGAAAGAACGTGCAGCATGGCAACTGATGAAAGACAGTGTGTATACAGAAGTGGCACGACCAGGACATTGTTCTTTGATTAATATACGACCCACCTTTGGGAAGTACAAGACCTATTATGCCAATCCACGAATCCCTTACCAGAACAAGACCTTGTTGACCATCTTGGATGAGATGCTTCAGGCTGACGGTCGTTCACACAGTTATCTATTCGATATAACCAATGTAACTCGCCAGTTGCTCAGTAACTATTTCTTGGATGTATTCAGAAACTATGAAACAGCCTATACGAAAAGGGATAGAGAGACGATGACCCGGTTGGAAAAGGAAATGCTGGAAATCATTGACGATGTGGACCGGATGATTTCTACTCAGGAATACTTTCTGGTGGGAAAATGGATTAAAGATTCACGTTCTTGGGGAGCTAATGAAGAGGAATCAGACTATTTTGAAAGCAATGCCCGCAATCTTATCACGACCTGGAGCGACAAGGATATGCTTCTAAATGATTATGCCAGTAGGACTTGGGCCGGATTGACGAAAACGTTCTATGGGGTTCGTTGGAAAATGTTTTTCGATGCAGTCAATGCAGCTTTGGACAACGGAACTGAATTTGGAGAGAAAGAGTTCGAGGCCTACAAGAATGTAGTTACCACCTATGAAAAGGCATGGTGGGAGCAACGGTTAGGAAACTTTACAGATGTACCGGTAGGAGATAGTAAGGTTATAGCCAACGAACTATTCCAGAAATATAGAGACAGGATATAAGTCAGAAAAGAAAGGGGCAAATCGATTTGCCCCTTTCTTTTTATTCTTTCGTGACCGGTTTCCCTGCTGATTTCCAACTCATGTAACCTTTGCTAAGTTCCACCACTTTATATCCCTCCTCCGTGAGAATCTTTGCAGCTTTCTTGCTACGGTTTCCACCTCTGCAGTACAAGGCAATGGTTTTGTCCTTCGGTAGTTTCTGCAGGGCTATCTCCTTGAAATCGTCCTTGGTTACATCTATCAGGATGGTACCAGCGATGTGCCCTTCCTCATACTCGTCAGCACGACGCACGTCCAGTCGGACGACAGCCGTATCGGCAATGACCTTCTCGAATTCATCTACACCCAACGATTCAAAAGGGTAGTCGGTAGATTGTGCACATCCGAAGAGTGAACATAAAAAGCTAAAGACTGACATAAGAATAATTTTTTTCATTTTCAAAAAGTTAAATGTTACAAGCTGCCAAATAGTTCTTCATATTTCCAGCTTTTTCTATTTTTTTCCATTGTTTTCTTCCTAATGTATTTTCCATGAAATCCCAGAACGTGCGGATTTTATTCAGACGCTGGGGTTCAGTAGGAATAATCCGTTCATAGTGTTCCAGTAGTCGTGCGTGAAGCAATTTGATTCTTTGGATAACTTCTACGTCAGACAATTGTTTCCCGTTCTTATATTCCCAAGCCAAGGTAGGACGGGCCAGCAATCCTCTGCCAATCATGACACCTTCCAAATCAGCGAATTCCGCTTCAAGTGCTTGGATATCTTCTATGGTAAGGACATCTCCATTATAGATGACAGGATGCGTGCACTGCTCTTTGAATTCACGGAAGGCATTCTTATCTATGGTTCCTTTATACTGTTGTGAACCCACTCTGGGATGGAGAGTAATATGTGTAAGCGGAGCCTGGTTTAGAATGGGCAACACATTTTTCCAGTCGGTAGAGCTTTCATATCCGAGCCTCATTTTTACAGAGAATGTCAGTTCAGAATGGGTTTTCACCACATCCATCAGTTCCTCCACTTTCTCTGGGTAGGGCAAGATGCCACATCCTCTTCCATGTTTTGCCTGCAAAGGGAAAGGACACCCCATGTTGATATCAATGTGCTGATAGCCAAAACCGGATATAGTCTCCACCAATGTTCCTAACTCCTTTCCATCCTTGGCAATGGCTTGCGGCATGACCGGAACCCCCGTGTTAAATTCTGGACGAATGTCCCTTAAGTCTTTTGAACGCAGTTCTCCATGCTCCAGCCGGATGAAAGGGGTAAAATACATATCTACACCCCCTATAAGCTGGTGGTGAAGCCTTCTGTACACATCTTCTGTATAGCCCTGAAGCGGAGCGAAATAGATTTTTAGCATGCTATAGAATTTATTGCAAAGATAAGGATTATTTTTTATCTTTGCGGAAAAATGGAAATAAGATGGAAATAGCCTTATATATACTTGTGGGTTTGCTGGTAGGTAGCGGCCTGGCATTTCTGGCTCTCAGAGGGCAAGTTCTGAACCTGAAGAGGGAGAAAAAAGAGTTGGAACAACGAAAGGATGATGCAGAACGACAGATGTATGCCCTTCAGACGGATACCGAGGTACTGAAGAAAGAAAAGGAATATGCTGCTCTACAGGTGGAGCGGGTAGAGAACGCTTATAAAGAAAGGCTGGAGCAGAACATGCAATCTTATAGAGAGCAACTGGAGCAGCTGCAGCAGTCGAGCAAGGAGCAAAGGGAGCAGATGGAGGAAGTATTTGACAAGCAGTTGCAGCAGCAGATTCAACTGCTGAAAGAGCAGCTGAGTACCACCTCGGAGAAAATATTGAAAGAACGCTCGGCCCAGTTGTCCGATACCAATCAGCAGCAACTTTCTGCTATTCTCAATCCTCTGAATGAACACATCAAACAGATGAAGGAAGCCGTGGAGAAATCGGACAAAGAACATGCTGAAACCATGGTTCGACTGGATGAAACAATCAAGACTAGCATAGAGCAGAGCCGACAGGTAGGAGAAACAGCTGATAAGTTGACTTTGGCACTGACAGGAGAGAACAAGACCCAGGGAAACTTCGGTGAACTTCGCCTTCGTCAGCTTTTGGTAGGAATGGGATTGGAGCAAGGGATTCAGTTTGAAGAACAACGTGCAATGAAGGATGAAAAGGGAAATGTGATTCAAAACGAGGAAGACAGCAAGTCACTCATCCCTGACGTGATTCTTCATTTCCCGGAGAATAGGGATTTAATCATCGATTCCAAGATATCACTCACAGCCTTTGAGGAATATTACAATGCAGAGACCGAAAAACAGAAAGAAGTAGCCCTAAAGAAGCATATAAATTCCGTGAGAGCTCATGTGAATGAACTCTCTAAGAAAGATTATAGCAAGTACCTGCCTGAAGGACATTGGCATATGGATTTCGTCATAATGTACATGTTCAGCGACAATGCTCTTCAGCTTGCCCTTCATTCCGACCCTTCACTCTGGAAATGGGCCTATGAGAAGCATGTGGTCATAACAGGCAGCCAGAATCTGTTCCCTTTGCTTCGCGTTTTGGAGATGTCTTGGAACCAGGTGCGTCAGGTAGAGAACCTCCATGAAATAATGAAGACAGCCAATCAAATAATAGACAGGGTACAGATTTTTTCTGAACGGTTTGAAGCTGTGGAAGATGCATTGAAAAAGACACAAGATGCGGTAGATGGAGTGAAATCTATATGCTCTGCCAAAGGGCCAAGTATTATTGTAGCAGCCAATAATTTGCTTAAATATGGAGCTCAGGAGAACCCTAAAAGAAAGAGAACCCTACCAAAATCAGAGGATTAGCTAAATTTTTGAACAGATTATTTGGGTATTTATTAGAAATCCTCTATTTTTACAAAAATTTGCAATATACTAATACTATGGAAGATATCTATGAGCAGCAGATTCAAGAAGCTGCAGAAGAAGTATTTAAGTCGGTAGCTGATTCTGCATCTTCAGCAGACCTGGAACGGTTGAAAAATGCTTTTGAGTTTGCCAAGGAAGCTCATTCCAGCCAGAAGCGTAAATCAGGAGAGCCTTACATACTACATCCCATAGCTGTGGCTTCTATCGTGGCCCGTGAAATGAAGTTGGATGTCAATACGGTCATTGCGGCATTTCTTCATGATGTGGTTGAAGACACGGATTACACCTTGGAGGATATTCAAGAAAGATACGGTGATGATGTGGCATTTCTGGTAGACACGGTTACCAAGGTCAAGCAGGAGAAGTATCAGGAAACGGAGCAGGTGGACAACTACAAGAAACTGCTGGATTCCCTGGATTACGATATCCGTGCCTTGATGATTAAGATAGCCGATCGTCTTCACAATATGCGCACACTTTCCAGCATGAGTACCCGTAAGCAGATGAAGATAGCCGGTGAAACGGATTATTTCTATGCTCCACTGGCTAATAGGCTAGGGCTTTTTGACATCAAGACTGAACTGGAGAACTTGAGCTTCAAGTTCCGTTGTCCCTTTGAGTATCCAGATATAGCCAACGCTTTGGAACAGTACAAAGAAGAAAACGGCCCTCGTCTAAGTAATTTCATTGGTGAGATTATGGAGCTGCTTCGTTCTGAGGGAATCTATGCCAATGCAGAAGTCTATTATCGTGCTCCGTACAGCATCTATCGGAAGATGAAAGCAGCCGACTGCGACTTTAAGCATGTTCAGAACAAATATTATGTCCGCATTACATTCTCCAATCCGAAAGATGATTTGACAGACAAGCAGACCTGCTTGCTCATCTATTCTATGTTGACCGACCGATACAAGGAGAAACCTCAGTATTTTACGAATCAGATTGACTTTGCTCAGGAAAACACCTATCAGTGTATACGAGTGATGCTTTTATCAGAGGCTGGTATTTGGGAAGATGTGCAGATTAGTTCTCGCAGGATGGTAGAAAGTTCTAGGTTAGGATGCTTAGCTTCTCGTACAGAGAATAATGTAGCGACCTGGATTACCCGTTTCAAGAAGGTATTAAAGGATATTGCTTTTCAGAATGCAAATGAAAATTTCATAGAGAGTGTCAAGACATCGCTGTACTATGATAATATTTTGGTTTTCACTCCAAGAGGACTTTCCATTTCTCTCCCTAATGGAGCCACAGCCATAGATTTCGCTTTTGAGCAGGGAAATAAAATAGGCCTTCATGCCAAGTATGCCCGAATCAATGGGAAACTAAGTCCGATTAAGACTGTTCTTCGTCAGGGTGACTGTGTGGAGATTGGTGTGGATGTGAAAAACTCTCCAAAGCCTGATTGGATAGATCATTGTTGCACTTATAAAGCGAAAAATGCTTTAATGAAGCTAAAGCAGGAAGAGCAACGGAAAGGAGTGAGGCGTTGCCCTATCTGTCAGCCTCTTCCAGGAGGAGAGACCATTGGCTATAGAGATGAATATGGTATATTAAACATACATCGTAGGAATTGTCAGGAGGTTATCCGTTTGGCCACAAAGAATGGTGATGCTATAGAAGATGTGGATTTCCCAATTGATCCTGCAAGAAGTTATCCTGTAACCTTACATATCAAGGCCATAGATCGTTACCATTTGCTAATAGATTTGATAGATTACATCACGAACAATCTTCACCTTACCATTGATTCCTTATCAACTTCCACAGCCGATGATATCGTAGATTTAGAAATCAGGTTCTTTGTCACTTGTGTCAAAGATTTGCTATCCACGGAAGAAATGCTTTATAGCATAGAAGGAGTGGATGAAATCCGTCAGATCTTCTGAAATAAGAAATCCCGCTGAAATCAATCGTTCAGCGGGATTTCTTTTATAATGGGTAAAGACTTTATTTTTTCAAATTCTTCTTGTATTCCTTTACTGCTTTTTTAAGCAAGTTTTGGAATTCGGGTTCAGAACACAATCGAGCAAAGGTAATACTTCCAATCACCCGGCCTGCATCCACATCACTTTGATAGTGGAATCCTACGATTACACGACTTTGGCCAAGTTCATAGGCCACTTTCATGATTTCTTCCGTGTGTGCAGGATCAAGGACTGTAAGGATCATACCCACTAGCCAAGACGCATGTGTATGCCCTGAAGGATAGCTGGTGAAATCTGTGGGAGATTCATGGCTTGGAACTCCACTGGGTTCCTTATACTGCTGATAAGGCCGTACTCGTTTGAAATAAGCTTTGGCACTGGCACCTGCCTGCTGTTCCGTGCGATGCGCCCTAGAGAGCAGTCGATAAAGAATTGGGTGCGTTTCAGGAGTGAGGGTTCCTTCCATGGCAGGGCTGAAACGCTTCATGAAGTAACCCGCATAGATGCCCGCATCTTCCACTGCCAGTTTTCCCCGTTCCGTGTCACGGATAGATTTTCCCCACTGATATTGTGCCCAGTCATCGAAAAAGCGTGGGTCGGTTAGTGTAGGAGGGGCAGGTAAGACATTCTCAATGTGTGGAGCTTCTTCTTTGGTGAAGAAAGGGTCATAATTCTCTTTCGTCACATCTTTTTGTGCAAAGACTGCCAATGGCAGTAAAGTAGCAAGTAATAGTATCTTCTTCATAAATTGTAATTATTTTGCCATGATAGAAAGGGTTCCTTCTTTTAATCCCTCAGAGCTGCATGTGACGGTAATTTCACCACCTTCGTGAGTACTCTGAACTAGAACTTGTGCCAAGCCGTTAAAACTGGGGACAGTGTAGCTTTTGCAGTTCAAGTTGTTTGGATTTTGCTGTTCTTTATACGCAGGGTCACCATTGCCTACACCTAAGATACGTGCATTTCCACTTACCTTAATTTGAATGTTTTGGCAAGCAGTAGGGATGGTATTACCCTTTTTGTCTTGAAGTTTGATGGTTATGACAGCCACATCTTGATTGTCAGCTTTCAAGGTAGTCTTATGAGCCTCTAGTGCTATCTGAGTAGGTGTGTAGTTGGTGGTAAGGACTACTTCTTTCACTTTTTTCTTATTCTTGTATCCAATAGCTTTCACAGTTCCAGGTTTATAAATGGCTTTCCAGCTTAGATGTCCGTTCTTTGGCATGGTTTTCTTTCCCAGTTTCTTACCGTTGACGATAAGCTCTACCTCATCACAGTTGCTGTAAGCCCACACATCTACCTCTTCGCCCTCGTGTCCTTTCAAATTCCAGTGAGGAAGAATATGTAGAACGGTTTCATCTGTCCACCAAGATTTCAGATAATAAGCTTCATCTTTCTCAAAGCCGCAGTAGTCTAGAATACCGAATTCTGAATCTACAGCAGGGTATTTCAAAGGGTTCGGTTCTCCTTTGTAGTCAAAGCCTGTCCAGTAGAACAAACCGCTTAGCCAATCGCATTCCGCATAGAACTTCCAACCCCTTTCTATTTTGTTGAGGTAGGTAGTGTCGGTACGGTTGATAGAAGCCATGTGCCCAGCTTCCTCATCAGTATAATAAATTCCACGAGTTCCACAACCTGAAGTTTCTTCTGAACCATAAGCTATGCGCTGTGGGAAACGTTTATGTTCACCTTCCACATCGTTTTGGACAATGTAATTATAGCCAGCTACATCTACAGGACGGGTAATTCGGTCTCCACCAGAAGTGGCTACAGTAGCAGGACGTGTAGGATCCATGAGATGAACGAAGTCTGTCATAGTATGTGCAATTCTTTCTCCGTAATCATTTCTTTCCACACCCCATTCTTCATTGCCGATACTCCACAAGATGACAGATGGGTGGTTACGGTCCCTTTCAATCATATTCTGCAATTCATCCTTGTGGTATTGGTTGATTCCCACTAGTCTGTTCTCATCAATAACCAATATACCTTCTTTGTCACAAACATCTAACATGGCAGGAGACATAGGGTTGTGAGATGAACGATAAGCATTTACCCCCATGCTTTTAAGCCTCTCTATTCTGTATTCCATAACAGCTACAGGAATGGCAGCTCCTACACCTGCTTCATCCTGGTGCATGTTCACGCCTTTCAGTTTCAACTGCTTTCCATTCAGCAGAAGGCCTTTGTCTACCGTAAATTTTGCTTCACGGAAGCCGGTTTTGGTGTCATAGACATCGATAACCTTCCCGTTTTGTTTGATTTCAGTTCGAAGTGTATAGAGATAAGGGTCTTCCGTATTCCAGAGATGCACATTGTCTAGAATGCCGTCTTGTTTAGTGCATACAGTTTCCATGGCTTTAATGGAAATCTTAGAATCAGATAGTGAGAGCACTTTATTCCCTTCTGCGTCTAGTAAAGTTTGAGATACTTCACAACTGGCAGTGCCATGTGTGTTGTTCTCTACCTTTGTCTCTACAGTCAAATGAGCCTGGGTATAGTTGTTTTGTAGTGTACTATATACAAAAGTTCCAAATTCTTTCACATGTACAGGAGCGGTTCGAACGAACCATACATCTCTATAGATGCCAGCTCCTTCGTAGAACCAGCCTTCTTCTAAAGTGGCGTCAGCACGGACAGTGACTACATTCTTTCCTCCATAATCTAAGTAGTCCGTGAGGTCATAAACTTGTGTGGCATAGCCGCTAGGTTCGGTTCCCATGAAAAATCCATTAATCCACACAATGGCATTGCGGAAAATACCATCAAAGCGCAGGTAGTAATGGTAACCTTTGTCTTCAGGAGTAAGGGTGAATTCTTTCCTGTACCAACCCACACTTGTTTCAGAATATTTGAAACCTACGGTATGATACCCATGGCTATGGCTAGCTTCAGCAGCATAAGGGAGGAAAGTAGCCCAGTCGTGAGGCAGTTTTATTTCTTGCCAATCCGCATCATTGAATTTTAATGCATATGGACCCTCATTATGGATAGATGCAGCTTTTGTGAGGTAATTAAAGTATTCAGTACCGCTTCCAAAATCCTTGGAAGGGCTGGAGGCATTTCCAAAATGAAATTTCCATCCTTCATTAAACAACTTCACTTCACGTTGATTTTGTGCTGAAGCTGCTAGGAAGGCAACACAAAAAAGAAGTAGGGTAGTGATTTTCTTCATGGGTATTCAATTTATATTTCCTTGCAAAAATACAAAAAGAACTATTGACTTACAAAGTTTCCCTTTGATTATTTAAAGTATGGCATGAATGAGTTAAAATTGTACCATAAAGTAGAAATGAATGATGAAAGTAATACTATTTTGGCTTATTATTCAAATATTAGTATTATTATTTGGTAAAAATGATATTAGTTTATCTTTTTTTCTCTACTTTTGTAAATCAACGCAAAGATAAACAACTTTTATTATCAAAAAAACTTTGTTTTACATATCGACATGATTTGTTTATCATGAGTTAAAATAGTATTACTTTTTATGTGGTAATTTAGGCAATTTAGCAAAAATTTAACAGGTTTTGAGATAAAATCAAGCACTTTTCAGAAATCTAATACTTTTTTAACACATCATAGTGACATCTTGTCTTTTGCGATTAATAGCTTTTGAATTAGAGATATTTTACCTAATTTTGTCATGTTTAATGAAAATTCATGGACTATGAAAAAATCTTGTTTTGTTGTGGCTGCGTTTGTATCCTTATTTTCAATTTCTTGTAATTCTCCTAAGAATAATGAAACTCCGGAGAAGTCCTTTCGTACGGTAGAAACTGAAAAACTTCTTAATAACCTTATTAATATTCCTTCTCAAGGATATTTGTATGGTCACCATGATGACCCTGTTTATGGAGTGGGGTGGTCTTATGAACCAAATCGCTCCGATGTAAAGGATGTGTGTGGTGACTATCCGGGCCTGATGACATTTGATTTGGGTCATATCGAGTTGGGCGATAGTGTAAATCTGGATGGTGTGCCATTTGATTTAATTCGTAAAGAAACTGTCAATCAATATAAACGTGGAGGTGTTATCTCCTATAGCTGGCATCTGAATAACCCATTAACTGGTGGAGACTCTTGGGATGTTTCCGATTCTACAGTTGTAGCTAGTATTTTGAAAGGTGGAACTAATCATGAGAAATTTCTTACTTGGTTGGATAAGTTGTCTGCTTTTCTTAATTCTTTAGTTACCGAAGATGGTGTTAAGGTCCCTATTATTTTCCGACCTTGGCATGAGCATACTGGCAGTTGGTTCTGGTGGGGTGAGAAACTGTGTACAGTGGATCAATATAAAGCACTTTGGACCTTGACTACCGACTGTTTGAAAGCTAAAGGAGTGGATAATGTGCTATTTGCCTATTCTCCTGGTTCTGAAGCTAATGGTGTGAAAGAAAAGTATCTGGAACGTTATCCAGGTGATGATTTGGTAGATATTTTGGGCCTTGATATGTATTGTTATGGAGATCCAAAAGATCCTCTCACTTTGTCTAATTACAAGCAGGGTTTAAGCTTAAATCTTGGAATGGTTTGTGAAATAGCTTCAGAACATGGAAAAGTGGCTGCACTTACAGAAACAGGTTTTGAGAGCATTCCAGTAGCTGAATGGTGGACTAGTGCTTTTCAGGCTGTATGTGACAGCTTGCCAATTGCCTATGCACAAACTTGGAGAAATGCACATGATAAGCCAGGACACTTTTATGGCCCTTACCCTGGACATCCTTCATCAGAAGAGTTCATAAAATTCTATAATTCTCCAAAATCATTGTTTGTTAATGATCTGAAGAACCTCTATAAATAAAGTTTTTTAAACATACTTTCATTATGAATAAATTTAGTGAGAAAGTTCTGAAATTGTTGGCCGATCATGAAGCCTTTTTGAGTCGTCCCAATATCCCTTTAGAAGAAAACAATGGCATTTACACTCGTTATAAATATCCAATACTGACAGCTGCTCATACTCCTATTATTTGGCGCTATGACTTGGATGAAAAGACTAATCCTTATTTAATGGAACGCATTCAAATGAATGCAACATTAAATTCTGGTGCCATTAAGTGGAATGGAAGATACTTGTTGGTAGTCAGAGTGGAAGGTGCAGACCGTAAATCATTTTTTGCAGTTGCAGAGAGCCAGAATGGAATTGATAATTTCAGATTTTGGGATTATCCTATAACTATGCCTGATGATTTAATCCCTGCTACTAACATTTATGACATGCGTCTAACAGCTCATGAGGATGGCTGGGTTTATGGAATATTCTGTGCTGAGCGCCATGATAGCAATGCGCCAAAGGGTGATTTGTCTTCAGCTACAGCTACAGCTGCAATTTGTAGGACAAAGGATTTTATCCATTGGGATCGTTTACCAGACCTTAAATCCAAGAGCCAGCAGCGTAATGTAGTTTTGCATCCAGAATTTGTTAATGGCAAATACGCTTTGTATACCAGACCTCAAGACGGATTTATCGATGCTGGAAGTGGTGGCGGAATTGGCTGGGCTTTGGTGGATGACATTACTCATGCTGAGGTTAAAGAAGAAAAAATTATAGACCAACGTTTTTATCATACCATAAAAGAAGTAAAGAATGGTGAAGGCCCTCAGCCAATTAAGACATCTAAGGGGTGGTTACATTTAGCTCATGGAGTTCGTGCCTGTGCTGCTGGTTTACGTTATGTTCTTTATTTGTATATGACATCTCTAGAGGATCCAACGAAGCAGATTGCAACTCCTGGTGGTTATTTCATGGCACCAGAAGGAGAAGAGCGTATTGGCGATGTTAGCAATGTCCTGTTCTGTAATGGTTGGATTGCTGATGATGACGGTACTGTAAAGATTTATTATGCTTCTTCAGATACACGTATGTATGTGGCTGTTTCAACCATTGACAAACTGGTAGATTATTGCTTCAATACTCCAGTTGATGGTCTTACTACTACAGCATCCGTTGAAACATTGAAGAAATTAATTGATAAAAATAAGAAAGTCTTGAATTTTTAATAATTAGGTTACAGTGGGAACTGCTGAGTTAAAAAAAGAGGTCCAGAAGATATTGGAACAGAATATCCTTCCATTCTGGTTGGACAACATGATTGATCATGAGAATGGTGGCTTTTATGGGCGTATCACAGGAGAAGGCATTTTAGAGCCGAAAGCTAATAAAGGGGGTATACTGAATGGCCGTATCTTATGGACTTTCTCAGCAGCATATCGTGTACTTCACCATCCTGATTATTTGAAAGCCGCAAAAAGAGCTAAAGATTATGTTCTGAGTAAATTCTTTGATGAAGAATTTGGAGGGACATACTGGGAAGTGGACTTCAAAGGGAATCCTGTAGATACAAAGAAACAATTCTATGAACTGGGCTTTATGCTTTATGGGCTCAGTGAATTTTATAGAGCTACAGGAGATGAAGAAGCTCTAGAATATTCTATTCGCTTGTTTGATACGATAGAACGATATGCTTTTGATTCGTTGCACAATGGTTATATTGAAGCCTGCACCAGAGATTGGAATGCCATAGAAGATATGCGTCTTTCCGACAAGGACCAGAATTATCCTAAATCACAGAATACTCATTTACATATCATAGAACCTTATACTAATCTTTATCGGGTGTGGAAGGATAAGCGCCTTGAAAAAGCTTTACGTAATTTGATTGATATTTTTATCAATCATATATTAAATCCTGAAACGCATCATTTAGACCTTTTCTTTGAGAAAGATTGGACTAGGGGAGGTGGAACGCTTGAAAGTTATGGTCATGATATAGAGTGTTCGTGGTTGCTTCATGAAGCAGCCTTAGTTTTGGGGGATAAAGACGTTTTAGCTAAAGTTGAACCTGTAGTTAAGATGGTGGCAAAGGCCAGTGAAAAGGGATTACAGCCCGACCATAGTATGGTTCATGAAGCGAATTTGGATACGGGTTATGTGGATGCCGATAGACATTGGTGGGTGCAAGCTGAAGCTGTGGTTGGTTTCCTTAATATTTATCAGCATTTTTCAGATGAGAAATCTCTTGAAATAGCTTTAGATGTTTGGACATATATCAAAGAGCATTTGATAGACTACGAAAATGGAGAATGGTATTGGAGCTGTGATGCGAATGGCGTTATAAATCGGATAGATGATAAGGCCGGCTTTTGGAAATGCCCTTACCATAATTCACGTATGTGTCTAGAAATAATAGAAAGATTCTAATTTTTGAAAATATGAAGAAGTTCTCAGTGTTAATGGTGGCTCTTTTGGCTTTAAATTTACCATTACAAGCTAAAGTAGAATTGCCCGAGCAAATCAGTTCCCATATGGTGCTTCAACAGCAGACAAAAGCTAAACTTTGGGGATGGGCCAGAAATGGAGCTAAGATAGATGTAACTGTTTCATGGAATAAAGAGATATATACTGCAAAAGCTGATAAAGCCGGCCGTTGGGAAGTCTTTGTTGACACTCCAACGGCCAGTTTTGTACCTCAGCAGTTAACTATTTCTGATGGTGAGCCTATTGTTTTGGACGATGTCTTGATTGGTGAAGTCTGGCTAGCTAGTGGGCAGAGCAATATGGAAATGCCTTTGAGAGGCTTTTGGAATTGCCCTATAGAAGAATCAGCTCAAACGATAGCATTATCTGGTCAATACAAAGACAGAATCCGCTATCTTACAATTGAAAAGCAGCAATGTTTCACACCACAGGATAAAGCTAAAGGAACATGGAAAACCTGTATTCCAGAGAATGCTGTCAATTTCGGTGCTACAGCCTTTTATTTTGCTGAAAATCTGACACGTATATTAGATGTTCCTGTAGGAATAATTAATAATGCCTGGGGTGGAAGTAAGGTGGAAGGTTGGTTGCCAAAAGAGATTTTGAAGGAATATGGTGAGCCCTATACTGAAGAAGAGATATTGAAGGTAGAACAAGCTTATCATCGTCCTGAAGTTATGTACAACAGTGTACACAGTCCTATTGTTGGTTACACTATTAAAGGTTGTATCTGGTATCAAGGCGAAAGTAATGTAGGGTTGGACAAGACTTTTGTAGAGAGGATGTCAAGATTGATTCAGTTGTGGCGCCAAGAATGGAAGCAAGGTGACTTTCCTTTTTATATGGTAGAAATAGCACCTTATGAGTATGGATGGGATCCTCAGGGTGCCAGATTGCGTGAGGCCCAGCGTAAAGTTTGTAAAGTTGTCCCAAATGCTGATATAGTTTGTACATCGGATTTGGTTTATCCTGACGAGGTAAATCAGATTCATCCTAGACAGAAAGCAAAGGTAGGGCAGCGATTGAGTTATTTGGCTTTATCGGAAACCTATGGATTGAAAGGATTTCCTGCACATGGACCAT
The DNA here is from genome assembly GCA_002395835.1 of Bacteroidales bacterium UBA4293. Lineage (GTDB taxonomy): Bacteria > Bacteroidota > Bacteroidia > Bacteroidales > Bacteroidaceae > Minthousia. The sequence goes on along the minus strand of DGVD01000010.1, from coordinate 87,293 downwards.
CATTTAAGTCCATGGAGGTTAAAAATGGCAAAATTATTCTTCAGTTTAATCATGTAGACGATGGCTTCGACACATTAAACACAGTAAGTGGCTTTGAAGTATGTGGGGATGATCATAAGTTTGTGAAAGCACAGGCTAAATCTACAGGAAGAGAAATTGAGGTAATATGTGAAGAAGTAAAGAATCCGATAGCCGTACGTTATTGTTTTCATAATTTTGAAAGAGGAACAATAGGTGGGGCCAGTGGTCTTCCTTTGGTTCCTTTCCGTACAGATCAATTTGAATAAATTAACAGCAATACTATGAAGAGAATTGTCATTCTTTTATTTTCCTTTTTATATATAACAGCGCTTTTTGCTCAGTATAATTCCGATGAGGTTCGTGTATTAGTGACTCCTGACCATTCAAGTTGGGATTATAAGTGTGGGGAAAAAGCAGAGTTTACCATTCGGGTAATTAAATCGCAATGTTTGGTTCCCAATGTGACCATAGATTATGAAATGGGACCTCTTATGTATCCGGATGAGAAAAAGGAGGGCTTGATATTAAAAACAGGTGAACAGAAGCTGCATAAGGTAACGATGAAAGTTCCTGGTTTTTATCGTTTAAAGGTTACAGCAAAAGTAGATGGTAGGTCTTATTCGGGGCTTTGTACCATTTCTTTTGACAAGGATAGAATACAACCAGTTACTCAGTTGCCGTCCGATTTTATGGATTTTTGGAAGAATTCATTGGTCGAAGCTAGGAAGGTTCCTTTAGCTCCACAAATTGAGTTGCTACCTGAGAGATGCACATCTACAGTAAATGTCTATCATGTTTCATATCAGAACATTCGTCCAGGCAGTAGGACATATGGTATTCTTTGTGTTCCAAAGAAGCCGGGTAAATATCCAGCTTTATTCCGTGTGCCAGGAGCAGGAATACGACCTTATAATGGAGATATAGAAACTGCATCAAAAGGTGCCATAACTTTGGAAATTGGAATCCATGGAATCCCTGTTACTTTTTCACAAGATTACTATGACAAACTCTTTAATGGAGCTTTGAGTGGTTATTGGGAGATGAACATGGACAGCAAGGATGCCAATTATTATAAGCGTGTTTTTATAGGTGCTGTTCGTGGTGTGGATTTTATTTGTTCTCTTCCAGAGTATAATGGAAAAGCTTTAGGTGTTACAGGTAGCAGTCAGGGTGGAATGTTATCTTTGGTAACAACCGCTTTAGATGAAAGGGTTACTTTTATGGCTGCAATTCATCCAGCTATGTGTGATCATTCTGCGTCTTTGAAAAAGCAGGCATGTGGATGGCCTCATTATTTTTATCAAAAGGAAAACCCAGATCCTGTGAAGGTGGAAGTAAGCAGATATTATGATGGTGTGAACTTTGCTAGATTTATTAAGGTTCCTACCTGGTTCGCATGGGGATATAATGATGATGTAGTAGCACCTACAAGTATGTTTGCCATGTATAATACTCTTCAATGCAAGAAGGAATTTCATCCTTATCTGGAGTCAGGACATTGGTGGTATTGGGAAGAATATCAGGACTGGTCTAATTGGCTTTATCAGCAGATGGGAATAAAAGAATGACAATAAAAAAGGTTCTTCAATTTGAAGAACCTTTTTTATTTAATTTACTTGTTTTCTTTGAAATACTTAACTGCAGCTTTTACATTGTCAATAACTGCTTTAGAAGTAAATGTAGCTCCAGTGACTGCATCAATATTCCCGGTCTCTGCATCTTTAATCTTCATGCCAATATACTTTGTGATGAGTCCTTCATTAACCATCTTCATATATTTTGGACCTTCTTGATTTCTAGGAACTTCAATGTCTGTAATCTTATTACCTTCAATAGATACTACAAGTGGAGTAGTTCCTTTGTATCCCTTCGTGTTGCAGAGAGTTTCAGTGTTAATCTTATAAACTTTACCTTCTTTTGTCATTTGTGCATTTGCTGATACAGAGCAAAGAAATGCGCAGACTACCAAACCTAATAATTTTTTCATATCTTTAATTTATTTATCTGTTTTTCCTTTTACGACTGCAAAAATAGTAAAAAGATTAATTTACAAAATCGTTTTAATTTTTTTTAATTCTATTGATTCTCTTAAAGAATTATAATTGAATTTCAACTTTCACTTTTCCTGAAAGACTGGCAGGTATGAATGGACTTGAACTTTTACCGTTTATTTTGCAATTTACAACCCTGTTACCATGTCCTTTTACGGTAATGCTTAATTCCATATTACGGTACTTTATTCCTTTTAATTCTATTTTTTCTCCATTTTCCATGCCCATTGGGGACAATTGTATACCTGTCTCTTGGAAGTCCATTCCTAAAATATGATCAATGAAATTGCGGATGTATCCTGTAGCACACCAAGTCTGATGCTCTTTAGTATCCCATTCATGCCCACACTGATATCCACCTGAAGGAATTCCATCAATGGTGTATATTTCATAGAAGTCGTTCTTTCCATTAATAATGGCTAACTTTGCCAAATTACGCATTTCAAACCAAAAACGGTCGGTAACGCCGTTTCTAGCACAAGCATCAGCAAAGAACATGTTTACATGAGGCCATACCATGTCATTGTGTCTGCCAGGTTTTGCCGCTGAATTTCTAGGGAAACTAGGGTAGACTGCGGTTATACCATTCTGACTAATGTGAGCATTACTGAGTACGTCGGCAGCCTCTTCCTCGGTTAGCACACCAAACATGCAGGCGAATGCTATTCCCAAACCTTCCTGGTAATCATGAACATTACCTTTTTGGTCAATCAGGTAGACAAATTTATGCTGCTCTGGTCTATAGAAAACTTCCCGAATTCTTTTGCGAAGATTTTCTGCTTTCTTGGTATACTCCTCAACTCTGCTTTTCTCAAATTTTTGTGCCATTAAGGCTAGTATCTTATAGCACTCATAATAAAGGGCATTAGTGCTTAAGCATTTTATGCTGTAATAATTATGTGCCAGGACACCGCCTTGGTCTGCTTTTGACTTGTCATAAATAGGTTCGTCATAGGCTTCAATACCATCTTGATAAACTGCAGGCCCCATGAAAAGCTGGTAATAATTTTCAAAGCAGTAATCTTCCAGTTCCTTCATGGTACGTTTGCAACAAGGGTAAGCGTTTTCCAAGAAGACGAAATCTCCTGTAACTAGATAGTGTTTCCAAGCACCGATGACCCAGATAATCTTGTCCCAGTATTGATGTCCTACATGGTCTCTGTCTACTGTAACACTCCAAAGAGAATTCAATGCCACTTCAGGACGGAAAAGTGAGACTGCGTTCCAACAGTTAATGGCACAGTCGCGAGTCCATTCTCCTCCATATCCAGCACCAGCTTCTATTATATTATCATGGGTGTTATAGTCTACAGTCCAAACTGCCAAAGCAAATGCTTTATCCAATAGTTCATCGCCAGTGCTTATACTTTGGGCTTGTGAAGGGATAAAGAATCCAAGACAAGCCACAAAAGATAAAAATACTCGTTTCATTTTTTTATTTATTGTTTCTTCAATACGTTGTTTACCTTCCAAGCCTGTGCCTTTTTCTGTGTATAGGCACCAGAACCCCGGACATCTTCAATATTTGCAGCGAAATAAATCTTATAGTCACCAGCTGCAGTTTCCCATTGTGATGCAGCCTCATTGAAACTTGCCAAGGTGTATGCATCCACATTGAAAGTTAAAGTTTCACTCTGACCAGGCTGCAAGAGTTTGGTCTTTCCGAAACTCTTTAATTCACATGCAGGCTTATCTAAACCACCGTCAGGGGCTGTCACATAGAGTTGTACAACTTCCTTGCCAGCAACTTTACCGGTATTCTTCACTGTAATAGTGGCAGTAAATCCATCTTTAGTGGCTTTTACGGTAGGATTACTATACTGGAAAGAAGTATAGCTTAAACCATATCCGAATGGGTAGCTTAATTTTACGTTTTTCGTATGATAATATCGGTATCCTACATAGATTCCTTCATCGTAATTGATGTAATGAACATTCTTCCTTTCAGGCTTAGGAGTTACTGCATATTTACCCATAGCAGCAGGTCCGGTATAGTCATATGGGAAGTTGTCATAAGTATTGGTGTCAAAATAAGTGATTGGGATTGACATGGTTAGTTTTCCGCTAGGATTCTCTTTTCCGGAAAGGACATCCATGACAGCATTTCCACCCTCTTGACCAGGAAGCCAGCAGCAGACAATAGCATCTGCAAGACCCTTTAAAGGCTCTACTTCAGTAGCACCACTAATGTTTAGAATGACAATGACTTTCTTACCTGCTTTATGGAATGCTGTAGAAACCTTGCTCAGCATATTCTTTTCAATGCCGGTAAGTAAATAATCATCGAATGCATGACGGTCCAAGCCTTCTCCGTTACTTCTTCCCAAGGTAATCACTGCGAAATCATCCTGACTAGCACTTTCCTCGATTAGTTTGTCACTGATGCTGACTTCGGAAAGGCTAGTTCTACCTAAGTATGCATAAATAGGATTTTTGGCAATCAAGGCCTCTATAGATTTTGTTACTTGTTCAGTATAGAATTCAGAGAGTTTGTTGTTTACATTATATCCATAGCTTTTCAGACCGTCTAAGAGGTTTATAGTGTAAGCCTTATTGACGCTTCCTGAACCTGTTCCGCCTGCAATGAAGTCATAGGAAGAGATACCAAATAGTCCCACATTTTTACCATTTCCAGAAAGAGGGAGAGTGTTATCTTTATTCTCTAATAACACGATACATTCTGTAGCAGCCTGACGGGCTACTTTTGCATGTGCCTGCAGATCTGGTTTATCACTGTATTTGTAACCGTGGAATCTAGGACTCTTTACCACAATTCTTAAGATTCTTTCTACACTATTGTTCAAATCAGTTTCAGAAAGAGAACCATTCTTGATGGCTTCCAGTACTTCGTTGTATTGCTGGTCTGAACCAGGAGTCAACAAATCATTTCCTGCCCATATTTCTTTTTGAGTGTTCCGAAGTCCTGCATATGCCCAGTCACACATCACATAGCCCTCGTATCCCCATTCGTTACGGAGAATGTCTGTTAGAAGTTCACGACTCTCCATGCTCTGTTGACCATTAATGGCATTGTATGCAGTCATAACAGTCCATGGCTTAGACTCCTTAATAGAAATCTCAAATCCTTTCAAGTAAAGTTCTCGTAAAGCACGTTGTGACAGTCTAGAGTCATTATCTTTACGGTTTGTTTCCGCATTGTTTACAGCAAAGTGTTTGACGCTAGTACCCACACCTTGGCTTTGTACACCACGAACATAGGCTGCTGCAATCTTGCCTGATATATAAGGGTCTTCACTGTAGTATTCAAAGTTTCTACCGCAAAGAGGATCACGATGCAAGTTCTGACCTGGAGCCAAAAGCACATCTACACCATATTCTAAGACTTCGTTGCCGATAGACTTTCCTACATTCTCCACCAACTCAGTATTCCAACTGCTGGCTAGGGCCGTACCTATAGGAAACGCTGTACAGAAATAAGTCTGTTCAGTGCCCTCTCTTCTAGGACTGATACGAAGACCTGCAGGACCGTCGGCTAAAACAGAAGGAAGAATACCCAGACGCTCAATCATAGCTGTGGAAGCAGCCGAGCCAGGTACATATAGTGTACTATTACCATATCCAGTAAAAGCACTACTGGAGCAGCCGATGACCATCTTAGCCTTTTCTTCCAGTGTCATAGCTTTTACCACCTCTTTAATATTTTTCTCATTCAGTTTCAGCTGGGCATTTAAACTCGTCCCTGCGAAACAGAATAGACAAAGGGCAATCAAAGTCTTCTTCATATTATTTTATAATTAGGTTATTTTGCATGCAAAGATAATTAAAAATCCGAAGATGTTTGTTCGTTAACCATAAAATGTATAACTTTGGAGCCAAATCTATTCATACATGTCAAACAACATCAAGCGAATTGTCCTTACCGGAGGACCTTGTGCTGGTAAAACCACAGCTCTTGTACGTGTCATAGAGCACTTTTCAAACTTAGGATATAAAGTCTTTACGGTTCCAGAAGTACCCACTATGGTAACCCAGTCTGGTTGGAACTATCTTACTACTAATCATGATTTTTATTATGAAGGAGAGAAGATAATATTGGAACTTCAGTTGAAATTAGAAGACTCCTTCTATCGTTTGGCAGAAACCATTAAGGACCAGCCTTGTGTGATTATTTGTGACCGTGGTGCTTTTGATATTAGTGCCTATATCAGTCCTGAAATGTGGAAAGAACTGGTTGATGGTGTAGGTGAGACAATGGAAGGCTTAAAATCACGTTATGATGCAGTTCTTCACCTTGTCAGCGCAGCCGATGGTGCAGAACAGTATTATACGGTAGCAAATAATGCCCAGCGCTATGAACAGGCAGATGAGGCCGGTCTTCAGTTGGCTAGAGACCTGGACAAGAAGGTAATTGCTGCATGGAAGGGGCATAGGCATCTTCGTGTCATCAACAACGGTGAGGACTTCGAACGTAAGATGCAGCGTGTATTGAAAGAAATCAGTAAAGTTTTAGAGCTTCCTAATGCTATAGAAGAAGAACGTAAGTATCTGGTGGAACTTACCGGTGATGTGCAGAATGCTATTGAAAGCGATATCAGTCAGACCTATCTGGTGGCAGACCCTGGTTGTGAGGTTCGTGTGCGTCGTCGTAGTTGGAGCGATGGTACCGTAGTCAATGTCCATACCACTCGTAAACGTGTTTCAGATAACGAAGAAATTTATGTGGAGCGTCAGGTAGAGAATGCTTTATACGAATCTCTGCTTCAGCAGGCAGATCCTTATCGTCATACGATAACCAAACATCGTAAGAGCTTTATCTGGAAAGGTCAATTCTTCGAGTTGGATGCTTATGAAGGCAATCTGGATGGATTGATGATTCTAGAAACGAAAGGTATGGTGAAGCATGAAGAGATTAAATTCCCACCATTCATTCAAGTGATAAAAGATATTACAGGAAATACCAATTATTACAATTACAACTTAAGTCTGAAATAATTGGATCTATTTATTGAGAGTATATAAACGAATAAACCTTTAAATTTCAAGCATATTAAATTAATTAGTAATTAAAAACAGAAAGTAAAGAAACATTTTTTTTGATGAAGAACTCAAGTTGGGTTAGTGCTATTTCTATTGCATTTCTAACCGTTTCTTGTTCATCCACAATGACTGAAGAGTTCGACACTATAGAAGTTGAAACTCAAAAGAAAGATTTAACCTTTTCAGTCCAGAGCGAAGATTTTCAGATCGATCAAAGCTCTCTTACTCGCGCAGCAGCATCTGATGTGCTTAAAACTCTAGATCTGGCTCTTTATACCATTAATTCTGATGGCACTTATTCTAAGTATGCCGAAGTCCAATCCTCATCTTCTGATGATAATTTTGGAGTCATCTCCGTACCTGATGTAGCTTATGGTACCTATAAGGTAGTAGCTATGGGAAATGCCACAAGCTCCTATGGTGGGCATGCAACTCTTTCTGACCCTCTGTCTATTACTTACGAGGAGGAGAAAGTTCCTATGGTTTATTACACTTTCCAAGAAGTTACCGTATCTTCAACTACCGGTACTGTAGCTCTTGAGTTAAAACCGGCAGTAGCATCCTTCAAGATGTACATGCAAGGAACTATTCCAGAAAATGTGAGCAAACTAAGATTCGATGTCACCCAATGCTCCAATTCATTTGATGCAACCACAGGATTGGCTTCTGCTGGCAAAATCAAGGATTATGCCCTCTCCTTGGATTTTACATCAAGTATGGTAGGAAAAAAGAATATGAATGCTCGTTTGAATGTTTTTCTACCTGTAGAGGACTATTCTACCAATTCTCCTGTCACAATCAAGGCTACTGCCTTTGATTCAAATGGAGAAGAAGTTGTATCCTACGATTTTGCATCGGTTCCTCTTCGTATAGGTTATGTCACTACCTATACTGGAAATTTCTTCCAGAATGATGAGCAGGACTATTCCATTACCGTAGACAACAATTGGGGTAATTTGACAGGAACCTATTAAAAACCTTCTGGAGAAGGGTAGGTATGCAAGCTTGAAAGCCCTTCTCTTTAAAATAACAAACAACATGGAAGCAATCTATAAAAGCAGCTTAAAGCTGTTCAGCTTGTCTATGCTCCTTTTGGCAGGAAGCTGTACTACCGTAGATTTTGATGAGGTGGCAGAAAGTGCTCAAAAGAGTAGTTTAAAGGTGATGACAAGGAGTTCCAACGCAGAAGAGCTGAATTACCCTGTAATCATCTATGCTTTTAATGAAACTGGAAAGTTGGAAACGAAACAGACTTTGTCTTCTTCGGGAGAGAGTCTTTCACTGGCTTTGAATGAAGGATTATATCACTTGGTGGCTTTGTCCGATTTTTCAGACTATTCCATTCCACAAAATATAAGTTATGAAAGTTTCATATCCATGCCCGATGCAAAATATAGTTCCTCTGCATTGCGGATGGGGGCAGCTGATGTGAATTTGAAATCTGGAAGTCAGACATCGAATATCAGTCTTTCCTATGCAGTTAGTTCTGTCTGTCTTTCCCTTTCCGATGTTCCATCCGATGTGAAGTCGGTTGCAGTTACTCTTTCAAACCTAAACACCAAGAAGTCTTTTAGAGGAACGGAAAGCGGCTCTGAAACTATTACTGTGAATTGTAAGAAGGAAAACGGGAACTGGACTACAGGAAATTTCTATGTATTTGGAAATGGTTCCAACAGTTTGGTTATCAGTATCTCCTTAACATCTTCCGATGGAACCGAAACATATGGATACACCTATAATGCGTCATTAAAACCAGGTGTGCCGTATCAGTTCATCGGTTCCTACACAGAAGGGTTATCTGTTAATGGTAGTATTGATTTTGGAGATTGGGAAGATGCTGTAGTGGCAGAATTCAACTTTGGCCCTGGTTCTTCTTCTAAAAAATCTGCGAAGACAGAGCATGTTTCTGTTACTTCCATCCCTGAAGCTAATACTTTGTGGAAAGGTCATGTAGTGGCAGGGGTGCAAAACCAAACGGATACTGAAGCCGATTTAATCTTATTAAGTTTGAATGAGTGGACTGATATGACCTCTGCTAATCATGCCACAAATCCAGATGCTGCCCAGGCTCTGGCAGATTCTTATGTGGAAGCTGATATGGAAAACTGGAACATTCCTACAAGGGAGCAGGCTGCGTACTTAAAGGGGTTATATTATAATGAAGGCCTTTCTTCTTTAAATACTACCATAGAGTCAGCTGGTGGAGTGGCATTGTCTGTAGAGGATGAAAAGGGTGCCAATGTACGTTATCTTTGTGAAAATGCCACATATACTTTTGTTTTCAAGAATAATTCTAGTATAACAAAAGCGGGTGCTACAGTGTCAACCTATCGTTTACGTTTAGTAAAGGTGGTGCATGTATCAACTGAGTAAAAAAGAGTGTGCTGTTACTTGCAGCACACTCTTTTTTTAGAATAGTTTTTCATTGTTTATCCTAAACAGGTTGTAGCTTCCCAGTAGAATTTTATTTAACCTAAGTTGCGGATAATTCGGGTGGTCTTTTATGAAATTCTTCACTTCATTATAGGCTTCTTTAGACCGATGGTTGCTTAATAAAGAGCTACACCAGTTGCCTGGGAAGAAAATATCTCCTGTTTTTTGCACTTCACCTAAGACTTCTAAGGCAGGATAGATGTATTTTACACTATATTTTTCCCGTAAAGGATGGTTTAATAAGCTCAGCACCTGTCTGGTCCAAGGCTCTATACGTCTTGTTTCAGGGTGGGAAACCAGACTATGGAAAAGGCTGTCCAAGGCTGTGGTGTCGGCTACTGCAGCACGGCTGATAAAGTCGAATTGCCTTAAACGGTCTGGGTCTTGAATCCTTTGTCTTTGGGAACTGAGAATTTCTTTACTCTTTTCTGGCTTTCTGATGGCTAGTTCATAACTCATAGACATATAATCAGTTACACCTAGCAGCTCGTTGCTTTGGTTTTCCCACAGACTATAAAGATGGTCTACTACCGTATCTGAAATGGCATACTTATAAAGCAGACGAATCAGTTGCACCCTAGCTGAGTAAAGCGGATGTGTACCCGACAGTTTCCACAGTTCGTTTTCCAGTTCTGCTCTTTCTGTTTTTTGCAGATTCAGGAGTGGCTCCTGGAGGTACCCGATAAGAGTGGAGGCAGTTAGAGCATTCTTTTCCGTAACAAGTGTGTTACGTAAATTATGTATCCATTTCTCATTGCTGATTCTATTTTCCAGATAGTTTTGATGTAAGAGAGCCAAATATGCATATTTGCTAGTTTCATTACTTTCTTCCATCCATTGTTTCAGTAAACCGTCCAGTTGTGCACGATTCATGGTGATGAAACCATATCCTCTTCCATCCGAGTTAGGGAATATTTGGGCATACTCGTATTCTTTGGGGAGAGGGATGCTCCATTCATTTTCGGTGCTGTTCAGATGCACAGTTACTGTGGTGTCAGCATGAGTAGCTTTCAGTCGAACTTGGAAGGATTGAGGCCAGTTGACACCTCTGTTGTAGGGGTCGTCTTGAGTCACTTCCAGTTCTCCTCTATTCAGTGCTATTTGAATTTGAGGCATACCTTTTTGGTTGACCCATGCTTCACTGAATGTTTCCAAGTCTTCTTCGGATTCTGCATTTAGGATTTGGATTAGATCATTCCAGGTGGCATTACCGTATTTATACGTATTCATGTATTTCTGAATCCCTCGTCTGAAAGCTTCTTTACCCATGAGTTCCACCAGTTTTTTCATCATGACTGGGGCCTTATTGTAGATAATCTGGTTATAGATTAATCCGGCATTCTTCATGTTGTCCAAATCCTGTCTGATAGCCGTTCCACCTAGAGTCTGATCTTCACTGAGGGCTGCAGCAGTATACGTTTTCATCCAGTTCAAATCATGGTTGATTTGTGGAAAGAGAGGGGCTGTGATGGCAGCTGCGAAATAGTTGGCAAACACCTCTTTTGTCCACACATCATCAAACCAATCCATAGTCACACAATCTCCAAACCACATGTGTGAGGTTTCATGAGCTATCAGTTGTGCACGGGAAAGTTCCTCATCCGGGGTGGGGTGCTCATTCAGGAAAAGTCTGGTGTCATTGTAGAAGGTAGCACCAGTATGTTCCATACCTCCAAACTGGAATCCAGGAAGCACCACAAAATCATATTTTGCAAACGGATAAGGCATTCCGGTGAAGTCTTCCTGCCATTTCAGAGAATAGAGAACTTGCTGGAAAATAGTGGGCAGTTGTGCTATTCTTTTCGGATCGGTTTCCCTGCAGTAAGCTCCTATCGTCCTTCCATCTTCGGTATAGGTATAGTGGGAGAATTTACCTGCTGCAAAGGCAAAGAGGTAGGTGCTTAGTGGCTCAGTCTGAGCAAAATGCATGACTTTGCGGTTCTCCAAGGTGTCAATATCCTGACAATAGGTATTGGTTACTGCTTCCCATTCCACAGGAATCTCCAGGATAAGGGTAAACAATGCCTTCAAGTTGGGTTGTTCCATACACGGAAATGCAGTTCTGGCACGGTCTGGGACAAAGAGGGTATACATATATTCCTCATTTCTGTTGAGGCTTTGGTTCCCAGCTATAAAATCGATAACGATTTGATTCTGACCTTGCTGCAGATGTTCCTCGGGGAGGATGATGTGCTCCTTTTCTATTTTGCAGTCTACTTCCTTCCCGTTGATTTGTACAGTTTTAATCTTTTGGGGATCTTCCCGAAAATCCAGTACCACTTCTTGTGCTTCCTTTAATTGAAAGCAGATGGTGTCTAGCCCTTGAATATCCTGTTCCTTATAAGCTGGAATCTTAAATCTCAAGTTGTATTTCAAATCCTGAATGGTAGCTTTCCTATGCCGAGCCAGTTCAAGGGAAACTCCTTCGTCATAGAAACCGCTATCTTCTGTGGTTTTGCTGCAGGAGCAGAGGAATAATACCACGACTCCTAAAATGATGTTTTGTAGTTTCATAGTTACGCAAAATTACGATAATAAATTGAAAACCGCAATAGTTAGATGGATTTTACTTCTCCTGAGGAAGAAGAAATTCCACCTGTTTTCATCTTTTGCAATCCGGTTGCATAAACTTTGCCTTACCTTTGTGCTGTAATTTAAGAATCGTATAGAATATGGCACATCATCATAGTCATGAGCATCATGAGCATCATGAACATCATCATGAGCATGAAGAAGAGAGTTTGAAAGAAAAGATTATCCTTATAGCAGTAACCATTGTTTTACTGATAGGTGCTGTCCTTATAGAGAAGAATTTTAATCTGCCCACTTGGCAGTTGCTTCTCATATATCTGGTTCCTTATCTGCTAGTGGGGCATGACACCCTGAAAGAAGCAGCAGAAGGAGTGCTTCATGGTGATGCCTTCAATGAAGATTTCCTCATGTCCATTGCTACGATAGGAGCACTGGGAATTGGCTTCTTTGAAGGTGCTGAGAATCAGTTCCCTGAAGCTGTTTTTGTGATGCTTTTCTTTCAGGTGGGAGAACTGTTTGAAAGCTATGCAGAAGGAAAGAGTAAGGACAGTATTTCTCACTTGATGGATATCCGTCCTGATGTAGCTAATATAGAAAGAAACGGAAGTGTTCTCACCGTTTCACCCGATGAGGTGGAAGTGGGTGAGCATATCCTGATTAAACCCGGAGAGAAAGTGCCTTTGGATGGTGTGGTAGTGGAAGGAAGCACTTCCTTGAACACGGTAGCTCTGACAGGTGAGAGTATCCCTCGTGATGTTACTGTGGAAGATGAGGTGATTTCTGGGTGTATCAACTTATCGGGTGTGATTAAGGTTCGTACCACTCGGAGTTTCGGGGAAAGCACCGTTTCCAAGATTATCGACTTGATGCAAAATGCCAGTGAGCATAAATCTCAGAGTGAGCATTTCATTTCCAAGTTTGCTAGAATCTATACTCCTGTGGTGGTGTTTGCAGCTATAGCTGTGGCTCTTCTTCCACCTTTATTCTCAGGAGATTTCTCTGGTAATTTCAGCACCTGGTTCTACAGGGCACTCATGTTCCTTATCTGCTCTTGTCCTTGTGCTTTGGTTATCAGTGTTCCATTGGCTTTCTTCGGAGGCTTGGGTGGAGCGTCCCGAAAGGGTATCTTGGTGAAAGGTTCCAATTACCTGGAACAACTCACGAAACTGGATACCGTAGTCTTCGACAAGACAGGAACACTTACTCACGGACAGTTTGCAGTTGTAGCTGTTCATCCGGATAAGTTCAGTGAACATCACCTGCTTCATCTGGCAGCTCATGTGGAGCATTTCTCTACTCATCCCATAGCAGCTGCCCTGCGTGATGCCTTTCCTGAGGAAGCTACCGATGGTTGTGTAGTAACCGATGTGGAAGAGCTTGCAGGACAGGGAATCCGTGCCAAAGTGGGAACTGATGTGGTTTGTGTGGGAAATCAGAAGATGATGGAAAGCATCGGTGCGGGATGGAAGAACTGTGAACATGTGGGAACGATCATCCATGTAGCTATCAATGGTGTCTATGCAGGGCATATTGTCATCAGTGACAAGGTGAAAGAGGATAGTGCTGAGGCTATAGAAGAACTGCACCAGCTGGGTGTGAGGAAGACAGTTATGCTCACGGGTGACCGAAAAGAAGTGGGAGAGTCCGTAGCCCAGGAATTAGGGTTGAGCACTTATTATGCAGAGCTTCTCCCAGCCGATAAGGTGGAACATGTGGAACAGTTCCTACAGGAAAAGCCATCGGATAAATGTCTGGCATTTGTGGGAGATGGCATCAATGATGCTCCAGTACTGGCTCGTGCTGATTTGGGAATAGCTATGGGAGGCTTGGGCAGTGATGCTGCCATAGAAGCTGCAGATGTGGTGCTTATGGACGATAAACCATCCAAGATTGCCACTGCAATACGTATAGCTAAAAAGACGTTGAACATTGCTCGTGCCAATGTCTGGTTTGCCATTGGTGTGAAGGTTTTAGTACTGATTCTTGCCACTCTGGGACTGGCCAATATGTGGATGGCAGTCTTTGCAGATGTGGGTGTTACGGTGCTGGCAGTCTTGAATTCCATGCGGACTTTGCGTGTAGAGGAATAGAATTTGAGCTACCCTATAGTGCATATTCTGAAATTTATAGTAACTTTGCATCATTAATTCAGTAATGTATGTCGAAGAAACTATATATCTACATTTTATGTCTGCTTAGCACGCTGGTGATTTCCTGTTCTGGAGGAGGGGATGATATCGATCCTACACCTTCTCCTACTCCTACACCAACTCCTGTTCCCACCTCGGAAGGAGTGTTCATTCTGAACGAGGGAAATCTGAATGCAGGAAATTCTTCTTTGTCCTATTATACCCCGGCAGATAAGTCGGTGAAGAACGGTATATTCTCCTCCACTAACAGTAGAAAACTGGGAGATACTGCTCAAAGTATGGTGCTTTACAAGGGTACCTTGTGGATAGCTGTGGAGAACAGTGGCATCATCTGGGCCATTGATGCGGAGACCTATAAGGTGAAAGGGCAGATAGAAGCCAATGGGGATGGAAACGTGATGGATAACCCCAGGTATATTCATTTCTTGAGTGATACGAAGGCGTATGTAACCGACCTCTATTCACCTTATATCACCATTATCAACCCCTCTACTTTCCAGAAAACGGGAAATATCCCTACAGGCCAGGCTGCCATGTACGGCTATGCTTCCACAGAGCAAATGGTGCAGTATGGGAAATATGTCTTCACGAATTGCTGGAGTTACAGCAATAAAATCCTGGTGATAGATACTACGGAAGATAAAGTGGTGAAGGAAATAGAACTTTCCACCTGGCAGCCAAAGTCGATGGTGCTGGATGCCAACGGAAAGATATGGGTCATCACCGACGGTGGTTATACCTACGGAGAATATCGTTTTAGCGACAATGTGCCTCATCTTTATAAGATTAACGCATCAAACTTTGAGATAGAATCCGACCAGATTCTGGATACCGATGAAGCCAATGTCCAGTTGGCTCTAAATGGAAATAAGACCACACTCTACATCTTGAATAATGATATTTTCCGCATGAGCATCAATGAGTCTCAGGTGCCGGTTTTTCCGTTTATTAGTGCCCCTGTGGATAGTAACGGAAAGCGTCATTTTCTCTACGGATTATCTGTTAACCCTAAGAATGATGAAATTTATGTGGCAGATGCCATAGATTACAGTCAGAGTGGGGTGTGCTACCGTTATACATCCGATGGTGAGTTGCTGGATAAGTTCAGGGTGGGTATTAATCCTAATATGTTTGTATTCCAATGAAAAAGTTGCTGCTTTTACTCCTAGGTGCTGTGGTTCTTTTCTCCTGCAAGGAGGATAAGGAAGAAGAAATGGGTGGCCTTCCACCGGTAATCCATTTGGAGGAAAACCGTTATTATGTGGAAGTGGGTGCCAGCCAGTTGATTTCTCCCACCTATGAGAATACCGACAATAGTACCTTGTACGTGTGGACCAGGGACGGAAAGCAAGTGGGGCATGAGCCTACATACACCTTTAAGGTTTCCACAGCAGGTACTTATTACTTGAAAGTGACGGCTTCCAACCGCTTTGGCTCTGCCTCAGCAGACATAAAGATGGAGGTGATGGAAGCAGAGAGAGACCCTGAGGAGGGTGCTTATATTCCGGAATCTACCACCGATTTCTCCTGGGAGTTCCCCACAACAGAGATTAACCTAGCCGAGGGAAGAACCTATAAGGTGAAGGCTTACTTCATAAGGAATGATAATGAAGCCACTTACACCTGGACACTGAATGGAGCTACGGTGAGCCCGGCTGCCACAAGAGCTGAAAAACCAGTGGAATATGTGCTTTCCGGATTGTCTAGAGGCGATTATGAGCTGGCTCTCACCATGCAGAATGAAACCGAATCGCATACCCAGGTTTTCCAAGTTCACGTCTGTCCTCCAGAAGGCACCTATAAGCGAGGAACATCAGCCTCCAGTCAGGCTATGGTAAACAAGATTTATGAGTATATGCCAGCCCCTGGACATCAGGTAAATGGATACCGGATAGTGGGTGATTTCGGCCCCGACGGAATGACTATGAAGCAAGCATGCGACAGTGTCTATGCTCATTTCCAACGTCAGTGGATGGTTTCTCTGGGTGCGCAAGGGGGCTACCTCATAGCAGGTTTCGACCATAGTGTGGAGAATTCCGGTGGGGACTACGACCTTTGCATCAAGGGAAATCCATACAGTTACCAGAATGAGCCGGGAATCATCTGGGTAAGTCAGGATGAGAACGGTGATGGACTTCCTAATGATACTTGGTTTGAACTGGCTGGTTCTGAGTATAATACGGACAATGAGATACTGGAATATGCCGTGACCTATTATAAACCGATAGAAGAAAAGAGACCTATCTACTGGGTGGATAATCAGGGAAATCATGGAGTGGTTCCTCACATGGATTATTGGAACCCGCATCCTTCTTATTGGCAAGATTGGGTAGAAGGGAAGCAGAAAACCTACTTCGGCTCCTACCTGAAGAATTATGTCACCTATTCTGGTGGGGTGAGCGATGAACCTGCATTTGAATGGGGCTATGCCGACCAGTCGGGAACCGACTACTTTAATGGGAAGATTGGCAATAGTGGTTACTATAAAATCTCTAATGCCAAGACTTGGGATGGTAAGGATGCCAGCCTTCAGTACATCGACTTTGTGAAGGTGCAGACTGCCCAGGCTGCTTATACGAATAATTTAGGAGAAGTGTCGACCGAGGTCTATTATATTTCGGATTTTCACTTGGAAAAATAAAGCTAGTTAACGGGAGAAAATGAACTCTCTAACTGGAGAAAAATTTCTCTCCAACTGGAGAATAAAATTCTCCCTTTTAGAACGATGAAAAAAGGTATTTGGATAGGGTGTGTTTTTTTTCTTTGCATTTCTGCGAATGCACAGAAGGTGGACAAGGATCTTCGCTTGCAAGAAGTGGAGGTCACAGCTAAACGTCCTCTGAAAAATACGGGTATAGAGAAGACCCAACTGGACACGTTGGTGCTTCATGATAACATCGCTCTTTCCATGGCCGATATCCTGCAGCAGAACTCTACCTTGTTCATCAAAAGCTATGGTAGGGCTACGGAATCTACAGCCGAGTTCCGGGGCACATCACCCAGTCATACCCAAGTGACTTGGAACGGTATGAAGATTAACTCTCCCATGATAGGTACGGTGGATTTCAGTACCATTCCTGCTTACTTCATCGATGAGGCTAATCTTTATCACGGAGCATCCAGCATCACGCTGAGTGGAGGAGGTTTAGGAGGTGCTGTGGAACTGAACAGCAAGCCAGCTCTGGACGATGGGTTTAACATTCAGGCTATCTTCGGATTAGGCTCTTTCGGAACCCGTGACCAGTTCTATCACGTTACCTATAGGAATAGTCGGTGGAATCTCTCAACTCGTGTGGTAAACTCTCAAGCAGATAATGACTACAAGTACACCAATTACGACAAAATGGTGGATGTCCGTGATGATGCAGGGAACATCATCCGTTCCTATCATCCGGTAGAGAGGAATAAAAGTGGGTACTTCCATGACACGCATATCATGCAGGATGCTTACTATTCCCTGAACAATGGGCACAAGATAGGAGGCTCCATCTGGTACACTCAAACCCGTAGAGGGCTGCCTTTCCTAAGTGTGGATTATAGAGACGATACGGATTTTACCAATGAACAGAATCATCATACCTTGCGAGGTGTGCTGAACTGGGATTGGAATAATGAACTCTGGAAAGTGGGTGCAAAAGGGGGCTATACCTACAATGATGTGGCTTACGACTATTTTACTACCCGCAATGGTGAGAAGAACGATATTACCAGCTCTCAAAGCTATACCAATACGCTTTTTGGGAAAGTAAATGCAGAGTTCATTCCCAGTGCACAGTGGGTCTTCAGTGCCGACCTCACTACCTACTATCATCATGTGAAGAGTGCGGATAGAAGTCCGTTCCACATTGGAGACAATTTCAACATCGGACGTCCGGAATACACCGGAAGCGTTTCTGCACGCTGGAGACCCTATGAACCTTTGTCGTTTGCAGCAGTCCTCCGAGAGGAAATCTACAAGGATGATGTGGTTCCATTGATACCTGCATTCTTCGCAGAATATGTGGTGTATAAACCTTTGAACCTGGTTCTGAAAACCAGCATTGCCCGAAATTACCGGTATCCTACTTTGGACGACCTCTATTTCCAACCTGGTGGTAATCCCGACTTAGGTCCCGAAAAGGGATTTACCTATGACTTCGGTATGGAGTTCAATTACATTCGTTCTTTCGGAAATATAAAAGGAAATGTGTCTTTCTTTGATTCCCACATCAAGGACTGGATTTTGTGGACACCGAATACCCGTGGATACTGGGTTCCAAGCAATGTGAAAGAGGTACATAATTACGGAATAGAGGCCACCATGAGTTCCCTTTATAAAATTAACCAGGACTGGAAGGCAGAACTGATGGGTAATTTCTCTTGGACTCCATCTAAGAACATGGGAGAGCCTATGAATTCCAATGACGAGAGTTACGGTAAGCAGCTCTGTTACGTGCCCGTATATTCTGTTGGCATCAATGCGCGCATCCGTTTTAAGTCATGGCTCTTGAACTGCAAATGGAACTACTATAGTGAGCGTTTCACCACTACCAGTAATGAGGTGAATTACATTACTGGTAAGCTGGAACCTTATTATATGACGGATATCAGCTTGGAGAAATCATTCAAGACAAAATACTTCCATTCCAGCATCAAACTGCAGGTAAACAATCTATTCGACAGGGAGTACGTCACCGTACTTTCCCGTCCCATGCCCGGTCGTAATTTTGAAGTCTTTATTGAGCTGAAGCCTTTGCTGAAGAAGAGACATTAATGATAATTCTCAGAATCTCAGGGATGATAAAGACTAAAGAGGTAGCACCGATTATCATCAACCATTGCTGAAGACTCAAAGGATGCACGGTAAACATCTCCCCACCAAAGCTGACAATGAAAATCTGTCCTAGTATAATGATGGCAGTGATTAACCAGAATCCTTTACTGAAAGATTTCTTCAGTTTATGGTGCATGATATCCAGAACAAGTGAACTGTCGGTATGGAAATAACGTACATTGAACAAGTTCCAGAATTGCAGCATGACAAACCATGTAAAGAATTTGCTATGTTCTTCCAGGGAGAATTGAGCATAGTGCGTCCACATATAGAGCAGGAATGCCGTGAAAAGCATACCTCCTAAAAATATATATTTCAGCATACTTCTATCTATAATGTGGCTGTTTACCTTTCGTGGAGCTCTATCTAGCTGCTTGGGGTCAGCAGGAAGAGAACTCAATGCCATAGCAGCAAATGTATCCATAATCAAGTTTACCCAAAGCATTTGTGTTACGGTCAGTGGTGACTCTTTTCCCCAGAAAGCTCCCACCAGTACAATGATGCATGCACATAGGTTGATCGTCATCTGGAACACAATGAATCGCTTGATGTTCTGGTACAATGAACGTCCGAACATAATGGCTTTATTGATGCTGGAGAAGGAATTGTCAAGGATAGTTATGTCACTAGCTTCCTTAGCTCTTGCCGTTCCACTGCCCATGGAAAGTCCGATTTGTGCTTTACTTAATGCTGGTGCATCGTTTGTTCCGTCACCCGTGACAGCTACTACTTCACCTGTTTGTTGCAGTAAGGTCACTAATCGTGCCTTATCTTCAGGACGTGCACGGGAGATGAGTTTGAAGTCGGGATTTTTCACCAACTTGGTAGCCTCCTCATCGGAAAGAGCTGCGAAATCAGGTCCGGTAATGATTTTTGCATTTTCGTCTATCAAACCTATCTGACGACCTATTTCCGCTCCTGTAAGTGGTGAATCCCCTGTAACGATGATGACACGCACTTTAGCTCTATCCTTGCAGGTGTGAATAGCTTCTTGCACATCTTCCCGAAGGGGATCGGCAATTCCTACAATGCCAATGAACACATTGTCTACAGCAAATCCCAATGTTCGATATCCTTTTTGCTGGTAGCTGGATAAAGCTTTGAGGATATCTTCTTTCTTCTTATGACCTGCAATCCACTTGCACATGCCTAGAATGCGTTCTGGTGCACCTTTGTAGTAGCTCACGGAACCATCTTTCGTCTGAACGGTAGTTTCCATGTATTTGTACTCGGTGGAGAAAGGTTTCCTGGACAGCACTACGGCATGTTTTCGCATATAGTAGTAATCTTGTTTTTCCTTATGGAGCCATTTTAAAAGAGCACCTTCCGTAGGATTGCCAATCACCTTTATTTTCCCGTTGTCGAACTCTAAATCTGCAGTGCTGTTCAGTGCCATGCTGTTGTAGATAAGTTCCTTGTCGTCAGTATAGAACTGAGAGTCGACTACGGTCATCTGGTTTTGCGTTAATGTTCCAGTCTTGTCTGTGCAGATGACAGTTGTGGCACCCATGGTTTCACAAGCATGCAGTTTTCTCACCAGATTATTTTCCTTCAACATCTGACGCATGCTGAGGGCTAAACTTACCGTAATGCTCATAGGGAGGCCCTCGGGAACAGCTACTACTATCAAGGTGACAGCTAGCATGATGCTGTTCAAGATATATTGTAAGGTGTGAATAATGTCTTGATTATCATTCATGTCCGATATGAAATAAATCATCATTCGTCCTATGATAATCAGAATAGCAATGATCATGCTGGCTTTGGAAATCCAGGAGCCCAACTGGTCAAGTTGCAGATTTAATGGAGTTTTTACATTTGAGCCTTCACGAGTCTTTTTTATTCCTTTTCCTTCTTCTGTGTCCAGTCCTATAGCTGTAACTTTCATTAAAGCCGTACCTTCTAGAATGGTAGAACCTCTAAGGAGGAAGTTGGAAGGGTAGGTAGCTTCTTTGTTGAATAATGCTTTATCGGTGGTTTTATTTGCCCAGGGTTCTCCAGTGAAATTAGATTCATCCACTCTTAGAGAGATAGAACGTACCAGTTCACCATCGGCTGGAATCTCATCACCACTTTCTAACTTGACAATGTCCCCAACTTCCACATCGCATTTGGGAATTTCAGTAATGTGCTGGTCGTCAGTGCCTTCTACATTTCGCACTACCTTAACAGGGACATAGTCATTGACGGTATTTAAAATCTCAAATTCTTTGTTAGCTTTTACTTCAAAGATAAATCCGATGCCAGTTGCTAAGATTAGGGCAACGAACACTCCTAAAGGTTCAAGCATTGTCTGATAGCTTGAGCCATGCATGATTTCGTAAATACTGATGCAGACGGAAAAAATGAAGACGATAAGAAGAATTAATATAATAGGGTCCTCAAACTTCTCAAGGTAGCTTCTCCAAAGCGGTTTCCGTTCTGGTGGTGGAATAATATTTTGTCCTTTCATGTAGGGAAAGTTTTCTTGTATTTTTTGGCAAAGTTACAGAATAGTTTTATTTTTGCAAAGTTATTTTATAGATTTGACATATTATAAGAAATGAAGGCTATCAAAACTATTTTTACCTTATTTTTTCTAGTTTTTAGTTTAAGTGGGGGAGCACAAACACAAATCAATTTAAGATTTGCAACACTCCCAGAGGCTCAGTCTTTTATCTCTGCAGAGGATCATTATACAAGAGGCTTAAGTCCATTTGATATCGATTCTAGAGTGGGTAAAGTGAATGCCTCTTTTCAGGAACTGAAGGAACTACAGAAGGCAGAGTGTAGAGAATGGACCCAAGCAGAGATTGACACCATCTCTAAATCTTTTAAAATAATAGAACGTCGTTTGGAGAAAGGTGGTTTTAACATCCCAGTTCCAAATGAGGTGATTTTAATAAAGACTACGATGCGTGAAGAGGGTAATGCTGGAGCTTATACTCGTGAGAATCAAATTTATGTGGGCTCAGGTGTCATAGGCGTTAGAAAAAGGAGTGATGGCACGGAATTGCCTATTCCGTCTGCAGAGTCTCTTTGTTCACTGATGGCTCATGAACTTTTTCATGTTCTTACCCGTAATAACTTGAATTTTAAGTCGGCCATGTATCGTATTATAGGTTTTACTCGCCTTGAGAATGAAATACAGTTCCCAAATGATGTTCTGGCATTGCGGATATCTAATCCGGATGTCAGTTTCTATGATAGTTATGCCAGCCTAACTGTTAATGGGGAAAAGCAGAATTGTACTATGATTAATGTGGCAAGTAAGGCTTATGAAGGTGGTTCTTTTTTCCGTTATCTAAAAATAGGTTTTATACCACTGGATACAAATTTTAACCCCATTGTAAAGGATGGTAAGACCATCATTTATGGTATAGACGAGGCTTCTGATTTTTATGACCTAGTAGGTAGGAATACAGGTTACGTGATTAACCCGGAAGAGTGCTTGGCAGATAATTTCTCCATTGCTGTGAATGGGTTTCGACCCAGTCCTCGTCTTCAAGAACTTCCAAATCCGGAAATCACGGAAAAAATTCGTGAAGTTCTTAAAAATAGGTTTTAGCAGTTACATACTATCTCTGAATTCTGAAGGATTTACATTGACCATCTTCTTGAATAGGGCACTAAAGTATTCTGGATTTTTGAAATGCAGTTGATAACTAATTTCCTTGACCGGAAGTTCAGTGCTTCGTAGTAGTTCTTTTGCTCTGTGAAGTTTTAAACTAATATAATACTTGGCAGGAGAGAGCCCCACATATTTCTTGAATACTCTTCTGAAAGTGGTATAGCTAAGATTTAGATGCTTGGCTACATCCGGCATATCCAAATCATCTTCTATATGATCTTGCATATAGGTTCTGGCTGTTCGGATCACTTTTGGCGTTTCTTTTTCTCCCGACATGGAATAGTTCTGATTAATCATAAAGAGTAATCCCAGTATATGATTCACAATTCCGGCAAGTAATTGTTGGAAAAAGGCATCTTGTCTAGTGGCTACATCTAGTGCCTGTTTGTATAAATCGATGATGGTATTGCTTTTACCTATTTTATATACAGGATTCTCGGGAGAAAAGAACCCGGCCTGCACACGGGCATCTATGTTTACCCCTCTAAATCCTATCCAATATTCATCCCAACCAGTTTCTTTTAGAGGAAAATAAGTATGCCATCTTCCAGGAAATAGCAGGAACATATTTCCTTCTTCTATTGGAAATTCTTGTCCTTGGTCATTTTTTAACAATCCACGACCTTTTGTGATGTATAAAAGTTGATATTCCTGCAGGAATCTTCCTTTGTGTGGATTGAACATATGTTCTTGGTTGTGATAACTGGGAGGGTAGTTCTCACCAGGTTGGATGCTTTGATATCCTACAGAACAGACTACCAATCCCCAAAGATAGTCTCTTTCATTTTCTGTTATGTATTTGATAGGTTTAAGCATATCCTTGTACAAATCAGATTTATGAGGTTATAATAGTTTAAGGTTTTGTTCTGCAATATTAATATTTTTTTTGTAAGTGAGTTCTTATTTGGACATTTATTTAATCTTTCATGGTCAAAAAACATAAGTCTATATAAAATTCCTGTTCTTTGGACAAATCTAATAAGCCTTTGGTCAAAAAACATAAGTGTAAACGGAACAATTTGCATTATCTTTGCGATGTAATCTAAAACAAAAATATTACTATGAATTTCTTTGCAGTCGATTTAGGTGCAACTTCTGGCAGAACTTTATTAGGTATCATGACAGAGAAAGGTTTGGAACAGCGTGAAATTACGCGTTTTTCTAATCCTATCATTCAAGTAAATGGCCATTTTTTCTGGGATATCTATGCACTTTATCATGAAATTATTAAAGGTTTGAAGAAGGTAGCTGAAGAAGGCATAGCCATTCAGTCTATTGGTATTGACACTTGGGGTGTGGACTTTGTCTGCATCGGTAAGGATGGGCAGCTGTTGGGTAATCCTTATAGCTATCGTGACCCACATACTTTTGGTATCATGGAAGAGTACTTCAAATTGGTACCAAAGGAAAAGGTCTATCAGAAGACAGGCATCCAGTTCATGAATTTCAATAGCTTGTTCCAACTGGCTGCTTTGAGAAAAGAGAATAGCTCTATACTTGAAGCTGCAGACAAAATACTTTTTGTTCCAGATTGCCTGAGCTATATGCTTACAGGGAATATGGTAACAGAATATACGATAGCTTCAACTAGTCAGATCTTGAATCCTGTAACAAAGGAATTAGATAAGGAGTTGCTTGATGCTATTCACATCTGTCAAGAACAGTTTGCTCCTATGGTACTTCCAGGTACTCAAATTGGCGTTTTGACAACAGAGATTCAGCAAATGACAGGTTTAGGGGCAGTTCCAGTCATAGCAGTAGCAGGGCATGATACAGCTTCTGCCGTTGCATCTGTTCCTGCCATGAATGACAACTTTGCATATTTAAGCTCTGGAACTTGGAGCCTGATGGGTATAGAGGCTAAGGAACCTATTATTAATGAAAAGAGCTATGAGGCTAATTTCACGAATGAAGGTGGTGTCGAGGGAACTACTCGTTTCTTGAAGAATATCTGTGGTATGTGGCTTTTGGAGCGTTGTCGGAAAGAGTGGAAGGAGAATTACGACTATGGAACATTGATAGAAGCAGCTATGAAGGTTCCTGCATTTCAGAGTCTGATTAGTCCTGATTCTCCATGTTTTGCTAATCCAGTCAGTATGATTGAAGCCATTCAGAACTATTGCAAGGTTACTGGTCAATATGTTCCTGAAACATATGGTGAAATCACTCGATGTATTTTTGATAGTTTGGCACTGCGATATCGTCAGGTGATGAATATCCTCCGTGAGATGGCAGGTTTCCCTATTGAAAGATTGCATATTATTGGAGGTGGATCACGCAACCAGCAGTTGAGTCAGTTTACCTCAAATGCAGTGAATTTGCCAGTTACAACAGGTCCAGTGGAAGGTACTGCTATAGGTAACATCATGCTTCAAGCTAAAGCTGCAGGTCTTGTAGAAACTATTGGTGAAATGCGTCAGCTCATCGCTAAATCTATTGAGACCCAAGAGTATTTGCCTCAGGACGCAGAACTTTGGGACAAGGGCTATGAGAAGTATTTGAGCATTTATAGAGAAGATATTTAATAATAAACAATTTAAAGATAAAATTATGAAAGAAGAATTAGTTAAGAAAGCGTATGAAGTAGCAAAAGAACGTTTTGCAGAAGTAGGTGTAGATACTGAGAAGGTATTGAGTCAGTTGCAGGATTTCCATTTGTCCATGCACTGCTGGCAGGCAGACGACGTTAAGGGTTTTGAGGTTCAGGCTGGCTCACTTAGCGGTGGTATTCAAAGTACGGGTGATTTCCCTGGTGCAGCTCGGAACATAGATGAACTTCGTTCTGATGTACTGAAGGCAAAATCTTTGATTCCAGGCAATCATCGTCTGAATCTACATGAAATCTATGGTGATTTTAAGGGTAAAGTTGTGGATCGTGATGAAGTAACTGTAGAATATTTCCAGAGCTGGATTGACTGGGGTAAAGAGACAGATACTAAGTTGGATTTCAATTCAACTTCTTTCTCTCATCCTAAGAGTGGTAATCTTACTTTATCTAACCCAGATAAAGGTATTCGTGATTTCTGGATTGAACATACTAAGCGTTGTCGTGAAATTGCCAATGCAATGGGTGAGGCTCAAAATGACCCTTGTATCATGAACCTTTGGGTGCATGATGGTTGCAAGGACCAGAGTGTAAATCACTATTTGTATCGTAGATTACTCAAGGAGTCTTTGGATGAGATTTTTGCAAAGAAGCAGCCTTGTATGAAGGATACGATTGAAGGTAAAGTATTCGGTATCGGTTTGGAGAGTTTCACTGTAGGCTCACATGATTTCTATACCGCTTATGCTGCTTCTCATAACATGATGCAGACCATTGATACAGGACACTATCATCCATCAGAAATGCCTGGTGATAAGGTTAGTGCATTGCTTCAGTTCCTTCCTGAGCTGATGTTACATGTTAGCCGTCCTGTTCGTTGGGATTCAGACCATGTTACTATCATGGATGATCCTACTCAGGATTTGTTCTCTGAAATTGTTCGTGCTGGTGCATTGGAGCGTGTACATTATGGTTTGGATTTCTTCGATGGTTCTATCAACCGTATTGGTGCTTATGTTATCGGTTCTCGTTCCGCTCAGAAATGTATGCTTCGTGCTCTTCTGGAACCAAAGGAGCGTATTTCTAAGTTGGAATTAGCTGGTGAAGGTTATAAGGTACTAGGTCTGATTGAAGAGCAGAAGGGCATGCCATGGCAGGCTGTTTATGATGAGTTCTGTGTACGCAACAATGTTCCTGTAGGCGAGGACTATATGAAGGAAATTGATGCTTATGTAGCTGAAGTTGTTTCTAAGCGTTAATTATGATAATCATTGGTTTGCTGATTATAGCGATAGGCGCATTCTTCCAAAGCAGTTGTTATGTGCCTATCAATAAAATCAAGGCTTGGAGTTGGGAAAGCTATTGGATAGTCCAAGGTGTTTTCGCTTGGTTGATTTTCCCATTTCTGGGTGCTTTATTGGCAGTACCAGCAGGTCACAGTCTGACTGAACTTTTCAGCAATGCTGATTCGTTCAGTCTCTGGATGACCATTTTGTTTGGTGTGCTATGGGGTGTTGGTGGTCTTACCTTTGGCCTTTCCATGCGCTATTTAGGTGTTGCATTGGGTCAATCCATTGCTTTAGGAACATGTGCGGGCTTGGGTACTATCATGGGCCCTGTTTTGCTGAACATCTTTTTCCCAGAGTTGAATGCACTTTCCCAGTTGACTTTTGCAGTTATTTTGGGCGTGGTAGTTACTTTGTTGGGAATTGCCATTATCGGAGTGGCTGGTTCCATGAAGAGTGCATCACTTTCTGAGGAAGAGAAGAAAGCTGCAGTTAAGGACTTCAATTTCCCTAAGGGCTTGGCAATAGCTTTATTGGCAGGTTTTATGAGTGGCTGTTTTAACGTGGGCTTGGAATTTGGAAAGGATATCAATTTCCCTGAGACGGATGCCATGTTTAAGACATTGCCAGCTACTTTCCTGGTAACTTTGGGTGGTTTCATGACTAATGCCGTCTATTGTTTCTACCAGAACTCTAAGAACAATACCTGGAGTGATTATAAGATGGGTAGTGTATGGGGAAATAATCTAGTTTTCTGTTGCTTGGCCGGTGCTCTTTGGTATAGCCAATTTTTCGGATTGTCATTGGGCAAAGGATTCCTTACCGAATCTCCAACCTTGATGACCTTGGCATTCTGTATATTGCAGGCCCTGAATGTGGTATTCAGTAACGTCTGGGGTATTATATTGAAGGAATGGAAAGGTTGTAGCAAGAAAACTATTGTGGTACTTTTGATAGGATTGGCAGTATTAATCATTTCTACTTTCCTTCCTCAATTGATATGATTTGATTATTTATTGTCATTAAGACTAATTAATAACGTAAAACTATGAAATCAATTTTAGATGGTCGTCCAGCTCTGAAAGCAGAGGTTGATAAGGTAGCTGAAGTTGCCGGCTATCTCTGGCAGAAGGGATGGGCAGAACGTAATGGTGGTAACATCACTGTAAATATAACAGAATATGTAGACGATGAGATAAAGGCACTTCCTGCAATTTCTGAGGTAAAACAGATAGGTGTGACTTTACCAAATTTGAAGGGCTGCTATTTCTATTGTAAAGGTACAGGCAAGCGCATGCGCGATTTGGCACGTTGGCCAATGGATAATGGTTCCGTAATTCGAATCCTTGATGATTGTGCCAGCTATGTGATTGTTGCAGATAATCCTGTACAGCCTACTTCAGAGCTTCCTTCTCATTTGTCATTGCACAACTATCTGATAGGTTCAGGAACTGATTATAAAGCTTCTTTGCACACCCACCCAATAGAGTTGGTGGCAATGAGCCATAGTCCACGTTTCTTGAATGCAAAGGAAATCACTCGTGTACTTTGGTCTATGATACCTGAAACTTTGGCCTTTGCTCCACTGGCTTTAGGTATTGTGCCTTACGAGATGCCATCTTCAGTAAAATTGGCTGATGCTACTTTGGAACAGGTAAAGAACAATTATGATTGCGTGCTTTGGGAAAAACATGGTGTAGTAGCAGTGGGCCCAGATATTATGCAAGCATTTGATGTGGTTGATGTACTTAACAAGAGTGCTAATATCTATATGTGTGCCAAGAATATGGGATTTGAACCAGAAGGTATGACCGATGAGGCTATGAGAGAAATACAGGATGTTTTCTGTCTACCGAAGGTCCGTCCTACAAAGAAATAACTAAAAAAAGGGGCTCCAAGGGAGTCCCTTTTTTTATTCTATTATTCTAGGTTTACCTTTCAATGGCTTGAATATCTTTAAAGAAACTTTTGTGCCATTTTCTTTCTTGCAGATAAAAAGGTAGTTGATACCAGCTACAACTTGAGTACCTACAGATAGGGGTACAAGTTTCTCTTTATATCCTTTAGTGGCATCGTTGAATATCTTTAAATCTTCATTAGTGACAGGGCGTTGATTTGTAAAAGCACCTACCAGATTTGATTTCTCATCGATCATTTTCTTTGTTTCTTTGAAGATTCCTACTTCTTCGGTTAGATAACCCGTATTTTTCTCACGATAAAGTACTCCACGGAACATACCTCCACTATTGAATGGCATGGTATAATTACCTTCTTTGTCTACGGCAATTAACCCTCCGTTACCTTCTTCGGAATTCAATTCTTTGAAGATTATTTCTTGTGCTGCTTCTTCTATAGGCTGTTTTAAAAACTTTACTCTGAAATTCAGGTTGCTTGCTACAGAGTGTCTTATAAAATATTCTCCATGACCAGTGCAACTGACTGCACAACCTGAATTATCTGCGTATGTACCAGCTCCAATAATAGGTGCATCGCCTATTCTTCCATATTTTTTGCCTAACATACCACCTGTGCTTGTTCCAGCAGTTAAATTCCCCTCTTTATCTAGGACTACACAACCTACAGTTCCATTTTTCTTACTTTCTTCTTTGAATTTTTCCACCCATTTCAAGGTTTTTGGAGTAGCAAAATAGAGATTGTCTTTAACTGTCTCAAGTCCATTTTCGGCAGCAAACTGATCCGCTCCATCACCAGAAAGCATGACATGTGGAGTCATTTTCTTTACAGCATAGGCAGCATTGATAGGGTGTTTTATATGCTTAACTCCTGCTACTGAGCCTGCACTTAAGTCTTTACCTTCCATGATACTGGCATCCAATTCGAATTGACCAGCAGCACTTACAGTAGCACCTATGCCTGAATTGAATAGTGGATTGCTCTCAAAATAGTTGATGACAGCTAAAACTACATCGACACCTTTTCCGGTAAGTTGCATTTGCCTTTCACCAATCTGAAGGGCTGAATCCAATGCTGCATAATACATATCCCTTTGTTCTGGATGTTCTTGTAACGCACTCATTACTCCTGCACCGCCATGAACTAAAATAACATATTCTTTCTCTTGTGCCTGAATGGGATGTAGGATTACGTTCATCATTAGTAATGTGAATAAAACTTTCTTCATGATTTACATTATTTATTTCTGCGTAATGGATATCTTTTACAAATCAATTAGAGATTTAATGTTTGAAGGAATGAATATAAACGATGGGGATGAAGATTAGTAATCTTACTGGCCGAAGATTACTAAT
Source organism: Bacteroidales bacterium UBA4293 (assembly GCA_002395835.1). Taxonomy (GTDB): domain Bacteria; phylum Bacteroidota; class Bacteroidia; order Bacteroidales; family Bacteroidaceae; genus Minthousia. Next base: position 57,585 of record DGVD01000010.1, on the reverse strand, counting down.
CTTAGTCAAGTAGGATTACTAATCTTAGTGACGCAAGATTATTAATCTTCAACCTTCAATCCTTTCGTGTATTATTTCATTCCTCTTACTCATTACCGTTAATTTATGTCTATTTAGTTGCGAATTTATAAGAATTTAGTCTTAATTCAAAAGATTTGCTTAAATTTGTAGAAAACTTACACCATGACTTATAATTTTGATAATGTTCCTAGCCGTTGGAACACGAATTCCTATAAATATGACAGTGCTCCAAATCAGGAGATTATACCTCTATGGGTGGCCGATATGGATTTCCCTACAGCACCTGTAGTTCAACAGGCAGTAGAGAAAAGAGCCCAGCATCCTATTTTCGGATATGTGAAGGTTCCTGAAGATTTTTATCAAAGCACGATGCAATGGTTCAGCCGTAGGCACGGTTGGTCTATTCCTCGTGATTCTTTCATTTATACAAGTGGCGTGGTTCCTGCTATTTCTGCCATTATTCAAGGAATAACAAAGCCAGGAGACAAGGTCTTAGTGCAGACACCTGTTTATAATTGTTTCTTTTCCAGTATTCGAAATAGCGGATGTATTTGTGTGGATTCGCCATTAGTTTATGAAGATAGAACTTATCATATTGACTTTGAGGATTTCGAGAGTAAATTGTCCGATCCACAGGTCAAGGTTTTTTTAATGTGTAACCCTCATAATCCTGCTGGAAGAGTTTGGACTCCCGAAGAATTGAAAAGAGTAGGGGATTTATGCATCAAACACAATGTTTTTGTTATTTCTGACGAAATACATAATGAACTGGTTATGCCTGGGTATAAATATACTCCTTTTGCCAGTTTGTCCGAAGACTTCATGATACATAGTGCCATCTGTATTTCTCCAAGTAAATCCTTCAATATCGCTGGCTTACAAATAGCGAATATAATCATTGCAGATGATAAAATCAGACAATTGGTTGATAAAGCGATTAACATTAATGAAGTTTGTGATGTGAATCCATTCGGAGTGGTAGCTTTACAGGCAGCTTATACTTCTGAGGGTGAAGAATGGCTGAATCAGTTAAATACTTATATTTCTGCAAATTATGATTTGCTTTGTGATTTCTTTGAAAAGGAATTACCTAATTATCCAGTGACAAAATTAGAAGGTACTTATTTGGCATGGATTAACATAAAAGCTAGTGGAGAAAGTTCTGAACACATGGAAGAAAGGTTGCTAAACGATCATAAGGTTTGGATTAATGCTGGAACCATGTATGGAACAGAAGGTTTTATACGTATTAATTTAGCTTGTCCACATGCTACTTTGCTAGAAGGTTTGAAACGAATTAAGGCTGGGTTAACCCAATAATACTGATATTTATAATTAAACAATAATAATATGGAAGAAAATGAGAAACCTGTAGGTCTCCCTGAAAATGCAATGCGTGAATTGAAAGAGGGAGAAACCTATGAGCCGCTGATGCCGGCTTCTTCTAACCCTAAGGAAGTAACTGTGTATTCAGTAATTTGGGGTTTGCTAATGGCTGTACTTTTTAGCGCTGCAGCTGCTTATTTAGGTTTGAAAGTGGGTCAGGTATTTGAGGCGGCCATTCCTATAGCCATAATTGCTGTAGGTGTTTCATCGGCAACACATAGGAAAGGTGCCCTGGGTGAAAATGTGATGATCCAGAGTATAGGTGCATGTTCAGGCATGATTGTAGCTGGAGCTATCTTCACCTTGCCTGCACTTTATATCCTTCAGGCTAAATATCCGGAGTTGACAGTCAACTTTTTGGAAGTGTTCATATCTTCATTGCTAGGTGGTATTTTGGGCATTTTATTCTTGATACCTTTCCGTAAGTATTTTGTAAAAGATATGCACGGTAAATATCCATTTCCTGAGGCTACGGCTAGTACGCAAGTCTTAGTGTCTGGTGAGAAGGGTGGAGATCAGGCTAAACCTTTACTTTTAGCTGGTGTTATAGGTGGACTTTATGATTTTGTTATTGCTACTTTTGGTCTATGGAATGAAACCGTTACTTCAAGGATGGTAGGCTTCGGAGAAACGATAGCAGAGAAGGCTAAATTGGTTTTGAAGATTAACACTGGTGCAGCAGTTTTAGGAATGGGCTACATCGTAGGCTTCAAATATGCATTGATAATCTGTTTGGGCTCTTTAGCTGTTTGGTGGATTATTGTTCCATGCATTGCTTTAATTTGGCCAGAAATGGAAATAGCAGATGGAGTCATTGCAGGTACAGCCACAGCAGAACAGATCTTTACCTATTCTAAGAGTATTGGTATTGGTGGTATTGCCATGGCTGGTATCATCGGTATTATTAAAAGTTGGGGTATTATAAAAGGTGCAGTTTCATTGGCTGGTAGGGAATTCGCTGGCAAAAAGGTTGATTCAAATGAAGTTGTTCCAAGAACCCAGCGTGATATTCCAATGAAGGTTGTCGTCATAGGACTCATAGCTGCCTTAATAGTTACTTTCCTATTCTTCCAATTTGGTGTTATGGATAGGGTATGGCTATTCAGTATAACAGCCATTTTGGTATTGACTATTATCGTCTTCTTGTTTACTACTGTGGCTGCCAATGCGATTGCCATTGTGGGTTCCAACCCTGTTTCAGGTATGACCTTGATGACTTTGATTTTAGCATCAGTTATTTTGGTTGCTATCGGCTTAAAGGGTACATCTGGAATGGTGGCTGCCTTGATTATGGGTGGTGTAACTTGCACGGCATTGAGTACAGCAGGTGCATTCATTACCGACTTGAAAACAGGTTATTGGCTGGGTAGTACCCCTCAAAAGCAGGAAACTTGGAAGTTTTTGGGTGTTTTAGTTTCAGCCGCAACTGTTGCCGGTGTTATTATGATTTTGAATAAGACCTATGGTTTTACTAGTGGTCAGTTGGCTGCTCCTCAGGCCAATGCAATGGCTGCAGTTATTGAACCACTGATGAGTGGTCAGGGTGCGCCATGGTTACTTTATGGAATAGGTGCTGCCATTGCTATTGTCCTAACTTTGTTCAAGGTTCCAGCATTGGCATTTGCATTAGGTATGTTTATTCCGATGGAGTTGAATATACCTCTATTGGTGGGTGGTGCCATCAACTGGTATGTTACATCTAGAAGTAAAGACCCTGAATTAAATAGAGCTCGTGGTGATAAAGGAACCTTAATTGCCAGTGGTTTTATAGCAGGTGGTGCATTAATGGGTGTTGTATCTGCTGCACTTCGTTTTGCAGGAATCAGCTTTGATTATGTGGCATGGTGGGAAAATAACTGGAGTGAGGTTATTTCTTTAATTATGTATATTTTAGTCATCGTTTGGATGGTACGGTCCACCTTGAATGCAAAGAAATAAATACTTTAAATAACAGTAATCCCCGCAATTCAAACTTGGATTGCGGGGATTATTTTATAGTCTATTTTTCTTTTATTATATTGAATTTATTATTGATCAGAGCCTCTTTTATTTCTGCTATATGATCAAAGTCTCGAGTTTCCATTGTTATTCTAAGTACACAGGAATTGACTTTGATGTCGGAATTGGTTCGCTCATGGTTGATGGCTGTTATGTTCGCTCCACTTTTTGCTATTAAAGAGGCGATATTAACAAGTTCACCAGGACGATCCTTGATTTCCAGTGCAACAGTAAATTGACGTCCCTTCATTTGCAATCCTCGATTTATGATGCGGTTTAGTGATGTTACATCGATATTTCCTCCAGAAACTACGCAAACTGCTTTTTTACCCTTCAAGGGAATATGACCAAACATGGCTGCGGCAACAGAAACAGCTCCTGCACCTTCTGCAATCAGTTTATGTTTTTCCAGTAGAAGTAGGATGGCGGCACACACTTCATCATCAGAAACTGTGACAATTTTGTCGACCCATTTTTTACAGAAATCATAAGTGTGAAATCCTGGTTGTTTTACAGCTATGCCATCGGCTATTGTAGAAACTTTTTCAAGGCTTTCTATGTGGTTATCTTCTAAACTCTTTATCATACTTGGAGCACCTTGTGCTTGTACCCCATAGACTTTAACGTTTGGATTAAGCTGTTTCGCAGCATATGCCACACCGCTTATCAAACCACCGCCACCCACGGGAACAATAATGGCATCTACATCGGCCATTTCATTCATTATTTCCAGGCCTATTGTGCCTTGACCTGCAATAACCTTTACATCATCGAATGGATGAACAAAGGTCATGTTTTTCTCTTCTTTTAGCTCTAATGCACGCTTGTAGGCATCATCATATACGCCAGGAACCAAGCAGATTTCAGCACCATAGCTGCGGGTGGCTTCTACTTTAGAAATAGGTGCACCTTTAGGTAAACAAATGGTAGCTTTAATTCCGTATGCTTTTGCAGCCAATGCTACCCCTTGTGCATGGTTTCCAGCAGAGCATGCAATAACTCCATGTTTCCTTTCTTCTTCTGATAATTGAGAAATCATGTAGCTAGCGCCTCTTACTTTGAAAGACCCTGTTACCTGTAGATTTTCAGGTTTTATATAAATCTCACAATCTTTACTTATAGATGGGGCAATGACCAAATTTGTATTGCGAATAACGGATTTTAAAGCATAAGAAGCTCTATATATTTCGTTCAGTGTTAATTCATTCTCCATGTTTTCAAAATTTGGTGCAAAGGTACATGTTTTACGGAATAAAATAATAGAATCCCTTAAAATCTTTGTAAATTTGTAGCCCATGAAATCACCATTAATCCATAACTTGCCTATTGAAACACTCCAGCTTGATGCTCCGGAATGTTTTACATATCCATTTTATTACCAGCCACATCCTCTTTGTGTGGCAGCTGCAGAATGTGTGAAAGCTGAACTCTGCAGTTTTCCTGAATGGGAAATTGAGAAAGAAAATGGTAAGATGTTTGGGGTACTCGTGGTTTTAGACAAAGAAACAGGAGAACGGGGATTTTTAGCTGCTTATTCAGGCAACATTCAAGGACGGAACGACTATCCCTATTTCGTTCCACCAGTTTTCAATCTTTTGAATCCGTCTGGTTATTTTGTGAAAGAAGAAAAAGCAATTTCAGAGATTAATCACCGCATTGACAGTCTTCCTGGTGTTGATCCCACAATCTGTAATCTGAAAAGTGAACGGAAGATTAGATCAAAAGCTCTCCAGCAATGGCTTTTCCAACAATATGTGGTAAATAATGCGATGGGTGATAAACGAAATGTTCTACAAATCTTTGACGGGAAAATTCCTCCAGGTGGAACGGGGGAATGCTGTGGACCAAAACTTCTTCAGGCTGCCTATAATTTGGACTTAAAACCACTTTGCATGGCTGAATTTTGGATGGGGGCAACACCCAAAGATGAACTCCGCATTGAAGGGAATTATTATACAGCATGCCGAAGTAAGTGTAGGCCTGTTCTCACCTATATGATGCAAGGTTTAAAAATAGAAGATAATCCTCTATTGGAGAAAAATCGTAAAATGGTAGCACTCCTTAAAATTCTATATGAAGATGAGGCGATTATAGTCATTGACAAACCTTCTGGGATGTTAGCAGTTCCAGGTAAAGATGATGTTCCTTCTGTCTTCGATGTAATCAGGGACAAATATCCTGATATAAAAGGACCTATTATTGTGCATCGTTTGGATATGGATACATCAGGTATAATGGTCCTGGCAAAAAACGAGCAGTCCTATAAAGAATTACAGAGACAATTCATTGCTCATGAAGTGGAGAAACACTATGTGGCATTATTGGATGCAACCAACATTAATACGGTGGAAAAAGTTGGGAAAATTATACTTCCACTTTGTTTGAATCCAGATGACAGACCACGTCAAATTGTGAGTGAGAAATATGGGAAATATGCAGAAACAAATTATGTGTTAGGAGATTATACCCCAGAAGGATATCTTAGAGTAGATTTCTATCCAGCCACAGGACGTACCCATCAATTAAGGGTACATGCTGCTCATAAACTTGGCTTGAATGCACCTATTGTAGGTGATAATTTATATGGTAAATCAGCGGAAAGGTTGTATCTTCATGCACAAGATATCAAATTTGTTCATCCACTTACCGGCGAAACAGTTACATTTACTTCTGTTTGCCCTTACTGATTAATAGCATGCCTATAAAGGTAAAGGCCGCATTAAGAATTAAGAGCTCATAACTGAACTTATATCCACCAAACCATGCTGCACTATTCTTCTCTAAAATAAAGCAGAGAATTGGAGCGGCAACGGATACAAGAGGAAGTAACTTATCTCTAACGGCAAATTTAGTACATATACCAAAAGTGAATAAGCCTAAAATGGGTCCATACGTATAACTTGCCAATTTGTAAACTGCATCAATTACACTAGTATTATTGAAAATATTGAATGCGAAGATAACAATGCCCATTACGATTGTTAATCCAATGTGTACTTGCTTCCGAAGCGTTTTAAGTGCTTCTTCTGTTTTCTTTCTAGCGTGAAGAATGTCCAAAGTAAAACTTGTAGTTAAGGCCGTTAATGCAGAACCTGCTGCATTATATGCTGCAGCTACTAGACCAACTATAAACAAAACGCCAACAATAATAGGTAGTCCACCTTGAGTGGCAACAGTAGGGAATAGTTCGTCTTTGGTAGCTGTAATACCATGCTTTTCTGCAAAGAGGTAAAGTAGTGTACCCAAGAATAGGAAGAGGGCTATTACAGGTAATTGCATTACACCACTTGTAATCATGTTTTTTTGTGCATCTTTACTATTACGACAGCTAAGATTACGCTGCATCATATCTTGGTCGAGACCATTGGTGGCAATCATGGTAAAGATTCCTGCTAAGAATTGTTTCCAGAAGAATTGTGGCTCATTAACGTCGTCTAGGAAAACAAAATCATGAGCATTCCATACAGTACTCCAAATCCCTTTGAAATCAAGATTCAAGTCTGCAGCTATGAAGTAGATACTTAAAACCACACTAATAATAAGGCATGCTGATTTTAAAGAATCGGCCCAAATAATGGATTTTACTCCACCTTGGGCTGTATATAGCCATACCAGCAACATGGAACAGGCTATATTTAAAATGAACGGTAATCCTAATGGACCAAAAACTAGTAACTGCAAAGTTAAGCAGACCAGATAAAACCTTACGGCCGCTCCTAGCATTTTACTAATGAAAAAGAACCAAGCACCAGTTTTATAGGTTGTGACTCCAAATCGGTGTTCTAGGTATTCATAAATAGAGGTTAAGTTCATTCGATAGAATAAAGGGACTAGAACATATGCGATAAGTAACTGGCCGACAATGAATCCTAGTACCATCTGCAAATAACCATATCCAGCTGTTTGAACCATACCTGGTACAGAAACAAAAGTAACACCGCTAATCATACTCCCAATCATAGCAAATGCTACCATATACCATTTTGATTTGCGACCACCGTTGAAGAACTCAGCATTATTGGAATTGCGTCCTACCCACCAGGAAAGTCCAAATAGCAGGCAGAAATATGTTAAAATGGTAATAAGAATCGTTACTGGAGTCATTCTGGATAAATTAAGTAAGGTTTACGTTGTATCTTAAATTTTTCCACATCTTCTTTCCATGTGGCTTGAATTTGCTGGGGTGTTAGCCCATCTTCAATCATTTTTCGTATGTCTTTCTTTCCTATCAGTTTCTCAAAAAAGTTAGTAAAGAACTTGTTGCCTTGCTGCAGCCTGGTGTAGGCATCTATGAGATAGCTTAAATCAATATGCTTATTGCGAAGTTCCTCTTTGCTAAGTCCGCTAAGGTCAACCCCCCAGCACAGTTTGTCTAACTGAGGAGGATTTTTTGCGCCACTTCTACTAGTGACAGTAAAGCAGTAAGAATATCCCCTCATATTAGGATGGCCATATTGTTGGAATGGCTTATCGGTTCCTCTACCAAGGCTGACATCTGTAGCCTCAAAATAACAAAGTGATGGGTAGAGGTAAATGGCTGTCATGTTGGGTAAGTTGGGGGATGGTGGTACTGGAAGATCATAGAAAGTGTGGTGTGTATAATTTAAACAGGGTATGACGGTTAGTTTACAACAGTTTTTTTTGTTGTTTATCCAACCTTCCGCATTGGCCATAGTGGCAAGTTCTCCCAATGTCATGCCATGAACTATAGGAATGGGTAAACCTCCGACACCACTTTTAAGAGTCATATCTAATATAGGACCATCTACATAATGTCCATTTGGATTAGGACGGTCCAACAATATAACCTCTTTATTCTTTTCAGCACAACTGCTCATAAGTTGAATCATGGTAATATAGTAGGTGTAGAATCGCAAACCTACATCTTGAATATCAATTACCAAGACATCGAACTTATTCATGGAATCACTGCTGGGCCCAACTTTCTTTCCATCATATAGGGATAGAATGGGTACACCTGTTTTAGTGTCTACACTACTGTTTACGTGTTCACCTGCATCTGCTGTACCTCTAAAACCATGTTCTGGAGAAAAAATGGCTGTTACATGAATGTGGTTTTGTAACAAAACATCCAGAATATGTTGGTCTCCAGCTATTCCTGTGTGGTTACTGAATAAAGCCACTCTCTTATTTTCAATCAATGGCAAATACACATCAGTTCTTTCGTCACCTAATTTAATTTGTGCTACTGATTGAGAAATAAATAGGCAGATAAAGATATAAAATAGAAGTGTATGTTTCATTTTAAATGATGTATTGCTGTTACAAATTTAAATAAAAAAAAGGTCTCACCCAAATAGATGAGACCTTTTCTGGTATGTATAAAGTTTTACTTTACAGTTAAAGTTGCTGTTTTGACATCATTACTGTTTGCACCAATCATGATTTCGTAATCGCCAGGTTCACAGACGAAGTTTAAATCATGATCATAATATTTTAATTCTTCTGCCGTAATCTTAAATTCTACAGTCTTGGTTTCACCTGGTTTAAGGTTAATCTTCTGGAATCCCTTCAACTCTTTTACAGGACGGGTAGAGGTACTGTAAATGTCGTGAATATAGAGTTGTACAGTTTCTTTACCTTCACGCTCTCCTGTATTCTTAACAGTGATACTAGCAGTAATGCTGCCATTCTGATCCATTTCTTTTCCAGAGAGTTTAATATCACCATATTCAAAAGTGGTATAGCTCAGACCATAGCCAAAGTAGTATAAAGGTCCATTTTCTACATCCATATAGCAGGAAACAAACTTGCGGTAAGGATCAGTGTCTCCATGAGGACGACCTGTGTTCTTGTGATTATAGTAAACAGGCATTTGGCCATTAGAACGAGGGAATGAAGTGGTAAGTCTACCTGAAGGGTTCACATCACCAAATAATACATCAGCTATAGCATGACCAGCTTCTGCACCTAAGTTCCAAGTATTCAGAATTGCATCACAGTTTTCATTTTCCCAGTTAAGCAATAATGGACGGCCAGTTGTGAGAACTAAAACTAAAGGTTTTCCAGTAGCCTTTAAAGCTTTCAACAAGTTTTCCTCTGCATCAGGCATAGATATATCAGAGCGACTAGATCCTTCACCACTCATGTTATTGAGTTCTCCCAAACATGCAACAACAACATCTGCATTCCGTGCAACTCTAACAGCTTCTGCAAGCAAAGTAGTTTGAGGAACAGGATGAACAGAAGGGAATTCCATATCAGGTCTAAACATTTTCATTAAACCATAAGTTACGGCTTCTTCTTTAGCTTCATCTTCAAAGATATAAGAACCTTTGGCGTAGGTTACAGACCCTCCATCTAGTGCTTCTTTCACACCCTGCAAAATGGTTACATTTTCATTAGCACGGTGGCTCATTGCCCAAGCACCTTCCATTTCTTGTGCATTGTCAGCAAATGGACCGATCAAGGCTATTTTAGCGTTTTTCTTTAATGGAAGAACTCCATTGTTTTTCAACAGGACTTGACATTCTTGTGCTATTTTACGAGCAAAGGCTAATTGCTCAGCATTACGGATTTCTACAGAATCTCGTCCTTCCTTCAGATATTTATAAGGATCCTCGAACAGACCAAGCTTCCACTTTGCCTCTAAAATACGACGGCAAGCTTTGTTGATATCCTCTTCAGAAACTTTTCCTTCATCATAGCTCTTTTTCAAAGTCTTGACAAAAGCATCAGACCCCATGTCCATATCCAAACCTGCCTGGAGTGCACGGCGCGCAACTTCTTGCTGGTCGCCAATACCATGAGCCATAATTTCATTTACAGCAGTAGCATCTGAAACAACGAAGCCTTTAAAACCCCATTGGTCACGTAAAACTTCAGTCAACAAATAATGGTTACATGTAGCAGGAATGCCTTCGAACTCATTGAATGAACTCATATATGAGCCGGCACCTGCAATAGCTGCTTGTTTATATGGATTCATAAAACCATTTAAGGCTTCTTGACGGCTTAGGAATACACTATTGTAGTCACGTCCAGCTTCAGCTCCTCCATAAAGAGCATAATGTTTTACGCATACCATAACAGTATTGTCTGCAGATAGATCTTCGCCTTGATATCCACGCACGTAAGCCTTGGCAATCTCACCACCTAAGAATGGGTCTTCACCACCACCTTCTACAATACGTCCCCAGCGTGCATCGCGACAGATATCTACCATAGGGCTAAAAACCCAGTTGATACCTACAGAAGATGCTTCTTTTGCTGCCATCCGGGCAGATTCTTCAACTAAGTCCATGTTCCAGGAATTAGAAATGGCCAATGGGGTAGGATAAGAGGTTTCAAAACCATGGATAACATCGTTTCCGAAAATCAATGGAATTTTGTGTTTTCCTTGCATAGCAATTTCTTGTAATTGCTTAATCTGCTTCATGTTGGTAAAACCATAGAAGGCACCCATATTCCCTTCTTTTAATTGCTGGATAGCTTCTGATTCTTCGGGAAGAGTTGCATTCGTTTGAAAATAAGTCCAGTTAGATTTCAAATTTAGCTGGCCTATCTTTTCTTCGATAGTCATTTCGCTCATCAGTTTATCGATGAACTCATTCATCTTGGCATCTTGGCTGTTATCCTTAGCGCAGCTAAAGAATAGTGCAGCCATAGAGATTGCTAGAATAGTTTTTTTCATATGATTAAATTTAGATTAATAGTTTTTCCTTGCAAATTTAATCTTATTATGGAATTAATTCAAATTTTGTGGCTATATTTGCGTCAATGAAAATAATTAGGAATAAATATTTACCTATAGGGAAAAACTTTTGGGCTATTAATATCCTTGGCATAATCTTCACTAAGGGTGAGTTAAGCCGTATCTCGGAAAACCACGAGTATATTCATACTTTACAGCAACGGGAAATGCTTTTTATCTTTTTCTATTTATGGTATGTAATAGAATGGATTTTTCGTTGGATTCAGTTCCGAGATAGGGAAAAAGGCTATTATCATATTTCCTTTGAGCAGGAGGCCTATTGCAATCAAAGGAACTTGCTCTATCCTCAGCAAAGAACTCATTTCGCATGGACTAAGTATTTAAAGAAAAAAAGGCATAAAGAAAGCCGTCTGTGATAAAACAGACGGCTTTCTTTATTGTTGTAGAGGTTTATTTATTATCGATTTGCTTTAAAAGTTCTTTTACAGAGGTCTCAAGCTGAGCATCTTCACCTTCAACAACCTTTGATGGGTCATTAAGTATGAGGATATCTGGTTCCAATTGCGTGTTTTCCAAATACTGCCCATTCTCTTGGAGATAGCCAATGATAGGAATACCGTAAACTAATGTCGGATCTTGTGTAGTAACCCAATTCACAGTAGTCATAGTACCTGGAACTGGAGCTCCTACGACCTTGCCTAATTTCTGATGCTGATATACCCATGGAGTTCCATGAGCATTACTATAATTGGCTTCACAGGTAATCATTATGGTTGGCTTGTTCCATCGTCTACTAGGCATGTCACAAGTTTCTTCACCACGGTCTACTTGAGTTAGGTATTTATGACCACTTACTAAAATCTCTATATCTTCGTGTAAACGACCACCACCATTCCAGCGAGTATCAATAATGACACCATCTTTCAGGTTGTATTTACCAAGCATATCACTATATGCCTGACGGAAGCTAGCATCAGACATAGATTGCAGATGTACGTAGCCTAAACGTCCATTTGACAACTTATCTACTTTTTCTGCATTCTTCTTTACCCAACGGTCATAGAGTAGGGAATTAACCTGACCTGAAGTTATAGGTAAGATTACCTCATCCCAACGTCGGTTGGTTGATGGATCATAGATAGAAACTAATGTTTTCTTTCTGCTGATACCATTCATTAACTTTGCAATATCAGTATTGGCCGTAATTTCTTCTCCATTGATTTTTTCGATGATATTGCCTGCTTTTAATTTAGAACTTGCACGGTCAAATGGGCCACCTGCTAAGATCTCATCTACCTTCATACCCGCTTTTTCCCAAGTCATGTCAAAAAGCAAGCCTAAATTTGCAGTAGAATCATCACCTGCATTTCCACGAGGAGAATAACGACCGCCAGTATGAGATACATTCAATTCTCCTAGGAGCTCTGAAAGCATTTCTGCAAAATCATAGTTGTTGTCAATGTGAGGCAAGAACTTTTTATAGTCGTTGACCATAGAATCCCAGTCGATGCCATGCATATTGGTGTTATAGAATCGAGTCTTTTCTGACTGATAAACATTTTGCAGTAGATATTCACGCTCCTTGGTCAGATCTTGTCTCATTTCAGCAGAATAGCTGATGTTCTCTAATTTTTCACTTTTGCCGTCCATTTTCTTCATGTCACGGCTTCCAAGAATAAAGATATTGCCATCCTTGTCCATTTCAAGTGAAGCCCAGGATGTGTTCATCTTATGCAAAAGTTTGGTTTCATTTTTGCGTAAACTGATTTTCCAAAGATCAGCTCCTCTTTCAAAGGATGCAAAATAATAAAGATTTTCTCCATCTTTAGACAGGATTGTACTTCCAAGGCTACTGGAATTTGGTGTCAAGCGGACGATTCTGTCTTGGATACCTTTGGTCTCAATAACAATATTCTTTGTTTCTGGAGTTTCAGTTTTGTTTGTTACATTCTTCTTCTTAGAATTTTTTTCTTCAGTTTTCGGAGTTTCTTTCTTTTGATCTTTTTCTAAGTCTTTCTGTAACTGATAGTCTTCTTCACTTAAACGGAATTTGTCATATGCATCCTGATTCATAAATACAAGGAACGCATCTTCTTCAGAACCCCAAGATGCATGATTTCGCATTCCGTACATTTCATTGTTAAATAGGATAGCGTTTCCATCTAAAACCCAGCGAGGGCTACTGCTGGCATAACCGCTTTCAGTTATATTTGTCATTTGTTTGCCTTGCGCATCAACAATGGCAATATCATAATATGGATCACGCTTGTTTCCAACCATTTCCAGAGTAAACCATTTGCTATCTGGACTCCAAGAATAATCAAATCCACCTCCAGTAGTCATCCAGGTCTTATTATCTGTAATTTGCCGAGTCTGTTTACTTTGGAGGTTATATACCATTAAATTCTTTCTGTTTTCAATGAAAGCAAGTTCTTTACCATCTGGAGAGAATTGTGGAAAATCCCTTTCTACGTTTACATCGTGTAGAATAGGTTCCTCGGTAATCAAGGTAGCATTAGGGAAGTTAGGATCTTCAGGTCTGGTAATAGTAGCTTTATATAATTGCTTAACACCATTATCTCTTTCACTGGCATAAATCAATGTCCTGTTGTCAGTTCCCCAGGCTACATGATATTCAGCAGCTGGAGTGTGTGTAATTTGTTTGGTGGTGGTATATGCTGTACTGGTTACAAAGACTTCACCACGTTGAACAAAAGCAATCTGCTTACCGTCTGGAGACACTGCACCTTCAGTTGCTCCATTGGAAAAACGTAGAGTTGCAACAGTTACCTCATCGTCCTTAGTAAGGGTTATATTCACTTTTTTCGCATTTCCATTCAGTGGTTGTGTATAAATTTCACCATCGAAAGTATAGCACAATGTGTTGTTGTTGCTGATGCTTAAGAAGCGAACTGGGTGCTTTTTATAGTTTGTTACAGCTTGGATTGAGCTAGGATTATTTAGAGGAAAACTATAGACATTAAAAGTACCACCATTACGTTCACTCAGGAAATATACTGTTTTTCCATCCGTAGAAATGGTTGGATTTCTATCTTCTCCAGCTTTATTAGTCAGGTTTGTATACAGTTTTTTCTCTGTATCATAGATCCATATATCACGAGTAACTGAAGATGTATGATGTTTACGCCATTCATCTTCCATACCTTTTTGATCTTGATATAAGATTTTCTTACCGTCGGGAGTGAAATGTAACATTTCCATAGCATTGCCTAAACATTGTACTGAACGTCCTCCTGATACTGGCACTTTATAAAGTTCTGTTAACCGGCGTGTTGGGAATAATGCACTAGTAAACTGGTCTTGGATACTAGCAGAGAAAAGAACATGTTTCCCGTCTGGAGTAAAGGTGGAAGGAATTTCAGAGGTGGAATTGTAGGTCAATCTAGTAGCATCACCACCTTCAGAAGACATGACAAAGACATCGAAGTTCCCATGACGGTCAGACGCAAAAGCTATTTGTTTGCCATCAGGACTCCAGATAGGTGTAGATTCATAAGTAGGTTGTGTGGTCAGACGAAGAGCTTGACCTCCATTTACAGATACTTTATAGATATCACCTTTATAACAGAAAGCAATCTGCTGGCCATCTGGTGAAATCATTACATCACGTAACCATAATGGGGTTACATTGGCTGCTGCACGACTTTCCATAGGGGTAGTAAAACCTACTGCACATAAAGCAAAAGTGGCAACAATTTTAGTAAGATTGTTTTTGCTCATATAATTTAAATATAATAGTATGTGCGCAAATTTAATCAAAAAAACAGAGAATGGGAGACAATTCTGACAAAACCTTCTAAGATATTACAAAAAGATGGTTAAAATGACTTGGGCAATAATTACACGTGCAAACATGCCTACTGGGTAAACGGTTGCATAGCTGACAGATGGAGCATCATTAGAAGTTATTGAATCAGCATAGTTCAGAGCCATTGGGTTAGCCATACTGCCACAAAGCATGCCACAAGTATGACCAAAATCTAACTTACATGTCCGCATGGCAATCCATCCCATTATCAAAACAGGAATTAAGGTAATGGCAAAGCCTGTAACAATCCATAGAAGTCCTTCAGGCCGCATGACAGTCTCTATAAAATTAGCTCCTGAGTCTAAGCCGAGACATGCTAGATATAAAGATAAGCCTATACCACGAATCATAAGATTTGCGCTGCGAGTGGAATAAGTTACAAGTTTAAATCTTGGTCCATAAGTTCCAATAAGTAATCCTGTAATTATAGGTCCACCTGCTAGTCCCAATTTGATTGGAGAGCTCATTCCAGGAAGAAATATTGGGATAGAGCCAAGGATTAAGCCCAATACGATACCAATGAAAATAGCTCCTAAATTAGGATCTCTTAAGGACCCATTAGCACTGTCAAGCTCTTTTTCCACCATTGCTATTGATCTGGATTCTCCTACTACGGTAAGGCGATCGCCTAACTGCAAAATCAATCCAGGTGTTGCCAATAGGACAATGCCATTTCTTGTAATTCTTGTAACTGATATACCGTAATGATTTCTAAGTTTCAATGAACCTAGTTTTTTACCATTAAATTGAGGCCTAGTAATTATAATCTTTTTGGAGATGATATCATTATCTATGGCATTCCAGTCTATATCATCTTTATTCCAATCTCGTTGGTCTTGTTCTCCGAATAAAATAGTTAGTGTTTGGACGTCTTTCTCTGTTGTGATAACTAAGATTCGATCATCTTTTTTTAATTCTGTTTCAGAAGTAGGAATTTGAACTATTCCATCTCTCCAAAGTCTGGAAATGATGAATTTGCAAGTTGTATTTTCGGCTACCTTATGAATCGGCATGTGGAAGATTCCAGGGTTGCAGACTTCAAAACTTGCAATAAAAGTTTGGTTATGGTCTTCATGCTCATGAATCTTTAAATCCTTAGGTTTTGGAATAAATTTGTCAATGATTACTATAGCTAAAATTACACCAATGACACCAAGAGGGTAGGTTATGGCACATCCTAATGCAGCTCCACTAGAAGGAACACCAAATTGCTGAAGTGTTTGCTGTGCTGCAGCCAATGCAGGCGTGTTAGTAACAGCTCCACTTAAAATACCTATCATATCAGAAATACTAATATCGGTTGCATATGATAAGGCTATGGCCATAGCAGAGCCTAAGAGAATAACACCCATTCCTAATAGGTTAAGTTGGATTCCTTCTTTTCGAAAAGAGCCGAAGAAACCTGGACCAACTTGCATTCCTAATGCGTATACAAAAATAACTAAACCAAAGTTTTGGGCAAAAGTCAACATGTCATGATTAATGGAAAAGCCTAATTGGCCAAAAAGAATGCCAACGAAGAAGACGAAAGTAACTCCTAATGAAACTCCCCATACCTTAATTTTGCCTAGGCCCAGTCCACAAGCAATGGTAATGCTTATGATAATAACAGCTTGCAAGGCTGATTGTTCTAAGAAAAGATCAGATAACCAATTCATATTGGCTGCAAAGATAAGGACATTTGTTTAGATTAATGAATTTTTCTTGAAAACTTATTTGTATGATAAAAAAATAGTCCGTTTTTTATCGAATATAAAAAATAATGACTAAATTTGTCATAGAAATGTGAACTTTTAAAACTAACCCTATGAAAAAGATTTTATTAGTGCTGGTTTTGTCATTGTTTGCAAGCTTACACATAATAGCACAGGATGGTAATGGTAGGCGGCCTCAAGGCGGGCCAAGGGGTGCTCGTATTAATCCTAAAGAACGTACGGAACAGATGATTAAGGAACTTGAACTTAACGAGACTCAGGCTGCTCAGTTCCGTGTAGTTATGGATGAACAACAGAAAGGAATGCAAGCTCAAATGGAAGTATTCCGGAAGGAATCAAATGGAGAACGGCCTTCAGAAGAGCAGATGGAAAAGATGAGGGCTAAGTTTCAGGAGCAACAAGAGGCCATTAATATCGTTCTTCAAGTTATTTTGACAGAAGAACAATTTGCGAAATATCAAGAAATGAATCAAAGCCGTTTTACAAATAGACGTGGAAGACAATTTCGTCCTCGAGGAAATCGGGAAGATGGCAGTGATGACTTTCCTGAGAGGACTGAATAATGTTCAGAATCATTTATGTTGAGAATTAACCGTAGGCATAATCTTAGGGATTTAGGTGGATTTCCTGTTGGTGAGAATCGGAAGGTTCGTTATGGTGTCTTGTATCGTTCTGGCAATTTATATAATTTGTCAAAAAAAGATTCAGAGAAACTCATAAATGCAGGTATTTCATTGATTATTGATATACGTACTCCGATAGAGGTAGAGGAAAATCCAGATGTCATTCTTCCGGGAGTAACTTATATTTATACTCCTTTCCTTACTGATTCTACAGTGGGTATTACTCATAATACAGGTTCAAATCCTGTATTAATTGTGAAAAAGATGCGGCATGACAAACAGGCTTTACTTAACTTACTTCCGAATATGGAGGAACTTTATTTGAAGATGGTTACAGATTCAAATACTAAAAAGCAAATAGGTAAGGCATTGTCAGAATTAATAGATGCTGTGTTAGATGGCAAAAGAGTTTTGTTCCATTGTACTGCAGGAAAGGATAGAACTGGGGTATTGGCAGCTTTGGTTCTTAGTATTTTAGGTGTTGCTAGAACTGATGTGCTAAAAGATTATATAAAGACTAATAGGTCTGCATATGCAGTAGCCGTAAAGAAAGGTTTAGTGGTTGGGGCATTAACTCATAGCTTCTCCTTAGGATTGACTGCTTATCAATTGTTTATGGCTCAACAGCGTCATTTGATTAAGACGATGAGTACTATTCGTAAAAAATATAATACGGTAGAACAATTCGTTACTGAAGATTTAGGAATAGAGGGGGAAAAACTTAATAGATTTAAGGAATTAATGACGGTCCCACTTATTAAGGAAAAATGAAATTATTTATAACCTTATAATTAATAACCATTTAATTTATTAAAGTTATGGCATACAAAATTGTTGAAGTAGAAGGAATTGGTGAAGTTTACGCAGCTAAACTTGCCGAAGTTGGTATTAAGACCACTGAAGATTTGTTGGAAAAGTGCGCAAGTGCTAAAGGACGTAAGGCAGTTGAAGAAGCTACCGGAATTAGCCATAAATTGGTGTTAAAATGGACCAATCATGCAGACTTATTCCGTATTAAGGGTATTGCTTCTCAGTTTGCAGAATTGCTAGAAGCTGCTGGCGTAGATACAGTTAAGGAATTCCGTCACAGAGTTCCAGCTAATTTGCAGCCTAAGTTGGTAGCTGTTAATGAAGAGAAGAATCTTTGCAATCGTGTTCCTTCTTTAGCTGAGTTGGAGAAGATGATAGCTCAGGCTAAGGAATTAGAGCCACTGATTACTTATTAATGTAATTAGACAAAAAAACCCGGTTATTACCGGGTTTTTTTATTACCATTCGACTTTTTCTTACTTCAAAGACAAAAACACTTCACTTAATGATGGGTGAGCGTGAACGGTCTGAAGGAGATCTTGGAATGAAATCTTATGCTGCATCAAGATGGTGATTTCATGAATCAAGTCAGATGCATGCGCGCCTAAGATATGCGCTCCGACAATTTGGTCATTGTCATCTACCAAAACTTTAACGATTCCTTCTTCTTCATTTATTGACAAGGCTTTACCATTAGACCGGAAGAATGATTTGTAGACTTTGTAGGGGGTACCTTCTTCAGTCAATGATTCTTCTGTTTTGCCAACCATAGCTGCTTCTGGATTCGTAAAGACTGCAGATGGAATTAGGTTTAATGATTCTGCATAGTGAGTTGTATCTCCTAAAATATGCTCCAATGCAGTATAGCCTTGGAATGAGGCAGCATGAGCCAATTGACATAGACCATTGATGTCACCTATTGCATATATATTAGGTACATTAGTCTGCATATGCTTATTGACTATAATACCCTTAGGCGTATATTCCACTCCAATGTCATCCAGATTGATACTGTTTAGATTAGGTCCTCTGCCCACAGCCATTAAGACCAAATCAGTTTCAATACTTTGGTTCTTCCCTTTTTCATCGAATTCTACAGTTAGACAATCTCCAGGATGTATTGCTTTAGCTGCAGAACCAATATGGAAATTAATACCTTTCTTTTTAAGCGCTGTACGTAGCCTCTTGGCTATATCTCTGTCGAAAGGAGGTAAGATTTCCTTGCAAAATTCTATTACTTCTACATGTGAACCAAAACTATTGAAAATGCTGGCAAATTCCATTCCGATAACACCACCACCAATAATACAAAGCCGTTGTGGAAGTTTATCTAAATTGAGCATTTCAGTAGAAGTTACCACACCTTTTGCATGAGCTCCTTCAATAGGCAGAAATTTGCTTATGCTACCTGTTGCTATAATGATGTGTGGAGCAGTGTATTCTTCTCCATTAACCTCTACGTGATTTTTATCTAGAAATTTGGCTTCACCATTAACAAGTGTAATTCTAGGCGATTTCATGAGCATGCCAATCCCATTCTTTAGCTTTTCAACTACTTCATTTTTTCTGTCAATGGCAATTTGTAAGTTGAAATTGATTTCGCCTATATTGATTCCATAGGTAGCTGCATTTCTAGCATAATCCAGAATTTCAGCATTTCTGCAGAAGCATTTAGTGGGAATGCATCCAGCATTCAAGCAAGTGCCTCCTAATGCATCTTTCTCTATTATTACAGTGTTTAAGCCTTTTTCTGCAGCCCTAGAGGCGGTTTCATAACCGCCTGGGCCTGCACCTATGATAATTAAATCAGTTTGGATCATAACATCTTGAATGTGAATTTTGGTTCTTTTACTGCTTTCACATCGTCCAATCTGCGGATTGGTGTACGATGAGGAGCTGTTTTAACCATTTCGCGTTCTGATTTAGCTTCTTCTGCTATTTTCTTCATAACAGCTATGAAGTCATCCAATGTATCTTTGCTCTCAGATTCTGTTGGCTCTATCATCATAGCCTCATGGAACAATAAGGGGAAGTATACAGTTGGAGCATGGTATCCATAATCTAGAAGTCGCTTAGCTACATCTAGAGTCTTCACATAATCCTCAGTATGAGATCCTCCATATTCCGGTTTCAGTCCATCAAAGACAAATTCATGTTTGCATAAGCCTTCAATAGGTAATAAGTAATGGCTTTTCAGGCTTTCTTTGATATAATTGGCATTTAGGACACTAAGTTTGCCTGCCATTGGTATATTTTCTTTTCCCATTGTAAGCAAATATGCATAGGCTCTAATGATTACAGCAAAGTTTCCTAAGAACAAAGAAATATTACCAAGTGAATTTGGCTCAATATGAAGCTCATATTTGTTTTTCTGCTCATTGTAAATCACTTGAGGATTTGGAAGTAGATGCTCTAAGCCTTTACGGACTCCTACAGGGCCGCTACCAGGTCCTCCACCTCCGTGTGGGGTAGAGAATGTTTTATGTAGATTTACATGACACACGTCAAATCCCATGTCACCAGGTCTGCAGACTCCTAAAATAGGATTTAGATTAGCTCCATCATAATACATTAAACCTCCACATTCATGGATTAATTGAGCAATTTCTGGAATCTCAGTCTCAAATAACCCTAATGTATTTGGGTTTGTCATCATCATGCCTGCTATGTCTGGACCCAACAGTGGCTTCAAGTCTTCCACATCCACACGTCCGTTTTCTTTGCTGTTTACTTGGATGATTTGGAATCCAGCAACTGCAGCTGATGCAGGGTTAGTTCCATGAGCTGAATTGGGGACTATAATCTTGGTTCGTGCAAAATCACCGCGCTGCTGATGATACTCCTTAATGGTAAAGAGACCTGTAAGTTCTCCATGAGCACCAGCATATGGATTTAAAGTGAACCGGCTTAGACCTGTAATTTCAGCTAAGCTCTTTTGTACTTCATCATATAGTTTTAAAGAGCCTTGAACGAAATCTTCAGGTGTGGCAGGGTGTCTGTTAAAACCTGATAGTGAGCATAGCTCTTCATTCAGTTTCGGGTTATATTTCATGGTACAACTACCCAGTGGATAGAAACCTGTATCAACACCAAAATTGTTGTTGCTCATATTGGTGTAATGACGAACTACAGTCAGTTCATCAGCTTCAGGGAGGATAGTTTTTGTCTCTCTCTTTAATTCATTTGGAAGTTCATCCAAAGTATAACCGGTTATTTCAGATTTAGGTAAAGAGTAACCTTTACGTCCCGGTTTTGAGAGCTCAAATATTAGCTTTCCATAAAATGTGTTATTCATAAAGCTTTCATATTTTTAAGTTCATTGACCAGGTCGTCTATCTCTTTTTTGCTACGCAATTCAGTAGCTGCAATAATCAGTTTATCTTCAGAACCTTCTTCTATAATACCTAGAAGATAGCCTTTTTCTGCCATACCCAGCCGCATAGATTTTAAATCTTTTCCTGTATAACGGAGGGTTACCTCATTTAAAAATGGTTTTCCAGGATAGACCTCTTCAAATAGACCTGTTTTTAAAAGTTCTTCTTTTAGATAGTGAGCGGCAGCGTAACTTTGTTCGTTTACTTCTTTGAGTCCTGCTTCACCCATCAAGGCCAAATATGAAGCTACGTGTAAACACATGAAACCTTGAGCCGTGCAAATGTTTGATGTTGCTTTCTCTCTACGAATATGTTGTTCACGTGCTTGCATGGTTAATACAAAGGCTCTCTTTCCTTCAGCATCTGTTGTTGCTCCAACGAGTCTGCCTGGCATTTTGCGAACCAAATCCATGTTTGTGCAGAGATAACCGATGTAAGGTCCACCATAGTTCATCGGAATTCCCAGGCTTTGAGCATCGCCACAGGCTATATCAGCCCCCCATTCCTTTGGAGTACGCAAAACTCCAAGTGCTGAGGCTACTGTATTTATTACCAGTAAAGTTTTGTGAGCATGACAAATATCTGCTAATCCTGAGAAATCTTCAATGATGCCATGGTAGTTAGGTTGAGCAACCAGTAGACCTGCCACATCATTGGCAGCAATCAATTCTTTTGCTGCTTCCTTATCCATGACGCCATCTTTCTCTGGTATTTCTATCAGTTCTACACCGTGGAATTTGGCATAAGTCTCAACTACTCTTTTAACTTCAGGGTTGAAGGTAGATGAGATTAATGCCTTGTTACGTTTTTTTGCAGCATGAATGCACATCATCATGGCTTCTGCTGTAGCAGTTGATCCATCATACATACTTGCATTACTTAGATCCATGCCCGTTAAATCGGCCATCATGGTCTGGTATTCAAATATGTATTCCAATGTGCCTTGGGAAATTTCAGCTTGATATGGGGTATAGCTAGTGGAAAATTCAGAGCGACTGGCCAAATAAGGTACAACGCTAGGAGTATAGTGATCATAAACTCCACCTCCTGCAAAACAAATCATTGGCTTGTTTTGATCCGCTAAGTTCTGAATAATTCTCCTAACTTCAATTTCGGATTTACCTTCCGGAAGATCCAAATCCTTTTTAAGCTTTAGTTCTTCAGGAACTTCAGCATAGAGGTCGTCTAAACTCTTCACCCCGATGACATCCAGCATCTGCTGAATGTCATCATCGGTATGAGGAAAATATTTATACATACTTATTTACAAATTGCCTCGTAATCATTTGCGGTTAACAGATTATCCAATTCTGATGGGTCAGATAACTGGACTTTTATGATCCAATTCTCAAAAGCATCTTGGTTAATCAGTTCTGGAGAATCTTCCAGTGCTTCATTGATAGCAACGACTGTTCCTGATACAGGTGAAAACAGGTCGCTAGCTGCTTTTACACTCTCTACAGCTCCGAATTCTTCACCAGCAGTGACTTCATCGTCTACTTCTGGCATGTCTACATAAACCACATTGCCCAATTGACTCTGTGCATAATCGGTTATACCTACATATCCGAATTCGCCTTCAACTTTTACATATTCATGACTCTCGCTATAGTAGAGTCCTTCTATTACTTTTGCCATAACTATTAGGTTTTAATTATTATTTCAAATGATATTTTTTATCGTAGAATTTCTTTTTAACTACAACTCCATTCTGAAGTTTACGGTGAATCTTCACCTGAACAGGTGTTCCAAGCTTTGCATATTCAATTTTAACCAATGCCATGCATACACTCTTTCCTGTAGAAATGGAATTGTAACCAGTGGTTACTGAACCTATTACGTTGTCATCTGCCACTACTTCATAGCCATGACGTGGAATAGCGCGTCCTTCTAATTCAATACCTACAATCTTACGGGTTAAACCTTCAGTCTTCAAACGTGTGCAAGCATCTTTTCCTATGAACTCATCCTTGTCCAATTTTACAAACATGCCAAGACCTGCTTCCAATGGATTTAAATCATCAGTTAATTCATCTCCATAAAGTGGAAGGCCCACTTCAAACCTTAAAGTGTCTCGGCAACCTAGACCACAAGGTTTAGCTTGCTTGCTTTCCATCAACTTGTCCCAGAAGAGTTGGGTTAGTGCATGACTGCAATAGATTTCGAATCCATCTTCTCCAGTATAACCAGTACGTGAAACGATAATTGTTTCGCCATTATACTCCAACGTTTTAAAGGTATAGAAAATGAGTTCTTTGCAAGGAAGACCAAGTACCTTTTCGATTACTTCTTCAGAATTAGGACCTTGAATAGCCAACTGTCCATAGTTGTCGCTCAGGTTTTGGGTGTGTACATCAAAATCATGGGCATTGGAATAGATCCATGCGTAATCCTTGTCAGTATTGCTGGCATTAACGCAGAGGAAGAATTTCTCATCTCCCATTTTATAAACCAAAAGATCATCTATGGTTCCACCATTCTCATGGAGCATCATTCCATAGAGAATTTTGCCGGCTTCTAATCCTTCAACATTGTTGGTAAAGATGTGCTGAACGAATTCTTCAGCTTCCTTTCCCTCAATGAGAACTTCTCCCATGTGGCTGACGTCAAAGACTCCACAGGCTGTTCTCACTGCATTATGTTCGTCTGTTATGTCTGTGTACTGGAGTGGCATCTCAAAACCTCCAAAGGATACCATTTTTGCTCCAAGTGCTAAATGTCTGTCGTATAGACATGTTTTTTTATCATCCATTTTAAATTCATTAATTAGTTTGTCATTATTTAGTGGAGAAAAGCGTTTCCAGGATGTCTTCCATCCGTAGATTTCTAATACTTTTCTCTGGATTATTCTTTTCCAAAGCCTCTTTTACGCTTTCACGGGTGAAGTTAACTCCTTTTAGTGCGTTATTGAATGCAGGGGTAGCCTGTTCTAACTCAAAGAAATCTCCAGATAGTTCTATATTGTCAATCTGGGTTCCTTTTAAATGGAGCTTAATTTCTATTTTTCCACATCCTTCAATGTGATTGCTTCGTTCTATATCTGCCTTAGATGGACTCCCATAGAGGAAGTCTGGGTTATAGTAATTTTGTTCCAGCTTTTCTATATGAGCTACATCCTCTTCTGTCAGTTCTACAGAACGGTTAGTGAGCATTTTTCGCAATTCATCCCGAAGTTCAAAAACGCCTATGTTTATTTTATCTTCAAGGAACCCTATACGACTGCGAATACTTTGCACGCCTTTAGATTCCAGTTTTTTAATATCAGGATTCAAAGCACCTACCATATAATTCATGTTCGTGCTATAAAGCATAGTGCCATGAATAATGTTTCTATTTGTTAGGTGATAGAAGGCATTTCCGCAAATTTTGCCTTTTCCCTCCAGTATGATGTCATTTCTGCCTGATAAGCTAACAGGGGCTCCCAAAGCTCTCAGACCTTTCACCTCTGCAGTAGCATATTGCAAGAAAAGCGGTTCTACTTTTCCTGCACGTGTCACTAAACTGACCATGATGTTGCCTTCATCTGCATAAATAGCGCCTCCACCACTTTTTCGACGAATGACGTCAATGTTATTTTCTTTGCAGAAATCTAAATTTATCTCTTGATGTGCAACTTGATTTCTGCCGATAACCACAGTAGGATGTAAGCACCATGTGAAAACATAATCATCTTCTGGGAAATTCAAAGCCAAGTATTCTTCTGCAGCCAAGTAAAAGGCTGCGCGCCTGAATTCTGTATTCTGTGGAAATACTACATAACAGGCTGGGAAACAAGGTTTCTCCCAAAAGTTTGTCATTACATTCAGTTTTACTCGGTAAATTTAGGGGATTTTTCCTTCAGAGCCAAATGAACCAGTGACTTTTTCTCAGTTTTGGTAGGTTTTGATTCTTAAAATGGCTAAGTAGCATGACAAAATGAAAGAATAAGGACGATTAATGGTTGTTATTCCCTTAATCGTCCTTATCATATTGTTAGTTTAAAGGCTTATTTTTGTGCCATGAAAGCTTTGGATACATTTGTTGTGCTTGCAGCAACATTTGCCTTGAGCTCTGCTTTGATATCACGGCTAGAAGCACCAATTTTAACTGTGTATTCACCAGCATCTACTACCCATGCATTTTTAGCTTCATCAAAACTAGCAAGGTCTGTTGTCTTGATTTCCATCTTCAGACTCTGGCTTTCTCCTGGTTTCAAGGATTTAGTCTTAGCGAAAGCCTTAAGTTCCTGAGCAGGTTTGTCTAAAGTACCAGCTGGAGCTGTTACGTATACCTGTGCAATTTCCTTGCCTTCTACAGCACCAGTGTTCTTAATGTCAACTGTTACAATCAGTTTGTCTGCCTCTGAAGTGATAGTAGGATTGCTATATTCAAATGTAGTATAGCTCTTTCCATATCCGAAAGGATAGCTGACAGCCATCTTCTGGGTGTCAAACCAACGATAACCTACATAAATACCCTCTTCATAAATGGTGTAGTCCACATTCTTTATAGCACCCTCAGTTTCAGGAGTCTTTCCTTCGATAGGATTCTTACCCATTGCCATAGGAACTTCTACATTGATAGGGAAATTCTCTGAAGACTTGTGATCTCTGAAGTTTACAGGCCATGTCATAGTCAGTTTACCACTTGGATTTGCTTTACCTGACAAAACGTCTGCTACAGAATTACCACCTTCTTGACCACCTTGCCATGCACAAAGAATTGCATCTGGGATATTCTTCCATGAAGCCGTTTCAATAACTCCACCAATGTTTAAAACTACAATTGCTTTCTTTCCAGCAGCATGTGCAGCTGCAGTTACCTTCTGGATAAGTTCTTTTTCAGTAGTATTCAGTTCGAAATCTTCAACTTTTCGATCACCACCTTCACCAGAGATTCTACCGATAGTGATTAATGCAACATCTGCATCTGCTATGGCAGCCTTATAGTCAACAGTATTGACATCCAGTTCTTTTGCAACTTCTGTAAACATTAAACCAGCTAAGCCTTCAGGACGTGCAGCATCCAGTCTTTTCTGCTCTTTGTCATTCCATTCTTGGTATGCTTTCTGAAGGTTAGGATTAGTTTCGAAACCGGCATTCTTTAATCCATCCAACAAGGATACAGTATAAGCACGGTTTACATCACCAGAACCTGTACCACCTGCAATCCAGTTATATGCAGTGATTCCAAACAGCGCAATTTTCTTGACGTCTTTTAAAGGTAGAGCTGCGTCCTTATTCTCCAGAAGAACCATACCTTCTGTTGCACTCTTACGAGTAATCTCAGCATGTGCAGTCAAATCTGGTTTGTTAGTATATTTGTAACCCTTGAAAGTAGGGCTTTTAACTACTAATTGAAGAATGCGTTTTACGTTACGGTCTACTTCTGCTATATCTAAAGTTCCATTCTTTACACCATCAATGATAGACTGATACTGTCCTTGACGACCTGGTTGAAGCATATCATTGCCAGCATGAACCTGTCTAGCACCATCAGTACCACCAAACCAGTCGGTCATTACGGTACCTGCATATTTCCAATCATCACGCAGAATGTTAGTTAACAAGTCCACACTTTCACTGTCGTAATCTCCATTGATGTAGTTGTAAGATGACATTACTGTCCATGGAGCAGCTTCTTTAACTGCTATTTCAAAACCTTTCAGATAGATTTCACGGATGGCACGGGTGGAAATGATAGCGTTGTCACCCATACGGTTGGTTTCCTGATTGTTAAATGCAAAGTGCTTGATAGATGTACCTACACCATTGCTTTGAATACCTTTTACGTATGCAGCAGCAATTTTACCAGAAACAATAGGATCTTCTGAATAGTATTCGAAGTTACGTCCACACAAAGGATTGCGATGGATGTTCAGTGCTGGAGCCAGCAGAACGTCTGCACCATACTCCAAAACCTCATTACCCATGGCTTCGCCTACTTTCTCTACCAACTCCTGGTCCCAAGTGGATGCTAATAAAGTACCGATAGGGAAGTGAGTACAGTAATAAGTGGCATTGTCATTCTCTCTCTTAGGCTGGATGCGGAGACCAGCAGGGCCATCACAAAGAGCGATGGAAGGGATGCCAAGGCGCTCTATAGCTGCAGTATATCCAGCAGCACCTGGAACTTTACCAGAATTTGTGGAACCTACAACTGGACGGTCCAAATCTACACCATCCATACCAACACCAATGATGAGTTGGGCTTTCTCCTCTAATGTCATAGCTGCTACAATCTCATCAATATTGTCTTCACGAAGTTTCAAATCTTCGGAACATGAAGCTAGTATCATACCAGCTAGGGGAATAGTTAATAGTAATTTTTTCATATGATTGATTTAATAAAGTTTTTCAAACGGCAGCAAAATTACAAAGAAGAAACATCTAGCAAAAAATAATGTGACGATTTTGCGATTTCTTCATCTGTTTTGACCAAAATGAATTCAATAATTGTAAAGTATATTTTCTAATCCAATGAAATAACAGGAAAGAAAGCATTCTTTTTATTTCATTACCTTTCACATGATTTCATGTTGATTTAAACAACTGAAAATTATCGAAGAAGGTAAAAATCTTTATCTAAAATACCATCATGGTGTCATATTTTTTTCGTACATTTGCATGTTGGATTTTTTAAAGGTCTGTTATTTTATTGAAAGAAATAATAGATTAAAAGTTTTATGATTTTGGGCATCCCTCACTGAGAAGCGGGGGATGTTTTTTATTTCCTGATTCCCAGTTTTTCATGGATGCCATCTTGGTAGGCTTCCCATAAAACCTTTAAGTCTTTCATTTCCCATGCTTTACTGAATGGCATGCTGAAAAGAGCTGGTATGTAATAGCCTAGTAGCCCTATGAAGCTTCTAAGATACCTTACACACCAGTTCTTTCCATAATGATGATTCATATAAGCTTCATTACGCACTTGATAAAACCGTTTCCATTTTTTCTTCTGGTTTTTAGTAGTCCAGGTATCGTTGCTGAAGAACTTATGTTTATCCATTAGCGCATTTGGAACATAATAGAGTTTGAAGCCTGCTAAATGAGCACGGAGGCAATACTCGGTGTCATCACAGAAAATGAAGAGATCCTTGTTTGGGAAACCGATAGTCTCTACTACTTTCCTGGAGATGAAAGGGCCTTCAAAATCGCAACCTACTATTTCAATAGTCTCATCCAGACCATAGCTTTTTATTTTCTTGCCATGCATGGAAGCCAGCGGATTCGTAAAGTTGAAGTGTTGGAACTCATGGGTGAAAACCACTCCTTCCAACAGCCTTCTAGGGCTTAATATCCCCAGTGGCTCGTCCTCGTGCCTATTGACTTCTTCTAGTAGGGAAAGTAAACAATGCTGCTTGGGAAACACATCATCGTCCATGCACCAAATCCAGTCGGCTCCTTCTTCGTAGGCTTTCTTGATACCGGTATAGAAACCTCCTGAACCTCCCACATTTTCCTGGTGCACCACCTCCAAACCAGCTTGTGCATCCAGCCATTCATGGGTTCCATCGGTAGAACCATTATTTATCACACAGATGTGACAGTCTATATTTGCCGACTGAACTTGCTCCAGTGCAGCTTGCAGACATTGGATGCTCTTCTTTAGCAGTTCCAAACGGTTATATGTTACAACTACTGCTGTTATTTTCATTAGGCCAAACTTCTGAAAAATGTCAAATCAGTTTTGCTTGATAAGTAATTATTTGAAAATCTTCTGGGCGAATAGGGTGAGGTAAACTCTCCAGTTTCTCCAGATGTGACCTCCGTCGGATTCATAATACTCACATGGATAGTTGTTTTCCTTGCAATAGTCACGAAGGGCAGCAGCTGATTTCTTGACGCCATCGGCAGAACCTACAGCTATCCAGTAGAGTTTAGGTTTTGCTGCAAAGAGTGCCTTCAGCTCTTTTGCATTGTCAGGACCACTTCCGGCACCTGAGAACATACCTACATAACCTATAGTACCAGGGTAACGACGTGAAATGGCAAAGGAGTGACGACCTCCCATGGAGAGGCCTGCAATAGCAGTGTTATATTGTCCTGTCTTTACACGGAAGGTACTTTCTACAAATTTCTTGATGGTAGGGAACTCATCTTCCATAGGTTTAGTGTCTTGGTCACGACTGTTCATCATAGTGGGCTGGAACATGTTTGTTTCATTGACTTCTGGTGCTGATGGATTACGAACCACACCGTTTGGCATTACTACAATCATAGGGGTAGCTTTGCCTTCTGCTATCAGATTATCCAGAATCTGAGCAGTACGGCCCAGTTCAGACCAGGCATTTTCATCACCTCCGGAACCATGGAGTAGGTAAAGTACTGGGTATTTTGCTTTGCTCTTTTCGTATCCGTGGGGGAGATATACGGTTAAGCGACGGTCCATTTTAGCATGGTCACTGTCATACCATATTTTTGTGATTGTACCATGAGGTACATTGTTGTTCATGTAGTAATGTCCGGCATCTCCTTCCTTTGTGCTCAGGGTGAAGATGTTGGTCCAGGTGGCAATATCCCTGTTCATGAATACGTTGGATGGGTCTAATTCCCGTTTCCCGTCTACGATGAAAAAATAGGAATAGAGTTCACCGGCTAAAGGCTTAGTGGTATACGTCCAAACCCCATCTTTTTCCTGGAGGTCTACAGAACGTTCTGTAAGGAAATCACCAGATAGTTTGACAGTCACAGCTTTAGGGTTTACATATCGGAATGTAACGGAATTGTCGGCATTGATTTCAGGTGATTTTATGCCAGTACCTGGGCCTAATGCCTGTTGGGCAGATACAGTGAGTGTACATGCCAGAAATGTGATGCTTGCTAGAATCTTTTTCATAGTTATATTGTTTGTTCTTGTTCCCATTTATTCTTCTTCAGAAGTTTGATTCATCGGGATGGAATCAGGTAGGGGAGTATATTCCACCGTTTCTTCCACCACGGAATCCACCACCTCTGAGAGGTCGTCTATTCTTGCTACTTGGCTGCTTGTAAAGTAATAGATGCCATAAAGCACCAGGATTACTCCCACTGCAATGCCCAGTTTTTTCATACATCCTTTCATACTTTGCAAAGGTACGTTATTTCATGCTTTCCACAAATTCTTTCGGCAGAATCACGTTATTTAGGGGGATTGCCGATTTAAAGAGTGGGCCTATTTCCTCCACTGAAAATCCAGCAATGCCACAAGCTATTTTAGTGACATAAAATTTCAGTTCCGGATGGGATTTGGCACACGCAATGAAATTATCCACTTTCCCCTGAATGTAGTCTAATCCTCCTTCCATGGTGGGGAGTGCATAGCATTTCCCAGTCAAGCCTTCGCCCACGCCCCATTCTGCATCAAATTTTTGCCACGCTACTCTGGCAGCACCACCTGCATGCATACCACGGATGTTGCTTCCAAAAACAAAAATTTCATTGTCTTTCAGTGCGGTGATGAAGTTAGGTGTGTATTCTCTGCTGTATTCCATAGTATTAATTTTATATTTAGCTACAAAATTATGAAAAATAATTGAATGTACAAATAAAAGCTGTCATCTTACGGTGGATAACAACTTTTATCTATTTTACAAATGTATATCGATAGGGATATTCACTTTGATACAGAAGTTTCGTCCCATGGCAGAAATGCCTTGTCTGCCCGTAACGGCATTGATGTCTGCATATTTCAGTCTGGAGAGGTGCGACGAATCCAAATTTACGGTGAAGATTTCTTGAAAAAGAAGGGCTCTAAGTTAAATCCCAGAGCCCTTTCTATGATTTACTTTTTAATTCTGAATACCTTATATGAATGTGGCATGAGGGTCATGCTGAAGCGGTTTTCTTCCACTGCATTTCTAGAGCGTCGCATTGGCATGCCTGGAACATTTTTATCTTTCTCAAAGATAGTACCAGTGGTTACTTCTTCCAGCGCATTGTAATCCTTACCCAGGACAGCCTTTACATTCACAGGTTCGTCATTGAATGATTCTACGATGAACATGTCGTTGTCATAAACCATCAGGGCTACCTTGGAAGGGCCTTCTATCCTGACTTTCATGTCGGGTGACATGATTTGTCGGATGGTGTTCAGGGCAGCTTCTGGATAGTCGTACAGATTACCCTTGTCGTCTGGGATGGTCAGCACGTACATGTTTCCTGTAGCATAAGGCGCACGCAGAAGGATAGGGTAACCGCTTACACCACCGGTGAGTGGTCTTCCGGCACTTACCATCTCCCAAGCATCGTTGGTATGGTAGAGAACCTGAGGAATCAGAATGTCCTTCTTGGTTTTTCCGTTGTAACCCATATCATTCACAATGGCTCTTAAGTCGCTGCATCTCAGCTCACTAACCTCGGCTATCTTATCAGGGATGGCACTCAGCAGACTGCTGGTTATGATGACATCCTTTCCTGCCATGAGCTGCTTCTTGATAGGAGTCATGATGTTCGGATCGGCAGCTGCCTGTTCTGTAAGCAGCACCATCTTCTGGTCGGTAGGGAAATAAGGCACCATATCCATAGGTAAACCTATCATTCCCAGGTAGTTCTGAAGGAAGTCATCTCCCAGGGAGTGGAATGGCTTGTAGCTCTTGATACCGATAGGTTTGCCCAGCATGGAGACGAACTTGTCTATCTGCTCGAAGGCATATCCTGCTGCACGAGCCATGGTGGTAGGGGTGGTCATGCCTTTTCCGTTCAGGTTCACAGGCTTCATCATTTCATCGAAGTTGAAGCTAGTGCCCTGACCTTGCCACTTGGTGCGATGAACGGCAGGGTTGATAGGAATACCGATGAGCTGATGGTAAGCAAACATATTGATTTCCGGAGCCTTAGCAAACATGGTGAGCCAGAGCTGCTCCACATATCTGTCCATACCCATTTCTATACCACCTGCATCTACCCATCCACCTAGGTTGTGTCCTTCTCTCAGGTTTTCAAAGTAGCGTATAATGTTGTAGCTCAAGTAATTCTGAAGGTGTTGAGCCCCTGCTGGGTCACGGGTTTCAGTTCCCGTCCAAACTGCATCGAAAATCTGTGGGCCGTGCTGAAGGTCGAATCCCAAGCCCTGGAAATGATCGTACCAGTTGGGGTATTTGATGATGATTTTCACCTTCGGGTTCACCTTCTTAGCAGGCTTGATAACCAGGTTCTGACCAGCCTCTGTCATCAGTTTAATACGGTACTGAGTCCAGCTCATGTTACCTTTTGCCTTGATTTCATCTTCCGATTTACAGCTGGTGAAGAAGAAGTCGTCCAGGATAAAGTCGTCGAAATGCTTAGCTGTGTATTCTGCTATGTGCTGAACCATTTTCCGGTGCTCAGGGTTAGAGTAGCAGAACGTCTCAAAGCTGTTGCTTTCATCTATGGTATAGGTAATTCCGCCTCCCACTTCCACTCCTTTTTCCTTAAAGAAGCGTTTAGCCTGTTCTATGGTCTCTTCCGGAACGATGAGCAGGTCTCGGTGAGTTTCCAGATAAATCTTGTCCACTTTTACTTGGCTGGAGATGATGTTCCATGTAGAATCCAGCCAGTGCAGGTCTTTCATCTTCTCTACCTCGTAAGCACGCGTGTAGACAGAAATCTTGAAACTCTTGTAGTTTCCTGCCTGAAGGCCTTGCATACATAAGAATGCAAACAGTGTGAATAATAATTTTCTCATAGTTTTGGCTAAAGTTAAGGTTATGTTTCAGCATTTGCAAAATTAATGAAAAATAGATGATTCACCCAAATTATTTATTTAAAATGCGTAATATTGTTCATATTTCATTCTGTTTTGTTTTGTTCATCTGTTCTGTAAATAGTTTTTACTTTTCTGCTTCCCTTTATTTCCCTCTGTTTTTTACTAGTTCCAGTGGGGTAGAATTTTTTTCCTAGTTAGAGAAAAATTTTTCTCCTGAAGGGAAAAAAGTTTTGGGCAGTGAAGTAAAATTTTGTCGTTCTTTATGAAGTAGATGTTTTTGTAAAATAAAATGAATGTTTATTCTTCTGGAAAATGGGTGGGGTGGAGAATTTAAAAGTGTGAATAAACCTTAAATTGCATCCATTCATTAGGCTTCTTTAAGGAGTTTTGTTTAATTTTGAATAAATATTTCGACCTATTATATATTCATGAAGACCCGTTTACATTCGCCCATTATACTGGTACTGGCTTTAATTTGCTCATTTCTATTCGGTTGCAACAAGCTATCGAATTCTCCTGGTTATACAGACAGGGAGCGTCTCATGCTGGATACCACGGATAATCACACCATGGATATCGATTCTCTGCTGGATTTCCTCAGGAAGTATCAGAAGGAGGGAAACAAGGTGCGTGAGATGGCTACTTACGCTTCTCTGGGGCATACTTATATGTCGTCTAGTAGGTATCAGGAAGCGGTGCTGAGTCATGAGAAGGAGCTGGAACTGGCTCAGGAACTGAATGATACCTTGATGATGGCTACGGCTTTGAACGACCTGGGTACGAACTACCGTCGGATGAGTCTTTATTATGATGCCTTGGAGTATCACTCTCGTGCCATAGATGTGGCTACCCCTGCATCGGGCATAAATAAGCAGAAGCTCATGAAGTGTCAGGCTGTGGGAAATAATGGTTTGGGAAACATCTACATGAAGATAGGAAACTATGCTCGTGCAGATAGTGCCCTCCGTCGTGCTCTGGCTATCGAAACGGCATTGGGAAGTCACTTGGGGATGAATGTGGATAATTCCAACATCGGTATGGTGTTTGAACGACTGGGTATGTACGATTCTGCCTTAATCTACTTCCAGCGGGCTTATGAGCATTCTAAACTGAGTGGTTCCAAGACGGGTTTGGCTTATTGCCACATGCATTTCGGTCGTATCTATCAGCATAATAAGGAGTACGATAAGGCTCTGAATGAGTTCCATGAAGCCATGGATGTCATCAATGAGGATATAGACAAGTGGCTTTGGCTTCAGCCTTGTATCTCCACAGCAGGAATCTATGTAGCTATTAATAATAAGGAAAAGGCTCAGGAGTATCTGGAGCTGGCTCTTTCTACGGCTCAAAAACTGGGTTCTAAGGAGCATTTTGCCCAGATCTATCATTATTATTCTGATTTTTATGCGAATCAGGGTGATTATAAGAAGGCCCTGGAATATAATAGGATGTCTCAAGCATCTAGCGATAGTCTGCTGAACTCCCAGAATATGCTCGAGATAGAGAACCTAGAAATCAACATGGCCCGTAGTCAGAATGAGAGAAGGGTGAATGAGCAGAAGGTGCTGGTGCGTCTGGAACGTACGCAGAAGTGGCTTTTCTTCCTGGGTTTCATCATATTTGCTATCCTGGCAGGTGTGTTCTGGTATGTATCTTTCGTGCGTTCACGGAACAACCGCATGCAGAAGGAGTTCATGAACATGCGTGAGCGTTTCTTCACCAACATCACGCACGAGTTCCGCACTCCACTGACGGTTATTCTGGGAAAAAGCGAGGAAATGCTTCGGAATTCTGCTTTGAGCCCAGAGCAGGTGAAGGATGCCAGCAGCATGATCGTGAAGAATGGAAAAACCATGCTTTCGCTGGTGAATCAGTTGCTGGACATCAGTAAGGCGAAGTCGGAGATTGGCCCTCAGGAATGGCGTAGGGGAGATGTAGTTCCTTATCTGAAGATGCTGGTGGAGGAATGCCAGCAATTGGCTAAGGATAAGCATATTACCATGCTTTTTGCTTGTAACCAGGAGCACATCATGATGGACACGGTGCCTGATTACATGCATAAGATTTTTGCTAATCTCATTACGAATTCCATAAAGTTCACCCCAGAAAACGGACATGTGAACATCAAGTGTCAGGTGACTGAGCAGAACCAGCTGGAAACCATGGTGGTGGATGATGGCATCGGTATTGAGGAAGAAAACCTCAAACATATTTTTGATCCGTTTTTCCAGGAAGCCCGTGATGTGAAGAATTTGGGTACGGGTGTCGGGCTTTCCATGGTGAATCAGTTGGTAAAAGCCCTTCACGGGCAGATAGAGGTGGAAAGTACTTCAGGTCAAGGTACTGCTTTCACCGTGGTGTTACCATTGACTCATGGAGACAGCCAATGGCCTCCGTTCAGCAGTGATGTGCTGGAAACTCCATCTGCATTCGTCTCAGAGTCTGTTGCTCAGGAAGTTCAGCTGGAGGATTCTGCTTCCACTGTAGAGAGCCAGCCTAAGATTCTCATCGTGGAGGACAATCTGGACATTGCTCGTTTCATCGGAGATCAATTTCCTGAGAAGTATCGTCTGTACTATGCTTCCAACGGTACGGAAGGGTTGA
Source organism: Bacteroidales bacterium UBA4293 (assembly GCA_002395835.1). Classification (GTDB taxonomy): domain Bacteria; phylum Bacteroidota; class Bacteroidia; order Bacteroidales; family Bacteroidaceae; genus Minthousia. The sequence continues at coordinate 21,907 of DGVD01000010.1, read as the reverse complement.
AGAAAGCCACTTCCATCCTTCCGGATATCATCCTCACCGACCTGATGATGCCGGGTATGGATGGCTTGGAACTTTGTCGTGCCATACGTTCTAACTCTAGTACCAATACCATCCCAGTGATTATCATTACAGCTAAGGCTACTCAGGAAGATCTGGAAGAAGGGCTTCGTGCGGGTGCCAATGCCTACGTCTTCAAGCCGTTCAGTGGTAAGGAACTGCAAATCCGTGTGAACTGGATTCTCTCTGAACGTCGCATGCTCTGGGAGAAGTACCAGTTGGCACAGCAGCAGGTAAGTGGCATGGGTAAGGAACTGTCCAAGGATGATCAAGCCTTCATTTCCAAGTTTACCAATCTGATTTACGACCAGATGCGCTCCGTGGAGATAGACGTGGAGGCTTTAGCCATGGAACTCTGCATGAGTAAGAGCACCTTACGTCGTAAATTGACCGATTTAACGGGAGACAGTCCGGTGAACTACATCACTAAGATTCGTATAGATTATGCCAAGCAACTTCTCAAGGGAAATCCAGACCTCACCATAAATGAGGTAGGTATGCGATGTGGTTTCAGCGATCAAGCCTACTTCAGCAGAATCTTTAAGCAGCAGGTAGGAGTTTCTCCATTGCAGTACAGGAAGAACCTGGAGGTTATTAAGCTATAAATAAATACTAGCGAAGCAAAGGCTTCGCTAGTAATGTTCGTTCAGCTGTTTTAAGAAGAAATCTTTGTCGTCAGTTTTATTTAGAGTGTGCTGTATATTTGAATAGTTGAGAGAATTTCTGTCTCATTGAATACCAATAATATGGCCATTTGTTTTTCGACGACTTTCTAATATTCTTCACTTGTCTTTCTATGTTTTGCCGAACCTCTTCATAAGCTGAGTTTTTAGTTTTCTCACTCATTTGTAACCTAACATGGGAAAACCTTGTTCCTGTTTTCCGATTTCAAAAATAGAAGAATAATTCGAATATCGTTAGGATTTTTTGTTCAAAATTCAATGATTTTTTGGATTATCCGTTCATTCTTTATTGTTAAGTTATTGGTTTATAGATGGATAATAGTGCAAAAATGACTTAAATGAAATTAGTACAAAAAATGGATTGTTTGTTCATATTTTTTGGAATATTTAGTTCGGAAAGCTTCCAAAATAGAAAACCACAGACTGTTTTTAGCCTGTGGTTTCCCTTTTTTCTTCGTTAGTTTTAATACAGATGTTCGTCTTGTTGTACCTCTTCCGGGGTAATTTTCTTCTTGTCCATGGCACGCCATGCGTAAACGATATAGCCTAGGACAAATGGAATCAGAAGACTCACGTAGAACATGGTGCGCAGGGTAAACTCACTGCTGGAAGAGTTCTGAATGGTGAGTGAACTTTGTAAATCAGCAGTAGATGGGTAGTAAGCCGTATTGTTCCATCCTGCTAGAAGCAGAAGAACCAGAACGGTAATTACAGTGCCAATTCCCACAGGCCAGATGCCTTTGATGTAAGTCTTGCTTATAATGGTTTTGATGATTCCGTAAAGAACCAGAATTACTCCTATTACCAGGAGAATGGCTAATGGCCAAAGTTCTACTAGGTTGTGGAAGTATTTCATCGGTACGATGCTGATGATGCCACTAGCTGGGTCATAGGCATAACCATCTTTCAACATCAGATGTACCACGTATGCTACAAACAGGATGAGGAAAGGAATAGTCTGACCTACTAGACGTACGCTTATCCTGCTCCGGATGTTCTCATCCTCCACATTGTTCATGAAATAGAGCAAACCCAGGATGCGGGTCAGAAATACAACTGCAAATCCCAGTACTAGTACCCATGGGCAGAGTAGGGCATCCAGACCATGTGAAGCATTAGCCCAGGAAGAGATAACGGGCTGCATGCCATCCGTAAGGTTCATCTTGGAAACTATAAAGTTGCTGCCCTCAAAGAAGGTAGCTACAGCTCCTCCGATGAGCAATGGGCCGAAGATGCCATTCAGAATCAAGCACCACTGGAAAGGTCGTGCTCCAACCAGGTTTCCACGTTTGTGCTGGAACTCATAGCTCACTGCCTGAACCACAAAAGTGAATAGGATAAGCATCCAAAGCCAGTAAGCTCCACCGAAACTGGTACTGTAGAATAATGGAAAGGAAGCGAAGAATGCTCCACCGAAGGTAACCAACGTAGTAAACGTGAGTTCCCATTTTCTACCGGTAGAATTCAGTAGCATGCGCTGTTCTGTCTCATTCACTCCCAGCGTATATATCAGCGTGTTACCTCCCTGAACAAACATCAGGAACACTAGAAGGGCTCCCAGCAAACTTATCAGGAACCACCAGTATTGTTGTAGAAATTCGTAAGTCATAGTTCAGGCCCTTTCTTGATTTGTTTCAGCATAATGTTAATCTCCACACAAAGCATGGCAGTAAAGAGGAATAGGAAGATGAAGAAGGTGGTAGCCACCGCTCCGGAACTGATGTCACTCACGGAAGCACCTACTGGTAGCATGTCCTGAATCGTCCACGGTTGTCTTCCAAACTCTGCTACAAGCCAACCGCTCTCCGATGCGATGTATGCGCAAGGTATGAGAATTATGGCTAAGATCAGGAGCCAGTTCATCCCTTTGGCTTTCCATCCGGTAAACTTTTCCTGAATATGGAGTGGGGCATAGATACCTTGTTTCTTCCAAACCATGTAGCAGATGATAGCAAAGAAAAGGATGAACAGGCAACCGAATCCCACCATCACACGGAAGGCCCAAAAGTTGATAGGAATGTATGGGACAAGTTCACTTTTATCCTTAATGTATCCATAACCGAAGTACTTGAAATTATCCTGTAGCACTTTTACCTGAGCTGCAGCTTCGGCTTCGTTTCCCTCTGTCTTTGCCTTCCTGTAAGCAGCTAGGGCACTGATGGCCATTCGTCCCCGTTCCATCTTCTCTTCAGCTGATGGCTCCACGGTTCCGTCAGGACGGGTATAGCCGTTCAAAATATTGTTCACACCAGGTACATAACCATGTAAGGTGCGTGTTGCCAGAATGCTCAATCCGTTTGGTACAGCTATGCGTAGAGGGGCTTCCTTCTCGTTCTCATAGTCGGGTTGACTGAATGGATTGACAGCTGCTATACCTGTTAGACTCACATCTTCTCCACCGTTGTACAGTGCTTCCATGGCAGCCAGTTTCATAGGCTGAACCTTTGCCACCCTGTAAGCACTCTCATCACCGGTTATGGCAGCTAGTACGGAAGCACAAAGGCCTACGATGGCTCCTATTTTCATGCTTTCCAGAGCCAGTTCTCGTACATCTTCACGCTTTTTCAGCAGGTACCAGGCTGAAACTCCTACTACGAAAACAGCTCCTATAATCCAAGCTGATGTAATAGTGTGGCAGAATTTGTCTACTGCGAAAGGAGAGAGGGCCACATCCAGGAAAGATACCATTTCATTGCGTACCGTGTTAGGGTTGAATTCACATCCCACAGGGTTCTGCATCCAGGCATTGGCTACCAGAATCCACCATGCAGAGATGGTTGCTCCTAAGCCCGTGAGCCAAGTGGAAGCTAGATGAAAACCTCGGGAAACCTTGTCCCATCCGAAGTACATGACTGCTACAAAGGTACTTTCCATAAAGAAAGCTACGATGCCTTCTATAGCCAATGGAGCTCCGAAGATGTCACCCACGAACCAAGAATAGTTGCTCCAATTGGTTCCGAACTCAAATTCCAGAATAAGACCAGTAGCCACGCCCATGGCAAAGTTGATGCCGAATAAGCGTTGCCAGAAACGAGCAGCGGTACGCCAAAACTGACGTCCAGTGCGGTAATAGCAGGTCTCCATGATGCCCATGATGACAGCCAGCCCTAGGGTGAGTGGAACAAAGAGCCAGTGATAGATGGCGGTCAAGGCAAACTGGGCTCTTGCCCAGTCGATGGCCTGCGGATCAATCGTTAATAAATTCATGATAGTAATTTTTTAAGGATTAGAATTTAGTTTCACTGCGTTCGATGAGCTCATTGCTGACAAATTCAGCTTCGGTTCCCTTTTCGGTGTGGGTCTTGATGAAATCAGGAAAGAAAAACACCTTGAGAATAGCGAACATGATGAACAACTTAATGGCGATGATAATCCATAAAGTACGTCCAAGGGTCATCTGCTTGAAGCCGTCATAATAGAGGTGGAATGCCTTATTCCAAAAGCCAGCTTTGCCCATAGTATTAGTTTATTTAAGGTTACTGGCTACTAATGTACTCAATTTTTCCTTTTCTGTCAAGTATTTTCTGTCATTTTTTTCTTTTTTTGCTACTTCCTCATCCAGCTTGTCATTTAAATCGAGCATCCATTTCGGGAGCTTCGCTTTTGCATTTTCTATCAGTTCCTCTGGCATGGTGCGGTAAAAGGCATAGGCCATAGGGCCTGCTATGGCAGCCAGTGTGTCAGCATCACCACCTAGGGATATAGCTAATTTCAAGCAGTCTTCATAATCTTTACTTTCCAGGAAGCAGATGATGGCAGCAGGGACAGTAAGCTGACAGGTTTCGTCGAAATAGTAGGAAGGCTTGATATCTGCATAGGTCTCTCCACTCCAATCAGGATAGTACTCAGCCAATACATTCCGGCGCACGAAAGCTTTGTCTTTTCCTTGCATGCAGTAGAAGATGGCCAGTGCTGTGGCTACGGCTCCCTTGATTCCTTCTGGATGGTTATGGGTGGGTAGGGCAGTCTTAGTAGCCAGTTCTATGCATTCTTCTTTTGTCTGTGCCAGGAAGGCAGCAGCACTTACCCGCATAGCAGAACCGTTTCCATAGCTTCCGTAAGGACCCTTTAATTCCGGACTGATAAGCCAGCGGAAATACCGTCCTCCAAAACCTTTGTTGATATCCTCACGTCCTCTTCTCCAGAGACATTCAGCCATATCCTTGTCTTCTAGTAGGGCCTCTGCACAGGCAAACGTGCAGATGGTGTCATCGGAATAGGTATTCTCTGGATTGAGCAAGTCTATTTTTTCGTAGTCTTTCGTGCGTCCTTCAAATTCATAAGGTACACCACTGATGTCACCTATAGCAGCTGAGAGTAGTAAATTTTTCATCGTTTCTATTTTTTATGAATGTTTGTATGATTTGAATTAAACTAGATAAGTCCAAAAGATTCTTGGCAGGCTGATGTTTGGCACATTCTTGGCTAATGAAAACAAGGGTGCCATGTCGGCTACATTCCATCCTGCATTTCCACAGCCTATAGGGGTAACTAAATATCTTTTGTCGGGGTTCTGCATAGCTGATATGATGAACCTATGGATAGCCATGGCAGTCTCTTCAGGTCTAATTCCTACGGTTGGAATGGCATAGCTCTGTCCTTGTAGCCCTTCCGCTTCGCCGTATTTCGCTCCAAATCGGAGAACGGCAGCTCGTGCAGCTCCCCCGTCGTGTTTTCCGTAGATGTTGCTTCCGAAGACAAATACTTCATTCGGTGCTAGATGATCAATGCGTTCAGGGGTGATACGTCCGGCAGGAATCTGGATAGGTTCTTCACGGAAATAGCCTTCCTCCAGATTATCCTCCCCACGGCTCACTCTTTCATTCCAACGCCTTCTGGAGCGTCCTTCTCTCCTAAACATTTCTACGGTTCCTTCTATGGTGGCTTCAAACTTCATGCTGTTTACCATGCCTATTTTCCCTGCTTCTTCCTCTACGTTTTGATTAGCTCCAATATAGGTGAACACCCATCCTTGTTTTCTCAGTTCTTCTATTAGCTGCTTGACCTGGGTCCCTGTCCATCGCTTGGAATCGTTCTCGTACCCGTCTGTTATGATGGTAACTAGGGCTTTATCTTCTGCTTTTACATGTTTTCTAATGCTGGTTACAGCATCTCCTATGGCATCATATAGGGCAGTCATTCCTCTTAGTACATAGTCCTTTTCGGTGATGGGCCCTACCTGTTCTATATTTTCCAGGTGATACATGTAATGCAACTTTTCGTTGCCGTTGGCAAATGAAAGTAAAGTGAGGCGCTGATCCACATAAGGGTCATTTTGGTTTAGACGGTAAATGGTTTGAATGGTTTCATTAATTCCAGTTAGTGCCTGATTGTAGATAGAGTCCATGGATCCTGATGCGTCTACGATGATTAGATTGTGTACGGTTGTCCTTTTCATGATGTTTTCCTTTTTAGTTTAAAAATGTTTAGTATCCCTCTTGTGTAATTTTGACGCAAAGATAAAGGAATTATTTTAATCATCCAAACTTTTTATGCGTAAAAATTACACTAGAACTTATTTTTTAACATTTTAAACCTGAAAATAGATGAAAATGGCTCTATTTGTACTACTTTTGTATAGGAGTTAAGATTTATAATTTACCTATTAATTGTTGAATATACACAATTAAAAAGGGCTCAAAAAAAGGATGACAAATAAACTTGCCACCCTTTTGAATATAGAAACTTTTTTAGTCGTTTAATCGTTTTCATTGTTGTAGAATTTTAATTTAATTTTATCGCTGAAATAATACTGCATTTTATTTTATCTTCCAAATTTAAAGGGGAAAATCTTCTTTTTGGCATGATTTTTCGTCAAAACCTATTTAACTCTCTATCTATACCTTATTTAAATGGATAATCTGAATGAAATGTTAAAATTGCCTCTTGATGCAAAATAATTTACGAAATAATTTGGTTTATAAAATAAACCTGTTTATATTTGCAATGTGTTTAAGGCAGACTGCGCAGCTGCACTTAGCTCATAAACCTGAAAACTATTTGAATTATGAAAGAAAAAAGTGAAATGACTGTGAATGAAAGCTTGGCCCTCATCACAGAAACGATGAACAACAGTCGTAAGGCTATTCTTCGAAACAGCGCGAAACATTTTGTACTTTGGGGATGTGTCCTCATGGTATTATCCTTCACCATCTGGCAGCTATGGAGTAGCACCGGTAACCCAGCCTGGAATTACTTGTGGTTTGCCATGCCTGTGATTGGCTATCCTTTGGCTTTAGTACTATCAAAGAAGGATGAAACTGCACCCCAAAGTGAGATCAGTCGTCTGATAGGGTACGTCTGGACTGCGTTTGGTGCCTTTGCCATAAGCCTCTCCGCTATTGCTGTTTTTGCAGTTCCTATGCACATTACCCTTTTAATCGTGGTGATCTTGGGGCTTGCTGAATGTATTTCTGGTGTACTGCTCAAGAACTGGCCTATCATCATCTGTGGCTTTATCCTGGGTGTTGGTGGGGCTGTGGCTGCCATGTTGTGGAAGTCCGAGGCTCAGTTGTTGCTCTTCACGCTGGGAGGTTTACTTTTAGTGGTGACGGGGCTTATTGTTAAATTTCAATATAAGTAATGCCATGTTTCCGAAACTCGACCCGATTCTGCACTCAGAGTTGAGGCTGGCTGTGATGTCCATTCTTGCGGGAGCCGATTCTGCCGACTTCTCCTATATCCGCAAGCAGACAGGTGCCACAGCTGGAAACTTGAGCGTGCAGATTGACAAGTTGTCTGCCGCTGGCTATATCACAGTGGAAAAAGGGTTCAAGGGTAAAATGCCTTGCACCACCTGTCAGATTACTCCAGAAGGGCAGAATGCCTTTAAGAATTATGTAGATGCATTGAAAGAGTATCTCTCAGCCGGAAAATAATCCTGTTTTTTAATGTTGGCTGATGATGGCTTTCAACTCGTTCAGGCTCAGTGCTCCACTCTGGCGCCAAACCACTTCTCCTTTGCGGAAAAGCATCAGGGTGGGCACAGCCTGAATCCGATAGGTCATGGAGAGCTGCTCGTTCTTGTCCACATCTATCTTGATGATGCGGATGCTGTCTCCCAAATCTTTCTTTAGCTGTTCCAGCACGGGGTGCATCGTCTTGCATGGTCCGCACCAAGTAGCAAAAAAGTCTACTAGTGTTAGCTGGTCACTGTTTATGATCTCACTGAATTTTTCCATTGTAGTTCTTTTTTTATTTTACTGATTTGACTCTAGTTCTAAGAGTCTTGCTTTTCTTTCTACACCTCCGGCATAGCCTGTTAACGATCCGTCACTGCCTATCACTCGGTGGCAGGGGATGAGAAGTGAAATAGGGTTGTGTCCCACAGCTCCTCCTACAGCCTGAGCCGACTTACACTGTATTTTTCTGGCTATCTCTCCATAGGTGGTGGTTTGACCATAAGGAATCTCCAAAAGCACCTTCCATACCTTTTCTCTGAATGTAGAGCCTCGTGCTAGTAAGGGAGGGGTGAATGTGGGTTCCTTCCCACTGAAGTAGATATCTAGCCACAGCCTTACCTGGTGGAAGACTGGCAGACAGGGTTGTAGGGCGGAACTATCTATAAGCATCTTCTCATCAATATTCCTCTGCCCATCAAACCATAGCCCCGTGAGTGCGGTACCGTCCGAGGTCATGGTTATGCGTCCCAAAGGAGATGTGTAGTATGCTTTATAATTCATTTCTTCATTCCTTTTGAGCAAAGATAGCAAAAATAATGCAGAAGTATAGCTTTTTTTTTATATTTGCAAATGCTAAACGTAACCTTTTAACTTAAATCTTGTTTTATGAAACTTTATTCCAAAGAGAATGCTATGTCCCTTTTAGGACGATTCAGATTCTTCTCTATTCTGGTGAGTTTCCTGTTCTTGGGCCTTCAGACAGTAAGTGCACAGTCGTTCCAGCTGAAGGATGACGGCTATTTCAATGCCGGTGGTACTGATGTCATGGTTTTTAGCGATTTCTATCCTGAAGGTCATCAGGGTGGTGTTTGCGTCATTATGAACGGTAAGCGTATTGCTACGAACGGTGACATCCGGATGGAGGCTACTCCTGGGCAGTGGCAACCTGTGCCTAAACAACTTAGCCGTAAGGTTGAGGGGAACCGTATTGTAACCACGCTCTGTTACCCGGATTCTTCTCGTCACATTACCGGATTCAACCCTATGGTTTATCCGGATTATGCGTTCACTTATGTGGTAACCGTGGAGCCTCAGGGGCGTAGTATTGTGGTGAATGTCGACTTGGATAAACCTGTGCCTGACTTTCTCCTTGGAAAGGTGGGATTCAACCTGGAGTTTTTCCCTGGCGAGCTTTTTGGCCAGCCTTGGATTATGGATAATCAGTCTGGTATATATCCTCAACAGCCTAACTCTCCATTGCTTACACAACCTACGAACCGGGGACACGATGGAAACTATTTCTTGGGTCGGGGTCAAAAAGCCGATTTGGCCCAGTTGGATGCAGAAGGGTATAGCCCGCTTCGTGCCGATGATATTATCGCTCTTCCGTATGCTGAAGGACAAAAGTTTACCTCTCGTCCCGATGATAAGAACCAGAAGCTTACCGTGGAATCTCTTACGGGAAAACTGAAATTGTACGATGGTAGAATGAACCACAACAATGGCTGGTTTGTTCTTCGCAGTGAAATAGCACAGGGAGCTACGAAAGGTGCCGTGCGCTGGATCATCACTCCTGAAATAGACAATTCATGGCGCTACCAGCCTGTCGTTCAGACTTCTCAGGTGGGCTATCAACCGCAGCAGCGTAAGCCTATTGTTATTGAGACGGATGCTCGTGATCAAGTTTCTGGTTTAGTTCAGCTAGTGCGTATCGATGCGCAAGGTGAGACGGTGGTGAGCACTCAGGAACCTAAGGTTTGGGGAAAGTTCCTCCGTTACCAATATCTCACTGCCGATTTCACCCAGGTTACTGAACCGGGTCTATATCAGGTGCGTTACCAGAACAGTTGTTCTAGCATCTTCCGCATTGCTCCGGATGTGTACGACAGGGGTGTATGGCAGCCTGTCATTGAATATTTCCTTCCGGTTCAGATGTGCCACATGCGTGTTTCAGAGAAGTACAGGGTATGGCACGATGCCTGCCACATGGACGATGCACTCATGGCTCATGTAGGTAATCATATTGATGGTTACGACCAGCGTCCTGGGCTTTCAAAGTTTAAGGAAGGGGAGCCGGTTCCAGGAGTGAACATCGGAGGATGGCACGATGCAGGCGACTTTGACCTTCGTGTGGAGTCTCAGGCTGGTGAGTCTTATATCTTGGCTTTGGCTTATGAACAGTTCCATCCGGAGATTGATGTCACTTCCATTGATCAGAAACGTCATCGGGTGGAAATTCATGAGGCTGATGGAAAGAACGATATCTTGCAGCAGGTGGAGAATGGTGCCCTTTCTGTGGTACGTTCCTATCAGGCGCTGGGTCGTCTGTACCGAGGCATCATTTGCAACAACTTGCGTCAATATGTGCTTTTGGGTGATGCAGCAGCTATGACCGATGGTGTGCTGGGAAATGCTGACGACCGTTGGATATTCACGGAGGATAATCCAGGAAGGGAACTCAGCACGGCTGCACAACTGGCTGCTACGGCCCGTGTGCTCCGTGGGTTCAATGATGAACTGAGTGGAGAATGCTTGAGCATTGCTACTACTATCTATGAAAAGACCGTAGCAGGGGAGTCCTTGGAAAGAACGAAACTGCAGGCTGCTGTGGAACTTTACCTCACTACGGGTGAGCAAAAGTATCTGGACTACATCCTTAGTAAGCAGGACAAGGTTATAAGTAGTATTAACCGCACAGGATGGTTTACAGCTCGCATCGCTAAGCAGCTAGAAGGCCGTAAAGATAAGAAGGCTCGAAAGTTTGTGGCTGCCTTCCGTGAAGCACTCACAGGATACCGCGCCCAGCTTGATGCACTCTCTGCAGAAACTCCTTACGGTGTACCATATCGTCCTAGCATCTGGGGCGCAGGATGGGATATTCAGCGATTTGGCTTTGAGTATTACTTCCTCAACGATGCTTACCCCGACATTTTCCCGTCACGCACCATTTATAGTGCCTTGGACTTCATTCTGGGTTGTCATCCGGGCTTGAACACCGCTTCCTTTGCTTCTGGAGTGGGTGCCAAGTCTGCTACCGTGGCTTACGGTCTGAACCGTGCCGATTGGTCCTTCATCCCGGGTGGTGTGGTATCCGGTACCGCACTTATTCGTCCGGATTTCCCTGAACTGCTTACCTTCCCATTCCTTTGGCAGCAGACAGAGTATGTGCTGGGAGGTGGTTCATCTCACTATATGTTCTTGGTATTGGCAGCTCAGCAGAAACAATAAAAGAATGGAAGAAAATAAGACACAGAAGGTAGTGGACCTTTATTTCCAGGCTGTGGATGCCATGAATAAGGAGCACTATGCCTATGCGTTTCAGATACTCCAGGAGACCGTCCGTCAGGGTTTACCTGAAGGGGCGGCCACCTTGGGTACGCTCTATGCGAATGGCTTGGGTACGGAAAGGAATCTGGAAACTGCCGTCAAGTTCTGGGAATTTGCTGCTCAGCAGGGGGCTGTGGAAGGCCTGGTAAACATGGGAGTGAGCTACTGGACGGGGCAAGTGGTAGGGCAAGACAAGCAAAAAGCCGTGAACCTCTTAGAGCAGGCTGCACGGCTGGATGATTGGGGATATGAAGTGCTTCAGGAATTGGCTCAGGAAGAACCTGAAAATGTGTATCTTCAAGAGGCACTGAAGCGGCTCTAACGGCTTTATCCACTGTAGTTGTGGTCTATGATGAAGTCGAACTTTACACCCGGTATCAGGGATTCTAGTTTTTCTGTCAGTTCTTTTACCAGTGCTTCATCATCGTGTACGGAATAGTGAGGCACGATATCCACCGTCAATCGGTTTTCTTTCTCATAGTAGTGTAATCCGTGGGCTTGAGTTACCTTCGGATTGGATTTCAAAGCCTGCATCACCGTCTTTTGCATGTCGGATCGTCTGTTCTTTCCGGTAGCTATGGCGTAGATTCCCACTGTCAGCACTATTCCATGGCGTTCCAGCATCTTCATGGTAATATCTCGGGTCAGCTCGTGAATCTCATACGCATTCATCGTATCATTCACGCTGATGTGTAAGGAACCTACCATCAGCTCCGGTCCATAGTTGTTCAGAATGATGTCGAATACGCCATGCACTCCGTCGAAGGCTGCCACTTCCTGCTTGATTTCTTTTACCAGTTCTGGAGATACACGGGCTCCCAGGAGTTCATTCACCGGAGAGGCCAGCATCTCTACACCAGCCTTGATGATGACTATGGAGATGAGTGTACCCAGTATGCCATCCAGAGAAAAATCCCAGATGAGCATGATGCCTGCAGAAATCAGGGTAGACAGGGTGATGATGGCATCGAATAGGGCATCCGATCCAGAGGCTTTCAGCGCATCGCTCTTTAGTTCTTGTCCTTTCTTCTTCACATACTGGCCTAAAATCAGTTTCACGCCGATGGCCAGTATGATAACCGTGAGGGTCACTACGGAATAGTCGGGTTCCGTGGGGTGGATGATTTTCTTCACCGACTCAATCAGTGAGGTTACACCGGCCCACATCACCAGTATGGCTATAATGATGGCACTGAAGTATTCTATTCTACCATGACCGAAAGGATGTTCTTGATCTGCAGGACGCTGTGAGAGCTTGGTGCCTACTATGGTTATTACACTGGAGAGCGCATCGCTCAGGTTGTTCACCGCATCCATCACAATGGCCACACTATTGGCCACCAAACCCACGGCAGCCTTGAAACCAGCCAGCAGTACATTAGTCGCTATTCCTATATAACTAGTCTGGATAATCTGCTCATTTCTGCTGGTGGGAGTAAGTTCCGCAGCTTGCTTCGACTGCTTTTTCCGTTTGTTTCTGATTTCTACATACAGGGAAACGATGGCCAGCAGTACGCCTATCACTCCTATGAACAGGCTGATATAATCTACGTTCTCCTTGGCAAATGTAAGAATACTATCCATGTTTAGTGTTATTTTCTGGATGCGAAATTACGAAAATAACACTAAACAGGAAATCTTTTCTGGAAGAATTGGTTTTTTTTACCAGTTCAAAGGCTCTTGCAGGATATTACCGTCGGTCATCGGACTGTCGGCCTCACCAAAGGCATTGGCCTTATACTGAATGCACAGCATGGTCAGATTCTCCTTGCCTGTATTCTTCAAGGCTCTTTTTCCATCTGGTGCCACCCGTACGATGGTTCCCTCGCTTACAGGGAAAATCTCTCCGTCCACTTGGTACTGGCCTTCACCTTTCAGGATAATGTAAAGCTCTTCATGAGTCTTGTGGGTGTGTAGGAAACCGCTGTCCTGACCTGGAACCAGGGTCTGGAAGCTCAGCTCACTACCGGTAGCACCTACAGCCTGTCCTGCAAATACTTTACCTTGAATAGTCACAGGTCCCATAGGCAGTACATGCTCTATAATCTCATCCATACGTCCTACACTCACTGCGGTGTAATTCTTTCCACTCTTGATCGTCTCAATCTTTTTCATATCATTTCATTTATTAGTTAGTAATTTTATTTTTCAGATGCAAATATAAATACTTTGTTTCAGTTCTACAAGTACTATCTAAATGTGCAGTCGGTTACTAAAAGGTAGGAAATGCGTATTTTGCGGAAATACCTATTTTAGGCTTTAACCTAGATTAACACTGAAGAATAAAAACTTGAAGAAAAGTTGGTTACTTTCAGAAACTATTAGTACTTTTGTGGCGCACTAAATGAAAAAATAGATGAAAGAGATTACGGCAGAATACATGGCTTGTCCTATCCGGAACGTCATCGACCGTTTCGGAGATAAGTGGTCGCTCCTTGTTCTTTATGGACTCTGGCAATTCAATCCACAGTCCTTGCGTTTTGGTGAGCTTCATAAGCTCATGACGGACTGCTCCCAAAAGATGCTCTCCCAGACGCTGAAACGTCTGGAGAAGAATCATTTGGTCTCCCGGAAACAGTATGCAGAGATTCCTCCTAGGGTAGAGTACACCCTCACCGATTTGGGTCAGTCCCTCATGCCGGCCATCGCCCCACTGCTTCAGTGGAGCTTAGACCATTTTAGTGAGGTGACCGATGGCAAAGTCATCGTTTAGATGGAATGGGCTATGCTGAGGCCCTGATGGATGCGATGCCCCATACCGATACCGTCGCGCATGTTGCCGGCTAGAATCAGACCGGGGTACTGCTGTTGCAGCTTTTCTATGGTCTGGAAACGTACTCCACTGTCGCTCCAGTATTGTGGAATGGCGTGGGTGTGACGGAAGATGCGCAGCAGGTCGGGCTCCATGCCTGCAGGGTATTTCAGCATGCTGTGGAAGGCTTCCAGAGCTATCTCCCGTATCTCATCGTCGGTTTTCTGCAGATAGTCGGTGTGTCGGGCGCCTCCTATGAAATAGGAATACAGGGCACCTCCCTCTGGGGCACGGTTCTGGAAACAACTGGAGGGGAACAGGATACCTAGCACTCTTTTCCCTTCTTTGCTTGGAACCAGTCCACCGAAGGCTGGAATGTCCAGTCCGTGTGCATCCTTCACACCCAGGCTAACCTGGATGATAGGGGCATAGAACAGCCCAGACATTTTTTTCATTTCCTCTTCTTCTATAAAAGGCAGCAGTTGGGGCAGGGCATAGGCTCCCACGGTAGTAATCACTTGGTTGCAGCGTATTTCCTCGTTCCCGTAAGTTACACTCCACTTGCCCTTCTCCAGAGGCTGCACCTGAATGTCAGTGGCTCCTGTAATAATCTCCAGACCTTGAGCTAGCGCCTCTGTCATGCGTTCCAGTCCACCTGTCACAGAGAAAACCTTCTTGGTGGCCAGTTTGTCCCGCTCCGTCTTGGGCTGTTTAGCCTTGGCTATGGAACCACGGATGAAACTACCGTAGTTCGCTTCCAGGTTGTACAGTTTCGGAAGGGCATACTTCGTGGTTAGTTTCATAGGGTCGCCTGCGTAGATACCCGAAACAAAAGGATCTACGGCATACTCATAGAAGGATTTTCCCAGTCGTCTCTGCGCCAGAGAGCCCACAGATTCATTCGGGTCAGTTCCCTTTTTGCGCCAAGGCTCTCCCAGAATACGGAATTTGTCGCTCCAGCGGAAAAGGGGAGTACCTATTGCACTCAGAGGCCCTGAAGGCAAAGCATGGAAACTGTTTCCTTTCCAGATCATACGCCTTTTGGAGGATTCGCGGGCCACTTCCAGTTCACACGCATTCCCCAGGCTGTTGAACAGTTCAGTTACCTCGGGGTAGGAAACCACACCCGTGTTTGGTCCACTCTCAAAGGTGAACCCATTTTCCGTGAAGGTCTGAATCTGACCGCCCACACGGGACTGTTTCTCCAGTACCACTACATCCCTTCCTAGCCTCTGCAGTTCAAAGGCTGTGCTCAGTCCGGTAAGACCGGCACCTATCACTACTATATCGTGTTGTTTCATCTTATATCGGTTTTGAGAATTTCTTGTCGGTATTCACCATCAGGGGGTCCAGGGCAGCAGCCACACAGCGTACCAGGGGCCTTCCGTCTGTATTTATATAAAGGTATTCTCCGTCTAGCGTCAGAATTCCGTCGGTGGCCATTTCACGCATCTGGCCTTCATCGTAGTGGCAGGCCTGGCGCACTTCTTCCACTGTCAGTCCCAGTCGCTCTGCTAAATCCGGCCAGTGCAGCTGGTAGTTGCACATCAGTGCTTCTATCACCTCCCGCACTATCTTTTCCTGTGCGGATAGGCGGTAGCCTCTAGCGGTGTAAAGTTTTCCTTCGTTAATGGTGCTGATGTACTCCTGAATGTCCCGGCCATTTTGGGCGTAGATGTCGTCCAGCTGGCTGATGCCAGTCACTCCGAAGGCATAGACCTGAGCGGTGGTGCGTCGGGTGCAGTATCCTTGGAAATTCCGGTGCAGACGACCTTGAGCCAGGGCTTGTGCCAGCTCGTCTTCAGGGAGTACGAAGTGGTCCAGTCCCACGGGAACATAGCCTGCCTCTTGCAGGATGCGCGATGCCTCCTCAAACATGCCGTTCTTCTCCTCGTCGGCAGGGAGCCCGGCTTTATCCAGCACTTTCTGTCGGGGGAAAATCATTGGCAGATGAGCATAGGCAAAGGTCACCAGTCGGTCTGGACGTAAGGCTGCAGCTTGGCGCATGGTCTCCCTAAAGCTCTCTATGCTCTGTTTCGGAAGTCCGTAGATAAAGTCCATGTTCACCGTGGCTCCGCTTCCTCTCAGAATCTGCAGAATCTCCTCCATCGGGAGCAGGGAAGGACGTCGTCCCGAAGTCTTCAGCACCTCTTCCCTGAAGTCCTGTACCCCCAGACTGTAGCGCGTGAACCCACACTCCGTCAGGGCTACCCAGTCGTTTTCGGTCAGGTATCCAGGGTGGCATTCTATAGCTATCTCCGGACGGTCTATCACGGGGAAAAGGGAGAGCATGTGCTCCGTCAGTTCCTTAATCATAGGAACCGGTAGGGCAGTAGGGCTACCCCCTCCATAATGAATCTGCGAGATTTTGCGGCTCTTGTCTATATGCTGCGCTACCCGGTCCATTTCCCGGTGTAGGGCATCCACATAGGCCTGTACCGTCTCCATCCGCCCCATCGGGTAAGAGTTACATCCGCAGTAGTGGCACAGGTGCCTGCAGAAAGGCACGTGCACGTAGAATGAAATTTGGTTTTGACGGGCTTGGTTCGATGCTTCCACAGCCCTTAGATAGTCCACCTCAGTCAGAGGGCCGAAGTAGTTGGCCGGTGGGTAGCTCGTGTATCGAGGCACCGGTCGGTTATATTTCTGAATAATTTCAGTTTGCATGTTTCAGTTTAAAAACAATTAGTACATATAGAATCATAATCAGGGTGATGCCCACCTCTGTAGCAAATAGTCCTTGGAAGCCTAAGTGTCCTGCCAACGTACCGCTCAGGGTAGCCATGATGATGCCGCTTAGGTGCGTAATCACGGTCTGCACGGTAAAATCGGTTCCCTCACGTCCAGGGCGCACGCACTCCATGGCAGAAGTGTAGACCACGATGGTAGCCATTCCGTAGCTGCACCACAGCAGGATGATGGCTCCGTAGAGCATGGCTGTGGTAGGGGTGCCCAGGAAGGACATTCCCAGGAAGCACAGGGTGGTTACCAGGATAAGGCAGGCAAACAGGATACGGGCTTTATAAACCCCTATACGGCGAACGATGAATCCTCCGGAAAGGGAAGCCAGGAAGGCAGCCGATGTGCCCACAATGCCGCTCATCACGCCTATTTCTTTCATGCTGTAGCCCAGATCCACCAGCCAAGGGCGTACCATGGACAGAATGCCTATGATGCAGGCATAATACAGCACCAGGAATCCCACTTGCCTCCAGATGCCCTTCTGCGCAAAGAACGAGGCAAAGTCGATGAGGCGGGCCCGTTTCTCCTTGCTCTTCTGTTCTATCTGGATGTTCTTTCGCATCAGCAGCGGAATGAGCATGAACAGCACGAAGAGACCCAGGCAGGTGGTCACGGTGCGCCATCCCCACTGGTTCAGTACCAGCAGCAGTACGCCGCTACCTATCATGGTTCCTCCGAAGCTACCCATGGACTGCATGCTGTTCACCAGGTTCTTGTCCCGGCCTTTGTGCATCAGGATAGCCAGTGCGTCGGTGGCTATGTCCTGGGTAGCCGAAGCCACCAGGGAAAGGCTCACTAGGAGAATCACCAGGTGCACATGGCTGATGTCGAACTGACCAGCCAGGATGATGAAGAAGGCATAGATACACTCGCTTCCGATGATGCAGCGCTTAAAATCACGTCCTGTGATGCACTGCCTGTCTACCAGGGGCGACCACAGGAACTTTAGTACCCAGGGCAGCTTCACCAGCTGCAGCAGGCCTATCACGGCCAGTGGGTATTGAGCCTCTCGCATCATCACCTGAAGGGCGGTGGCGAAGAAGCTGGATGGGATACTTTGAGCGATGTAGAGGCAGAAGAACATCGGTAATGCGACGCCTCTGCCTCCTTCTTTAGATGAATTGAAGATATTCGTATTTATCATGTTTACAAATCAATAATCACTGAGGTTCCGAACGACATCGGACGGCCTTTCTGTCCCATGGCGTTCCCGGCCTTGAAGTAGTAGGTCAGATAGTTCGTATCAGTCAGGTTCTTTCCCCATACTTCCCAGGTCAGTTTACCGAAGGTGGCACTCACCTTGGCATTCAGCAGGGTGTAGAATTTCTGCGCCACTGCATTGTCTTCGTTCCAGTATATCTTACCCATACCGTTCAGTCCGGCGCTGAATACCAGTCGGTCTAGCACGGAGTTGGTAGGCAGTAGGGTATAGCTTCCGTTCACAGACAGGGTATGTCTTGGAACCAGTGGCAGCACGTTTCCGCTGTAGTCCACGGTCTCACTGCGCTTGTATTCCTTAAAGCGTGCGTAGGTATAGCCATAGTTCACGTTGAAGGTCAGTGGCTGAATAGGGCGCAGGGTAAGGCCCAGCTCCACACCTTTGCTGTCGCTGTGTCCTGCGTTTCGGGTGATGTTTCCCACACCGGCTATGGTCTGGGTAATCTGCTGGTGGCGCCAGTCCACATAGAACAGGGTCACTTCTGCATCCACCGCATGGTTCAGGAAGGAGAGCTTGGTACCCACCTCATAGTTCCAGTTGTACTCTGGCTTGTAGGTGCGCTCGTCGTCCTGCAGGAAGGTGGAGTTGAAGCCTCCGGTCTTGTAGCCTCGGGTCAGCGATGCATAGAACAGTTCATTGTTCTGGGTCAGGTACCGCAGGGTGAACTTCGGAGTGAGCTGGGTAAAGCTCAGCTTGCTGTCGTACACATCCACGGGGCTTCCCAGCTGGGTAGCCCATGCCTCTGTGCGGTAAGCCTTGTAGTCTTCGTGCGCATGTTCGTAGTCGAAGCGAAGGCCCAGCTGTGCCTGCAAACCGCCTACGATGTCCAGGGACGACTGGTGGTAAAGGCTCACTCCAGTGGTAGGGGTGTCGTAGAACTTTGGTGTGCAGTAATTCTGTGATATATAGGTAGTAGACAAGCTTTTCTTATAGCCATCGTTGAAGAAGAAAGCTCCTACCATCCACTGGTAGCGATTCTCGTTGTTGGACTTCATTGTAACTTCCTCACTGAAGATGTTCTGCCTTACGCCTTGCTTCACCCAGTACAAGTCTCGTGCGGTGAAGTCCTGGTCTATTCCCATGTGGTCGTCTATATACTGATAGGCTGTCTGACTGTTCAGTTCCCATCCTTCGCCTTCATATCGTGCGTTCAGACCGGCTGTGGTAAGCTGCCTCATGTAAGAGCTGTAGCGGTTGTAGTTTATTTCTCCCGTCTCATCTTTCTCCACATCGTAGATGGCGTATGGATAGCCGCCCTGATCACTGTTTCGGTAGCTGATGTCGGCTGTCAGCGTCCATCTTTCCGAAGGCTTCCAGAAGATACGTCCACGAATGAAACCCTCGTTGAACTTGTCCACCTTACTGTTATCAAAGGCATTGGTAAAGTAGCCGTCGTTGTGTCGGTAGCTACCGCTCACGGCATAGCCCAGGTTGTCGTTTATCTTCCCATAGTGGTACAGGTTTGCTCCGGCATCGTTGTACTTGCCGTAGCTCAGCTTCACCCGGGTGCCCTGATACTCCAGTGCAGAGTGGGTGTAGGCATTGATGATACCACCTATACAGTTGCGTCCGTACAGGGTTCCCTGAGGGCCACGCAGCACTTCCAGAGAAGACAGGTCGAACAGGTCGTCATCGAAGGAGGAACGCTCCATGTGAGGCACCCCGTCCACGTAGAAACCCACGGTAGGGCCGTTGGTCTTGGAACCCACGCCACGCACGAATACGGGTGAGTTCTGGCGCGTACCATATTCAGGGATGAAGAAGTTGGGGATGGTGTATCCCAGGTCCTTTATGCTGGTCATCTCCGCATTGCGCATAAACGACTTGGAAAGTTGGGTCACAGCCAGTGGGTCTTGCCCTCTGGAGTCCTGTTTGAAACCCACTACCACTACCTCTTCCATACGTAGGTTTCCAGCCACTGTGGTATCCACTGGCTCTGTATGATTAGCCTGCACACTGGCAGAAAAAACACATCCTATGAATAAAGTCAATAGTCTCATAAATCTTTTTACTCTTTAAAAAATAAATCAGGTTTAGTTGTGTGAAATCTTTTTTCGGCTGCAAAGATAGAACCTTTCCTCCTTATCCACAATCCCCATTTATTTGGATTTTTTACTTCCAGCCCCCCCCGTAAATTCCACTTTATAAGCTACTTTCCTCATTTATGGGGATGATTTTTTTTTTTCAAAAAGTTTTCATATTACAACTGGTATGTGTAATTTTGCATCGTACAGAGAAACAAATACAGACATTTCCTTTTTAAATTGGAGAGAGCAAGCTAAATATGACAGAAAAAACTACAACTCTCTTCTATTGTCGAGAGTTGACACCAGAAGAAGAAAAGATTCAAAACCGTAGAATGGCCAACATAGCTAAGGTTTTGTCTAACCCCATACGCCTTAAAATATTAAGGTTCTTGGCCAAACAGAAAGAATGTTTCAACGGTTCCCTTCATGAGGAACTGGGTATCCCTAGGGCCACCATTTCCCAGAACCTGCAGATGCTTAAAGATGTGGGGCTTATCCATGGGAAGATAGAATCTCCTAGAATTAAATACTGTATCAACCGGGAGAACTGGGATGAAGCCCGGAACATGTTCGCTGCCTTCTTTGCGGATTGTGTAAAAGAAAAGGAGGATAGTTCTTGCTGCTAGAAAAGATTTTTCATTATCTTTGCCGCATCAACTTAAACACTTCAAAAAATCATGATGAAAGCATCTTCTATTTTTATGCTGGCTGCAGCCTTGCTGGTGGCTTGCTCTGGTGATGGCTCGGTGAAATTCGACGTAACCGGAATCAATGCGCCTCAAGACGGAGCTACCGTGTATGTAAGAGACCGCATGAGTGGTAACCCTATAGATAGCGCCGTGGTGGCTGGCGGTACCTTCCACATACAGGGTAAGGCAGCTAAGGATGCCTTCCTTTCCGTGGAGTTCCAGGAGGCTACTTGGCTCTTCCCGTTCTTCAACGATGGTGAAGCGCTGCAGATCAACATGGCCGACAGTGTGATGACGGGTTCTGAACTGAATACCAAACTCTCTGTTTGCGACCGCCAGGATGCGCGTGAGTATGGGGAGTACGACCGGTTCATCAAGGCCTTTCTGGCCCAACCAGACTCTGTCCAGAAAGCTCAGGAAACAGAATTCATCCAGGAATATGAAAAACGCCTCAAGAAATATACCGATTTCTACCTGAAAGTCATAGAGGACAATAAGGACAACCTTATCCCAGTGGCTTACGTGCACAACTTGCCATCGCTGGTGAGCATGGAGAAATTTAAGGAAATCACTTCGTCTGGCGCTCCGTTCACCCAGCATCCTTACGTGGTAAATATGGTGAAGATCCTGGAAGAATCGGCAGCCGCTGACAACCAGGCCGAAGCTAGCAAGAATCAGATTATAGGCCAGAAATTCAAGGACTTGGAAGAGGCCGATCCTGATGGAAACCTGCATAAACTCAGTGAGTACGTAGGAAAAGGCCAGTGGGTGCTGGTAGACTTCTGGGCATCGTGGTGCGGCCCTTGCCGGGCTGAGATGCCTAACGTGGTAGCAGCTTACAAGAAGTTCCACCAGGCAGGATTTGAAATCGTGGGTGTATCCTTCGACCGCGAAAAAGAACCCTGGCTCAAGGCCATAAAAGAGTGGGAGATGCCTTGGATTCACCTGTCCGACCTCAAGTTCTGGGACAATGCAGCTGTGGAAGTCTATGGTGTAAACGCCATCCCAGACAACCTGCTCATCGACCCAGAAGGCACCATCGTGGCTCGTGGCCTTCGTGGCGCCGATTTGGAAGCAAAACTTTCCACCGTCTTCCCTAACGTGAAATAATTTTCCCACAAATTCTCAAGCGGGTGTCTTAGCCTAAAAAAAGTTGACTCATAAAGAAAAAGAATATGAGTCGAATATTTCCCACTCAAAAAGAGATTTTTTATGACGAAGTAATCAGACTTCGTCATCAGGAAAACCTGACAATTCGTGAGATTACCAAAAAAACTGGTGTCTGCAAGT
>DGVD01000022.1 GCA_002395835.1 Bacteroidales bacterium UBA4293 | reverse complement strand
ATTCTTTTCCTGGAGTCTCTTTTTTATCTCCATATCTCTACCTTTTTCTTTTTTATTTAATTCTTTTGTCTTTGATTTTGTTATAATTACTAGCTTTTCGTGTTAAAATCGTAATTTTTCTAGGTAAAAAACTTACGATTTACTTGTATGTGTCATTGAATAAGTTTATCTTTGCATCACTTTTCAAAATCGAGAGAAAGATATGATTGCAAATTATTCAAGCATTTTACTAGGTGGACTAATTATTCGACTGCAAAGCGTAGTTGAAAGTGAGTTTTGTGCTTGATTATTATGTAGAAAATATATAAAGCCTTTCTCACTTTCGTGTGAAAGGCTTTTTTAATGAGAATATAATTTAATATATGGCTGATAGACTATTTATTTTTGATACTACTCTTCGAGATGGGGAGCAAGTGCCAGGTTGCCAATTGAATACTGTAGAAAAGATTCAAGTGGCAAAACAATTGGAAGCTTTGGGTGTAGATGTAATTGAAGCGGGATTTCCTATATCAAGTCCAGGAGATTTCAATTCTGTTATTGAGATATCTAAAGCTGTTACATGGCCTACAATCTGTGCTTTGACTCGTGCTGTAGAAAAAGATATAGATGTGGCAGCAGAAGCATTAAAGTTCGCAAAGCATAAACGTATTCATACCGGTATTGGCACTAGTGATTATCATATTAAATATAAATTTAATTCGAATCGCGAAGAAATTATAGAACGTGCTGTAGCTGCAGTTAAGTATGCCAAAAGATTTGTTGAAGACGTGGAATTCTATGCTGAAGATGCAGGACGTACGGATAATGAATATTTAGCAAGAGTTGTAGATGCCGTTGTTCGTGCTGGTGCTACAGTAGTAAATATCCCTGATACTACAGGGTTTCGTCTCCCATTTGAGTATGGTTCAAAAATTAAGTATTTAATGGAGCATGTAGATGGCTTAAGTGCAGGGAAAGCTATTTTATCTACTCATTGTCATAATGATTTGGGAATGGCTACTGCAAATTCTCTTGAAGGTGTACTCAATGGAGCGCGTCAGGTAGAGGTTACTATTAATGGAATAGGTGAAAGAGCCGGCAATACTTCATTAGAAGAAGTTGTGATGGCCTTGAAAACTCATCCTTATCTGGATATAGACACTAACATTAATACTACTAAAATTTATCCTATAAGTCGTTTGGTATCTTCTTTAATGAATATGCCGGTGCAGCCTAATAAGGCTATAGTGGGGCGTAATGCCTTTGCCCATTCCAGTGGTATTCACCAAGATGGTGTTCTTAAGAATACTCAAACTTATGAAATCATGAATCCTAAGGATGTGGGAATAGATGATAATAGCATCGTTTTGACAGCACGTAGTGGACGGGCAGCTTTGAAACATCGTCTTCAAGTAAATGGTATAGATGTTGACGATGAAAAACTGGAAATGATTTATAAAGATTTCCTGAATTTGGCAGATAAGAAAAAGGAGGTTACCGACGATGATATTTTGATGCTTGCTGGTGCCGACCGAAGTGCAAATCACTTTATTAAACTAGATTATCTGCAGGTTACCAGTGGTGTGGGAGTTCGCAATGTGGCAAGTATCGGTTTGAAGATTGCTAATGAGAAATTTGAGGCAACCGCTACAGGTAATGGCCCTGTTGATGCCGCAATTAGATCATTAAAGAAAATCATTAATCGTGAAATGGTCATGAAAGAATTCACTATTCAGGCTATCAGTAAGGGCTCTGACGATGTAGGTAAAGTTCATATGCAGGTAGAGTACAATGGGCATATATACTATGGTTTTGGAGCTAATACCGACATTGTGGCAGCTTCAGTGGAAGCATATATAGATTGTATCAATAAATTTGTAAATAAGTAATAGCTTAGCTCGTAATGAATACACTATTTGATAAAATTTGGGATTCTCATGTAGTACAGGTTGTGGAGGATGGGCCTACACAATTATATATTGATCGTCTATTCTGTCATGAGGTTACCACTCCCCAGGCTTTCGATACTTTACGTGATAAAGGTATTAAAGTGTTCCGTCCCGAAAAGATTTTTGCTATGCCGGACCATAACACTCCGTCTGACCAACAGAATTTTATTAAAGATGATGTAGGTCGTAAACAGGTGGAGACGTTAAAAAAGAATTGTGAAGAATTCGGTATAACTCATTTTGGAATGGGTTCTAAGGATAATGGAATCATTCATGTGGTAGGCCCAGAGAAGGGATTATCTCTTCCTGGAATGACCATTGTATGCGGTGATTCTCATACATCTACTCATGGTGCGGTTGGCGCCCTAGCTATGGGTATTGGAACTAGTGAGGTGGCTGAGGTGTTAGCTAGTCAGTGTATTCTTCAGCAAAAACCTAAATCTATGTGTATTCATATAGATGGTGAGTTGAAAGAAGGTGTTACTGCTAAAGATATAGCTCTTTATATAATGGCACAAATGACAACTTCTGGTGCTACTGGCTATGTGGTAGAATATGCAGGTTCAACAATTCGGAGTCTTTCTATGGAAGGTCGTTTGACTTTGTCAAATTTGTCTATTGAAATGGGAAGTCGTGCAGGAATTATAGCTCCAGATCAAACTACCTTCAATTACCTTAAAGGAAGAGAGCATGCTCCTAAAGGAAAAGATTGGGATGATGCTGTAGCATATTGGAAAACCCTAAAGAGCGATGATGATGCCGTTTTCGACAAAGAGGTCTTTTTTAAAGCTGAAGATATACTTCCTCGTATTACTTATGGAACAAATCCTGGTGCTGGAATCCCTATAAATGGTAGGATTCCGACTTTAAACGAAATACCAGAAGCAGATAAGGTTGGTTTTCTATCACAGCTTGAATATATGCAGTTTAGACCAGGTGAGAAATTGGAAGGACATCCTATTGATTATGTATTCTTAGGAGCGTGTACAAATGGGCGCATTGAGGATTTTCGGGTATTTGCCAGTATAGTAAAAGGGAAGAAAAAAGCAGATCATGTTGTAGCATGGCTAGTTCCTGGTAGTTGGCTTGTTCGGAAACAAATTATAGAGGAAGGAATAGATAAAATATTAGAGGATGCAGGTTTTGAACTTCGTTTACCATCCTGTTCTTCTTGCCTAGCGATGAATCCAGATAAGGTTCCAGCAGGTAAATTATGTATTTCAACTAGCAATCGTAATTTTGTGGGTCGACAGGGCCCAGGTGCGCGTACCGTCCTTTGCTCACCATTGACTGCAGCTGCAAGTGCAATTACTGGTGTTATTACTGATCCTAGAAACATTTGATTATGAAAGCTAAATTTAACATAATTAATTCCACTTGTATTCCAGTGCAAATTGATAACTGTAATACAGATTTGATAATTCCGGCTCGTTATTTAGCCTCAACGACTCGTGATCCGAAGTTTTTTGGTAATGCTTTTATGCATGATTTACGTTATGATGCAGAAGGTAAGCCAATTTCAGATTTTGTACTAAATCAGCCAGCTTTTTCAGAGACTCCACATGAAGGAGTCCATGAAATTATTGTGGGAGGGCAGAATTGGGGCTCTGGTAGTTCCCGTGAGCATGCTGCATGGGCCATAGCTGGTTATGGGGTACGTGTAGTTATTACGTCCTCATTTGCAGATATTCATCGGAACAATCTTTTGAATTGTTTTGTTTTGCCAGTAGTTGTTACGAAAGACTTTCAGCAAGAATTGTTTGATAGCATTAATAAAAATCCAGATACCAAAGTAACTGTGGATGTTCCTAATCAAACCGTCACAAATAACGAAACGGGTCATAGTGAACATTTTGAAATCAATGGTTATAAGAAATACTGTTTGATGAATGCATTGGACGATATTGATTTCTTGCTAGAGAGTAGAGAAAAAATAGAAACATACGAACGTCAGAAATGAGTCATCTGGAAACAAAAAATAAGAAACCGCAGGTTAGGATTGAAATAATGGATACCACATTGCGTGACGGAGAGCAAACTAGTGGTGTTACATTTATTCCTCATGAGAAACTGCAGATAGCTCGTTTGCTACTGGAAGAATTGAATGTTGATCGAGTAGAAATAGCTTCTGCACGAGTATCAGACGGTGAAATGGACTCTGCAAAATATATTTGTCGCTGGGCTAAACGTCGTGGTTATTTAAATAGAGTTGAAATTTTAGGTTTCGTAGATGATGGGAAATCTTTAGATTGGATAGAAGCAGTAGGTGGGTGTGTAATTAATTTGCTTGCAAAGGGGTCTTTACGTCATTGCAAGGAACAGCTTAAGAAAAGTCCTGAAGAGCATCTTGCTGATATCTTGAGGAATATAAAAATGGCGCATGAAAGAGGCTTCGATGTAAATATCTATTTGGAGGATTGGAGTAATGGAATGAAGGATTCGCCAGAGTACGTATTTATGTTGATGGATGAATTAAAAGAATCTGGTGTAAAACGTTTTATGTTGCCAGATACCTTGGGTATTTTAAATCCTCTTCAAGTGATTGAATACTTCCGGAAAATGAGAAAGCGTTATCCTGACATTCATTTTGATTTTCATGCTCATAATGATTATGATTTAGCTGTAAGTAATGTCTTGGCTGCAGTTTTAAGTGGAGCAAAGGGATTGCATACGTCCATCAACGGATTAGGAGAGCGTGCGGGAAATGCCCCTCTTGCTAGTGTACAGGCCATTTTAAAAGACCATTTTAATGCAAAAACTAGTATTCGTGAAGGAAAACTAAATGCTGTTTCACACTTAGTGGAAAGTTACTCAGGTATAGCAATACCACCTAATAAGCCTATTGTTGGCAGTAGTGTCTTTACTCAAGTTGCAGGTATCCATGCTGATGGTGACAATAAAAACAACCTGTATTATAATGATTTGCTTCCAGAGCGATTTGGGCGTAAACGTGAATATGCATTGGGAAAGGCTAGCGGTAAGGCTAATATTCGGAAAAACCTTGAAGAGTTGGGCTTAGAACTCAGTGATGAAGCTATGCGCAAAGTAACTGCTAGAATCATCGAATTAGGTGATAAAAAGGAATTAGTTACCCAAGAAGATTTACCTTATATTATTAGTGATGTGCTTAAGCATAATACGATAGATGAAAAGGTTCGATTAGTTAGCTATATGGTTTCTACTGCTTATGGATTAAAACCTGTAGCTAGTATTCTCTTGGAGGTCAACGGAGTGGTATATGAGGAAAATGCCACAGGAGATGGACAGTTCGATGCGTTTGTGCGTGCAATTAGGCATATATACAAACAAAAATTAGGGAGAAAATTTCCTTGGCTATCTAACTATAGCGTAACAATTCCTCCAGGAGGAAGAACAGATGCACTGGTGCAGACTTCTATAGAATGGATTTTCAATGAAAGAACATTTCGAACTCATGCTTTGGATGCAGACCAAACAGAGGCAGCCATAAAGGCTACCATTAAATTATTAAATCTTATAGAGCCAACTTTTAATACTACTATGTGATGATAAAAAAACGATATTGGATATATTGTCTGGAGTTTTTATCTATCATCATTATTTATTTGATAATAAAAGTACGTGTTTCTAATGGTGAATATATAGATTGGAAACACGAATTATTAGTGAGTGTGTTTTGGTCGTTAGTACTGACTGGCTTTACAGCTTATGGGAAACATATAGGTAAAAGACAAAATAAACAATAAATCAAGTAAGATATGAATTTGAAGATTGCAGTTTTAGCAGGTGATGGAATTGGTCCTGAAATTATGGAACAAGGTGTAGCCGTATTGAGTGCTGTGGCTGAAAAGTATGGGCATAAAATAAGTTATAAGGAAGCTCTTTGTGGTGCACATGCTATCGATGAAGTGGGAGACCCTTTCCCCGAAGAAACTTTCAAAATTTGTGAAGAGGCTGATGCGGTCTTGTTTGCAAGTGTAGGAGATCCCAAATATGATAATGCCCCTTCTGCTAAAGTTCGTCCAGAACAGGGCCTTTTAGCCATGCGAAAAAAGTTGGGCCTTTTTGCAAATATTCGCCCTGTTACTACTTTTGATTGTTTAGTTCACAAATCTCCTTTAAAGGACGAACTGGTAAAGGGTGCGGATTTTATTTGTATTCGTGAACTTACTGGTGGTATGTATTTTGGTAAGAAACAAGAACCTACCTATAACGAGGCAATTGGAACAGAAGATGCATTGGACACTAATTATTATTCTCGTCCAGAGGTGGAGAGGATTTTGAAGGTTGCTTATCAGTATGCAATGCAGCGTAAAAAACATGTGACTGTTGTTGATAAAGCAAATGTGTTGGCCTCAAGTCGTTTATGGAGGAAAGTTGCACAGGAAATTGCGTCTCAATATCCTGAAGTTACGACAGATTATATGTATGTAGACAATGCTTCTATGCGGATGATACAAGAGCCACGTTTCTTTGACGTTATGGTTACAGAGAATACCTTTGGAGATATTCTGACTGATGAAGGATCATGCATTACAGGGTCTATGGGGTTGCTCCCATCTGCATCAACAGGTACGAGCACTCCAGTTTTTGAGCCTATTCATGGCTCATGGCCACAAGCTAAAGGCTTAAATATCGCTAATCCATTGGCCCAAATTCTATCAGTTGCTATGTTATTTGAGTACTTCGATTTGAAAAAAGAAGGTAATCTGATTCGTGAAGCGGTGAATGCATCTTTAGATTCTAATGTACGCACACCAGAAATTCAGGTCGAAGGAGGCTTAAAATATGGGACGAAAGAAGTGGGAGCTTGGATTGTAGACTACATTAAGAAAGCATAAAAATATCTAAAATCTAAAGCCGTTTCAAACTAAATTAAGATTCTGTGTGTAAGTTTGCAGTGTTTAAAGTTTAGTTTGAAACGGCATTTATTATATTTATGAGAAGGCTTACATTCCTATTTTTCTTGTTTTTTTATGTCTTGACGTCTCAATCTCAAGATAATAACCAATATCAGGCTCTTTTAGATTCAGCAGTAACGGCATCATCTACAAACCGGTTTGAGAAAGCCGTTAATTTCTATCTTCGAGTATTGGAGATAGATCCTAAAAATGCCGGTAATAGCCTGGTTCTTGGTAATTTAGGAAGTGTATATGAACGGATGGGGAATATAGAATCAGCCTTGGAATGTTATACGAAGGCTTTGGCTATAGAACCTAAATTAGTGCCAGTCTTGGAACAACGCTCCGGAATTTATTTGAGCAAAGGAGAAGATGCAAAGGCTCTTCAGGATTTTAATATGATATTGACTCAACAGCCAGATAATGAATTGGCGTTATTAGGTCGTGCATATTTGCGTATGGAACTGAAGATGTTTCAAGAGGCTCGTATGGATTTAAATAGTCTTTTGCTAAATTATCCACAGAATAAACAAGGCGAACTGGGGATGGCCATCCTTTGTCAGAAAGAAGGTAAATTTGAGGAATCTGCTGAATTATTTGCAAATTTGATAGAACGATATCCTTCAGATCCTAGTTTGTATGAAGCTAGGGGAAATATGGAGCGTGAGGCCCATTGGTTTGAATTAGCATTGATTGATTATGAAGAAGCGGGTCGCTTAAGTAAAAACGACCCTGTCTATAATGTCATGCAAGCTTTGGTGTACTTAGATCAAAATAAGAAGAAAAGTGCTAAACGCATGCTTGAACGAGCGGTTCGTGATGGCATGCCTCGTGCATCTCTAGAAGAGTATTTTGTAAAATGTAAATAATCATTTTGATTCATGCTCTAGGATGAGAGCAACGAAAGAGGCTCCATATTTTTGCTTTTTAAATTCAGCAATACCACTTATAGCCCCAAATGCTTCAATAGTTTTTGGTTTGATGGTAGCTATAAGATGTAACACCTTGTCTGAAAGTACTATATAAGCTGGATAACCTTGCTCATCGGCTAATCTCTTCCTTAGTTCTCTAAGTTTTTCAAACAGAACATCATCTTCTTCTCTTGTAATAATAGTAGAAACTTTTATCGCTTTTTTCTTGTCCTTACGTAGAATAGACTCTTCTCGTTGTATAACTACTAAATTAACTTTAGCCTCTCCATAAAGGACTTGTTTTCCTAGTGGGGTGATTTTAATATGCTTGTCCTCCATATAGTTTATCTCATAGAATCCCATTTGTAGCATTTGTAACATGTAGTTGTGCCAGTCTCTTCCTGGGATATCTCTTCCAACTCCAAATGTTTTGAGTTTGTCATATTGGTATTGAACAACATCTGAAGAATAGGTGCCTCTCAGTATGTCAATTGTACAGCCAACTCCAATCTTTTCATTAGTTCTCATGATTGCAGATAAAGCTTTTTGAACGATGATGGTCCCGTCAAAAATCTGTGGAGGTTTTTTGCAGACGTCACAGTTCCCGCATTGGCAAGTACTATTTTCTCCAAAATAATTTAATAGTATGCGTCGGCGACAGACTTGTGACTCTGCATAATTTTGCATGAGTCGGAGTTTGTCTATATTTAATGATTGCTGTCCGGTTTCATTAGCAAATTGTGTAAGTGTTATGATGTCTTGTAATGAATAAAATAGTAGTGTGTCACTAGGTAATCCATCTCGCCCCGCTCTACCTATTTCTTGGTAGAAATTTTCAATACTTTTAGGAAGATTATAATGAATTACCCATCTGACATTGCTTTTATCTATTCCCATGCCAAATGCCACAGTTGCACATATAATAGCTATTCGGTCATTGATGAAATCCTCTTGGATTTTATTCCTTTCTAATGCAGATAATCCAGCATGATAAACACCTGCTATAATTCCTTCCTTTTTTAATTTCATAGCTACTTTTTCTGTGGTTTTGCGAGTCATGCAATATATAATACCACTATCTCTTGGATGATCATCTATGAAGTGAATGATAGTACTTATTTTTTCTTTTTCATTATAATCTTTCTTAACATCCAAACTGAGATTAGGCCGATCAAAGGAACTGATAAAAATTTTGGGATTGTTTAAGTTCAGTTGTTTTATAATATCTTCTCGGGTTGTTTTGTCTGCAGTTGCTGTCAAGGCAACGATGGGGATATTAGGGAATAAGTCTCTAATTTGTCCTAGTTGAGTGTACTCCGGGCGAAAATCGTGTCCCCATTGGGATATGCAATGAGCCTCATCTATAGCAAATAGAGATTTTTTCATATCTTTAAGAAGGGCATTAGATTCAAGGATAAGTTTTTCTGGAGAAATGTAAAGTAATTTGATGTGTCCCATCCTACAATCATACCGGATGCTTAAGTTTTCACTGTCAGTGTTGTTACTGTTTAAGGCTGCAGCGGCAATACCATTGGCTTGAAGGTTTTCTACTTGGTCCTTCATTAATGAGATTAAAGGGGAAACGACAATAGCGGTGCCGTCTTGCATAAGTGCAGGAATTTGGAAGCATATAGACTTACCGCCACCGGTAGGCATTAGTACCAGTGCATCTTTCTTGCTCAATAGATGTGTGATGATTTCTTCCTGCTGTGGTCTAAACGAATTGTATCCAAAATAGGACTTAAGTGTAGTCAACATAAGTTAATCACATAATCACTGCGAAGATAAGAAAAAAAAGGATGAATACTTGTAAATGTCGTAAAAAAAAACGAAATTTGCATGTACATTTCAATGGGCTTAAGTTAAACCAAAGCTTAGTTTATTTGCGGGAAAGTATGGGAAAATATAATTTGACAGAGGTAAAAGATAAAGATGCTACTTATCGTACATTGATTCGGCCGGAGCTAATGGATGAACTATATGACAAGATATTGAATCTTATTGTCGTTCAAAAGAAGTATAAGGATCCCGATTATTCTGCTAAGAAAATGGCTGAAGATTTAGGGACAAATACTCGATATATATCTGCAGTGGTTAGTATGCGCTTTGGTAAAAATTATTCAAGTCTTGTAAATGAGCATAGGATAGAGGAAGCAAAATATCTGCTTGTAGATAAACGTTATGCTGATGCAAATATAGAAGACATAGGCGCTATGGTAGGTTTCTCTAATCGTCAGTCTTTTTATGCAGCATTTTATAAGTTCACAGGTCAGACTCCAAGAGGATATAGAATGAAACATAAAATTAAGAAATAAATAAATAGATTAAGGAGTGATGCTATGATAGTTCACTCCTTTTTTATGATACAATTATGAAACATGATTTTCAATATATAGATGAAAGTTTTGCCGACGTTCAACTCCTTCATTACAAGGTGGAAGGTTTTGATGAGTTGACCCTTCAGCAGAAAGAATTAATATATTACCTTTCTGAAGCTGCTCTTTATGGCCGGGATATTCTTTTTGATCAGAATGGGAAATATAATCTACGCATCCGTAAAATGCTGGAGGCCATACATATGGCAAATGGAATAGATAAGGAAACGGAAAACTATAAAGCCTTGGAGGTCTATTTGAAAAGAATTTGGTTTTCCAACGGAATTCATCATCACTATAGTTACGAAAAATTTACCCCAGGGTTTTCAGCTGATTATTTGCGTAGTCTAATTAAAATGGTAGACCCTATAAACCTACCGTTAGAAGTAGGACAGGATGTAGATAGCTTCTGTGATGAAATATTTCCTGTTATTTTTGATTCCACAATAGATGCAAAGAGGGTAAATCAATCAGAAAGTGAGGATTTACTATTAACTTCTGCTTCTAATTATTATGATGGTGTTTCACAATCTGAAGCTGAGGCTTTTTATCAGGTTCAAAAGGATTATAGCGATAAAACCCCTGTCATGTATGGGTTGAATTCTCGTTTGGTTAAGGAAAATGGAATTCTAAAAGAAAAGGTTTGGAAAAGTGGGGGACTTTATTCGGATGCTATAGATAAGATACTTTATTGGCTAAAAAAAGCAAAGACTGTGGCGGAAAACGAAAAGCAGATTGCGGTTATTCAGAAATTAATAGAATTCTATGAGACGGGAAATCTGAAATTGTTTGATGAATATAGTATTTTATGGGTTGATGATGTAGAGTCTCATGTTGATTTTAATAATGGCTTTATTGAGACTTATGGTGATCCATTAGGCTATAAGGCTAGTTGGGAGTCAATAGTTAATTTCAAGGATTTGGTTGCCACTTACCGGACAAAGATTATCAGTGAAAATGCTCAATGGTTTGAAGATCATTCACCTGTAAATTCAAGATTCAAAAAGAAAGAAGTAAAAGGGGTTTCTGCTAAAGTAATTACTGCGGCTATTTTATCTGGGGATTTATATCCTGCAAGTGCTATTGGTATAAATCTTCCTAATTCAGATTGGATTAGGAGTGTCCATGGTTCAAAAAGTGTGACGATTGGGAATTTGACAGAAGCTTTAAAAAAAGCAGCTCATGGAAATGGCTTTATGAAGGAGTTTGTCTATAGCCAGAAAGAACTTGAATTAATTGATAAATATAATGATTTGACAAATGATTTACATACAGACCTTCATGAGTGCTTGGGACATGGTTCAGGAATGATATTGCCTTCTACAGATCCAGATGCTTTGAAATCCTATGGTGCTACCATAGAAGAAGCTCGAGCTGATTTGTTTGGACTTTATTATATGGCTGACTCCAAATTGGTGGATTTAAATCTACTTCCAGATAGTGAGGCTTATAAAGCTCAATACTATACTTATATGATGAATGGATTAATGACCCAGCTGGTTCGTATCGATTTAGGAAAAGAATTGGAGGAGGCCCACATGAGGAATAGGGCATTAATTGCATATTGGGTATATGAGCATGGCAAGGAAAATAATGTAGTTGAATTTGTAAAGAAAGATTCTAAAACTTATGTTAGAATAAATGACTATGCGGCTTTACGTAGCTTGTTTGGTGATCTTCTTGCCGAAATCCAGCGAATAAAGAGTGAAGGTGATTATGAAACTGCAAAAAGATTGGTAGAAAAGTATGCTGTAAAGATTAATCCTGCCTTGCATAAAGAAGTCAAAGAACGCTATGAAAAATTGAATTTAACTCCTTATAAAGGTTTTGTAAATCCCCAATATATAGCAGAATGGGATAGTGATGGGAAACTGAAGGATGTTAAAATCACTTATAGAGAAGGCTTTACAGAACAAATGCTTCGTTATGGAAAAGAATATAGTATTTTGCCACCGATAAATAAATGATATGGATTTAGCAGAACAGGTAAGGGATATTAAAGCCCAGTTTCGTCTATCAATGAATGGTGTTGCTTCTTCAAGAATGCGAGAGCAAGGCTTAGTTTACCATTTGAATTTCGGTATTGAGTTGCCTCGATTACGGGAAATAGCATCTGAGTATACTCCGAATCATGAATTAGCTCAGATTCTATGGAAAGAAAATATACGTGAATCCAAGATATTAGCAACAATATTAATGCCTGTTGATCGATTTATCCCTCAGCTAGCTGATATTTGGGTTGAGCAGATTCCAACGCAAGAGATTGCTGAAATAGCAGTAATGAACCTTTTTCAAAGACTTCCTTATGCAAGTTCTATTGCTTTTCGTTGGGTTTCAGATTGTAGGGAAATATTTCAAGTCTGTGGTTTTTTATTACTCACTAGACTTTGTATGTTAAAACGGGAATTCAATGAATCTGCTGCATATGAATTGGTAGATCAGGCTATTGTTGCGATGCAGGATGAGAATATTCGTGTTGCTCAACAAGCATTTATTTTGCTTAGGAAGTATATACAAATAGGGAAAAAGCAGGCTAAGGAGGTATTAGATGCAATAAAACCCCTGCCCCAAAATGAAAATCCTCGTCTTTCTGGTTGGATAGATCAACTTAGGTTTGAATGTACCTTATGAGTTCTATATCACTTTTCATGTCTTTTTTTTTCATAATTCCTTAAAAAGTCCTACCTTTGGAGCTATAAAGTGCAAACTATGGAAAGGGAGCCTCAATTCGATGAATTGACTAAAGCATTTAGTGCCTATCTGAAGGCAAAAGGTGGAAGATTTACTCCTGAGCGTGCCACAATTATTAGGGGTATTCAGCAGTATCTGTCCCACTTTACCTTAGACGAATTGAAGGTTTATTTAGATGAGGAGCATTTTCGGGTATCTCAGGCAACATTATATAATACATTAAATGAATTGGTGGCTGCAGGCTTTGTTACTAAATTTATGGTAAAGGATAAGGCCTATTATGAAGTTGTTTTCAATAGAAAATCTTTTTGTCATCAGATATGTACTAACTGTGGAAAAATTACAGAGTTTTGTAATGCTGAATTAGATGAAATGATACTTACTTCTAAATATAAGCGCTTTTCAATTAGTGATTACACATTAATGACTTATGGTATCTGCTCAGCATGTAAAGCTTTACTGAAAAGAGCCAGTAGAAAGAAAAAAACCAAAAAGTAAATTATAAAATGAAAGTAGATGTCTTGTTAGGTCTCCAGTGGGGTGACGAAGGCAAAGGTAAGGTTGTAGATGTTCTTACTCCAAACTATGATGTTGTAGTTCGTTTTCAAGGTGGGCCAAATGCAGGCCATACCTTAGAGTTTGAAGGTCAAAAGTATGTACTCCGTTCTATTCCTTCAGGTATTTTCCAAGGGGACAAATTGAATGTAATTGGTAATGGCGTAGTTTTGGATCCTGCTCTCTTTAAAGCTGAGGCTGAGGCTTTAGAGGCTTCAGGTCATCCGTTGAAAGAGCGTCTTCATATTTCAAAGAAGGCACATTTAATTTTACCTACTCATCGTATCTTGGATGCGGCTTATGAGGCAGCTAAAGGAAAGTCGAAGGTGGGTACAACAGGTAAAGGTATTGGTCCAACTTATACGGATAAAGTTAGTCGTAATGGTTTGCGTGTGGGCGATATACTTTGCAATTTTGAAGATAAGTATTTGGCAGCCAAAGCACGTCATGAAACCATTTTGAAGAGCCTCAACTATAAATACGATATCACCGAATTAGAAAAGAATTGGATGGAAGGAATTGAATACCTTAAACAATTTCATCTGGTGGATAGTGAGCATGAGATTAATAATCTATTGAAGGCAGGAAAGTCAATTCTTTGTGAAGGCGCCCAGGGCACAATGCTTGATGTAGACTTTGGTTCTTATCCATTTGTCACTTCTTCTAATACGATTTGTGCAGGTGCTTGTACAGGTTTGGGCATAGCTCCAAACAAGATAGGTGAAGTTTATGGTATTATGAAGGCTTATTGTACCCGTGTAGGTGCTGGACCATTCCCAACAGAATTGTTTGATGAAACAGGCAAGAAAATACGTGATTTAGGTCATGAATATGGTGCAGTAACAGGACGTGAACGTCGTTGTGGTTGGATAGATCTAGTTGCGTTGAAGTATGCAATTATGATA
Source organism: Bacteroidales bacterium UBA4293 (assembly GCA_002395835.1). Classification (GTDB taxonomy): domain Bacteria; phylum Bacteroidota; class Bacteroidia; order Bacteroidales; family Bacteroidaceae; genus Minthousia. Next base: position 50,702 of record DGVD01000022.1, on the reverse strand, counting down.
AATGGTGTAACCCAGCTAATAATGATGAAGAGTGATGTCCTTGATGATTTTGATACTATTAAGGCTTGTGTTGGATATAAAATTGATGGAAAAGAGATAGATTATTTCCCTTACGATATTATGGAAAATGAAGTAGAACCCATCTATGTGGAAATGCCAGGGTGGAAGACTGATATGACCAGGTTTACTTCAGAAAATGAATTTCCTGAGGAATTTAATGCTTACATCGATTTCTTAGAAACAGAGTTAGAAACTCCAATAAAGATAATTTCAATTGGTCCTGACCGTGAACAAACTATAGTTCGTTATACAGAATAATAGTAGGAGTTTACATAGAAAGAGGCACACCTAATTGATGTGCCTCTTTTTTAATAAGCTATGTAAGGAGATAATCTTTCTATGTCTTCGGCTTGAAAATCATTTAAAAGTGCTAGTTGGTTAATGTCTTTTATTTTTCCATATTTCTGCCTATAATCCCAAATTGCTTTAGCTCTATAATAGTTTATATAAGGGTGTTTCCGTAGTTGGTTTACTGTAAGTTTGTTTATCTCTATTTTTTGTACATCTACTTGTATGTCTAAATAATCAAGGATTGATGCTGGAACTCCTTCTATTTCCAATACTTGTTCTTTTTTATAAAATCCTCCTAATTTTTTACGATATTGGATAATAGCAATAGAATACCCTCTTCCAATACCTGGAATTTTCATGAGTTGTGAGCTATCTGCATGATTCAGTTCTATGGTTTCTCCTTTTTGAAGTTTACTTGGATAGATCTTGCGTAAAGAGTCTTGACGATGCTCCCATAAAGCTTTTTGTTCAGCTCTCTTTTTTTCTCGTTCCTTTTTTAATTCATAAAATGAATCTTTGAGAGCAAGAAATTTTGCTAGTCTTTTTTCTCTTTTTATTGCACGGAGTTCATTTACCTTTGCGAAAGAATCTTTTAATTCTAGATATCTTTGTTCCCTCTTTTGGGCTCTTTTTTCTTTTTGTTCGCGTAATGAGTCAAAATCTATATCTAATCTACTTGATTCTGATAAGTTTTCCTTTATTGAAAAAGAAGACGTTGTTTTAGATTTGTGGTTAATCGATGCTATGATAGTCAAAATGACAATCATTCCGAAAAGGACGTTGATAACACGTCTATCAGATTTCGGAAATTTATTGAGTGACAAGTTTTATTCTTTATTTTTAGGATACAATCCCATAGATGCTGCTTTTTCTAACATAAGTTGGAATGCAGCTTCGTGATCATTGGGTATTTTCCCATCTAAAATGGCATCTTTAATCAATTCTTTAATTTGCCCGATTTCAGAACAAGGTGGCAATCCTAAAACCTCCATGATTTCTTTGCCATCTACAGGCGGTTGAAAATTCCGAATTCTATCCTTTTCTTCAAGGTCAATGAGTTTCTTACGAACTAATTTGAAATTATCTAGGAAACGAAGTTTTTTAGTTTCATTTTTAGATGTTATATCGGCTTCGCATAATGTCATAAGATCATCAATATCATTTCCAGCCTCAAAAAGAAGGCGTCTTACAGCTGAGTCTGTAACAATGTCATCGGCTATAGAAATAGGACGCATGTGCAAAGCTACAAGTTTTTGCACATATTTCATTTTTTCATTTAGGGGAAGTTTCATGTTACGGAATATCTCAGGAATCATCTTTTCACCGATAGAATTGTGGTTGTGAAAAGTCCAGCCACTAGTTGGTTCCCAACGCTTACTTTTTGGTTTGCCAATATCATGGAGTATTGCAGACCATCTAATCCATAATTTATGGTCTTGGTCATCCCATTTTTGAGTGGCCTTAGCTATATTGTCAAGAACTTCTAAGGTATGAAAAAAGTTGTCTTTATGCGCTCTTCCATTGATCTTTTCAACACCATGTAATGCGTAAAGTTCGGGAAAGATTATTTCTAATAAGCCTGTTGAGAAGAGTAGCTCAAAACCGATAGAAGGGCAAGGGGCTAGAATGATTTTATTCAGTTCATCTGCAATGCGTTCCTTAGAAATAATTTTAATCCTTTCTTTGTTGGAAATTAAAGCATCGTAGGTCTCTTGTTCAATGGTAAAATTCAATTGTGTTGCAAAGCGGATGCAACGCATCATGCGTAGAGGATCATCGCTAAAGGTGATGCTTGGATCCAGGGGGGTAGCAATAATTCGGTCTCTTAAGTCCCAAACGCCATCAAATGGATCCACTAGTTCTCCAAATCTTTCTTTGTTTAGGCAGATTGCCATAGCATTTATAGTGAAGTCCCTTCGATTTTGGTCATCTTCTAAAGTCCCATCTTCTACAATGGGCTTTCGGGAATCATGGCTATAGCTTTCTTTACGTGCACCAACGAATTCTACTTCCACTTGGTGATATTTGACTTGTGCGGTTCCAAAATTCTTAAAAACGGAGAGATGTGCACTCTTTCCCAACTTCTTTGATAACGCTTTGGCTACTTCTATGCCAGATCCTACTACTACAACATCAATATCTTTTGAAGGGCGTTCTAAAAAAAGATCTCTGACAAAACCTCCTACTACGTAACATTCAATGCCAAGTTCATCGGCAATGTTACTTATTTGGTGGAAAATTGTGTGGTTAAGCTCTTTGACGAAATCTTCACGTGTAAGTTCCCTCATTAATTATCTTTTTGTTAATTCGGGTGTAAAGATAGTGTTTTTTCATGGAACTTTTATTACTTTTGTGACTTGAAAATTAAATTTTAGAATATGAAGCAACTTATATTTTTCATTTTGGGTTTGTCCTGTCTTGCATCATGCACTGATAGTATAGAGAAAAAAGCGAACACTTACTATGTTTTAGCAGAACAGGCATTTAAAAAAGGAGCCTATGAAGTTGCTCGTGGACAGATAGATAGTATTCGCTTGAATTACCCAAAGGCATTTGAAACTAGAAGGAAGGCAGTCAAATTTCGTTTGGAGATAGATTTGGCAGAAGCCCAACAGGCTGTAGAGGAATCGGATGGGATTATCCAGCAGAAGACGGAACTGGTAGAGCGTATGAAAAATAAGATGATACTAGAACCAGTTAAGGGAACTGTTGGAAATTATGTTTCTCCAGATCAAACTTTGGATAAAATAGCTCATAATATGTTACGTGCCCAAGTTGATGAACATGGACTTTTAACATTGACATCAATTTATTGTGGGTCTTTAGGTCATAACGCAGTAAAAGTAGAGTCTGAAGGTCAGTCTTTACAAACTCCAGCTAGTTCCGCAACCTTCCGTTCTGAAAGTAATGGTGTTGAACTAGAGGAGGCAGTTTTCAGCAATGACCACGAAGTGGGTATCTCGGCTTTTATCTCACAACATGTAGGTAAAAAAGTGTTGTTGACTTATATCGGTAAAAGTAAGAATGAAACTATAACTATGAATTCTTCTGATACAAAAGCTATTTCTGATATTTATGACCTGTATTTACAAATGAAAATATTGAATGATGCTAGAGTTCGTTATGCTGATGCATGTGAAAAGATAAAGTTCATTCACAAGAGAATGAATGGACAAGAAGGAAGCATAAATGCTGATAATGAATAATTAGAGCTGTTTTAGTGCCAACTTGATTACCTTTTCTACTGAGGCTGAAGGGTCATCCTTAAGAATACTTACAACCACCTTTTGTGAAGCAGATGCTTGAAATCCTAACATGGTGAGTGCAGAGGTAGCTTCTTCCTGTATCTCCTTTGAAATAGGATTTTTCTCACCAAGTCCTAGGGTATTACTTTGGCTGGCTACATCTGTTTTTATGATTTTATCTTTTAAGTCGACAATAATTCTTTGTGCAGTTTTCAGACCTATACCTTTCACATTCTTCAGTAGTTTAGCATTATCAGTGGATATGGCATCCACTAATTCTGTAGTAGTAAGAGATGAGAGGATCATGCGTGCCGTATTTCCACCAATGCCAGAGACACTAATCAAAAGTAAAAATAGTTCACGTTCTTGCTTGTTTGAAAACCCCCATAGTGTGAAAGCATCTTCACGGATTGCTTCATAAATATAAAGTTTTACATCTTTGTGACCTTGTATGGATGCATACGTATTTAAAGAAATGTTCACTCCATAACCCACGCCATGGCATTCTACAACTGCAAGTGCAGGTGTTAGTTCTGTTAATTCGCCTTTAATGTAATCTATCATTTTTATTATTTTAAGTAAAATAAATTTCCTATCTGACTGATGACTTCTTCTTGGATAAGTATCCTAATAGCTTGTTCTATCACATCTATTTCTTGTCCTTGCAACAATTCAGTAAGTTGATGGGGTTTTTTGTCTTTCAGTATTTCTATGATCATTTTACTGGCTTCATTAAAACACTTGATACTTTTGGGCTTTTTTTTCTTCTCCAAACAAACATCGCAGTGCCCGCAAGGATGTATTTTCTCTTCACCAAAATATCGTAATAACATTTCACTTCTACAAGTGTTTTTGCTTTCCGCATATTCTATCATGGATTTAATACGGAGTTCAAGTTGACTTTTTCGGTTTTCATAGATTTCTTTTGGGAAATAAATCCGTGTACTGTCAACCCTTTTTTGCATATATGTGATGTATGGAGTATGTTTTCTTGGAATATAATGTATAATTCCGATTCTGGAAAGTGAAATAAGGTTTTCATATACCTCCATTCGAGTCAAGTTCGTAACATGAGCAAGTAGATCTTCTTCTATGTAGACATAATCTGCAAATACACCGCCATAACAACGAAGGATACCTTGTATTATTTTATCCTTTGTATCTCCTAAATCTTGGAATTTGTATAGATCATCTCTTTTAACAGTAAACATTAATCTAGAGTTGCTCTCCTGTTCTTCTGTATAATCTATCAGTCCAATTTGACTAAGTAGTTTTAAAGCACTATATGTTTGTACTGGATGATGTTTAAACAGTATACAGAATTCTTCAAGGTTGAATTCTTTGGTTACCATAAAACCATCTCCCATGGCCATTTGATAATAATAGGCCAGGTGCTCATAGACATTTTGAATAAATTCTTTGCTTGGATATGCTTCAGAAATATGTTTTAAGAGTTTAGTCCGGTCTCCTTTGTGATAGAGTAGAACAGCATAGGCTCTCAAGCCGTCACGCCCAGCTCTTCCTGCTTCTTGAAAATAGGCCTCGGGAGAGTCTGGTAGCTGAATGTGAATGACAAGCCTTACATCAGGTTTGTCTATACCCATGCCAAAAGCGTTGGTCGCAACCATGACGCGTATTTCGTCATCATGCCAAGCTTTTTGGCGTTGGTCTTTTTCTAAATTTGATAATCCTGCATGGTAAAAAGTTGCTGTAACCCCATTTTCAACTAACCATTTGGCTATGTCTTTAGTAGATTTTCTGTTTCGCACATATATAATGGTAGAACCAGGAGTGCTATTAAGAATATGTAAAAGTTCACCTTCCTTATCTTCAGTGTGTCGAACTATGTAAGACAAGTTTTCACGTTCAAAACTCATACGAAAGACTTGTCCGTTATTAAATTCTAATTTTTCCTGAATATCTTTTACAACCTCTATTGTTGCGGTTGCTGTTAATGCTAATATAGGGGTATTAGGAAGTAATTTGCGAATTTCTGCTATTTTTAAATAAGAAGGGCGAAAATCATATCCCCATTGAGAAATGCAATGAGCTTCATCAACCGTGATGAAGCTAATTTGCATATGCTGAAGTTTTGTTTGGAAGATTTGTGTAGATAGACGCTCTGGTGACACATATAGGAATTTATAGTCGCCTAAGATGCAATTGTCTAATGCTGTTAAAATCTCTTGACGTGTTAAGCCTGAATAGATAGCTGTGGCTTTAATACCTTTCTGCCTGAGATTCTGAACCTGATCCTTCATTAAAGCTATGAGTGGGGTCACAACTATACATGTACCTTCCTTTGTCAATGCAGGAACTTGAAAGGTAATAGACTTGCCACCACCAGTTGGCATAAGGCCTAATGTGTCACGTCCCTTTCCAATGCTTTCAATTATATCTTTTTGAATGCCCCTAAAATGGTCGTAACCCCAGTATTTTTTGAGGATGCTTTCGTACATTTTTATTGGATAGGTTCACATGGTTGAATATCTTCTATTTGTAGTTGAGGCTCGCCTCTTTTATAGATGTTGTCTTCTATTGTATAACAAATGTCAAATGCTCGTTTTGTTTTGATGTAACGGGCCTGAGAACTTTGTCCAAAGGCAATTCCATTCATGATTTGATTAGACTTGTTGTCTACCAATTCTAATTTGATATGTTCTTGTTCTCTTCCAACCACTTTGCTGGTGCCATAATCGTATACGTTATGAGTACAAAAAACGGGCTTTTGATTGTCAGGACCAAATGGGCGGAACTTCTTTAGATCTAAATGAAATTTCTGCGTAATGTCTTTAAATTCTAATTCTGCATCTATAAAAAGGTTTGCCCTCGTTTGTTCTGGTTCTATATGTTCAGCCACATACTCTTCAAAACGACGGGAGAATTCTGGAACATTTTCAACTTTGAGTGATAAGCCAGCAGCATACGTGTGTCCTCCAAAGTTTTCAAGGAGATCGCGACAGTTTTCAATAGCTTTGTAAACATCGAAGCCTGATACACTTCTGGCTGAGCCAGTAGCAATGTCATCTGTTCTGGTTAGAACAACAGCTGGACGATAATATATCTCCGTTAGACGTGATGCGACAATACCGATAACCCCTTTATGCCAATCTTCATTAAATATAACGATACTTTTCTTGTTTTTTAGACTCGCATATTGCTCAACCAGTTCGTTGGCTTCTTCTGTCATTTGCTTGTCTAGATCCTTTCGTGTTTCGTTGTATTGGTTAATCTGATTTGCCAATTCTAATGCTTTAGGGAAATCTTTTTCTACCAGAAGCTCCACACTTTGCTTGCCATTTTGGATGCGACCAGAGGCATTTATTCTAGGTCCGATTTTAAAGACAATGTCACTCATGGTTATGTCACGTCCAGATAGACCACATACATCTAGAATAGCTCGTAGACCTACACTAGGATTCGTGTTAAGTTGTTTTAAACCATGGCAGGCTAAGATCCGATTTTCTCCCATAATAGGGACGATATCTGAAGCTATGCTAACAGCCACTAAGTCAAGCAAAGGAGTCAGTTGGCTCATTTCTATGCCGTTATTTATGGAAAATGCTTGCATAAACTTAAAACCTACGCCACACCCGGAGAGGTGAGGATAGGGATAGTGGTTGTCTATACGTTTCGCATTTAAGATAGCAACTGCTGGAGGTAGAATCTCATCAGGAACATGATGATCACAAATAATGAAATCAATCCCCCTTTCTTTGGCATACGTAATTTCCTCAACGGCTTTAATGCCACAATCAAGTACGATGACTAGTTTAACTCCGGTTTCTGCGGCATAGTCTACACCTCGGTGGGATACACCATATCCTTCTTCATACCGGTCGGGTATGTAGTAATCTACATTTGAGTAGAACTGAAGAAGGAATTTGTAGACGAGTGCTACAGCCGTAGTACCATCAACGTCATAGTCTCCATACACCAATACTCGTTCTTTTCTACCCATTGCCAAATTTAAACGCTCAACAGCCTTATCCATGTCATTTAATAGAAAAGGGTCGTGGAGCTCACGGAGATGAGGGCGGAAGAACTTTTTTGCTGCTTCTGCAGTGGTGATGCCTCGTGCCATCAAAAGTCGAGCTAGCACAGGGCTGATATTAAGCTCTTTTGCTAGCAGCTTAGCCGCCTCTATTTGTTCTGATGTAGGAGGTTCGTAATTCCATTTGTAGTTCATTTATATTTATTTTTTCTTTTATCTTGTCTCAGGAGTGCAATTGATTAAAGGGAAATTGCACATTCAATCGGTAAAAATACTAAAAAAACATGAAAAAGCCCCTATTTCTATATTTAATTAACAGAAATAGTGGCTTTTTCTCGGATTATATGTGTTATCCGTTAAGCAGATACTATCATTATAGCTTTCCTCTATAGGATGTGTGTAGTGGCTTGGATATTTCCCTTTATATTGATGCGCTCTGCTTCAGAATTCCAATAAATACCAAGTCGCATTTTAAACATTACTAGACTAATTGATTATTGAACTTTGATTGTTTGTTCCGCAACATTCCAGCCTTCAATAGTCAACTTGCATCCCTTCGGAAGTTTGCTGACAGGGAGCTTGCAGGTAATGGCTTTGTCTGAATTGGGCTCCATAGTGAAATAGTTATCAGAATAGAATAATGGAGTTATTAGTTCACCTCTCTTATCCTTTAGAACCAATCTGACAAAGAATGCTACTATGTCGGAGGTGTTCTGAATAGTTATGACAAGTTCAGACTGTCTATTTACACTAGCTTTTACAATCGGCTTTATCATAGGCAAGGTTGTCAGTTTGCTATAATCTCCGTATGAATGCATTGGGGTCGTAATCCAATCAGATTTTTGCCAATCGTGTACATCTGGTTTATCAGTCAGTACATAGTCGTTTAAGATGACATTACTACTTGTTTCCAATTTCAGGAGTAAGAATGCATTCCCCTTTATTTCACTGACCTTAAAGACCTTTTGAGGAACTCTAGGTTGAGACTCAACCATCTTTGAATCTTTTGCCAATATCTTCCCATCTAGACCATATATAGTCATGCTCGCTTTCATGTTATGTGTGCGTTGTGTATCGTTGACTACCCATATATTTCCATTGTAGTCATAAATAAGTTGACATGGCTCGTTTCCTTTCTTCACGGAATAATAAGAAGCATTAGGTACTAGGTAATGGTCGTACAATTGCCAATAAAGACCAGGACGTGCACTATTTAACATCCATTGGATAATGCCTGTAGTATGTGGTTCATTTACCCTAAATGCCTCAAACATAGCTCTAGTACTCTCAAAGTTGGCTAAATCAGCACGGTGCAAGAAATCTTCCAGATTATCAGCTTTGCCATACCTTCCAGTAACTACTTCTATTAAACGATCCAATTTTCCCATAGAACTTTCAGATGCGGTACAATGGTAATTCCAAACATCGGAAATAGGCCAAGGGTTATTTCCTAACATTCGTATGAGTGATTCCTTCTGAGGAAGTTGGGCACCGATACCAGTTTCTGTATTAAAACCTATAGCACCACCTAATGCTCTTTTGTCGTACCAGTAAGCCGGACCTACATAATCGTATGGGCCAGCCATCTTCATGCCTGCAGATCCAGAGAGGGTACTCTCTAGTTTTTTGGCAGAAGTAACCAAAGGGCGAGTAGGGTCAATCTGTCTAAGTATCTCATTGTAGTCTCGCTCTAATGCTGGAGTTGGTAACTTGTCGCTACCAACGAACCAGCAGATGATACTAGGGTGGTTCCGAAGCCATAGAATTTGATCTTTAAAGTATTGCCCCATAAGGATACGATCATTCTCTGAGAGCAATCCTCCATAGATTTCATCACAATGTATTCCTAGGTAGACTTCCCATTCCCAGTGGCAGGTCCATCCAGGAAGTACCATAATACCTTTTTGGTCGCAGACATCAAATACATGTTGTGAAGTACCCCAAATGTTCTCCATTCGGATGGCATTCATATTCATGTCACAGACATAGTTGATCTGAGTTTCATAGCGCATATCATCGTCGCGCATAAAAATATCATCAGTCCATCCTCCGCCTCTGACTAAGACCTGCTTACCGTTCAAGGTGAATCCTCTATATCCTTCTTTTGTGTAATAACTGCCAATTTCACGGATGCCGAAAGATGTTTTTGCTTTATCAGTGATAGCATTATTGGTTTGGAACTCCAATTCCATATTATAAAGCTCTGGCTCTCCCATTTGTCTGCACCACCATAGCCTTGGCTCAATAACGTGTAAATCTGGAACCATATCCGCATTCAAACGTATAGTCTTCTTCTCTCTGGCAGTCAAAGCTATAGGGTAAGTGAATGTTTTTCCATCGAATTTACCTACTATTTTACCTTGAATAGGATGATCTGTCATGTTAGTAACATCTGCGCTTACTTGTAGCCACGCTTCTTTTAGAGTTGAAGTGTTAACCTGGCTGGATACTCCTAAGTTTTGAACTAAAACATCTCCACAGGTATGGATGGATACTGGTCTGAAGAGACCCATACTTTCATCAGCAGGTCTTGGGTTCCAATCAACATAGCCTGCATTTGGTTCTCCTTTTTGTGCTCTAAAAACTTCGATTTCTAGCTTGTTAGAAGCCTGTGCATATTTTGTAATATCCAAAGTGTGCCTCCTGTAAGCACCATAAATAGTATTCTTATCGGCTACCAATTTGCCATTTAGATAGATATTGGCTCTATAGCTAATTCCATCCAGTTGTAAGAAAATATTTTCTTTTAAATCTTCAGTTGTCAGTTCAAACTCTTTGGAATAGATGAAAGATTGATCAAATCTGCTGCGGTCAATATCTTTATAGGATAAGCCCTCTAAGATACCAGGATATTCTCCATTTGCAGTCAAAACTCCCATTATGGTTGATGGAACGGTGGCATTGTATTTCCCGTTTAGCAACCATCCATCAGTTAAAGGAATTTCTTTAGCTGTGATATGTAAGGGAAATAAGATAAATAAAAACAATAGTTTAAAGATCTTCATAACTCGTGAGGCTTTTTTAGTTTATTCTTCACAAAGCATTGCAGCTCCTAAAAGTGCTGCATCTTCCAGACTGGAAGGCTGCACTTTTAATTTTGCAATGCTTGCGGGATAAGGGAATTCTTGGATACTCGTCCACATGCTATCTTTAAAGAAATCATAAGCTTTTGCAATACTTCCACCTAAGTAAATCGCTTCAGGGTCATAACAGAACATAGTGGCTTTAATTAAATTGCCCATGTGCTTCCCAAATTCATTCCATGCTTGTAGTGCAATGGCATCATTTTCTATCGCTAATTCTGCCAGTTCTTTACCACTTTTACCATAGAATCTTGGGAAAAAAGTGCTACTACAGTAATGCTCATAGTCTGAATCAAGATAAGGTAGAGAACCAATTTCGCCAACACCGGTATTTTTACCGTTGTAAAGTTTGTGGTTTACAATTACACCAGCACCAACGCCAGTTCCAAGTGTGATACCTACCATGTCAGCGAAAGCTTTTCCTTCGCCACATTTGGAAACTCCTAGAGTGAAACAATTAGAGTCATTGTTTAGCATTACTTTCACCTGAAAACGTTTCTCTAAAAATTCTTTCAGATGGACTTCTTTCCATGAAGGAATATTGGCTACATTATACACTATACCTTTTTCTCTGTCAAGAACAGATGGTATGCCTGCACCTATGCCGATAACTTGGTCATTTACAAGCTTACTAATCAATCCGCAGAGAGTGTCTAATACGGTAATCTCGCTTTCTGAAGCTGGACAAGCTATTGAAAGTTTCTTTAAGAGGCTTCCTTTGTCAACTAAGGCTGCTTTAATATTAGTTCCACCTAAATCTATGCCAATATACATGTTAGTTCTTATTTATATGTCTAAAGAATGTACTCTGAATTGGATTTATCTATTTATGCAAAGTTATAATTTTTTTTGAATAAAATCAATTGTTGTGTTTTTTCCTTCAATAGGAAGGAGAGGATAGAGATATGAATGTGTGCATAAATGCCGCTATTTCAACAGTTAATATATGGAAATAGCGGCATTTGCCTATGATGTTTTTTTATTTAATACCATATTTCGTCTTTAATGCTTTTGAAATGGCATTTTTGTTAATGAGAATGTTTAGGGTCTTCGCACGGACATATTCTGGAGTTACATAGTAAATTCCATGATAATTGCCTGAGTTGCCCCATGAATTCTTAACCATATAATAATTGTTACCCCATTGGTCTTTAGCTATACCAAAAATCTGCATGGCATGGTCATCAGTGGTTGTCTTACCATCATACATTGCCTGACGCTCTGCAGGAGTAACAACTTTTTGTGGTTTTGGAAGTATTTCTCTTTCATCTGGATTTGTTCCCTGACTAGGATCTATACCCACCCAATGTGCCTGGTCTGATCCCACACTACTTTCTGCAGATTTTTCGTCATTGTAGACTCCAACACCTTGACGTGTGAAGCCTTGTTCGCTTACATCAGTACCCCAAAGAATCGTATAACCAGCCTTTAAAGCATCTTCAAATATTTGGCAAAAATCGTCCAATTCTAGATTGTATGAAAGTTGCCATCTCCAATTATCTTGTGCTTCTAAAGCATAGCCTATTCCAATGTTCTTCCCTTCACTGTAAGGATGGTGGGTAAAACTTGTAAGAGAAACATAATCTTTGGAATTGATGCCTAGTGTCTTTGCAAATGAGAGTGGGGTATATTCTTTACCTTCAAAGATGAATTTTTCTGGGCACTTGCCTAGATAAACTTCATGAACAGCCCGTAAGGCTTTCTTGTAAAGTTGTTCACCGTCAGGTGATACCTGCATGCCACTACGCAAACGTCCTTTAGCTATAGCATCAACCATTGGATTGGTCAAAGCAGAAAGTTCAGAATGGTTGGACAACTCTTTACCGTACATGGCACCTGCAGGCATTTCTGAATCTGGAACCATGCCATATTGTTCCATGGTTACCAAAATATCACCGAAGTCTCCACCTTGGCCGAAACTAACGTCTCCAGAAGTGCGTACAGCCTTTTCTGCTCGATCCATGTAAGTGTTGAATGCAACAAACATTTCACTCAAGTCGTATGCTTTTTTCTTGGTGCGTAGGATTTCAGATTCGATGAATCCAATTCCGGAATAAGCCCAACAAGTACCTGCATTGCTTTGATTCTTGATGGGGGTTATGGCTATAGAATCCACAGTTGTAAAGATGAAGTTAGGCATCTTTGGCTGTGGAGGACGTTGGCCCTGTGCTGAAATGGTAAGGCTGCAGCATAAAGCTACAGCCGTTATGATTGAATTCTTCATTAAATTCTCATTTAATACCATATTTGTTCTTTAGCTCCTTAGCAATAGCAGCTTTGTTAACTACAAGATTCATTGTCTTAGCACGAATGAATTCTGGAGTTACATAGTAAATTCCATGATAGTTTCCTGAGTCTCCCCAAGAATTCTTAACCATATAATATTTGTTGCCCCATTGGTCTTTTGCAATACCAAAAATCTGCATACCATGGTCATCTGTAGTAGTCTTGCCATCATACATAGCCTGACGTTCTGCAGGAGTAACAACCTTTTGTGGCTTAGGAAGAACTTCTTTCTGTTCTGCTTTACCACCGGCCTGAGTTGGGTCTGCACCTACCCAATGAGCCTGGTCGGAACCTACAGTGCTTTCAACAGCCTTCTCATCATTGTAAGTAACTACACCTTGGCGGCTGAAGCCTGGTTCACTGACATCGGATGCCCAATGTATGGTATAGCCAGCTTTGATGGCATCTTCAATAACGCGCATAAGGTCATCCAGCTCTAAGTTAAGTGAAAGTCCCCAACGCCAGTTGTCCTGAACTTCCAGAGCAAATCCCTCACCAATGTTCTCACCAGTGCTGTAAGGGTGGTGAGTGAAACTGGTAAGATTTGCATAGTCAGAACCTTTAAGACCAAGGTACTGAGCGAAAGTCTTTGGAGTGTATTCCTTACCTTCAAATGTGAATTTTTCTGGGCACTTGCCTAAATAAACCTCATGAACGGCACGAACAGCCTTCTTCCAAAGTTGTTCGCCATCAGGAGAAACCTGCATTCCACTGCGCAGACGTCCCTTAGCTATAGCTTGTACCATAGGATCACCTATAGCTGTCAACTCAGAATGGTTAGAAAGGGTCTTACCATACATAACACCGGCAGGCATTTCAGAATCAGGAACCATACCAAAATGGTCAATAGCATAAGTAACATCATATAATGAACCACCTTGTGAGAAACTTACATCACCTGAAGTGCGGACAGCTTTCTCTGCGCGTTCCATATAAGAATTGAAAACGATATACATCTCGCTTAGGTCGAAGACTTTCTTCTTTGTACGGATTAACTCTGATTCCAAGAAGCCAACTCCTGAGTATGCCCAGCAAGTACCAGCATTACTCTGGTTCTTTACGGGAGAAATAGCTACTGAATCCACAGTTGTGAATACATACTTAGGCTGTGGCGCCTGAGGACGCTGAGAACTTTGTGCAGCTGCATTGATGCTTGTCAAAGCTACTGCAGCTAATAAAACAGTTTTTTTCATGTTGTGTATTTTGTTAATATTAATATTTACTTAATATAAGGTTTATTGTCTGTTGGCTAAATACTCTTCTAGTTTATCCACATGGTATGGGATAACCTTGTCACCACAGAACCTTGAACCTGTAGCTGTAATGATAACATCATCTTCTATACGTATGCCGCCAAAATCTTTGTATTTTTCAATGGCTTCATAATTAAGAAAATCGGTGTGTAATCCTTGGCTTCTCCATAGGTCTATCAAGTCAGGAATGAAATAGATGCCTGGTTCATCGGTGATAACAAATCCTTCTTCCAACCGGCGTCCCATTCGAAGACTGGCCAAACCGAACTGTGAGGATGGACGAACCTCATCGTCATAACCTACAAACTGTTGACCTAGGTTTTCCATATCATGGACATCAAGTCCCATCATATGACCTAAACCGTGAGGCATGAATAAGGCATGTGCACCTTCTGCTACAGCATCTTCGATGTTTCCTTTCATTAGCCCTAGATTCTTCAAACCCTGTGCAATGACCTTGCAGGCATCCAGATGGACTTGTTTCCAAGTATTTCCAGGCTTGGCTACTGTAAGAGCGTAATCATGAGCATCTACAACAATTTGGTATACTTCTTTCTGACGTTGGGTGAATTTACCACTTACCGGAGATGTACGAGTATGATCAGAGCAATATCCCTCATTATTTTCTGCACCAGCATCTACAAGCATCAATTTACCAGCCTCTAGAATATGATTTGGTTTGTGGTTGTGAAGGACCTCTCCATGTTGAGTCAATATGGTGGGGAAACTTAAACCTATACCATAGCTTTTGGCTATTCCTTCCATTACACCAGCTATATATTGTTCCTTTTGCCCTGGCTTGCAAAGTCGCTGTGCTGCTGTGTGCATTAGGTAACCTATTTCAAATGCTTTGTCTAATTCGGCAATCTCTACAGGCTCCTTCTTGCTTCTCAGTTTTATAATAGCCATAACCAGTTTATGAGATGCTTGCTCTGATATTTCAGCCATGGAGAGCCCTAGCATATCATGAAGTTGCAGCATCTTAAATGAACGGTATGGTTTTACGTAGTGTATCTGTCGGCCAGAGGCTTGTGCTTTTTTCAAGAATTTGCCTGCTTCTTTATAGCTGCCAGTTTTATATATACCTACGCTTTCTGCCATTTCTTTAACAGATGGCATGGGGCCTGTCCAAATGATGTCGTTTATATCTACATCGTCAGCAAACAAGTATTCTTCGTGATTGTCAATGTCCAAGATTCCTACCATAAGTGGTACATCTAGGCCAAAGAAATAGCGGAAAGTGCTGTCCTGACGGAAATGATAGGTGTTGTCTGGATAGTTGTAAGGAACATCTGCATTACCATACAACAGAATGATACCATTGCCAACATCCTTCATCAGCTTCTCTCTTCTTTGAATATAGATTTCCTTGTTAAACATAGTATATGATATTTTTATTTCAAATTACAAAGTTACAAATTTTATTTGTATTCCGGGCTGTTTTGTCAAATATGTTATTCCCAACAATCTATTTCATCCTCTATTTCAGGTAATTGGCTGCGATGGAAAACCGGACTTTTGATTCCTTTCTTCTTTTGATTACGGTAGTCATCCAGTAAACGGAATGCATATTTGCATAGGAAACTGATGGCTATCAGGTTGATGGCTGTCAATAATGCCATGAACAAATCACCTAGGCTCCACACAAAATCCAATGATGCCACGGCACCCAGTACGACCATAATTCCTGCAGAGAAGATTCTTAGCACGGTTACAGGCCATTTTTTCTGGGACATAAACCGAATATTGGCTTCACCGTAGTAATAGTTGCCAATAATACTGGAAAATGCGAATAGAAGGATAGCTGCAGCAATAAAAATGGAGCCTACAGAACCAATTTCGCTGTTAAGGGCATTTTGTGTAAGTGCTATTCCTTGTAGTTCAGAAGAGTTGTAGAGTCCACTAATAAGTATGACAAATGCAGTGCAGGAACAAACAAGGATAGTGTCCGTAAAAACGCCTAATGCCTGAATGAGGCCTTGCTTTACAGGATGGGATGTGGAAGCCGTGGCAGCCACGTTAGGAGCAGAACCTTCACCTGCCTCATTGGAGAACAATCCACGTTTCACTCCATTCATGATGGCTGCACCCAAAGCCCCTCCGGCAAATGGACCCACTCCGAATGCACTTTCAAAAATAACATGAAGCACATGAGGAATTAGTTCATAGTTCATGATGACAATGACAATGGTTAAAATGAAATAACCAAAAGCCATGATAGGAACTAATATACTGGATACAATAGCAATGCGATGAATACCACCAAATACCACGATAAGTGAGATTGCCGCAATAACCAGACCTGTATAGAGATTGTCAAATCCAAAAGCTTCATTCATGGCACTGCAGATGGTGTTCGACTGTATGGAATTATAGCTTAAGGCAAATGTCAACGTAATCATTACAGCAAACGCATTGGCCATCCTTCTGGAATGAAGACCATGTAAAATGTAATATGCGGGACCACCTATGAATGATTCGTCACTTTGTCGTTTGAATAATTGGGCTAGGGTAGATTCTATAAAAGCTGTAGCTGAACCCAATAAGGCAATGATCCACATCCAGAACACCGCTCCAGGACCTCCGGTAGCTATAGCTGTAGCTACACCAGCAAGGTTCCCTGTCCCTACACGGGTTGCCACACTCACGGCAAAAGCTTGGAATGAGGAGATGTGTTTGTGATGGGTTGGCCCATTTACCGCACTTTCACCCAGTAGGCGAACCATCTCACCAATCATGCGGAACTGCACAAACTTGGTGCGAAGGGTAAACCATACAGCACACCCCAGCAGTACCGCAATCAGCAGATACGTCCAAATATAGTCTTGAATCGTGGATAAAGTTAGGTTCAACCACCCATCTGCAGCGAAAAACTCTCTCATACGTTTCTTTTGTTAACAACCGAAAACAAAGATACGACAAAATGATAGAAGAAACAAATAATAAGAGGTAAATAGGGACGTTTTAATAAACAATTATGCAAAAAAGCGGAGGCCTCAGAAGGAGCCTCCGCTTTTATTTATGTTAGAAATGGATTTATAGAGCCTGATCAGGATCTGAATAATCCATCTTACTCATACGGATGTAAGAGTTGTAACGACGCTTTGCAGCAGCCTTACAAGCATCATACAGTTCTTGTGCCTCAGCAGGTGCAGCCTTCTTCAAAGACAAGAAGCGTACCTCACCTTCCAAGAATGCCTGGAAGTCATCCCAGTTTGGAGCCTTAGAATCCAGCTGGAATGGGTTCTTACCTTCTTCTGCCAATGCTGGGTTGTTACGCCACAAATGCCAGTAACCGCATGCTACAGCCTTCGCTTCCTCAGCCTGGCTCTTACCCATACCGCCCTTAGCCTTCAAACCGTGGTTGATACATGGAGCGTAAGCAATGATCAATGAAGGACCATGCCATGCTTCAGCCTCTCTGAATGCCTTCAAGCACTGTGCCTGATCTGCACCCATTGCAACCTGTGCTACATATACGTTTCCGTAAGTAGCCTGCATAAGACCTAGATCCTTCTTACCAGCACGCTTACCATTGGCGGCGAACTGTGCTACTGCGGAGATTGGTGTAGCCTTAGATGCCTGACCACCAGTGTTTGAGTAAACCTCGGTGTCGATAACGAAGATGTTTACATCCTCACCAGAACCAATGACGTGATCCAGACCTCCGTAACCGATATCGTATGATGCACCATCACCACCGATAATCCACTGTGAACGCTTAACCAGATAATGGTCAAGTTCTTTCAGCTTAGCACATTTTGGACAACCATTTGCTGCACCTTGTGCAATCAGTGGCTTCAATGCAGCAGCTGCAGCCTTGGATGCGTCAGCATCGTTCTGACCCTCAATCCAAGCCTGTGCAGCAGTCTTAAACTCTTCTGGAGTCTTCTCGTCTGCAATAAGCTCGTTCAAAGTGTCAGTAATGCGCTTCTTCATCTTCTTAGTTGCCAAAACCATACCCAGACCGTATTCGCAGAAGTCCTCGAACAGGGAGTTAGACCATGCAGGACCCTGACCCTTTTCATTCTTAGTATAAGGTGTAGATGGAATTGAACCAGAGTAGATGGAAGAACAACCAGTAGCGTTTGCTACGATTTCACGGTCACCGAACAACTGAGTAATCAACTTCACATAAGGAGTCTCACCACAACCAGAGCAAGCACCGGAGAACTCGAACAATGGAGTAGCGAACTGAGAGTTCTTTGGATTCTGCTTGATGTCAATCAAATCCTGCTTAGAATGAACATTCTTTACGCAGTAATCCCAGTTAGCAGCCTCAAATGCAGCCTTTTCTGAAGAATCATCATAAGGAACCATCTTCAATGCTGGACCACCCAGTTTTGGATTACCAGGACAAACATCAGCACAGTTGCCACAACCCAGACAGTCCTTCACACCTACTTGCATAACGAATCTCATGCCACGGAACTGTGCAGGAGCCTTCATCTCTATAGTGTTGCCCTTGAAACCTGCAGCTTCTGCCTCATCCATAACGAATGGACGGATACAAGCGTGAGGACAAACAAATGAACACTTGTTACACTGGATACACTTAGCTGGATCCCATTCTGGAACGAATGCTGCTACACCACGCTTCTCATAAGCTGCAGTACCCTGCTCCCAAGCACCGTCTTCGATGCCCTTGTATGCAGAAACTGGCAGGTCAGCACCATTCTGTGCATTGATAACGCGAACCAACTTGTTGATGTATTCAGGATCGTTGTTTGCTACTTCTGGATCATCTTCCAGAGATGCCCAACTTGGATCAACTGGCAACTGCTTGTATTCACCACCACGATCCACTGCAGCAAAGTTCATATTTACTACGTCTTCGCCCTTCTTTCCGTAAGACTTAACGATAGCCTTCTTCATCTGCTCTACTGCCAGTTCTACTGGAATTACATTGGTAATACGGAAGAATGCAGATTGAAGAATAGTGTTGGTACGGTTGCCCAAACCAATCTCCTGAGCTATCTTGGTTGCATTAATGTAGTAAACGGTGATGTTCTTCTCTGCGAAGTACTTCTTAATCTTGTTAGGGATATAGTTAACCAGCTCTTCCCCTTCAAAGATGGTGTTCAACAGGAACAGACCGTTCTTCTGCAAACCACGGATTACATCGTACATGTGCAGGTAAGCCTGAACGTGACATGCTACGAAGTTTGGAGTCTTAATCTGATAGGTAGAACGGATAGGAGTGTCACCAAAACGCAAGTGTGAACAGGTGAAACCACCAGATTTCTTTGAGTCGTAAGAGAAATATGCCTGGCAGTACTTATCGGTGTTATCACCAATAATCTTGACAGAGTTCTTGTTGGCACCTACGGTACCATCAGCACCCAGACCGAAGAACTTAGCCTCGAAGATACCCTTGCCACCCAGTGCCATCTCTTCTTTAACAGGAAGTGAGGTGAAGGTCAGGTCATCCACGATACCTACAGTGAAATGATCCTTAGGCTGTGGCATCTCCAGATTCTCATAAACGCTAAGAATCATAGAAGGAGTAGTATCGCCAGAACCTAAACCGTAACGACCACCTACGATAACAGGAGTACGACCACTGCCATAGAATGCATCCTTAACATCCAGCAATAGAGGCTCACCATTAGAACCTGGCTCCTTAGTTCTATCCAGAACAGCAATGTGCTTAACAGTCTCTGGAACTGCCTGAAGCAGATGCTTTACAGAGAATGGACGATACAAGTGAACAGATACCAAACCATATTTCTTACCATGTGCGTTAGCATAGTCGATAGCCTCACGAGCAGCCTCGGTTACTGAACCCATAGCGATGATGATGTCAGTAGCATCTTCTGCACCATAGTAAGAGAACAATTTATATTCACGACCAGTGCGCTCAGAGATAGCAGCCATGTATTTTTCTACGATTGCAGGAACTGCGTCATAGTAACGGTTGCAAGCCTCACGGTGTGGGAAGAAGGTTTCTGGGTTTTCTGCCATACCCTTAGATTGTGGATGCTCTGGACTCAAAGCACGTGCACGGAATTCAGATACAGCCTTCATGTCTACCAGGTCGCGTACGTCATCTTCTTCCAAAAGCTCTACCTTCTGATACTCATGAGAAGTACGGAAACCGTCGAAGAAGTTGATAAATGGAACGCGTGCCTCGATGGCAGCCAGGTGAGCTACGGCAGACAAATCCATAACTTCCTGTACGGAACCCTCAGAAAGCATAGCAAAACCGGTTTGACGGCAAGCCATTACGTCGCTGTGGTCACCAAAGATACAAAGTGAATGAGTAGCTACGGTACGTGCAGAAACATGGAATACACAAGGTAGCAACTCACCGGCAATCTTATACATGTTAGGAATCATCAGCAACAGACCCTGTGAAGCTGTGAATGTAGAGGTTAGGGCACCAGCTTGCAGAGAGCCGTGAACTGCACCGGCAGCACCAGCCTCAGACTGCATTTCCTGAACCAGTACGGTATCACCGAACAGGTTCTTGCGGCCCTGAGCTGCCCACTCATCAACATGCTCCGCCATAGGAGATGATGGAGTGATAGGGTAAATAGCAGCAACCTCTGAGAACATGTATGCTACATGTCCAGCACAGGTGTTACCATCCCAGGTTACGAATTTTTTTTCTTTTGCCATAATACAATAGATATTAATAGTTATGTAATTCTTTTAAATATATTCTAATACAAAAAACCAAATAGCCAAAGTGGTATGAAATTTCCATGTCCTAACTCCATGTGGTGCAATGCATAGATGGTGTCTGGATTTATCTTACCTTTCGGCTTTGCTGGGCAAATGCGGAAAGATTGGTTTCCATCCACTAGGAAGGAGGTTCCTTTTTTCCCGGTACTCATCTTGTGGTCTTTCCACATGGTATTGAGGAAAAAGGTTTCCAGCACGTTCTGCTCTTCCACTTTGATAGGGTAGATAGCATACATCTGGTTGGTGTTATGCATGGCTATTCTGGCTGGTTTCTTCGGGAAATCATCTCCTTCCTCATAAATCATGTTGATGAGTCGTGCATCAGCCAGGTACTTGATGTAGTTCATCACAGTAGCTCTACTGGTCTGAATTTCATTAGCCAGCATGCTGATGTTTGGAGTTCCTGGCCCGTTCACAGCCAGCATATACAGGAGTTTCTTAATCTTTGACAGATATTTGAGTTCTATCTGCTTGATGAGAAGAATATCCACTTCTATCATCATGGACATGGTCTTCAGTAGATTCTCTGAATAGTTGCGCTTTTCCAGGAAGAAGGGGTAGAACCCGTGGTGAATGTAACTCTGGAAATAGTCCAGAGGGCGAACCTTGGAAAGAATGCTCTTGGCTATCTTTTCATGGTTGGCTATGATTTCTTCCAGCGAATAGGCTGGGAATTCATTGCGAGTGTAGAGGTTTAGATATTCCCGGAAAGAAAAGCCTCGAAGGTTGTAACTCTTTACAATGCCGTTCAATTCTGGGTTTTCTTCTTTCAGCCTCATCACAGAGGAACCGGTGAATACGATGTGAAGGGAAGGGTACTTGTCATAACAGGTTCTGAGCTCATGGCTCCAGTCGCCATACTTGAAAACCTGGTCTATCAGAAGCACTTTTCCGCCTCTTTTCAAGAATTCACCCGCAAAGTCTGCAAAACCTCTCTGCTGGAAATAGAAATTGTTCAGGTTGATATACAGGCAGGAGCGGTCTGTACCGAAATGCTCCTTGGCATATTGAAGAAGAAAAGTAGTCTTTCCTACACCTCGAGTACCTTTTATACCGATAAGACGGTCGTTCCAGTCTATCTCGTCCATGAGGGCGCGACGGACTGGAGCATTGGTATGCTCAACAAGGTAAGCATGGGTTCTATAGAAAGCCTCCATTAATATCTCCTCTAAATTCTGTGCAAAGATAGAATATATTATTGGATTTGCAAAGTGGGGTTATCAAAAAAAAAGAGATAAATGCTTTTTTATGGGTAATTTGTAAGTTAATTGGAAATAACCTATCTTTGTGGTTGAAATGAAGCAGGTTTCGTTGTATGTCTTTAATCCATGGCATGATATGGCTCTGGCAAACTATCGGGCCAATTATCAGCCTCCAGCTTCTGCAGTCAAAATGGCAGAGGATTTAGCTCTTCTTCCTTCTTGGATAGCTCAGGAGGGTGATGTGGTTTGTGATTTTCGTTCCCGAATCCCTGATGTAGAGAAATATCAGGTGAAACCTTGGGGCTGGGATTTGCTTGTCTGCCGTATGCTTCATCGGTGGAACCCTAACGTGCAGCTCCCTTCTAGGGAATACCTCGATGGAATCAGGAAACTGTCTTCTCGTGCCTTAGCTGTTTCTACCCTGAAAGAACTTTGTGAATCTTCTCCGGATGTTTTTTTGGGGGAATCTTTCCTGTGCACTTCACTGCAGCAGATAGAAGAACTCTTGAAGAGGTATCCAGATGTCATCATGAAACAACTTTGGAGCAGTAGTGGTAAGGGGTTAAAACCTATTCGTGGGGATTTTGAGGCTCCTCTCCAGAATTGGTGCAGAAGAGCCATCCAGATGCAAGGTGGGGTGGTGCTGGAACCTCGATACGAGAGAATCTTGGATTTTGCTATGGAATTCATATCCGATGGGGAAGGGCATGTTTCTTTCCAGAGCTATTCTGTCTTTTCCACAAGTGAACAAGGAATGTATGCAGGGAATCTGCTAGGAACAGATGAGTATCTGGAAGAAGAGATTCTTCGTCGTTATGGGAGAGAAGATTCCGTGGTGCTAAAGAACTTAAAAGAACAAATATCCCTAGCTTTATCTCAAAATATTGGAACAAACTATGTGGGGCCTTTTGGGATGGATATGATGCTGGTAAAAGATGCTTCGGAGGAGGTTAAAATCCACCCTTGTGTGGAAATCAATTTGCGTTTCAATATGGGGCAGTTTGCTTCTGCTTTAAGCAGGAAAATATTGGCTGAAGGTCATAAAGGGATGTTCAAAATAGATTTTTCTTCCCAACCCGGGGCTATGCTTACCATTCATGAACGGATGCTGAAAACCTACCCTCTGGTTAAAAATGGAGAGCAGGTAGTGAGTGGTTATTTAGCCCTGAATCCTATCTCAGAAACGACGTGTTATCGTGCTTTTATCCTGGTGGAATAAGGAGGCTCTTTTTCTAGCGAAATTTTTCTCGCCAGTTAGGGAAAATTTTTTCTCCTTAAGGGGAGTAAAAAATTGCCACTTAATGTAGGGTGTTTTATTTGAAGAAAATTCCAGTAGGTAATCTACGATTATCTTGCGTGATAAACACCACTTGATAGCTTCCCGGTTCCAGTTCTGATACCTCTATATTTGTGTTGTAAGGCACCTCTTTGATGACTCTTCCGGACAGATCGTTAATCTGCACGGATCTCACATTGTTCACAGGAGCCAGGATTACTTGACCGTGTGCATATTCCACATCCGATGGCCCTTCATTTGGAGCAGAGACACTCTGTAAAGGTGCACTTTCATTTCCAAAACGGTTCACAGCAGTCACGGCATAGTAGTATTTTTTATCTGCTTTCGTGTCTCTAAATTCGCTTTTTAGTAAACGGGCTGCTACTAAATTTTGTGGGATGTTAATGTTCACCACTTTGTTCTCAGAACGGTACACGTTGTACGTCACGTAAGTGTTGTTTTTCGTGTCGGAAACATCGCTCCAATCCAGTTCTGCACCATTCCCTGAATACCTCACGTTGATAGATGCAGGAGCATTGGGAACTTCTTTGGTTTGCCAGGTCATCCCGGGAACTAGTGCAGGGTAGGGATAGTAAACCTTTTTGCACCAGTCGTAGAGGCCTTTTGTGTTGTCTGTCAGGAATTTGGAACGATAATGTGCCACTCCCAGTCCCAGACTTCTGCAATAGTTCATTTCCCGTTGTACATCAGCTAGAACCCAGTTTCCCTCACTAGGATGCAGGAAGTAGATTCCCAGTCCGGGGACGGCAGGACGACCGTAACTGTTTTCCAACCAGTCTCTTACGAAGGGGTAGAAATGGTTGCCTTTATAATAAATCATCGGATAAACAGCATCCATGATTCCCTCTCTCAACCATCGTTGAGATTCTTGATAAACTTTATTGTATCCGTTCCAACCGGTGGAAGAGAATCGGTCAGTGTCTCTGTACTTTCCCAGTGGGGCACAGGTTACCTTTACCCAAGGTTTGATAGCCTTGATGGCATTGTACATGGCTCTTACACAAGCAGTTATATTGTTCCTTCGCCATTCTGCCAGGTTTTGTCCTCTGCCATATTTTCGGTAGCTGTCACGGTCCAGTGTATTCGCACTGTTCTCCGTATATCGGATGAAATCGAAGTGAATCCCATCGATGTCGTATTTCCGAGTCATTTCTGCGCAAACGCTAGCCAGATATTCCTTCGTTTCAGGATGTCCAGGATCCAGATACCAGTAGTTCTTGATTTTCTTGCAGATAGCAGGATGCGTACGGGTAACGGATTTGTTCCCCAGTTTTTTATGCACATCGGCATTTCCGGAAGGGATGGTAACCACCCAGCAATGCAGCTCCAACCCTCTCTTGTGGCATTCATCAATGGCAAATTTCAGAGGGTCATAACCCGGGTCTTTTCCAGGTTCTCCTGTCAGACAAGGGTCCCATCCTTCCATGGAAGAAGGGTAAATTACGGAACCCCTGACACGAGTCTGCAGCAGAACGGTGTTCAAGTGAAGTTCCTGATATTTATCTAAAATGGCTATCAATTCCCTCTTCTGCCTTTCCCTGGATGCAGGAGAGACAGCTTTCGTCTTGGGCCAGTCCAGTCCATTCAGTGTGGTAAGCCACACTGCGCGTGTCTCATACTTCTGCTGAGGTATCTGAGCTAGGGCAGACTGGCAGAAAAAGAGAAGGAAGAAAAGAGGTAATATGATTGATTTTATTTTAGTCATTCTGTTAATTCTTGATTAATTGTCGTGCAAAGTTATAATTTTTTTGAGATTCCCATCAAGTTCTGTGATAAAAGTCATGTAAGATGATAAGATTTTTATTAAATTTGCACCTAATTTTATGAGAAAGTAAAAAGATGGTAACTTTTGTAATTTCATTGATAGCTCTGATAGCGGGCTATTTTTTCTATGGTCGTTTTGTGGAGCGTATCTTCGGTCCAGACCCTAAACGAGTTACTCCAGCTGTCTCTAGGGCAGATGGGGTGGATTATATTGTTCTTCCTGGATGGAAGATATTCATGATTCAGTTCTTGAATATCGCAGGTACGGGCCCTATTTTTGGAGCTATTATGGGTATGTGGTTCGGTACTGCTGCATATTTGTGGATTGTGTTCGGCTGTATCTTTGCCGGAGCAGTTCATGATTACATGAGCGGTATGCTTTCCCTGCATCACAGAGGGTGCGGTCTTCCGGGCCTGGTAGGCTATTATCTGGGATGGAGGGTGAAGAATGTCATGCTGGTATTCTCCGTTTTGCTGCTTCTCATGGTAGGTGCCGTATTTGTGTATAGTCCAGCCATTATCCTGAAGAATATATGGGGTAGTGAGATTATGTGGATTCTCTTAATCTTCGTTTACTATATCATTGCCACCATGCTTCCAGTGGATAAGATTATCGGTAAAATCTATCCGTTGTTTGCATTCTCCTTGATTTTCATGGCCTTGGCACTGATGGTGGGCTTGTTTATCCGTATGCCTCAGCTACCTGAGATTTGGGATGGCATGCAGAACCTGGGTGCGGAGAAGTTCGGTCGTACTCAGCCTATCTTCCCGGCTCTGTTCATCACCATAGCTTGTGGAGCTATCAGTGGTTTCCATGCCACTCAAAGTCCTTTGATGGCTCGTTGCATGAAGAATGAAATGCAGGGTCGTCCTATCTTCTATGGTTCCATGGTTACAGAGGGTATCATAGCCTTGATCTGGGCCACCATTTCATCTTATTTCTTCTATGCCGATGGCTGGAAGGAGGTTTGCTCTCCAGACGTAGTCAATGCGTTCATGTCCCAGAGCGACAAGACTTTGGTGCAGTTCTTCTCTGCCCCTCAGGTGGTAATGAACGTCTGCGACGGCTGGTTAGGGGTATTTGGTGGAATCCTGGCTCTGCTGGGTGTGGTTGCCGCTCCTATTACCAGTGGTGATACGGCTCTGCGTAGTGCTCGTCTTATCATCGGTGAGTACTTGAACCTGCCTCAGCAGCCTATCCGTAACCGTCTGCTCATCAGCATTCCGATGTTCATCATCTGTACGCTTTTGCTGGCTTGGCAGATTTCTAACCCCGATGGCTTCAACACCATTTGGAGCTACTTTGGATGGTCTAATCAGTCTTTGGCAGTCTTCACCTTGTGGACTGTGACTGTGTTCCTGGCTCGTAATGGTAAGAACTATGTGGTGACCATGATTCCTGCTTTGTTCATGGTATGGGTTTGCACTACTTATATCTTGGTGGCACCGGAAGGATTCCATGTTCAGGGTCCATTCCCATACCTGATAGGTGTGGCTGTTTCCTTGAGCTGCTTCCTCTTCTTCATGCACTGGAAGAACAAGAGGGTGAATATGCTTGTAGACAGAAGAAAGAAACATTGGGAGGATTTGGAAAATGCTGCGAAGTAAGAAACCTTGGCTCATCCCGCTGGTGCTGTTCATCTATACCACGGGTATGTTTATCTGGCTGCTTCCCCGGAATACGGAGGCCAGCACTTCAGAGAAAGTCCTCACCATCGTGGTAGCTTATGCTATCATCATCATTCTTTACTTCGTGTTAAAAAAGAAGGCGAAGATGGCGCAGGAACGTGAAGACGATATCAATAATAACATTCAAAAATAAGTAAAATGAAAAAACTAATCTTTACCTTGTTTGCTCTGATGATTTCAGTAAGCACATTTGCTCAGTTTGAGCGTGACACTTATTACATCAACACCTCTTTTTCTAAAGTAGGGATGTCATTCTCTGGTCAGAGCAAGTTTAGCCTGGCTGGTAGCGCTACGGCTGGTCTTTTTATAGAAGACAACTGGGCTGCAGTGGCTGAGGTTGGTATCGACTACGGAAACAAGCATTTGCAGGAGTTCTCTGCAGGTGGTGGTCTTCGTTACTACATTCAGCAGAATGGTATCTATTTGGGTCTGAGTGGAAAATATCTGCACTCAAATTACAGAAATGTTGATGGTGGCAACTATAATGATGTCCAGATTAAAGCTGAGGTGGGTTATGCTTATTTCCTGAGCAGGACTGTAACCATTGAACCTGCAGTTTTCTATAGCCAGAGTTTCAAAGACCAGGACTATAGTCAGGTAGGATTCAAGTTGGGCTTTGGCTTCTACTTCTGATCAACGGATGATATCAGTGGAAAATCTGGAGGTCGAGTTCAGTGCTCGACCTCTTTTTCAAAAAGTTTCCTTTGTAATAAATCCCAAGGATAGGATAGCCTTGGTGGGGAAGAATGGTGCCGGAAAATCCACCTTACTGAAAATTCTGGCAGGCCTTCAGGCTCCCACAAGTGGGGTGGTGGCTGTCCCTAAAGAGACTACTATCGGATATCTGCCTCAGGTCATGGTTCTTAGTGATACTAGAACTGTGCGGGAGGAGGCAGAACTGGCGTTTGAGCATATCAGCACCATGCGTGATGAGTTGGACCGCATGAATGTAGAACTAGCTGAACGCACAGACTATGAATCGGAGGAATACCTGAATCTGGTGGAGCGGTTCACGCATGAGAACGAACGGTTCAATATGATGGGTGGGCTGAACTACCAGGCAGAACTGGAGCGTACACTGCAGGGTCTGGGTTTCCAAAGATCGGACTTCGACCTTCCCACCAGTCAGTTCAGTGGTGGTTGGCGTATGCGAATAGAATTGGCTAAAATCTTGCTGCAGAGACCGGATGTCCTGCTGCTGGATGAGCCTACAAACCACTTGGATATTGAGAGTATTCAGTGGGTGGAGAATTTCCTGGCTTCACGGTGCAATGCCCTGGTTCTGGTAAGCCACGACCGTGCATTCATCAATAATGTAACCAACAGGACGATTGAGATTTCCTGTGGTCGGATTTACGACTATAAGGTAAAGTATGATGAATTCGTGAACCTGCGTGTGGAACGTCGAGAACAGCAGCTCAGAGCCTATGAGAATCAGCAGAAGGAAATTGCCGATATCAAGGATTTCATAGAGCGGTTCAGGTATAAACCCACAAAGGCTGTTCAGGTGCAGAGCCGAATCAAGCAGTTGGAGAAAATCATCCCGATAGAGGTGGATGAGGTGGATAATTCATCGTTGCATCTGAAATTTCCACCTTCCGTAAGAAGTGGTGACTATCCACTTATCTGCGAGGATGCCAGGAAAGCTTATGGTTCCCATGAGGTTTTCCATCATGTGAACTTCACCATCAAAAGAGGGGAGAAGGTAGCTTTTGTAGGAAAGAATGGTGAGGGTAAATCTACCTTGGTGAAATGTATCATGAATGAGATACCCTACGATGGAACCATAAAAATAGGACACAACGTACAAATAGGTTATTTCGCTCAGAATCAGGCTCAGTTGCTGAATGAGGAAATCACTGTTTTTGATACGATAGACTTGGTGGCAAAAGGGGATATCCGTCTTAAAATACGGGATATTCTGGGTGCCTTTATGTTTGGTGGTGAGGCTTCGGAAAAAAAGGTGAAGGTGCTGAGTGGTGGCGAGCGTAGCCGGTTGGCTATGATTAAGTTGCTGCTGGAACCTGTGAACTTCCTGATTCTGGATGAGCCTACCAACCATCTGGATATGCGTTCCAAGGATGTTCTGAAGGAGGCTATACGTGATTTCGACGGTACCGTAATCGTTGTCAGTCATGATAGAGAGTTTCTGGATGGGCTAGTCACGAAGGTGTATGAATTTGGTGGAGGACGGGTAACCGAACATATCGGTGGAATCTATGATTTCTTGCAGAAGAAGCAGTTGGATTCCCTGGATATGCTGTCATCTTCTACCTTGTCTAGCGGAACTTCGGCTTCAGGCAGAGTGGAAGTGGTAACCGATAATACCCCTAGTGAAGGGAAATTGTCGTACGAGCAGCAAAAGGAATTCCAGAAACGTATCCGGAAGGCAGAAAAGGCTGTGAAGGATTGCGAGGATGAGATTTCCGGGCTGGAAGCTAGAATTGCGGAGCTGGAAGATAAGATGAGTACTGTAGAAGGGGCATCGGATGCTTCGCTTTACACCCAGCATGGAGAACTGAAGAAACAGCTGGATGCAGCGGTGGAAAAGTGGGAGGTTTGCTCCATGGAATTAGAAGAGATGAAACTTTAATATATTATAATTATGAAAGTACAAAACTATTTTATCGCAATGATTGTAGGTGCATTATGCTACAGTTGTTCTCCATCTACCAAGCCACTTGGCGTGGGTATTAAGAAGGAGAATCGTGATGAGACAAAGAAACCAGGTGACGATTTCTATGAATATGCTAATGGTAACTGGATGAAAAACAACCCATTGCCAGCAGAGTATTCTCGTTATGGTTCTTTCGATGCACTGGCAGAACTGAATACCACTCAGCTCCGTGGGTTGGTAGATGAGCTCATAGCTAAGGAGCAGGCAAAAGGTTCTGTAGCTCAGAAGGTAGCCGATGTGTATAAGTTGGTTACAGACAGTGTCCGTCTGAATAAGGAGGGTGCTGAACCTATTAAGGCCGATTTGGCTAAGATTGATGCCATTGCAGACAAGGCACAGTTCTTCAATGCTGTTTCAGAGATGAGCATTGTGGGTGATGGTGGTTTCTTCCGTTATGGCATTGATGCTGATATGAAATCTAGTAAAGACAACCTGTTCTCTATTTCTCAGGGTGGTCTTTCTCTGGGTCAGAAGGACTATTACGTAGAGGAAGATGAGGCTACAGTGAACATCCGTAATAAGTTCCAGGAGCATGTAGTTACCATGTTCAAGTTGCTGGGTGATACTGAGGAGCAGGCAAAGGCTCGTATGCAGGATGTTATGCGTATTGAGACTCGTCTGGCTAAGGCTTCCTTGAGCAATGTGGAAATGCGTAATCCAGAGAACATCTATCATAAGCTTACTATCGATGAGTTCAACAAGGAGTATAGCAAGTTGGATTGGGCTTCTTTCTTCAAGACCATCGGTGCTGATGTGAAGGAACTGAATATCGGTATGCCTACTCATTTGCATGAGACAGAGGCTGTGATTGCTTCTGAGAATCTGGAGGCTTTGAAGAATTATCTGCGTTGGAATGTTCTTTCTGGTGCTGCAAGTGTGCTGTCTGATACGTTCCAGGAAGCTAATTTCGATTTCTTCGGTAAGGTTTTGACCGGTAGATTGGAGCAGCAGCCTCGTTGGAAGCGTGCCATCAATATGGTAAACGGTACCCTGGGTATGGCTTTGGGTCAGATGTATGTAGAGAAGTATTTCCCTGCTGCAGCTAAGGAGAGAATGGTGCAGTTGGTTAAGAACCTGCAGGTGGCTCTGGGTGAGCGTATCGATGCTCAGGAGTGGATGAGTGCCGAAACCAAGCAGAAGGCTCATGACAAGTTGAACGCTTTCCTTATCAAGGTGGGCTATCCTGATGAGTGGAAGGATTATTCTTCTTTGGAAATCGACCCTTCTAAGTCACTGTATGAGAACCTGAAGGCTGTCAGTGTATGGAACTGGAAGGATGAGTTGGCTCGTAAGCTGAACAAGCCAGTAGATCCATCTGAATGGTACATGACTCCTCAGACAGTGAATGCATATTACAACCCTACTACCAACGAAATCTGCTTCCCTGCAGGTATCCTTCAGTATCCGTTCTTCGACATGGAGGCTGATGATGCATTCAACTATGGTGCTATCGGTGTAGTTATCGGTCATGAGATGACTCACGGATTCGATGATGAAGGTTCTCAGTTCGACAAGGATGGTAACCTGTCTAACTGGTGGACTGAAGAGGACCGTCAGAAGTTTGAGGAGCGTACTAATAAGCTGGCTGCTTATTTCGACAAGATTGAAGTGCTTCCTGGTCTGTTTGGCAATGGTAAGCTTACCAATGGTGAGAACCTGGCCGACCATGGAGGTCTGGAGGTTTCTTTCCAGGCATTCAAGAATGCTACTGCTCAGAATCCTTTGGAAACTGTCGATGGCCTGACTCCAGAACAGCGTTTCTTCATTGCTTATGCTAGTGTTTGGGGACAGAATATCCGCGAAGAGGAAATTCGTCGTCGTACCAAGAGTGATCCTCACTCACTGGGTCGTTGGCGTGTAAATGGAACCCTTCCTCATATCAATGCTTGGTATGAAGCCTTTGGCGTGAAGGAGGGCGATGCTCTCTATTTGCCAGAAGAGGAAAGAGTTTCAGTTTGGTAATAAAAGTTTTTAAAATTAGAATATGCCATTAACGTTACCTGATAGATTACCTGCTATTGAGTTGCTCAAGAAGGAGAACATCTTCGTGATGGATAATTCACGGGCAGAGGGACAGGATATCCGTCCTTTGAAAATCGTGATTCTCAACTTGATGCCGATAAAGATTACAACAGAGACAGATTTGGTCCGAATCCTTTCGAATACTCCGTTGCAGTTGGAGATTACTTTTATGAAACTTAAGAGTCATACCTCCAAGAATACCCCTATCGAGCATATGATGGCATTTTATAAGGAATTTGAACTGCTGCGTTCACAGCGCTTCGATGGTATGATTATCACCGGAGCGCCTGTGGAGCAGTTGGAATTCGACGAGGTATTGTATTGGCCCGAGATGACAGAAATCTTTAATTGGGCCAAAACACATGTCACTTCCACCTTGTACATCTGCTGGGCTGCTTTTGCAGGCATGTTTCATCATTATGGGATACCAAAGTATGACACTCCTAAGAAGGTGTTCGGTATCTTTGAACAGCAAATTCTGAACCCTCGCTGTCCTCTTTTCCGGGGATTTGATGACACGTTCTACATGCCTCACAGTCGTCACACAGAGTGCAGGAGGGAGGACATAGAGAAGATAGAGGGACTGGAAATCCTGGCAGAGTCTCCGGAATCGGGTGTTTGTATTTCTATGGCTCGTGAGGGTCGGGAAATCTACATCACGGGGCATCCTGAATACTCACCTTATACATTGGACAATGAGTATAAGCGTGACCTGGGTAAGGGGTTGCCTATTCAGCTTCCGGAAAACTATTATCGGGATGATAATCCGGATAAAGGGCCTTTGGTGCATTGGAGGGCGCATGCGAATCTGTTGTACAACAATTGGATTAACTATTACGTCTACCAGATGACTCCTTACGATATTAATCAAATTCGATGAAAGAATGCCGTAAGATAGAATTGCTGGCTCCTGCCAAGACGGTAGAGATAGGTATGGAAGCCATCAGGCACGGAGCCGATGCTGTGTATATAGGGGCCGAGAAATTCGGAGCCCGAGCAGCAGCAGGCAACTCGTTGGAAGATCTAGCGAGTCTGGTGGAGTATGCTCATCTCTTTCGTGTGCGTGTCTATGTAACGGTGAATACCATTCTCAAGGATGAGGAACTTCCAGTGGTGGAACAGCTCATCTGGAAATTGTATAGGATTGGTGTCGATGCGCTGATTGTTCAGGATTTGGCATTGCTGAAACTGAATTTGCCCCCTATACCTTTGCATGCTAGTACTCAGATGGACAACCGTTCTGCGGAGAAGGTTCGGTATTTGTATGAGATGGGGTATCGGCAGGCTGTACTGGCTCGAGAATTGACTCTTGATGAAATAAGAAGGATTCACGAGGCTGTGCCTCAAATGCCTTTGGAGGTATTTGTACATGGGGCTCTCTGTGTCAGTTACAGTGGTCAGTGTTATGCGTCTCAGGCTTGTTTCGGACGTAGTGCCAACAGGGGAGAATGTGCTCAGTTCTGTCGTCTGCCTTTCGATTTGGTAGATGCCAAGGGAAAAGTTATCAGAAAGAATAAATATCCTCTTTCCTTGAAGGATATGAACCAGAGTGATAATCTGGAGCAGTTGCTGGATGCAGGGGCTACTTCTTTAAAGATTGAAGGTCGTCTGAAGGATCTTTCCTATGTCAAGAATGTCACAGCCTATTATCGGAAAAAACTGGATGCCATTTTCAAACGGAGGAGTGAATATGAAAGATCTTCTTCCGGGTATTCTGTCTTGAGTTTCTCTCCCCAACTGGATAAGAGTTTCAACCGTGGTTTTACGGATTATTTCCTGCATGGAAGAAACGATGCTATCTGTTCCTTGGATACTCCCAAATCTTTAGGTGAAGAAATGGGGTATGTGAAGGAATCTCGTGGGGGATATATTGTAGTAGCTGGGACGAGGCATTTCAACAATGGTGATGGGGTTTGCTATAGGGATGATATGGGCCAACTGCATGGGTTCCGTATAAATAAGGTGGAACAAAACAAACTTTTCCCTCAGGAAAGATTGAACATCCGTCCTCATACCATTTTGTACCGGAACTACGATCACGAGTTTGAACGTTTGCTCAGTCGTCCGTCTGCTCAAAGAAAACTGAGGGTGGATATGGTGCTGAGGGAGATTCCGGATGGCTTCTCATTGTTCATGGCTGATGAGGACGGCAATAAGGTGGCTTTACCTATTCGTATGGAGAAGCAACTGGCTCGTAGTGAACAACAAGATAATCTGAAGAGGCAGCTTTCAAAATTGGGGAATACTCCTTTTGAGGCTGAAAGTATTGAGATTCACTTGTCACAGAATTTCTTTATCCCTTCTTCACAATTGGCAGAGGCTAGAAGAATGGCTATCGATAAGCTGGTTCAGGTAAGGAAAATAACCTATAGGCAGGAAGTGGCACGTATGTCATCTTTGCATACGGGCTTTTACCAAGGGAAGAATCTTACTTACTTGGCCAATGCCTTGAATCGTGCAGCAGTGGAGGTTTATAAGGAGCAAGGTGCGTTGACAGTAGAACCGGCTTTTGAGAAGAAGGCTGTAGAAGGTCAGGCTCTGATGTACTGTCGTCATTGTATCCGGTTTATGATGGGATGGTGTCCGGTTCATCAGAGGAACAAGTCCCCATTTACAGAGCCTTATAGCTTGATTTCTAAGGATGGTCGAAGATTCCGTTTGGAATTTGATTGTAAACAGTGTCAAATGAAGGTTTATGCGGCAAAGTAGCTGGTTTCTTTTCATATTGCTTGCTTGCAGCTCCTTGCTGGGCTGTTCTCAATCAGAGCGTAGTACTGCTGCGCTCAACGATTCTTTGGATGTCGTGAACGATTCTACGCAGTTCGAGGTTGAACACAATTATTCTATTAATTATAATTTTACGGTTGTAGCCGATTCTATCATCCTTTCATCTGAACCTCATGATTCGGACTCTATTGTAGTTTATAAAGGAGATTTGCTTGTAGTGGCAGATTATCTGCTCATGCCGCATGATTCTATAGATACAGTCTTTGTTAAGGTGGCCAGGGACCAAGAGACTTTGGGTTGGACCTATGAATCGAAATTGCTGGATAAGGTTGTTCCGGATGATCCTATCTCTGTTTTTATTTATCTGTTCAGTAATAGCCATTTGCTTTGGTTCTTGTTGTTGATAGGAGTGGCCATCTTGGTCTATCTGTATCGTATGTCTTTGAAAAAGCCCTTGCAGATCGTTCATTTTAATGATATTGATAGCCCATATCCCACGGCACTTTGTATATTGATAGCGGTGTCGGCTACTTTCTATAGCTCCATTCAACTTTTTGATCCACAGGAATGGGTTCATTTTTACTATAACCCCACGTTGAACCCTTTTACTTTGCCATTTGGCTTGGCTTGTTTTATCACTTGCGTCTGGGGCATTTTAATCCTGATTATAGCAGTTGTGGATGAGGTGTTCAAGAAATTGCCTGTTGTCGATGCTGTAACGTATTTAGTCGGTTTGGCCGCTATCTGTGTGGTGTGCTATATCTTTTTCACTTTTACCACGTCTTACTTTGTGGGGTATCTTTTCTTGGTCGTTTATATTTGGTTTGCTTTGTCTCGATGCAAAGGAATAGGGGGATATCAGTGTGGTATTTGTGGACAGAAATTGCCAAGTAGGCATAGTCGTTGCCCTCATTGTGGAGCACTGAATGAATGATTCAATAATGGCTTTTCATAGGTTATAGAAGTTAAGTTTGTAGCCACAAAACAAAAAAATAGGCCTGTTTGATGTTTTTTTTCAGAATTGGTTTGGCCAAACGAATAAAAAATCATACTTTTGCACCCGCTTTAGGAACGAAACCAAATTGGTGCGTTAGTTCAGTTGGTTAGAATATCTGCCTGTCACGCAGGGGGTCACGAGTTCGAGCCTCGTACGCACCGCCAACAAAATGTTTCTCTTTAGAGCAACCTGCTGTTTTAGCTCAGTGGTAGAGCACTTCCTTGGTAAGGAAGAGGTCCCGAGTTCAACTCTCGGAAACAGCTCTTGGTCGGAAACGATCTTTTGGCCGGTCCCTTCGTCTATCGGTTAGGACGAGAGATTTTCATTCTCTAAAGAGGAGTTCGACTCTCCTAGGGACTACCACCATTTTGCTTGAAACGGGAGTAGTTCAGTTGGTAGAGCACTGGTCTCCAAAACCAGGTGTCGGGAGTTCGAGTCTCTCCTCCCGTGCATGAAGATGGAAAACATTCGGGGTGTGGCTCAGTCCGGTTAGAGCACCTGCTTTGGGAGCAGGGGGTCGTGGGTTCGAATCCCGCTACCCCGACAAAAAGAA
This sequence comes from Bacteroidales bacterium UBA4293, assembly GCA_002395835.1. Classification (GTDB taxonomy): domain Bacteria; phylum Bacteroidota; class Bacteroidia; order Bacteroidales; family Bacteroidaceae; genus Minthousia. The sequence goes on along the minus strand of DGVD01000022.1, from coordinate 14,875 downwards.
GAAGGGAATGTAAATCACATTCCCTTCTTCTTTTTTATGTCTCAAAACTTGTGATAATGTATCTAGAAGTGCATCAACGGTCGTACAAAATAGGAACTCAACTTGTAGTTTGCGTATACGCCTCCAGTGGCAAACTGAATGTACCAGGCTCTATTCTCTTCTCGTTCTGCAGCACACCAGTATCCTCTGGCTTCAAAATTTGTGAATGGAGGAAGTGTCTCTGAAGACAGAATTCCTAATCGGCTCTGGGCATATAATAGTGCCATCTCTCCACCAGAAGGACAGTACCAGCGTTTGTTGGTAATACCGGAAATGCTATAGGCTGCAGCTTGTCCACAAGCACCATAGACAATGGCAGATGAATCAGCATAAGCTGTGTTTTCTTTGCCGTTAAAGTCGCTCAAAAGTCCAGATGAAGGCCAAGTTTCAATGCGTCCGTCTTCTGTTAAAGCCATATTGATATGACCGCTTTCAAAATAGGAAGATGATGATTTGCCATCCCAATATGGAAGGAAACCTTCTTCCAATGAACCATCAGCAGTGCTAAAGTCTGGCATGCCTTTGATATTGTACTGCATGGTAGACCATGTCTTACCAGTGGAGTTTACATCATTAAGAGCCACTATTCTGCCGTGGTAAGATGACGTAAGGGTACGATTGATGTCTCCATCTTCTGTGTCGGTCAAAGCGAAAACGATTCCAATGCACTTCTTGTTTTCATTCAACTCAGAGGAAACGGTCATGTCACTGTAGAAATAATCTCCTATATGAGCCAAGCCGTTTTCCTTCGTGCAGTCGAAAGTCCAATCGTAAAGATTTCCGGCTTCAATGGCTCCTTCATCGTTATTGTTTCCTACATAGATGGAACCGTCAGCAGTGAAGACAGAAACTTCCAACAGTACATCGTCCGTTGGTATCATGGCTAGGACAGCGGAACCATCTAGGCCTTGATTGTTCTTAATCACCATATTGTTGTTTGTTCCGCTTTCATAAGCTTTCTTTCTAAAGTTGAAAGTTCTTTTGCCATAGACATTGCCTTCTTTTGCTCGGAATTCTATTTTCACAATGTCGTTGATAGGACTACCATTGTGAAGGAATTTCATTTTTGCTACAGCCAGAATTGCTTCCATGGTAGCAGTAGCAGAAGCGCTCAACTCATTCAGGGTTACAGAAGAGCAGAAACCGTATCTGTAATTTAGAACTGTACTTTCAGTGCCATCTTGCGACATGACAGAAAAATCTTGTGTAATCGTGTCGCTATGCTCTGTGGTAAGAGCACTGGCAGGATAGAAGAATGCCAGATTATTTCCAGAAAGAATGTTTACCATGTTTCCAGAGAATTTCTGGGAAGAGGTGTTATAACTCAGTTTCTCTATCTCTCGAACCAAAGTGACATTGATTGCTGCAATCTGGTCTGAAGAGTTCCAAGTTAATCCTTCGGAAATGGGATAGCCATCATCCGACGGCTGACCTGCATTCAATGTAAAGCTGTAGTAAACGTCGGCCTCTGTCTCATCTTTCTTGCAGGAAACAAAGATTAGTGCGACAAAGAGGAAGGTAAACTCTAATACCCTGTATAGTAATTTAGTGTTAGGTTTCATCGTATATGTGCTAAAAATTTTTGCAAAAGTAGTCAAAAAAAGGTTCGTAGCACAATTATTTTAGACAAAATGTCTTAATAGAATCTTAAAAGGATTGTATGCATTGAAAAAGTTTTAAAGATTAGCTGCATTTTTCTGAAATATGTGTATCTTTACACAAAATATTAGTAAAAAAGGGAATTATATTATGAAAAAGACATTCTTTACGTTGTTGATGTTTCTCTCAGTCTTGACTGCTTCTGCTCAATTGAAGACAATAGACTTGAAGGTAGGTGTGCGTAATACTTTTGGAATTGGAGGTGGAGTAACCATCGGAGTATTGGATTTCATTGATTTTGCTCCGAACTTCAATTATTTTTTCACAGAAAATGGATCCACATTCTCTGCTGATGCAGATTTCCATTATAATATAGAATTGGACGACTTATGGGAAATCTATCCAGTAGTGGGTGGTTGTCTTGTACATGGAAGAAATCGTAATGGTGACGGTGATACCCGTAACAAACTTGGTACAAATGTAGGTGGTGGTGTCCGCTATTTCCTTACTGATCAGGTCTGCGTTTTCGGGGAGATTAAGCACCAATTCTTATTCGACTCCGATAAAATGGACAAGACTTGTTTTGCTGTAGGCGTCAATCTTGTTCTTTAAGAAACTTGTACATAGAAAATGGAAATGGTCGGCAAGCGGAAAGTATCGGTTTGCAGACCATTTTTTTGCACTATTTGCCTAATCCCGATACTTTAAATGGTATGGTGTCTTCTTTCTTTTCTATGTGTAAAATATTCGTTACCTTTGTACACAAATGAAAGCCTATGGCTAAAGAGAAGGTTGTATATGTTTGTAAGGAATGTGGACAGGAATCTCCAAAGTGGATTGGTCGTTGTCCATCATGTGGTCAGTGGAACACTTATGTTGAGCAGGTCATTCGAAAAGAGTCTGCTTCTATTCGTATTCTTCCTGAGGGGCTGGATAATGGATTAGAAAATAGAAAACCTAGGAATCTTCGGGAAATTGAGACGAAGGATTTGCCACGTATCGACTTGAGGGATGCAGAACTGAATCGTGTGTTGGGTGGTGGCCTTGTCCCAGGGTCTTTGGTTTTACTTGGTGGTGAACCTGGCATTGGCAAGTCTACTTTGATTCTTCAAACTGTGATGAACCTCCGTCATCTGCGGGTTCTGTATGTCAGTGGAGAGGAAAGTGCCCAGCAGTTGAAACTGCGTGCTGATCGTCTTCAGCCTAAAGAAGATATTCATGATGCTGGTGAAAGCCAAGAATGCCTCATTGTCTGTGAAACTTCTTTGGAACATATTTTCACGCATGTCAAGAACACGCAGCCACAATTGCTCATCATTGATTCTATTCAGACCATATCCACTGAAACTGTGGAGTCTTCTCCTGGAAGTCTTTCTCAGGTTCGTGAGTGTGCAGCCTTGTTGTTGAAGTTTGCCAAGACACAGAATGTTCCGGTTATCTTGATTGGTCATATAACCAAGGAAGGTACGTTGGCGGGTCCCAAGGTTCTGGAGCATATCGTAGATACGGTTTTGCAGTTTGAAGGCGACCAACATTATCTGTATCGGATTTTGAGAAGTATAAAAAACAGATTCGGTAGTACTTCTGAACTTGGTATTTATGAGATGCGTTCTGATGGTTTGCGTCAGGTCAGTAACCCTTCGGAACTGTTGCTAAGTGAAAGTCATGAAGGGCTGAGCGGAGTTGCCGTATCATCTGCCATTGAGGGTGTTCGTCCTTTCCTTATCGAGACGCAGGCTTTGGTCAGCACGGCTGCCTATGGAAATCCTCAGCGAAGTGCTATAGGCTTTGACATTCGTAGGCTGAATATGCTTTTAGCTGTTTTGGAAAAGAGAGTCGGCTTTAAGTTGATGCAGAAAGATGTCTTCTTGAATATAGCTGGTGGTCTTAAGGTAAGCGATCCAGCCATCGACTTGTCTGTTATTGCAGCGGTTCTGTCCAGCAACATTGATACAGGTATAGAGCCCGATGTATGTATGGCAGGAGAAGTGGGATTGAGTGGAGAGATCAGGCCGATAGCCCGAATAGAGCAACGAATTGCTGAGGCTGAGAAACTTGGATTTAAACGCATGTTGCTGCCTAAGGGTAATATGCAAGGACTGGATAAAAAGCATTTTAAGATAGAGTTGGTTCCTGTTAGGAAGGTTGAGGAGGCTCTACGTGAACTTTTTGGATAAATGACAGAAGAATATCAGATAAGAGTATTGCCAGAAGTGGCTGCCAACGAACAGAATATAGCGTTGTATTTGGCTCGTGAAAAAGGGCTAAATCTACGTTCTATTCAGGCTGTCCGTGTCTTAAAGAAAAGCATCGATGCTCGGCAACGTACTATTTTTGTGAACCTGAAGGTTCGTGCTTATGTGAATGAATATCCTCAAGATGAACCTTATGTGCGTGTTGATTATCCGAATGTGGAAGGAAAGCCCGAAGCTATCGTTGTGGGTGCAGGGCCTGGAGGGTTGTTTGCTGCCTTGCGTTTAGTAGAACTAGGTGTCCGTCCTGTGTTGGTGGAACGAGGCAAGAATGTTCGTGACCGTAAAAAGGATATTGCTGCCATTCCGAAGACTCATTTGGTTGATAGTGAAAGCAATTATAGTTTTGGGGAAGGTGGTGCAGGCGCGTTTTCCGATGGTAAACTTTACACCCGAAGCAAGAAGCGGGGTAATGTGGAAAAGATATTGAATGTTTTCTGCCAGCATGGGGCCAGCCCTAATATATTGGCTGATGCCCACCCGCATATAGGAACTGATAAGTTGCCTCGTGTCATAGAGAATATGCGTAATCAGATTTTGGCCTGTGGAGGTGAAGTGCATTTTCAGACCAAAATGACGGGTTTGCTGCTGGAGCATGATAAGGTGGTAGGTATTCGGTGTGAAGATGGAAGAGAGTTCCGAGGTCCTGTAATCTTGGCTACAGGTCATTCTGCTCGTGATGTATATCGTTATTTGTATCACGCTGGAATAGAAATAGAAGCCAAAGGACTGGCTGTCGGGGTTCGTTTGGAACACCCTTCTGCCCTGATTGACCAGATTCAATACCACCGAAAAGAAGGTCGTGGAAAGTATTTACCGGCTGCTGAATATAGCTTTGTGCATCAGGTTGACAACCGGGGTGTATATAGTTTCTGTATGTGCCCGGGTGGTTTTGTGGTTCCTGCAGCCAGTGGGCCGGAACAATTGGTTGTCAACGGTATGTCGCCTAGTAATCGTGGAAGTAAGTGGAGTAATTCGGGTATGGTGGTGGAATTGCATCCCGAAGATTTAGGTGATTCGTCCCTCTTGTCTATGATAGAGGATTATGTGAAAGTGAAACCGTCTGAAGAAGCAGAACAGATTATGGGCTGCTTGAAGAATCTTCCCAAATGCGTGAATCCTCGTGAAGGGGGAGGAGGTATGGCGACTCATCCATTGAGTGTGTTGTTATTTCAAGATGCTCTTGAAAGGCAGTCTTGGATTGCCGGCAATATGAAACAGACGGCTCCAGCCCAGCGTATGAGCGATTTTGTGAATAGAAGACTCAGTGCCGATTTGCCTTCTTCTAGTTATGTGGCAGGCCTTATCGCTTCTCCTCTCCATTTCTGGATGCCTAAGTTTATTACGGAGAGATTGAAGATGGGTTTTCTTCAGTTTGGAAAGATGTCGCATGGCTTTTTGACCAATGAGGCTACTATGATAGGTGTGGAAACCCGTACATCTTCGCCTGTGCGCATCGTAAGGGATAATGAGTCTCTGCAGCATATTCGTGTTCAGGGATTATTCCCTTGTGGTGAAGGAGCGGGCTACGCAGGGGGAATTGTCTCTGCGGGCGTGGATGGTGAACGATGTGCAGAACGTTTAGCTGAATATATTTATCAAATCAAATAATTATGAAAACAACCAATTTTGTACTTACAATCGTTTCAGCTTTGTTATTGGCAAGCTGTTCGACTGGTGCTTACAAGAAGACAGATCAGGGCATCATTATTCCTGTACAGCAGGCTCAGGAGAATAGCCCAAAGTTGGTGCGTCTTCAAGTCATGGGAGATAAAATCATCCATGTAAGTGCCACTGCGGAGGATAAGTTTGCTGATCCTCAAAGTTTGATCATTGTACCTCAGGCTGAAAAGGCTTCTTATACAGTGGAGGAATTGGGCGATACCATCGTCCTGGCTACCCAGTGTATTCGGGCTAATGTGTTGAGAACCACGGGCGAAGTCTGGTTTACGGATTTGAAAGGCAATGTTATTCTGCAGGAGCAGAAGGGTGGAGGTAAACTGTTCCAACCTTATCAGGTTACTCAGACTCAGGCTAATGGTGAAGATAAGACTTATAACGGTTGGTCTATTCAGACTATTTTTGAATCGCCAGCCGATGAGGCTTTCTATGGCTTAGGTCAGCATCAGGCTGATGACTGGAACTATAAGGGCAAAAATGAGGAACTTTTCCAGTATAATACTAAGGTTTCTATTCCTTTTGTCGTTTCCAATAAGAATTATGGCGTGTTGCTGGATAGCTATTCTCTTTGTCGTTTCGGTAACCCTAATGACTATGAGCAGCTGTACAAGCTTTTCACTTTAATTGATAAGGATGGTAAAGAGGGTGCACTCACAGGTACTTATTCTTCACCTGAAGAAAAAGTGTTGGTGCGTCGAGAGGATTCTATCTACTTTGAGAATCTGAAATCAGCTAAAAACTTGCCACAATATCCATTGGCTAAAGCTACCGTGGTTTATGAAGGTGAAATCGTACCTCAAGCTACTGGTGAATACCGGTTCCTGCACTATTATTCAGGTTATCAGAAAATCTTTATTGATGGTAAGTCTGTCTATACTGAAAATGTGGCAGGCAAAGGTGGGGATCAGGAGATTTGGCGTACAGCTTGGAATCCTAATGCCCGTAAGTTTAATGTGAACTTGGAAGCAGGTAAGCATTATAGCATTCGTATTGAGTGGAAACCTGATGGTGGTGAGGCCTATTGCGGATTGCGTGCTTTAGCTCCTGTGGCAGAAGAGGTACAGCAGAAACTTTCCATCTGGAGTGAAATGACTCCTCAGTTGGATTATTATTTCATGGCAGGTGAGAATTTGGATGAGGTTATTTCAGGGTATCGCTCGCTGACGGGAAAAGCTCAGATTATGCCTAAATGGGTACTGGGATATTGGCAGAGTCGTGAACGTTATAAGACTTCCGATGAGTTGTTGACTGCTTTGGCTGGCTTCCGTAGTCGTCAGTTGCCTATTGATAATATTGTGGAAGACTGGTCATATTGGCCAGTAGAAAGTTGGGGCTCTCATGAGTTCGATAAAGAGCGCTTCCCTGACCCTAAGGCAATGGTTGACAGTGTTCATGCTCAGCATGCTAAAATTATGATCAGTTGCTGGCCTAAGTTCTATCCTACTACAGACAACTTTAAGGAACTGAATGATAAGGGTTATATGTACCAGCAGTCTCTAAAGGATAGTCTGGTGGATTGGATCTGGCCTGGTTATCACTATGGTTTCTATGATGCTTACGCTCCAGAGGCAAGAAAGATATTCTGGCGTCAGATGCATGAGAAATTAGGTGTTCTAGGAATGGATGCCTGGTGGATGGATGCTTCAGAGCCTAATGTACGCGACTGTACAGACTTGCGCTATCGTAAAGACCTTTGTGGCCCAACTTACTTAGGTTCTTCTGACCAGTATTTCAATACTTATTCTATTGTCAATGCAGAGGCTATTTATGACGGCCAGCGTGCTACTGAATCTGGCATGACAGATTGGAATCAGAATGGTTATGGCAATAAGTTCTCTCCAGAGAATCGTCGTGTATTCTTGCTCACTCGTAGCGGCTTCCCAGGTTTGCAGCGTTATTCTACTGCTACTTGGAGTGGCGATATCGGTACTCGTTGGGAAGATATGAAAGCTCAGATCACTGCTGGTTTGAACTTCAGTATCTCTGGTATTCCTTTCTGGAGCCAGGATATCGGTGGATTCTCAGTAGAAGGCCGCTACTTTGCAGCACAGGAGAATTTCGACAAGACAGGTGTGGAGAATGCAGATCTGAAAGAATGGCGTGAGCTGAATGCCCGTTGGCATCAGTTTGGTGCCTTTGCTCCTATGTATCGTTCACATGGCCAGTTCCCATTCCGTGAGCCTTGGAGTATAGCACCAGAGAATCATCCAGCCTATAAGAGCATTCAGTATTACCTGAACTTGCGTTACCGCATGATGCCTTACTTGTATTCTTTGGCTGCTATGGTTCATTATAATGACTATACCATGATGCGTCCGTTGGTCATGGACTTTGGAACTGATACCAATGTTCTGAATATCGGCTACCAGTTCATGCTGGGTCCTTCTCTGATGGTTAATCCTGTTTATGTATACGGTGCTCGTGAGCGTGAGGTTTACTTCCCGAAGAATAATGTATGGTATGATTTCTATACTGGTCAGGTTGTCAGCAATGGTGGGGAAACTAAGGTGGTTTCTGCTCCTTATGAGCGTATTCCATTGTATGTACGTGCTGGTGCTATCCTTCCTTACGGCCCTTCTATGCAGTATTCCGATGAAAAACCTGCAGAAAATATCAGACTGTATGTCTATGAAGGAGCTGATGGTCAGTTTACACTTTATGAAGACGAGAATGTAAACTATGGCTATGAGGCTGGACGTTTTGCTAAGATTTCTGTTTCTTACAATGATGAAACAAAGACCTTGACGATAGGTGACCGTGAAGGTAGTTTCCCTGGTATGCTTCAGGAAAGAACCTTTACTATTGTTCCTGTAAGTGCTGCAAAGGCACAGGGTTATGATCCTGATGCTGCTGGTACAGAAGTGAAATATACTGGGAAAAAGGTTGAAGTGAAGTTGTAAAAAACAATTTTATACCTAAAAATGCCCCATTCTTGTTGATTCGTAAGCAGAATGGGGCATTTTTTTGTCTTTTTATTTTGTGCTCCCCATGGATTGTGCTATATTTGCAAAGTTTTTAATAGGAATATGGCATTTTACGGGCGAACATTTATGTCTATTATGTGGGCCACCACATCCGCATACACCACAACCCTTAGGGGTTAGGGATAGTTTAATGCGTATCTACGTGATATGCGCCAGAAAAAAGGCTGGCAAATCGTTTTTATAATCAGTTATTTTTTTAGAAACAATAAGTAGTGCGCTGGAAGGTAGCGTATCTGTTTTAATATCTACAGCATGAGAGTATTGAAATTTGGTGGAACATCCGTAGGTTCCGTAAAGAGCATCTTGAGTCTTAAGGAAATCGTTGAGAAGGCAAAAGATAAAGAAAAGGTTATTGTTGTGGTTTCTGCTTTAGGGGGTATTACTGATAAATTGATAAATACCTCTACCCAGGCTTCTTTGGGCGACAGCTCCTATATTACTTCATTCGACGAAATCGTATCCCGTCATCATGAAATGGTGCATAATATTATTACCGACCCTGGACGTCAGGTGGCCCTATTGCATGTGGTAGATGAGTTGCTGAATGAATTAAAGGATATTTATCAAGGTGTTTTCCTGATTCGTGATCTTTCCCCTAAGACTTTAGCTGCTATTGTCAGCTATGGAGAGCGTATTTCTAGTCGCATAGCAGCAGAATTGACAGGCGCCCAATGGATCGATTCTCGGGAGTTTATTAAGACTGAGAATAAAAAGGGTAAGCACATTTTAGACTCAGAATTGACTAATCAGCTGATTCTGGAGACGTTTAAAGACCAACCTCAGCTGAGCCTGATTCCTGGTTTTATCTCCAGAGATAAGTTAACCGGTGAGGTGACGAATCTGGGCCGTGGCGGTTCCGACTATACTGCCGCTATAGTTGCTGCAGCTCTAAATGCTGATGCATTGGAAATATGGACAGATGTAGATGGCTTTATGACTGCCGACCCACGTGTCATCTCCAATGCTTATACCATCAAGGAACTGAGTTATATAGAGGCCATGGAGCTTTGCAACTTCGGTGCAAAGGTGGTTTATCCTCCTACTATTTATCCTGTATGCCATAAAAATATACCTATTCTGATAAAAAATACGTTTAATCCTGATGGTGAAGGAACCATTATCAAAGAGAAGGTTGACAGTGGAGGAAAAAGTATTAAGGGTATTTCTTCCATTGGCAATACGAGCTTGATTACTGTCACGGGTTTAGGTATGGTGGGTGTGATTGGTATTAACTCTCGCATTTTCCAGACTTTGGCCGAAGAGGGTATCAGTGTTTTCTTGGTTTCTCAGGCTTCTTCAGAGAACAGTACTTCCATTGGTGTGCGGAATGAGGATGCTGATAAGGCTTGTGAGGTGCTGAACCGTGAATTCCAGAAGGAGATTGAGATGGGTGAAATCAACCTGATAACTGCTGAAAAAGGTTTGGCTACTGTGGCTATCGTGGGTGAAAACATGAAGCATACGCCAGGTATTGCTGGTAAGTTGTTCGGTACTTTAGGACGTAATGGTATTAACGTGATTGCCTGTGCACAAGGAGCATCGGAAACAAATATCTCCTTTGTGGTGAATAGCCAGTGGCTCCGAAAGACATTGAATGTAATCCACGACAGTTTCTTCTTGTCGGAATATCAGGTGCTGAACTTGTTTATTTGTGGTATAGGAACGGTGGGAAGCAGCCTAATTGAGCAAATCAAGCAACAATATGATAGGCTCATGAAGGAAAGGAATCTGAAACTGAATGTGGTAGGTATTGCCAGCAGCAAGAGGGCTATGTATTCACGTCCGGGTCTGAATCTGGAAGACTATAGGGAGCGCTTGTACACGGAAGGAGAAGAAAGTGATATTCAAAAATTGCGTGATAATGTAATTGGGATGAATATCTTCAATTCTGTCTTTGTGGATTGTACTGCCAGTGAGGATGTATCCGACCTTTACAAGGATTTTCTGGCGCATAATATAGCAGTGGTGGCAGCCAACAAGCTGGCAGCTTCTTCCGATTATGAGAATTATAATATGCTGAAGAAACTGGCCTACCGTAGGGGAGTGAAATTCCTCTTTGAAACCAATGTGGGTGCAGGTCTCCCTATTATTAATACCATTAACGATTTGCGTAATAGTGGTGATAAAATCTTAAAGATAGAAGCTGTTCTCAGTGGAACTTTGAACTTTATCTTCAATAATATTTCCGAAGATATGCCTTTCAGTAAGACTGTAAAAATGGCGGCAGAACAAGGTTATTCTGAGCCCGATCCACGTGTTGACTTGTGTGGAAAGGATGTTATCCGCAAGTTGACTATTTTGTCTCGTGAGGCGGGTTATCGGATGAATCAAGATGATGTAGAGAAACATCTCTTCTTGCCAGATAGCTTTTTCAGTGGAACGTTGGAGGAGTTCTGGAAAAACATACCATCCTTGGATGCCGAGTTCGAAAAGCGTCGAAAGGTATTGGAGAAGGAAAATAAACGCTGGCGTTTTGTCGCTACCTTGGAAAATGGAAAGGGACGTGTGGAACTGAAGGAAGTAGACCATACTCATTCTTTCTATAATCTGGAAGGAAGTAATAATATCATTCTTTTGACCACGGAACGCTATAAAGAGTATCCTATGCTTATCCAGGGATATGGGGCTGGTGCTCAAGTTACAGCAGCGGGTGTGTTTGCCGATATTATGAGCATTGCAAACATCTAGTCTAGGGGCGTGTAAGATATTAAGGTAATGAAACATATAATCATTCTGGCAGATGGATCTGCCGACTGGGCATGTCCTTCTTTGGGAGGAAAGACCTTGTATCAGTATGCTCATACTCCCCATATCGATTTGTTGGCTAAAATGGGTCGCTGTGGTCGTTTGCAGACTGTTCCTGAAGGGTTCCATCCGGGAAGCGAGGTGGCAAATTCTTCAATTTTAGGATATGACCAGCATAAGGTATATGAGGGCCGTGGCTCCTTGGAAGCTGCCAGTATTGGCTATGAGATGCGTCCAGGTGATATGGCTATGCGTTGTAATATAGTTTGTTTGGAAGGTGACATTCTGAAGAATCACTCTGCCGGTCATATTTCTACGGAAGAGGCTGATGTGCTGATTCGGTATTTAGACCAGAAATTGGGTAATGATGCAGTCCACTTCTATACGGGTGTTCAGTATCGGCATCTTTTGGTTGTAAAGGGTGGCGATAAGCGATTGAAATGCACTCCTCCTCATGATGTGCCACTTCAGCCTTGGAGGCCTTTACTGATTCAGGCCGAGGTTCCGGAAGCACAGGCTACGGCGGATTTATTGAACCGTTTAATCTTGAGATCACAGGAATTGTTGTCCCAGCACCCTCTGAACTTGAAGCGTCAGGAAGAAGGGAAGGATTCTGCGAATAGCATCTGGCCATGGAGTCCGGGTTTTCGTCCTAGCATGGAAACGCTTTCTCAAAAGTATCCACAGATTCAGAAAGGTTCAGTCATTTCTGCTGTTGATCTGATTAAGGGTATAGGTCATTATGCAGGTTTGAGGAATGTGGAGGTACCAGGGGCCACTGGTCTTTATAATACGAATTATGAAGGCAAAGTGCAAGCTGCATTGGAGGCATTAAAAACAGAGGATTTTGTCTATCTCCATATAGAAGCTCCCGATGAGGCTGGGCATGAAGGTGATATCCCTCTGAAACTTCGTACCATAGAGGACATCGACTCTAAGGTTGTAGGGCCTATCTATCAGCAGGTTTCCACCTGGAATGAGCCTATAGCTATCAGTTTCCTTCCAGATCATCCTACTCCTTGTGAACTTCGTACCCATACGAATGAACCGGTGCCTTTCCTTATTTATTATCCAGGAATAAGGCCGGATGGGGTAGATAAATTTGACGAGGTGTCTTGTGTGGAAGGTGGTTATGGGCTGCTGGCCTGTGGAGAATTTATGGATTTGTTTATGTCAATAGGATAAGATATGAAGTATTATAGTACAAATGGTCAGGCTCCATTGGCCACGCTGCACGATGCAGTGGTTAAGGGATTGGCTAGCGACAAGGGTTTGTATATACCGGAAAGGATAAAGCCTCTTCCACAGGCTTTTTATGATCATATAGAAGATTTGAGTTTTCAAGAAATAGCCTATAACGTGGCTGATGCGTTCTTTGGTGAGGATGTACCTTCTGAAACCTTAAAGCAGATTGTCTACGACACCTTATCCTTTGATGTCCCTGTCGTCAAAGTTAAAGAGAATATCTATTCTTTAGAATTGTTCCATGGTCCTACGTTGGCTTTTAAGGACGTGGGTGCCCGCTTTATGGCTCGTTTACTGGGCTATTTCATCCGCCAGGAGGGGAAGGAGCAGGTAAATGTGCTGGTAGCCACTAGTGGTGATACTGGTAGTGCCGTGGCCAACGGATTTTTAGGTGTGGATGGCATTCATGTCTATGTCCTTTACCCTAAAGGGAAGGTTAGTCCTATCCAGGAATGCCAGTTTACTACTTTAGGTCAGAATATCACGGCTCTGGAGATTGATGGAGTTTTTGACGATTGTCAGGCATTGGTAAAGAATGCCTTCATGGATGCTGATTTAAAGCAGCATATGAAGTTGACTTCTGCTAATTCTATCAATGTGGCCCGTTTCCTCCCACAGGCGTTTTATTATTTCTATGCTTATGCACAATTGAAAAAACTGGGTAAGGCTAGTGATTTGGTGGTTTGCGTGCCAAGCGGTAATTTTGGAAATATCTGTTCTGCCTTGTTTGGCAAGAAAATGGGGCTACCTGTAAAGCGCTTCATCGCTGCCAATAATGCTAATGATATTTTCTTTAAGTATCTGCAGACTGGCAAGTATGAGCCTAAACCATCTGTTCAGACCATTGCCAATGCAATGGATGTGGGTGATCCCTCCAATTTCGCACGTATTTACGAACTTTATGGTAAAGACCATGCAGCAATTTGTGCAGATATAAGTGGTGCCACCTATTCAGATGAGCAGATTGCGGACACTATACGTGAAGTGCAAGCAGAAACGGGTTATATATGCGACCCTCATGGTGCTTGTGGATACCGTGCTCTTAAGGAAGGTTTGAAGGAGGGGGAGGTAGGCTTGTTCCTAGAAACAGCTCATCCTGCAAAATTCAAGAGTACGGTGGATAAGATACTGGGTGCAGATATAGAAATCCCTGCCAAGCTCCAAGCATTCATGAAAGGAACCAAGCAGAGTATTTCTCTTTCTAAGGATTTTACCGAGTTCAAGAATTTCTTAATGAATTCTTAAATTAGATGCTTTCAAATATCGTTTAGGTCAAAACTGAATTCCTGGCGTAGCTTAGAATTCTGTATTTGCAATGCTTGTAGATTCAAACGACGACAAGGCACTCCTACAAGGTAAGATTGAACCTGGAGTTCTTCGATTAGTAAAGCAACTACGTCGATTCTCTATGGGAGTGCTGAATGGAGCATAGAGTGAGGCATTGAGTATTGTCATAACATTTTAATACGCTTTATTCCGACAACTATGAACAAAGCGGTACCTTTGTAGACAAAATGATTATTTGTTTCATTCACAACTGCTTGAGCTTTTATGAAAATACTTGTTGTCGATGACGAATTAGACATCTGCGAGATACTCCAATATAATCTTGAGACGGAAGGATACGAGGTGGATGTCGTTAATTCTGCAGAGGAGGCACTGGCGCTGAATCTGACGGAATACGCACTGATTCTTCTTGATGTGATGATGGATAACATGTCGGGATTCCAGATGGCACATAAGATGAAAGAGAATCCTACTATGGCGCAGATTCCCATCATCTTCATTACGGCACTCGATGGGGAGAACCACATGGTAAAAGGACTCAATATCGGTGCTGATGATTATATTGTCAAACCCTTGAGCATGAAGACTGTGAAGGCAAGGGTCAATGCGGTGCTCAGACGAGTATATCCGCATGGTATGCGTAACGGGATATCGGCTGAGACGGTTTGCTATGAGGGCATTGTTCTTGATTTAAAGGCAAAGACAGTCAGCCTTGACAATCAGGAACTTCCGTGTACGAAGTTGGAGTTTGAGTTACTTTCCTTCCTGCTCCAGCATCCGGGCACGGTGTATTCCCGAGAGGATTTGCTGAAATATTGTTGGCCGCAGGACACATTCGTGCTTGACCGCACGGTGGATGTCAACATTACCCGGTTGCGCAAAAAACTGGGCCCCTACGGGAAACAGATTAAAACACGTGTAGGTTATGGTTACTGTTTCGAGAAGTAGCGTTTTCGGGCGAAACCTATTGCTGAGCATCGGTGGGGTATTCCTGCTTTTCGCCATTTGCTTCTGTATCTATCAGTATCAGCGTGAAAAGGAGTA